>JANNES010000011.1:0-16334 GCA_031378845.1 Rhodobacterales bacterium
CCGAAGGGTTGCGGATGCGGTCATCACGTTGCCTGTGGATGTTGGCACTCGTCGCCGTGGCGTCCTGCGCCCCGCGTGGGGAAATCACGATCGCACCCGAAGCCGCGTCGGTTGGCACGGTGCGCGAGGTGTTTCTTGCCACCAGCCGGGGCGCGACCGATCCGACAGAGCGTTTCGGGTCGGACCGCGCGGCCCAGATGAGCTTTGCCCACTACAACATCTCAATCCCTCCTGACCGCGAGTCGGGCTCCATCGCCTATCCTGACGGGGACAAGATCGACCCGCAGAAAGACTTTCTGACCGTGGATGAAAAGACTTATCCCGACAGCGCCGCCTTCAAGGCAGAGCTTGGTCGCGCTTTGCGCCGCAGCGGCAAAAGCGAGCAGGCCGTCGTTTTTGTTCATGGCTTCAACAACAATTATGCCGAAGGTCTCTATCGCGCCGCGCAGATGACCTATGATCTGAATGTAGCCTCGACGCTGGTCCATTTTTCCTGGCCATCTTTGGCAAACCCGCTTGGCTATCTGCACGACCGCGATTCCACGCTTTTTTCGCGGGACGCGCTTGAGACGTTGCTCGCGGATGTCGATGCGGCAGGGGCCTCGGACATCGTGCTGATCGCCCATTCCATGGGGTCCCTGATCGCGATGGAGTCCCTTCGCCAGATGGCGCTGCAGGGCAAGTCCCGCACGCTGGCCAAGATTTCGATGGTCATCCTGATTTCACCCGATATCGACGTTGATGTGTTCCGCTCGCAAATGGCCGCCATTCCAAAGCCGCCGCAGCCCTTCGTGATCTTCGGATCTCCGCAGGACCGGGCGTTGCAGCTGTCTGCGCGTATCACCGGCATGCGCGAGCGTCTGGGCAATCTGAGCAGCACCAAGCAGATCGACGATCTGCCTGTCGTTTATCTTGATGTCGCGGCCTTCAAGGACGGCAGCAACCACTTTGCTTTGGCGACATCACCCGACCTTCTGGCGATCATCCAGCAGCTGTCGAACGCGGCAGGCTGGCTTGAATCCGACCGCAGGCGCACCGACAATCCGATTACGGGCATCTTGCTGCGCACCCAGGATGCAACGCGGATCATCCTTTCGCCCTTTGGGGCCATCCGGACCCAATAACGCACCAGCCGCCCGGAACGATGTTGCAAGGGTCGTGACATGCCGCTCAACAGGTCGCGAGAGCGAAAGATTCGACAAACGAGCGGGTGGATTTGACAATAATGGCTGGTATCCTTCTGACAGAGTTATTGAGCAACGCGGTGGTTGAGGGTCGACGGGCGCATATGCGCGCTCTTTTCGGATTCATGAATTAAAATTCATTAATTCGTTAAAACAAAGGCGTGTTATCGCGCAAGAGTTTTTGATCCCGACGTCGCAGATGCTGAACGACTAAACGAAAAACCTGGAAAGGATTCCTGATGCGCCTGACAATTTTAGCTACGCTTCTTGCTCTGTCGACGACCATGGCAGTTGCGCAAGATAAAGACATGATGATGCAGATGTCCGAGGGGCTCACCATGCTTGAAACTTCTGCCAAAGACGCTTTCCTGAAATATGGCATTGAGGCGGACGTGATGACGCTGACCCTCAACCAGCTGGCTGAAATCAGCGGCGCCATGACCGGCTCGAACAACGATGCGGACATGAAGGCTGCGATCGAGGCCGCGCTGCGCAAGTAACCAAACCGGTGGGTTGGTCTACAGGCCGCCTACCATTCGCGTCCCAACCTTGCAAGGTTGGGGCGCGTCCACACAAACGGGCCGCGCCGGCGTCATCTGCGGTCTGAAACAAAGCGCCGCAGACAAGCGCGGCTGCTGCACTGGCGCAAGTCCCGATTGAAACATGTCAACCCTGTCTGTCTCGTGCTTTGTTTCAGTGAGGTGCGCAAGTTCTGCGAACTTGTGCCAAGTGGAGCAGAATTGCTGCAACACCAGTAAAGTCTTCTCACGGTTCCGAGATTTAGTGGAAATCAGGAGATGTCAATAAAGTGAACAAGCTCCGATATAAATATAACATCTCCGTAGGTCTGGTTGAGTGACTTTGCGTCGGAGACTAAAACCCGCTGGCAAGCAGTGGGGACGTCGCATGCGAAAGTCTTACGAGACTATTCAAGATTATCACGATAGCGATCAAGACATCCAGTATTCGAAATATGAACAGCCGACGTTTCGCGTTGGACTTCTGACGGAAAAGTCGAGCGATGTCACTTTCTCCTCGACCCGTCGCAATGCCATTGTCCTCGATCTATCCGGCACCGAACGGCATCTGACGCGCATGGGCGATCTTTCCGATAATTCTCCAACACAATCCGATGATGTGTGCCTGATCCCGGCGGGGCTGGACGTGCGATTTGCCTGGACGACTAAAGGCGACAAACAAAACACGATCATGGTCGAAATTGAGTCAACTCTGTTCGAAACCCATATGCCGGAATTCGCGCAGGACAAGTTTGCCGACGGGCACTTGTTGCCTCGGGTGCACGCCCCGCAGCCGGTCCTGTCCGGCATCATGCATCTTCTTGCGCATGAGATTGACCCTGAAAAACGGCGCGGGCGTCTTTTCGCGGATACCGCGATGCGGCTTTTGGTGTTGGAGCTCGCGACTTTCCACTGGTCGGTCCCGCTGCCGCAGCTGGAGGTGGAAGGCGGCGTGGATGCGCGCGTCAAGCGGGCGATGGACTTTATCGAAACCAGGTTTGCCGATGATATCTCGCTGGCTGAGATCAGCTTGGCCTCCGGTCTGAGCCTGACGCAGTTGACGGCGCGGTTTCATCAGCACACCGGATCGACACCCTATTCTTATGTCATCGACCGCCGCCTGCGCCAGGCCCGGCACCTCTTGGCCGCGACAGACATTCCCATCGCCCATGTGGCAATAGAAACCGGATTTTCCGACCAGCAGCACATGACTCGCGCCTTCAGGGCGCGGCTTGGGGCCACACCAAGTCAGGTCCGCAAAGGATAAGGGCTGGCGAAAGACAACAAAAAACCCGCAGCCGATGGCGACTGCGGGTATTTTGCGGTGAATTTGGTGCCCAGAAGAGGACTCGAACCTCCACGCCTTGCAGCGCTGGTACCTGAAACCAGTGCGTCTACCAATTCCGCCATCTGGGCAGCGAAATGCGATGTAACGGCGGCCCTGTGCGGAGTCAACCGGGCCGCGACAAAATACACCGACGGGCGATGGGTCTTGCTGCAGCGGGGGTCCAAGGCTATGCAGGCGGCGTGCTTGAGGTGGTACCCAAGAGGAGGCCAGCAATGGATAGATTGGTGACGATTTATGGCGGTTCCGGCTTTGTCGGGCGCTACATTGTCCGGCGCATGGCCAAAGAGGGCTGGCGCGTCCGCGTGGCCGTGCGTCGCCCGAACGAGGCACTGTTTGTCAGAACCTACGGCGCGGTCGGGCAGGTCGAACCGATGCTGTGCAACATCCGTGATGATGCCAGCGTGCGCTCCGTGATGCTCGGTGCCGCTGCAGTGGTAAATTGCGTCGGTATCCTGAACCGGTCCGGCAAGAACAATTTTGACACCGTGCAAGCCGAAGGTGCCGGGCGCATTGCCCGCATCGCAGCAGAGGTCGGGGTGACACGACTGGTGCAGATCTCGGCGATCGGCGCTGACCCCGCATCCAACAGCGTCTATGCGCGGACCAAGGGCGAGGGTGAGGCAGCGGTGCTTGCGGCCTTTCCCGGCGCAGTGATCTTGCGCCCCTCGATTGTCTTTGGTGCCGAGGACGGGTTTTTCAACCGTTTCGCCGCGATGTCCCGGCTTGGGCCGATCCTGCCGGTTGTCGGCGCTGCGACGCGGTTTCAGCCGGTCTATGTCGATGATGTGGCGCAGGCTGCTGTCTTGGGTGCCACCGGTCGCGCAGCTCCCGGCATCTATGAACTTGGCGGGCCAGAGATCACCACGTTCCGGTCGCTGATGACCAAGATGCTTGGCGTCATACAACGTCGCAAGCTGGTTTTGAACGTCCCGTTCTTTGTCGCCCGGATCATGGGCTTTGGCTTCGACATGCTCCAGGCGGTCACTTTGGGTCTGTTCGAAAACGGCCTGATCACCCGCGACCAGGTCAAGAACCTCGCGCGCGACAACATCGTCTCGCCCGGTGCCAAAGGGTTTGCCGAGCTTGGCCTGACCCCCACAACGATGGACAGCGTCCTGCCAGAATACCTCTGGCGCTATCGTCCATCCGGGCAGTATGCGGCGATCAAGGATTCGGCCAAGAATCTCAACAAGGTCTGACCCGTGAGCACTATTACAGCTGGGTTTCTTGGCCTTCTCGAAGGCCTGACCGAGTTCATTCCGGTGTCGTCCACGGGGCATCTTCTGCTCGCCAGCCACTTCCTTGGCTTTGACTCCAAGGGCAAGACGTTTGAGGTGGTCATCCAGCTTGGTGCTGTGCTGGCAATCCTGTCGCTTTATGCGGCCCGCCTTTGGCAGGTGTTTTCCACGTTGAACACCGATGGATCGCGCCGCGCACTGGCCTCTGTGTTGATTGCGTTCTTTCCGGCGGCGATCCTGGGGGTGCTGGCGCATGATTTCATCAAGACGGTGCTGTTCGAGACCCCGATGCTGATCGCGTCCATGCTGGTGGTGGGCGGGGTCATCTTGCTGTTTGTGGACCGGATTGCGCCGCCCCCGGTGCATGACGACGCCATGGCGCTACCGCTCGGCAAGGCGCTTATCATCGGTCTGGCGCAATGTCTGGCACTTGTGCCGGGCGTCAGCCGATCCGGCGCAACAATTGTTGGCGCGCTGATGTTGGGTGTAGACAAACGCGCTTCAGCCGAATTTTCGTTCTTTTTGTCAATGCCGACCATGGCCGGGGCGTTTGCCTATGATCTTTATGCCAATCGCGCCGTGCTGGACTTTGGCGCTGTGACCGAGATCGCGATCGGCTTTGGGGTGGCCTTTGTTACCGCAGCCTTGGTTGTCAAATGGGTGCTCGCCTATGTCAGCCAACATGGCTTTGCGCTCTTTGGCTGGTGGCGAATCATTGTCGGAAGCACCGCACTTGTACTGCTTTGGGCGGGTTTCTGATCATATATGGAACTTAAGCTGACCTATATTGGCAAGAAAAGGACAGACAAGCTGCCATTTCAGTCGATAATCCGTAATATAGGTCAGCATAGATGACTTTTATTTCCAGACGAACGGCGCTAACAAGACGGTCCTGAAAACGCTGTCCGGGGGCTTTGTCATGGCCACGCAAAAGATGCTGAAATTCGTGAGCTTGGGCAAGGAAACGCCCGAAAAGCGCCCCGCATCCACGCGCGCGCACGATTTCGACGAGATCTATCGCGACTATGCTGCCGACAAGGCCGCCGATCAGGCGGGCCGCTGCAGCCAATGCGGCGTACCTTATTGCCAGACCCATTGCCCGTTGCACAACAACATCCCTGACTGGCTGCGCCTGACCGCCGAGGGCCGCTTGCAAGAGGCGTATGAGCTGTCACAAGCCACCAACACCTTTCCCGAAATCTGTGGCCGCATCTGCCCGCAGGATCGTTTGTGCGAAGGCAACTGCGTCATCGAACAATCTGGCCATGGCACCGTCACCATCGGCTCGGTGGAGAAATACCTGACCGACAAGGCGTGGGAAAATGGCTGGGTCAAGCCGATCCGCCCGCACAGTGAACGCCTCGAAAGCGTTGGCATCATTGGCGCTGGACCTGGTGGTCTTGCCGCGGCGGATGTGCTGCGGCGCCAAGGCATCCAGGTGACCGTTTATGACCGCTATGACCGCGCGGGCGGCTTGCTGACCTACGGCATCCCCGGCTTCAAGCTGGAAAAACCGGTGGTGATGCAGCGGATCGAGCAGTTGCAACTCGGCGGCGTGCAATTCGTGCTGAACTGTGCCGTAGGCGTGGACCTGACCTTCGATGCGATCCGTGGTCAGCATGACGCCGTGCTGATCGCCACAGGCGTCTACAAATCGCGCGACATCGCTGCCCCCGGCGTGGGTGCGAACGGCGTTGTCGCCGCCTTGGATTTCCTCACCGCCAGCAACCGCAAGAGCTTTGGCGACGATGTCGAGGCATTCGACTCCGGTGCCCTTAACGCGGTCGGCAAGCGGGTTGTCGTGATCGGCGGCGGCGATACCGCGATGGACTGCGTGCGTACCGCCATCCGGCAAGGGGCGACGTCCGTCAAATGCCTCTACCGCCGGGACCGCGCCAACATGCCAGGGTCGCAGCGCGAAGTGCAGAATGCCGAAGAGGAAGGCATCGAGTTTGTCTGGCTTTCCGCGCCCAAGGGCTTTGCAGGCACCCCCGATGTGACCGGCGTCATCGTCCAGCAGATGCGCCTTGGACTGCCCGATGCCACAGGCCGCCAAAGCCCCGAGGTCATCGAAGGCGCCGACTATGTCGAACCCGCAGATCTGGTCATTCAGGCGCTGGGGTTCGAGCCGGAGGCCCTGCCGACGCTCTGGGGCGTGCCGGAACTGGCGGTGACCCGCTGGGGCACCATCAAGGCCGATTTCCGCACCCATGAGACCAGCCTTCCCGGCGTCTATGCCGCAGGCGACATCGTGCGCGGCGCCAGCCTCGTGGTCTGGGCGATCCGTGACGGTCGCGAGGCGGCAGACGCAATATTGTCCTATCTGGCGCAGCCGCTGACCGTGGCGGCGGAGTGAACTTCGGCGTTCCGCAAGGAATTTGATGATAGGGTGCGGGCGCCCGCGGGCAAATGGGCCGAACCCCAACTGGAGATACAAGATGCTACGATATGGTGCGCTTGCCTTTGTGACCCTGCTGACGGCAATGCCGGTTTCAGCCGGCACCTTTACCGCACCCGAAAGCTGCGAGCTTTTCATGACCGTGCAATCGCGCGGTTGCCGGGTGTCGAACCATTTCCGTTGCTCGGCCAACGCCCCCGGTGACCAGTGGCGCGCCGATTTCGACCAGGAAGGCATCTTTTTCCAAAGCCGGATCAATTCCGAGGCGGAATGGGTCGAAAGCCTTGAGTTCTTTCCAGACACCCGCCAGACGCTGGATACGGGTGCGCCAGATGCGTCATCCTTCACCAACCTTTTGGCCAGCGGGCTCGACACCTTTGAATTCGGGCTGTCCAAGGACAATGGCGAACGCACGCGTGTAACCGGCTTTGACCGGCTGACCGGGCGCAACGTCACCATTGACGGCGTCACGTTGCAAGAAACCGAGTTCGATTTCACCGAAACCGACCTTGACGGCAACCTGATGCGCCAGTCCAACGGCCGTGAGTACATTCATCCCGATTGGCGGATGTTCTTCTCGGGTCCGTCACAGTGGAACGGCGGCGACGGCCAGTTCTTGCCCTTGGACGGCAGCCCGATGCAGTTCATCTTTCCCGGAGAACCGGGTTTTGCCGCGACCCAGCCGATCTTTGAATGTGACGAGGTGGTCGCAGGGCTGCTTCGGTCCACGGCACCAAAAGGACTGGTTCATGTCAGCGATTGAGGTTGGCGGCCACTATCTGTGTGCCGGCGCTCTGGGCTTTGACCCCGTGCGCATCTGGGTGGGACGCATCGACCATATCGACGGCGCAGGTGCGGTGGCCAGTGTCACGCTCAAGGGCGACGGCGCGGGGTTGCGCACCTTGCCGCATCTTGCGTTTCAACTGACAGCCCTGCTTGGTTCCGCACCCGAGCCGTTGGAAGGCTTTCCGAAAAATGCAACGGCCTTTGACGAAGCCTATGCGATGTGGCGCAAGACGCTTGATGCGGGCACCGCAGAATACATGACCATTTCCCCATCCGAGGCTTATGGCCGCGCAATGGACAAGATCAGCGAAGGGGCACGACATGACTTTTGATGCCGAATGGGTTGCCGCCGAAGAGGCCAAGCGCGCCTGGATGGACGCCAACAGCCTTTACAAGACCGAGGATGAGCATTCTTCATGCGGTGTGGGTCTGGTCGTGGCCATCTCCGGCAAGCCCTCGCGCAAGGTCGTTGAAAACAGTATCTCTGCGCTGAAAGCCGTCTGGCATCGCGGTGCTGTCGACGCCGACGGCAAAACCGGCGACGGTGCGGGCATCCATGTGCAGATCTCGGCCAAGTTCTTTTATGATCAGGTCCGCCGCACGGGCCACGAGCCGGATATGAAAAAGCTGATCGCGGTCGGTCAGGTCTTTCTGCCACGCACCGATTTCGGGGCACAGGAACGCTGCCGGACCATCGTTGAGTCCGAAGTCCTGCGCATGGGCCACTATATCTACGGCTGGCGGCATGTGCCGGTAGACACGACCGTACTTGGCGACAAGGCCAACGCCACCCGCCCCGAGATCGAGCAGATCCTGATCCGCTGTGACAAGCCCATCGATGGCGAAGCCTTTGAACGGGAATTGTACATCATCCGCCGCCGGATCGAAAAAGCCGCCATCGCCGCCGCGATCCAGGGGATGTATATCTGCTCGCTGTCCTGTCGGTCGATCATCTACAAAGGCATGATGCTGGCCGAACAGGTCGCCACTTTCTACCCCGACCTTATGGACGACCGGTTTGAGTCCGCGTTCGCGATCTATCACCAGCGCTATTCGACCAACACCTTTCCGCAATGGTGGCTGGCGCAGCCCTTCCGGATGCTGGCCCATAACGGCGAGATCAACACCCTCAAAGGCAACATCAACTGGATGAAAAGCCATGAGATTCGCATGGCCTCCAACAACTTTGGTGAGGCGGCAGAGGACATCAAGCCGATCATCCCGGCTGGGACGTCGGACTCAGGCGCGCTCGACGCGGTGTTCGAGGTGCTTGTCCGTTCAGGCCGAAACGCCCCCATGGCCAAGACGATGCTGGTGCCTGAGGCGTGGTCCAAGGCCACGACCAACATGCCACGCGCCTGGGCCGACATGTATTCCTATTGCAACTCGGTGATCGAGCCCTGGGATGGCCCCGCCGCCCTTGCGATGACCGATGGTCGCTGGGTCTGCGGCGGGCTTGACCGCAACGGCCTTAGGCCCATGCGCTATGTCGTGACGGGCGACGGCCTCTTGATCGCCGGATCCGAGGCCGGGATGGTCCCGGTGGATGAGGGCACCGTGCGTGAAAAGGGCGCACTTGGGCCCGGCCAGATGATTGCCGTCGATATGGCCGAGGGCAAGCTGTACCATGACATGGAGCTGAAGGACAAACTCAGCCAGGCCCAGCCTTATGGTGACTGGGTGGGCCGCATCGTCGATCTGAACGCCCTTTTGCGCGACGTGCCCGAGGTGGCGCAATTCAGTGGCGCGGATCTCCGCCGCCGCCAGATTGCTGCGGGCTATACGATGGAGGAACTCGAACAGATCCTTGCGCCGATGGCCGAGGATGGCAAAGAGCTTGTGGCCTCGATGGGCGACGACACCCCGCCTGCGGTCTTGTCCGCACAGTACCGGCCCCTGTCGCACTTCTTTCGCCAGAACTTCAGTCAGGTCACCAACCCGCCGATCGACAGCCTTCGCGAAGGCCGGGTGATGAGCCTGAAAACCCGGTTCGGCAATCTGCGCAACGTGCTGGACGAAAACTCCAGCCAGACCGAGATTCTGGTGCTGGAAAGCCCCTTTATCGGCAACGCCGAATATGACGTGCTGGTCAAACGCTTTGGCGATCAGGTGGCGTTTATCGACTGCACTTTCCCGGTCAGTCCGGAACTCGACGACCTGCGCAAGGGCCTCGAACGCATCCGCGCCGAGGCCGAGGACGCGGTACGTTCCGGTGCCGGACAACTGGTCCTGACGGATGAACTTCAAAGCACGGCCAAGGTCGGCATGCCGATGATCCTGGCCACGTCCGCCGTGCATTCGTGGTTGACCCGCAAGGGTCTGCGCACTTTCTGCTCGATCAACGTGCGGTCCGCCGAATGCATCGACTCGCATTACTTTGCCGTGTTGATCGGCTCCGGGGCGACCACGGTCAATGCGTATCTTGCACAAGATTCCGTTGCGGACCGCCTGAACCGTGGACTGCTGGACGGCACCCTGACCGACGCGATGCGCCGCTATCGCGATGCCATCGACGCCGGACTTCTCAAGATCATGTCCAAGATGGGCATCTCGGTCGTCTCGTCCTATCGCGGTGGCCTGAACTTCGAGGCCGTAGGCCTGTCCCGCGCCATGGTCGCCGAATACTTCCCAGGCATGCAAAGCCGCATCTCGGGCATCGGCCTGACCGGCATCGAGCAAAAACTGGAAGAGGTCCACGCCAAGGGCTGGCTCGGTGGTGCCGATGTGCTGCCAATCGGCGGGTTCTACAAGGCGCGGCGGTCGGGCGAAAAGCACGCTTGGGAAGCGCAGACCATGCACATGCTGCAATCGGCCTGCGACCGAGCCAGCTACGACCTCTGGAAGCAATACTCCGCCGCGATGCGGGCCAATCCGCCGATCCATCTGCGCGACCTGCTGGACATCAAGACGCTGGGCAAACCGGTGCCGATTGAAGAGGTGGAAAGCATCACCTCGATCAGGAAGCGCTTCGTGACGCCGGGGATGTCGCTAGGGGCGCTGAGCCCCGAGGCGCACAAGACGCTTAACGTGGCGATGAATCGGATCGGGGCGAAGTCCGATAGTGGCGAAGGCGGCGAGGACCCGGCGCATTTCCACCCCGAACCGAACGGCGACAATCCATCGGCCAAGATCAAGCAAGTGGCATCGGGGCGCTTTGGTGTGACGGCGGAGTATCTGAACGCCTGTGAAGAGCTGGAAATCAAGGTCGCGCAGGGGGCGAAGCCCGGCGAGGGCGGCCAATTGCCCGGCATGAAGGTCACCGCCCTGATCGCCCGCCTGCGCCATTCGACGCCCGGCGTGACGCTGATCAGCCCGCCGCCGCATCATGACATCTATTCCATCGAGGATCTGGCGCAGCTGATCTATGATCTGAAACAGATCAACCCCCGCGCCAAGGTGACGGTGAAACTTGTCAGCCAGTCCGGCGTCGGCACCATTGCGGCAGGCGTGGCCAAGGCCAAGGCCGACGTGATCCTGATTTCCGGTCATAACGGTGGCACCGGGGCCTCCCCTGCCACCAGCATCAAATATGCGGGCCTGCCGTGGGAGATGGGCCTGACCGAGGCGCATCAGGTTCTGGCCATGAACAACCTGCGCGACCGCGTGACGCTTCGCACCGATGGCGGACTGCGCACCGGGCGCGACATCGTCATGGCCGCCATGCTCGGGGCCGAGGAATACGGCATCGGCACTGCCGCGCTGATCGCCATGGGCTGCATCATGGTGCGCCAGTGCCAGTCCAACACCTGCCCCGTCGGCGTCTGCACGCAGAACGAAGCCTTGCGGCAGAAATTCACCGGTTCGGCGGAAAAGGTGGTCAACCTGATCACCTTTTACGCGCAAGAGGTTCGCGAAATCCTCGCCCAGATCGGCGCGCGGTCCTTGGATGAGATCATCGGCCGTGCCGATCTTCTGACCCAAGTCAGCCGGGGTGCTGCGCATCTCGACGACCTCGACCTCAATCCGTTGCTGATCACGGTCGATGCGTCCCACAAGATCACCTACGACCGCTCCAAGCCGCGCAACTCGGTCCCCGACACGCTGGATGCAGAAATCATCCGGGATGGCGCGCGGTTCTTCGAGGATGGTGAAAAGATGCAGCTCAGCTATGCCGTGCGCAACACCCACCGCACCATCGGCGCACGGGCCAGCAGTCACATCGTCAAGAAATTCGGCATGCGCAACCAGCTGCAACCGGATCATCTGACGGTCAAACTGACCGGGTCTTGCGGCCAATCGCTTGGCGCATTCTCGGTGCGTGGCCTCAAGATCGAGGTGATGGGCGACGCCAACGATTATGTCGGCAAGGGCCTGTCGGGCGGCATGATCGTGGTACGCCAGTCGATGTCCTCGCCTCTGGTGGCGTCAGACAACACCATTATCGGCAATACCGTGCTGTACGGCGCCACCGACGGCTATCTCTTTGCGGCTGGACGCGCCGGCGAACGCTTTGCCGTCCGCAACTCCGGTGCGCGGGTGGTGGTCGAGGGCTGCGGTTCCAACGGGTGTGAATACATGACCGGCGGCGTGGCGGTGATCCTGGGCCGGATCGGCGCGAACTTTGGCGCGGGCATGACCGGCGGGATGGCCTACGTCCACGACCCTAACGGCATCGCCCAGGACCACATGAACTTTGAAAGCATCGTGACCAGCCCCGTCGCCCACCCCCATTGGGAGGCAGACCTGCGCGGCCTGATCGCGGCCCATGTCGCCGAGACGGGCAGCCTGCATGGCGCGTCGATCCTTGCCGACTGGGCAAACGAGCGGGGCAATTTCGTGCAGGTCTGCCCAAAAGAGATGTTGGTCCACCTGACGCATCCGCTCAGCGATGCCGCCATCAAGGTTCCGGCGGAGTAAGCGTGCAAGACAACCCCGGGCGAGGCTTTGCCCCGCCCGGCGCGCGTCACTCAGGGTTGCAGTTCGACGATGATGGCGGGGCTATCCCGACGTTCAGACAGGCCCTCATCGGCACGGATCATGCCGACGCCGGGTGCGTAATACTTGAACTCGCGCAGGTCGGTCTCGACGGTGCTGGTCTCAAAGGTCTTCATCACATTCTGAAAGGTGCCCGCAGGTCCATTGATCTCCAGATCGACGGCAAGGATTTCGGCGTAGTCCATCGCCTCGTCGGCGGGCGCGTGCTCTTGAAAAAGGGTCAGACCGACCTCTGGCACGCCTGACACCGAAATGCCCGGCAGCGCGCCGTTCACCCCGGCCCGCCAGGCGGATTTGTTGTCGGTACCGGTCAACCGACCTGCATCGTCATAGCGGAAGTTGGTCACATCCTCACCGAAATACCAGACGTTCCCGTCCTTGTCGGCCGCGAAATAGTCGAACGTCCGCTCGACCAGAACCCCAGCCTCGAACGCCTCGTCCAGCACGAGGGTTGTCGGCACGCCCAGGATCACCGGACCCGGGCCTTGCACCGTCAGAACCGAATGCTCGACGATAGGGTCGCCGTCGGTGCGTTTGCCCTTGAGGGTATTGCTGGTCCCGAGGTCCAGTGGAAAATACGGATTGGCTTTGGGGGTCGCAAAGTTGGCGGCATCGAACGGAACAAGCGTCGGCCCTGCCGAAAAGCCCGCCGACGGGAGGGCAAGCGTCGCAACGCAGAGCAGTGCAAATGGGATGCGGGTCATTGCGGTGGTCCTTGTGATAAGGGTTTGTCGTGAACCCCTGCACGATGCGCCGCCGTCGTGACCCCGAAAATCCGCCTCAAAGCGGATATGTGGATGTATCGCATTTGATGGATTGCCGGAGGTCCCTTTTCGCGACTAGCCTTGGGACAACGCCGCGCGATCCACCACAGGGACCATCATGCGCAAAAAGCTGGTATTGATGATCGTCTTTTTGGCTTTGGTGATCTTTGGCCTCAGCGCATTTGATCTGCTGCGCGAGCCGGTGTTTCCGCCCTGGGGCGAGGTCATCCCCGACGTCATCGAAAAGCTGGTTCTGGTCGGGGCGATGGCGGCGGTGGCGTGGACTGTCCATGGCCTGATTGAACTGCGCCATGATCATGAGGCGCTCGGCAACAACATCGCGCGCTCGGCGGCACATGGCGACGCATGGCGTGTCCAGCGTCGGCGCGAGATCGAGGCGCTGGGCCAGGCCATCGAGGACCAGTTCAAGCAATGGCACCTGACCACTGCCGAGATCGACGTGGCGGGCCTGATGCTGAAAGGCATGTCATTGAAAGAGATAGCCCTTGCGCGCGACACATCCGAGGCCACGATCCGCCAGCAGGCGCAATCCATCTATCGCAAATCCGGCCTGTCCGGCCGGGCCGAACTATCGGCCTATTTCCTCGAAAGCCTGTTTGAGACCGCCGATGACACGGCCCGTGGAAAACCGGCGCTGACCGTCATTGCCAAACACCCCTGAGGGTGGCGGCTGCCTTTTTGCCAGTGTCGAGCGACGCGAACGGGAGGGGGATGCAAGCCTGCATGAAGGATGCGCCTGTCTCGTCCCACGCATCCTCAACCGCCATCGCGCTGTTACGCCCAAACAATAGAATCAGCACCCAAAGCGCTTTGAACGTGCTATGCTGGCCCGGATGGTGCATGTCGCCACCGCTTTAAGTTTAGGGGATGTCCATGTCAGACCTTGTGATTGTCGCGTTCGCGGATGAGGCGACCGCGTTTGAGGTCCGCGCAGAGCTGATCAAGCTGCAAAAGGAATACCTGATCGAGATGGAAGACGTTGTCGTCGTGACCCGCGCCGAGGACGGCGACGTTACCTTGCATCAGGCGATCAACCTGACCGCAAGTGGTGCCTTTGGGGGCAGCATCTGGGGCGCGCTGGTAGGGCTGCTGTTCCTCAATCCGCTGGTCGGTGCGGCGGTCGGCGCGGGTGCTGGCGCGCTTGCGGGCCGCGCGACCGATATCGGCATCAATGACGACTTTCTGCGCGATGTCGGGGCCTCGCTGGACAAGGGCGGCTCGGCTGTCTGCGTTCTGGTGCGCAAGATGACGACCGACAAGGTGGCCGAACGGCTGACCAGGTTCCGCGCCAGGGGTCGCGTCATCCAGACCTCGTTCAGCAAGGAACAAGAGGACAAGCTGCGCGCTCTTTTGGAAAAGACCACACCATTGGGCACCCCCTCCGACCAGATGCGGCACAAGGACGTTTGACGTCGATCGCACGGCTTGACGTGGCGCAAGGCTGCGCGTCTAAGTCAGGCCGATGACCGAAACGCCCGCCAAGAAATCCCGCAAGAAAAAGGCGGATACTGCACCGGCAACGCCGGTGCCGATGTTGCGCAGGGTGCGTTGGTGGCTTGCCCGCGGACTTGCGGGATTGGCGGCATTCTACGCGCTGTTGATCGTGCTCTTCAGTTTCCTGCCACCGCCGATCAACCTGTATCAACTGGGCGAAAGCTGGCGCCTTGGCGGGATCACCAAGGACTGGGTGAATTACGAAGACATCGCCCCCGTGATGGGCCGGTCCGCCGTCGCGGCCGAGGATGCCAATTTCTGCCTGCATTGGGGCTTCGATATGGCGGCCATCCGCGCCGTGGTCGAGGACGGCGGCAGCGGCGGTGCCTCCACCATCAGCCAGCAGACCGTCAAGAACGTGTTTCTCTGGCATGGCCGCAGCTATCTGCGCAAGGCGATGGAGGCCCTGTTGACCCCGGTGGTGGAGCTGATCTGGAGCAAGGAGCGGGTCCTGGAGGTCTATCTGAACGTGGCCGAATTCGATGAGGGGGTTTTCGGGGTGCAGGCTGCAGCCCGCCATTTCTTTGGCGTCGACGCGCGCGATCTGACGGATGTGCAGGCCGCCCGGCTGGCCGCGGTCTTGCCCGACCCCAAGGGGCGCAATGCAGCCAACCCTTCGGCTTTCGTGCGCAAACGGACGCGGGCGATCATGGCAGGGGCCGATACGGTGGCCACAGACGGTCGGGCGGCCTGTTTCACCGATTGAACTTGCCCGCCACGCGGGGCAATGAAAGGTGATAGCGGCGCCAACCGATCGCGGCAACCCCAACGCAGTGTGCCTTGTCGATGAACGCAGTTTCGAGACAACATATTCTGGATGTCTGTGCTGCCAAAATCGTGCAGAAAGGATCTGGCGTCGGAATATCATTCTATGCGTTTTTCAAGAACAGGAATGACCACCCCGCCGCGATTATGGAAATGGCCGAGTGGTGGATCATGACGCATAAGCTTGACCATTTTGAGAAGGCGGTCAAAATTCAGCAGCTGGTGAAGGATATTGCCGCATGAACCGTCTCTATCACGTTCCGCTGTCGCCATTCTGCCGCAAGGTCCGCCTGACGCTGGCGGAAAAAAAGATCGAGGTGGAACTGGTCGAGGAACGCTATTGGGACCCCTCGCCGGACTTTCTGCGCCGCAATCCGGCGGGCAAGGTGCCGGTCCTGAAACTGGACAGCCGCACGCTGAGCGAAAGCCAGGCGATCTGCGAGTATCTCGAAGAGATCGTGCCCCAGCCGCCCTTGCTGCCCCGCGATCCGGATGGCCGCTATGAGGTGCGTCGCATTTGCGCGTGGTTCGACGACAAGTTCCACAACGAGGTCACCTCCAAGCTTTTGTACGAGCGGGTGAACAAGAAGGTGACCGGGCAAGGATATCCCGACAGCCGCAACGTCAAGTCCGGCTCGGCGCGGATCAAGTTTCACCTCGATTACATGGCCTGGCTTCTGGATCAGCGGCGCTGGCTTGCGGGCGATGCGATGACACTGGCCGATTTCACCGCCGCCGCGCATCTGAGCTGTCTGGACTATATTTCGGATGTCGACTGGAACCGGCATATGGTGCTGAAGGACTGGTACGCAAAGATCAAGTCGCGCCCGTCGTTCCGCCCCTTGCTGGCCGATCAGATCTCGGGCTTTCCGCCGCCTGCACA
>JANNES010000024.1:0-55524 GCA_031378845.1 Rhodobacterales bacterium
ATTTTCTTCAAGATCAAGATCGACGGGCCGAACCAGGAAAACTTTCTCAAGATTTTCGCCATGGTCGCGCGCAAGAAAAAGATGCCGCTGGACGAACGCACGCTTGTGCACCTGATGAAGGTCAAGTTCCCGACGATCGAGAACAATTATGCGAACTATCAGCCGGTCTACCTGATCGACCAGATGATCGCGGTGTGCGAGTTCGAGGGGGTGCCGTATCACATGACGCCGGACCTTGTCGACCGGGCCTGGGCCAACATGTTCGTGCGGCAGGAAAACATCGCGCGTTGAGCCGGGACAAGGCCGGGGCGCTGCCCCGGACCCCGGGATACTTGCGCAAAGGTGACATCAGACAAAAGGCCTGATGCCGTGTTCGGTCACGATCAGGTCGAGCCTCTGATCGGTGGCGTCAATCGGCACTTCGGGCAGTTCTTGCGCGGCAAAGGCGTAGCCCACGGCAAGGGTGGGGCCTGCGGCACGCAGCATTTCCAGGGTGCGGTCGTAAAACCCGCCGCCATAACCAAGACGGTAGCCACGCGCGTCAAACGCAAGCAGCGGCACGATCAGGACGTCTGGCACGATCCAATCGCCTGCGGCAGGGATCAGGGCCCGGAACTCACCTTCGATCATCGCGGCGTCGGGCGTCCATTCGCGAAACTGCAGTGCCTGACCCTTGCCGATGATGACGGGCACGCAAACCGCCCCTTGATGTCGTGCCATCGCGGGCAGCGGATCAATTTCGGTGCGCATCGGCATGTAGCCCGCAAGGGACTTGCCGTGATGGCGCGCCAGTGCGGCCATCAGATGCCGTGCGGCGTTCCCTTGCCCTGCGGCAAAAGCTGCCTTGCGTGCGGCAAAGGCTGCGATCCGGGCCGCAGCTTTTGCGTCACCGGTCATATCAGCATCACGGTTGCCAGCCCCAGAAAGGCAAAGAACCCCATCACATCGGTCAGAGTCGTCACAAACGTACCCGAAGCAAGCGCCGGGTCGAGCCCCATCCGTTCCAGTGTCAGCGGCACCAGAACACCGCCCAGGGCCGCGACGATCTGGTTGACGATCATCGCGATGCCAAGGACCACACCCAAAAGCGGATTGCCAAAGATGCCCCAGGCAGCAAAGCCCAGGATCAACGCCAGTCCGATGCCGTTCAGCACCCCGGCCCCCAGCTCGCGCAACACCACGCGCGACGCGTTGGCGCGGGTGAGGTCTCGCGTGGCCAGCGCGCGCACCGCCACTGCCAGCGACTGGGTCCCCGCAATCCCTCCCGTGGAGGCCACAATCGGCATCAGGGCCGCCAATGCCACAAGGGTGGTGATGGTATGTTCAAATTGCGTGATCACAATCGCCGACAGCGACGCGGTGAAGAGGTTCACGATCAGCCACGGCAAACGCTGCCGCATGGTCTGAAAGGCACCGTCCGACAGGCTTGTTTCGTCCCCGACACCGGCCAGACGCAGCATGTCTTCTTCATGTTCGTCATCCAGCACGTTCATCGCATCGTCGATGGTGATGACACCGACCAAGCGGCCGTCCTTGTCCACGACCGGGCAAGAAATCAGATGGTACTGGTTGAAAACATAGGCCACGTCGTCTTCGTCGGTCTCCGCCTCGATCACGCGAAAGCTGTCTTCCTGAATGTCTTTCAGTGCTGCGTCGCGTTGCGATGACAGCACGCGGCCCAAGGTCACATACCCCAAGGGTTTCATCCGGGGGTCGACCAGAATGATGTGATAAAACTGATCGGGCAGATGGTCGGCCTCGCGCAGATGGTCGATGGCGGCACCAACGGTCCAGTGTTCGGGGGCCACGACGACTTCGCGCTGCATCAGACGGCCAGCGGTCTCTTCGGGGTAAGACATCGCCTGCTCAACCGCCACACGGTCGATATCGGTCAGCGCATCCAGAATCATCCCCTGGGCAGGGGCCTCAAGATCCTCAAGAATATCAACGACATCGTCGGTATGCAGATCGCGTATCGCCTCGGCAACGCGTTCGGGCGGCAGGGCCGCGATGACCTCTTCGCGGATGCCTTCGGACACCTCGGACAGCACGTCGCCGTCAATCTCGTCCATCGCAAGGTGCAAAAAGACCGCGCGTTCGCCTGCACCGATCTGTTCCAGAAGGTCGGCAATGTCGGCCGGGTGCAGCGGTTGCAGCAGCGCCACGAGGGCGGTGCCATCCTCTTGGGCAATTGCGGCACGAACGGCCTCGATGCGCGGCTCGTCCAGCATCATCTCTCGTCCGTCATTTTGGTCTTGGGACATCGCAGATCCTCGTCTTTTGCGCGACCTTACGCAAAGCTGTTTCAAGCGAACAGGGGGCCTATGCCGATTTACGCTTGTCGCGTAACGCTCTAGCGTGTGGACACCAGAGTGAAACAAAGGACGATCATGGCCGACCTTCTCCTGGGACTCGTTCTTTCCTTTTCGGGCGACCCGTTTCGCGACGGGCCGGATGCCGCGCGTGTCGATGCGGCCGTCCTGGTGGATCAAGGCCGTATCGTCGCCGTGGGAGACGCCGACACCTTGCGACGGGCGCATCCACACGCGCGGATCACCGATTACGGGTCATGCCTGATCTCGGCCGGATTCATCGACGCGCATGTGCATTACCCCCAGACTGCCATCATTGCCAGCTGGGGCAAACGGCTGATTGATTGGCTAAACACCTATACCTTTCCCGAAGAGATGCGTCTTGCCGACCGCAGCTATGCCGACGAGATTGCCAACCGCTATCTGACGCTGGCGCTGGCGCATGGCACGACCTCGATGTGCAGCTATGCCACGGTTCATCCCGTAAGCGTGGATGCGTTTTTCGACGCCGCCAGTGCAAGGGGCCTGCGTGCCTGGGCGGGCAAGACCTGCATGGACCGCAACGCGCCCGATGGGCTGCTGGATACCGCGCAATCCGCCTACGACGACAGCAAGGACCTGCTGAACAAATGGCATGGGGTGGAACGGCTGTCCTATGTGATCACGCCGCGCTTTTCGCCCACCTCGACGCCCGAACAACTGGCCGCACTCGGGGCCCTGTGGCGCGAGCATCCAGATTGCCTCATGCAGACGCATCTCAGCGAACAGTTGGACGAAATCGCCTGGGTCAAGGACCTCTTTCCGCAATCGCGCGACTATCTGGATACCTACGAGGCGCAAGGCCTGCTGCGCGAAGGGGCCGTCTACGGACATGCGATCCATATGACCACGCGGGAAAAGGACCGGCTGGCCGAGGCGGGGGCGAGTTTGGTGCATTGCCCGACGTCGAATACGTTCATCGGTTCGGGTCTGTTCGATATGGGTCTGGCAAAGACGATGCGCGTGGGTCTGGCGACCGATACCGGCGGCGGGTCGAGTTTCTCGATGTTGCGGACGATGGCTGCGGCGTATGAAGTGGCGCAGTTGCGCGGTCAGGCCCTGCACCCGTCGCAGCTGTGGTGGCTGTCCACGGTCGGATCGGCCCGCGCGCTGCGGGCAGAGGGGATGATCGGCAACATCGCGCCGGGGATGGAGGCGGATCTGGTCGTGGTGGATCTGGCCAGCACACCCGCGATTGCGCAGACTTTCGCGCGAGCAGCGGACGTCTGGGAGGCGGTGTTTCCGACGGTGATGATGGGGGATGACCGGGCGATAAGGGCGGTTTGGGTGGGGGGAGTTTGCCAGAAACCGATGTAGGTCTGGCGCGCAGGCTCAGGAATTACCTGCCGTACCGGGCAGCGCATCAATTTCCGCCGCGACGAGTTTTTGCAGTTTCCACAGATAGCTGTCGCGAATGCCAAGCGCCTCCAGATGCGCGACCGTATTGCGCAGATATTCCGCGCAGCTTCCAACGTGCCCGACAGCACGCGCCAGCCTTGCCGCCTGTTCGGCCACGGGAAGTCGCACATAATCCTGATCTTCTCTTGGCGCACAATAGAACGCAAAGGCGCGGAATGCCCTGCCCTGAGCGCGGACAGTCAGCCAGCGGAGCCAAGGCACGTCCACGTGATAACTGATCTCGCGCCTTAAAAGGCGCAGCATGCGGCCCTGCGGATCATCGTCGGGCATCTGGTAGGCAACACCTGAACACGCGCCGCCCTTTTCCAATGCCAGCATCAATCCGGGCTGATCTGGCGTGGCGCGCCAGTTCTGAATGTTCAGACAAAAGGATCTGCGCCAGCCATGCGCGACGCAAGGAAGTGCTGCAACATGGTCAAACGCCGGCTTCCAAATCAGCGAGCCATAGGCAAACAACCAGAACGGCGCGCCATTGTTTTCAGCAAGCAAACGACGCGCCAAGCCGTCCAGTTCCAAATCCGTCAGCTGGGAATAACGCGACGATTGACCGGGATCCGGCACCGCGCGCGCCACACGCGCCAGATGGGCTTCGCTCAGGGAAAGTTGGCGAGGTGCTGCGCTGTGCATGGCAAACCGTAAGGCTGCTTTGACACAAGCGTTGCGTGTGACGCGGCATCTGTCAAGTCTGCGATCAAAAAGGCGGCGCCCGTCTGAACGGATTGCGGTTCTGCCCGCGTTTGGCGCCCTGACGAAAGATTGGGGCATGCGTCAATCAGGTGAACATCCCCGAAAGTCTACTCCCACAACTCCCACCCATCCGGATAGAAATCAAACTTCAGCGCAATCGATGTCGCGATCCGTTCGTGCACCCAGATTGCTTCCGGTGTCACAGCCAGCGGACCATAGCTTGCCACCAGCGTCTCTCCGTCCTTGTCGCGGCGGGTGCGGAACCCTTCCTTTTGCAGCGCCTTTTCCAGCGCCGCCCAATCGGCATCCAGTTCCTCGATAAAGAACAAAAAGTCGATCACCGCCTCTTTCGGCAGCTTGACCCCCTGGATATCCTGAAAACTGGCATAGGTGTCGCGCCGCTGCGATTCATAGTTATGTGACATCGGTCCCTCCGCACGGGCCTTGGGCTATCATTCCATCAACGCCCGCGCCAGCCGGTTCTGCTGCGCCACCACTGACCCCATATCGATTGTGGTCATCTGCCCATCCTGCACCACCCCGCGCCCCTGCACGAACAGATCGCGCACCCGCATCGGGCCGCAAAGGATCAGCGCCGCGACCGGGTCCCAAGACCCGGCGGCCTCGATCCCCGAGACATCCCAGATCGCGATATCGGCGCATTTGCCGACCTCGAGCGATCCGCAATCAGATCGCCCCAGAACCTGCGCGCCGCCCAGGGTGGCAATCTCCAGCGCCTCGCGCGCGGACATCGCATCCGCCCCGCGCGCGACCCGCTGCAACAGCATTGCCTGCCGTGCCTCGCCGATCAACGAAGCCGCATCGTTGCTGGCCGATCCATCGACGCCAAGCCCCACCTTGACGCCTGCGTCCCGCATCGGGCGGATCGGCGCGATGCCCGAGCCAAGACGACAATTCGAACAGGGGCAATGGGCAATCCCGGTACCGGACCGCGCGAAAAGATCAATTTCCGAACCATTCAGCTTGACGCAATGGGCGTGCCAGACATCCGCACCCGTCCAGCCCAGATCTTCGGCATACTGGCCCGGACGACAGCCGAACTGGGCAAGCGAATAGGCGATGTCTTCGTCATTTTCAGCCAGATGGGTGTGCAACATGACGCCCTTGTCGCGCGCAAGCAAAGCGGTCTCGCGCATCAGATCGCGACTGACCGAAAACGGCGAACACGGTGCCAGCCCCACCCGAACCATCGCGCCCGGTGCCGGGTCGTGAAAGGCATCAACGACGCGGATCATGTCGGCAAGGATCGCAGCCTCCCCCTCGACCAGACGGTCAGGGGGAAGACCTCCGGCACTTTCGCCGATGCTCATGGCCCCCCGCGTGGGATGAAACCGCAACCCGACCTCGCCCGCCGCCGCAATCGTGTCCTCCAGCCGTGCGCCGTTGGGATAAAGATAAAGATGATCCGACGTCAGGCTGCATCCCGAGAGCGCCAGCTCCGCCAGACCAGTTTGCGCACTGACAAACATCTCGTCAGGTCCGAACCGCGCCCAGATCGGGTAAAGGGTCTTTAGCCAGCCAAAAAGCAGCGCATCTTGCCCCCCCGGCACCGCGCGCGTCAGGGTCTGATACAGGTGATGGTGCGTATTGACCAAGCCCGGGGTCACGACGCAGCCGCGCGCCTCCACCACGGCTGCGCCACCGGGGACCCGCAAACCCTGCCCCACTGCTGCGATCAGGCCGCCCCGGATCAAGACATCGCCGCCGGTGACTTCGCGCCGCGCCGCGTCCATCGTCACGACGACATCGGCGTTGCGGATCAAGATATCGGGCATGGTGTTCCCCAGATTGCACGGCCCCTTCGGTGGAACGAGAACCGGCGGACCGACAGAAGGGGTAAGGACTCGGGTTGAGTGCTCCGCCCGACGACGCTAACGCCCCAACCAAAGACCCCGCAAGGGTTGCCCTGACCCGGCATGCGCTTTTTCTGTTTGAAAGTACCCTCGGGGGGGAAAGGCCCGCGCGGATCGCGGGCTTTGGGGGGGGTGAGCCCCCCTTACCCCATCAGCAAAGCCAGCGCCGCGGCATGCACTTGCGCATTGGCCGCCGCCAGAATGCGCCCACCGTCATGGCAGGGTCGCCCATCCCAATCGGTGACGACGCCGCCCGCCGCTTCGATCACCGCAATCGGCGCCTGCACGTCATAGGCCTGAAGGCCCGCCTCGATCACAAGGTCAATCTGGCCCGCCGCGATCAGCGCGTAGGCATAGCAATCCATGCCATAGCGCACCAGTCGCACGCCGTGGGCAACCTTGCGAAAGGCGGTTGCCTCGGCCGCGGTGCCAATTTCCGGGAACGTCGTGAAAAGGATTGCCTCTGACAGCGGACGTGCCTGGCGGCAACGCAAGCCGCGATGGCCTTGCGGGCCTGTCATCTCAGCGCGGCCAAGCCCGCCTTCGAACCGCTCGCCGATATAGGGTTGGTCGATGATGCCGTAGATCGGCCCTGTCGCATCAGCGACCGAGATCAGAACACCCCAGGTCGGTGTTCCGGCAAAATACCCTCTGGTGCCGTCGATGGGGTCAAGCACCCATGTCAAACCGCTGGTTCCGGCTTTTGCCCCGAACTCTTCCCCAAGAATTGCGTCGTTGGGGCGCCGTGCCGCCAGAATTGCGCGCATCCGCTCTTCGGACAGCCGATCTGCCGCCGTCACGGGGTCAAACCGATGCGTTTCCTTGTTTTCGGCAGCCAGATCGGCAGTCCGAAAATATGAAAGGGTTGCCAAGCGTGCGGCATCGGCCAGCGCATTTGCCGTGGCAATCAATTCTGCCGCCACGGCGGATCCAATATCGACCACTTTCCAACCTTCCCGCCACCAAGCCAAGACCGCACATCAATCGTGCGGACCTCGGTCCCAGCCGCTAACGGCTGGAACACGCGGGGTCAAGCCAAAGCGCAGCCGTCAGGCTGCGTCGCTGAGGACGCGCGCCAGATCAAAAAGGCGACGGCGTTGCGCTTCGGGGATCGCATAATACGAACGGACGAGTTCCAGGGCCTCTTTGTCGGCCATGAAGTCGCCTTCGTTTGCTTTCACCTGTTCGCGGACCGCATCCAGACCTTCAAAAAAGAAGGCAATCGCGACGCCAAGTGCGTCTGCAATATCCCAAAGACGCGAAGCACTGACACGGTTCATCCCGGTCTCGTACTTCTGTATTTGCTGGAACTTGATCCCCACCTTGTCAGCCAATTGCTGCTGGGTCATGCCCACCATCCACCGGCGATGGCGGATACGTTTTCCCACGTGGGCGTCAACCGGGTGCTTCATTCTACTCTCCATACTCTACGTAACTGATTTACTTCCCCATACCTACTACCAAGCAATTTTCGTGCCAAAGTTGTCTGGAAACAGCTTATCCACAGAATCTCAAAAACCGGGTGAAAACCTGTCCTTTTAGATATGTCCAATTATACAGACGACGAAGAATTCACCGCAAGGCTGTACTGAACAGCCGGGGCGGGCTAAAGTCAATTCGAACTCGCCTTAAAGTCGAATCGCAAAACGCGATGCAAAATGCAAATATTCGATGGGCAATATCGCATTTTGCAAATATTTTCGGCGGATTTTTGCCCAAACCACGCAGATTGGCACATGCAGGGTCCATTTCCCAAATCTGTCACACATGTTTGGTTGAACCGAGCAACTCAAGAGCACAAAAAAATCTCTCGTTTCGACCCTTCTTGCATCGACAGGCGCAAGAAGAACGCAAGCCGTCGCCGCCTCAGCCGACGATCCGCGCCACCAGACGGCGCCAACGTCACGCACCATAAGCCAGACGCAATTCCTGCAGCAAACTGTCTGCGGCTTCGCCCGACATTGTGGGGGCGGCATAGAGGTAGATCCCGAGGTCCCCGAGATCCGGCAACTCCCCACGTGCGTCGATCTCGACCATGCCAAAGGGCATCGCGTCGCGCAAACGCGCCGAGACGGCAAGGTCCGCAGCAACAGTCGCCTCGATCACCTGTTCGCTTTCGGCTTCAACAGCCATCTCCCAAGGGACATGCGCGGCCGTCAGCTTGGCCTGCACGAAGGGGCGAAACATGCAGCTGTCCTTGAACCCAAGCCGAAGCGGCAGCTTTTGCCACGCAACGCCACCTTGCCCCCCCACCCACACCAGATCCCGGCGCGCAAGTTCAACGCCATTTGGTCCGGGGCTATCTTCGGTCGTGACGATCACGTCCAACTCGCCCTTGTCAAAAGCGGCTTTCAAAAGCTGCGTGTAAGACGACACCAGATTGACCCGCACGCGCGGGTACTGTGCCGCCAGCCGCTTCAGAATGCCGGGCATCGCCGGATAGACAATGTCATGCGGCACGCCCAGGCGCAGCTCCCCTTGGTAGCTCGCGGTCGTCAGCCGTGACAACGCGTCGTCATTCAAGCACAATATCTGCCGCGCGAACCCCAAAAGCTGCTCGCCCTCCGGCGTGAGCGCCAGTTTGCGCGCTGTCCGCGAAAACAGTGCCAAGCCAAGGCTCTCCTCCAGCCGCTTGATCTGCATCGAGACCGCAGACTGTGTGAGATTCAAAAGCCCCGCCGCGCGGGTGACACCACCTGCATCGGCGACTGCCGTAAAGGACCGCAGCGAGGTCATATCCAGTATTCTTGGCATTGTTCGCCTTTTGTGATGAAGCGCAGCACAATCATTCATTTCCACAATACATCACCTTGGCGCAATATATCAACAGAAATGATGCCGATGATGGCAATCATCACCTGATTCGATGGAATCTGCAATGACACACCCACTTGACACCCTTGCAACAAAACACCGCAATGCATCCCGCAACCGCACCAAAGGCATATGGACGACGATCCTCGACTGGGCTGTGCTATCACGCCAGCGGAGCAGACTTGCCAGCCTTGACGATCACATGCTGCACGATATCGGCTTCACCCGCCACCAAGCGATGACCGAAGCCGTGCGGCCTTTCTGGGATACACCGGATCATTGGCACGACCGCCGTCGGAATTCATGACAGAATAGCTAATGTATTGGCGACTTCCTTCTTGAAAACTGCGGGGATGGCTACAATATTGGCACCATGCGCGGGTGGACCTCTTGGGCCCTCCGCATTGGTGCAACTTCGGAGGCTTCACATGGCTGACTATCAAACGACCCGTCCGGTCGGCGCAGGCACTCAGACCGCGCAGATCGACGCAGGGCTACGCGCCCACATGAACAAAGTGTACGGGCTGATGTCCGTGGGCATGCTGCTGACGGGCGGCGTTGCCTGGGCCGTCGGCACATCCGATGCGCTGCTTGGCATCTTCCGCGACCCTGTCACGCTGAGCCCCAACATCCTTGGCTGGGTGATCATGTTCGCCCCGCTGATCATGGTGTTCGCGTTCGGCGCGCTGATCAACCGGCTGTCCGCAGCCGCAGCACAGCTGTACTTCTATGCCTTTGCAGCTGTCATGGGCCTGTCGCTGGCCTGGATCTTCCAGGTATTTACCGGTGTCTCGATCGCGCAGACGTTCTTCATCACCGCGATCGCGTTCGCGGGCTTGTCGCTTTACGGCTACGTCACCAAACGTGACCTCAGCGGCATGGGCACGTTCCTGATGATGGGCCTGATCGGCTTGCTCGTCGCGATGGTCGTGAACATCTTTCTGGCATCTTCGGCGCTGGCCTTCGCGATCTCGGTGATCGGCGTGCTGATCTTTGCAGGCCTGACTGCCTATGACACGCAAAAGATCAAGACCGACTACATCCAGCACGCGCAGTCGATGGACCAGGAATGGCTGGCCAAGTCGGCCATCATGGGCGCGTTGACGCTCTATCTCGACTTCATCAACATGTTCATGTTCCTGCTGCAGTTCATGGGCAACCGCGAATAAATTTCGCAGCACGGTTAATGGGAAAGGGCCGGTCGCAAGACCGGCCCTTGTCATTTGCGCCGTCACCTCAACGATCAGGGCAAGTCACAGACCATCCGCACCGCCGGAAAGCTGATGCCAGGGCGCAATCCGACGACGATGGACCCGATCTCGCGGAACCCGACCGCTGTATAGAACGGCACAGCGGTCAGGGTCGACAGGCTCTCCATCTGGCGAAACCCCGTTGCCCGAGCCTCCGCCATCACGCGCGCCATCAGCGCCCGGCCCACACCGCGCCGCAACGCATCCGGGTCGGTCGCCACATGCCGCACATGCGCCAGACCATCCGTTCGCGTGCCGGGCCCGCCAGAACCATCACGGGGCGTCGGGGCATGCCCGCTCCACCCCCCGGCGCCCAGCAGGCGACCTGCGGCATCCTCTGCCAGCCAGTATCGCCCCGAGGCCAAAAGCTCCGGCCGCGCCCGCGCGATGATCGGCAAGGCAGTCACCAGAACCGACGGCGGATAGTCCGCCGCCAGCAGCCGTGGATAGCTGCGCGCCAATAGCGCATCCACCGCCGACAGATCGCGCAGTGTGGCATGGCGTAGCGTCAGGGTTGCGTCAGGTGGCAGCATGTCATCCAAGATGGGCACAATGCGCCAAAAGGAAAGTCCAACCTCAAACAACGGCCCCAAAAATCTTGCCGACCAGCGCGGTGATCGCCATCGCAACCGCGCCCCAAAAGGTCACGCGCAAGACCGCCCGCAGCACCGGCGCGCCCCCTGCCCGCGCGCCGACCGCCCCAAGCAGTGCCAGAAATAGCAACGACAATCCCGTGACCCAAAGACTGATCGCAGCCTCAGGCACCAGTGCCGCCGTGGCCAGCGGCAAGGCGGCGCCCACGGCAAAGGTCGCAGCCGACGCCATTGCCGCCGTCAGGGGTCTGGCTTCGGTATGCTCCGAAATGCCCAGCTCGTCGCGCACATGCGCGCCCAGCGGATCGCTTGCATGCAGTGCCGCCGCAACTTGTGCGGCAAGCGCGCTCGGCACCCCGCGCCGCTCGTAGATCCCGGCCAGCGCACGTTGCTCTTCGGCACCATCCGTGGCGATCTCGGCCTTTTCGCGGGCGATGTCGGCGGTCTCGGTATCCGCTTGCGAGCTGACCGAGACATATTCCCCGGCCGCCATCGACAACGCCCCGGCAACGAGCCCCGCCATCCCGGCCACCAGCACTTCGGCCCGCCCGGAGGCCGCCGCCACCCCCACGATCAGCGACGCAGTCGAGACGATCCCGTCATTGGCCCCAAGCACCGCCGCACGCAGCCAGCCGATGCGCGACATGAAATGAAACTCGGCGTGGTTCTTTTCCATGCGCTACCCCCAAAACGAAAACCGCGCCCGTACGGGGCGCGGCATTTGATCAAAGGTCAAGGCACGAGATCCTACTTGATCTTGCCTTCCTTGTATTCGACATGCTCGCGCTTGACGGGGTCGTACTTCTTGACGACCATCTTTTCGGTCATCGTGCGCGCATTCTTTTGCGTCACGTAAAAGTGTCCCGTGCCCGCTGTCGAGTTCAGACGGATCTTGATCGTCGCCGGTTTGGCCATAGTCCACATCTCCATCGTTCCGGAGCGCATGCCCCGGTGAAATTCCTGAATCCGCCTTGTACGGATGGCGCACGCAGAGTCAACCGCCAATCCGATCGCCGCGCGATCAAATCATCGCCCCTGACCCTTTCACATTTGCCCAAATATCCCGGGGGCTCTGGGGGCAGCGCCCCCAGATCGTCGGTAACTGCGCGGATGGCCTGTAAGCCGGATTCTGTCCCGGGGTTGCCCCCATGGATGACCATTCCTCTGCCCACCTTGTTACCAAGGGGGTCAAGCTGCCAACCCGGGCCTCCGGGCTGATGCGTCCCTGCGGCGGTATCCCGGCTTTCGCCGGGACCAGCCCGCGTGAGGCCCCTATTCGGCATTGCTCCGGGTGGGGCTTGCCATACCGTCCCGGTTGCCCGGTCCGTGGTGGGCTCTTACCCCACCGTTTCACCTTTACCACGCAAGCGTGGAAGTCTCTTCTCTGTGGCGCTTTCCCTGGGGTTACCCCCGCCGGGCGTTACCCGGCACCCTTGCTTCATGGAGTCCGGACTTTCCTCGACCCCGGATCACGTCCGGAGCCGCGGTCATCCAGCCATCCGCGCAACAGCGACTTACGCGCGCCCGGACCGTGCGTCAATGGCATCGCCCGCCTGCACAGGTCGCCCCGCGCCCCGACGCTGGCGCATTACCGGGGTTGCCCCCGGACCGGGCGCTGCGGGCGTCGCCATCGCGCTCTGGGACCGAGGCTGTTGGCCTAAAGCATCGGCCCCGCAGCGATGTTGCGCCCGTAGCGCGCGGCGAGGTCATTGGCCATGGCGGTGTCCACCGCATCCAGCGGTCCGCCCGCCCACGGACGAAACCGCAGGCGAAAGGCATCGAGCACATCTTTTTGCGGCAAATCGGGATAGCCGAACGTGCGCGCGGCTTCGGAAAAGGACAACTTGGGGATCACATTACCCGGCTGGGGCCAGACCGACAGCCCCATCAGAGCCAGCCGCTGCCAGTCAAATCGCGGCCCCGGGTCACGTTTGCGGCGTGGTGCCATGTCGGAATGCGCAATAATACACTGCGGCGCCATCTTCCAGCGCGTCATGACGTCTTGCAAAAGCACTTCCAGCGCGGCGATCTGGCGCTCGGCAAAAGGTTGATGGCCGGGATTGCAGATCTCGATCCCGATCGAATGAGAATTCACATCCGAAATCGCACCCCAAGCACCTGCTCCGGCATGCCAGGCGCGATGGGCTTCGTCCACGAGGGCACGTACCCTGCCGTCGCGCGCAATCAGATAATGCGCAGAAACCTCGGCCGCCGGATCACAAAGCCGCGCAAGTGCGGCCGCATGGCTGTCCATCCCGGTGTAATGCAGCACGACAAGCTCTGGCCGCGCGCCATCCCGGCGATTGCCAAAGTTGGGCGATGGAAACGTCTCAGCCTCCAT
This sequence comes from Rhodobacterales bacterium, assembly GCA_031378845.1. Taxonomy (GTDB): domain Bacteria; phylum Pseudomonadota; class Alphaproteobacteria; order Rhodobacterales; family Rhodobacteraceae; genus JAJNPS01. Next base: position 13,330 of record JANNES010000024.1, read on the forward strand.
CCGCCCGAACCTTACCGCAAGGCGGAACGAAAGGGTCGCGGATCCCAACTGCACGCAAAGCCGTCGCCATCGGGGTCCAGACCCAGCTTGTCTTTTTCCGGACCGCCCTTGGCCAGGAACGCCTCTTGTGCGAGGTCCGGCGCGCCATAACGCGCGCAGGCCGCCGCTGGATCAGTAGAGCGGAAAGAAGACCGTTTGTGCAATTGCACACCCGGGGCATGGGTGGTGGCCAGAGCATATTCCACGATGTTGGGACCGGTGTCGCCCGGGCGCTGCGGCAAGGCTCCGGGCTGGACGACCACATATTGCGACCGGTTGCGCTCAATGCGGGCCTTGTCGCTTTCGATTGACTCGCGGCTCGAGACGGCGCCAAAATCCTGTTCATCTGAAATCGCACCGTTGCCGGTTTGGATCTCGCCAGCTTGGGTCTGGATGCCGACCGGGGCATTGCCGCGCGGGCGGTTGGGATCGTTTGGATCGAATACGGTTGGCGCGGCGGTACCAACTTGCTTGCCATCTGCGCGATCTATCGCGGCCGCCACTCCATCGGGAGAGAATCCGCTGCCCGGCGGTACGACCGTGACAGGTGCAGCACCCGCAGCCACGCGCGACTGCTGGTTCAGATAGATGCCATAATCCTGAAACCCGACCCCTTGCGCGCCCGATTCCGGGAGCGGCGGCGTGCAGGCCGAAAGCCCAAGGATGATCAAAGGCAAAGCAAGGGTCGGACGCATGTTCAGGCCTCGATTTTCAGGCATTTGGGGGCGCTTACCACCATTTGTTCGCTTTGACCACAAAGCCGGCCGCCGCCTCCAGCACATAGGCGTGATTGAGCAGACCCGCCTCGTCCCAAGGCCGCCCGATCAGCTGCAGCCCCAACGGCAGCCCCTGCGCGTCCAATCCCACCGGCACCGAGATACCCGGAAGTCCCGCAAGGTTCACCGTCACCGTAAAGACGTCGTTGAGGTACATCTTGATCGGGTCCGCATTCGCCATCTCGCCCAGACCAAATGCAGCACTCGGCGTCGCAGGCGTCAGGATCGCGTCGATCCCGTCGGCAAACACAGTTTCGAAGTCGCGCTTGATCAGGGCCCGCACTTTTCGCGCACGGTTGTAGTAGGCGTCGTAAAAGCCCGCCGACAGCACATATGTGCCGATCATGATCCGGCGTTGCACCTCGTGGCCAAACCCCTCGGCGCGGGTCTTTTCATACATCTCGGTGATCCCGTCACCTTGCGCCAATTTCGCGCGGTGACCATACCTGACCCCATCGTACCGCGCGAGATTCGACGACGCCTCGGCGGGCGCGATCACATAATAGGCTGGCAGCGCATATTTCGTGTGCGGCAAAGTGATGTCGACGATCTCCGCACCCGCATCCTTCATCATCGCGATGCCCTGTTGCCAAAGCGCCTCGATTTCGGCGGGCATGCCGTCCATGCGGTATTCGCGCGGAATGCCGATCTTCTTGCCGCGGATATCGCCGGTCAGGGCGGCCTCGAAATCCGGCACGGGGAGGTCGGCGCTGGTAGAATCCTTGGGGTCATGGCCAGCCATGGCACCCAGCATGATCGCCGCATCGCGCACCGATTTCGTCATCGGCCCCGCCTGATCCAAGGACGAGGCAAAGGCCACGATGCCCCAGCGACTGACACGCCCATAGGTCGGCTTGATGCCCACAATGCCGGTAAACGCCGCTGGCTGGCGGATCGAGCCGCCGGTATCGGTGCCGGTTGCCGCCAGACACATGTCGGACGCGACCGCCGCGGCAGACCCGCCGGACGAGCCGCCGGGCGTCAGCGCGGTATCATCATTGGTGCGGCGCCAAGGGTTGATCACATTGCCATAGCAAGAGGTCTCAGTCGACGACCCCATGGCAAACTCGTCCATGTTCAACTTTCCCAGCATGACCGCGCCCGCATCGAAAAGCCGTGTCGTCACGCAGCTTTCATATTCAGGCTTGAACCCGCGCAGGATGTTCGACGCGGCCTGGCTTTGCACGCCCCTGGTGCAGAACAAATCCTTGATCCCCAAGGGAATGCCACACATCGCAGGTGCATCCCCTTGGGCCAGCCGCGCATCAGCCGCGCGCGCCTGATCCAGCGCAATCTCGGGCGTCTTGTGGACAAACGCGTTCAGCCCGTCGCCCGCATCAATCGCCGTCAGGCACGCCATGGTCAGATCGACCGACGTCAAGTCACCCTTGCGCAGCGCCTCCCGCGCCGCCGCGATGGTCAGACTGTTTGCGCCACTCATTCGACCACCTTGGGCACGGCAAAGAACCCCTCGCGTGCATCCGGCGCGTTCTTGAGGATCTGGCCTTGGATGTTGCCATCTGTCACCACGTCCGCACGGCGCTTCAGCCGCATCGGCGTAACACTCGTCATCGGTTCGATGCCCGCGACATCAACCTCGTTCAACTGCTCCATGAAGCCCAGAATGCCCGACAACTCGGCGGCAAGCGCGGGCAAGTGCGCCTCTTCCACCCGGATGCGGGCCAGCTTGGCCACTTTTCTTGCGGTATCGATATCGATGGCCATGGGTCACTCCGCTGTTGCGCTCCGTTTAGCGGCCCCCGCTCCGCCCTGCAAGCATTTGGCCAAGCCATTTGCTTGCAGGGCGGCAGCGCGAAGGACACAAAGCAACAGTGCACATCAGTCCGCCCCGGGGGGCAAACCGATGTCACGCAGCAGATAGTCGTTCAGACCCGTGGGCAAAACCCTCTCCTTGGGCGCGGATGGCCACACCATTTGCCCAAGAACGGCCCGCAAGACAGCAAACCGTCCATGCTTGGGCAAGAGGTGATGCACCACTTTGGCCACGGATCCGGCATCGTCGTTTGAAACTATGTTCATGTTGTGGGGCTGACCGGTGCGTCGCCGCAAACCGGTCCCTCTGAAAGGTGTTGTGATGGAGCGGACCTAGGTTGCCGAAATTGCCCTGGGGTCCGCGATGGGGTCAAAAGTTGAGGCGGCGCGGGCCGTCAGCCCGCAGCTGCCACGGGTATCAGCCTCGAAGGCCAATCCCGGCAACAGCCGGACAGGCGGTCCCGCAATCCCCAATGTGCCAGTTCTGGCGGGCGTATCTGATCAACATCGTACGCCTTCTTGGTTGCGGGTGAATGTCCCGTGCCGGTGCCACAAATCGACCCACAAAAAAAGCAGCCAAATCACCTGCACCCTTTGGTGCGCCAAAATGGTGCTGAAGCTGCCACAGGCATTGCAGACACAGATGTCGGGCTTCAGGCCATGGCTCATCCAAAGCATCTCGCGTGCAGATCTGCGGCACCGGGTTTGAACCACCGAGGCCTTCAGCAACCCGTCTTCGTGACCGGTTACTCGTGCTGTGCCCGCACTTTCGCGCCGACCGCTGCAGCCATCGTCAACGTCTGGACATGATCATGTCGCATCACACCTGAATTGGACGGCGTTCCTCTCGTCAGCGCGTCCAAAATGTTTGCCAGAACCTGAAAAATGGGGTAACAGAATAATTGAATATTCAGATATTGTTAGAATTCCAAGAAGAGCCTACATGAAAATGCGATCCCTGTTTTTTCCCCATCTGACGCCCGTACAACACAGACAGATGGTGACGGTTGCCTTGGCCCTATCAATTCTTCTGACTTCGGTTTTATGCGTGTATCTTGTGATCGATTCAGGACGCAGGGATGTCGGGTTTAGTTCAGAGCGGTTGTATTTTGAATATGCCGGGCGTATCCTTGATTTGGATTGGACGACCGGCTTTCCAGAATGGGTACAGACGCGGATCGGGGATCTTCCAGCCGACCCTTCTTTTGCCGAACCGTATGGCCGACTTGCGCCCTATACCGGATTCGTTGCGGAGTACCCACCGGGAGCACTGATGTATTTCTCTGCCGTCCGGATATTTTTCGACGATCTGTTTCTATTTAGAACCGTGCATAATTTGCTCATGGCCATCGCCTTTGTTGTGGCTGTTTACACTGGCCTGGTGACCCTAAAGCTGTCGTCGCCATCTCCCATGGGATTTGCCGCAACGGCACTTTGCTGTCCGATTTTCGTTTACCTGTTGGGCGGCAACTCGATTGTATCAAGATTTGACGCCTTGCCAGCAGCTTTTGCCGCCCTCGGGATCTTGGGCGCCGCAAAAGGGCGCCCCATGGTGGGGTCAGTCCTGATCGGTGTTGGTGCGGCCATAAAGATTTGGCCGATTTTCCTCATCCCTTTCATGTTTGCGCACACTGATATCGGGCGGCGGTGGAAGCTGTTTCTTGCCATGGCCGTGACGGCTCTTGCGATCTTTGTTGCCGCGCATCTCTTCTGGCTGCCATTCGGCACGAAACTTGGCGATGTGTTTGGTTACCTGAAATACGCCATTGACAGGCCAATGCATGCGGAAAGCATGATCGTTCAGCTTAGTGCCACATTCGGCGATATGAGCGGATCAAAACTGGAATTCGCGTTTGGATCTTTTGCCAGAACAGGCGGCATTCTGCTGATGGATCCTGATCTGCTTAAGGTCGTATTCTTCTTGATCTCAGCCATGATGGTTGCCGCAAATGTCTTTCTGCCTGTATCAGGATTTTCCGGGCCTGGCTTTGCAAGACGGCAGGCATCGCTTCGTCTTTCAGTGATTGCCCTTTTGCTCTGCACGTCCACGTTTTTTTCTGGTGAATACATGATCTGGCTTATTCCTCTTGTGATTGCGGTTGGCGGACCGTTGCAGGTGCCGACGCTTCTCGCCGCACTTGTCGCATTCGTCGCAGTAAAAGCGGGTTACATCTACTATTCTGATGAGGTTCTTGAATTGACGTCATTTGGTCAGGTCTTGGGCGCCACAAAATGGGTGGCCATTGGCGTGTTGTTCCTGCTGTGCTTTTTTACGATACGACCGCTGCGCGGTGTTGGCGATCCCGACAACGGGCTTTGATCAGCTGCCCTTGCCTTGCGCTGCCCGCAGATGGCGGCAATAGACTTCGATCATGACTTCCAGCATCGCGGCGTTCAAAAGATGCCAGATGAAATGCGTGCCCAGGGGAAAACCTGCGCAAACCGGCATATCAATCGTCCGGAAGATCAGACTGACGATGAAGATCGCAGCGCCCAGCGCCAGACCCCAAGCCGTCGCCGGAGCCTTGTGCCACAGGACGACCGTAAACCCCACGATCAGTACCGGCACTGGCGCGTAGGCTGCCGATGACCCCAGAACCCGCAGCGTCGAGAACAGCGGCACTATGACGGCCGCATAGGGCACAAAGCCCGCGACCATTGCCCAGGGCCGCCATCCCTGCAGCCCCAGAAAATCGCGCGCAGCGGCGAACACGTAGATCAGGATAAAAATCAGAATCGGCGCAACATCCAGACTTGCCGTCAGACCGTTCGCGAAGATGTGGTATAGTCCTGAACCGACCCCGATGGTGGCCAGGACGACACAAAGCGCCCGCGCGACAGGCAGACCGGCGGATCGTCGCCACATCACCCAAGCCGCCAAGATGAAAGCGAGATTCGTGATTGCGTTGACCGGTTCTGCCCACAGGGTGGCAGATGTCCGCTCACAATAGGCATCGATCGTATCCCACATCGTTGTCATCCTGCCTCGGTATCGGTCACTCTGAACACCTACAGGTGCTGGGGAGAGTGGATATGCAGATCACTTGGCTTGGTCATTCGGGTTTTCGTATCGAAATCGAAGGTGCCGTGCTTTTATTTGACCCCTGGCTCATCGGCAATCCGATGTTTCCGACCAACAAGCGCATGCAGGCGTTGCAAGACGCCACGCATGTCGTGGTCACGCACGGACATGGCGAACACATGGCCCAAGCCATCGGCCTCGCGCTTGAACTTGACGTGCCGCTGGTCGGTCCGGACGGCCTGATCCAACGCTACGGCGCACGGCAAGGCACAAGGGGCATCGGCTTTAATCGTGGCGGGACGGTGACTTTGGCGCGCGCCCGGCTGACGATGGTTGCCGCCTCGCATTCTCTCTCGGCGCCCGCAAACCAAGGCGTCGTCCCCTATGCCGGAGCCGCCTGTGGCTACATGATCGCGGGCGAAGGGCATACGGTCTACCTCTCGGGTGACACCGACATCATGGCCGACATGGCGTGGATGGCAGAACTCCATCAGCCTGATATTGGCCTGCTGGCCGCAGGGGGGCATGATACGATGGATATGGAACGCGCCGCGTTTGCCGCGCGCAAATATTTCAACTTTCGCACCGTGATCCCGTATCACTATCGCGGATCGCCCAAGCTTGCGCAGGATGCCGGGCCGTTGCGCATGGGTCTGCCTCCGGGGATCGAACTCGTGGAACCCGAGGTGATGCAGCCGATCAGCTTTGCCCGTCAGGCCCAGCCGCGCGCCCATGGACCAAACCAGTCGCCGGATCAAATGTCGTCAAACGGCACTGTGCGCGCGGTCTAGAACGGCGCCACCTGCACTGGGCGCGGCACGCCCGGCAGCGCGCAGAGCATCTCGTACAACAGGTTCGCCCCGATCAGCGCAGTGTTGCCCGACGGATCATAGGGTGGCGAGACCTCCACAAGGTCACCACCTACGATGTTCAGGCCCGCAGCGCCTCGGATGATCTCGAATGCCTGCCAAGTGCTGAGGCCCCCCGGCTCAACTGTTCCCGTGCCGGGAGCGAAGGCGGGATCAAGGCTGTCGATGTCATAGGTGAGATACACTGGCGCATCGCCGATCACGCGGCGCACCTTGTCCATCAGCGGCGTCAGCGAACGGTGCCAGCACGCCTCGGCCTGCACCACCGTCCAGCCCTGCCCCCGCGCCCAGTTGAAATCCTCGGCCGCATAGCCGGTGCCGCGCAGGCCGATCTGGAACACGCGTTCATTGATCAGGCAGCCGTCCTCCCAGGCGCGGCGAAATGGGCAGCCATGGGCAACCTTTTCGCCAAACATCGTGTCGTTGATATCGGCATGAGCGTCGATATGGATCAGCGCCACCGGCCCGTGCTTTTTCTTGATCGCCCGCAAGATGGGCCAGGTCAGGGTATGATCGCCGCCAAGGGTCATCGGGATCGCGCCTTGCGCCAGCACCCTGTCATAGTAATCCGTGATGATGTCCACGGTCTTTTTCAGATCAAACGTGTTGATCGCAACATCGCCGATATCGGCCACCTGCAAATGGTCAAACGGCGCCGCCCCGGTCGCCATGTTGTAGGGCCGCAGCATGCGCGACTCGTCGCGGATCTGGCGCGGCCCAAGCCGTGTGCCGGACCGGTTCGACGTGCCGTGATCCATGGGCACGCCGATGACCGCCACATCCAGCCCCTCGGCGTCAGGTTGCGTCGGCAGGCGCATGAACGTCGCAGGCCCGCCGAAACGCGGCATGTCGTTGCCACCAAGGGGTTGGTTGAACGTTTTCATTTTTCCTTGGCCCGCAGCCAGTCGGTGATCATCTCTGTGTGCCGCGCGCCGGAATAGCTTGGGTAGTGCCCGGCATGCACCACCCGCACCGGCAGTCGCAACAACCGTTCCATCGAGACATGATATTGCCATTGCTCCAGTTCCGAGGTGCCTTCGATCAACTCGCCATCGTAGACGATGTCGCCGGAAAACAGGATGCCGGTCGCGGCCTCCCACAGCGCGATGCCGCCCGGCGAATGGCCCGGCGTGTGGATGACCTCGAACCTGCGATCCCCCAGATCGACACCATCGCCATCCCACAAAAGCCGCGTCGCCGGGGCCGCATCCACACAATAGGTCGCCGCCGTAAAGCTGTCAGTCGGCTGCACGGTAAAGATGTCGTCCGTCACATACTTGTCGGCAAAGGTATTCTGTCGCGTGGGTGCGCGCATGAGGTGCGCCTCGGCAGCATGGCACGAACGGCAGGCAAATTCGTGGTGACAGCCGATATGGTCGAAATGGGTATGGCTCGCCACCGCCTCAAGCGGCCTTTCCGTCACCAGCGCCACATGGTCGCGCAAGCTGACAACGCCCATCCCACTGTCGACCAGCATGTCGCGATCCCGCCCGCGCACATGCCAGACGTTGCAGCGAAAGAACTCGTGGATATGTGGCTCGTCGATCAGCGTGACGCCGTCGCCGACGCCGCGCACGCACCACCAGTCGGCAGGTTTTGCTTTCATCATGCCGCCAACAAAACATGCACACCGGCGCAAAGGTCAACCGCATCAAGAGCGAATTCACCATCACGGTCCCTTTGGTTTCTCATTGATACCCGTATTGCCAGCCATCGCCGTCAGTTTGCAGGATCTGCGGATCGATCATCGGATGATTTGCGACATCGATGCCTCTGAGCGCAGGGATCCGGATGCGGTGCAATGACTGGCCCGGACCACAAGGGGCCATGCCGCGCAAGGCATTTGCCATGTCGCGGTCGATGAACTCGGCAGTCACACAGTACCGGACGCCTTCGCCGCTGTGGTCGTCTTCCCGATGCGGATTGTTGCTGTCAAAGACAAGGCATTCGCCGGGTTCATAACCGACACGGACCGCGCCTTCGCGCGCATCCGTCCCGGTCTTGAACAGAAAGCGCGAAATCTCGTCCCGCATCCGGATCTGGTAAAGACGCGGCCGCTCGGTTGGGACAACGAAGGTCCCGGACGGCTGGCCCTCGGTGTCGAACACCATGAACACCTTGACCCGGTATCCCACAGTATCGTCATGCCAGCCTTCCGCCGCGACGTTCAACCCGTCCATCACCGGCTTGACGTAAAGATCGTCCAGCCGCACCCTGGGGCCAAGATAATCCGTCATCGCTGCCCGCAGCATTGTCGACCCCAGTATCGCCTCCCACATGAAAGTGGGCAGATTCCAGTTGAAATAGATGCGCTTGCTTTCCTGCGGGCGCACCCGAAGCTCCGAAGCGGTCATTGAGACCCGGCGCGTCGAGAAAGCGGTCGACCGAGGTCTTCATCATCCCGCCCCGCAACCCGCTTCGCGGCACCGATCCGGTCTGGTCGGACCGCCTGTCGACCCTGTGGATCGGGCCAAGGCATCTTTTGCGTCGGCCAAGCAGTTTCAGGGCCTTGAGCGCTTTTCGCAGACTTGCCATGGACTTCGCCTTATGTTCTCGCCGGGATGTTGAACAATTGTCACTGCCGCCGCAAGCCATCTCCCGGCAAGCTGTGGCGTGGGCGGCAGATGGCAGCCAAGCCAAGCTGAACAGGCGTGACCATCCCACCGCGCCGCCATTGCCGACACCAACATGTCATGATGAGGGCGGCTGAAATGGGCGCCAAACTCTTGTTCGTCGATGTGGGCACCCATGAGGCGCAGGAATACATGGGGCTTTTCGGCCATGATCGGCTGGCTTACCTGCGCCGCCGGCTGCGCCATTATCGTCGGTCACGGCGGCAAGGCAAAACAGCCCTGGATCGCGCTGGCTTTCGGAATTTCCTGGCAACGGCAGAAGCGCTGAAGTCACGGCGCGACCGGTTCATTTAGGTCATGGTCGAATCCAATGCGCGCCTGTTCGCGATGGATCGGTACTGCAAGGCCGATATCGCCCTCAACGCCGCACTTTCAACCGATGTCTCGACGGCATCGTTCATCCCCCTCTATCTTGCCGAAAGCAATCCGACCGGCCGAGGCAGCGCGCTGTTCACCGAAAAGCCGAATGTCCGGCCCGTTGAGTTCGATCTTGTCCTGAACCTTGATGCGCTCCATTTCGCACAGATTGTCCTGGCGGCGACATCTGTGCAGTGCGACGCAGGGCAAGGGCCCGTCATCCTGCGGCTGAACAACGAAGGGGCCGAGGTCGAGGTCCTCCGCGCCTTCCATCAGGTTTTCGGATCGCGGTTATAGGCGGTGATGGGATCCTTGTCCGACGTGGCCAAGGTCAAGGGCAAAGACGCGTTGAGGGATCTCTACGGGTTTCTCGAGGCGAACGGCATTCCCTTTCTGCCGCTGCATTCGGATTTCGCGACTTGGCCAGCCGCTGCCGAAATGACGCTTGCACTTCTCGAAAGCTAGCAGCCACAGCGCGATGAAAACCGTCCCGATGACGCCGGCCGACGTTCCCGAGCCTATCCCCGGTCAGAACCAGCCGTTGATCGCGCTGCTGTCACGATGACCTTTCTCCTTTGGAAAAGTATCCCCGGGGGTACGGGGGCTGGCCCCCGTTACGCCCCCGGCTCACAACATCCCCGGCACCACTTGATCGGGTGGCCTGTGCCCGTCGGCAAAGGTCTTGATGTTGATGATGACCTTTTCGCCCATCTCGATGCGCCCCTCCAGCGTGGCCGATCCCATATGCGGCAGCAACACCACATTGGGCAACGCGCGCAGGCGCGGGTTCACTTCGGCGCCGCGCTCGTAGACATCGAGACCCGCGCCCGCGATCTCGCCCGCACGCAGGCCCCGCGTCAGCGCGTTCTCGTCGATCACCTCCCCGCGTGAGGTGTTCACGATCACGGCCGTCGGTTTCAACAGCTTCAACCGTCGCGCGTTCAGCAAATGGAACGTCGAGGGCGTGTGCGGGCAGTTTACGCTGATGATGTCCATCCGCGCGATCATCTGGTCAAGACTCTCCCACCAGATCGCGTCAAGCTCTGCCTCCACCTCCGGGCGCAGGCGCTTGCGGTTGTTGTAATGTACCTGCAGCCCGAATGCGCGCGCGCGCCGCGCGACCGCCTGCCCGATCCGCCCCATGCCCAGAATCCCCAGACGTCGCCCGCCCAGACGCCCGCCCAGATTGGCCATCGGCGACCAACCCTGCCACGCGCCGGATTGCATCACGGCAAGGCCCTGCGGGATGCGCCGCGTGACGGCCAGGATCAGCGCCATCACCATATCGGCGGTATCCTCGGTCACCACACCGGGGGTGTTCGACACCAAGATCCCCCGACTGCGCGCGGTCGCCACATCGATATGATCCACCCCAGCGCCGTAGCTTGCGATCAGCTTGAGCCGGTCGCCCGCCTGCGCGATCAGGGCGGCATCGATCTGGTCGGTGATCGTCGGCACCAGAACATCGGCCCCCCGCATCGCCGCGGCCAGCTCATCGCGGGTCATCGGTGTGTCGGGGTCGCGCAAGGTCACATCGAAAAGTTCGGTCATCCGCATCTCGACGACCTCCGGCAGACGTCGCGTGACGACAACAGACAAACGTGGCGCAGGCATGCAGATATCCCTTCGGCTTGCCCAATTGGCGGGCTTTCCAATCGGCGTGGTTCTTGGCAAAGTGGAACCAAGCGGTGCGCAGCACAAGCCCCGCATGATAGGGGCATCCGCCGGGTTTTCACCTCGGCACCACCGCCCGAGGCAGCGTTCGTGACCACCCCGGCACCTGACCGGTACTCTTGGAAGGCAAAAGGCAGACAATATGACCATGCGCTGGTTGGGGCTTTTGGCGATCTGGGCGGGCTTGGCGTGCGCTTCGGCAGCACATTCTCAGGAAACGCAAACCTCAGCCCCTTTGGCCAAACCCGCCACCGAGACCGCCCCGCCGCGCGATCCGACCAAGGGGGCTGTCACCAATCTGCCGGTGCCGCGCTATGTCACGCTTAAGACCAATCAGGGCAATGCGCGGCGCGGACCGGGCCTGTCGCACCGCGTCGACTGGGTCTTTACCCGCGCGGGCCTGCCGCTCCGCGTGACCGCCGAATACGAGAACTGGCGGCGTATCGAGGATGCCGAGGGCATTGGCGGATGGGTCCATTACACGCTGCTTTCAGGCACCCGCGCGGTCTTGGTCGTTCAAGACATGGCCGAGTTTCACAGCGAACCCCAATCCGACGCGATGGTGGTCGTGCAGGCCGAACAGGGCGTCATCGGCAGGCTTTTGGAATGTGAGCCTGACTGGTGCCGTGTTGCGCTTGACGGCTACAAGGGCTGGGTCCTCAAGACCGCGCTTTGGGGTGTCGATGCCGCCGAAGTGGTACGATGAGCGCGCGAGCGGCATGCGTCCCCGCCAGTGGCAGCCCGGCTTGCACCGAAAAAGAAGGGTCGAAATCTGAAAATGGATGACAGGATCGACATTCGGGTGCCGGGCGCGGACGATCCGGCGCTTTTGCGCGCTGCGGCGACGGATGACTTTGATCACCCGGATCGGCCCGACGCTGCGCGCGCGCCTCTGAACGATGCGGGCCATGTCCGTGTTGCAGCCATTTCCGTGCCCAAGATCGTGGGTTTTGCCCGCCGCACCGTCATTCACCACCCCGACACGGCACCACAGTTTTTGCTCGGCGAGGTTGGCGCCGCCGATGACGTTCACAGACGTGGCGTGGCGCGCGAAACTCCGGGGCACTTGCGCAAGGTGGTGCAGGACAAAGGCGGCGATCAGGTCTGGGTGATCACGCCCGCGACCAACACGGTCGCACGCGCGCTTTGCGGCGGCCTCGCGGGCACGAAGACGGCGGATCTGGTGTTCTGTGACGGCACGACGCATTCCGATGCCGGATAGCGCGGCCCATCAACGTCTGGTGATCTCGGCGGGTGCCGCCTCGGTTGGCGTGGCCGCACTTTTGGTCGCGGTCAAGCTTTGGGCGCTGGGAGCCACGACGTCGCTTGCGGTCGCAGCCTCGCTTGCCGACAGCGCGATGGATCTGATGACCTCGCTTGCCGCCCTTGCCGGCATCTTTTACGCCGCCAAACCGGCAGATGAAGACCACGCCTTTGGCCACACCTCGGCTGAGGATCTGACTGCCCTTGGACAGGCGCTGTTCATTCTGATCTCTGCCGGGGCCATTGCCGTCGCAGCGATCTTGCGATTGCTGGACCCGGTGCCGAAGCCCTTGACCGAACAGACAGCCGGGATCGCGGTGATGGTCTTTTCGATCGCCGTGACCGCGCTTTTGGTGGTCTGGCAAAGCCGCGTCGCCAAAGTGACCGGCAACCGGATCGTGGCGGCGGATCGGCTGCATTATCTGGGCGACCTGTTGCCGAACATCGGCGCAATTGCGGCCCTGTGGGCATCACAGCGTTTCGGCATGGCATCGCTCGACAGCGTGATCGCGCTTGGGACAGCAGGCCTTTTGGCATTGGGCGCTGTTCGCATCGGCAAAGGCGCGTGGGATGCCCTGATGGATCGCAGCGCCGACAAGGAGGTGCTCGACGGCATTGCCGCTATTGCGCAGGGCTGGCCCGGCGTGCACGGTTTTCATGACCTCAAAACCCGGACCGCTGGCAGTCGTATTTTCGTCAATCTGCATATCGAACTGGACGGTGATCAGCCCTTGCGCGACGCCCATGACATCGGTGCAGCACTGCGCCGGGCGATCATTGCACGCTATCCCAGGACCGATGTGATCATTCATAAAGATATCGCACAGCGGCGCGCTTCACTGGTCGAGCCTGCAAACCGGTCTATTTAGCGGTATTGCGCGGCGGCAAGCTGCCGTTTGCGAGACGAGGGGCTTGCAAACGCACATAACTTCCCCAATTATCCAAGTGTATAAGAGATTTGCGATCATATGATCCTGCGCCGCGCCTATCGCCGAGAAACCGAAGAGAAACGCCGCGAATCGTTGATTGCGGCGGCTCAGGAGTTGGTCGCCGAAGGCGGGCCAAAAGCAGCAACGGTGCGGGCCATTGCCGAACGGGCGGGGGTCACTGCCGGACTGATCCGGCATTACTTTGCGTCCAAAGAAGAACTGTCGCAAGCGGCCTACCGCGCGCTGATGGATACGATGACCGACAACACGTCGCATGTGTTGGACGATGCGCCGGTGGATCCTCTGGCGCGCCTTGCGGTTTTTGTCTGGGCATCGCTTCGTCCGCCGGTAGTGGATGGAAAGTCGGTCGCCTTGTGGGCAGGATTCATCCATCAGGTGCGCTCCGATCCAGCGCTTTTGGGTGTCCACCAGGCGTCATATTTACGGTTTCGTGATGTTCTTCAGGGGCTTATCGGCGATCTGCAGCGCAGTGCAAACCCCGACCAGCTGCGCGCCGAAGCGATTGCCTGCAATGCCGTGATCGACGGGCTTTGGCTCGAAGGCTCCGTCTTGCCCGAGATCTTTGCGCCCGGAGAGCTGGAACGGATTGGCGTGACCTCGGTTGGCGCCATCCTCGGGGTTGACCTTGTGGCAGCGTTGCCGGTATCGCCCAGAACCTCGGAAACCGTACTTTCTTAGGGACAGCCTCGCCTCTGTCGATTGAACCCATGTCTGCATTTTGAACCTGCGAAAGACCCCCGATGAGATATGCTGCCGTCACCGACCGTCTGGCTGATCTTGGTGGGGCTCGCTGGGAGGTCCATGCCATTGCACGTGCGCTCAAGGCGCAGGGTCGCGATCTGATCGAAATGACGATCGGCGAGCCCGATGTCCCCACCCCCGAGGCGCTGATCGACGTGGCGCATGCCGCGATGCGGCGGGGTCGTACGGGGTATTCAGATGGCCGGGGTGAGCCGGGTCTGGTGTCGGCGCTTGCCGACCGGTACTCGGCGCGGCTCGGCAAGACCTTTTCGCGCGATCAGTTCCTGTGCCTGCCGGGCACGCAGACCTCGCTTTTCCTTGCCCTGATGACCCTGACCGGCCCGGGCGATGAGGTGCTGCTGGGTGATCCGGCCTATGCGACCTATGACGGCGTGATTGCAGCCAGCGGTGCCGTCCCGGTGCCGGTACCCCTGCATCCCGAAAATGGTTTTCGCATGCGTGCCGAGGATGTGCTGTCGCGCATCACGCCCCGCAGTCGCGTCCTCTTTCTGAATTCGCCGCACAATCCGACGGGTGCGGTGTTGACCCGTGACGACATCGCCGCCTTGGGACAGATCGCGATTGCGCATGACCTGTGGATCGTCGCCGACGAGGTCTACGAGGATCTTGTCTATCCGGGCATTACCTTTGTCTCGCCCTTGTCTATGCCCGAGTTGGCCGAGCGGGTAGTGGCCACGTCGTCGATCTCGAAATCGCATGCCGCGCCGGGGTTTCGGTCGGGCTGGTGTGTCGGGCCGGCGGAGTTTTGTGCCCGTGCGCTGCCACTGTCGGAAACCATCCTCTTTGGCAATCAGCCCTTTATCGCCGATATGACGGCCGCAGCTCTTCGCGCGCCCTCATCCGTCGCAGACGGCATGGTCGAACGATTTGCGCGCCGCGCGCGGCTCTTGCATGCCGCACTCGATGGTGTGGCGGGACTTGGCGTCAACCGGCCCGATGCGGGGATGTTCGCCCTTGTCGATGTACGGGCGACCGGCCTTTCGGGGCGCGATTTTGCCTTGGGTCTGCTGGAACATGAGGCGGTGGCCGTGATGCCGGGCGAAAGTTTTGGCGCCACGCTGTCGGGCTGGCTGCGGTTGACCCTGACGCAGCCAGATGATGTGACGCGCGCCGCTGCCGATCGGATTGCGCGCTATGCGGCGACCTTCCCGCGTCCCTGACCCACCAAGAGGAGCTTACTGATGCGAACCGTGGGCGAAAGACTGGTCGAGGGCCTTGCCGCGCGCGGGGTCGAGGTCGTCTTTGGCATTCCCGGCGTGCATACGGTTGAGTTGTACCGCGGACTGTCAGGCAGCCCGATACGCCATGTCACGGCCCGCCACGAACAGGGTTGTGGCTTCATGGCGGACGGGTATGCACGGGTGTCCGGCAAGCCGGGGGTGGCTTTGGTGATCACCGGTCCCGGCCTGACCAATGCCTTGACCGCGATGGCGCAGGCGCGCGCTGATTCGGTGCCGATACTGGTGATTTCGGGGGTGAACCACGGTTCGGTGCAGGGCCTTGGTCATGGCTGGCTGCACGAATTGCCGGAACAGGCGGCGATGGTCCGCGCGCTTTGTCCGACGCGCCAGATCGGCGATCCTTCGGACGTCGGCAAAGCGTTGGATTGGGCGTTCACCTTGCTGGGCAGTGGTCGTCCCGGCCCGGTGCATCTGGAAGTTCCCACCGACGTGATGTCGATGCCCTGCGCGCCATTGCCTGCCCCGGCACCGTATCCGGTGAAAGTGGTGCCCGGTGATGGCGATCTGGCGGATGCGGCTGCCAGACTGAACGCCGCCAGCCGGGTCGTGATCCTGTCCGGTGGCGGCGTCCGGGGTCAAGGGGACGTGCTGCGCGCCCTCGCCGAACGACTGGATGCCCCCGTGGTACAGACCAACAACGCGCGCGGCATCATGCACCGCCACCCGCTTTGCGTGCCCGCCTCGCCCAGCCTCGAAGCCACCCGCGCGCTGGTCAGGGCTGCCGATCAGGTTCTGGCCATCGGCACCGAATTCGGACCGACCGACTATGACATGTATGTCAATGCCGACTTTCCCGACATGCCGGGGCTGATCCGCATCGACGTGTCAGAGGCGCAACTGGCCAGACGACCCGCTGCGGTCAAACTGTGCGGGGACGCCGGGATGACCATGGCTGCACTGCTGCCCAGACTTGCCGCCAAATCCGGCGACGGTGCCGCGCGTGGCAAAGTCGCCTGCACCGCCGCGCGAGCCGAACTTGCCGAGGCAAGCGTCGCCATGCCCGGCCAGTTGGAAATCGTCGAGGCAATCCGTGCCGCCAGCCCGAACGCCATCATTGTCGGCGACAGCACCCAGCCCGTCTATGCCGCAAGCCTGTTTTACAGCCACGACCGCCCCGGCGGCTGGTTTAATGCGGCCACCGGCTACGGTGCCTTGGGCTACGCCACCGGAGCCGCCGTTGGCGCCGCCCTCGCCGCACCCGGCGTGCCCGTCATCTGCCTGATCGGCGACGGCGGGTTGCAGTTCAGCCCCGGCGAATTGCGCACCGCCGTTGACGAGCATCTGCCAATCACCTTCATCGTCTGGAACAATGCAGGCTTTCGCGAAATCGCTGACGCCATGCGGGGCGCGAATACCGAAGTGATCGGCTGCGCGCCCTCGCCGCTAAAGCTGGAGCCTTTTGCGGCGGCCTGCGATCTGCCCTTTGTCACGGTCGCCGAGGACCCTGTCGCCCTCGTTGCCGCCTTGCGCCAACCGCAAGAGGGGCCGCGCATGATCGAAGTCCGCGTCACGCGCTGATGGCGCGCCCTTTCTTTTGATCAAAAACTGCGGCATAAGCCCCGCGATGCACGGGGACGCGCCATGAAGCCCAAGAGTAACGCCAAACATATCGCCGGGATCGACGCCCAGCGATTGGCGCGTTTTGCCCAAGCAGAGGCGGCGCGTTTTGCCCGCAGCCGGCCCGCATCTCTGGCTGCGCGCGCATCACTTGCCGACAACTACCTTGGCGGCGTCCCGATGCACTGGATGACCGATTGGCCGATGCCGCATCTGCCGCTGGTCGCACATGCGACAGGCGCGCGCATCACCGATATCGACGGCTTTGAGATCGACGACTTTTGCCTCGGCGATACCGGGTCCATGTTCGGCCATTCGCCTGCCCCCGTGGCCAGGGCGATCCGCGTGCAAGCCAGACGTGGCCTGACATACATGCTGCCGACCGCGGATTCGGTTTCGGCCGGGCGTTTGCTGTCCGACATCTTCGGCGCCTTCAAATGGCAGATCGCCACCACAGCCACCGATGCCAACCGCTTTGCGCTGCGCGTGGCCCGTGCGGTCACCGGGCGTCCAAAAGTGCTGGTCTTCAACGGCTGCTATCATGGCACGGTCGACGAGACGATGGTGACGCTTGATGGCGACCGCACCATCACGCGTCCGGGCCTTCTGGGGCAGGTCGTGGATTTGGCCCAAGGCGCTGTTTGTTGTGAATTCAATGATCTGGACGGTGTTTCTCAGGCGCTGTCTCAAGGCGATGTGGCGGCTATCCTGACCGAACCGGTGATGACCAATTCGTGCATGGTGCTGCCCCAGCCCGGATTTCTTGCGGGCTTGCGCGATCTTGCGACCAAGCATGGCACCTTGCTGATCATTGACGAGACGCATACCCAATCCACCGGCTATGGCGGCTATACCCGCGCGCATGGGTTGAAGCCCGACATGTTTGTGATCGGCAAATGCGTGGCGGGGGGGATGCCGACCGCCGCCTGGGGCATGACCGATGCCGTCGCCGCGCGCTTTTACACCGCCAATGCCAACCGCGCCTCGGGCCATTCGGGAATGGGCACAACGCTGTCGGCCAATCCGATGCAATTTGCCTGCCTTGTCGCCACCCTCTCGCAAGTGATGACCAAGGCCAATCATGCCCATATGGAAAAGGGGGCGCTGCGCCTTGCCGATGGGCTGGCGGCGGTCATCACCCGTCACGCCCTGCCCTGGCATGTGGTCCGTGTAGGTGCGCGTGTCGAGTTCATCTGCGCCCCCGGCCCGTTAAAGAACGGGGCCGAGGCTGCACGGGCGCAACAGCCCAAGGTCGAAGCCGCCCTTCACATGGGCCTATTGAACCGGGGCAGCCTGATCGCGCCTTTTCACAGCATGATGCTGGTCAGTCCTGCCACGAAAAGACGACAGATCGACCGGCTGATCGCCAGTTTCGATGAAATCCTCACCGACCTTTTGACCTGAGACACACATGACCGACATCAGTCCCTCCGGATCTTCCCCAACCGAGGCCGAAGCCTTCCTCGCCGCCCATCCAGAGATCGAGGCTTTTGACCTCGTCTTGCACGATTGCAACGGAATAGGGCGCGGCAAGATCATCCGTCGGCACGAGTTGTTGTCCTTTTTCAAGACCGGGCGGCATTTGCCCATATCGATTCTCGGCCTCGATATCTGCGGCGAGGATGTGCACGAGACCGGCCTGATCTGGGATCAGGGCGACGGGGATCTGCGCGCCTGGCCTATTCCCGGCACGCTGAAACCCTTGCACAACACCCAACCGCCGCGCGGCGAGGTGTTCATGTCGATGTACATGCTGGACGGCGCGCGCATGACCTCCGACCCGCGCCACGCGCTGCAACGGCAAGTGGACGCGCTGGCGGCCGAGGGCCTGCACCCCTCGGGCGCGTTCGAGCTCGAGTTTTTCCTCCTCGCCAACGAACGCGGGCCGGATGGCAAGATGGTCCCCGCCGCCGACGTTCTGGACGGGCGGCCGTCGACCAAGACCGAGGTCTATTCCGTCGATCACCTGCACGGCATGCTGCCGTTGTTCAGCGACATCTATGCCGGTGCCGAAAAGGCCGGGATCAAGGCCGAAACGATGATCTCGGAATACGCGCCCGGCCAGTACGAGCTGACGCTGCACTACCGCACCGATGTCATGCAGGCCGCCGACGATCTGATCCGGCTGAAACGCATCGTGCGCGCCCAAGCCCGCGCGCATGGTGTGACTGCCTGTTTCATGGCCAAGCCGAATGAGAATTACGCAGGCTCCGGCATGCATTTCCACGTCTCGATGATGGATGATGCGGGCGCCAATGTGTTCATCGAAGCCAACGAGGGCACCTGGAATCCCACCATCCTGCACGCCCTTGGCGGCTTGCGCGCCACAATGGGGGAATCGATGCTGGTCTTTGCGCCGCACGCCAATTCCTGGCGCAGATTTGCCAGCCAGTCCTATGCGCCCGTCAGCCCGACCTGGGGTGTCAACAACCGCTCGGTCGCCCTGCGCATCCCGGCAGGCGACATCAAGGCGCGGCGGATCGAACACCGCCCCGCAGGCGTCGATGCCAACCCCTACCTTGTCGCCGCCACCGTGCTTGCCGGCATCCGCCACGGCATGGCGCACAAGATCGACCCCGGCCCGCAAACCACCGGCAACGGATATGTTGACGGCGAAGATGCCCCTACAATCCCCGTTGACTGGCGCGGCGCGATCGAGGCGGCCAAAGCCTCGGCCTTCTTGAAAGACGCGCTCGGCGACGACATGCACCGCACCTTCACCGCGATCAAGGCCGCAGAATATGCGCGTGTCCAGCGCACCGTGTCCGAGGTCGATTTCGACCTTTACCTGCACACGGTCTGAAACCGAATTCGGGCGAACGAATTTGTCTACCGGCGCCAGCCGCACGCGGCCAGGCAAACCGGTTTTCCCGCCGCAATCGCCGCCGCAATGATCGCAGGCACCCGCACGTCCAGCCCCACGGGCGGCAATATCCGTCCCGGAAATAACGCCGTCTTCAGCGCCCGAGGAATATCCTCGGTGACATGCCCGCCCGCTGCCGCAAAGAACGGCAGGCACACTGCCCCCGACCCAAAACCCACAACATCAACGAGTTGCGGGCTCTGGTCGATGAACGCAGCCGCGACCCGACCCGCCCCAGCCTCTGTCGCGATCCGCTGCGCCACATGCCGCGCAATATCCGACGGCGCCGAGGATTTGAACGATCCGTGCGCCGCAAGCAATACACCGTCCGCCCCCGCTTCGCGCGCCAGTGTCACGGTCAGATCATGCACACAAGGATCACAACCGAATGGTTCCAGCACCTGCCACCCCGTCACCCCCCCCGCCCGCAACCGCTCGGGGATCGCCACACGGGTAAAGTATCCGCCTGCCATGAACATCGGGAACACCATGCCCGTCCCCAACAACACGGCCGCCTCCGTCAGCGCCGTCTCCTCGGCCAAGGTCGCGGAGCCTATGCGCCAGTCGGGCAACAGCGCGGCCACCGCCTCGGCAAGCATGGCCAATGCCCTCGCCGCCGGTGCGGGATCACCGGGCTGGCCATGGGTCACGATGATGGCCGAAGGGATCATGCCCCAAGACTTGTCGCGCCACGCCGCGTGGTCAACCCCCGTTTGTCACAACGCAGGATCCGCTCACGGCATCCGGGCCGCAATGTATTGCGCGAACTCGAAATTCGGGCGCTCCAGATGGCTGAGTGCGCCCGGAGAAGACAAATTGGCGCAAAGGCCGCGATAGACCCGCTCCACACAGCCCTTATCCTCGATGTTCACATCATCCAGCAGTCCCTTGACCGCAGCAAGATAGCTCTTTGCTTGCGGATCGGCGCACCAGTCGGCACTCATCCCCCCGCCATAAAGCACGTTCACATGGCCCGGCCCGTCCGGCGTCAGGCAAAGATACCAGAAATAGCCCGGTGTCAGGGTGATCAAAAGTGCCGGATAGATCGACAAAAGCCAGGTGATCCGGCGCTGATCGCCCGTCAAAGCGGTGTTGGACGGATGCGCCAACGACAAGGGGATCGTGTCGTTCTTCATGATGTAGTGATAGTTGAACGCCGCAAACCCCTCGGGGCAGGTCATCTTCAGCAGGTCCACCGACCCGCCGATGGTGCCCGCATGGCAGACCGGAAGGTGGTAGCTTTCCATGAAATTCTCGGCCAGTACCTTCCAGTTGGTGGCCCAGCGGAACTCTTCGCGAAAGGTCTCGCGGTAACTTGCCATGTCCAGATAGCCGACCAGATTTTCCACATCCTTCAGCTGCACAAAGGGGTCAGGCGCGTCTTGGTTCAGCGTGACCATGATCCAGCCCAGCCAGTTTTCCACACGAATGCGCGGGAGTGCTATCTGATCTTTGCAGAACGCCTCGTTCAGCGTCATGGCAGGCGCCCCGCGCAGGGTGCCGTCAAGGTTATAGGTCCAGGCGTGATAGGGGCAGACGATGGATTTTGTGTTGCCGCGCCCGTCCAGCAGCGTGCTCATCCGGTGGCGGCAGACGTTGGACATGCCCCTCAGCGCGCCTTCGCGGTCGCGCAAGATGATGATCGGCTCACCCGCGATCTGCATGGTCAGATAGTCGCCCGGATTGGGCAGGGCCTCGGTCCGACCTGCGCAAAGCCAGTCCTTGGAAAAGATGTGCCTCAGTTCCGCCTCGGCGAATTCGGCCGTTGTATAGACCGATTTCGGCATCGCGCGCGCCTGAGGGAACGGCACCGCGATATTGGCGCGCAGCTCTTGGATCGGTGTCAAAGCGGGGTCGTGGCGCGTCGTCATGGTGCTCGGCAATCCCTGATCTCGTGGCACAAGAGATCACATCCCCGTCGTGCTGTCACTCTGGCGTGGTCCGCAGGGTGGGGCGTTGAAGGTCAGGGGAAATGCTGTTGGATCAGCGCGGCAAAAGCCTCGGCCAGCACGGGATTGGCATGCGCGTCATAGTGGATGCCGTCGATCGGCGAGACCTTGACCAAAGTGCCCGCATCAAGGAACGGCACGCCCAACCGGCGCGCAACGTCGCCGATCCGCGCGGCCAGCAGTTTGGACTTGGCGGCCCCGCCTTCAAACATCTCGGCAAGCGTCCCCACTTCGATGATGGGCGGTGGCGCAACAAGCACAACCTCTGGCGCCGCTCCGTCTGGTCCTGCGCCCGAGGTCCGGATCATGCCGATCAATTGTTCCAACGACAGCGCGATATCCATCGCATTGAGCGAAAACCGACCCTTCAGGTCATTGGTGCCCAGCATGATCAAGATCACATCAATGGGCCGGTGCGTCTCCAGCAAGGCAGGCAGCACGGTCTTGCCGTTGCGATGCGCGCCCTCGATCGGGTCATCGTGCACCGTGGTGCGCCCGGGTTGACCCTCGTTGATCACCTCCCAGTCGGGCAAAAATCCGGCCAGCCGCCCGGCCCAGCGTTCGTTACGATCAAACCGCCCCGCGCCGTCCAGATCCGGCATCGGCATCGGCATAGTGCCATGGGTGTTGCTGTCGCCGAAAAGCAAAAGCGTGCGCATCGCCGCCTCCTTAGGTTTCGTACGGCCAATTGGCCTGGCTAAACGCCCCACCATCGACCCAAAGCGTTTGACCCGTGACAAAGCTTGCCGCATCCGACAGGAAATACAGCATTGGCCCGACAATGTCTTGTGGCACGCCGACCCGGCGCAATGGCGTCACCCGCGCCCAGGTCGCCGCATAATCGCCAGCCTCAGCCGCCGTGCGTTCTGTCGCGATCGCGCCCGGTGCGACGCAATTGACCCGAATGCCATGCGGCCCCAGCTCCACCGCCGCGACCTTGGTAAACTGCTCGATCCCGCCCTTTGAGGTCGTGTAATCAACCAGACGGGGAAAGGCGTGCTTGTTGCACCCGGACCCAAGATTGACGATGGCCCCGCCCTGCTTTGCCGCCACCATCGCACGGGCGGCGGTCTGCGTGTTCAGGAACGTGCCGCGCAGATTGGTGCGCATGACCTGATCCCATTGATCGGCGCGCAGGTCCAACAGCGCCGCCCATGTCTGCACACCGGCATTGTTGATCAGCGCCGTGGGCGCAGCCCCGGCCCAGTCCTGTGCCGCAGCATGGCTGGCCGCCACATCGGCCTCGTCGCCCGCATCGGCGATCAGTGCCAGCGCCCGCCCGCCTTTGGCGGCCACCTCCGCCATCAGCGCCGTTGCCGCCCTCTCGTCGCCAAGATGGGTAAAGGCGACATCGAACCCGGCCTCGGCCAAGCCTGCGACCAACGTCCGCCCGATCGCCGATGTCCCCGCCGTCACAAACGCCAACCGCGCCATCTGATGCACCTCCCCGCGCATGCCTTGGCGCGATCCTATCGCCGATGCGCGCAAGCGAAAGCGAAAACGTAGATGATTGACGTACCTCGGCTGAGCGTCGATAGTCTTGCAAATCAACGCTCACAGGCTGGCATGATGCGCCCGACCGTCAATGACATCGCAAGGGAGGCTGGCGTCAGTCTGGCCACGGTCGACCGCGTGTTGAACGACCGGCCCGGCGTGCGGGCCAAGACTGTGCAGGCGGTGACCGATGCCATCAGGCGCATCGGCTATGTCCGTGACCTCGCCGCCGCCAACCTTGCGCGCAGTCGCAACTACCGCATCGCGTGTCTGTTGCCCGATACGCCAAGCCAGTTTCTGGCGACGCTGGAACAGGCCCTGCACGAGGCTGCCGCTGCGGCCGTGGTGTCACGGACCGAGGTCGACATCTTGCGCTTTCCGGCGGAAGATCCGCATGCGCTGGTTGCGATCCTCGCCAGATTGCAAGCCCAAAGCATCAGTGGCGTGGCCCTGATGGCGCCCGAAACACCGCATCTGCGCGATGCCATTCGCAGCCTGCGACAGGCGGGCGTTGCGGTCGTGGCGTTGGTCTCGGACCTGCCGAACACCGAACGGGATCACTTCATCGGCATCGACAACGTCGCCGCGGGCCGGACCGCCGGTGTCCTGATGGGGCGGTTTTTATCAGGAAATCCGGGGCAAGTGATGGTTGTCGCGCAGTCCTTGCTTTCGCGTGACGCGCTGGAACGTCGCCGTGGTTTCGACGCCGTCGTGCAAGCAGAGTTTCCGCAACTGGACGTGTTGCAGACGCTAGAGGCGCATGGCTCGCCCGAACTCTTGCGCCGCGTGGTGTTCGAGATGACACGCCATGCCCCTCGGTTGAGGGGCGTTTATGTGCTGGGCAGCGGTCACCGTGTGCTCGGTGCGGCACTGTCCGATCTGGGCCTCGCACGCCGTGTTGTTGTGATCGCGCATGAGCTGACGCCCTATACCCGCGCCACTGTGGCCGACGGCACCATCGACGCGCTGGTCACCCAGAACACCGGGCATCTGGCGCGATCTGCGCTGCGCGTGCTGCGCGCCAAGATTGATCGCGTGCCCATCGACGAAGGCCAGGAACAGATTCGCATCGATATTGTGCTGCGCGAAAACATGCCCGCGCTTGCCGACGCACCAGCCCATGGCCAGCCCGCAGCAGTGGTCGAAGCCGCCTGATACCCGTCCAAATCGCTTTGGAAGCGAGTCGCGCAAATTTTTGAGGTACGCACCTCAAAACCTCTTTACAGCACCCCACGCACCCGCCTATGGTGACGCAATCCAAAGAAGACCCGGCGGGTGTTGCCCCGTACGCGTCCATCCATTCATCATCGGGAGGAATACATGAAACGGATCCTAATGACCGCTTCGGCGGTCGCCATGATCAGCGGCAGCGCCGCAATGGCCGAGGACCTCACGCTGTGCTGGGCCGCTTGGGACCCGGCAAATGCGCTGGTCGAACTGTCCAAGGACTTTGAGGCGAAATCCGGTCACAAGATGACCTTTGAATTCGTGCCATGGACCAACTTTGCCGACCGCATGCTCAATGAGCTGAATTCGGGCGGCAAGCTGTGCGATCTGATGATCGGTGACAGCCAGTGGATCGGCGCAGGCGCGGAAAGCGGCCATTACGTCAAGCTGAATGACTTTTTTGACGCCAACGCCATCTCGATGGACGCGTTTGTGCCCGCCACCGTCACCGGCTATTCCGAATGGCCCAAGGGCACACCAAACTACTGGTCGCTGCCAGCATTTGGCGACGTTGTCGGCTGGACCTACCGCAAGGACTGGTTCGAGCGCCCCGAAATCCAGACCGCGTTCAAAGAAAAGTATGGCCGCGACCTGACCCCGCCTGCAACCTTTGCGGAACTGAAGGACATCGCGGAATTCTTCCAGGGCCGCGAGATTGACGGCAAGACCGTCTACGGCGCCTCGATCTACACCGAGCGCGGCTCCGAGGGCGTCACCATGGGCGTCATGGACGTGCTCTATTCCTTTGGCTTCAAGTACCAAAACCCTGAAAAGCCCTATGACATGCAGGGCTTTGTGAACTCGGCTGGTGCCGTGGAGGGGCTTGAATTCTACAAGGCGCTCTATGACTGCTGCACGCCTCCGGGATCGTCCAACAGCTATATGGGCGAAGGCATCGACGCCTACAAATCGGGCCAGGTCGCGATGCAGATGAACTTTGCCTTTACCTGGCCGGGGTTTGAGGCTGACCCGAATGTCGGCGGCGGCAAGACCGGCTATCTGGTCAATCCCGCAGGCCCGACTGGCGAGCGGTTCGCACAACTGGGCGGCCAGGGCATTTCGGTCGTCTCCTACTCCGAAAAGCAGGAAGCGGCGCTGGAATACATCAAATGGTTCGCACAGCCCGAGGTGCAGGCCAACTGGTGGAAAGCGGGCGGCTTTTCCTGCCTGCGCGCCGTGGTCGAAGACCCCGGCTTTGCTGCCAGCCAGCCCTACGCACAGACCTTCCTCGACAGCATGGCAATCGTGAAGGATTTCTGGGCGGAACCCAGCTACGCGTCCTTGCTGCAAGATACCCAAGCCCGGTTCCATGACTATGTCGTGGCCGGTACCGGCACCGCGCAAGAGGCGCTTGACGGGCTGGTCGCCGACTGGACGGAAACGTTTGAGGACGACGGCAAACTCTAACACCGCGGGCTCCCTCTCTCGACGAGAGGGGGGGCCACGCTCTTTGCGAACCTTCATAAAACCTGCATGATGTGCCCACCCCGCCCCAAGCGGGCTTGGGGTGCACATCACCGCGACCGACAGCCCGGGGGGCGTCTTGATGACCGACACACCGATCACCCGCGCGGCCAAGGCCACGCCCCCCCCGATCGCGCGCAAACTGCGCGGCCTGTCGGACCGCACCATCGCCTGGATTTTCGTCGCCCCCACGATCTTTCTGTTGCTTGCGGTCAACATCTTTCCGCTGATCTGGACGATCCGGCTCAGCCTCACGAACTACCGCGCCAACCGACCCAATGAGCCGATCGAGTTCGTGGGCCTGCGCAACTACGAACGCATCCTGACCGATCCCGACATCTGGAACACCATGCAGGCGACGGCGCATTTCCTGGTCTGGACGATCTTTTTCCAGGTGCTGATCGGCTTTACCCTCGCCTGGCTGATCAACCGCAAGTTCAAGGGCAATGACCTCTGGACCACCATCATCGTGCTGCCGATGATGCTGTCACCCGCAGTCGTCGGCAACTTCTGGACCTTTTTCTACCAGCCGCAGATCGGCCTGTTCAACTATGTGGTGGAGTTCTTTTCGGGCATCGATCCGGCGTCTTTTTCGATGGTGGGTTCTGTCACCCTTGCGCCATGGGCCATCGTGATCGTCGATACCTGGATGTGGACGCCCTTCGTGATGCTCATCTGCGTCGCCGGGCTGCGTTCCATCCCCGACTATATCTATGAGGCGGCCGAGGTCGACCGCGCCTCGAAATGGCGGCAGTTCTGGACGATTACCATCCCGATGGTGATGCCCTTTTTGATGCTGGCGGTGCTCTTTCGCGGCATCGAGAATTTCAAGATGTTCGACCTTGTGACCCAGTTGACCGGCGGCGGTCCCGGCTCCACGACCGAGCTCACCTCGATCAATCTCAAGCGCGAAGCGTTCGAGAAATGGCGCACCGGCTATGCCTCGGCCTACGCTATCATCCTTTTCGTGACCGTCTTTGGCCTTGCCTCCATCTATGTCAAAGCCCTGAACAAGGTGAAGGAAAGATGAGCAGTTATTCCATCACCGAACCCTCGAATACCCAGAAATGGATCGCAGGCATTCTTGTGATCACCTACGCCCTGATCACGATCTCGCCTTTGGTATGGATCATGCTGACCGGTTTCAAATCCGGCCCGGACTCCATCGCTTATCCGCCCAAGGTATTCTTTGAGCCCAAGCTTGAGGGCTATGTGAACCTCTTCACCACCCGCACCCGGATCACCCAGGAACAGATCGAAACCCTGCCGCCGCCCTCCACCTTTTCCGATACCGTGGCGCGCGGCAACGGCATGGTCATCGTCGGCCCGTCGAAATTTGGCGAGCGGTTCCTGAATTCGGTCATCATCGGGTTCGGTTCGACCTTTCTCAGCGTCCTTTTGGGCACGCTGTCAGCCTATGCCTTCAGCCGGTTCAAGATCCCGCTCAAGGACGATCTTTTGTTCTTCATCCTCTCCACAAGGATGATGCCACCCATCGCCGTTGCGATCCCGATTTTCCTCATGTACCGCCAGCTTGGCCTCAGCGACACCCATCTGGGCATGATCTTGCTTTATACGGCGGTCAACATCTCGCTCGCGGTCTGGCTGCTCAAGGGGTTTATCGACGAGATCCCCCGCGAATACGAAGAGGCCGCTCTGGTCGACGGCTACACCCGCTTTCAAGCTTTCCGCAAAGTCGTTCTGCCGCAGGCCGCCACAGGCATCGCCTCGACCGCGATCTTCTGCCTGATCTTTGCCTGGAATGAATATGCCTTTGCGGCTCTGCTCACATCGGGCACGGCACAGACAGCACCGCCCTTCATTCCCTCGATCCAGGGGGTTGGCGGCAAGGACTGGCCCGCCGTCGCTGCCGGGGCCACGCTTTTTCTGCTGCCGATCATGATCTTTACCATCATGCTGCGCAAACACCTGCTGCGCGGGATCACCTTCGGGGCGGTGCGCAAGTGACCAACATCCTACCCCCACAGGTTGCTACCTTGCTGGCGCTGACCGGCCAGACCATTCCGCTCATGCAGGCTCCCATTGGCTCGGCAGACACGGTGACGTTGGCGGCAGCGGTATCAAGAGCAGGCGGCCTTGGCGGGGTTGCATTGACATGGTCTGACGCGGCCGAGGCCCAGGCCACCGTCAAATTGATGCGAGACGCGGGAATCGGGCGGCGGTTCTACGGCAACTTCGTCCTGCATTTTCCTTGCGAAGGTTTCGAGGCCGCCCTGGATGCAGGCCTTCCTATCGTGACGTTGTCTTTCGGCATCGACGCGAAAAGGGTGTCTCGCGCACACCGGTCCGGGGCAATCGTCGGCATCCAGATCGGCAGCCGTGCGGGCGCGCGCCGCGCGCTTGATGCCGGCGCGGACTTCCTGATCGCCCAAAGTGTCGAGGCAGGCGGGCATGTTCAAAGCACGACATTTGCCACCGACCTCTTGCCTGCCGTTCTGGCCGAGGCGGGCGCGGTGCCGGTCATCGCCGCTGGCGGCATTTCGACTGGCGAAGGCGCGGCCGACGTCATCGCCAAAGGGGCGGCCGGTGCAGTCATGGGCACCCGGTTTTTGGCCACTTTTGAGTCCGCGTCGCATGATGCCTACAAGGCCGCCCTGGTAGCGGCCCGGACCGGCGATACTGTGCTCACCAACTGCTTCGACGTCGGCTGGCCTTTTGCCATGCACCGGGTCTTGCGCAACGATACCTTCAATACGTGGGAGGCGGCGGGCTGCCCGCAGCCGCCAAACCGGCCAGGAGAAGGCGATGTCGTGTTTCGGCGCGGGCTCGAGGAATTCCCGCGCTACAGCGACACCCCGCCGATGTCAGGCGCATCGGGCGACCTGACCTCTGCCGTTCTCTATGCGGGAACGGGGGTTGGCGAGATCGACGGAGTCGAACCAGCGGCGGATTTGCTCTTCCGGCTGGATTCCCAGATCCGTGCGGCGCTGGCCCGTCAACTGAACGCCACAGGAGCACCGGAATGACCGCTTTTTTCACCGGACTACTTCGATTGCGCCGTGGCCCTTGGGAAATGTTGGCAAGCATCCTGATCGGACTTGGCGTGGTGATGTTGATGCAACCCTTCGCGCTGTGGATGTTCACCTACAGTTTTGTCGTCACTTTGATCGGCACCGTGATGTTCATCATCACCAGCCATTTTCCGGAATAACCATGGCTGAAATCGTCATCCGCAACCTGCGCAAGGAATTCGGCGCCTTCACCGCCGTGCAGGGATCGACCTTTACCATTCGGGACGGGGAGTTCTTCATGCTGCTTGGCCCGTCGGGCTGCGGCAAGACCACGACTTTGCGGATGATCGCAGGGCTGGAATTGCCGACCAGCGGCGAGATCCTGATCGACGGTGAGGATGTCTCCCAGCGCCCCGCCAGTCAGCGCGACATCGCCATGGTGTTTCAGATGTTCGCGCTCTACCCGCACATGAACGTGCGCAAGAACATCAGCTATCCCCTCGTCAGCCAGGGGGTGCCAAAGGCGCAAGTGCACGCAAAGGTAGCCGAGGTCGCAAGGATCTTGGGCATCACCGACATTCTGGACAAACCCGTGGGCGGCTTGTCGGGCGGTGACCGTCAACGGGTCGCGCTTGGCCGCGCCATCGTGCGCAATCCCAAGGCCTTCATGATGGACGAACCTTTGGGTGCGCTCGATGCCGAGTTCCGTGAGCACATGTCCGAAGAACTGCGCGCGCTGCATGACCGGATGGGGGCCACGACGGTATATGTCACCCATGATCAGCTTGAGGCGATGCAGATGGGCGACAAGATCGTGGTGATGAACCACGGCGTGGTGGAGCAGTTCGGCAAGCCGCAAGACATCTATGACCATCCTGCGACAATGTTTGTGGCCGATTTCATCGGCTCACCCTCGATGAACATGCTGCGCTTCGAAGGCAGCTTTCGTCGCGGGGACCGGTCGGTCATCCTGGGTGATACCCCGATCGCCACGCCGGAAATCCTCGACAATGCCAGCCCGCGGCCCTTGGTCCTCGGGGTGCGCCCGGAACATGTGTCGCTGACCGATGGCGGGGCCTATCGCGGACAGATCCTTGCGACCGAATATCTCGGCACGACCCAGATCGTCACTCTGGCGGCCCCCCATGGCACGATAAAAGTCCGTGCGCCTGCCTCCCAGATCGCCCGCGTGGGTGAGGCGGTCGGCTTGGATTTCCGCGCCTCGACCGTGGCGATTTTCGATGCGGGCACCGGGCGGGCCTTTGCCACCGCCGCAAATGCGGGGGTGCATCATGGCTGAAGTTTCACTGGATGGGCTGTCGAAGTCCTTTGGCGCGACCAAGGCCCTGCAGGCGGTCTCGATGACCATTCCTGACGGCGCATTTGTCGTGCTCCTCGGCCCTACGGGTGCGGGCAAGACCACCACGCTGCGCCTGATCGCGGGACTGGAAACGCCCGACGCCGGTGATATCCATATTGGTGGCGCCTCAGTCCTCCGCGACACTCCGGCCCAGCGCGACGTGGCCATGGTGTTCCAGCAATACTCGCTGTATCCGCATCTGACCGTGCGCGAAAACCTCGCCTTCCCGCTGCGCTCGCCGATGATCGCCATGCCAGAGGATCAGATTGCCAAACAGGTCGAAAAGGTTGCCGAGGTTCTGCGCATCCCGCACAAACTTGACGGCAAGGCGACCCAGTTGTCGGGCGGCGAGATGCAGCGCGTCTCAATCGGCCGCGCTCTGGTCCGCAATCCGCGCATCTATCTGATGGACGAACCACTCAGCAGCCTTGACGCCAAGCTCCGTGCCGACCTGCGCATTGAGCTCAAACGCATCCATGCCGAACTGAGTGCCACCTTCCTTTACGTCACCCATGACCAGATCGAGGCGATGACCATGGCCACCCATGTCGGCGTCCTTGACGCTGGTCGCTTGGTCCAGTTCGGCACCCCGCGCACGATCTACGAGGACCCCGTCTCCACTTACGTCGCCTCGCGCCTCGGCCAGCCCCGCATGACGCTGCTTCCGGCCGATGCCTTTGGCAACGCGCGCGCCGGCGCTACCCGGATCGGCCTGCGTCCAGAAAATATCGTGCTTGGCCAAGGCCAGCCCGCCACCGTGCGCCGTGTCGAGCGCCTCGGGGACCAGACCCGACTGCACCTGACCATGGGCCCGCACGAGATCATCACGCTTGCCGACGCACATACCCCGCTTGGGCCCGGTGATGCCGTCGAGATCCGCCCCGAAAATCCGCTCTGGTTTGACGCCAGCGGCGACCGCATCCGTTAAGGAGACTGCCATGAAGCAATTCATGAACGCCAAGGATAACCTCGTGACCGAGGCCATCGACGGCCTCTTGCGATGCAGTGGCGGCAGGCTCGCGCGGCTGGATGGCTATCCGCATATCAAGGTCGTGGTGCGTGCCGACTGGGACAAGTCGCGCGTGGCCCTGGTCTCTGGCGGCGGCTCGGGGCACGAGCCTGCACATGCCGGTTTCGTAGGTCCGGGCGTGCTGACCGCAGCGGTTTGCGGAGACGTTTTCGCGTCACCATCCGTCGATGCGGTGCTGGCGGGCATCCTCGCGGTCACCGGCAAGGCGGGGTGCCTGCTGATCGTGAAAAACTACACTGGCGACCGGCTGAACTTCGGCCTTGCAGCCGAGCGCGCCCGCGCTTTTGGCCTCAAGGTCTCCATGGTCATCGTCGACGATGACGTGGCGCTGCCCGACCTGCCACAAGCGCGCGGCGTCGCGGGCACGCTTTTCGTCCACAAGATCGCAGGCGCCATGGCCGAGGCAGGCGCCGATCTTGACACCATCACCGCCACCGCCAAGCGCGTCATCGCCCATGCCGTTACCATCGGCATGTCGCTTGATACCTGCACCGTGCCGGGCAATCCCAAAGAGGACCGCATTGCCATGGGGATGGCAGAACTGGGTCTCGGCATCCATGGCGAGGCAGGGGTGGAACAGATCGACTTTACCGGCGCGCGCCAGGCTATGGCCCGCGTCATCGATCGGCTGACCCCCCATGCCGGGGCTGGCCCGCTGGTTGCGATCCTGAACAACCTCGGCAGCACCACGCCGCTTGAGATGTCGATCCTGGCCGAAGAGCTTGCCCGCTCCACCCTTGGCCCGCGCCTGACCCATGTTGTCGGCCCCGCCGCGATGATGACGTCGCTGGATATGCACGGCTTTTCTGTCTCGCTGCTGCCTGCGACATCGGCGGAACTGGCATCTCTGGCCGCCCCCGTCGCGCTGCCTGCCTGGCCCGGCCTGTCCGAGATGGTGGTGGTGCCGGTGCGCCCCCTGCCCGACGGTCTCGTCCCGATCCAGCCGCTGCCCTCGGCCCATCCTGCCCGCCGCGCGCTGATCGCGCAGTGCTGCCACGCGCTGATCGCGTCGGAGGTCTCGCTGAACGCGCTCGACGCCCGCTCCGGCGACGGCGACACGGGGTCGACCCTTGCCGGGGCGGCCCGGGCGCTTGATGCCGCCCTTGACCGCCTGCCGCTCGCCGACACGACCCAGCTGTTCCGCGCGATCGGGGTGGAACTGTCCCAGACGATGGGCGGCTCGTCCGGCGTGCTGCTGGCGATCTTCTTTGCCGCCGCTGGCGATGCAAGCGCGTCGGGAAAAAGCTGGATAGGCGCGCTGTCCGAAGGCCTTGACCGCGTGATGCAAGTCGGCGGCGCGCAGCCCGGCCACCGCACCATGATCGACGCGCTGGCGCCAGCGCTGGCCGCCCTGCCGCAAGGGATCAAGGCAGCGGCTGTCTGCGCACGCGAAGGTGCAAATGCCACCGCCCTCATGACCCGCGCCAAAGCGGGGCGTTCGAGCTATGTCGGCGAGGAGCGGCTGAAAGGACACAACGATCCGGGAGCCGAAGGCGTGGCAAAGTTGCTGGAGGATCTGGCGGGGTGAGGCGGATCACAAAACGGTCCAGTGGACCGTTTTGCCGCCAAACGCCCCGGCACACTCGCCGAAGCTGGGAACGCCGCAGGTCGCCAAACGCCCCGGCACACTCGCCGGGGCTGGGAACACCGCAGGTCGGCGCGTGCCCCGGCGCCTCGGGCCCCTCCGGCGCGTGAAAGCGCGCGACCCGCAAGGCCCCTTGTCGTCGTTTCCCACATCGATCGCCAGAACTCGGCCGTCGCAGGCACCTGCGTTAGTGTCGCCTTCCCGCCCGCATCGCGGTCTCATTCCGCTACGCTGTGCACATGCCATCCGCGTGCCGCGACTATCGCCTTGGTCAGCCGAGCGTCAACGTGCCCGACGATAACGCGCGCAAATGCTGGGCGCGACATCACGGACAAGGCCGACTGAACGGGTGCGACGACCCGGCAGGCTTGCGCCGCAACCGACAAACGCAAGGGGTCAAGTTGCCCCTCAACCGCAATGGATCGATCTTGACCAGATCAGCCAGAGGCCGGACATCCGCCCCGCGCCGTTTCGAAAGAACGGCCACGACAAGCCCCGAAAATCGTTCGCCTATGGACGATAAGGAACCGCCGTCCACGCCCTTCCAAAGTCTAACATGCTGATTGACAGTAATAAGACTTGTCCAAGCCTTTTCCTTTAGGTGTGCGCAGAACGCATCGGTTCAAACCTGTGCCACCAGGAATGTCGTGCCGCTTCCAGCCACAAGCCGCGCCATTCACAAGAAGGCAGCCACCTCGCCTACTTCGCTGCTTGCCTCGGCCAAGGCCTCCGCAAGGTCGATGGACTTGTTGAACAATGCCCTGCCGATCAACGCGCCGGAGATCTGGCTTGCATATTTCAGCCGGGCAACATCATCAATTGTACGCACCGCACCACTGGCAATAACGGGAATTCCGGCAGTATCGGACAATTTGGAAATCATACTGAGCGAGGCTTCGGTACCGGCGGTGTCTGCATCCACATCGGTCACGATGATCGCGGCGAAAGGCGTGCCAGCATACGCAGAGATGAACTCCTGCGCTGTAAACGAGCTTGTCGTGCGCCAGCCATCAATCAGCACTTTGCCCTTCCAGACGTCAATGGTCAGTGCGATCTTGCCGGGGTAGTGCGTGACCAGGTCCTTGACCAGCGCCGGTTCCTGCACCCCGAGTGTCCCGATGACGATTCGCGCGGCGCCGAGTGCAAACCACTCTTCGATCCGCCCGCGCGACCGGAATCCCCCGCCGAACTGAACCGGGATCCCGACGCTTTTGATGATCTTTTTGATGACGTCTCGGTTGGTGTTCAGGCCCTTTACGGCGTCGAGATCCGTAATGTGCATCCACTCTGCCCCAAGGCGGACGAATTCCTTGGCTTTGGCCAGCGGGTCAACGTGCCAGATCTCGGGCTCCTCAATCCGCCCGCGCGTCAGGCTGACGCAGCGACCGTTCAGCAACTCAATTGTCGGGTACAGGATCATCGCACCACTCCCTGATAGTCCCCGCCCACCCAGTTGGGCTTGAGGCAACTCAGACCGTTCGCAACCGGAAACCGCGCCGATCCATAATTGAACATTACTGCATTCCGCAATGAATCCTAGAGCGAGATTTGGCCCCGGGGTAAGCGGCAGACCAGTGTCAGATTGGGTTCGTTTTACTCCGTGTTCCCAAGGATCTTCGGCGGCTGCTGCCTCAGCCTGCTTGGAAAGGTCAGGCGAAACACTGCGCCCTGTCCATGCCCGCCGGGCCGGGCCAGCGGGCGCTTTTGCTACCTTGCTAAGAACGCCGGTAAGAGAGGCTGACCACAAAAACGCCCGGAACCGGTCGAGCACCACCTTGCCGACGGTCAGGCGTTGGCCTTTGTTGCGGGTGGACAGATGACAGCTTTGCGGCCCGAGACGACCTTCGGTCAAACTGCGGCGATTGCCGGTTCCGGGTTCACGGGGACATCCGCCGGACCGCGTTCGCGCATCTGCGAGTCGGAGCGCGAAGTCTTTGGACCGCCACCCAGAACTGTCCTATGCTTGCGGTGTCAGAGTTGCCTGAGCGCAAGTCTTTGCTTGCCGATCCATCGAGGAGCGCGCCGTTGACCGAACTTTCCTGTATCGGACTGGGGTTGATGGGCTCAGCGCTCGCGCGCGCGATGCTGTCGGCCGGACATCGGGTCACCGTGTGGAACCGCTCGCCCGGAAAGGCACAGAATCTGGTGGGTTTGGGGGCAAAGGAGGCCCGATCCTTCGCCGAAGCCTTGGCCGCCAGTCCTGTCGCGCTGATCTGCATCGACAGCTATGCGTCCACCCGCGCCCTTCTGGAGACCGAAGGCCTGACCGACCCTCTTGTCGGGCGGACAATTGTAAATCTGACCACGGGGACCCCGCGCGAGGCCGAAGCGCTTTCGGTCTGGGTCGCAGCGCGGGGCGCGCGTTATCTCGATGGCGCGATTCTCTGCGGCCCAAATGAAATCGGCACCAAAAGTGGTGAGGTTCTCATCTCAGGTGACGCGCTGGCATGGCAGGTTGCAGGCCCGTTTTTGACCTGCCTTGCCGGAAAAGTGCGCAACGTGGGTGAGGGGGTCGGCGCTGCCGCCGCACTGGACCTCGCATGGCTGACAATGTCCTACGTGCAGTTCATAGGTGTCGCACATGCGGCGAGTATCTGCCGGGCGCAAGGCATCGACCTGCAGGCGTTCATGGATCTCTTTCCATCCGAACCCGCCCCAGCCGACGCCGACGCCTACACCCGCGAACTGGCCCGGATCATCAAGGACGCGGACTACGATCACCCGACCGCGACCCTTCAGGTCTGGGGCGAGGCGCTGGCCCGTCTCCAGATGCAGGCGCGGGATGCGGGCATCCCGTCTGAGGTCCCCGACTTTATCGCCGGTTATTTCCAGCGGGCAATGGGCATGGGACTGGGGCAACAAGAAGCGATTGCGATCTACAAAACTCTGTTAGTGAACGAAAAACCGACCTGAGCGGCAGGGGACAGGGATGAGCGATGCAGTAACGGCGGCTTTTGGGGTAACCGATGCCGACCTGCTCGGCTCGGGTTGGGAAAGCACGATCTATGCGCTGGGAGCCACGCAGATTCTGCGCATTCCCAGACCGGAGGCGGGCAGTGAAGACCAGGTTCGCGCGCAGGCAGCGTTCACGGCAAACTTGCCGCCACTTCCCTTTGCCGTGCCGCGCATCCGCGAAATCTCAAGGATAGATGGTCAGTTATATGTGATCGAGGACCGGATCGCGGGTCAATCAATGGCGGCATTGCTGCCAAAGCTTTCGGGGACAAGGCGCGCGACCGCGCTCAGGGCCTATCTTGCCGCCGCCGAGGCGATGTCCGTCGCAACCGCGCCGGGCGAGGCCTTTGGTGATCTTCTTCTGGATCAGCCACGGCGCTGCGACCATTGGTCAGACTACCTGACCGCGCGTGTGCGCAAGGCGGCCGAGGACGACGTGCTGGCGGCTGCCATTCCGGGCCTTGCGGGAATTGCCCAGCGCTTCATTGCGCGACTTGAGGCCATTCCGGACCCGGTCAGATGCATCGTTCACGGCGACATCTGGCCGCCGAATGTCATGATGAACGATGCTTTGCAGGTGACCGGGCTGATCGATTTCAGCTTCACCACCCGGATTGGTGACCATTTCATGGATCTTGCGGGAGCTTGTCATTTTCTTCTGGCCACCAAATCGTCTTCACAGGCAGACCATGACTATCTGCGGGAATTGATCCTGGCCAAGCATGGCGCGGAAGTGATGGATCGGATCGGGCTCTATGCGGTCTGGTTTGCGTTCGACTTTGCCTGTCACCACGATGATGCCGCTGTGTTTGCCTGGTGCGTAAGGCTGATCCGGGACTTTGCTGCGCGCTGATCTTCCCGCTTGGGTGGCCATTCCGGTTGCTTGCTGGCGCAAATCCGTCCGTGATGAGTGCTTGAGCCAGCAGGCTGGTGTTGATCACCGCGGCTCCCGATTACAGAAAAACCTCGACGCGGTGGTCCACAGGCAGGTGATGGACATCCGTTTGCCAGTTTTGGAACTGTCCCGATAGCCGACATTCCAATTTCATCCGTCAGCTAGTCACGAACTGGCACCGACAGAATGTGCAGCATCTGCATCCCCCAAAAAACCTCAACACCGCCATAACTATTCCACCCCAACCTATTGAAATTCCGTAATCCTCTAAACGTCCCGACTCGGGACACCCCTCAGGGCATGACCTCGAACCGGTCCACATCCACCATCCCCATATCGGTGATTTTCAGATGCGGGATCACCGGCAGCGCGAGGAAAGCCAGCTGCAGGAACGGTTCTTCCAAGCTCACCCCCAGCGCCTTGGCCGCCGCCCTCAACCCCACCATGGCGTCCCGCACCACCTCGAACGGCTCCAGCGACATCAGCCCCGCCACAGGCAGCGCAAGTTCGGCCAGAACGCGGCCCCCTTCCACCACCACAAACCCGCCCTCGATCTCGATCAGCCAGTTTGCGGCCAGCGCCATGTCGGCGTAATCCACCCCCACCACCGCGATGTTGTGGTGATCATGACAGACGGTCGACGCGATGGCACCCCGCTGCAATCCGAACCCGCGCACGAACCCCGTGGCGCGGTTTCCGTTGATCCCGTGACGTTCAATGATTGCGATCTTGACCAGATCGCGGGTAATGTCGGGACGCTTGTCGCCCTCCGCCGGGGGAATGTCATAGGTCAGATGCTCGGTAATGATCTTGCCCGGCAGGATGCCGATCACCGGCGTCTCGGCGCGGTTGCCCCCGGTCCGGAAATGCGCCGCCTCGACCCGCGCCGCCTTGACCGAATGCCGCCCAACAGGGGGGATGATCGTCCGCGCCGCAAAGGCCGCTTCGTTGCCCATGACGCCGCCCGCCAGCACCAGGGATGCATGGCACCCCTCCAGACTGTCAATCACCGCGATATCGGCGCGCTTGCCCGGCGCAATCAGCCCGCGATCCTTGAGCCCGAACGCCTCTGCCGCCGAAAGGCTGGCGGCGCGGTAGACGGCAAGAGGCGGGCAGCCCAGCGCGATGGCGGTGCGGATCATGTGGTCCAGATGGCCATGCTCAGCGATGTCCAGCGGGTTGCGATCATCGGTGCACAAGCACAGATATGGCGCGTGCCTTTCGGTCAGAAGGGGGGCCAGCGCGTGCAGATCCTTGCTGACCGACCCTTCGCGGATCAGGACGCGCAGCCCCTTGCGAAGTTTTTCCAGCCCCTCGTCGTAGCTCGTCGCCTCATGCTCGGTGCGGATGCCGGCGGCGATATAGCCGTTTAGGTCATTGCCCCGCAACAGCGGCGCATGACCGTCGATATGGCGACCGCGAAACGCTTCCAGCTTTTCCATGCAGCCGGGATCACAGGCCAGAACACCGGGAAAGTTCATGAACTCGGCCAGACCGATGACCGCTGGATGGTCCATGAAGGGAATCAAGTCCGACGCCCCCAGCCGCGCGCCCGAGGTTTCCATATGGGTCGAGGGCACGCATGAGGACAGCTGGACTTTGATCGACATCAACGTCAGGGCGGCCGCATCAAGGAAATAGCGGATGCCGGGGACGCCAAGCACATTGGCAATCTCGTGCGGGTCGCAGATCGCGGTGGTCACCCCGCGCGGGGTCACGCAGCGATCGAACTCGAACGGCGTGACGCAGGAACTTTCGATGTGAAGATGGGTGTCGATGAAGCCGGGCACCAGAATCCTGCCGGACACGTCGATCACTTGCCGACCCTCATAGGTGCCAAAGACGCCCACGATCGTATCGCCGCAGATCGCCACATCGGTATCCACCAGATCGCCGGTGATCAGGTCGAACACCCGGCCCCCGCGCAGCACCAGATCGGCGGGGACATGGCTGCGGCCTTGTTCGATCAGATCGTGCAAATGCGGGATCATGCGCCACCTCCTGTGCATGTTCAGCAAACCCCAAGGCAGTCCTGCCGTCCAGAGCCTTGCATCCGCCACAGCACCGTGATCCATCTTGCGCATGGCCGACGCAGCGAACCAGCGCCCCTTGCGGGGGATTGCCCTGAAACTGGGATCGGTGATGTGTTTCATCGTCATGGCCTCGATGATCAAGGCGACGGCGGCGCATGTCCCGGCTGGCCAGACGGTGTTTTTCCGGTCGTTCTTTGCCATTCCTGTGATCGTGGTCTGGCTTGCGCTGCGCCATGAGCTTGCGACCGGGTTCCGCGCCGTGCACCCGTTGGGGCATTTATGGCGCGGCCTCGTCGGGACGATGGCCATGGGTCTGGGGTTTGCCGGTCTTGGTTACCTGCCGCTGCCCGAAGTCACGGCGATCGGCTATG
Source organism: Rhodobacterales bacterium (assembly GCA_031378845.1). Lineage (GTDB taxonomy): Bacteria > Pseudomonadota > Alphaproteobacteria > Rhodobacterales > Rhodobacteraceae > JAJNPS01. Next base: position 52,444 of record JANNES010000024.1, read on the forward strand.
CGGCACCATTGCTGACCGTCATCTTTGCCGCAATGTTTCTGGGCGAGGAGGTCAGGGCATTTCGCATATCCGCAGTCGCCTTGGGGTTGGTCGGCGTGATGATCGTGTTGTCACCGCGCCTCACCGTGCTGACACCGGATGCGGCCAGCCACCGCGAGGCATTGGGGGCGATGCTGGTCCTTTGCAGTGCCGTGTTCGCAGCCTTGGCGCAGGTTTTCGTGCGCAAGCTGGTGATGACGGAACAGACCCCTGCCATCGTGTTTTGGTTTTCGGTGACGGCCTCGGCGCTGGCGTTGACCACGCTGCCGTTTGGTTGGGTCTGGCCGACCAGGTGGGAGACCGCTTTGCTGGTCACGGCGGGGCTGCTTGGCGGGGTCGGGCAGATCCTCTTGACGTCCAGCTATCGCGAGGCGGATGCGTCCCTGGTGGCACCCTTCGACTATGCCTCGATGCTATTTGCGTTGGGGATCGGCTATTTCGTCTTTGCCGAGGTGCCGACCTGGACGATGGTCGGCGGGGCCACGCTGATCGTGACGGCGGGGATCTTGATCATCTGGCGGGAACGGCAGCTGGGGCTGGAGCGGGCAAGGCAACGCAAGGCCATGGCGCCGCAGTAATCAGCCCTCGCGTGCGATCGCGTTCTGGTCGATCAGATAGCGCTGGGACAAGGGGACTGCCGCCGCACCCAGAGCCCGCGCGCCCGCACCGATAGTGCCCTCACGGATCTGCGGCGGGGTGATGCCAGATAGATCCAGCTGGTGCAGTGCCAGTTTGGTGGCCTTGGTCACAGCGGCACGGATCTCGGCCGGCATCCAGCCGTCGATCAGGATGCATTCCAGTTCAAGCAGGGTCGAGGCGCTGAGAATTGCACTTGCCAATCCCTTGGCCGCACGATCGACCCATTCGGCCAAGACGACCGGGTCGATTTGCCAGCCATCTGGAGAAACCCAGAGCGGAACGGACGATTGGCCCGCCGCGTCCATCGCATCGCCAAGGGTCGAGAGCGAAGCCACCGACAGCAATCTGTGCATCCGGCCATCAGCGCCGAGGACCGGCATCGGCCCGACGCCTGCCGCGTTCCCGGTGCGTCCGGTAAAAAGCTGGCCATTCAGCACCAGCCCACCACCGATGAAGTATCCAAAGTAGAAATAGAGAAAGTCCTTGGGGCGTTCCCCCGTGCCAAAGACCAGCTCGGCCCCGCAGGCGGCGGTGGCGTCGTTCTGCACATAGACCGGCATGCGGGTCAGCGCTGCAAGTTCTGCCTGGATGTCGCGGTCGCGCCAGGCGTCCATTTCGGCCTGCGGTGCACCGATGTATTGCACCCAGTTCCATAGCTGAAAGGGCATCGCGACCCCCATGCCGCCGATGCACCCGTGCAAGGCTGGCGGCAACGTGGCGGTAAGTTCCGGCAGCATATCCGCAACAAAGGCGACAACCGCGCCGGGGGTCGGATAGCGGTAGATGCGGCGGCGCATCGCGCGCTCGTGACCAAGAAAGTCGATCAGGACCAGATCGGCAGACCGCCGCCCGATCTTGAGCCCGAAAAAGAACGCGCCATCGGCATTCAGGGCCATCGGGACCGAGGGCTGGCCGATCTTGCCCCGCACCGGGGCGCGACGGAGCAAGAGGCCGTCTTGTTCCAGCGCGCGCATGATGACGGAGACCGTCTGTGCAGACAGGCCGGTGATGCGGGCGATATCAGATTTCGCCAGTGCGCCATGCTGGCGCACGAGGCTGAGCACGAGACGTTCGTTGTGCGCGCGCATGCCGGACTGGTTGGAGCCGCGCAGCGCGCCGTCATCGCTGCCCGGCCGGTCGCCAACGGGATCTGAAGCGGCGCGCATCAACCCTGTCGCACGTCAAAAGACCGGATGACACCTTTGCGCAAGATGACGTTGGCGAAAAGGGCCGTCTCGCTGGTGGCGACAATCGTATGGGCGGCACGGATGCGCGGATACAGCGCGTCGCCGGACAAAGGGTCTGGACGGAAACCGGGTGCGAGCCGATGGCAGGTGGAATCAATTGCGTGGTGGATCGGATCGGCCTTCGCGGGGTCATTCTGCGCTGCTGCACGAAAGATTGCATGTGGGGCCGCGTCGTCCAGTGGCAGGACGGTCAGGATCGCCTCCAGCAAGACCAGAAGGCCATGGCCATCGGCCCGCACAAGACGGCGCGCATGGTCCTGCGCGGGATAATTGCCGTCGACCAATGCGATCTCATCCCCGTGGCCCATGGACCGCAGGGTAAAAAGCAGGTCAGGCCCAAGGATGGCGGGCAACCCGATCAGCATGGTATGGCGGCTCCTCCCCGCGATGTCAGGACATGCCCTGAACTTGGGGCTTTTGGCATCCTGACAGCCGCCAGACTGCGGCGGCGGCGGCCACCTGTCAATAATAAATCAGAGTGATTTAATTATCTTGACCTGCGTACGGGAATCAGGTTTGCTGTCGCTACCGCAGCGGGAGGTCGTCTGCGAAAGCTTTCTACGATGGGCGATAGGGCCCTGAACCCTTGGGAGGATTACCAATGAAATTCAAAGCCGCAGCCCTTGCGGGCGCTGCTGTTCTTGCCATGACTGCAGGAATGGCCTCTGCTGCCGATCTGGCTTGCCTGATCACCAAGAACAACACTAACGCCTTCTTCGTGAAGATGAAGGAAGGCGCCGAGGCTGCCGCCACCGCCGCCGGTCTGGATTTCCAGGCCTATGCAGGTGTAACGGACGGCGATGCTGCGCCGCAGATCACTGCCATCGAGAACTGCGTCACCGCCGGTGCCAAGGGCATCCTGATCACGCCGTCCAACGACAGCGTCGGCCCGGCCCTCAAGGACGCCCGCGCTGCCGGTATTCTGGTGATCTCGCTGGACACCCCGCTGGGTGACACCGAGGCGCAGGACATCACCTTTGCTACCGACAACTTCGAAGCTGGCTTGCTGATCGGCAAATGGGCGGCTGCGACCCTAGGTGAAGGCGCTGCCACCGCCAAGATCGCGATGCTGAACATCAACAAGCAAAACATCTCGGTCGACGTTCTGCGCGACACCGGCTTCCTCGTCGGCTTCGGCATCGAAGTGCCGGACCTG
>JANNES010000028.1:0-14726 GCA_031378845.1 Rhodobacterales bacterium
CTGACGCCTTGTCAGGCCGCTGGTCTGCGCGATGCGAACCGCATCCCGCTTGAACTCGTCGCTGTGTATCAATGCCATTTCCGGTCTCCTTGATGGCGAGTATTGCTCTCAAAAGACCGGAACGAAACCGGTGCAGGTCCAAAACGCATCGCACGCCTGCCTCGCACAGCTTGCAGAGGGGCATCGGCGCGTCGCTGCGCTTTGGCTCGTCGGTCGCGGCGCTGATGCGCATTTCCAATTCCTTGAGCAAAGCCGAGATCTGGAAATCGGTCGCGGCCCTTCTCGGGGCAGGTCCGGCGCCGTTGTCGTTCGGCTGCCTTCGCGCAGGCAAGGCCCGTGCAAAATGGCCGCCGTCTGGCAGGTGCGTGCGCTGCCGCCGTGGCGCGGTCCGTCGTTGCGACCCTGATGGCGGACAAGGTCTGATATCTTTGGCGCGATCCGACATTGGCTCTGATGATGGGCACGAACGGCCGGTTTGTCGCCACGGACCTTGTGGCCTGTGCACAACGTCTGCGAGGGGCTGCGGCGCGTGCACGCGAGGACGTGTCCACGGTGCAGGATGATGACGCGCCACGTGTCGGGGCCGGTTCAAAACCCCGTTCCGGGCAGCCGTAAAGGGGTCTTACCGACCGCGCCAGATCCAGCCGCCACCGAAGATCCGGCCACCTTCGGGCGCATAGAACACACATGCCTGCCCGGCACTGACGCCATCCTCGGGATCCAGCAACTCCACCTCTGCCGTCGTCGCCGACAGGGGCCGGATCATCGCCGGACGCGGCGGCCGGGTGGAGCGCACCTTGACCTCGAGCGGCCATTCCGCGCGACTGTCAAAGGGCGCATCGCCCAGCCAGTTGATCTCGCGCACGGGGATCACGCGCGTCGACAAAGCCTCTTTCGGGCCGACGACGACGTGGCGCGTGAGGGGATCGAGGCGGACCACATAAAGCGGATCCTCCAGCCCCCCGATGCCAAGCCCCTTGCGTTGACCGATCGTGTAATGAATGACACCCCGGTGCTGCCCCAGCACGCGGCCCGCCAGATCCACGATATCGCCGGGATCAGCCGCGCCAGGACGCAGCTTTTCGATCACCGCGGCATAGTTGCCGTTCGGCACAAAGCAGATGTCCTGACTGTCCGGCTTGTCCGCGACCGGCAGGCCGTACTTGGCCGCAAGGGCGCGCGTCTCGGCCTTTGACGCCAGATGTCCCAGGGGAAACCGCAAGTAGTCCAACTGACGGGCGGTGGTGGAGAACAAGAAATAGGACTGATCCCGCGCCGCGTCCGCCGCCTGATGCAGTTCCGCCCCGGCAAGGCCAACCTTGCGCTGAATATAATGCCCGGTGGCCATGCAATCAGCCTCCAGATCCCGCGCGGTCGCCATCAGGTCCTTGAACTTCACCCGCTCGTTGCAGCGGATGCACGGCACCGGCGTCGCCCCGGCCAGATACGCGTCGGCAAACTCCTCGATGACCGCCTCGCGGAACATGCTTTCATAGTCGAGCACGTAATGCGGAAACCCCATCGTCTCGGCCACGCGCCGCGCATCATGAATATCGCGCCCCGCACAGCAGGCGCCCTTTTTTGCCAAAGCCGCCCCGTGATCGTACAGCTGCAAGGTGACGCCCACCACGTCATAGCCTTCGTCCGCAAGCGTGGCGGCCACGACCGAGCTGTCGACGCCACCCGACATCGCCACCACAACGCGTGTCTGTGCCGGAGGCTTTGGCAGGCCCAGCGAGTTCATGGAGTGGTCCAGCGGCATGAGAATGGCCTTTGGCGGCAGGTTCGTTTCCCGAACCTCGCGCAATATAGGAAAATGATAACTACTCTCAACCCCCTCGTTTCAGCTTTGCTTAAGCCTGATCGCGCAATCTGCACTGCAAATGACGAGGATTCGCTCATGTTTCTCAAACGTGTCGATGGGCCGCGTCAGGTCACACTGCCCGACGGGACCATCCTGTCGCGCGCCGACCTGCCGCCGCAAGACACCCGCCGATGGGTTGCCAGCCGCAAGGCCGTGGTGGTCAGGGCGGTGATCTACGGTCTGATCACGCAGACCGAGGCGCAAGACCGCTATGCGCTGTCAGAAGAAGAGTTTGTCTTGTGGCGAAATGCGGTCGAATCGCATGGGGAAAAGGCGCTTCGCGTCACAACAATACAAAAGTATAGACAACTTTAAGTTGTATTTGGATCGCATGGTTACCCGGTAACCGGCAGTTAACCATTCACCTTCAGTGTCATTAACGAAGATGGTCCAGATGCGGAGTAGTACAGATGCGAATCCTTTTGGTCGAAGATGATCCGACCACCTCTCGCAGCATTGAATTGATGCTGACCCATGCCAACCTCAACGTTTATTGCACCGATCTGGGCGAAGACGGCGTCGATCTGGCAAAACTATATGACTACGATCTGATCTTGCTCGATCTCAACCTGCCGGACATGAGCGGGCATGAAGTCTTGCGCCAGTTGCGCCAGGCGCGGATCGAAACGCCGATCCTGATTCTGTCGGGGTCCGACGACACCGAAAGCAAGCTCAAGGGCTTTGGCTTTGGTGCCGACGACTACCTGACCAAACCCTTTCACCGCGAGGAACTTGTGGCGCGTATTCACGCCATCATCCGGCGGTCCAAAGGCCATGCGCAATCGGTCATTCGACTTGGCAACGTGAACGTCAACCTTGACGCCAAGACGGTCGATGTCGACGGCAAGACCGTGCATCTGACCGGCAAGGAATACCAGATGCTGGAGCTGTTGGCGCTGCGCAAGGGCACGACGCTGACCAAAGAGATGTTTCTCAACCACCTCTATGGCGGGATGGATGAGCCGGAACTGAAGATCATCGACGTCTTTATCTGCAAGCTGCGCAAGAAACTGGCAGAGGCCACGGGCGGTGCGAACTTCATCGAAACAGTTTGGGGGCGCGGCTACGTTCTGCGCGATCCTGGCATCGGCGCGCAGCCGCGGCTGGCGGCCTCGGCCTGACTTGTCCTTTTCCGCCCCGCCGCCTAGACATTGGGCAGGTGGCGGGGAGGAAAGAGGATGGCGGGGGAACGTCCGGTCCAAGAGATGACGGAACCCGAGGCGGTTGCCGAATGGTCCGTTCTGGTCGAGGAGGTGCTGGAGGCCAATTCCGCCTATCACCGCGACGACGCGCCCATCCTGTCGGATGCAGATTTTGACGCCAAAAAGCGCCGACTTGCCGTGCTGGAGGCCGCCTTTCCGGGGATCGGGGCCGCACTGTCCGTTCAAAGCCCCACGCAAATGGTCGGGGCCGCCCCGGCCGAAGGCTTTGGCAAGATCGCGCACCGCCTGCCGATGCTGTCTCTGGAAAATGCCTTTGCCGAAGCGGATGTGACCGATTTCGACGACCGCGTGCGCAAGTTTCTGGGCTGGACTGGCGATCTGGCCTATACCGCCGAGCCGAAGATTGACGGGCTGTCGCTGTCCCTGCGCTATGAGGGCGGCGTCCTCGTGCAGGCGGCAACGCGCGGCGATGGCGAGGTGGGCGAGAACGTCATCGAAAACGCGCGCACGATCAGCGACATCCCCCGAACCGTGACTGGCGCGCCGCAAGTGCTGGAAGTGCGGGGCGAAGTCTACATGAGCCATGCCGATTTTGCCGCGCTGAACGCACGGCAGGCGGCAGCGGGCGACAAGACCTTTGCCAACCCCCGCAATGCCGCCGCCGGGTCGTTGCGCCAACTGGATGCGACGATCACCGCCGCGCGTCCGTTGCGGTTCTTTGCTTACTCTTGGGGGGAGGTGTCTGCGCCGCTTGCTGCGACGCAATCGGGCGCGATTGCACGCCTGAACGCCTTAGGTTTTCAGACCAACCCTCTGACCTTGCTGTGCAAAAGCCCGGATGAGATGCTGGCGCACTACCGGCAGATCGAAACCCGGCGTGCCACGCTTGGCTATGATATCGACGGTGTCGTCTACAAGGTCGATGATCTGGGCCTGCGAAGCCGACTTGGGTTCCGCTCGTCAACCCCGCGCTGGGCGATTGCGCACAAGTTTCCCGCAGAACTGGCCTGGACGCGCCTTCTGGGGATCGACATTCAGGTGGGGCGCACCGGGGCGCTTTCGCCGGTCGCACGCCTGCAACCTGTCACTGTGGGCGGGGTCGTGGTCTCAAACGCGACCCTGCATAACGAGGACTACATTGCGGGGCGCGATGCCAAGGGCAACCTTATCCGCGAAGGTCGCGATATCCGCATTGGCGACTGGGTGCAGGTCTACCGCGCGGGTGACGTGATCCCCAAAATCGCGGATGTCGATCTGTCGCAGCGGCCCTCACATGCCGTGCCCTATCCGTTCCCCCACATTTGCCCCGAATGCAACAGCCCGGCGGTGCGCGAAGAGTGCGATGCGGTGCGCCGCTGCACCGGAGGGCTGATCTGCCCCGCGCAGGCGATCGAGCGGCTGAAACATTTCGTCTCACGCGGGGCCTTCGATATCGAAGGTCTTGGCGCAAAGCAGATCGAGATGTTCTTCCGCGACGACGATCTGCCGGTCAAAACCCCTGCTGACATCTTTACCCTTGCCGCAAGAGATGGCGCGAGCGCGCTGAAAAAGCTGAAAAACCGCGATGGGTTTGGGGAAAAATCGGTGGCCAATCTCTTTGCTGCGATCGCGGCGAAACGGCGCATCCCGCTGGAGCGGCTGATCTTTGCCCTTGGTATCCGCCATGTCGGAGAGGCCGCGTCCGGTCTTTTGGCGCGGCACTACCACGACTGGCCGAGCTTCGAGGCCGCCGTCACCGCCGGTATCCCGGGCACGCCAGAATGGGATCAGCTGAACGCCATCGATGGCGTGGGGGAGGTTCTGGCAGGCAGTCTTGTCGCGGCCTTTCAGAACCGCGCCGAGCGCCACGCGATTGATCAGCTGGTCCTTGGAAATGGGATGGAATACAAGGGACTGGATGTTCAGCCCGTCGTCGCACGTGCCCCGGTCGCCTCGCCAGTTGCGGGCAAAACGGTGGTCTTTACCGGGACGCTTGAAAAGATGTCGCGCGCCGAAGCAAAAGCTCGCGCCGAGGCTCTCGGGGCCAAGGTCGCAGGGTCGGTCAGTGCCAAGACCGACCTTGTGGTGGCGGGCCCCGGAGCGGGATCAAAGGCAAAGGATGCAGAGCGCCTTGGGGTGCAGATGCTGAGCGAGGATGGCTGGCTCGCGCTGATCGGCGACGGATGAGCCGCCCGGAGCAACTGTTCCCGCTCTTTGCGGATCTGGAAACGCTGTCCGGTGTTGGACCGAAAGTGGCGGGCGCCTTTGCGGGACTTGGCGTCACGCGGCCACGCGATTTGTTGTTCGTTCTGCCCCATACCGGGATTGATCGGACCAGAGTCCCGACGATTCAGGGGGCAGTTCTGCCCGGGATCGTCACCGTTCAGGTGCTGATTGGCGCGCATTACCCGCCACGGACCAAAGGTCGCCCCTATCGTGTGCAGGTGCGCGATGCGACAACCGATTTTCAGGTCGCGTTCTTTCACGCGCGGGGCGACTATCTGATGAAACTGCTGCCCCCGGGTGAGCGGCGCATCCTGTCGGGAAAGGTCGAGTTCTTTGATGGTGTCGCACAAATGGTGCATCCCGATCATGTGCTGGAGCCAGACGCGGCCACCGATCTGCCGCGCTATGAGCCGGTCTATCCTTTGACCGCAGGCCTTACCCAAAGGATCGTTGCGAACTCGGTGGCGGCGGCGCTTGGGCGTCTGCCGATCTTGCCCGAATGGATCGACGGGCCATTGCTTGTCCGTGAAGGTTGGCCCGACTGGGCCGTCGCTTTGCGCAAGGCCCACGCGCCGGACGCCGCTGCCGATCTTGCCTATACCGCGCCTGCCCGCATGCGTCTGGCATATGACGAACTGCTGGCCCATCAACTGACGCTGGCCTTGGCGCGGGCCACATTTCGGCGCACCAAGGGCCAAGTAACCCGCGGGCAGGGCGACCTGCGCGCCCGGGTCATTGCAGGATTGCCCTATGTGCCGACAGCGGCCCAGACCCGCGCGGTGGCTGAAATCGCGCTTGATATGGAAGCGCCGCTGCGGATGAGCCGCCTGTTGCAGGGCGATGTCGGTTCGGGCAAGACGCTGGTTGCCTTTCTTGCCCTGATGATCGCAGTCGAGTCGGGCGGGCAAGGCGTCATGATGGCGCCGACTGAAATTCTTGCGCGCCAGCACCATGAAAGCCTGGCGCCCTTTGCCGCTGCGGCGGGCGTCAGGCTGGACATTCTGACGGGACGCGACAAGGGAGCGGAGCGCGCAACCAAGCTCGCCGATCTCAAAGCGGGTCGCATTCAGGTTCTGGTCGGCACCCATGCGGTGTTTCAAAAGGATGTGACCTTTGCCGACTTACGGCTCGCTGTGGTCGATGAACAACACCGCTTTGGTGTCGCACAGCGGATGGAGCTGGGGGCCAAGGGGCAGGCCGCCGATGTGCTGGTGATGACCGCGACCCCGATCCCCCGTTCTTTGGCGCTGGCAAGCTATGGCGACATGGACGTGTCGGTGCTGGACGAAAAACCTGCGGGTCGCCTGCCGATCCGCACAGCACTTATCAGCGCGGCGCGCATCGATGAGGTGATGGCGCATCTGGCGCGCGCAGTTGCCGAAGGACGCCAGGCCTATTGGGTCTGCCCCTTGGTCGAAGACAGCGACGTGCTGGATTACGCCAGCGCGGAGGCGCGCTTTGCCAGTCTGAGGGCGGCCTTGGGGGATGTGGTGGGACTGGTCCATGGCCAGATGCCCGCCGCTGAAAAGGATGCGGCCATGGCGCGCTTTGTGGCCGGCCAGATCAAGGTTCTGGTGGCCACGACGGTGATCGAGGTCGGCGTCAACGTGCCCAATGCCTCGATCATGGTGGTTGAACGGGCCGAGATTTTCGGCCTTGCGCAGCTTCACCAGTTGCGCGGACGGGTCGGGCGCGGCATCGCCGCGTCAACCTGCCTCTTGATGTATCAAGCCCCCCTCAGTGAGGCCGGAGAGCGCCGCTTGACTGTGATCCGCGATACCGAAGACGGCTTTCGCATTGCCGAAGAGGATCTGGCGATGCGCGGGGCTGGCGATCTGATTGGCACGGCACAGTCCGGCCTGCCGCGCTTTCGCGTTGCTGATCTGGAAAGGCAGGCCAGCCTGATGGCGATCGCACAGACCGATGCGCGCAGGCTTTTGGCCGACGATCCGACGCTGACAAGCCCGCGCGGTCGCGCGGCGCGAATGCTTTTGTGGCTGCTGGATCAGGATCAGGCGATCCGGCTTATCACGGTCGGTTAGATAAAATCCACGTTTGTTCGCAAATGTTCTTTATAAGTTCTTGACGGATTGTTCCGGACGTGAGAACAATACGGCAACAAAAGAACAGGAGGATCGCATGTTCGCAGAAATCAAAGACATTCTGGCCCGGTCGCGCACCACCATGGTCGAAGATCTGATGGGTGTGGGAACCTTGTTCGTGCTTCTTTTTGTCGGCCTTGGTTGGGTCGGCGCTGTCTGAGTTTACTGCCTGCGGTCTGAACCCCCTTGTGCCTGCGCTGTCCCCCCGGGCTGTCCCGCCCGGTGCGCCTGGCCCCAGACACGCGACTGCCGCCGCCATCCCCCCGGATGTGCGGCGGTTTTTTCTTTGTGATCGTTCAATGGGGTGTTTTGTGGGCCGCGTCGGCCATCGCAGCCGAGGCTGCCTCGACTGCCAACAAGATCGAGGCATGGCGATTCTTGAAGTCTCGCGCCGGGATCAGGACTTCAAAGCCGTCAAACGGGGCAGCAGGTACGGGCCCGTCTGCGGTCAACATGGTGATGAGGGCTGCGCGAGCGCTGTCGAGATCCTTTTGCGTCAGACCAATCGCCACATGTCCAAGGACCGACGCCGCAGCTTGGCCCAAGGCGCAGGCTTTGACGTCCTGTGCATAGTCGGTGATACGCCCATCGGCCACCCGCAGATCGACCGTCACCGTCGATCCGCAGAGCGGAGAGCGTCTGCGTGCTGACCCGTCCGGATCCGTGAGCCGCCCCAGATGCGGAATATCCGCCGCCAGCGCCAATATACGCCCGGAGTAAAGCTTCAGAATTTCGCGATCGCTCACCTGGGGTCCAGTCCTTGCCCTTGTATCATGCGCAATGTAAGCCGCAATGGCCCCAAGGCCAAGGAGCCATGAGATGTCCTTTGATCCCGCCACATTGCGATATGACGCCGCAGGGCTGATCCCTTGCATTGCGCAAGATCACGCCACCGGTGAGGTCCTGATGTTTGCCTGGATGAATGCGGCAAGCGTCGCGCGGACCCTTGGCACGGGAAAGGTGACCTATTGGTCACGGTCGCGCGCGGCGTTGTGGGTCAAGGGCGAGACGTCGGGGCATGTCCAGCAGCTGGTTGAGCTGCGCATCGACTGTGACCGCGATTGTCTCTTGGCGATGGTCGAACAGACCGGGCCCGCATGCCATACCAACCGGCGCACGTGCTTTTACACGGCCGTGAAGGACGGGACAGAGGTCGAGATGATGTCGCCCGAGGCATAAGGCCGGATTTCTTAGAAGACGTCTGAAAAATCCTTTCAGGGTTCTTGGCTACAGCCCCACCATTCGCCGGATATCTGCGGGTGTCGCCCCCTCGGTTCGATACTTCGACAGTGCCCGCGCATCATCGCGCTTGGCCAGCCGCTTGCCGAGATCATCGCGGATCAAGCGGTGGTGGTGATAGCTCGGCGTCGGAAGGCCCAAGAGCTTTTGCAACACGACATGGATCCGCGTGGCCTCGAACAGATCTTCGCCGCGGGTGACATGCGTGATGCCTTGGGCGGCGTCATCGACCACGACCGCCAGATGGTAAGAGGTGCCCATGTCGCGGCGCGACAGGACGACGTCGCCGATGGCGGTGGTCAATGTCTGGTCTGGGCTTTCGATCCAGCCATGCTCACCATGCGGGCCGTGGCCGGTTTCTTGAAAGCCGGCTGGCCGTCGCCAAGGTGTCGACGGCTCCATGATGCATTGCTCTGTCATCCGTGTGGCAGCCAAGCCCATCGAAAGACGCAAGGCATGGGTTTCAGGGCGCGGAAGTTTCGAATTGGCGCGGCGATCAAACTCGGGCCAGTCCTTGTGACGGCATGTGCCCGGATAAACCGGCCCATCGGGCCCTGGCGGCACGGCGTCCTGCGGGGCGGACAGCGCGTCGGAAATGTCGCGGCGGGTGCAGGTGCAGGGGTAAAGCAGATCTTGCCGCCATAGCTGATCAAGCGCCGTGCGATAGGCGGGCAGACGGTCGGATTGCCGCATCGCGGGCTTTTCCCAAATCAGTCCCAGCCATTCCAGATCGTCATAAATCGCTTGTTCCCAGTCTGGGCGGGCACGGGCCTGATCGATATCTTCGATGCGCAACAGGAACTCGCCCCTTTCGGCCATCGCCAGATCATGCGCAAAGATCGCTGCGTAGGCATGGCCAAGATGCAAAGGCCCGGTGGGCGATGGCGCAAAGCGCGTCCGCATCAGCTTTGCCCGGCAACCCATTCTGAAAACGCTTTTTTCGCGCGGTCCGTATAGGCCTTGTAGCGGTCCTTGCGCCCCTTGCGGCCGCCCTTGGCCTCAATCGGCGGAAACAACCCGAAGTTGACGTTCATCGGCTGGAACGTCTTGGCCTCGGCCCCGCCGGTGATATGGGTGATCAGCGCACCCATGGCTGTATCGGGCGGTGGCGGTTGCAGGCCGCGCGCCAAAATTTCCGCTGCAGCCATCCGGCCTGCAAGCAATCCCATGGCCGAGGACTCCACATAACCCTCCACCCCCGTGATCTGACCGGCAAAGCGGATATGGGGCCGCGACTTCAGGCGCATCTGATCGTCAAGCAGCGTTGGCGCGTTGATGAACGTGTTTCGGTGAATGCCACCAAGCCGCGCGAAACTGGCATTGTGCAGCCCGGGAATCATCTGCAAAACATCAACTTGCGCGCCGTACTTCATCTTGGTCTGAAACCCCACGATGTTGTAGAGCGTGCCCAGCTTGTTATCTCGGCGCAGTTGTACGACGGCATGGGGTTTCGGTCCGCCATGGGCATTGGTCAGCCCCACCGGCTTCATCGGGCCAAAGCGGAGCGTCTCGCGACCCCGTTGGGCCATCACCTCGATCGGCAGACAACCATCAAAATAGCCCGCCGTCTCGCCCTCATGGAATTCGGTCTTGTCGGCGGCAAGCAGGGCATCGATGAACGCGTCATACTCTGGCTTGGTCATCGGGCAGTTCATGTAGGCGACCTGTTCCTCGGCTGTCTCACCCTTGTCATAGCGTGACTGCATCCAGGCGACCGACATGTCCACGCTTTCGGCATAGACGATGGGGGCGATGGCGTCGAAAAACGCCAAGGCCTCGGCCCCCGTCGCCGCGCGGATGCTGTGCGCCAAGGCGCCGCTGGTCAAAGGCCCCGTCGCGACGATCCAGTGCCCGTCTGAAGGAAGTTCGGTAATCTCCTCATACGACGCAGAAATCAGCGGATGCGCGATCAGGCGTGCGGTAACTGCCTCGGCAAATGGGTCACGGTCCACGGCCAACGCCCCGCCGGCAGGAAGACGATGTGCATGCGCCATTTCCATGATCAGACCGCCCGCCCCGCGCATTTCCCAATGGAGAAGGCCGACGGCATTGCGCTCATCATCGTCCGACCGGAACGAGTTCGAGCAGACCATTTCCGCAAAATGCCCGGTCCGGTGCGCGAACGTGCCGACCTTGGGCCGCATCTCGTGGATCACCACGCGAACGCCCATTTGGGCGGCCTGCCATGCGGCTTCTGACCCGGCCATCCCGCCGCCGATAATGTGAAGCGTCTGTGTCATAGGGCGGATGTAGCCCTAACGTGCAGCAGAGAAAAGGGCCGCGCGTTCGGCGGCAACAAAGGCGGCCTGTTCGGCGGGCGTCGCATGGGCGCCAAGGCGACCGAGAGCCATCGCTTTTTGAAAGAAACCGCGCGCGGGCTGGCCGTCAGACAGACGTCCAGCGCAAAGGGCCGCGCGAAAAGGCTGGCGCATCGCCGCGTCGTCGTCCATCAGGCGTTCCAGTTCGGCGGTCAGCACAGCTATGCGCACCGCGAGGTCCCGAGCGAGGCTGCCATAGGTGATCGTCTCGCGTCTGGTCGCAAGATCGCTCAGCCGCGCTTCGAGCAGGCTCACCGCTTTTCCAATGCCCCGGCGATGCGGGCAAGGGCTGCGGCTTGCGCCTGATGCGCGGCAAGGATCTGATGGCTGACCACCAGCTGATCGGCCTGCCCTGTCGTGATCTTGGCGGTTTCAGCGGAATGCCCGGTCAGATAGCGCTGATAGCGACTGCCTTGCAGACGCGCAATCACGGCGATGGGCGCAATCATCATCGCGCCAAAGACAAAGAGATAGGCCCATTCCTGCATGGTCTATTCCTCCACCCCTTGTTCAGCGACCCGTGCCACCGACACGACCTCTTCACCGTCGCCCACGTTGAACACCTTGACCCCCCCAGCAGACCGCGAGCGGAAACTGATCTGATCAACCGGCACCCGGATCGACTGGCCGGTACTGGTCGCCAGCATGATCTGGTCCGACATCTCCACCGGAAAGCTGGCCACCAGCGCGCCGCCCCGCATCGCGCCGTCCATTGCCTTGACGCCCATGCCGCCACGGCCCCGGACAGGATAATCGTGGCTGGAAGAAAGCTTGCCCGACCCTCCTGAGGTGATTGTCAGGATCAGATCCTCGGCGGCCGACATCTGCGCATAGCGTTCGGGGGAAAGCTGTCCCTCGGCCACGGCGTCTTCGTCATCATCCACTTCGGTTTCGTCGTCGACGGCACCGGCCATCAACCGGCGCTGCTTGAGATAGGCGGCACGTTCAGCGGGGTCAGCCTCGAAATGCCGGATGACCGACATGGACACAACGCGGTCATCGCGCGACAGCCGCACGCCACGCACGCCGGTCGAGTCGCGCCCCTTGAAGACGCGCACTTCGCCGGTCGAGAACCGGATTGCCCGACCGCTGGACGTGATCAGCATGACGTCGTCATTTTCATCGCAAATCCGGGCGTTTACGAGCAAAACGTCATCGGGAAGCTTCATCGCGATCTTTCCATTGCGCATGACGTTGGTGAAGTCGCTCAGCGCGTTGCGGCGCACGTCCCCATCCGAGGTTGCAAAGACGATTTGCAGGCTTTCCCATTCCTCCTCGGGCACGTCCACCGGCATCAGGGCGGCAATCGACACACCGCCGTCAATCGGCAGGATGTTGATGATCGCCTTGCCCTTGGCCTGCCGTCCCGCTAGCGGCAAACGCCAGGTTTTCAGCTTGTAGACCATCCCGTCAGTGGTAAAGAACAACAGGTTCGTGTGTGTGTTGGCGACGAAAAGAGTGGTGACAACGTCATCTTCCTTGGTCGACATCGAGGCCAGGCCCTTGCCACCACGATTCTGGCTGCGGAATTCGATGAGCGGCGTGCGCTTGATGTAGCCTCCGCTCGTGATCGTCACGACCATGTCCTCGCGCTCGATCAGGTCCTCGTCTTCCATGTCGCCAGACCAGTCGACAATCTCCGTTCGGCGGGGCACGGCAAAAAGGGCGCGAACCTCGCGCAATTCGTCCGAAATGATCGCCATGATGCGGTCGCGTGATCCCAGAATATTGAGGTAATCCTTGATCTTACCGGCCAATTCTTCCAACTCGTCGGTGACTTCCTTGACGCCAAGTGCGGTCAGGCGTTGCAGACGCAGGTCCAGAATGGCGCGGGCCTGGATTTCGGACAGATTGTAGGTGCCGTCGTCGTTGATCGTGTGGCTGGGGTCGTCGATCAGCTTGATATAGTCGGCGATGTCTTGGGCAGGCCAGCGCCGGGACATGAGTTTTTCGCGCGCCTCGGCGGCGTCAGCTGAGGCGCGGATGGTGCGGACCACTTCATCCACATTCGACACAGCGACCGCCAGACCACAAAGGATATGGCTGCGTTCGCGGGCGCGGCGGAGTTCAAAGGCGGTCCGGCGGGCGACAACTTCCTCGCGGAAGGTTATGAAATAGCTCAGAAAATCGCGCAATGTCAGCTGTTCGGGGCGGCCCCCGTTCAGGGCCAGCATGTTGCAGCCAAAACTGATCTGCATCGACGAGAACCGGAACAACTGGTTCAGCACGACATCTGCCGTGGCGTCGCGTTTCAGTTCGATCACCACGCGGATGCCGATTCGGTCGGACTCGTCGGCGATGTTGGCGATGCCCTCGATCTTTTTCTCGCGCACCATTTCGGCGATCTTTTCGATCATCGCGGCTTTGTTCACCTGATAGGGAACCTCGTCCACGATGATGGCGAACCGGTCCTTGCGGATTTCCTCGATATGGGTCTTGGAGCGGATGATGACGGACCCGCGACCCTCCAGATAGGCTTTGC
Source organism: Rhodobacterales bacterium (assembly GCA_031378845.1). Lineage (GTDB taxonomy): Bacteria > Pseudomonadota > Alphaproteobacteria > Rhodobacterales > Rhodobacteraceae > JAJNPS01. The sequence goes on from JANNES010000028.1 coordinate 13,374, forward strand.
GGGCACCTGACCTGCCAAGGATGGTGGCACCGGTCGGAAAATCTGGGGCGGGGATGATTTCCATCAGCGCTTCCATGCTGATGTCGGGATCGGCGATCATCGCGAGCGTGCCGTCGATCACTTCGCCCAGATTATGGGGCGGGATGTTGGTCGCCATGCCGACAGCGATACCGCCCGCACCGTTCACCAGCATATTCGGGAATCGGGCCGGAAGGACGGTTGGTTCCTTGTCCTTGCCATCGTAGTTGTCCTGAAAATCGACGGTATCCTTGTCGATATCGGCCATGAGGTACGCGGCAGGCTTGTCCATCCGCACTTCAGTATAGCGCATGGCGGCGGCGTTATCGCCATCCATGGAGCCGAAATTCCCTTGTCCATCAAGGAGTTTGAGCGACATGCTGAACGGCTGCGCCATCCGCACCAGCGCGTCATAGATCGCGCTGTCGCCATGCGGGTGGTACTTACCCATCGTGTCGCCAACGGGCCTTGCCGATTTGCGGTAAGGTTTGTCGTGGGTGTTGCCGGATTCATACATCGCGAAAAGAATGCGGCGGTGGACCGGTTTCAGACCGTCGCGCAGATCGGGAATGGCGCGGCTGACGATCACGCTCATCGCGTAGTCGAGATAGGCCGTCTTCATCTCCTGGACGATGTCGATCTGCGGTCCGTGGGGCGCCGGGCGTTCGGGCTTTTCGTCCGCGTTTTCAATATCTTCGGGGGTGTCGGTCACGAGCGGTCGCGCCTTCCTGCGATAGGTCAAGATTTGGTAGGTTGCAGGTTACACCATCCTAGCTATGGGGTGCAATGGGGGGTGGTGGGGTGCATTGGCAGCCACTCGGGTAGAGTGCCAACATATTGTATTTATTGAAAAGAAATTAGAATCAGTCATGCTTTAAGTGGGGGGCAGCGAAAAGGAGCGCCCATGCCGCAAAACGAGACCGAGTTGATGCTCAAGGGGTACGGCCTCACGACGGCCGAGCTTTACTACCGGATGCCGGATTATCAGAGCGTTATCAACAGCTTCATCTGGCAGGACTATGATCTGGCGCCCGATTATCCGCAGCTTTTCAAATTCATCGAGTTTTGGCAGGGAAATATCGACGGGCCGCTGCATTCGGTGCGGTTCACCCATCGCAAGCTGATCAGTCCGGGCGAATGGCGCAATGTCGTGGGGGAGTTTCGATTGCACTAAAGAGCGTATGGCAAGTGTATGGTTTGCGTCGGACATCTGTGGTGACATCTGTGTGCCAGCGTAGCGGGGTGTACCCCCCCCCAAGGTTTGGGGATGTGGAGGGCGGGGGTGACCCCCCCCCCCCCGCGCGGTGTAAATAGGGGCGCAGGATAAAACCCAAG
>JANNES010000001.1:0-163634 GCA_031378845.1 Rhodobacterales bacterium
CGCACCATCGGGCCGAACGGATAGCCCATCTTGTCGGCGGCAGCCCAGATGGCCTTCAATTCGTCCATCGTCAGCACCCGTTCGCGGGCGACATAGCCCAGTTCTGGGCGGCGCATCCCCGCGACGGGGCTGGCAGTCAGCAGGCCCCTATCGACAGCCCAGTTGAAGAATTTGGTGATGTGCTTCCGAACCTCGCGCGCCGCGCCGGTCCCATGTTCCATCGCAATCTCGTCAAGCAACTCGTGCGCCGTCGCCCGGTCCAGCGTGTCGATGGGCTTCGACTTCCATTCCGGCACGACATAGGTGTTCAGCAGGCGTTCGGTGTCCTTCCACTTCACCGTGTGGGCCTTGGCGTGCAGTTCGATGAACCGGGCGCAGATCACCTCGAACACCCGTTCGCCCTTCTGGCGCAATTCATCCTTGCGCTGGTCGGCAGGATCGTCGCCCCGGTCGGCAAGGTCGATGGCAGCCCGCGCCTTGTCGCGCGCCGCCTTCAGGTCGATCAGGGGATAGGCCCCGAGGGTCATCCGCCGCAGCGCGCCCCGGTTCCCGCCGTCGCCCCGGCCCGCGACACGATACATCACAGACCAGCTTTTCTTCCCGGCCTCGGTCACGCGCAGCGCGAGGCCCGGGGTAAGGGTGTCAAAAACCTCAAGCCGCTTGCCCGCCTCGGGGTTCAGCTTGCCTACGGCCAGTTCCGTCAACTTCTTCTTCATCGCAAACTCCGGGGTAACGTCGGGGTAACTTTTAGGTGGGCTATTGGGCTTTACCGGCCTATACCGCCGGGGCCTCTTATAGCGCCCAAGTGCCTGCAAGTAAACGACTTTAGGTTATGCGCGGATATGGGCGGATACCCCGGGAAACTGGCGGCCCGCCCCTTGGTAAGGGAGAGGTCGAGAGTTCAATCCTCTCTTGCAGCACCATTTATCTCCAGTCACATCAATATATTGGCGCAATCAGCACGCGCGATGCTGTCTGGTGCGGCGATTGCCGTCACGGTCGGTGCTTGTCGCAGGTCCTTTGTGTTGACACTTGCAATGGCATGCGCAGCAACACGCTGGCGGAGCGGACGCTGCGGACTTGCCGGATGGCGCGCGGGCAATTAGGTGTTGCGCTTCGGTGTTAAACGCCACGCGGACGCAACGAGAGGCCGACGGCATGCAAGACGGGATGTCGTTCGATCTGGTCATCTTTGACTGCGACGGCGTGCTTATCGACTCCGAGATCATCTCGGCGCAGATGCTGATCGCGGCGTTGTCGACCTTGGGGGTGTGCGTCGATCTGGATTACGTGGCGCGGCATTTTCTGGGGCGCAGTTATCCCACGGTGATGGCGCAGATCCGCGGGGATTTCGCGCTTGACCTGCCGGACAGCTTTGAAGACAGCTACCGCGCACGCCTGTTGGCGGCGTTCGAGCGTGACCTAAAGGTGATGCCGGGGGCGGCCGAGGTCCTGGCCACACTGGACCTGCCGATGTGCGTGGCCACCTCTTCCAGCCCACGGCGCGCCGAGCAATCGCTGCATTTGACAGGGCTTTGGCCGCTGGTCCAAGGGCGTCTGTTCACGGCCTCCGAGGTGGCGCATGGAAAACCCGCGCCGGACCTCTTTTTTCACGCGGCGGCCCGGATGGGGGCGGACCCTGCGCGCTGTCTGGTCATCGAAGACAGCCTGACGGGCATTCGTGCGGCGCGCGCCGCAGGCATGGCGGTCTGGCGATTTGTGGGGGGCAGCCATCTGGGGCGTGACGCCGAGGTGGAACCGCAAGATGCCGTGCCGGATCTGAGGTTTGCATCTTTCGCCCAGTTCTTCCACATTGATCCAAGGATCACGGAACGCAAATGAACCGCATGGATGCCGATATCTCGACACTGGATGAGGCCGCCCGGGCGGGGTGGCTCTACTATGTCGGCGGTCTGACACAAGACCAGATCGCCACCGCCCTTGGTGTGTCGCGCCAGCGCGCGCAGCGTCTGGTCGCCAAGGCTATGGCCGAAGGTCTGGTGCATGTGCGGCTGGATCACCCCATCGCGCGGTGTCTGGCGCTGGAGGCGCAACTCAAACGCCGCTATGGTCTGGGCCACGCCCGCGTGGCCCCGGGGCTTGGACCGGGCGTTGATCCATCGCGGGCAACCGCAGGTCCAGCGGCGGCGCTGCTGGAACAGTTCCTCGCCGATCCCGCCCCCAAGATCCTTGCGTTTGGCACCGGCAGGGCCCTGTCGTCGATGGTTGCTGCGCTGACACCGCACGTGACCGAGCACCACCGCATTGTCAGTCTGATCGGCAACATCGCGCCCGACGGATCGGCCAGTTTTTACGATGTCATCCAGCGTCTTGCCGACAAGCTGCATGCCCCGCATTTTCCGATGTCCGTGCCGTTGGTGTCAGACACGCCGCAAGAGCGCGCGCTGTTTCATCAGCTTGGCCCGGTGCAGGCCGTGGTGCGGCTGGCGCAGGCGGCGGATGTCACCTTTGTCGGTGTCGGGCAGATGGGCGACGATGCGCCCTTGTACACGGATGGCTTCCTGACCCGCGAACAGTTGCGCGAAATGCAGACGCGCGGGGCTGCCGGCGAGATCGTGGGCGGCGTGTTCGACAGCTCCGGGCGCTACATCGAAACGCCGCTGACGGGATGCATCGGCGGGGTACAGGTCGAAGCGGGGCGCACGGCGCCGGTGATCGGGGTTGCAGCCGGGCCGTCCAAGGTCGCCGCGATCCGGGCGGCCTTGTCCGGGCGGCTGATCAACGGGTTGGTGACCGACGAGCCTACCGCCGAGGCGCTGCTGGCCTAAACGGATCACGAATGCGCAAAGTCACGAGTTGCCGCGCCGCAGCGAGAGATTGCGATTGACTCGTCGTCAAGTTGCATTGAGTATTCGCTCACGTAGTGGGCAAAAGCTCATACACAGGGAGAATACACATGACTATATCGATGCGGGCGCTTTTGAGCGCCTGTGCTGTTGGCGCGTTCACAACCGTCGCCGCAGCCGAAAACATCGTTGTCGCCACCGTGAACAACGGCGACATGATCCGCATGCAGGGCCTGATGGGCGAGTTCAACGCGCTGCATCCCGACATCACCGTCGAATGGGTGACACTCGAAGAAAACGTGCTGCGCCAGAAGGTCACGACCGACATTGCCACCAAGGGCGGTCAGTTCGACGTGCTGACGATCGGCACCTATGAGGTCCCGATCTGGGGCAAGCAGGGCTGGCTGGTCAGCCTGAATGATCTGCCCGCCGAATGGGATGCCGCTGACCTTCTGCCTGCAATCGCGGGGGGTCTGACGGTGGACGGTCAGCTATACGCCGCCCCGTTCTACGGCGAATCCTCGATGGTCATGTACCGCAAGGATCTGATGGAAAAGGCCGGGCTGACGATGCCTGACGCCCCGACATGGACAGATATCAAAGCTGCCGCTGCCGGGATGACCGACAAGGCAAACGAGATCTACGGCATCTGCCTGCGCGGCAAGGCTGGCTGGGGCGAAAACATGGCATTCCTGACGGCCATGTCGAACTCCTACGGCGCGCGCTGGTTTGACGAGAACTGGAAACCCCAGTTTGACGGCGCAGCGTGGAAGGCCACCTTGACCGACTATCTGGCGATGATGAATGAATATGGCCCTCCGGGTGCATCCAATAACGGCTTTAACGAGAACCTCGCTTTGTTCAACCAAGGCAAGTGCGGCATGTGGATCGACGCGACTGTGGCCGCGTCGTTCGTGACGGGCAAAGACAGCACCGTTGCCGACAAGGTCGGCTTTGCGCTCGCCCCCGACAATGGTCTGGGCAAGCGCGGCAACTGGCTCTGGGCATGGTCGTTGGCCATCCCCGCAGGTTCGGCCAAGGTAGATGCGGCCAAGATTTTCGTCGCTTGGGCCACGTCCAAGGAATATGCCGCACTGGTGGCAAGCAAAGAAGGCTGGGCGAACGTTCCTCCGGGCACGCGGACCTCGCTTTACATGAACCCCGAGTATCAAAAGGTTCCGTTTGCCAAGATGACGCTCGACAGCATCAACGCGGCTGACCCGACCAAACCGACGGTCGATCCGGTTCCCTATACCGGCGTTCAGTTCGTCGCGATCCCGGAGTTTCAGGGCATCGCGACCACGGTTGGTCAGCACTTCTCGGCGGCTCTGGCCGGGACAATGACGATGGAAGAAGCTTTGGCTGCGGCGCAAGAAACCGCTACAACTGAAATGACCAAGGCTGGTTACATCAAGTAACCACAGCCCTCTGCGGGGCCGGTCCTCCCAAGGCGGCCCCGCAGTTTTTCCCGAAAGGACAGGTTATGGCCACCCAACAATCCCGTGCTCTGGCGCGCATCATGGTGTCACCTGCGGTGATCTTGCTGTTCTTGTGGATGATCGTGCCGTTAATGATGACGCTGTACTTTTCGTTCCTGCGCTACAACCTGTTGACCCCCGGCACGTCCTTTGCGGGTTTTGACAACTACTACTATTTCCTCACCAACCCGGCCTTTTTCGCGGCCCTTATCAATACACTGACCCTGGTCTTGGGTGTGCTGGTGATCACAGTTTTTGGCGGTGTTGCGCTGGCCTTGCTGCTTGATCTGCCGTTCTGGGGCCAAGGCATCGTCCGCATCATGGTGATCTCGCCCTTTTTTGTCATGCCCACCGTCGCCGCTCTGGTGTGGAAGAACTTTTTCTTTAACCCGGTCAATGGCATGTTTGCCCACCTCGCGCGAAACCTGGGCCTGAAGCCTTATGATTTTCTGGCTCAGGCGCCATTGGCGTCAATCATCGGGATCGTTGCTTGGGCCTGGTTGCCGTTTTCCACGCTGATCCTGTTGACCGCCCTGCAATCGCTGGACCGTGAGCAGCAGGAGGCGGCAGAAATGGATGGGGCGTCCTGGTTGTCGCGGTTTCGCTATCTGACCATTCCGCACCTGACGCGGGCGATCACCGTCGTGATCTTGATCCAGACGATCTTTCTGCTGTCGGTGTTTGCCGAGATTCTTGTGACCACGAATGGCGGTCCGGGGACGGCGACGACAAACATCACGTTCCTTGTTTATGCGCAGTCCTTGCTCAGCTACGACGTAGGCGGCGGGTCGGCGGGCGGCATCATCGCGGTCGTTTTGGCAAACATAGTGGCGATCTTCCTGATGCGGATGATCGGCAAGAACCTGGACGCATGACATGGCACGCAAAGCTTCGACGGCGAAAAAGGCGTTTGTGACTTTGGCGGCATGGAGCGTCGGAATTCTGATCTGCTTTCCGATCCTGTGGACGATCCTGATGAGCTTTAAGTCGGAGGCCGATGCCGTGAAGGCGCCGTTTGCGATGCTAAGTTCGGCATGGACGCTTGACAGCTATGCAGAGGTGCAGGAGCGGTCGATCTATGGCCGCTACTTCATGAACTCCGTGGTGCTGTCCGTCGGCTCGACGCTCATGGCGCTGGTCATTGCCATTCCTGCGGCTTGGTCGATGGCCTTTGTTCCGGGCAAAAGGACCAAGGACCTGCTGATGTGGATGCTCTCCACCAAGATGATGCCGGCGGTGGGTGTGCTGATCCCGATGTATCTCATGTTCCGTGATGCGGGCTTGCTCGACACGCAGATCGGGTTGCTGATCATCCTGACCCTAATCAACCTGCCGATCGTGGTCTGGATGCTGTACACCTACTTCAAGGAGATCCCCGTCGAGATCCTTGAGGCATCCCGGATGGACGGGGCGAACATGTGGTCAGAGATCGTCCATGTGCTGACGCCGATGGCGGTCCCGGGGATCGCCTCCACGCTGCTGTTGAATATCATCCTGACCTGGAACGAGGCGTTCTGGACCTTGCAGCTGACCACGTCGGATGCAGCCCCCCTGACGCAGTTCATTGCGGGTTTTTCATCGCCCCAGGGTCTCTTTTACGCAAAACTGAGTGCGGCCAGCACAATGGCCATCGCACCGATCCTGATACTGGGCTGGTTCAGCCAAAAACAACTCGTCCGTGGCCTGACATTCGGCGCGGTGAAATGAGGGGACTATGGGTCAGATAACGCTGAAATCGGTCCGCAAGTCGTTCGGTGAGGTGGATGTCATCCCCTCGATCGACCTGCAGATCAACGATGGCGAGTTCGTGGTGTTCGTGGGCCCGTCGGGTTGCGGAAAATCCACGCTTTTGCGCCTGATCGCGGGGCTGGAGGACACCACCAGCGGTGTGATCCAGATCGACGGCAAGGATGCAACGGACCTGCCCCCGGCCAAGCGTGGTCTTGCCATGGTGTTCCAGTCCTACGCGCTTTATCCGCACATGTCTGTGCGCAAGAACATCGCGTTCCCGCTCAAGATGGCGGGTATGGATCCCGAGGTGGCCGCCAAAAAGGTCGAGGCGGCGGCCAAGGTGCTGAACCTTGGCAGCTATCTCGACCGCAAGCCCGGGCAGCTTTCGGGTGGTCAGCGACAGCGTGTCGCGATCGGCCGTGCCATCGTGCGCGAACCGGCGGCGTTCTTGTTTGACGAGCCGTTGTCGAACCTTGATGCGGCGTTGCGCGTCAACATGCGGCAGGAAATCTCGGAACTGCATCAAAGCCTGAAGACCACGATGATCTATGTGACCCACGATCAGGTCGAGGCGATGACCATGGCCGACAAGATCGTGGTGCTGAATGCCGGTCGCATCGAACAGGTGGGCAGCCCGCTCGATCTTTATCACAGCCCGGCAAACATCTTTGTCGCGGGATTCATCGGCAGCCCCAAGATGAATCTGGTCGAAGGTGCAGAGGCTGCCAAGCATGGTGCGACCACCATCGGCATTCGTCCTGAACATCTGGACGTCGGTGACACCGGAAACTGGATCGGGACCGTCGGGCTGTCGGAGCATCTGGGGTCGGACACGTTCCTCAAGATCAACGTTGACAGCGTGGGCATCATCAATGTGCGCGGTGACGGCGACGTCAAGTATCGCCACGGCGACCGCATTGCGCTGACCCCCCAGATGGACAAGTTGCATCGCTTTGGTGCGGACGGGAAAGCGCTGACATGAGGTTGGCTGGCAAATCCGCACTGATCACCGGGGCCGCGCGCGGCATTGGTTATGAATTCGCCCGCGCCTACATCGCCGAAGGTGCCGAAGTGGCCCTCGCCGATGTCAACGCATCGGCCTTGGCCAAGGCGGTGAGCGTGCTGGGGCCGAAAGCACATGCCGTGCAGATGGATGTGACCGATCAGGCAAGCATCGATGCCGGCTTTGCATCCGCGCTGGCGGCGATGGGCAAACTGGATGTCCTGATCAACAATGCAGCTCTTTTCGATGCAGGCCCGATCGTCGAGATCACGCGCGCTGCGTATGACAGACTGTTCGCGGTCAACGTCGCGGGCACCCTTTTTTGCCTGCAAGCGGCGGCCAAGCAGATGATCGCGCAGGGGCAGGGCGGCAAGATCATCAACATGGCCAGTCAGGCCGGACGGCGCGGCGAGGGGCTGGTTGCAGTCTACTGCGCCACCAAGGCCGCCGTGATCAGCCTGACGCAAAGCGCGGGCCTCGATCTGATCAGGCACCGCATCAACGTCAACGCCATCGCCCCCGGTGTGGTCGATGGTGAACACTGGGACGGTGTGGATGCACTCTTTGCCAAATATGAAGGCCGACCCAAGGGCGAAAAAAAACGGCTGGTCAGCGCGGCAGTTCCCTATGGGCGCATGGGGACGGCGGCCGATCTGATCGGTATGGCGACGTTCCTTGCGACAAGCGAAAGCGATTATGTCGTGGCGCAGACGTTTGGCGTCGACGGCGGTAACTGGATGTCATGAGCAGATCGATGACCGAGACCGTATCCCTGCCTGCCTATGATCGCAGCCGTCTGACGCCGGGCATCGTGCATATTGGGCTTGGCAACTTTCACCGTGCGCATATGGCGGTCTACCTCGACGATTTGATGGCAATCGGGCAGGCGCAGGACTGGGCGATCATCGGGGCAGGGGTGCGTGCTGACGATGCGCGGATGCGCGCGGCGCTGAAGGCGCAAGACTGCCTCTCCACGGTGATCGAACTTGACCCAATGGGCCGTTCGGCGCGCCGGATCGGCGCGATGATCGACTTTCTTGCGGTAGAGCCGGGCAATGCCACCCTGATTGCCGCAATGTCGGATCCCGCGATCCGCATCGTCAGCCTGACCGTGACAGAAGGCGGCTATTTCATTGACGCGATGACCGGTGCCTTTGATCCGCGCCATCCCGAGATCGTTGCAGATGCAACCGACCCCAAGGCGACCGCGTTTGGCGCGATCATTGCGGCGTTGCGGCGGCGCAAGGCCGCCGGGGTGCCCGCCTTTACGGTTATGTCGTGTGACAATCTGCCGGGCAATGGGGCGGTGACACGCAATGCCGTGGTCGGCCTCGCGCGCATGTCGGATCCTGTATTCGCCGACTGGATCGCGGCCAATGTCGCCTTTCCCAACGGCATGGTTGACCGCATCACCCCGGCAACCGGCCCGCGCGAGCGCGAGATGGCCGCAAGTTTTGGCCTGACCGATCCCGTTCCCGTCACCTGCGAGCCTTTCCGCCAATGGGTGCTCGAGGACCAGTTCCCGATGGGTCGCCCGGCTCTGGAAAAGGTCGGCGTGATCTTTACAGATCATGTCCACGCCTACGAAGCGATGAAGATCCGCATTCTGAATGGCGGCCATGCGATAATCGCCTATCCGGGTGGTCTGATGGACATCGAATATGTGCATGAGGCGATGGCCCATCCGCTGATCCACGCATTTCTCGACAGGGTCGAAATGCGCGAGATCATCCCGACGGTTGCCCCGGTGCCAAATACCGATCTGGGCAAGTACTTCGATGTTGTCCGCGCCCGGTTCTCCAACCCCGAAGTGGCCGATACGGTGCGGCGGCTTTGTCTGGACGGATCAAACCGGCAACCGAAATTCATTGTCCCTGCCATTCACGACAATATTGCCAAGGGCAGCGTACCCGAGGGGCTTGTGCTGCTGTCGGCGCTATGGTGCCGCTATTGTCACGGAACCACCGAGAGTGGCGCGCCGATTGCGCCCAATGATCCCAATTGGGACCGCCTGACAGCATTGTCCGCGCAGGCTAAATCCAGTCCGATGCGCTGGCTGTCGATGGAAGAGGTCTACGGCGACCTTGCAAAGAACACTGCGTTTGCCACGCGCTTTGCGCATCATCTGGCCGATGTCTGGGCGCGCGGCACGGCAGCGGTCCTGACGGATTACCTGGCCGACTGACCCGCCGCCTGCATCATGAGACTGACCAGCGTCGTTGCGGCAGGCGTCAGCGTTGCCCCGGCGCGCGTAAGCAAGCTGAAGGGGGCAACTTCGATCCCCAGATCAATCTTGAGGATGGCAAAGGGTGCGTCCGGCCCTTCGGCAAACTGTTTGGCCACCGCCTCGGCAAGCGGGGCGATGCTGTTGGATTGCTTGAGCAACGCCAGTGTCAGCAAGAACGAGGCCGTCGACAGACGCTGCGTTGGCTTTGGCAGCCCCAGACGCTCCAGCCGCGCCAGAACCGCTTGCGTCAACGGACTGGCTTTTCCCGGCATGACCCAGTCATAGTCCAGCAATTCCTGTGCGGCGATACTGGTGGCCTGCGCCAGCCGGTGATTGCGACGCACCATCAGTTGCACAGGTTCCGGGGCGATGACGAGGCTGGTAAAGTGTGCCGGATCGAGGTTCGCGGGAATGCGCGCGATCGCAAAATCAAGCTCCCCGGCCAATAGCTGTGCGCAAAGTGCATCCGAAGGGGCGACGGTGACCTCGGCGGAGATCCCCGGCGACGACAGCCGTGCAGACCGCAAGGCAGGCAGCACCATGTCCAGCGCAGGGGCTGTGACAGCGCCGACTGCGACATCGCCGAGCCTGCCTTGGCGAAGCTCTGCCATTTCGCGTCCGGCATCATGCAATTCCATCAGCATGCGCCCGGCGCGCCGGGCCAAGACACTGCCGATATCCGTCAACGCGACGCCGCGTCCGGTTCGCTCATGCACGGGCGCGCCGACGATCCGCTCTACCTCGGCCAACAGGCGCGAGGCGGCGGGTTGCGCGATGCCAAGGCTTTCGGCCGCAAGTCCGATTTGCCCGGTTTGCGCCAGGGCGGCGATCATTCGCAGGTGGCTGAGCTTCAATCCACGGTGGATAAGCGCATCGGGGCGGGGCAGGTTTGACATGGCGACTTTGCTATGAATGCATCAAGAAGCGTAATTTGACAGCTATATCAGATTTGCGCAACGTCCCGCCACGGCGTCGCCCGAAGCTGCACAACCTTATCCGGGACACGCTGACACAATCTGCCCCACAGGGCATCCTCGGGAGGAATATCATGCAACTTTCAAGACGGGCGCTTTTGGCGCTGGCAACTGCCGCATCGCTGATCGGCGCACCGGTATGGTCGCAGGACAAGGGCACCATCGGCATCTCGATGCCCACGAAGTCGTCGTCGCGCTGGATTTCGGACGGCAATTCGATGGTCGATCAGTTCACTGCTGCGGGCTACGGCACCGATCTGCAATATGCCGAAGACGATATTCCGAACCAGCTGGCCCAGATCGAGAACATGATCACCAAGGGCGTGGATGTTCTGGTCATCGCGGCGATTGACGGCACCACGCTGTCCAACGCGCTGGACAATGCCGCCGCCGCCGGCATCAAGGTCATCGCCTATGACCGCCTGATCCGCGAGTCGGGCTCGGTCGACTATTACGCGACCTTTGACAACTTCAAGGTCGGCGTCTTGCAGGCCAACAGCCTCGTGCAGTGCCTGACCGAACGATTCGGTGACGCCAAGCCCAAGAATGTCGAGCTGTTCGGCGGCAGCCCGGACGACAACAACGCGTTCTTTTTCTACAACGGCGCAATGTCGGTCCTGCAACCGCTGATCGACAGCGGCGACATTGCCGTGCCATCGGGTCAGACGGGCATGGACGTGGTTGGCACGCTGCGCTGGGATGGCGCGGTGGCGCAGTCGCGCATGGACAACCTTTTGTCCGCCAATTATGGCGACAAGCCCCTGCACGGCGCGCTGTCGCCCTATGACGGGCTGTCAATCGGCATCCTGTCGTCGGTCAAGGGCGTCGGCTACGGCTCGGGCGACCTGAAGATGCCTTGCGTCACCGGTCAGGATGCGGAAATCCCAAGCGTGAAGTCGATGATGGCGGGCGAACAGTATTCGACCGTTTTCAAGGACACCCGCGCGCTGGCGGGCGTCACTGTCAAGATGGTGGACGCCATTCTGCAAGGCGGCGCGCCCGAGATCAACGACACCACCACCTATGACAACGGCGTCAAGGTCGTGCCGTCCTACCTGTTGGAGCCGATGGCGTTGGGTGTGGCCGACATCGAAAAGACCTTGGTTGAAAGTGGGTATTACACTGCCGATCAGCTGAAGTAAGCTGACAACAAGCATGGCTCGCCGTGTGGCCGGATGGCTGCGCGGCGGGCGTCTTTTGGGGCAGGGGACAGATGGCCACGCTTTTGGAAATGCGCGGGATCGGCAAGACCTTTCCCGGCGTGCGCGCGCTTGATCAGGTGAACCTGACCGTCGAGGCGGGGGAGATCCACGCCATATGCGGTGAAAATGGTGCTGGCAAATCAACCCTGATGAAGGTGCTGTCGGGCGTCTATCCGCATGGCAGCTATGACGGCGACATTCTTTACGACGGCGCGCCCTTGCATTGCCGGTCGATCCGCGACAGCGAGGCGCGGGGCATCATCATCATCCATCAGGAGCTGGCGCTGGTGCCGCTGTTGTCGATCGCCGAGAACCTCTTTCTGGGCAACGAGGTGGCGACGCGCGGAGTGATCAACTGGCCGCAGGCGTTCCAGAAAACCGAAAGCCTGCTGCGCAAGGTGGGTTTGACCGAGGCCCCTACGACGCCGGTGGAAAAACTGGGCGTCGGCAAGCAGCAGCTGATCGAGATTGCAAAGGCACTGGCCAAGAACGTGCGCCTGTTGATCCTGGACGAGCCGACCGCCGCCTTGCAGGAAAACGACAGTCAGAAACTGCTGGACCTGCTGCTTGAACTGAAATCCCAAGGGATCACCGCGATCCTGATCAGCCACAAACTCAACGAGATCAGCAAGATCGCTGACCGCATCACGATCCTGCGCGACGGCACGACGGTCTCGACCCTGACCCGTGATGAGATCACCGAGGACCGCATCATCCGCGACATGGTGGGCCGCGACATGGCGCACCGTTATCCCGAACGTACCCCGCAGATTGGCGAGGTCCTGCTTGGGGTGGAAAGCTGGAATGTCTGGCACCCGGATCAAAAGGACCGCCAGATGATCCGTAACGCCCATTTCAACGTCCGCAAGGGCGAGATTGTCGGCATTGCCGGGCTGATGGGCACGGGCCGCACCGAACTCGCGATGAGCCTTTTTGGCCAAAGCTATGGCCGCCGGATCAGCGGTACCGTCAAGATCGGCGGCAAGGTCGTGGATACCTCGACCGTGCCGCGGGCCGTTGCGGCGGGGCTGTCTTATGTGACCGAGGATCGCAAAGTGCTGGGTCTGGTTCTCGAAGAGCCGATTGTGCAGAACGTGACGCTGGCCAACCTCTTTGGCGTGTCCAAGAACGGCGTTCTCGACAAACGGCGCGAGGCGCAGGTGGCCGAACGCTACCGCACCGCGATGGCGATCCGTACGCCCGGCGTCTTTCAAAAGGTCATCAACCTGTCGGGCGGCAACCAGCAAAAGGTTGTGCTGTCGAAATGGCTTTTTACCGATCCGCAGGTGCTGATCCTGGATGAGCCGACACGCGGCATCGATGTGGGCGCCAAGTTCGAGATTTATTCGATCATGAACGACCTCGCGGCCCAGGGGCGCGGCGTCGTCATGATCAGTTCCGAGATGCCCGAGCTTTTGGGCATGTGCGACCGCATTTACGTGATGAACGAAGGCCGCATCGTGGGTGAGCTTGCCCGGGCCGAGGCCAGTCAGGAACGGATCATGGCATTGATCATCAAGGATAGCGGGCAAAAGGTGGCATGATGGCGGAACGCGGACTGGCCTCGCAACTGGGCACCCATTTGCGCGAAAACGGGATGCTGATGGCGTTGGTCGCCATCGTGTTCTTTTTCACCGTCGTGGTACGGGTGACCATCGACGTCGATTTCCTGTCGGCGCAGAACATCACCAACCTTTTCTTGCAAAACTCCTATGTCATCATCATGGCGCTGGGGATGCTTCTGGTGATCGTGGCTGGCCACATCGACCTGTCCATCGGGTCGGTCGTCGGCTTTACCGGAGCCGTCGCGGCGGTGCTGACGGTCAACCTTGACTGGCCCGTCATTGCCGTGATCCCCGCCTGTCTTGCGGTGGGCGCAATGATCGGGGCCGCACAAGGCTACTGGGTCGCCTATTGGCGCATTCCGTCCTTCATCGTCACGCTGGCGGGCATGTTGATCTTTCGCGGCTCAACCCTGTGGCTTCTGGGTGGTCAGAACATCGGACCCTTCCCCAAGAGGTTCCAGTCGCTGTCAACCGGCTTTATCCCCGACATGTTTGGTACCTGGGACGAGGGCGTGCTGGGCGTGGAGCGGATGAATGGCACCGCGCTTGTGCTGGTGACCATCGCGGCGCTGATCATCGTCTGGCTGGGTTGGCGGTCGCGGTCTCGGGATGCAGCCTTTGGCATGACGCCCGAACCGATCAGTCTTTTTGCCATCCGCAACGCGGTGGTCGCGGCGGCTCTGATCTTTGTTGGCTACAAGCTGGCGCAGTTTCGTGGCCTGCCGAATGTCGTGATCGTGCTGACGATCCTGACGGTGCTTTATGCCTTTTTCACCGCCAACACGACGACCGGACGGCGCATCTATGCGCTGGGCGGCAATGAAAAGGCGGCCAAGCTTTCGGGCATTCGCACCGACCGGCTGGTGTTTCTGTGTTTCGTCAACATGGGCGTTCTGGCGGCATTGGCGGGTATGATCGTCGCTGCGCGCCTGAACTCCTCCACCCCCAAGGCGGGCGGGGGTTTTGAGCTGGACGTGATCGCGGCGGTCTTTATCGGCGGTGCCTCGATGACCGGTGGATCGGGCAAGATCGTGGGCGTCGTGGTTGGTGCGCTGATCATGGGCGTGATGAACAACGGCATGTCGATCCTTGGGATCGGCATCGACTACCAGCAGGTGATCAAGGGTCTGGTGCTGCTCGCCGCGGTGATCTTTGACGTCTACAACAAAAGCAAATGAGGGCGCGATGCTGATTTCCCAACACCAGGCATTGAATGGAACCATCGCCGTGGTCGCCCGCGATGGCAGCGAGGCCGCCATCGTGAAGGGTGCAACCAGCACCTATGCGCTGGCCATGACGGCGATTGTGTCGGGGCGAAGTCTGATGGAAGTGATTGCAGAGCACGGCCTGGGTGCGGCAGTGGACTTGCAGCGGATCGCGGCGGAGGGGCGGATGCTTTTGCCGGTCACGCATGCTGACCCTGCGCATCTGCATCTGACGGGCACGGGTCTGACCCATCTGGGATCGGCGGCCGCGCGCGATGCGATGCACACGACGATGCAATCACAAACCCTGAGCGACAGCATGAAGATGTTCCGTATGGGGCTGGAAGGCGGGCGCCCGGTGCCGGGCGAGGTCGGCGTGCAGCCCGAGTGGTTCTACAAGGGCAATGGCTACACCGCCGTGGCTCCGGGTGGGGATTTGATCCAGCCGGGCTTTGCCGAAGATGGCGGCGAAGAGCCCGAGGTTGCGGGCATCTACCTCATCGGCCCGGATGGCGCCCCCCATCGCATCGGTTGGGCGCTGGCCAACGAGTTTTCTGACCACGTGACGGAACGGGTGAACTACCTGTTTCTTGCCCATTCCAAACTGCGCGCGGCGTCTTTTGGTCCTGAGATCCTGCTTGGTGATCCTCCCGCTGATCTGCGCGGGACCAGCCGCATTCGACGTGACGGCGCGGTGATCTGGGAAAAGCCGTTCCTGAGCGGCGAGGCGAACATGTCCCATACCTATGCCAACCTCGAACACCACCATTTCAAGTATGACCTCTTTCGCCAGCCCGGCGATCTGCATGTGCATATGTTCGGCACCGCAACCCTGTCTTTTGCGGATGGTATCCGCACCCAAGCAGGGGATATGTTCGAGATCGAAGCCCCTGCTTTGGGGCTGCCCCTGAAAAACCGGCTTGTGGTCGCGCCTGCCCTGACGGCAGCGGTCAAAGTCGCCGCTCTGTGAGGACAAGATGACCTTCAAACCCGCCAAATGGCCCCGCTCCCTGCGTTCGCAACACTGGTTCGGGGGCACGTCGCGCGATGTGATCTATCACCGGGGCTGGATGAAGAATCAGGGTCTGCCGCATGATCTGTTTGACGGGCGACCGGTCATCGGGATCCTAAACACTTGGTCGGAACTGACGCCGTGCAATGCGCATCTGAACGACCTTGCCCAACGGGTCAAGCATGGCATCTACGAGGCCGGAGGGTTCCCGGTCGAGGTGCCGGTGTTTTCGACATCCGAATCCGCATTCCGCCCCACCGCGATGATGTTCCGCAATCTGGCCGCGATGGCGGTGGAGGAGCAGATGCGCGGCCAGCCGATGGATGGCTGTGTGCTCTTGGTCGGCTGTGACAAGACCACGCCCAGCCTGTTGATGGCCGCAGCCTCGACCGACCTTCCCTCGATTGTGGTCACCGGCGGCCCGATGCTGAACGGCTATTTCCGCAATGAACGCGTCGGATCCGGCACCCATCTGTGGAAGTTCTCCGAGGCGGTCAAGGCGGGCGAGATGACGGCCACCGAGTTTGCCGAGGCCGAAGCCTCGATGAGCCGCAGCCCTGGGTCATGCAACACGATGGGCACCGCCAGCACGATGGCCTCGATGGCCGAGGCGTTGGGTATGGCGCTGTCGGGCAACGCGGCGATCCCTGCGGTCGACAGCCGTCGCCGTGTGATGGCGCAGCTGACCGGGCGGCGCATCGTGCAGATGGTCAAGGATGACCTGAAGCCTTCGGATATTCTGACCAAAGAGGCGTTTGAAAACGCCATCCGCACCAATGCCGCCATCGGTGGGTCGACCAATGCGGTGATCCACCTTCTGGCCATCGCGGGCCGCGTCGGCATCGACCTGACGCTGGAAGACTGGGACCGCTGCGGGCGCGATGTGCCGACGATCGTGAACCTGATGCCGTCGGGCAAGTACCTGATGGAAGAGTTCTTTTATGCCGGTGGCCTGCCCGTGGTGATCAAGCGGCTGGGCGAGGCAGGCTTGCTGCACAAGGACGCGCTGACCGTGTCGGGCGAGACCGCCTGGGATCAGGTCAAGGACGTGGTGAACCACAACCCCGATGTGATCCTGCCGACCGAAAAAGCGCTGACGAAATCGGGTGGCGTGGTGGTGCTGAAGGGCAACCTTGCGCCCAAAGGTGCCGTGCTGAAACCCTCGGCGGCGACCCCTAGCCTGATGGTCCACCGGGGCCGTGCGGTCGTGTTCGAGGATATCGACGACTACAAGGCCAAGATCAACGACGAGGCCCTCGACATCGACGAGACCTGCGTGATGGTGCTGAAAAACTGCGGCCCCAAGGGCTATCCGGGCATGGCCGAGGTCGGCAATATGGGCCTGCCGCCCAAGGTCCTGCGCAAAGGGATCAGGGATATGGTCCGCATCTCCGACGCGCGGATGTCGGGTACGGCGTTCGGTACGGTCTGCCTGCATACCTCGCCCGAAGCCGCAGTGGGTGGGCCCTTGGCGGTCGTGCAGAACGGCGATTTCATCGAGCTGGACGTGCCGAACCGCCGCTTGCATCTGGACATCAGCGATGCGGAACTGTCCCGACGTCTGGCCGCGTGGAAACCCCATGTCACAGCACCCGGGGGGGGCTATGCAATGCTGCACCATACCCATGTGATGGGCGCCGATACCGGGGCGGATCTCGATTTCCTGTTGGGCTGCCGAGGCAACCCCGTGGGCAAGGACTCGCACTGATGCCAATGCTGAACCCGGTCCCGCTGAACGTCGCTCTCGTCGGGATCGGCAAGATCGCACGGGACCAGCATGTGCCTGCGATTGCGGCCTCGGACGACTGGAACCTTGTCGCAACCGTCAGCCGGTCGGGCACGGTCGACGGGGTACCAGCGTTCACCGATATCGACGACATGCTGGACGCGCGCCCCGATGTCTCGGTCGTCTCGCTCTGCCTGCCGCCGGTGCCGCGCTTTGTCGCCGCCGCGGCTGCGATCCGTGCGGGCCGTCACGTGATGCTGGAAAAGCCGCCCGGTGCGACCCTGGCCGAGGTCCATGCCTTGCAGGCGATGGCGGCGGCGCGGGGGGTGACGCTGTATACCACATGGCACAGCCGCATGACCCACGGTGTGGCCGAGGCCCGAGACATGTTGTCGGACCGCGAGATTCTGGGGGCTGAGATCACCTGGAAAGAGGATGTGCGCAAATGGCATCCCGGCCAGGATTGGGTGTTTGAACCCGGCGGCATGGGCGTCTTTGATCCCGGCATCAACGCGCTTTCGATCCTGACGGCGATCCTGCCGGACCCTGTACACCTGACCAGCGCCACGCTGACCTTTCCGGAAAACCGCCAGACCCCGATTGCCGCCGATCTGGTTTTTTCGGGCAATGTGACGGCGGCGTTTGACTGGCGCCAGACCGGGCCGCAAACTTGGGATATCGTGGTGCGTACGGATCGTGGCACGCTGATCCTGCGCAGGGGCGGATCGGAGCTTGAAACCTCGGACGGGTATACATCGTGCGGGCCGGACCGAGAATACCCCGCGCTTTACGCGCGTATGGCGGCCCTCGTGCGCAGCGGGGCCAGCGAGGTGGACCTTGCCCCGATGGTGCATGTGGCCGATGCACTGACGCTGGGCCGCAGGATTGTGACGCATCCGTTCCAGTTCTAGGGGCGCATCCGCGCGGTCGCAACACACTGGGCAGGGCGCAGGAACCGGCACAAAGCTGATAGCAGCGTGCGGGACGGAATAAATCCCAAGTAAATTAATCAGGCTTTACAGGCATGAGTCTTTTTGTCAGATTATAGTCTCTTGGTTGGTCTTGTTCCGGCCAGACACGCACCCTTCGCGCCGGATGCCGCCCGGCCTGACCCGCAATGACACCTTGGCCCGCGCGCCCCGCCAGAAGGAGACCATGCGATGAATACGATGATCCCGCTGGCTGCGGCCCCGAGGCCCGTGCTGCCATGCCATGATGCAACCGCCCTGACCGCAGGTGGCCAGATTGCCAACATTGCCCTGAACGGGCAGATCTACCTCTTGCGGATCACCAAGGCCGGCAAGCTGATCCTGACCAAGTGACATCCCGCTTCGAAAGCTCCCCAATGAAAAATCTGACTGTCTTTCTGACAGCCGCGACCTGCTTTGCGGCGCAACCCATGTGGGCGGCCGGACCATCCGAGGTGGTTGCGGCCTATGCCGATCTGGCCGAGGCCAAGTACCTTGACAGCCTGACCACAGCCAAGGCCCTGCAAGCTGCCGTCTCGGCCCTGATTGACGCGCCGTCCGAGGCCGCGATGGCCGCCGCGCGCACCGCGTGGCTCGCCGCTCGCGTGCCCTATCAGCAAACCGAAGCCTACCGCTTCGGCAATCCGGTCGTTGATGACTGGGAGGGCCGTGTAAACGCCTGGCCGCTGGACGAAGGGCTGATCGACTACGTTGATGCGGGCTATGCCCGGTCCGAAGAAAACCCCCTGACCACGCTGAACGTCATCGCGACACCGAATTTCACCCTATCGGGAACCGCTGTCGACGCGACGCACATCACGCCGGACTTCATTGCGGGAACCTTGCATGAAGCAGACGGGATCGAAGCCAATGTTGCCTCGGGTTATCATGCCATCGAATTCCTGCTCTGGGGGCAAGACTTGAACGGCACCGGGCCGGGGGCGGGCAACAGGCCCCATACCGATTATCTGCAGATCGCGGGCTGCACCGGCGGCAACTGCGACCGGCGCGCGGCCTATTTGCAGGCAGCCGCCGACCTTCTGGTGCGCGATCTGGACGAGATGGTGGTGGCGTGGGGTCCCGATGGTAAGGGCCGCAAGGCGGTCACCGAAGACCCGCAAGCCGGCCTCTCGGCGATGCTGACTGGCATGGGAAGCCTGTCGTATGGCGAGGTGGCGGGTCAGCGGATGAAGCTGGGCCTGCTGTTGAACGATCCCGAAGAGGAGCATGACTGCTTTTCCGACAACACCCATAACAGCCACTTTTATGATGGCTTGGGCATTCGTGATGTCTATCTGGGCACCTATACCCGGATCGATGGAACCCGGATGTCGGGGCCCTCCTTGTCGAACCTTGTCGCCGCCAAGAACGCAGCGATTGACGCGCAACTGCGCGCGGAACTCGATGCCACGATGGGTATGCTGAACGCGATCAGGACGGCGGCCGAGGGCGGATTTGCCTATGACATGATGCTGGCGCCGGGCAATGACGAAGGCGAGGCGCTGATCACCGGCGCGGTGGACGCGTTGGTGACGCAAACCGCGTCGATCGAGCGGGCGATGGGCGCCTTGGGCTTGTCGAAGGTCACACTCGAAGGGTCCGACAGCCTGGACAACCCCAATGCCGTGTTTCAATGAATGATCCGGCTGACAGACAAAGACAGTGATCGTGGCAGGCATCAGGCGCAAAGCCTCAGACCGCATTTGCGATTGAAACGGCGCGCCGCGCATGCAACTTCTGCGCGGATCGGAGGTGGCATCATCCGCGCGTTCTGCTTGGTCACGTTTCTTGCGGCACCCGCGCTGGCGCAGTCGCTGGATGACCGACATCTGCCGGTGATCGCGCGTACGCCCGATGAAGTCGCCCGCATCGCGACCGTGCTGGCGCCGCCCACCGATTTCGCGCAACCTGAGCCTTTCGAGGCAAAATCCGCAGGTGCTGCGACCGTTCGCGCGGGCCCGACCGCAGACGCCTTTTCACAGCCTTCGGGCAACATCGCCTTTGCGCGCGAACTCGACTTCAAGCTGGGCAATGCGCTTTTTACCAAGACCTGGGTCGCAGCCCCGGCCTCGACCAGGGCATCCGACGGGTTGGGGCCGCTTTACAATGCGCGGGCGTGTCAGGACTGCCACATCAAGGACGGGCGCGGCCATCCCCCGGACGGGCCGGACGACAAGGGCGTGTCGATGTTCCTGCGCATCTCGATACCGGGCGGGCTGACGCCGCAGGGGATTAAGGACTGGCTCGCCACGCAGAACCACCCGGTCTACGGCGGCCAGTTGCAGGACTTTGCGTCACCGGGGCAGGCGGCAGAGGGACGCATGGCGGTGACCTATGGCGATCTGCCGGTGACATTGGCCGATGATACCATCGTGATGCTGCGCCGGCCAAGTTACAATGTGACTGAGCCTGCCTATGGTGCGCTTGGCCCGGCGGTGATGCTCTCACCCCGCGTGGCACCCCAGATGATCGGCCTTGGCCTCCTGGAGGCCATTCCAGCGGCAGACATTCTGGCGCGTGCCGATGAGGATGACGCCGATGGTGACGGCATTTCAGGTCGCGCCGCGATTGTGATCAGTACCGAATTCGGCGTGCCGATGCTGGGGCGTTTCGGCTTCAAAGGTGGCGCGGCAACGATCAAGGATCAGTCGGCGGGCGCGTTCTCGGGCGACATGGGCCTTGGCACACCTTTGCACCGCGACCCGTGGGGAGAGTGCACCGAGGCACAAACCGCTTGCCGCACCGCGCCGCACGGGCAGGAACCGGGCATTCGTGACGGGTTGGAAGTTGATGCACAAAGCCTTGATCTCGTGACATTCTATGCCCGGAACCTGGGCGTTCCAGAACGCAGAGGCGTGGACGACCTGCACGTGCTGCGGGGCAAGGAATTGTTCCACACGCTGAACTGCGTGGGCTGCCACACGCCCAAACACGTGACCAACCGGCTTGACGGCCAACCGGAGCAATCGTTCCAGCTGATCTGGCCCTACAGCGACCTTTTGTTGCACGATATGGGGCCGGGGCTGGCCGACAACCGACCCGAAGGCCGCGCCACGGGCACCGAATGGAAAACACCGCCGCTCTGGGGTCTGGGGCTGACCGCACAGGTGTCGGGTCGCATCAACCTTTTGCATGACGGTCGCGCAAGATCCGTGCTTGAGGCGATCTTGTGGCATGGCGGAGAGGCCGAAGCCGCGCGGGATGCGGTGATCGCGTTGCAGCGGCCGGACCGCGAGGCCTTGCTTGCTTTTCTCAACAGCCTTTGACCGGCCGCTGCCTCAACTGCGGTTTGATCGTAGATACTGCGCCCGCACGGCCGCCGGTGTCAGGCCGTATCCCTCTTTGAACTGTGCATAAAACTGGCTGACGGACGAAAAGCCAGACGCCTCGACCACCGAAGCGATGGCCATCGAGCTTTCCACCAAAAGTGCGCGCGCCCGCATCAGGCGCATCCGGATCATGAACTGTTTGAGCGGGACGCGCATGACCCGGCTGAACAGCGAAAGGGCGTAATTCTCGTGCAGGCCGGTCACGCGGGTGACATCGGCGTTTCGCATCGGATGCTCCAGATGTTCCAGCACATGGCGGACCATCGCGATGACATGCCGGATATGGGCGGAACTCAAAAGCCGATCACCAGCCGCCGCGTGTCCAGGCAAGCGCAGGTATTCCGGCGCTGACAGGCTGGCGCGGCGGAACAGGGCGTTCAGCTCCATCTTGACCACCTCGGCGCGCTCAAAATCGCCGCTGCGGTAGTCTTCGTACCAGCGGTGGATCTGCGCCGGTGCGCACAGGCTTTGCGGCAAAACAACCATGCCACCCCCAAGCAACGCCACCTGCAATGTCGCGATGTGGTGCATCATCAGGAATGTGTCGAGCGGCAAATAGATGTTGCAAAGCTTGTGTTCGGAGCCCGGCTCTTGGTCGATCGCGCGCAACTGATGCGGGACCCCCGCCCAAAAGAGCACCAATCGGTCCGACGGCACCGACAGGATTTCACCGTCCATGTCATATTCCATATTCAGCCCGATGGCAAAATTGGCCTCGATGTGACCATGCCAGTGGGGCTGATCCATCAAGACCGGTTCAAAGATGCGCATGCCGAACCGCCCAAAGGCGCGCGTGGCGGCGTAAAAGTGCCGCTCGTGATTTGGGATCGTGGCAAGCTTGCCGTCCTGCAACTGTCGTCCGGAGATATTGTCCATCGCGCTTTCCGCCTGCAAAGGAGGCTGGGGTGTACCCCCTTAATCTTAGAAAGTCGGAAAACAATCTGCCAAAGCGATATTGTTGTAAAGCCCCCGCTCGTCGCACAGTTGACGGGTCGCGGGGCAATGGAATCGTGGAGGATGCCTCGGGTCTGCGACAACGACAAAAGGGTAACCCGGCCGGATGACGGCCAAGGGAGGAAAGATGACATTCCATATCCGGCGCGCCGCTCTTGCGGCGCTGTTGCTGGGTGTGTCTGCGGTTGCGGTGCGGGCCGAGATGATGGCCCCCACGACACCGCCAGATGCCCCCAAATTCGACGCCCAAGGCGAACCCATTTTCGTCAACCGCGCCGACATCTTTGAATACAAGGCGCTACCTGCCTATTCGGAACCCGCATGGGTCACGGCCTTTGTTGACGCAGGCAAGTTGCCGCCCGTGGCCGAGCGCCTGCCAAAAGAGCCGTTGGTCTACAAAACGGCGAACATGCCCGACGGCAACGGCGTCTATGGCGATGTGATGCGCCATGTGATCGGCGGGCGTCCCGAAGGCTGGAACTTCTGGGCCGGGCAATCCTACGGCTGGGGTGGCATCGACATCCAGCTGGTGGAATGCCTGACGCGTACGGGTCCGTTGTTCACCGTGAACTCCACGGACCTTCAACCGATGCCAAACCTTGCAAAATCGTGGGAGTGGTCAGAGGACGGCAAGACCCTGACGGTCAAGCTGATCGAGGGGGCCAAGTGGTCTGACGGCGATCCCTTTGACACCGAGGACATCGACTTTTACTGGAACGACATCGTCATGGACCCAGAAGTCACGCCCCTGATGGGGGCCGCACCGGCCACGTATTCGGACGGCACGCTGGCCATAGTCGATGCCTATACTTTCACGATGACCTTTGCGACGCCGTTCCCGGAATCGGTTCTTTACAACATGGCTTACGGCAACTTTTGCCCCGGCCCGAGCCATATCCTCAAGCCCAAACATCCCAAATATGGCGGCGAGAGCTACGAGGCGTTCTTGCAAGCTTTCCCATCGAGTGTGATGAACTTCCCCTCGATGGGATCACACGTGATCGTGGAGCATCGCCCCGATGACATCGTCGTGCTGCGTCGCAATCCGTACTACTGGAAGGTCGACGAAAGCGGCCAGCAGCTGCCATATCTGGACGAAATGCAGTATCGCTTGTCGACATGGGCAGACCGCGACGTGCAGGCCGTGGCAGGGACCGGCGACTTTTCGAACCTCGAACAGGCGGAAAACTACGTCGAGGCACTCAAGAAATCAGCCGATCCTGCCGCCCCGGCGCGCCTGGCTTTCGGGCCGCGCACCATCGGCTATTCAGTGCTGATCAACTTCTCGGGCAATGGCTGGGGCGAACCGGATGCCCGCGCCCAGAAAGTGCGCGAGTTGAACCGCAACGCCGACTTCCGCATGGCCGTAACGTCCGGGCTTGACCGCCAGCGTCTGGGCGACAGTCTTGTCAAAGGCCCGTTCACCACGATCTATCCGGGCGGCCTTTATGCCGGGACGTCGTTTTACGACAAGGATTCGACCGTCTACTATCCCTACTCGGTCGAAACGGCCAAAGCGCATCTGGAAAAGGCGGGGCTGGTCGATTCCGACGGCAACGGATTCGTCAACTATCCGGATGGCGGTGAGGATGTGTCGGTCGTCTTGTTGCATCAGGTCGATTATCAGACCGACAAGAACCTTGCCGAAGGTGTTGTCGCAATGATGGCCGACATTGGGTTGCAGGTAACGCTGAACTCGCTGCCGGCCAAGGACTACGACAATGCCCGCGATGCGGGCAAGTATGACTGGTCGATCTTTCGCAACCAGACCGAGCTGATCACCGTAGTGCAAAACACGCCGATGCTGGCGCCAGTTGGCCCGACCTCGTCGCGTTCGCACCAGGCCAACCCGGCGGGTGAGATGGACCTGCTGCCGTTCGAAGAAGAGATGGTCAAGGTGGTCAACACCTTTATCGCCAGTCGCGATCCGGCAGAACGGGTAGAGTTGATGAAGCAATACCAAAAGCTCTATACCGAAAACGTCAATACCTTTGGCCTGACGGCTTATCCCGGTGCGCTGATCATCAACAAGCGCTTCTCCAACATCCCGGCCGGGGCGCCGATCTACATGTACAACTGGGCCGAGGACAACATCATCCGCGAACGGGTCTGGGTGGCTGCTGACAAGCAGATCGGGGCTGAATTGCACCCGAACACTCTGCCCGGAGCGCTGGGTGACGCCGGGCCAATGGCGGCAAACTAAGGGTTCCTCCCGAACCCGGAGGGCGAGGCAGACCATCGCCTCGCCCTTTGGACCTGAGCCATTCCTTCCCCCAAGGTGATATGCCCATGCTGCGTTTCCTCATGGTCCGCATTGCGCAGTCGGTGCCGGTTCTTCTGGTGATGAGCATGATCACGTTTGCGATCATCCAGGCGCCACCGGGTGATTACGGCGATTTCATACGCACCAACATGATCACGCAAGGCAACGCCTCGGTCGAGGCGGCGACACGGGCGGCTGAGGAATATCGCGAAAAGAACGGCCTCAATGATCCGATGGTGGTACAATATGGTCGCTGGATCTGGGGCATCGTAAGCCGGGGCGATTTCGGCCGGTCCTACGTGTATAACAAACCCGTCTCCGACATCTTGCTGCAACGCTTGCCACCAACAATCGCGATTGCGCTGACCTGCCATTTCCTTGCGACCGTGATCGGCATCGGCTTTGGCATCCTGGCGGCGACACGACAATATACCTGGGTCGATACGGTCTTGTCCTTCGTGTCGTTCCTCGGCATGACCATCCCCCGGTTCCTGCTGGCGCTGATCATCCTTTACATCCTGGCCTACAAGCTGGACGTGCAAGAGATCGGATCGTTCTATTCGTCGCGCTTTGGCGGGCAGCCCTACTGGTTTGGCTGGTTCGATTTCAATTGGGCAAAGCTGTGGAACCTGATCCAGCATGTCTGGCCGGTAATCGCGGTCGCCACCATCGGGGGGCTTGCCTACAACATGCGGGTGATGCGGGCGAACCTACTGGATACCCTCAACGCCCAATATGTCGAAACCGCGCGGGCCAAGGGGCTGAGCGAGGGCGCCGTGATCATGCGCCACGCGGTCCCGAACGCGCTGCACCCGCTGGTGGCCTATCAAGGCGTGGTGCTGCCCTACATGCTCACCGGCGAGATCGAGGTGGCCATCGTCTTTGGCCTCGCCACCATCGGACCCGCAATCGTCCAAAGCATGGGGATAGGTGATGTCTACGTGACGGCGACGCTGCTGTTGGTGCTCGGGGCCACGCTGATTGTCGGCAACATCATCGCGGACTTGCTGCTGGTGGCGCTGGATCCGCGCATCCGCGTGGGGGTCGACGCATGACCGCGCACCAAGGCGAAGCGGCCGACGACCGCATCACCACCATCTCTGCGACATCGCAAAGTTATGCGGCGCTGGTCTGGCGGCGATTCCGGAAATCCATTCCTGGCATGTTGGGGCTGGTTCTGGTCTCGTCGCTGCTGATCATCGCGCTCTTTGCCGATTTCTTTGCGCCGATGAACCCGAATGCCTCGACCGCATCTTTTGCGCCACCCGACCATATCTCGTTTTTTGCCAGGGGCGGCTTTACGCTTCTGCCGGTGGCCTATTCCATCACTGAAAGCGAAGACCTTGACCCGATCACCTTCCAGCCGTTGATGGGTCCGGACATGGACAACCCGCGTCCGCTGAGGCTGTTCGTCAAGGGGTGGGACTACACGTTCTGGGGACTTGTCCCGATGAACCGCCATTTCATCGGCCTTGCTGATGGCAGCCCGTTGCACATCCTTGGCACCGACAAGCTGGGTCGCGACATCCTGTCGCGCGGGATCGTCGGCAGCCGGATTTCCCTGATGATCGCTTTGGTCTCGATCACCCTGATTACCATTATCGGCACGCTGGCGGGCATCACCTCGGGCTATCTTGGTGGCAAGTTCGACCTTTGGTTCCAGAGGTTTGTCGAGATCATTCTGGCCTTTCCGCAACTGCCTTTGTACCTCGCGCTGACAACGTTGATCCCGGTGACGGCGCCGAGCTACATCTTTTTGTCCTTCGTCATTCTGGTGATCGCAGGCCTTGGTTGGGCGCAGCTGAGCCGTGAGGTCCGGGGCAAGACGATGTCGATGGCCCGCATCGACTATGTGCGCGCCGCAATGGCGATCGGCGCGTCTGACGGACGCATCATCACGCGCCACATCCTGCCCAATGTGATGAGCCATGTCATCGTGGCGGTAACGCTTGGCATCCCGACCATCATCTTGCTGGAAAGCTTTCTGGGGTTCCTCGGCTTTGCCGTGAAACCACCGCTGATCTCCTGGGGTTTGATGTTGCAAGACGCGGGCACGTTTTCGGTGATCGGTTCTTATCCGTGGATCCTCAGTCCCGTTGGTTTCGTGCTGCTGGCTGTCTTTGCGTTCAACGCGCTGGGCGACGGGCTGCGTGATGCCATTGACCCCTATTGAGGCCGATATGACAGATGAACTCGCCATCGAGGCCCGCAATATCGGTGTCACCTTCACGGTCGACGGCGGTGAAATCGAGGCTGTAAAGGACGTGTCTTTTACCCTGCGCAAGGGCCAGACCATCGCACTTGTGGGCGAAAGCGGCTCAGGCAAATCGGTGACCGCGCGCGCGATCATGAAGCTGTTGACCAAGCGCGCCCGGGTGTCGGACAAAACCGAAATTCTTTATGGCGGAACGAACATGGCGCGTCTGTCGGACTGCGAGATGCGCAGGCTGCGCGGCAACCGGCTGACGATGATCTTCCAAGAACCGATGTCCTCGCTGAACCCGGTCTATACCATCGGCGCGCAACTGGCCGAAGTGCTGCGCATCCATCAAAAGATCACCAGACCCGACGCCCTGAAGCGCGCCGTGGAATTGCTGGCTGAGGTGCAGATCCCCGACCCGGAGGCGCGTATCGGGCAATATCCGCACCAGCTGTCCGGCGGGCAGCGCCAACGCGTGATGATCGCGATGGCTCTGGCCAACAACCCCGACGTGCTGATTGCGGATGAGCCGACAACCGCGCTGGATGTGACGGTACAGGCCGAGATCCTGAACCTGATCAAGGAGCTGAAAGACAAGACCGGCATGGCGGTGATCCTGATCACCCATGATCTGACGGTGGTGCGCCAGTTTGCTGATCACGTCTATGTCATGCAGCACGGCCTCGTGCGCGAAGCAGGGCCAACCGAACAGGTGTTCACAAATCCGCAGCATCCTTACACCAAGCGACTGTTGGGGTCCGAACCCACGGGTCAGGCGAACCTTTTGGCAGGCAATCCCGAGACGGTGCTGGAAGGGCGGGACATTCGCGTCACCTATACCTTGCGCAAGGGCGGCGCGTTCCGTGGCAAATTCAGCGACTTGCAGGCGGTGGACGGATTGTCGCTTGACCTCAAGCGAGGCGAAACGCTTGGGCTGGTCGGCGAAAGCGGGTCCGGAAAGACCACGTTTGGTCAGGCGCTGATGCGGCTGAACAAGCTGACCGACGGCCAGGTGGCGTTTCTGGGCAACCGGCTGGATGGCCTGGACCGGGCTGGCATGAAACCTTACCGCCAGCGCATGCAGATCGTGTTTCAGGACCCGTTTTCCAGTCTCAACCCCCGGATGTCGGTGCGCCAGATCATCGAAGAGGGGCTGATCGTCAACGGTATTGGCCGTGATCACAAGGACCGGGTGGACCGGGTCCGCAGCGCCTTACGCGATGCCGGTCTGCCCGACACCATCCTGTCGCGTTTCCCGCATGAGTTTTCAGGTGGTCAGCGCCAGCGTCTGGCCATCGCGCGCGCCGTGGCGCTGGAGCCGGAGTTCATCTTGCTGGACGAGCCGACATCCGCGCTTGATCTGTCGGTGCAGGCGCAAATCATTGATCTCTTGCGCAAATTGCAATCTGAAAAGGGGCTGTCCTATCTTTTCATAAGTCATGATCTGAAAGTCATCCGCGCGCTCTGTCACCGTGTCATCGTCATGAAAGACGGCCAAATCGTCGAACAGGGCCCGGTTGCAGATGTGCTGGAAAACCCTCAAACCGACTATACCCGCCGCCTTGTGCGCGCGGCCTTTGAAATCGCAACCTGAGAAGAAAAATGTCCAAACCCATCATTACCTTTATCGGCGCAGGCTCGGCTGTTTTCACCAAGAACATCGCAGGTGACATCTTGCAGCGTCCCGCGCTGGCCAACTCAGAAATCCGCCTCATGGACATCAATCCGCAGCGACTGGAGGAAGCCGAGGTCATCGTCGGCAAACTGGTGCAAACCCTCGGCGGCAAGGCGACGGTGAAAACCTACACCAACCAGCGTCGCGCTCTCGAAGGCACCGATTTCGTCGTGTGCTGCTTTCAGGTCGGCGGGTACGAGCCCTGTACCGTCACGGATTTCGAGGTGCCCAAGGCCTACGGGCTGCGCCAGACGATCGCCGATACGCTGGGCATCGGCGGCATCATGCGCGGCTTGCGCACGGTGCCGGTCCTATGGTCGATCTGCGAAGATCTGCTGGCTGTCGCGCCCTATGCCATCGTGATGCAATACGTGAATCCGATGGCGATCAACACCTGGGCCATAGCGGCAAAGTATCCGACGATCCGGCAAGTGGGCCTGTGCCACTCGGTTCAGGGAACCGCCTGGGAGCTCGCCCGCGATCTGGACATTCCGGTCGAGCAGATTCGCTATCGCGCGGGTGGCATCAACCACATGGCGTTCTATCTGACGTACGAACACCGCCAGCCGGACGGGTCCTACAAGGACCTTTACCCGGAATTGAAACAGGGCTACCGCGAGGGGCGTTTCCCCAAGCCGTCGCATTGGAATCCGCGCTGCCCGAACAAGGTGCGCTATGAGATGCTGATGCGGTTGGGCTATTTCGTGACGGAATCCTCAGAGCATTTTGCCGAATACACGCCCTGGTTCATCAAGCGTGACCGCCCTGATCTAATTGAGAAATTCGGCATTCCACTGGACGAATATCCCAAGCGCTGCGTCGAGCAGATTGCCCGCTGGCAGAAAGAGGCCCACGACCTGAAGACCGCCAATACGGTGGAACTGAAGGAAAGCCACGAATATGCCAGCCAGATCGTGAACTCGGTCGTGACCGGCGAGCCTTCGGTGATCTACGGCAATATCGGCAACCGCGGCTATATCCCGCAACTCCCCGACGGCTGTGCCGTCGAAGTGCCGACCCTGGTCGATCACATGGGCCTGCAACCGACCGTGGTGCACGATTTTCCGCCGCAACTGATTGGACTCATGCGCACCAATATCAACGTGCAGGAACTGACTGTGGCAGCGCTGATGACGGAAAATCCCGAGCACATCTATCACGCCGCCATGCTTGATCCTCATACCGGGGCGGAACTGGACCTGGATCAGATCTGGGCGCTGACGCACGATCTGTTGGCGGCGCATGGCGACTGGCTGCCGGACTGGGCGCGTGTATCTGCACGCAAGGCGGGCTGAGCCATGTGGCCCGCGCGCATTCTTGTTGTCGGGGGCGGCACGGCGGGTTGGCTGGCCGCGATGATACTGATGGATGCAGCGCGGCGCGCGGGCAAGACTTGTGCCGTGACCGTGATCGAAAGCTCCAAGATCGGGACCATCGGCGTGGGTGAGGGCACGACGGCAGTCTTTCGCCAGATGCTCAAGCATCTCGACCTGGATGAGATGGAGTTTCTGGCCGCAACAGGTGCCACGATCAAGTTCGGCATCCGCCACAAGGATTGGCGTCGCAAAGGTCATTCCTATGACGGCCCCATCGATGATCCGCATCAGGTGGCGGGGCTTGGGTCGACCAATGCGCTTGATCTTTATGCCGTGAGCCAAGGCGAAAGCGTCGGCAAGACGCATCTTTTTCAGCATCTGCTGAACATGTCGCGCAGTCCTTTTGCGCGAATCGCCGACCGCCTGGTTGCGGTTGGGCCCTATCATCATGCCTATCATTTCGACCAGGCGCTGGCGGGCAAGTGGTTGCGTTCCAAGGCGCGGGCCATCGAAGTTGTCGATGATCAGGTGGCGATTGTGAACGTTCATTCTGAAACTGGAAACATCACCTCCCTGACGCTTGAGAGTGGGCAGTTGCTGGAGGCGGATCTCTTCGTCGATTGTACCGGCTTTCGCCGCCGTCTGATTACTGAGATGGGTGCCAAGTGGCAACATTACGGAAATGTCCTGCCGGTCAATCGCGCCATGCCCTTTTGGCTGGACATACCGGAAGGCGAAGAGATCGATCCCTGCACGCTTGCCTGGGCACAGGGGTCGGGTTGGATGTGGAAGATCCCCACGCAAGACCGCTATGGCTGCGGATACGTCTATTCGGACGCGCATCTGACGCCGGATCAGGCCAAGGCAGAGATCGAGGCGGTTCTGGGGCATGCGGTCCATGTCCGCAACGATATCCGCATCGATGCCGGCAGGCTGGATCGCCAATGGATCGGCAATTGCTTGGCCCTGGGCCTGTCTTCCAGCTTTCTGGAGCCGCTGGAGGCGACGTCGATCCATGGCACTGTGGTGCAACTGATGCTGCTGGCAACCCTGCTGCCCGATCCGAATGACCGGGCGCGCGCGGCCTTCAACGCGGCATGTGCGCGTCAAGTCGACGATTTCCGCGATTTCATCCGGTTGCACTATGTCAGTGAGCGCCGCGACACGCCGTTTTGGCAAGATGTTGCCACGGCGACACCACCGGACCTGAAAGAGCGCCTTTCGGCGTGGGCGGCCAAGGTGCCCGGCCCGGAAGACTTTGCGCCTTTCCCGATGGATCTGCCGCATACCGGACATCATTTGCATGTTCCGGTGCTGGATGGCCTTGGCCTCCTGACACCGCAATCAGCCAAGGCGGCGCTGGCGCTAAACCCGAAACTGCGCGCCAATGCGCGCCGCGTCGCACATTCGCTTGCCACCGAATACCGCCAAGCCGCAGGCCGCGCCCTTGGTCACCGTGCGTTCTTACATTCCTTGCATACGGAGTCCGTGTCATGACCGCCTTCAAAGTGACCATTATCGGCGCGGGCAGCGTCGGCTTCACCAAAAAACTGGTCTCGGATCTGCTGAAAGTGCCAGAATTCGAAGATATCGAGATCGCCCTGACGGATATCAACGCGCACAACCTTGACATGATCGCGCAGATCATTCGCCGGATTGTGACGGTGAATGGGCTGAAGACAACCGTGACCGCAACGACCGATCGCCGCCGTGCGCTTGCAGGTGCGCGCTATGTGATGAATGTGGTCCGGATTGGCGGGCTGGAGGCCTTTGCCGACGACATCCGCATCCCCCTGAAATACGGTGTGGATCAATGCGTGGGCGATACGATTTGCGCGGGCGGCATCCTTTATGGCCAGCGCGGGATCGCTGCGATGATGGAGTTTTGCCGTGATATCAAGGAGGTTTGCGCGCCTGACGCGCTTTTGTTGAACTATGCCAACCCGATGGCGATGATGACCTGGGCGGCGCTTGAATATGCAGGGGTGCGCACGGTTGGCCTGTGCCATGGCGTGCAGAACGGCCACCGCCAGATCGCGCTTGCCTTGGGGGTTCCGATGGCGGAGGTGGACATTGTCTGTTCCGGCATCAACCACCAGACCTGGTACCTCGACATCCGCCACAATGGCCGCAAGGTCACCAAGGACGAACTGATCGCGGCCTTTGAACGTCATCCTGCGTTCTCCAAGCAAGAAAAAGTGCGCATCGATGTGTTGAAAAGGTTCGGATTCTACTCGACCGAAAGCAACGGGCACCTGTCGGAATACCTGCCCTGGTATCGCAAGCGGCCCGATCAGATCATGGACTGGATCAGCATGGACGACTGGATCCATGGCGAAACGGGGGGCTATCTGCGCTATTCCACCGAAAACCGGAACTGGTTTGAAGAGGACTTCCCGAAGTTTCTCGATGAGGCAGACGCACCCCTTTCGGGCTACGTGCGCACTAACGAGCACGCGAGCCATATCATCGAGGCACTTGAAACCGGCCGCGTCTATCGTGGACACTTCAATGTGAAAAACGGCGGCGTGATCAAGAACCTTGCGCCCGATTGCATCATCGAAAGCCCCGGTTTCGTTGACCGGTTCGGCATCAACATGGTCGAAGGTATCACCCTGCCAGATGCGTGCGCGGCGACCTGTTCCGCGTCGGTCAATGTGCAGCGACTGAGCGTCAAGGCCGCGATGACGGGGGACGTGGATCTCTTGAAGCAGGCGGTGCTGCATGACCCTCTGGTGGGGGCGATCTGCACGCCCGAAGAGGTCTGGCAGATGGTCGACGAAATGCTGGTGGCCCAGGCGAAATGGCTTCCACAATATGCGGATGCGATCCCTGCGGCGACCGAACGGATGAAAGCTCCAAAGGTCAAGACCCGTGACTGGGCAGGTGCAGCACGTCTTGAGGTGCGCAGCGTCGACGAGATGCGCGCCAAGAAGGACGCCCGCGGTGCCTCCGAAGGTCATGGTCTTGGCACAAAGATCGCGAGCTAGGGTCCAGCCTGCTTATTCTGAGTAAAAGAATCAGGCTTTACTTTGCGGGCCTTTCTGGACATCCTCGGGCGGCACACCGCAACAGGTTCGACGTGCTTGATCTTTGGTGTGCCTGGCCTGGCTTGGCGGCAAACGCAGGTCATGACGTTGCCAGAAACAAGCGTGAGGATGCCCCGAGAATGCTTCGTGCCGTCGCGTTCATCATTTTCGTCGCCAGCCCGGTTGCGGCGGATGTCACGGCAGTCGTGCAAGACCACGTCTTGCCCGGATATGCCGCCTTTGACCGCGCTGCCAAAGGTCTCGCGGCGATGGATACGTGCGACATCGAAAAGCTGCGCCCAGCTTATCAGGGGGTCTTTGATGCCTGGATGGCCGTCGCGCATCTGCATCTTGGCCCGTCCGAGGAAAAAGGTCGCGGCCTTGCCATCGCCTTCTGGCCTGATCCCAAGGGTCAGGGCGCAAAAGCGCAGCGTGCGCTGATGCTGGGGGACCCGTCGGTGCTTGATCCGGTGAATTTTGCAGATCAATCCGTGGCCGCGCGTGGCCTGATGGGGTTGGAGCGGCTGCTTTACCCCCAACAGCCCTTGCCGGTTGATCCCTGTCCCCTGATCCGGGCCACCAGCGGTGATCTTTCCCGGATGGCTGCCGAAATTGATCAGGGCTGGGTCGATTTTGGCCAGACATTGATCACGGCAGGCCAGCCCGGAAACGTGACATATCTGACCGCGCCGGAGGCAAATCAGGAACTTTTGACGCAGCTGCTCGGCGGGCTTGAGTTTCTGGCAGATGACCGGCTTGGTCGTCCTCTGGGCAGCTTTGACAAACCTTTCCCGATGCGCGCCGAGGCCCGCGCCTCTGGCCGGTCGTTACGCAATGTGCGGCTGTCGCTGGCGGCATTGCGCGCGATGGCTGTCGCCTTGGTGGGGGGGATCCCGCAGACTCTGGCCGCCTTTGATCGGGCCGATGCGCTGGCGGCCAAACTCGACGATCCGGTTCTTGCCGGTGTCGCGGATCCGAAAGGGCGGCTAAGGATCGAGATCTTGCAGCAAGCCATTTGGGCGACACGCGATGCGGTCCTGGCAGAGCTTGTGCCCGCGCTGGGCGTGGATCGCGGCTTCAACGCGGAGGATGGCGACTGATGGCAACGCGGCGGGCATTTCTTGCTGGACTGGCAGCGGCGAGCATGCCGGGCATGTCTTGGGCCGAAGCGGGCGATCCGACCTATCTTGCGGCGGGCAAACAGGGTGCGGACTTTGTCCTGCACGGATTGTCAGTGGCGGGTGAAAGCATTTTTCATCTTGCGCTGCCAGCACGCGGCCACGCTGCCACGGCTCATCCCAACCGTGCCGAGGCCGTGGCCTTTGCGCGTCGTCCGGGCACCTATGCGCTGGTCTTGAACTGTGTGACGGGCGCGGTCCAGCACCGCCTGACCCCACCCGACGGCCGTCAATTCAACGGCCATGGTGCATTTTCTGCCGGGGGCGACCTGCTGATGACATCCGAAGTCTTGGCCGAAGGCTCCGAGGGGCGCATCGGCCTATGGGAGACGCGTCGATATTCCCGCATCGGGGAATGGGCCTCGGGCGGGATCGGACCGCATGATCTGCGGCGGATGGACGATGGCCGGATCGTCGTTGCCAATGGCGGCATTCAGACCGATCCCGGTGACCGGACCAAACTGAATGTCGACACCATGCGCCCGAATCTGACGCTGCTCTCGGCTGCGGGGGCGCTGCTGGATCAGGTCGAACTGCCGCCCGAACTGCGCCAGAACTCGATCCGGCATCTGGCCCTTGCGGGAAAGCGTGTGGCCTTTGCCATGCAATGGGAGGGCGATCTGGCGGACCCGGTGCCGCTATTGGGCCTCTGGATGCCGGGGCAGGGACCCCGACTGTCCGAAATGCCGCCCGAAGCTGTGCGCGCAATGCAAGGTTACGCAGGCTCCATCGCGATCAGCGGCAATGGCGCGCTGATCGCGATCACCTCGGCCAAGGGCGGGGCGGCAACCGTGTTCGATGCAGGCGGCCAGCACCTCGCCACCCATCACCGCGCCGATCTGTCCGGTGCGGCGGCGCGGGCCCGCGATGTGATCCTCAGCGACGGCTTGGGCGCCTTTTGGGCGTGCGATGCCGCCGGTCTGACCCCGCTCGCACGGGCCGAGGTCGCGTGGGACAATCACCTCGTCGCGTTGCGCGCCTGACTACATGCAGGCGTCGTAAAGGGCGCGCAGATTTTGCAGCGTCAGGGGCACAGGGTTGCCACCGCAGGAAGGATCCTCCAGCGCCATTTCGGCCAACATGTCGAGGTCCGGGCGCTTTACGCCCATTGCCGACAGGTTCGCCGGGATCGCCAGCATCGTGCGCAACTGCATGATCCGCTGGCGAAAGCCGTCAAAGCCGCCGGGGATGCCCAGATAGGCCGCCGCTGCCTCGATCCGCATCTCGATGGCGGGACGGTTGAAGTCCAACACCATCGGCATGACGACGGCATTGGTGGTCCCGTGATGCGTGCCGTAGATCGCCCCGACTGGATGGCTCAGGCTGTGGATCGCACCGAGGCCTTTCTGGAACGCCACCGCCCCCATCACTGCCGCCGACATCATATGTGCGCGCGCATCCAGATCGTCGGGCGTGCCATAGACGCGGGGCAGGTTTTCAAACACCAGCCGCATCCCTTCAAGGGCGATGCCTTGGCTCATCGGATGATAAAACGGGCTGCAATACGCCTCAAGGCAATGGGCAAGCGCGTCCATGCCGGTTCCTGCGGTGATGAACTTTGGCATGCCCACGGTCAGCGCTGGATCGCAGATGGTGGTGGCCGGCATCAGCTTGGGGTGAAAGATGATCTTTTTCTTATGCGTCGCCGAATTGGTCAAGACGCCTGCGCGACCCACTTCGGAACCCGTCCCGGCGGTCGTCGGCACCGCGATGATCGGCGCGATTTTCGATGCATCGGCGCGGGTGTACCAGTCATCGACGTCCTCCAGATCCCAAACTGAAAGGTCTTTTCGTTGATGTGCCATCAGCGCGACCATCTTGCCAAGGTCGAGCGCGGAGCCGCCGCCAAAGCAGATCACCCCGTCATGTCCGCCTGCCAGATAGGCCGCAATCCCGGCCGTCATGTTGGCCTCGTTCGGGTTCGGGTCCACGTCGCAGAACATCGCGCGACTCAAGCCCGCCTTGTCCAGCACATCCAGCGCCGCGGCCGTGATCGGCAGGCTTGCCAGCGCCTTGTCGGTCACCAGCAGTGGCTTTTTCAACCCGATGGATTTGGCGTGGTCGGCCAATTCTGCGATCCGGCCGACGCCAAACTTGATGGCGGTAGGGTAAGACCAGTTACGGTTGGGGACAGCGTGGCTCATGTCAGACCTTTTTGAGGTGGTAGGATTTCGGACGGGTCACAGAATGGATGCCAATGTAGGACAGCGATCCGCCGCGCCCGGTATCCTTGCAGCCGGTCCAGCAAAGCGCGGGGTCAAGATAATCGGCGCGGTTCATGAACACGGTCCCGGTCTCGATCTGCGTGCCGATGGCTGCGGCCGTGTCATAGTCTTGCGTCCAGACCGAGGCGGTAAGACCGTAGGGGCTGTCATTCATCAGGCGGATCGCCTCGGCATCGTCCTTGACCTTCATGATCCCGACGACGGGCCCAAAGCTTTCCTCCATCATCACGCGCATGGAATGATCAACATTCACCAGGATTTGCGGCGCAAGATAAGCCCCGCCGTCATCTGCCGGGAACAATGCGGGGTCGATCATGGGCTTGGCACCCGCCGCGATGGCTTCGGCTGTCTGCGCACGCACCACCGCAGCAAAACGTTTGTTCGCCATCGGCCCCAAAGTTGTCTCCGGGTCAAACGGATTGCCCAGTTTCAGAGCCTTGACCCAAGCCACAGACTTTTCAACAAAGGCATCATATAGCGATTCATGAACATAAATGCGTTCAATGCCACAGCAGCACTGCCCGGCATTATACATCGCCCCGTCCATTAGCGTGTCAACTGCGGCCTCAAGGTTCGCATCGGCCCGGACATATCCCGGATCCTTGCCCCCCAACTCCAGCCCCAGCGCGGTAAACGTGCCCGCCGCTGCCTTTTCCATCGCGACCCCGCCACCGACCGATCCGGTAAAGTTCACAAAGCCGAAAGATCGGGCGGCAATCAGGGCCTCGGTCGTTACATGGTCCAGCACCACGTTCAAGAACACATCTGCAGGCACACCGCCTGCGTGGAACGCCTCCGCGAGACGCTCGCCCACGAGCATGGTTTGGCTCGCATGTTTCAGCACGACCGCATTGCCAGCAATCAGCGCGGGGACGAGCGTGTTGATCGTGGTCAGGTACGGATAGTTCCACGGTGCCACGATGAAGACGACGCCAACGGGTTCGCGCGCGAGATAGCGGCGGAACGTGTCGCTATCTTCGATCATATGCGGGGCCAGCGTTTCGGCCGCGATCTCGGACATGTAGTCGGTTCGGGCATTCACCCCGCCAAACTCACCGCCAAAGCGCGTCGGGCGGCCCATCTGCCAGGCGATTTCCGTGACGACGACATCCTTCATCTCGTTCAGGCGCGCGACCCCGGCTTTGACCAGCGCAATGCGTTCCGCCAAGGGGCGCGCGGCCCAGGCTCTTTGCGCGGCCTTTGCGCGCGCGACGGCGGCTTTCGCGGCGTCAAGCGTCAGGGGCATCCGTTCGGCATAGACCGAGCCGTCGACGGGCGAGATGAGTTGGATGGGTTTCATAGTATCCTCGTAGGGCGGGGTTCAGCCCGCCGATTGATCGGGCATGGCGGGGTGAGCCCCGCCCTACGCGCGTTCCAGCAGCCGCTGCCGCTCAAAATCCGTGACCACGCGGTCGGTCTCGGAAATCTCCCACTCCGCTGCATGGACATAGTGGTCGACGACATCATCCCCGAACGCGCGGCGCAGCATCGCCGATCCCTTCAGCGCCATCGCCGCATCGCGCAAGGTCTGCGGAATGTCGCGGGCACCGTCGGCATGGTACATATCGCCCTTCATCTCGGGTTCCAGCACCATCTTGCCTTCGATGCCTGCCAGCCCTGCGGCCAGCAGCGCCGCGCAGGTGAGATAGGGGTTGATGTCCGATCCCGGAATGCGGCATTCCACGCGCACCGCCTTGGTATGCACGCCGCAAACGCGGAACCCGGCGGTGCGGTTATCCGCGCTCCAGACCGCCTTGGTGGGAGCGAACATGCCGATGGTGAACCGCTTGTAGCTGTTGACGTTGGGCGCCAGAAACGCCGTAATTTCCTGCGCATGCGCAAGTTGGCCTGCCATGTACTGCTTCATCACGGCAGACATGCCGTGCGCGTCATCCTTGTCGGCAAAAGACGCCTTGCCGTCCAGCGACCACAGCGACTGGTGCACATGCGCCGATGACCCAGCCCGCCGGTGGTCATACTTGGCCATGAAGGTGACCGAGCGCCCTTTGGTCCAGGCGATTTCCTTGACGCCGTTCTTGACGATCACATGGTTGTCCGCGGTATCCAGCGCGTCAGAATAGCGGTAATTGACCTCTTCCTGCCCCGCGTCCGCCTCGCCCTTGGTGTTCTCGATGGGAATGCCGGCGCCGTAAAGACCGTTGCGGATGGCACGCATCACCTCCTCTTCCTTCGTGGTCTGGAAGATGTGGTAGTCCTCGTTATAGGCCGAGATCGCCTTGAGGCCGGTAAAGTTGCTGTCGCGCAGGGATTCATAAGAGTTTTCAAACAGATAAAACTCCAGCTCCGTCGCCATCATCGGCTCATACCCCAACGCGCGGGCGCGGGCGACCTGACGTTTCAGGATCGCACGGGGGCTGATCGCGACCTCTTCATGGGTGTGGTGGTCCAAAAGATCGGCAAGGCAAAGCGCCGTTCCCGGCAGCCAGGGCAGGGGGCGCAGCGTGGCAAGGTCCGGCTTCATCACATAGTCGCCGTAGCCTTGCGACCATCCAGCGGATTTGTAGCCCGGCACCGTCGTCATCTCCATGTCGACGGCAAGGAGGTAGTTGCAGCAATGCGTCTCTTCGTAACCGCCATTGATAAAAAACGCGGCATGAAAGCGCTTGCCCATCAGGCGGCCCTGCATGTCGATACCGGCCACCAGAACCGTGTCGAGATCACCGCGTGCGACCGCCTCTTTCAGGGCGTCGAGTGTCATTGTTCCCGGCATCGTAAAAACCCCCACGGATTGCGGCGGCAAGGTGCTGGCCCCTGCCTGCCTTCGTGCCAAGGTCGGCTTTGCGAAAGGTGACTGTCAAGATCATTTCTTTTGTGTAATCTTTGTTCAGATCATTTCAGCTCGGACGAGGGCCGGATATTTTTCCGGACAGTGAGGGGTGGGGGGGCGTGTGGATACCAGACCGACGATCGAGGCGCAGATGCGCGCCGCCATGACCGATCTGACGCGCGCCGAACGGCAAGCTGCAAGTCACATCCTCAGCCATTATCCCGTCTCGGCGCTGGGCTCGATCACCGCCCTTGCGCGAGCGGCGGATGTGTCCTCGCCAACCGTGGTGCGACTGGTGCAGAAGCTGGGCTATCGCGGCTATACCGAGTACCAAAAGGCATTGCGCAAAGAGGTCGAGCAAATTCTGGTGGCCCCCTTGTCGCGGGGGGGCGACGGTGCGGCAGGGCGGGGCCATCCGATGGCGGGCCACGCAGCCACCGTGGTGCATAATCTGGAACTGACGCTGGCGCAAATCGCCTCGGACGACTTTGCCGCCGTTGCGGGCCTTTTGGCCGATACCGGGCGGCGGGTGGTGATCATGGGGGGGCGGTTGACCCATGCGCATGCAGACTATCTGGCGACCTTGCTGCGCGTCATCCGATCTGATGTCCGCCATATTGCAGATATGCCCAACGACTGGCAGCAGGCGCTGCTGGACCTGAGCGCTGGCGATGTGGTGCTGGTGTTCGACATCCGCCGGTATGAGGCAAATGTCATCCAGTTCGCCGAGCTTGCAGCCGAGCAGGGGGCCGAGGTCGTGCTGATCACCGATCGCTGGCTGTCGCCCGCCGCGGCCCATGCCCGCCATGTGCTGGCCTGCGGGACGCAAGTCCCCTCGGCCTGGGATAGCACGGTGACACTTCTTGTGCTTGTCGAGGCGTTGATTGCCCATGTGCAGGGCGTCTTGTGGCAGCAGGCCGAGGATCGGCTGAAACGGCTCGAAGACAGCTTTGCGCGCACGCGTTTCTTTCGGGCGGGTCGTGAAAAAAAGGACAAGACATGACGGACAGGCTCAAAGGCAAGGTGGCGTTGATCTCCGGCGGGGCGACGGGCATGGGTGGGGCGGCCTCAAAGCTGTTTGCGGCCGAGGGGGCAAAGGTCGGCATCGTTGATGTAAACCTTGCCGCAGCGCAGGCGACCGTCGCCGAAATTGTCGCCGCTGGCGGGCAAGCGATCGCGGTGCAGGCCGATGTGTCCAACAGCGCCGAGGTCACCCATGCGGTCCATGCCGTGCAGGCGGCTTTCGGTCCGATCAGCGTGTTGTTCAATCATGCGGGCACCATCGTGATCAAACCCTTTCTCGAAACGACCGAAGAGGAATGGGACCGCCTGCATGCGATCAACGTCCGATCCATGTTCCTTGTGACCAAAGCCGTGCTGCCACAGATGATCGCTGCCGGGGGCGGGTCCATCGTCTGCACCTCGTCCATCAGTGCCGTCGCGGGCACCCCGATGGAGGTGCTTTACGACACCACCAAAGGTGCCTGCCACATGTTCGCCCGTGCCATTGCGGTGGAATTCCGCGACCGGGGCATCCGCTGCAACGCCGTTTGCCCCGGTTTTATCGAAACACCGCATGGCCTGCGCGAAGTCCGCGATCTTCAGGCCCTTGGGGTGGATGTCTCCGAGGCTGCGATCGCCGCCGCCCAAGGCCGCATCGGTCGCGCTGACGAGGTGGCGCAAGCCGCCCTGTTCCTCGCCAGCGACGAGGCAAGTTTCGTCAATGGCACGCATCTTTTCGTCGATAACGGCTTTACCGCGGTCTGAGGCGGGCTGCAGTCAATCTGGGTCAGATTGCATGCAGACCAGGGCAGGTGATCGGCGGGTCTGTTGCGTTTTGCCTTTGGTAGGGTGTTCCAGATCAAATGTGACACGCTCTAGTAGCCAAGCGCGCGATCCACGAGATTCAGGAACGGCAGCCCCGCCTCTCCCCTTTGGATGTTCTCGGCGATCACGCGTGCAGCGGACGATGCGCGCGTATAGGCGGCGATGTGGGGCGTGACGGTCACCCGAGGATGCGCCCAGAACGGGTGACCCTGCGGCAGCGGTTCCACGCGGAACACATCCAGTGTCGCATGGCCCACATGCCCCGCGTCCAGCGCGGCCAGCAGGGCTGCATCGTCGATCAGCGCCCCGCGCCCCGGGTTCACGATCACCGCCCCGCGCGGGAGCATTGCAAGCGTGCGCGCGTTCAGGATGTTTTCGGTCTTGGGCGTCTTGGGCAACAAAAGCACCACGATCTCGGCGGCGTGCAATGCCTGTGCCAGCCCCGCATCTCCAGCAAGACAGCGCAACCCCGGCACTGTCTTGGCCGTGCGGCTCCAACCTGTCACGGGAAAGTTCAGCGCCGCCAGCGCTTTGCCCGCCGCCGCGCCAAGCGCGCCCAATCCCAACACCGTCACCGGCCTCTCGCGCGCCAGTTGCGAAAAGGTCGGATCCCACACATGCCCCGGATTGACGATATGCCGGTCCATCCCGAGATGATGGCGCAAGACATGCCCTGTCACCCATTCGACCATCTCCTCGGCCAGGGACGGGTCCACCATCCGGCACAGAGGCTGCGTCAGGGTCGCATTGCCGACGATCCGCTCCACCCCGGCCCAGAGGCTCAGCACCGCTTTGGTGCGAACGAATGGTGTGAAATCGTGCAGCGTGGCTGACGGCGCATAGAGGATGTAATCCACCAAAGCCGGGTCGGCTGCCTCGGTCACGAGATCAGCCGCAATCCCTGCTCGGGCCAGCGCCAGTGGCAGGGCTTCGCGATATTCGTCCCACGAGTCAGGGTCCGCGAAATAAACGGTGAGTGTCATTTGAAGGGCGCTCCGCTATGTCATGAGGACAGTGTGACCGCGACATTTATCGCCAACGCAAGGATCACGGTATTGAGAAAGAACGCGACGATGCAATGCAAGAGCACGGCCTTGCGCACCCGACTGTTTGTCACCGTCACATCCGCAACCTGCGCCGTCATCCCGATCCCAAATCCAAGGTAGAGAAAGTCCCAGATGCCAGGCTCGCCGCCCCCCGGAAAGGCAAGCCCGCCCTGATCGGCGTCCCGGATCCCGCGACCATAGAACAGATGGGCATAGTGAAAGGCCGCCAGCGTGTGGATCATCGCCCAACCCAGCGGCACCGATGCCAGGGCCAGTGTTGTCTCCACCCACGAGACGGCGACATCGCGCGTCAGCATGGCCAGGATCGCCGCCAGCCCGACAGCCAGCGCAAGTGCGGCCAGAAAGATGATCAGCCGCACGCCTTCGTCATCGCTGGCCGCATGCCGGCGCAAGGCTTCGGGCGTCTGGCGCACCAAAGGCAGCATCAGGCCAAGATAGGTCAGATAGAACACATCGACCGCCAACAGCGCATGCACTGCGGGTGTCAGCTCGGCAAAGTGCGCAAGGATTGCCGCGATTACGCCCGCGGCAAAGGCAAGATAGAATCGTTCGTGCCGCCGCATCAGCGCGGCCTGTGGATATGCGCGCTTTGCACCAGCCCGAAACCGACCATCAGGACCAGCATCGCCGATCCGCCATAAGAGAGCAGAGGCAAGGGCACCCCCACCACCGGCGCCATCCCCATCACCATCGACAGGTTCACCGCGATGTAAAAGAAGAGGTTCGCCGCCACGCCAAGGATCAGCAGCGCCGAGAACCGGTCCTTGTTTTGCAAAGCTGCGGTCACAAGGAACGCAAGGATCGCCCCGTACAGTGCCAGCAACGAAAACGCGCCGATGAACCCGAACTCTTCGGCGACAGTGGTAAAGATGAAATCGGTGTGCTTTTCGGGTAGAAAGTTCAACCGGCTTTGGGTGCCTTGCATGAAGCCCTTGCCCGACCAGCCACCCGATCCCAGCGCGATCTTGGCCTGGATGATGTTGTAGCCCGCCCCCAGGGGATCGGCCGTCGGGTCCAAAAAGGTGTCGATGCGGCTATACTGGTAGTCATGCAGCAATTGCCACGGCGTCCCACGGGTCAAAAACACCGCCGCAACCCCCCCGGCGCCCAGCAAGAACACGGCCGCAAAGTACCAAAGGCTGACACCTGCCGCGAACATGACACTGGCGCCCCCCATTACCAGCATCAGCGACGTGCCAAGATTGGGCTGCATCAGAACGAGGACGGTGGGCGCGATGATCAAGGCCACCGGCGCCAGCACCCAGGTCGGGCGCGACATCTT
The DNA here is from genome assembly GCA_031378845.1 of Rhodobacterales bacterium. Classification (GTDB taxonomy): domain Bacteria; phylum Pseudomonadota; class Alphaproteobacteria; order Rhodobacterales; family Rhodobacteraceae; genus JAJNPS01. Next base: position 43,032 of record JANNES010000001.1, read on the forward strand.
TTTCATGTCCAGCCAGTCGTAATAGCTCGCCAGCATCAACACGAGTGCGAATTTCATCATCTCGGAGGGCTGGAACTGGATGAAGCCGAGGTCGATCCAACGCTGCGCGCCCATGTTGGTGTCGCCAAAGAACTCCACCACCAAAAGCAGCAACATCGAGACAAGATAGGCCACGCCCGCAACGTTGCGCCAGAACCAGATCGGCACAAACGCCACCACGAACATCAAGACAAGACCCAGCCCGAAATGCCGCATCTGGCGTTCGGCCCACAGGTCGAACCGCCCGCCCGCCACCGAATAGAGCATCAGGAATCCGACTGTCGCGACTGCCGTCATCAGCAGGACCAAAGGCCAGTTTACATACAGCACCTTGCGCAGGCCGGTGGGCACGGTCTTGACGCGGTATTCCAGAAAACTCATCGCGCGCGCCTCATGTCCGGGTTTTCTGGGGCGCTTCGGCCTCGACCGAACGCAGGTTCAACTCGTTCAGCATCGTCTCGATGCGGCCGCGCTGACTGTCGGGATAGGCATCCAGCGATGGCAGCCCGTCGCTCATCGCGCGCAAGATGATGTCGCGCGCGATGGGTGCCGCGGCAGCCGACCCGCCGCCGCCATGCTCGACCACGACCGACACCGCATAGCGCGGGGCGTCAGACGGCGCAAAGCCCACAAAGAGCGCATGGTCCCGCCGGTTCCAGGGCAACTGGTCGTTCGAGATCACACCGCTCGCCCGCTCAGCGGCACTGATGTTGCGAACCTGACTGGTGCCCGTCTTGCCTGCAAAAGTCTTGGTCTCATCGGTGATCCGGCTCGAATAAGCCGTGCCCTTCTTGCTGTTCATCACCGCGCTCATGCCAGCGCGCACCTGCTGCAGCGCCGTGGTATCCACACCCAGCGACGCGGCTTCGGCCACCGGCACTTCCTGACCGGCGATCATGCGCACCAGCCGCGGCACAACCGCCCGCCCGGTTGCGATCCGCGCCGTCATCACCGCCAGTTGCAAGGGCGATGTCAGCACATACCCTTGCCCGATCGCCGCATTGATGGTGTCACCGATGCGCCATTCCGCCTTGTGACGTTCCTGCTTCCAGGCCTTGTTGGGCATGTTGCCTTCGGAGATCGCTGACATCGGCAATTCATGCCGGATGCCCAAGCCCAGCCGCTTTCCCATCTCCGCGATCTTGTCGATGCCGACTTTCTGCGCGACGTCATAAAAGTAGACATCGCAGCTTTCGGACAGAGACCGCGCCAGATCGACCGTTCCGTGGCCTGCGCGTTTCCAGCAATGGAACTTGCGCCCGCCAAATTCCAGATATCCCGGGCAGCGCGTCGTCGTGTTGATGTCGATCACGCCCGCATCAAGTGCGGCAAGGGCCGTGACCATCTTGAAGGTTGACCCCGGCGGATAGACGCCCTGCACCGTCTTGTTGGCCAAGGGGCGGTGGTCATCGCCGGTCAGTCCGTCGTAATCCTTTTGGCTGATCCCGCGCACAAAAAGATTGGGGTCGAACGAGGGCGACGAGACGATGGCGATCAGATCGCCGTTGGTCACATCCATCACCACGGCGGCAGCGCTTTCCTCGCCCAGCCGCGCCTGCACGAAATTCTGAATGTCGGCATCAATGGTCAGCCGGATGTCGGCCCCCGGGATCCCCTCGACGCGCTCGATCTCGCGCATCAGCCGCCCGACCGCGTTTACCTCGACCCGCTTGTTGCCCGCCGCGCCGCGCAAGTAATCCTCCATCCAGCGTTCGACCCCGATCTTGCCGATCTGGAATTTCGGGATCTGCAGGACCGGCTCGGGATTGGGCAGGTTTTCGAGATCTTTTTCGCTGACCGGGCCGACATAGCCCACGACATGCGCAAAATCCTCGACCAGCGGATAGATGCGCGACAGCCCAACCTCAGGGATGACGCCGGGCAAAGCCGGGGCATTCAGCGCCACTTTGGAAAAGTCATCCCAGCTGAGCCGGTCGGCGACGGTCACCGGAACAAAGGCCGAGTTGCGCTCCAGATCGGTGCGGGCGCGCTCCAGATCTTCGGGGGTCATCGGGATCAGACGTGCCAGCCGTGCCAGAATGGTTTCGACATCGCCTGCATCCTCGCGCGTGATGACGACGCGGTAGTTTTGCTCGTTGCCTGCAAGGGTGCGGCCATTGCGATCCTGAATAAGCCCTCGGCGGGGCGGCACAAGACGGATGTTGATCCGGTTTTCCTCTGCCAAAAGCTTGAATTCGTCAGATTGGTCGACCTGCAGATAGCGCAGGCGCGCGCCCAGCGCGGCCACCATAGCGGTCATCGCACTGCTCATCAGCAAGGCGCGGCGGGAAATGCCGCGGGCGCTGTCTTCGCTGTCGCGAGCAGTACGCCTCACAGCCGCCTCCCTCGATCATCCACTTCGCCCATCGCCGGCTTGTGCAACCCAAGACCCACCTGCGACGCGCCCACGACCAATGGAAAGATCGCGGCCGACCACAGCACCTGCACCAGCGCCAGGCCAAAGCTGGGTTGGGGCACAAAGGCGATCGCGCAAATCAGCTGATAGGCCGACAGCATCCCCAGCATGACCAAAGAAACCACCAGCCATTCCATCAGAAAGGTCAGCTCCCTGGTCAAGGCGGCGCGCGACCGCAAGAACTCGCATGCAACAACCACCAGCGCCGCCCACAGCCCGGGCGGGCGCATCAGAATCAGATCTTGCGCCAGCACCACCATCCCGACAAGCCCTACCGGCAGGTAATCTGGCCGCCGCATCACCCAAGCGAGGGTCAGCGCCAACAGCAGGTCAGGGCCCGGCAGCCGGCCCGGCACGTTCCGCAAGGGAACAAGCTGCATAAAGACGATCAGCAACGCAAGGCAGACATAAATCAGCTGGTAAATCCAGGCGCGGTCACGGATGCCGTCAACCATCAGCATCCCCCCCTTCGACAGCGGGATCGGGCTGACCCTCGGTTGGTGCATCTGAACCGTCAGGCGCCACTTCGGGCACTGCGGCAGAACTTGTCTCTGCATCCACGACCGGCGGGGCCGGGATCACAAGGGGGGGCGCCACCAGCCGTCCCGGGTCGGTGATCGGGACCAGCTCATGGCTGCGCAACACGCGCAGGAATTCCAACCGGGCATAATCCGCCGACAGCACCACCCTCAACCTGCGGTCGGTTCCAAGCGCGACCTGACCCACCAGCAACCCCGCAGGCAATACCCCGCCATCGCCCGAGGTCACGACCCGGTCACCGGGCTGCACCAGATCACTGTCTTCCAGAAATTCCAGTGGCGGCAATGACGAATTGTCGCCAGCCAGCAGCGCCTTTTGCCCCGAAGGTTGCACTGTCACGGGCACGCGGCTGTTGCTGTCGGTAATCAAGATCACCCGGCTTGTCCGTTCGCCCACCCCCGAGATGCGCCCCACCAGCCCGATGCCGTCCATCGTGGCCCAGCCATCGCGGATGCCGTCACGTGCGCCGACGTTCAACAGCACCGACTGGCGGAACGGGCTGCCGCTATCGGCCATCACCACGCCCGTCACATGGGTCAGTCGCGGGTCCAGACGCACCTGATTGAGGTCCAGCAGCCGCGCGTTCTTTTGCTCCAGCTGCAAGGCCGCCTCTTTCCATGCCTTCATCTGCTGCAATTCGCGCTTCAGCTCCTGGTTCTGTTCGTAGATGCGGGTGTAGGACTGATAATCGTCGATCATCGCCGCCGCCTTGGCGACCGGCAACAGCGCCCAATCCAGGTTCGGCACCACAGCATCGACGATGGCCGCGCGGAACCGCTCCACCCGCGGGCTGTCGATCCGCCACAGAAAAAAAATACCCACAAGGAACATCAGCAAGATACCGACCAGAAACCGCCTAAGCGGTCTGGCATAGTCCTCTGGTCCGGTGCGGGTCTTGGCCACCAAAGCCTCGTTCAGAAGGCGTGTCCCATGCAAGAAACGCTCTCGCAGGCGACAGGCACAGACAGCATAGATCTTTTCGAGGCAGCGCGCACCACGACGATCTGCATCCCGCCATCACGGCAGGGGGCGCAAGATCGCTGCAGTCTAGCTATCGTAATCAATCACATGCCGCAGTTGCTTTTCATACTCCAGCGCCTTGCCGGTCCCAAGCGCCACACAATTGAGTGACTCGTTGGCCACGCTGATCGACAGGCCGGTCTGTTCACGCAAGGACAGGTCCAGATCACCCAACAGCGCCCCACCGCCGGTCAGCATCACGCCCCGGTCGACAATGTCTGCCGCAAGGTCCGGCGGCGTGGCTTCAAGCGCCTGCATCACCGCGTCGCAAATCTGCTGCACGGGTTCGGCAAGGGCCTCAGCGACCTGCGCCTGATTGATCTCGGTTTCCTTGGGCACGCCGTTCAGAAGATCGCGACCCCGGATCGTCATCGAGGACCCGCGCCCGTCATCGGGCATCCGGGCGGTGCCGATGGAGGTCTTGATCCGCTCCGCCGTGGATTCCCCGATCAAGAGGTTCTGGTGGCGGCGCAGATAGCTGATGATCGCCTCGTCCATCCGGTCGCCACCGACGCGGACGGACCGCGCATAAACGATATCACCCAACGACAGCACCGCAACCTCGGTCGTCCCGCCGCCGATATCGACCACCATGTTGCCGGTCGGATCGGTGATCGGCATGCCAGCCCCGATCGCCGCAGCAATCGGCTCGGCGATCAGCCCCGCGCGCCGCGCCCCTGCCGACAGCACCGACTGGCGGATCGCGCGCTTTTCAACCGGTGTGGCACCATAAGGCACGCAGACGATGATCTTGGGTTTGCTGAATGTCGTGCGCTTATGCACCTTGCGGATGAAGTATTTAATCATCTCTTCGGCCGTGTCGAAATCCGCGATGACCCCGTCGCGCATCGGGCGGATTGCCTGAATGCTGCCCGGCGTGCGCCCCAGCATCAGTTTGGCATCCTCGCCCACCGCCAGAACCTGTTTCTTGCCGTCCTTGATGTGATAGGCAACCACCGATGGCTCATTCAGCACGATGCCGCGCCCCTTGACATAGACCAGCGTATTCGCGGTCCCAAGGTCGATTGCCATATCCGATGAAAAGATGCCCGAGAGCCACGACATTCCAAGGTGATCCTTGTTCAAAGCACATGAAAAACCCGCGACTCGGGGTTTCGGCCCGGTGCGAGTCTTTTCATATAAGGACTGGGGCTGGCGAGGGAAAGCCAAAACGGTAGCCGCCACCAAAGTGCGCCGACGCGAATTTATCGAACATTTTTAAGGGGCTAATGGCCAAGAATTTACCGATCCCGCGCACTTTTACGACCTTTGGACCCGCAAAGTTCAAGTCTGACGCAAACGCTGTCACGCGTGGCGGACGAGACATTTCATCCCGCTGAGGGACTTTGGGGCCGGCAAGGGACCTGCCACGCCCCGTTTCTTTGGTCACTCCCCCGCGTAATGCACCGATTTCACATCCGTATCGGGCGCCGTCTTCTGCCGCCGCACGACCAGCTTGTTCAGCGCATTCACATAGGCCTTGGTCGAGGCGACAATCGTATCGGTATCCGCCGACTGCCCTGTCACGATGCGCCCGTCCTCTTCCAGCCGCACGGTTACCGTGGCTTGGGCATCGGTGCCTTCGGTCACGGCGGCCACCTGATACAGTTGCAGCCGCGCCTGATGCGGGAACAGCATTTTCACGCAGTTAAAGGCGGCATCGACCGGGCCGTCGCCAGTGGCGTCGATCACATGATCCACCCCGTCGATGGTCAGCGTCATCTCGGCCTCTTGCGGGCCGTCGGTGCCCGATATCACCCGCAGGCGCTTCAGGACCATATGGTTATGCGCGTCCATCGTCGCCTCGTCGGCCACAAGTGCGATCAGGTCGTCATCGTAGACTTCCTTCTTGCGGTCGGCGAGCGCCTTGAACCGGATGAACACGTCGTTCAGCTGATTGTCAGCCAGCTCATAGCCGAGTTCCTTGAGCTTGGCGCGCAACGCCGCCCGCCCCGAATGCTTGCCCATCGTCAGGTTCTTCTGGTTCAACCCGATATCCTCAGGTCGCATAATCTCAAATGTCTCGACGTTTTTCAGCACGCCGTCCTGATGAATGCCGGATTCGTGCAAGAAGGCGTTCTTGCCAACGATGGCCTTGTTGAACTGCACCGGAAAGCCAGAGACGGATGCCACCCGACGCGACAGGTTCATGATCTTGGTCGTGTCGATGCGGGTGGCATAGGGCATGATGTCGTTGCGCACCTTCATCGCCATCACGACCTCTTCCAGTGCGGTGTTGCCCGCACGCTCCCCAAGGCCGTTGATGGTGCATTCGATCTGGCGCGCGCCTGCCTCCACGGCGGCCAGCGCATTGGCGGTCGCCATGCCCAGATCGTTGTGGCAATGCGTGGCAAAGATGATCCCATCCGCCCCGGGCACCCGTTCGAGCAACATCGCGATCAGCGCCGCACTTTCGCGGGGTGCGGTATAGCCCACAGTGTCGGGGATGTTGATCGTGGTCGCCCCGGCCTTGATCGCGATTTCCACCACGCGGCAAAGGTAGTCATGCTCGGTCCGCGTCGCATCCATCGGTGACCACTGCACGTTGTCGCACAGGTTGCGCGCATGGGTCACGGTCTGATGGATGCGCTCGGCCATCTGGTCCATGTCAAGGTTGGGGATCGCCCGGTGCAGGGGCGAGGTGCCGATGAAGGTATGGATGCGCGGGGATATGGCGTGGCGCACGGCCTCCCAGCAGCGGTCGATATCCTTGATCTGCGCACGCGCCAGCCCGCAGATCGTGCTGTTTTTCGCGCGCTTCGAAATCTCTGTGACGGCAGCAAAATCACCTTCGGAGGCAATCGGAAACCCCGCCTCGATGATGTCGACGCCCATCTCGTCCAGAAGCCCCGCGATTTCCAGTTTTTCATCATGGGTCATCGTCGCACCGGGCGATTGCTCGCCGTCACGCAAGGTCGTGTCGAAAATCAAAACGCGGGGTTGGGCGCTTTTGTCGGTCATCTTTGTATCCTCAGGGGGGGCGCTGCTTTGGGGTCAGGGCGCTGTCACCTACTGAGCGGTCGCGCCCAAAGGCACGCTCAGCGGCGCGTAAGAAGCAGCAGCGCAGCCCGCGGGGCCGGGAAACTACCCAGCATCAGCATCGCGGCAAAGATGGACAAGATCATCATGGTAACAGTCTATACAACGGATCGGGCGAAAGGAAAGAGTGTTTTTGCAAGCCTTTGACGCAATATTCTAACCTGTGGCCCCACTGTCGCGCCACCGCATCGCAATCGGATAGCGCCGGTCCAGCCAGAACGCCTTTTGCGTCAGCCTTGTGCCGGGGGCCGCCTGATAGCGTTTGTATTCGCTGATATAGAGCAGATGCTCGACCTTTTTGACGGTCGCAAGGTCAAACCCCAAGCCGACGATATCCGCCGCGGCCATCTCTTTTTCCACGAGGCACTCCAGGATCACATCCAGCACCTCATAGGGCGGCAGGCTGTCATCGTCGCGCTGGTTGGCGCGCAACTCGGCACTCGGCGGCTTGGTGATGACGCGGGCCGGGATCACCTCGCCCGCCGGGCCCTTCATCCAGGGCCGGTGGTTGTCGTTGCGCCATTTCGCGGTCAGGAACATGCGGGTCTTGTACATGTCCTTGACCGGGTTATAGCCGCCATTCATGTCGCCGTAGATCGTGCAATAACCTACCGCCATCTCGGACTTGTTGCCCGTGGTCAGCAGCATCTCGCCGAACTTGTTGGACAAGGCCATCAAGAGAACGCCACGCAGCCGGCTCTGGATGTTTTCCTCGGGGATCCCCGGCGTGGTGCCCTCAAACAGCGGGGCCAAAGCATCCCCCACCGCCTTTTGCGCCGCCGTGATCGGCAGCGTGTCCAGCCGCACCCCCAGCTTTCGCGCGACGCTCGCCGCATCTTCCAACGAGTGCGCGCTGGTGAATTCAGACGGCAGCATCACACAGCGCACGTTCTCGGGGCCGATCGCATCCGCCGCGATCGCCGCGACAATGGCAGAATCGATCCCGCCCGACAGACCCAACAGCGCCTTTTTGAACCCGCATTTGGCCATGTAATCGGCGGTCGACATCACGCAAGCCCGGTAATCCGCCTCGCCAATCGGCGGGATCGGCGCCATCTCTCCCGGCGCGGCACGCCAGCCTTCGGGCGTGCGCGTGAAATCGACATGGGTCACCACCTCGTCGAACTGCGGCAGCTGCGCCATCAGCGCACCGCCGGGGTTCAAGACCATTGAGGATCCGTCAAAGACCTGATCATCCTGCCCGCCAACCATGTTGAGGTACACCAGCGGCAAGCCTGACTCGACCACCCGCGCCACCATCAGGTTCAGCCGCAGGTTCGGCTTGCCCCGATGATAGGGCGAGCCATTGGGCACCAGCAAGATCTCCGCCCCCGTCTCGGTCAGCGTCTCCACCACGTCCGGGTGCCAGGCATCCTCGCAGATGGGCGTGCCAATGCGTACGCCGTTCACGACATAAGGCCCGTTGACCTCGGCCGCTGCAAAGACGCGCTTTTCGTCAAAGACCGCGTCATTGGGCAGATGATGCTTCAACACCGTTGCCGTCACGCGCCCGCCTTGCAAGACGTAGTACGCATTGCGCAACAGCCCGCCTGCCATCGCAGGCCCGCCGATCCCCAGTGCCGGGCCATCCGCGCAATCCGCCGCCAGCTTGTGGATATGCGCGACGGCATCAGCGACAAAAGCGGGCTTGAGGATCAGGTCCTGCGTCTGGTAGCCGGTGATGAACATTTCGGTCAGCGCCACCATATCGGCGCGGGCCGCCCGCCCCGCATCCCAGGCGGCGCGCGCCTTGGCGGCATTGCCTGCGAGATCGCCTACGGTTGGGTTCAATTGTGCGATCGTCATGCGAAAATGGTCGGTCATGGTGGTCCGCTGTTCAGGGTCACACGCCTTCTAGCAGGATCGCAGACAAGGGAAAACGGCGAAACGATGCTGCCTGCGCCGTCTGCTGTGCCCCGCCGCTGCTTGTCAGGCGCAAGCGCATCGGGCTAGGATTAGACACAGACTCATCGGCCCGTGACGGGCGCGTCAAAAGGAATGTACCCCGTGTTTTGGCGAAACTCCCTTGCCGCCATGGCCATGGCCGCAGTTCTCGTGCTGGCCCCGACCGTGCCGGGCCACGCGCAGTCGGACGGCGAGGTCATCACCAAACAATACGATGACGGCTCGGTCTATGAGGGGACGTTCCGCTCGGGCCGCCAGCATGGCACCGGCACCTATACCTTGCCCAATGGCTATGAGTATTCCGGCGAATGGGTTGACGGCAAAATCCAGGGCGATGGTCGCGCACGTTTTGCCAACGGCGCCGTTTATGTCGGCACCTTCGTGGCAGGCCAGCCCGATGGCAAGGGCAAGATCGACTTTGCCGATGGCGGTTCTTACGAAGGCGAATGGGCGGGCGGCGCAATGTCGGGGCGGGGGGTTGCGCGCTATGCGGATGGCTCGGTCTATACCGGCAGCTTTCTAGATGGTCAGCGCAACGGTGCGGGCAAGCTCGAAAACCCAGGGGGCTACAGCTACGACGGCGCCTGGGTAACGGGCGTCAAGGAAGGGATCGGCACCGTCACCTATCCGGACGGGGCGGTCTACAAAGGCACGCTCAAAGCCGGGCAGCGCGAAGGGCAGGGCACGTTGACGATGCCTGACGGTCTGATCTTTACCGGGCTCTGGTCCAATGGGCAGATCAACGGCAAAGGCAACCTGACGCAGCCGAACGGCGATGTCTATGTGGGCGACTTCGTGGCGGGCTTGCGCGAAGGGCAAGGCCGCGTCACGCACAAGAACGGCGATACCTACGAGGGCGCCTTCAAGGCTGATCGCCGTCACGGCCAGGGAATTTTTCGCGCCAGGGACGGTTTTGGCTACGAGGGCTCCTGGGTCGACGGTCGCATGGAAGGCACCGGCACCATGACCTATGCCGATGGCTCGGTCTATGTCGGTCAGATCAAGGCCGACCGCGCCAATGGCACGGGTGCGATCACCTATCCCGACGGGACCGTCTTCGAGGGCAGCTGGGCCGACGGCAAGATTGCCGGAAACGGTCGCGCGACCTATCTCGGCGGTCAGGTCTACGAGGGCGGCTTTGTCAACGCCCTGCCCGAGGGGCGCGGGACCATGACCTACCCGGACGGCTACCGCTATGACGGCGACTGGAAAGCAGGCGTGCGCGAAGGGCAGGGCACGGCAACTTTTGCCGATGGCACGGTGTACAAAGGCACCTTCCGCGCCGGCCTGCGCGACGGCAAAGGCGAGATGACCATGCCGGACGGGTTCAAATATGTCGGCAACTGGAAGGCCGGAGATATCGACGGCATGGGGCTGGCGACCTACCCGACGGGCGATGTCTACGAGGGCATGTTCGCCCGCGGCAAGCGCGAAGGGCAGGGCAGCTTGCGCTATGCGTCGGGCGATGTGGCCATCGGCATCTGGCGCGCAGGCGTGCTGACGGCACCGGCAGAAGCCCCCGCCGAGGCCCCGGCCAGCGAAACCCCGGCAGCGCCCACCACGCCGCCTGCGACCGATGGCGGCTGACGCCGGTTCATCTTTGCACAAATATCCCCGGGGTTCGGGGGCGGGCCCCCGAGGGCATCAGATCAGCCCGTATTGCCGCGCCTTGCCGCGCAGAAAGGGCAGACCTTCGCCGATCACCTGATCGGTGCTGTCGGCCACGGGGCGCCAGACCGACAGTCCAAAGGCAAGCTCGGGTGGCATGTTGATAAAGCTTTCCATCGCCAACCCCCCCTTGAACCCGATGGCGGCTAGGGTTGCGAAAATCTCGTCCCAGTCGCAGGTGCCTTTGCCCGGCACCCCCCGGTCGCTTTCCGACAGATGGATGTCGCGCAGATGGTCGCGCGCCGCGAGAATGCCGTTGCCCGCGCCCTTTTCCTCGATTTTCATGTTAGGTGTCGAGATGCAGAAAAAGGCCGTCCACGCCCACCCGGTCGATCATTGCAGCACCTTGCCAGCCGGTATTGATCAGATGGCTTTCATAGCGGTTCACCGGCTCGATGCCAAAGCCTATCCCCAAGGCCTTGGCATGGGTGGCGACCGCACGGAGGCACATCGCGACATTCTCAAGCTCCGCCTCGGTTGGCGGCAGGCCAGAGCGTTCGCCGATGCCGCCATAGGTAACGCCGGTCAGCGCCTCTGCCCCCAGGTCTGCGGTCTTGTCGAGCGCGGTTTCAAGAAACCGATCCCTGCTTCCGGGCTGCGGGACGGCCAGCACATCTCAGGCAGGCCAAGCGAACAGACCGCCCGCAGGCCGGATGCCTCAAACAAGCGCCGCGAATGCACAGCGTCCCCGACCGGCGGTTCCAACAGCGCCACTTCGATGAAATCAAAGCCGTGGTGAACCGCTTGCCCCACCGCGTGCTCTGCTGCTTGTGGTGTACAGCGCATGGTCCAGATGCTTGAATGAATGCCGAACCCGTGCATTGCCATCTTCCCTCAGGGTGTCGTGATAACGTTCGGCAGCGGACGGGTCGGCGCCCCGGTCGGGGCCCGGCCCGGCCAGCAAAAACGCGCGTGATCAGCGATCAGTGCCGCCATTCGGCCAGCCTTGGTGGGGTCACAAACGGCACTTGTCGCAGGGCCATTGCCCGGCGCACCTTGTGCCAGGACAGACGCCCCGCGCAGGATCCCGGGCAAAGGGCTGTGGCCGCATCCGGGCGTTCAGACACTGGTAAAGCCCCCCTCCACCATCATCAGCGCCCCATTGACCATGCCCGACGCTGGGGAGGCGAGGTAAAGCGCCGCATCCGCCACCTCGACCGGTTCGGCAAACCGCCGCGCCGGGGTTGCCGCACGGAACGGATCGCCCTTTTCCGGCGCACCCCAGACCTTTTTGCCCATCGGCGTCATCACCACCGTCGGGCAGATTGCATTGACCTGCAGATTGTGCCGCGCCCATTCCGCGCAAAGCGCCTTTGTCAGCGCATTAAGTCCTCCTTTCGAGGCGACATAGCCCGCGTGATCATCCAACGCGATCACCCCGGCCTGCGAGCTGATGTTGATGATCTTGCCCCAGCGCTGCGCGATCATCGCAGGGGCCAGCGCCTGCGCCAAAAGAAAGGGTGCGCGCAGGTTGACGGCCATCAGCGCGTCCCAGTCCTCGACCGCCATCTCCAGCGCCGGAACGACCCGCGCGATGCCCGCCGCGTTGACCAGAATGTCGATGGTGCCCCAAGCCGCCAGCGCCTGGCGCGCCGCCGCCAGCGGTCCGTCGCGGGTCGACATCTCGGCCGTGATGGTCAGGCACCGCCGACCCCTTGCCGCAACCACCGCCGCCACCTCCGCCAGCCCCTGCGTGTCGCGTCCGACAGCCACGATATCGGCCCCCGCATCGGCGAACACCGCGCAAATCTCGGCCCCGATGCCTTTGGACGCACCGGTTACCAGCGCCTTGCGGCCCACCAGCGAGAACCGTTCTTGCCAATCGCTCATCGCTTACTCCAGGTTGGTGTGGCGGGCCCGCATCTCGGCGGGGTCCACGCCAAGATGATCGCGCAAGGCAAGGATCAAAAGTTCAAACGTCAGATATTGCGCGCCTTCGAACAATGATCCCATCGGCAGGACCGAGGCCGCAGCCCCCTGGTCACTGGCCATGGTCTGTGCCGGGATCACCAGGACGACATCCGACGCCTGCGCCGCTGCCCCGTCGGCCGTTGCGGTGACACAAGCCACCCGCGCGCCCGCGCCCTTGGCCACGCCGATCAGCCCCATCACGGTTGAAAACGACCCCGGCCCGGCGCTGACGATCAACAGATCCCCCGGCCCGACCGGCGGCGTGGACATATCGCCTACCACATGCGCATCAACGCCCATGTGATAAAGGCGCATCGCAAGCGCCCGCATCATCAGCCCTTCGCGGCCTACGCCGTAACACACGACGCGCCCTGCGCCGGCGATGGTGGTGATTAGCGCTGCATACTGCGCGGGCTGTACGCCTGCCGTCGCGGCGCGGATTTCTTCGGCGGCCTGACCTGCCATGGCACCATAATCGTGCATGTCTTTCCCCTAGCCTTTGCGCGACTTCGACACAGGCACGGTCAGTGTCGCCGCCACAGCTGGCCCCAAGAGCCCCGTCTCATCCAGAAAATCCAGGATCGTATAGCGGCTGCGCAGAAACCGTCCGCTCTGGATCGTGCGGTGCAGATAGTCCCGCCCGACGCCGATTTCTGCTGCCTCCGCGGGTGCGCCTGCCGCATGCAGCATAGCAATCATCTGCGGCGCGGTGAAAAGCTGCGCCCGCAACCGGTCGCGCAGGCTCGGCCAGCCTGCACGGATGCGCATCAGCCGCTGGCGCAGGGCCTCGGGCTCCAGATGCTTTGCGGCGGTTTCCTCCGCGGCGCGCGCCGCGATCTCGCCGGGTCCCAGCGCCGCCGCGATCTCGGCCAGTTTCGCCTCCATGTCGGGTGCCGCCGCGACCAGCCGGTCGACATCAAGCCCGCCCAGATCCCGTGCAAGCAGCCAGTCAAAAAGACGCAAGCTTGCCACCGCCCCCACGGCCACGCAGGCCCCATGACTGACCCGCGCGCCATCGTTGTGCAGATCGTCCATCTCCCACAGATGGGCGATCTGATGATCCGCCCCCGAGGCCGGGCGCGACGAGCCGTGCAACTCCATCGCAAGGCCCACCATGGTCAGTCCGGCAAACAGCCCTTCGATCGCCCCGCGCTCACCCGCGGCAATCAGCGCAGGGTCCCGAAGCCAGCCGCGCAAGGGGCCTTGCACCATTGGCCAGGCCACGTCATCGATGGCCTCGACCCCCAGAGCGTCGGCCAGAATCCAGTCGCCACCGGCGGGGATTTTCCCCGCGAGGTCGCCATACCCCCAGCCTGTCATCGCGCGCGGTGCTGCCGCAATCACATCCAGATCGCCCAGAATCAGGCGCGCCGGGCGGCACTGGATGGTCTTCTTGAACCCCTTGTCCGACAATGGTGCGCCTGCCGAGGTATAGCCGTCCATCGAGGCCGCCGTCGCCACGCAAAGGTATGGCCGATCCAGCCCGTAAGCCGCGTGCTTGACCACATCGTTGATGACGCCGGATCCGACGGCCACCGGGGTCGCGGCATCTGCGGCCAGCACGTCGCGCAACTGGCGGGCCAGCTCGACGCTTGGTTTGGGGTGCGGAGACGCCGGCAGGATATGTTTGCGCACGGCAATACCGGCACCGATCAGCGCCGCCTCCAGCACGTCTCCTGCCGCATCCCAGGTATTCCCATCCGCAATGATGCAGGCAGACCCCGTCCCAAAATGGCGCTGAAAAACTGCACCCGCCTGACGCAGGACCCCCGGCCCGATGACCACTTCGGCGACGTTCCGCGACAGGGCCACGGCATGGCTGATATCGTCAGGCGCACCCATCAAGCCGTCCCCGACTGCAACGTCAGACCATCCGCGCTGAACTGATGCAGCCGGTGTGCAGGCAGCCCCAGGCCCACCACGGCACCATGATCCAGCGCGGTTCCGCCCTCGGCGCGGACCACCAGCGTTTGGCCCTCGGGCGTGATCACATAGAGATAGGCGTCCCCCCCGAGCGTCTCGCGCAAGTCGACGGTTGCCGCCAGATCGCCCCCACCGGCGGGCATCAAGGCGACATGTTCGGGGCGGATCCCCAACCGGACCGCCCCCGGTGCTGCCATTGCGTCAAGGCTGACCCGATTGGTCGCGACACGCCCCGCCTCGGCCTTCATCGGCAGAAAGTTCATCGCCGGCGCGCCGATGAAACCCGCGAAAAACTCCGTCGCCGGAGGGTGATAGAGGTCCATCGGACTGCCCACCTGCTCCACCCGGCCCGTCTACAAAACGACGATCGTGTCGGCCATCGTCATCGCCTCGACCTGATTGTGCGTGACATAGATCATCGTGGCCTTGAGGTCGCGGTGCAGCGCCTCCAGCTCCACCCGCATTTGCACGCGCAGTTTCGCATCGAGGTTCGACAAGGGCTCTTCAAAGAGGAACACCTTGGGCCTTTTGACGATGGCACGCCCGATCGCCACCCGCTGGCGTCGGCCACCTGACAGATGCGCGGGCTTGCGGTCAAGATAGGGCTCCAGTTGTAACACGCGGGCCGCCTCGGCGACGCGGGAACGCTGCTCGGGTTCGGCCACCTTATTGACCTTCATGCCGAATTCCATGTTTTAGCGCACCGTCATGTGGGGGTAAAGCGCGTAGGGCTGAAACACCATCGCCACGTCCCGGTCCGACCGCGCCAGCCCCGTGACATCCGCGCCGCCAATGGTGATCGCCCCGGCAGAGATGTCCTCCAGCCCCGCAATCGCGCGCAAGAGCGTGGACTTGCCGCGACCCGACGGCCCCACGAACACGGCGAACTCGCCATCCGCAATGTCCAGCGTGATGCCGTGCAAAGCCTGCGCCGCGCCGAAGAACTTGTTGACCCCCGCCAGCCTGACCTCGGCCATCGATCCGCCTCATCCCTTCTTCGCCGATCCGACGATCCGTTGATTTTCCCGATTGACTCAAAGCCATTTCGATACATTTACATCGACGCCGTTACTAATGCAAAAACAACCGCGAAACGCTGGTCCTTTGGGAGGAGAGACCATGAAAACCAAGATGCAGTCCAGCGTCCTTGCGCTGGCATCCGCAGCCGTTCTTGGCGGCGCGGGCGGGGCCAGCGCCTGGACGCTGGAAGAGGCCGCCAAACCCTATGCCGGAACCGAGGTCAAAGAGCTGTTCCTTGACCGGCCGGGCGACAACGCCGCGATCAAGATGCTGCCGGAGTTCGAGGCGGTAACAGGCATCAAGATCAACATCACGACCGTACCGTATGCAAACGCGCTGGGCGAACAGGTGCGCGATTTTGTGGCCGGGGGCGACCTTGATATCGCGCTGATCGACCTTGTCTGGATTGGCAACTTTGCCGAAAACGGCTGGATCGAGTCCCTCGACAAGTTCACCGCCGACCCTGCGCTGGCGGATCCTGATCTGGACATGGCGGATTTCTTTCCGCTGGTTCTGAACGCCTTTGGTGGCTGGAACGGGGTGATCTATGGCCTGCCGTTCGACAACTATTCGGGCCTGATGTTCTATAACTCCTGCATGCTCAAGGATGCCGGTTTCGACGCGCCGCCCGCCACATGGGCCGAACTCAAGGACGTCTATGGCCCGGCGCTGACCAAGGATGGAAAATACGCCTATGCGTTGCAATCCAAGCGCAACGAGACCCAGTCCGCCGACAGCTTTGCCCGCATGCTCTGGCCATTCGGCGGATCTTTCCTGAATGCTGAATTCAAGTCCAACCTGAACTCGCCGGAATCGCAAGCCGGGCTGAATTTCCGCCAGGATCTGATGAAATACATGCCCGAAGGCATCGTGGCCTATGACTATGCCGAGACGGTGAACGCGCTTGCGCAAGGTGACGTCGCGATCATCACCGAATGGTCGGCGTTCTATTCGACGCTGGCAAGTGCCGAGACCTCAACCCTCGGGGATTGCTTGGCAGTTGCGCCGGAGCCGACTGGCCCCGCTGGTCGCGAACCAGCGCTTGGCGGCTTCTCTCTGGCGGTCGCGACGCAGGCCGATGACGCTGAAAAGGCCGCCGGATACCTCTTTATCCAATGGGCAACCTCCAAGGCCAATGCGGGTAAGTACCTTGAACTTGGCGGCGTGCCCGCACGGCAATCGGCCTATGCAGATCCCGCTTTGGCTGAGACGTACAAGTTCATTCCCGCGCTTGTGGAATCGTGGAAGGACGGCGTGCCGGAATTCCGTCCGCGTTTTGCCGAATGGCCTGCGATTACCAAGATCGTGCAGGAATGGGGCACCAAGATGATGCTGGGTGAAGTCAGCGTCGAAGAGGGCGCCAAGACCATCGGGACCAAGATGGAGGCGGTTCTGGCCGACGCTGGCTACTACGACGGCAAGAAACCTCTGGCGCAATAATCCGCACTGGCGTTTGATCGCCAAAGGGCCCCGGTGCTGTGTTGCCGGGGCCTTCCCACCCCCTGACCCCGAGGGCCAAAGATGTCCACCCGCGTCCGCCGCACCACCATTGCGGCATTTCTTGGTCCGGCGATTTTTGCCCTTGTGATCGTGGGTATTGCTCCGTTGCTTTATGCGGTCTGGAAAAGCCTGCACGACTTCAACCTGACCAAACTTGCACAGCAAAAATTCGTCGGGCTGGAGAATTACCACAGCGTCCTGACCAACGAGGTGTTCCGGCAGGCAATGGGCCGCACCGCCACGCTTTTTATCATTGCAGTGCCGGTGCAGATCGCCCTTGGCCTGACCATTGCACTTGTGCTGCATCGCCCCGGCCTCACGCTGTTCAAGACGCTCACGAGGCTGTCCTTGGTGCTGCCCATGGCCACGACCTATGCGGTTGTCGGTTTCTTGGCCCAAGTCATGCTCAACCAGAAGTACGGCGTCATCAACCAGATGCTGGGCTGGATCGGGGTCGATGCGATCAATTTCATCGGCGATCCGACAAATGCAATCATCGTCGTGATCCTGTGGGATATCTGGCAATGGACCCCGTTTGTCGCCCTCGTCCTGCTGGCACGCCTGTCCACCGTTCCGCCCGAAATCGAAGAGGCGGCGATGCTGGAAACCAGATCCAACCGGACCATCCTGCGCTATGTCCAACTGCCGTTCCTGATCCCCAGCCTCGAGGTCCGCTGATGGCCGCCCCGGTTCAGACCCGCAATCTGTGGGGTGAGGGCGCGCTCCTCATCCTTATCTGCGCATTCTGCATCTTTCCGTTCTACTGGATGGTCACGACCAGCCTCAAAACCCAGGTTGTCGCGCTGCAGTCGCCCCCGGTCTGGTGGTTCACGCCGACGCCGGCGAATTACTGGGAGGTGCTGTTCGAGGACAAGGTCGGCGTCGCGCTGATCAATTCGATCATCGTGGCCAGTTGCACCACGGCACTGGCGGTGCTGCTTGGTTGCCCCGCAGCCTACGCGCTGGCGCGGTTCGAATTTCGCGGCAAGACGGACCCGTGGTTCTGGTTCATTACCAGCCGTTTTGTCAGCCCGGTGGTGCTCGCCTTTCCGGTGTTCCTGATCAGCCGAGAGCTGGGCCTGCGCGACACGCATCTTGCCCTGATCCTGATGTATCTGACCTTCACCTTGCCATCGTGATCTGGATCTGTACCGACCAGTTCCGCTCCATCCCGCGCGAGCTGGACGAGGCCGCGATGCTCGAAGGCGCCAGCCAGTTCCGCATTTTCCGCTCCATCTGCCTGCCGCTGGCGATGCCGGGGGTGGCGGTCAGCTCGATCCTGTCGTTCATCTTCAGCTGGAACGAATTGCTGTTTGCCTACATCCTTGCCCCCAAGGCTGCAAAAACCGCGCCTGCGATGGCGGTGACCTTCATGGAAGGTTACGACGTGCCGTATGGAAAGATCATGGCGACCTCGACGCTGATCGTGATCCCGGTCTTGATCTTTGCGCTGCTGGCGTTGAAACACCTTGTGCGCGGCCTGACCATGGGCGCCGTCAAGTAAAGGTCCCCGATGCCGCGTGCGCCAAAATTACCCCAGATCGACACCGAGGAAAGGTTTCTCGCGCAAGTGGCATGGGCCTATCATGTCGAAGGGCTGACCCAGGAAAAGGTCGCCGAGAAACTGGGTGCCACCCGCCTGCGCGTCAACAAGGCGCTGGGCGATGCGCGGGCGCGGGGCCTCGTGCGGATCACATTCAACACCGCTTTTGCCGCCTGCGCAGAACTGGAGGCCGCGCTAAAGGACCGCTTTGGCCTTAGACAGGCCTATGTCGCCCCCGCGCCCATGGACGCCAAGGACATCCAGATGGTCGTCGGTGCCGCCTTGGGCAATCTTCTGACCGAAACCCTTGCCGACCCTGCGATCCGCCTCTTTGGGATGTCTTGGGGCGGCACTCTCAACATCGCCACCCGTTTTGTCGGCGCGATGGAACGCCCGGATCTGGAGGTGATCTCGGTCATGGGCGGCCTGACGCGCGGATCGGACCTCAACTCGTTCGAGATCACCACGCGCCTTGCCGACCTGATCGGCGCGCAGCACAGCTATCTCACCGCCCCCCTTTACGCCGGATCGCGCGAAAGCCGCGACACGATCATGCAGCTGGATGTCTTTCGCGCCGTGGTCGAGAAACTGCGCTCGGTCGATGCAATGGCGATGGCGGCGGGAGATCTGTCGTCACGGTCGCTCTTGATGCGCGACGGTCTGCCGTCGGATGTCACGATGGAGGAGTTGATCGCCATGGGCGGGGTGGGCGATGTGCTCGGCACCGTGATTGACGCCGAAGGCCGGGCATTGGATCACCCGATCAATGAACGCATCATCGGCATCGGCTTTGATGATCTTGCGCGCATCCCGAACGTCATCCTCGCGGCAGGTGGTGCGCATAAGGTGGTGGTGAACCGCGCCATTCTGGGGCGCGGCGTGGTCGACACCTTCGTGACCGACGAGGCCAGCGCCCGCGCGCTTCTGGACGCCGCGCGGTGAGCCTAGTTCTCGGCATCGACCTCGGCACCTCAGGCATCAAAGCGGCGATCCTTGCGGATGCAACCCGCGTCGTGGCCAGTGCGGCACAACCCGTCGCCCAGTCGATCCCGCATCTTGGCTGGTCCGAACAGGACCCTGATCTGTGGGTCAGCATGGTCTTTGCCTGCCTCGATGATCTCGCGGCCAGCCACCCTGCCGAGATGGCTGCCGTCACCGGCATCGGCCTGTCGGGCCAGATGCTGGCCTGCCTGATCCTTGGTGCGGATCTGAAACCCCTCCGCCCTGCCATGCTTTGGAATGACCAGCGCGCGATTGTCGAATGCGCCGAGCTGCTTGCTCGCGTGCCCGACATCGGCAGCCGCACCAATGGCACCCCCGATCCCGGCATCACCGCGCCGAAACTTCTCTGGCTTGCCAAGCATGAACCCCGGATCCGCGACCGCGCCCGGATGCTGATGCTGACCAAGGACTATGTTCGCCTCGCCTTGACGGGCGAGGTCGCGAGCGATCCGACAGATGCCGGCGGGACCCAGCTTTTCGATTGCAGGGCAGGGGCGTGGGATGCGGATCTTTGTGCTGCGGTTGGCTGGGACAGGACTTATTTACCAATGATCCTAGATTCTTGGGTGGCGGCGGGAGGACTGCGTGCCGAACTTGCGCAGCGCTGGGGAATGCGCGCGGGGCTGCCCGTGGCCACAGGCTGCGGCGACAATATGGGATCGACCCTCGGGGCAGGGGCTGCAACCCCCGGCGACACGGTGCTGACGATCGGCACGTCCGGCGTGGCTTGCCTTGTTGATGCCGCGTTCAACCCCGGACCGCAAAGTGCGATCCTGACCTCGGCGCATGCCGCGCCCGGCACTTATCTGTCGATGGGAGTCGTGATGGCCGCGACCGCAGCGCTTGACTGGACCGCGCGCATGACGGGACAGACGCCCGCCGCACTGGTCGCGGCCGCGACCGCCCTGACGCCTGCCCAGATCGCCGAGGCGCCGATTTTCCTGCCCTGCCTCAACGGTATCCGCACACCGCTCAACCGCCCCGATGCCCAAGGGCGGATCGACGGGCTGCATCCCGGCGTGACCCCGGCGAGCCTTGGCTATGCGCTGCTCGAAGGCGTCGCCTTCCAGTTTGCCGATTGCATTGCCGCCCAACGCGCCGTCGGCGTGACGCCGCCCAACCGGTTTCTGGCGGTCGGTGGCGGGACAAGGTCAGCGCTCTGGGTGAAACTGATCGCGACAATTCTGGACCATCCCATTGACCTTCCTCAGGGGGCCGATACCGCAGGCCCGTCCGGGGCCGCCCGCCTTGCCCTTGTGGCCGCAGGCGCGCCGATCTCCGTGTTGCAGGCCCGCCGACCGGCGCAGGCGACCATCCCCCCTGATCGTACGCTTGCTGAACTGATTGCGCCACGAAAGGTGCGCTTTGACCGCCTGACGACCAGCCTGTAACGACGCCCGCCGCGTGACTACGGGTCCGACCAGCCTTGAGCCGCAGCCTTCAGATGTTTGAGAAATTTCTGCACCTTCAGCGTGCGGTGCAGATCCACATGCGTGACCGCCCACAAGGTCGAACTCCATTCCGGAAGCGGCGCCATGATTTCGACCAGATCAGGGGCCAGGGCGGCCTCAAAAGCCGCCACAAAGCCGATGCCAACACCCGCTCTGATCGCTTCCTCGGTGGCGGCGACCTCTGATACGCGGTAAATCACGTTGGCGTCGGGCACGTGCTTGCGCATCCAGTTGTAAAACGGCGCCCGCGAGTCATGCGCATCAGGCCCGATGAACCGGTGGTTTGCGAAGTCCTCGACGCCCTTGGGCAGACCATGACGTTGCGCATAAGACGGGCTGGCATAAAGCCCGGCCCGAACCTGCGCCAGTGGTTGGACCACATAATCGGGCTCTTTTGGCATGCTGCCAGCCCGGATCGCGACATGTGCCTCGCCGTGGTCCAGCCGAAACAATCGCATGTCGGACAGAAATCTGATCGTTACATCGGGAAATTCAGCCTGAAACGTCGCCAGCACCGGTGTAAACAGCCGCGCCATGCCCGAAATCGACGTCACCACCAACTCGCCCGAGACAACCTCGCCAAGCCCCTTGATCCGGCTGACCATCTGGGTGAACTGCCCCTCCGCACCGTCGGCCACGATCATCAGATCACGCCCTGCTTCGGTCGGAGAATAGCCGCGCGCATGGCGCTGAAAAAGCTTGGTCCCAAGCCGCTTTTCCAACGCATCCACGTGCCGGATCACTGTTGCATGGTGAACACCCAGAACTTCTGCCGCGCCGGACACGGTGCCGAGGCGTGCAACCAGATACGCAGTGCGGATTTCATCCCAGTTTTGCATCATGTCACCCACTTTGTGCAGATGTGCACATTGGCCCCCAATCCGCACAAGAGTGCAATCCCCGACGGCCCTGAATCTGCACCCGTGACAATGGCGAAAACCGTTCTGCTGTTGAACCGGTTCCGCGGCTTTTCGCACGACCTTCAAGCTAGTGTGAATGTGTCTTGGGTCTTGTCATGTCGTCATCAAGTAAACAACTCAAGGTAGAAAAATGGTGTCCGGGGCTGGCGCCTTGCGGCCTTTGCCAACATGCTTTTCCGGCTACAAAAATCGCTATGCCCCTTGGTTCTTGGCGGCCATGACCGTATTGGGTTCAACGCAAAGTGTCTGGGCGGAAATAAGAAAATCGCGAAAACGTGAATTGAACTAAACAGTACAGTTTATATATTTGGGTCATGACGGCGCCGAGGACGAGACCAAATGCGCTCGCCATGACGACAGGGTCGGTTACCGGCCTACAACCCCAGACGGTCTTGCCGATTGACGATTGGCAGCCGGACCGCATATCGAAAAAGGCTTGGATTATGTTTTTGAAAACCGCAGCGACGGCTTTGACCGTCCTTCTGATCGCCACGTCCGCGCACGCACAAAGCGTTTCTCAGGGCGACGCGCAACTCGCGGCCATCGCCGGCGTCCCTGCCGGCGCTCTGTCCACCCCGGATCTGGTCAACCTGATCAACGCACAGCGCGACAATGATCAAGATACCGTCAACTTCATCCTGTCCAAGGTCGGCATCGGCGCAACCCGTGCAGGCGGTGATACCGCAGGCACAGCGGCTGGTTCGGGCTGGGATATGGTGGCCCGTCTCAACGGTGTGGCACCCGGCGAATACACCGCCTCGGAACTCGCCGAGATGGACTACAAGCGTCTCGACTAACCTTGGGCATGCGCTTTAACCCAGACGGCAAACCTGCTCCCGCCCCCCGCGCTGCGACATCTGTTGCAGCGCGGATTTTTATCGGCCCCGCCTTTGCCCCGCCAAGTCCGGTTGCTTTCACCGTTGGCGTCTCGCGATCTGCGATCTGATAGCACGGACACGCCTGACCGTCTGATCATTGAGGACAAGCCGGTGGTCCTTGGGGCCAGTCCTGACGTCATCATTGTCTTGTCGGTTGGCGTGGCAATCATGATGCTGCCCTCAGCCCCTTGGGCGGCCTTGGCGGGCGTGCTGTCGGCCGCCCTTTCTGGCGCGTGCTTTGCCGCCTTCGTGCGCTGCGTCCATATCGCCTTTGACCGCGCGTCAAAGGCGGTTGTCATCCGCACCGCCAGCGTCTTTGGCAGATCGCAGATGCACCTGCCCGTGATCGATCTGACCAAAGCGGTGGTGAAGACGACGACCTCGCTTGACAGTCCCGGCCCCACTATCCGCGACAGCCAGATCCTTTGTGCCGCCTTGCGCCTGCAGGGTGACCGCCCGATCCAGCCCCTGACCGAGGTGCATTCAGGTGGCGATGGGCCGCCAAGGTCGTCGCGGTGGTGAACGACTGGCTTGGCGACACCCCGCGACCTTGACATCGACCCCACGGGCGCGTATCTCGCCCGCAATTCCCCGGAGGCGTCGGCTTCCGGTCCCTTGGCACAGTGCCGGGATCGCCACCTGTCAGCGCGTTGCGCCCACAGGTGCGAAACTGCATTTCGCCTTGACCTGCTCGCCGCCGGGCCGCGTATCCGGCATGCCGCAACCAAAGGAGCCGATCCATGTTCGAAAGCCTTTCAGAACGCCTTGGCGGGGTCTTTGACCGCCTGACCAAACAAGGTGCGCTGTCAGAGGCTGATGTGGACACCGCACTCCGTGAGGTCCGCGTGGCGCTGCTTGAAGCGGACGTCTCGCTGGAGGTGGCGCGCGATTTCGTCAAGGCGGTCAAGGCCAAGGCGACGGGGCAGGCGGTTACCAAATCGGTGACCCCCGGCCAACAGGTCGTCAAGATCGTGCATGACGAACTGATCAAGGTGCTGGCAGGCGACGGTGAACCCGACGCATTGAAAATCGACAATCCGCCCGCAACGATCCTGATGGTCGGCCTGCAAGGCTCGGGCAAGACGACGACCACCGCGAAACTCGCCAAGCGGCTGAAGGAAAAGAACGGCAAGCGCGTCTTGCTGGCCTCGCTTGACACCAACCGCCCGGCGGCGATGGAGCAGTTGGCGATCCTTGCCCTGCAGGTCGGTGTCGACAGCCTGCCCATCGTAAAGGGCGAGACAGCGGTGCAGATCGCAAAACGCGCCAAGACGCAGGCCAATATGGGCGGCTATGACGTCCTGTTCCTCGATACCGCCGGTCGGCTGCACATCGACGACGTCCTCATGGACGAGGTGCAATCGGTCCGCGACATCGCCCAGCCCCGCGAAACCCTGCTGGTGGTCGATGGCCTGACGGGGCAGGACGCGGTCAACGTGGCCACCGAGTTTGACGGCAAGGTCGGCATCACCGGCGTCGTCCTCACCCGCATGGACGGCGACGGTCGCGGCGGTGCGGCGCTGTCGATGCGCGCCGTCACCGGCAAGCCCATCCGCTTTGTCGGCCTTGGCGAAAAGATGGACGCGATCGAGACGTTCGAGGCCGAGCGCGTCGCCGGTCGCATTCTAGGCATGGGCGATATCGTGGCGCTGGTCGAAAAGGCGCGCGAAAGCTTTGAGGCCGAGCAGGCCGAACGCATGGCCAAGCGCTTTGCCAAGGGGTTGTTCAACATGAACGACCTGCGCAGCCAATTGGAACAGATGCTGAAAATGGGCGGCATGCAGGGCGTCATGGGCATGCTGCCCGGCATGGGAAAAATGGCTAAAAAGGCCGAGGATGCAGGTTTCAACGACCGTATGCTGCGCCAGCAGATCGCCCTGATCCAGTCGATGACCAAGCGGGAACGCGCCAACCCTGATCTTCTTGCCGCAAGCCGCAAAAAGCGGGTCGCCACCGGGGCGGGCATGGACGTGTCGGACCTCAACCGTCTGTTGAAACAGCACAAGCAGATGGCCGACATGATGAAAAAAATGGGCAAAGGTGGCATGATGAAACAGGCCATCAAGCAGATGATGGGCAAGGGCGGCATGCCCGACCCGTCCAAGATGACCCCCGAACAGCTTGAGGAAGCCGCGCGCGGCATGAAACAGGGCATGGGCGGGATGGGCGGCATGGGGATGCCGCGCGGGATGACCCTGCCCGCAGGCCTGTCGGGGTTGATGAAGAAGAAATGACCTTTCGGCTGACCCTAGGTGCGAACGGCAGCCCGGTCCTTGAGACCTCGCGCCTGCGCATGCGCATGCCAACCATGGACGACATCCCGGCAAGCTTACGCTTCTGGTCCTCCGACCGATCCGCGCTGATGGGCGGGCCCTGGACGATGGACCAACTCCGCGCCGAGACACAAGGCCTACTCGATCAATGGCAGAAGCACGGCTTCAGTCTTTTCACCGTCACCCGCCATGGTTCCGACGATGGCATCGGCGGCATTGGCCCCTTCTATCCTGACACCCACCCCGAGCCGGAACTCGGCTGGAGCCTTTGGGACGCCAAGGATGAAGGCCAGGGCCTTGCTTATGAAGCCGCCGCCACCACCCGCGACTGGTTCTTTGCAACCTCGGGCTACCGCACCGCCATCAGTTTCACCGATCCGCACAACCACCGCTCGCACCGACTGTGCGAAAGGCTTGGCGGTGTCGTGGACCCTACGGTTCCCGTTCAGGACGAAGGTGATGTGGTCTATCGCTACCACGCCGGAGGGTTGGCATGATCGCCCGTCCGCTGCATATCGCCTTTGCCTCGGCACCGGTCCTTGCGACGGCGCGCCTGACCTTGCGCATGCCGCGCCACGACGACCTTGCCCATCGGCACGCCTTCTACGCCTCTGACCGTTCTGTCTGGGAAGGCGGCCCGTTTGACCGGTTGACCACCTGGCGCATATTCGCCTCCGAGGTTGGCCAATGGCCGCTGATGGGCTTTGGTCCGTTCTCGGTCGATGACAGCGCGACGGGCGAATATCTCGGCGAGGTCGGCATCTCCCAGCCCGAAGGCTATCCAGAGCCCGAGCTGGGCTGGTTCGTCACCGACGCCGCCGAGGGCCGCGGCATCGCCACCGAGGCCGCCCGCGCCGTCATGGTCTGGGCGCGCAGGTCCTTTGGCTGGGACCATATCGACAACTACATCGACCCCGGCAACGCCCGGTCCATCGCACTTGCCCTGCGGCTTGGCGGCACCATCATTGACGCCCCCGGCGTGGACCCTGGCGATGTGGTGATCCGCCACGACCTCAGGGGGCTGGCATGACCCCGACCCTGGATACCCCGCGCCTGACCTTGCGCCAGATGCAGATGCGCGACTTTCCGGCCTATGCCGCATTCCTGTCCTCTGACCGGGCAAAGGGCGTGGGCGGGCCTCTCAGGATCTCGGGGGCGTGGGGATACTTCTGTCATGACGCCGCGCTTTGGTCGCTGGTCGGCCATGGTGCTCTGATGATGGACCTCACCGCATCAGGTGAAACCGTCGGTTGCATAAGTCTGAACGACGGGCCGCTTTTCCCCGAAACGGAACTGGGCTGGATGGTCTATGAAGGCCATACCCAAAAGGGCTATGCGACCGAGGCTGCCGCCGCTGTCCGTGACTGGGCCTTTTCAATCCGCGGGCTTGAAACGCTTGTCAGCTACATCGACGCAGACAACCTGGCCTCGCGCCGCGTCGCCACGCGTCTGGGTGCTTTTCTTGACGAAACTGCGCCGCGCCCGGACCCAAAGGATGTGGTCTATCGTCACCGGAGGGCCGCATGACGCTGCCGGTCCACATCCCCACCCTGACCACCGAACGTCTGACCCTGCGCGGCCCCAAGGACAGCGATGCCGCGCCCTTGGGTGCCTTTCTCGCCAGCCCGCGCGCGGCATTGATCGGCGGGCCATGGCCCGCAGCCGAGGCAGCGGACTGGCTGGCCGAGATCGCGAGCGGCTGGGCAGAGCGCGGATGTGGCTTGTGGATTGTCGCATTGCGCAACGACGACACACCCATCGGGCGCATCGGACTGCTGGATCATGACGGCTTGGATGAGCCTGAGCTGGGATGGTTCCTGTTCGAGGGGTTCGACGGGCATGGCTACGCGCATGAGGCAGCCCTCGCCGCGCGCGACTATGCGGCCGATACCCTGAACCTGCCGCCGCTTTTCAGTTTCATCGAACCGACAAACCAACGCTCCAAAACCCTGGCGGAACGCCTTGGTGCCGCGCCTGAGCGTGTGGTCGACTTTGACGGCCTGTGCTTGACGGTTTACCGCCATCCCGCAGGGGGAAAATCATGACGTTCACCCTGAACATCCCCACTTTGACCACCGCGCGCCTGACCTTGCGTGCACCCGGCCCGCAGGATTTCCCGGCGCAGGCGGCCTTCATGGCCTCGGACCGCGCGCGCTATGTCGGCGGGCCTCTGGCCAAAAGGCTGGGGTGGCGTTCTTTGTCGAACATGATCGGCCACTGGGCGATGCGCGGCTTTGGCATGTGGGCGGTTACACAGCTTGGCTCGGACCGCGCAATTGGCCTTGTGGGTCTGTACTTTCCGGCGGATTGGCCCGAGCGCGAGATCGGCTGGCACATCTGGGACCCCGCTGCCGAAGGTAAAGGCTACGCGTTTGAAGCGGCAAGTGCGGCCCACGACTATGCCTTTGGCACGCTCGGCTGGGAGGCCGCTGTCAGCTATATCCACCCCGCCAATGCCCGCTCCATCGCACTTGCCGAACGGCTGGGTGCGGTCTTGGACCCCGACGCCCCCCAGGACGCCGACGACCACGATCTTGTCTATCGCCACCCCAACCTGCAGGTGCGCGCATGACCCCCGCATGGCTTCACGCCCCCACCGGCCCCGCCGCCGCCATCGCGGCATCGCTCGCGGCGGCTGTGCCCACATTGACCACCGCGCGCCTGACCTTGCGCGCGCCAAAGATTACCGACTACCCGGCGTATCAGGCGGTGTTCACCACGGACCGTTCGCGCTACATGGGCGGCCCGTTCAGCGAAGGCGAGGCTTTTGCCGACTTCTGCCAGGGCATCGCGGGCTGGACCTTGCGTGGGGCGGGCATGTGGACGATGACGACAGCCGCCGACGATGCGCCAATGGGCTGGGTCTATCTGTGGCAGGAAATTGGCGATCCAGAACCTGAACTTGGCTGGGTCCTGACCGAAGCTGCCGAAGGCCACGGCTATGCGTCCGAGGCGGCTCATGCGGTGCTGCCCCATGCTCTGACCCTCTACGGCGCCTTGGGCTTTGTCAGCTACATCGACGCGGCCAACGACCGCTCTGCGCGTCTTGCCATCGCCCTGGGCGCCAGCCGCGACGCCGACGCCGAGGCCGAAATGATCGCCCTTGGCGAGACCGATCTGCACGTCTACCGCCACACCGGAACCGGAGTGCCCGCATGACCGACACCACCTCGCGCGCTTCGGACCTGTTGCGCACCCACCGCGAATCCATCGACCGTCTCGATGCGATTCTCGTCTATACGCTGGCTGAGCGGTTCAAACGCACTCAGTCCGTGGGCCGGCTCAAGGCGGAACACAACCTGCCGCCGTCTGACCCCGACCGCGAGGCGCGCCAGATGCACCGCTTGGAACAACTGTCCCAAGAGGCCGATCTCGACCCAGATCTGGCCAAGAAATTCCTGACCTTCATCATCCAAGAAGTCATCAGGCATCACGAGAAACTACAGAAATAACAAACTCTTGCGGTGCGATACTTGCACCCGACCTCAACACCCAAAGGAGACTACCCAATGTCGATGAAAATCCGTCTGGCCCGTGGCGGCAGCAAAAAGCGCCCGTTCTACTCGATCGTGGCGACCGACAGCCGTATGCCGCGCGATGGCCGCTTTTTGGAAAAGCTGGGCACCTATAACCCGCTGCTCGCCAAGGATGACGAAAACCGCGTCAAGATGGACATGGACCGCGTGAACCACTGGCTGGGTCAGGGCGCGCAGCCGACCGACCGGATCGTACGCATGCTCGAAGCGGCTGGCGTGCGTCCGAAAACCGTGCGCTCCAACCCCAAATCCGCGATCCCCGGCAAGCGGATGACCGAACTTGCGGCCAAGAAGATCGCGCGCGCTGCTGCGCCCGCACCGGCCCCCGCAGCGACGATCGCAGCGACGCCCGTTGAGGCCCCCATTGAGGCCCCCGTCGAGGTGTCCGCTGAGGCAGCGCCGGCCAGCGAATAAGACGCCGCCCACTGACAATCACAGCCGCGTCCCAAGTCCGGGGCGCGGCGTTTGACAAGGGGGACGCGCCGGACGTGCCCGATCAGTCTCACCCATGATCCCCGGACTCGGCCTGATCCGCCGCACCATCACGCTTGTGCTCTGTTCAGCGGCGTTCTGGGCGGGAATGCAGGTCAAGGAGATGTCTTTCATGACTGCTTGTCGTCACGCCAATGGCACCATGAACGCCGCCGGTATCTGCACCGGGGCGGCACCATGACCCCGGACCGCATCTGTGTGGGCGCCATCGCCGGGGCCTTTGGCATCGCGGGCGAGATCCGCCTGAAATCCTTTTGCACGGTGCCGGAGGATATCGCCGCGTACGGCCCTCTTTACAGCGAAGACGGCGCGCGCAGCTTTGCGATCCGCCTGACGCGCCCGGTGGCGGGTGGGCTTGGTGCGCGCATCAGCGGCGTCAGCACCAAGGAACAGGCCGATGCGCTGCGTGGCGTAGCACTCTACGTCGACCGCGCCAAACTGCCCGGTCTGCCTGATGACGAATACTACCACGCCGACCTCATCGGGCTGGAGGTCCGAGATCCTGGCGGTGCGTTGATCGGGACCGTCCGCGCCGTCCACAACCATGGCGCGGGCGATCTGCTGGAGGTGCTGGCAGGCGCTGGGGGGGCCACGCTGTTGCTGCCCTTTACGCGTGCAATTGTCCCGACCGTTGATCTGGCGGCGCGTCGGATGGTCGTGGATCTGCCCGAAGGTCTGGATTAGCGCCTATTGCGGGTCAATCTTTTGGATTGTTGCCATTTGCAGGTCAATCTCTCGCCACAATCGCAGGATTTACTGGCGAATGGACAACAAAAGGCAAACCTACATCATGACTTCCCGCCAACGCAGTCTCATGGGCCTCAACGCCCTTTTGTATATCGGCCCGCTGCTGGCGGGTCTTGCGGGTCAGGGCTGGAACCTGGTGCCGTTATTTGTGGCGGTGTTCGTGCTCTGGCTTGCGGTCATCCAGCCCGGCGACTGGCCGCATGGTCGCGACGAATGGCGTCAGCGCGACCGGCAGCTTTCGGTCCTGACGCAATCAGCCGTGCAGATCGTGGTTGTGGTCGCGCTCTTTGCCATCGGGCGCGGTCTCGGGGGCATGTTGGGTATCTTGCCCCTGTTTCACCCGATGATGCCTGCCGCCTTGTCCTTCGTTGCAATTCCGTTCGCGCGCCTTGCCGGTGCTATCCCCGTCCCGCCCGTGCAAGGCGAAGCTGCCACGAACCCCCGGCTGCAAGCCGCGGTGCGCGTGACCGAAACGCTGAACGCGCTGCCCCATGACGTGGATCACGCCGTCATCGAGGCGCACATGCGCGCCATCGCGGGCGAAATCGGGCAAGAGGACCTGCGCGAGGCGCTGCTTGCGCGTGCCAAGGGGGGCGAGGCCAGCGTCAGCACCGTCCGTGCCCTGCTCAATCTTGCCAGTGACATCACCTGGTCCAAGGGGCTGGACCCTGCCGCGGCCGAGCGTGTCTTTGCAGCGTTCTCGGGCAACGCGCAACAGGCGATCTTCTACGCGACGGCGATGAACAGCCATGTGTCGGCCGACCCCGAGATGGCCAGACACTGCCCGCCGTCGGTCGTGCTGCTCGCGCGTGCCGACGCGCTGAAGGGCAGCGATGCCGAGGTTCCGCTGCGCGCGCTTGCCGCACGTGTCGGGCGTCCCACCGAACCGACGCCCACGCCTGCGGCTGATCCGGCGCCCTAGGACACTGCTTCGCCCGAAAGTGTTACCCATGACGGCGCGGCGCATTCGCGCTTTCGCCACCGGCGTGCGCGCGCTATGACCCGAACCATGTCAGAATCGCCAAGACCCTCTGCATCCAAATCGCATGGGCGCCTGTCCATCAAGGCCAGCGCCCAGCCGCGCGACCTGATGTCCGAACCGCGCGTCATCAAGGGTGCGTGGACCGCCCGGATCATCACGCTTTTCTCCGAAGCGTTTCCCGGCATCCTTGACCTCAGCCTGACCGGCAAGGCCCGCGATTTTGGCCTGTGGCAGTTAGAAACCCTCGACCTGCGGACGTTCGGGATCGGCAAGCACCGCAACGTCGACGACACGCCCGCAGGCGGAGGCGCCGGCATGGTCTTGCGCGCAGACGTCGTCGACGCCGCAATCACAGCCGCCGAAAGTGGCAAGCCACGAGACCGCTGGCCGGTCATCTACCTGTCCCCCCGCGGAAAGCCGTTTGATCAGCAGACCGCCCAACGCCTCGCCGCCTGCGACGGGATCACGCTCCTCTGTGGCCGGTTCGAAGGCGTCGACCAGCGTGTCCTCGACCACCACGCCGTCGAGGAAATCAGCCTGGGCGATTTCGTCCTGACCGGCGGCGAGGTCGCCGCCACCGCCCTCATCGACGCCACCGTGCGCCTGCTGCCCGGCGTACTTGGAAACGACGCCTCGACCGAAGAGGAGAGCTTCTCCCACGGTCTTCTGGAACATCCGCAATACACCCGCCCCGCCGTCTGGAACGACATGCCGATTCCCGAAGTCCTCCAATCCGGCAACCACGCCGCCATCGCCAGATGGCGCGCCTCGCAGGCCGAAGACATCACCAAAACCCGCCGCCCCGACCTCTGGTCCGCCCACCAACGCCGCAAGCCCCCAAACCCGTAGGGTGCGCTACAGCGCACCAAATCTCATGCGCCCATGCCTGACCCACCCCCCCCCTTCGCCCGGAATCAAGGCGCGAACGCGCCGCCAGGCCGCGCCCGACCTCCCCCCGGGAGGGCGCGTTTGCGACGGTTGCCAGCAGAAATTCGGTGGGAGGCGTTGACCCATAAAGCGGCTAAGAACTGACGTTGGTGCGTCCTCCCGAGATCGGGTGCGGCCCTTGTGTTGCATCAGGTTGATCAAAGTTCTGGGCCATCTGCGACATGTCCAAAGAAAGCCGGCCGCCCGGAATCAAGGTGCGCATGCGCCGCCGGGCAGAGCACGACCGCCCCCTCGGGCAGGCACTTTTGCGGGCGTCACCAGCAGAACTGCGGGGGGAGTGGTTGACCCATAAAACGCCCGGGAACTGCCGGAGCAGCGCCAGCCCGGCGGTCAGGTGTTGCCCTGTGTTGCGGGGCCGCTTTGGCCCCGAAGTGCAAGTTGTAGCGTTTCGTTCAAATGCCGACTTAGCGCCAACTCCGTTTCCAGCCGAAGCCGACAACCCAGAGTATCGCAGCATACGCAACGGTTACCGGCACCTCTTGTAGGAAGCCGTCTAGTTGAAAGAGTTTTTTGGCGGGAAAACTGGCAAATATGGATAGTCCCACGAACATGCCGAGGGACCAGTTTCTGTCAGAAATCTTGTGAACAACCAATGGTGCGGATATCGCGGCAACTAGACCAAAAAGCAGCGTCGCTACCGAGTATTTCAGGCCGAGTGCTGCTGCAACCGAAAGTGCTCCGAAGACTGCAATTATGACTCCCAAAAAGTACTTGTTCATTTATCGTCCCAAGCTGTTGCAGCTGAATAGATACGATCAGAGACCTACCACCAGTAGTTGACGCCCGGCAATCCGTTCGGGCGAGGTTGCTGTGTCCGCATGGCGGACGTCCAACTCCCCCCAACCCCCCACCTTGACCCAAACCCCCGCACCCCCTATACGCCGCTTGTCCGGGGTCACCTGACCCATCGGTCCCGATTCCTTTAGGCCATCGCCCCCGCCTTCTTCGACGGATGCGGCCTGCAGGACCCGGTATGATACAAAGCAGGCCCCATCTCTGGCGGGCTGACCATCTCGGTCGGGACCCGGTTGAAGACCAAGAGCTCTGGTGCGGCATCACCTCTGCGGCAAACGCAGGCAAAACGGAGTACCGCGCATGAACCTCATCGCGCAGATCGAGGCCGAGCAGATCGCCAGCCTCGGCAAGACCATCCCGGATTTCAAGGCCGGGGACACGATCCGTGTCGGCTACAAGGTGACCGAAGGCACCCGTTCGCGTGTGCAGGCCTACGAAGGTGTGTGCATCGGCCGCAAGGGTGGCGCGACTATCTCGGCCAGCTTTACGGTCCGCAAGATTTCCTTTGGCGAAGGTGTGGAGCGTGTGTTCCCCCTTTATTCGACCAACATCGACAGCATCGAGGTCGTCCGCCGTGGCCGCGTTCGTCGCGCCAAGCTTTACTATCTTCGCGATCGTCGCGGCAAATCTGCCCGTATCGCCGAAGAGACGAATTACAAAGAAAAGTCGGAATAGGAGCGTCCCCCGATGAAACAAGGCATCCATCCCGAATACCACTTCATCACCGTCAAGATGACCGACGGCTCCACGTTCCAGACCAAATCCACCTGGGGCAAAGAGGGCGACCAGATGGCGCTCGACATCGACCCGCTGGCGCATCCGGCCTGGACCGGTGGCAATGCCAAGCTGATGGACACCGGTGGCCGCGTGTCCAAGTTCAAAAACAAGTATGCAGGTCTGGGCTTTTAAGACCGGCGACATCGACACGAATGGGCGCATCTTGGGATGCGCCCTTTTGCTTTTCGTGCAGGCGGGTTCTGCCACGAACGGACCATGCGCAGCCCCGAACCTTGCTTGTTGCGTGGACTTTTTGCGCCGCTTTCTGCCCGAACCCGAATCCGAATCCGAACCCGAACACCGGCCGATCCGGAGATTGCGCCTGACGCGCCATCAGATTGCTACCGCTGTGGCTGCGCCGTTATCGTGATCACCGCGGCGCCGGTCGCAGGAGCATCACCGCCGCCGCCAAGAGTGCTGCAGCGGTGCCGAATGTCACCGCCATCCCCCGTGCGATCTGGCCGACATCGGCCAGCGCCACATCGGTCTGCCCGGTTGCGTGCGCAAACAATGCGGCCATTGCCGCCGCCCCCATGATCAGCCCAAGATTGTGTGACAGCCCCAAAAATCCCGAGGTCATCCCCGGCTGCGCCACTTCGGCCCCTGCCAGCACCTGCGTCGTGTTGGCGGCAAGGAATATCTGATACGCCGGAGTAAGCATCGCCACCTCCACCAGATAGCCCCACAGCCCGACCCGGGGCGCAAGCCCCGCGATCACGGCGGTCGCCACCGCCATTGCCGCAACCCCCAGTCGGGCCATCCGCGCCGCGCCAAAGCGGTCCACCAACCGCCCCGCCGGAACCCCGCTGGCTGCGGACAGGACCGGACCTACACTCATCGCCATTCCGACATCCGCGCTGCCTAGCCCAAGTCCGATTGCCAAATAGAACGGCCCCACCACCAGCGTCGTCATCATCACCGCGGCCACCAGCGCATTGGCCAAAAGCCCCCGGCAGAGCATGGCATTGGCAAAGGCACCCGGCGGAAACAGCGGGTCAATCGCCGCCATCTCGACCCGCCAGAACGCCCAGAACCCTGCCGCTGACAGCGCCAGCACAGCCACGCCGATCCCGCCCAAGCCCAAGGTTGGCGCCAGGGCCAGCCCGGCGACCGCCAGCGCCAATGTGATCGCCCCGGGCAAATCACCCTTCCGTGTCGCTTGCAGCGGCGGCGTCTCATCCCGGCTCACCAGCGCAATGCAGATCCCGCCTAGCCCTGCCAGCAGCCAAAACACCGCGCGCCAGCCGAGCCCCGCGATCAGCAATCCGCCCAAGGTCGGCCCCATCGCCGTTCCGACCGCCGACGCCGAACCCAGCATCCCCATCGCCCGGCCCAACCGTTCGGGCCTGGCCCTTGGCAATAGCAAGGCCATCGGCAGCACGATCATCACCGCAGCCCCGCCACCTTGCAGCATCCGCGCCGCAATGAGCACCCGGATCTGCGGTGCCAGTGCCGCCGCCAGTGCGGCAACGCTGAACAGCCAGATCCCATAGCGCAACGCGCGTGCGTGTCCGATCCGGTCGCCCCAACGTCCCGCCCCGGCGCTCAGCACCGTCAAGGCCAGCAGATAGCCGATCACCACCCATTGAACGGTGGGAAACGCCGCCTTCATCGCCAGCGCCATCTGGGGCAGGGCCACGTTGGCGATGCTGGTGCCCAGCGAGGCTAACAGGATCGCGAACACCGGACCGGCAGTGTCCGAAATGCTGCCGGGGCGGTCGTCTTGGCGGGCCATTGAGCGTCCTCTCTTGTGCCAATAGTGACGAGGGGCGACCACACGAATTCAAGTCAACTTGAGGTCAAGCGTGAAATCCATCGACATCGGCGACCTTTCTGCCCGCAGCGGATTGGCTCCTTCAGCCTTGCGCCACGACGATGACATCGGCCTGATCACCGCACAATCGCGCCACGGACATCGCAGTCAATTTGGGCCGGACGCGATGCTGCGCCTGTCCCTGATCGCGCTGGGCAAATCGGCTGGTTTTACCCTTGCCGAAATTGGCGCGATGCTTGGTCGTGATGGCATCCCCGATCTGAACCGTGCCGAACTGCACGCCCGCGCCGATGATCTTGACCGACAGATCGGCGATCTGACTGCGCTGCGCGACACGTTGCGCCACGTTGCCGATTGCCGCGCCCCTTCGCATCTCGAATGTCCCAGCTTTCGCCGCCTCCTGAAGGTCGCTGCCCGGCACGGCATTGCCAAGACGCGCCGCCCCCTTCGAGGCAAAGCCGCA
The DNA here is from genome assembly GCA_031378845.1 of Rhodobacterales bacterium. Classification (GTDB taxonomy): domain Bacteria; phylum Pseudomonadota; class Alphaproteobacteria; order Rhodobacterales; family Rhodobacteraceae; genus JAJNPS01. Next base: position 78,594 of record JANNES010000001.1, read on the forward strand.
ACCTGATCCGGGGCAGAACCGCCATGGGCGGATTATTTCTTTCCTCCATGACAACCCGCGCTTATGAAGACGCAGGGCACGGAACAGGGACGGAATATGGCGCATATTATCGTTGTCGGGAACGAAAAGGGCGGTTCGGGCAAGTCGACCACCTGCATGCATGTGGCAACGGCCCTTGCCCGTATGGGGCACAGGGTCGGGGCGCTGGATCTTGACCTGCGCCAGAAAAGTTTTGGCCGCTACATTGAAAACCGCCGTGCCTATCTTGCGCGCGCTGGCCTGACAATCGCCACGCCTGACTACCGCGACCTGCCCGAATTTGATGCCGCGACCCTGCCGCCGGGAGAAAACCCCTTTGACCAGCGCCTCGCTGCCGCCGTCTCCGCGATGGAGCCTGTTTGCGATTTCATCGTCATCGACTGCCCGGGCAGCCACACCCGGCTGAGCCAGGTCGCCCATTCGCTGGCGGATACGCTCATTTCGCCGCTCAACGACAGTTTCGTCGATTTCGACCTGCTGGCCCGGATGGATATGGAAACCGGGCGCGTCAAGGGCCCCTCGATCTATTCCGAAATGGTCTGGGGGGCGCGGCAGCTTCGCGCACAAGCAGGGCTAAAGCCCATCGACTGGATTGTTCTGCGCAATCGCCTTGGCGCACAACAGATGCACAACAAGAAAAAGGTGGGCGCGGCTTTGGAAGAGTTGTCCCGCCGCATCGGGTTCCGTGTGGCGCCCGGATTTTCCGAACGCGTGATTTTCCGCGAGCTGTTCCCGCGCGGCCTGACCCTCTTGGATCTGAAAGATACCGGCGTCGATCAGCTGAACCTGTCCAACATCGCCGCCCGCCAAGAGGTCCGCGACCTCATGAACGAGCTGTGCCTGCCCGGTGTCACTGTGACGTTTTGAAAACCAGCCCCTTGGGCTCGACGGCGTCCGTCGTGCGCGTCAGACGCTTCAGGCGCATGTCATAGCGCTCATCCTCGGCATCTGCCGCATTGGATTTGTGCGAAAAGAACCCCAGGCGTTGTACAAGTGCGAGACCGGCTTTCATGACATCCTCCGTCGTTATTTACCATCTCAGATTGCCGCTGCTGCAGGGCAGAACTGCGGCGCAAACAGGGGCATTTGGGGGAATTGCGTGAAACAATGTGTTTCGGTAACACGCCCTGCAAGGCCGAAAAGCCTCGAAAAACGCTGTCCTTCGGGCCAAATGCGTCGAAACCCGCGGCAAATGAGGTTGAATAATGGCCAACCCTGTCTTTGACGCCCTTTTTGCCCCTCTGGCTCTGCGGGAGGGGACGCTGCTTCATCTTGCCGACGATACCGGCTGGACGGGCCGCGATTTCCTCGGCCTTGTGCGGGCAACGGCGGCGACTTTGCTGGCCTTGGGCGTCGCGCCGGGCGACCGGATCGCGGTGCAGGTCGACAAGTCGCCGCACGCGCTTGCACTTTATGGCGCAGCGGTTGCGGTGGGGGCAGTGTTCTTGCCGCTGAACACCGCTTACACGGCCCATGAGGTCGACTATTTCATCGCCGACGCGACGCCTGAACTCTTTATTGCGACGCCGGCGCGTCTGGCGGAGTTCACCGGCAGGGCAGGCACTCCGGCTCGGATCCTGTCGCTGGGGTCGGACGGGCAGGGCAGCTTTGCCAGCCATCACGCGGGCTTGCCCCCACACTGGAACCCGGTTCCCCGCAAACTGGATGATCTTGCGGCGATCCTTTACACCTCGGGCACCACGGGGCGGTCCAAGGGCGCGATGCTGACGCATGGCAATCTCTTGTCCAATGCCGGGACCCTCGCCCGCCTCTGGGGCTTTACCGACCGCGACGTGCTGCTGCACGCCCTGCCGATCTTTCACACGCATGGCCTGTTCGTCGCCTCCAACATCAGCCTCTTGACCGCAGGCCGGATGATCTTTCTGCCCGGCTTTGATCTGGATATCGTGTTGCGCGTGATGTCCCGCGCCACCGCGATGATGGGCGTGCCGACCTTTTACACCCGCCTCCTTGGCGATCCGCGCTTCACCCGCGATCTGACAGCCGGCATGCGGCTCTTCATCTCCGGCTCCGCACCGCTCCTGGCCGAAACGCACGTTGCGTTCGCGGCGCGGACCGGCCACCGCATCCTCGAACGTTACGGGATGACCGAAACCAACATGAACACCTCCAACCCCTATGACGGCGAACGCCGGGCAGGGACCGTGGGCATGCCCCTGCCGGGGGTGGAGTTGCGGATCATGGCGGACGGCGCCGAGGTCGCTGCGGGCGCGGTTGGCGGCATCGAGGTGCGCGGCCCGAACGTCTTCAAAGGGTACTGGAACATGCCCGAAAAGACCGCCGAGGAGTTGCGCCCCGATGGCTGGTTCATCACCGGCGATCTGGGCCGCATTGACGCCGACGGCTATCTGCACATCGTTGGCCGCGCCAAGGACCTCATCATCACCGGCGGTTTCAACGTCTACCCGATCGAGGTCGAAGAGGCGCTCGATGCCGTGCCGGGCGTCCGGGAATCCGCCGTCGTCGGCCTGCCGCATCCCGACTTTGGCGAGGCGGTCTTTGCGGTGCTGACCCTGACCGATCCGGACATGACACCGGAGACGGCCCTTGCCGAAATCCGCGACCGGCTCGCCCGGTTCAAACAGCCGAAAGCCGCCGTGGTGGTGGATGCCCTGCCGCGCAACGCGATGGGCAAGGTGCAAAAGGCAGCCCTCAGGGCGCAGTTTGCAGGTCGGTTTCAGCCCTGACGCCGCCCAACAGCTGTCGGGACGGATGTCCGAAAAATGTCCGACAGATGTCCGACACAACATTTCACCCCGGCTCGGGGCGATCCACGGCTAGCTCGCCCTCCAGAAACCGCTCGAACGCGTCCAGATCCACCGGCTCGAACTGCCCGAAGCCTTGCATCCAGACAGACGCCGCGCGCAGCGCATCGGGCTCCAGCTTGCACCAGATCAGGCGCCCCCGCCGCTCGCGGCTGATCAGCCCGGCCTCGGCCAGCACGGTCAGGTGTTTCGAGATCGCGGCCAGGCTCATGGCGAACGGCTCTGCCACATCGGTGACCGCCATGTCATCCTCCAGCAGCATGGCCATGATCGCCCGCCGTGTCGGGTCGGCAAGGGCTGCAAAGACCGTATCGAGGGGCTGCGACATCGGCTGACTATGGGCAGGGCAGGGCGTGATCGTCAACCGGATGGTTGAATATCACCCTGGATCATTGCCATCTCGCACGCTAACCTACACCACTTCATCTTTGCAAAAATATCCATTTAAAACAATAGTTTGAACGCGGACCCTGCACCATCTTGCCCCGTTGACTCCGCGGCGCCGCCCCACTAGGTATACAACCTGCTGTGATGGGGTGTCGCCATGGCTTCCGAACCCGATCCTGACCGGTTGCGCGCCCTTGAGGCGCGGCTGGAACAGGTAAAGGAAAAGCCGAAGGCCGCGCAAACCAACACGGTCAAGGGTTTCTCGCAGGGCGAGGTGGCCTGGAGGATGGTGATCGAGCTCTGTACCGGGATGGTTCTCGGCATGGCGATCGGTTACGGGCTGGATGTGCTCTTTGGCACGCTGCCGATCTTCCTGATCATCTTTTCCCTGATCGGTTTTGCGGCAGGCGTCAAAACGATGCTGGGGTCCGCAAGGCAACTGTCAAAGACCAACGCGGGTGACACCGCTTCGGGCAAAGGGGACTAGGGATGGCGACGGGCGCTGAAGAGCACGCAAGCAGTGGTTTGCAGATCCATCCGATGGATCAGTTCATCGTCAAGAAATTGTTCTGTGCGGACGACATCGCCACCCCCTTGAACGACTGCACCACCAACATCGCGTGGTATCAACCGACCAACGTGACCCTTTGGATGGCGATTGCCGTTCTGTGCGTCGTCGTCCTGCTGGTGCTTGGCACCCGCCGTCGCGCCATCGTGCCGACCCGCAGCCAGTCCATCGCCGAGATGCTCTACGGCTTCATCTACAACATGGTCGAAGAGGTGTCCGGGCATGAGGGGATCAAGTACTTCCCCTATGTCATGACCTTGTTCCTGTTCGTCTTTTTGTCGAATATGCTGGGTCTGATCCCGATGTCCTTCACCACCACCTCGCACATCGCGGTCACCGCGACGCTGGCGCTGTTGGTGTTCTTTACCGTCACCATCGTGGGTTTTGTCCGCAAAGGCCCCGGTTTTCTCAAGATGTTCTGGGTCTCATCGGCGCCCCTGGTGCTGCGCCCCATCCTCGCGATGATCGAGATCATCTCGTATTTCGTGCGCCCGCTCAGCCATTCCATTCGTCTTGGCGGCAACCTGATGGCCGGCCACGCCGTCATCAAGGTTTTTGCGGGCTTTGCCGGCGCCATGGGCGTCGCCTCGGTCGTCCCGATTGCCGCCATTGCCGCCATCTACGGGCTTGAGCTGCTGGTCGCAGCGGTTCAGGCTTACGTCTTCACCATTCTGACCTGCGTCTATCTTCGCGACGCGGTGGGCGACGCGCACCATTAGGGTCCGAACCAACTTTCAGCCAATTCCAAAAAGGAGCTACCAAATGGAAGGCGATATCGCAGAAATGGGCAAGTTCATCGGTGCAGGTCTTGCAACGATGGGTCTCGGCGGCGCGGGCATCGGCGTGGGCCACATTGCCGGAAACTTCCTGTCGGGTGCCCTGCGCAACCCGTCGGCAGCCCCCGGCCAGATGGCCAACCTCTTTGTCGGCATCGCGTTTGCCGAAGCTCTGGGGATCTTTTCGTTCCTCATCGCCCTGCTCTTGATGTTCGCCGTCTAAGTCTTTGTGAACACGAAGGATCGGTCAGAGGTCTAGGCCTCTGACCGCAGGCCGCTGGTTTCGCAAAGGAGCGTAAAGATGGCGACAGAAGCTGCAACTGGTGCCGCGGAGCACGCCGAAAAGGCGGGCATGCCGCAGCTGGATTTTTCGACCTGGCCGAACCAGATCTTCTGGCTCGCGGTCACGCTTGTGGTGATCTATCTGGTGTTGACGCGCATTGCCTTGCCACGCATAGGCGGGGTTCTGGCGGAACGTCGGGGCACCATCACAAATGACCTCGCCACCGCCGAAGAGTTGAAACAAAAGGCCGTCGCTGCCGAAAAGGCCTATGAAGAAGCCTTGGCCCAGGCACGGGTCGAGGCCGGCAAGATCGCCGCCAGCACGCGCGCCGAGATACAAAAAGACCTCGATATCGCGATTGCCAAGGCCGATGCCGAGATCGCTGCGAAATCCGCCGAAGCGGAAAAGCGGCTGGCCGAGATTCGCGATGGCGCGATGGCTGCGGTTGCGGATGTTGCGCGCGACACTGCCAGCGAACTCGTCGGAGCGCTGGGTGGCAAGGTCGATGCAAAGTCCATTGCCGCCGCAATGACGGCGCGACTGAAAGGGGCCATGTGATGATCCGGTTGATCCCGATCCTGATGCTGGCGGCCTCGCCCGCCTTTGCGGCAAGCGGGCCATTCTTTTCGCTTGGCAATACCAACTTTGTGGTGCTGATCGCGTTCGTGTGCTTTGTCGGCATCCTGTTCTATTACGGGGTTCCGGGCAAACTGACCGGGATGCTCGATGCCCGCGCTATCCAGATCAAGGCGGATCTGAACGAGGCCCGCGCGCTTCGCGAAGAGGCCAAGACGATCCTCGCGTCCTATGAGCGCAAGCAGTCCGAGGTTCGCGAACAGGCCGACCGCATCGTCGCAACCGCGCGCGACGAGGCGATGGCCGCCGCAAAGCAGGCCAAGCTGGACCTTGCCCAGTCGATCACCCGCCGTATCGCCGCCGCCGAAGAGCAGATCGCCGCCTCTGAAAAGGCCGTGGTCAAGGATGTGCGCGACAAGGCTGTCGTCCTTGCGGTCAGCGTGGCCGCTGACGTGTTGGGCAAGCAGATGACAGCGGACGCCGCCTCGGCCTCCATTGATGCGGCCATTGGTCAGGTGGAAACGCGCTTTCACTGACCCTTGTGGCGGCTGATACGTCGCCCTGAACCCGGTCGCGCTGACCGGGTTTTTCTTTGACTCAAGACTCGCGCGACTGTTCGTGGTGCAGACGCTGACGGGCGATTGCTTCGTGCTGCTCCTCGCGCAGTTGATCGGCCAGCGACTTTTCGACAAACCCCATATGCACCTCCACGGCCGTACGCGCGGCTGCCGGATCGCGGGCTTGCAGTGCCGCGTTGATGATGCGGTGCTGGTCCAGAAGATGATCGCGGGTCATCCGGTTGCGGAACATGATCTGCCGATTGTAAAAGACGCCCTGCCGCAAGAGGTCATACATGGACCGCATCATGTGCAGCATGATGACATTGTGGCTCGCCTCGATGATGGCAAGGTGAAAGGCTGCATCCAGCTCGGCTTCATCGGTAGGATCGCGTTTGTCATGGGCTGCCTCCATCTTGTCAAAGATCATGCCGATAACCCGCAAATCGGTGTCCGAGGCAAACTCGGCGGCGCGTCCAGCCGCCAACCCCTCCATGTCACGGCGAAAGCTGACATAATCAAAGACGGCTTCCTGATGCGACGCAAACAGCCGCACCAGACCTTCAGAAAAGGCAGAGCCCAGGACCTCTGCCACGAAAATTCCTGATCCGGGGCGCGTTGCCAAAAGCCCTTTGCCCTGAAGATCGGCAATTGCATCGCGCAAAGATGGCCGCGACACGCCAAGACGTTCGGCAAGCTCCCGCTCTGCCGGCAGCCGCTCGCCCGGCCGCAAGATGCCGCGCAGGATCAAAAGCTCGATCTGGCGCACGACCGAGTTGGACAGCTTGTCGGGGAGGATCTTGTTAAAGGGCATTTGCAACGCTCCGGATTGGTCAGAACATATGACCAGAGCGCGCAAGGCTCAATGAAAAAGGGACCCGCCTGGACGATGCCCTGCGGATCCCCGATGTCGCGACGTGTTTTGCGATCAGTTCGTCGGGCGGATGATGATCTCGACGCGGCGGTTCTGCGCGCGGCCGTCGACCGTTGCGTTGCTGGCAATCGGTTGATCCTCGCCCCGGCCATAGGCCGTCAGACGCCCATTCGGCACACCACTTTCGCGCAACACATTCGCAACCGACACGGCGCGACGTTGCGACAGATCCTGATTGTAAGCCGCCGATCCGGTATTGTCGGTATGGCCGATCACTTCGATCCGGCTGTTGGGATACTTCAGCAAGCTGGCTGCGACCGTCTTGATGTCGCTGGTCAGCGTCGGCTGAAGTGCCGCGCTATCGACCGCAAAGAGTAGATCCTGCGGCATGTTCACGATCAGGTACTCACCGGTATTCGTCACCGAGATATCCGAATCCAGCGAGCCGCGCAGTTCTGCCGCTTGTTGGTCCAGTGTCGCGCCGATGACGCCGCCAATCGCTGCACCGATCACGCCACCAGCAACGGCCCGGCCAAGGCCTTCATCGCCGCCAGAGCCGCCAAGGACCGCCCCGATCAGGCCGCCGGTGATCGCGCCGGTCTTGGCGCGTGCATTGGGGTCATTGGGGTTTGCGATTGGGCTTACGCAAGCTGTAAGTGCCAAAAGGCTGGCACCAGCCAGCGTCAGAGAGATTTTCGTCGTCATTGCTCTTGCCTCGAAAAGTCACCGGCCCGTTTCTCGGGCTCGGGCCACAGTATAACAACCGGCGCGAAAGACTTACAGGGGGCAATGCAATCGGCAGGCATCCGCGCATCAGCGTCAGCCTTTCACATTCCGGTGCGCGCCGATTCCCAGGCCAGAATTGCGCGCTTGGCTGGCAATCCCCAGTGATATCCGCCCAAGCCCCCGTCGCGCCGAAGCGCGCGGTGGCAAGGGATCAGAAAGCTGATCGGGTTGCGCCCCACGGCTGACCCCACAGCCCGCATGGCTCCGGGATGACCGATGGCGGTCGCGATGTCCGAATAGGTCGTGACATGGCCGGTAGGGATGCGCATCAGCGCCTCCCACACCTTGATCTGAAATGGTGCGCCGATCAGATAAAGCGGCGGGCTCTGATCCGGATCGGTCCCAAATGCACGCAGCACCCAAGGCCGCAGCCGCATCGGATCCTCGACAAATTCCGCATGTGGCCAGCGCGACAGCAAATCTTCCATCGCAGCGCCCTCGCCCATCTCGGCGGCAAAGCCCATGCCGCACAGGCCCTTGTCGGTGCCCATGACGATGGCAGGGCCAAACGGGCTTTCGAACCAACCCCAATGGACGGTCAGACCCGCGCCGCCACGGGCATAGTCGCCCGGACTCATCGCCTCCCAGGTCAGGAAAAGATCGTGCAGCCGTCCGCCACCCGACAGACCGACCTCAAACGCGGTGGTGAGCGTCGTATGCCGCTGCGCCAGCAACCGGCGCGCATGGTCGAGTGCCAGATACTGCTGATAGCGCTTTGGGCTGACGCCCACCCATTGCGAAAAAGTGCGCTGGAAATGCGCCGGGCTCATGCCCATCTGGGCTGCCAGATCGTCGAGCGTCAGGCTTGGTCCGCCTGCGTCGATGATCTTCAGCGCGCGGGCAATGACGCTGTAGTGATAGGCGGGGGACTGGTCGGTCATGGCAGGTCTCCTTGAACCCCATAGATATGCGGCATCTGCGTGTCCTGCGACCCGAATTCTGCGCCTTTCGCTTGTCGCCCTGCAGCCTCGCTGGCATACCGGATGCCATGGCCAAGCAACTTGATTATCCGACGCTGCGCGCGATTTTCACCCGGTTTCAGGAGGCGGATCCTGAGCCCCGGGGCGAGCTTGAACATCTGAACGCCTTTACCCTTGTCGTGGCCGTTGCCCTGTCCGCACAAGCAACCGATGTGGGCGTCAACAAGGCGACACGCGCGCTCTTTGCCGTGGCTGATACGCCTGAAAAGATGCTGGCCTTGGGCGAAGCGGGGCTGACCGGATATATCAAGACCATCGGCCTTTTCCGCAACAAGGCCAAGAACGTGATCGCCCTCAGCCGCATCCTGATCGAGCGGTTCGGCAGTGAGGTGCCCTCCAGCCGCGCGGCCTTGCAATCCTTGCCCGGCGTTGGCCGCAAGACCGCGAATGTGGTTCTGAACATGTGGTATCACCAGCCCGCTCAGGCCGTGGACACCCATATCTTTCGTGTTGGCAACCGCACCGGCATTGCACCAGGCCGCGACGAAGTGGCGGTTGAACGTGCCATCGAGGACAACGTGCCCGCCGAATTCCAGCAACATGCCCACCATTGGCTGATCCTACATGGCCGCTATATCTGCATCGCGCGCAAACCCAGATGCGGCATCTGTCCCATCAAGGATTGGTGCGCCTATGAGGACAAGACCATATGACACGGTATCAGGTTGTGGGTATCGGCAATGCCATCGTCGACGTGCTGAGCCAGACCGAAGACACGTTTCTGGACCTCATGGGCATCACCAAAGGTGTGATGCAACTGGTCGAACGCGAACGGGGCGAGATGCTCTACGGGGCCATGCGCGACCGCACCGAGGCGCCGGGCGGGTCGGTGGCCAACACGTTGGCGGGTCTGGGCAATCTGGGAATGAAGACAGCCTTTATCGGGCGGGTGTGCGATGACGCCCTTGGGCGGTTCTACGCGCGGTCACTGTTGGCCGAGGGCACGGATTTCCCCACTGTTCCGGTCTCGGACGCCGATCTTCCGACGTCGCGTTCGATGATCTTTGTCACGCCGGACGGCGAGCGGTCGATGAACACGTATCTTGGTATCTCTGCTGATGTCAGTCCCGCAGATGTGCCCGAGGCGGTCACCGGACAGACGGACTATCTGTTCCTCGAAGGCTACCTTTTCGACAAGGACAAAGGCAAAGCCGCCTTCCTGCAAGCTGCCCGCGATTGTCACAAGGGCGGCGGCAAAGCTGGCGTTGCACTGTCTGATCCCTTCTGCGTCGACAGGCACCGCGCGGATTTCCGGCGGCTGGTGCGTGACGACATGGACTATGTCATCGGCAATCGCCACGAATGGACCTCGCTTTATCAAACCGAAGACTTGGAGGCCGCCCTCGCGCAGGCCCGGATCGACTGTCCGATTGTCGTCTGCACGCAGTCGGGTGCGGATGTGATCTTGATGCGCGGGGACGAACGTGTCGAAGTCCCGGTCCATCGCGTGGTGCCTGTTGATGCCACGGGGGCAGGGGACCAGTTTGCGGCGGGATTTCTTTACGGTCTTGCGACGGGTCAATCCTTGGCCGTTGCAGGCAGTATGGGATGCATCGCGGCGGCCGAAGTGATCAGCCATTTCGGCGCGCGCCCCGCGGCGGACCTAAAAGCCCTGTTTCGCGCCAAGGGGTTGATCTGAAGCGGGACAAACCAAGCAGGGGCCAGAACTATTCGGCTGGAAGAGTGCCGGGTCGTCGCCGCACCGCCAGTGGAGTGCCAAAGCCGTCGTTCGTCGGCCATGCGATTCTGCCCTTCACCATTTTGCTGCCCATGAACATGATCATGACGCCTAAAAGGACGGCCGCAAGGTAGACCACCGGCAGCATCGTGACAAAGACTGTGCTGTCACTTGCGGCAAGGACTTTGCTGCTGCCCATCGCCAAGGCAAGCATCCAGCTTGACGACGAAATGGCACCGATTGCTGCGAGGCCGAGTTTCGTTCTGGCCGGCAGCCATAGAATGCTTCGCCCGCGCATGGCCCGCAGCAAAGGCAGGGCGACCTTGCCGATCAACGCGGCATTGGCCGTCAGGACGCCGACCGTCACGAGCTTGCTGACCAGTTTGGGGGAAAAGTTGGACAGCACGAAACCGGTCTTGATCTGGACCATGATCAACCCTGTGATCCACATGCCGACAATCGTCGTCCAGATCACGCCATGATAAAGCTCAAGCGTTTGCAAGGCGTGGTCGTCGATCGGGCGATGCAACCGCGAGATGACTTGAAAATCCGCCAGAAAAGCCGTGCCAAAGCCGATGGCAACAACAAGGATATGGGCGTATCGGGCAACATCGATCATCACTGCTTGGTCAATCATGGGGCCCGATCGCTTTTGTCGTGAGACGGAATATGTGCTCGTCACGCGCCACGTATCGGGCTCCGAGACCGGGACCATAGGCAGCGAATTCGACAAGCCTTGGGCGGATTGTGGCGCAATTGGTGTTTTACTTGCCATCGGCCAGATTCCGCCGCTGCGGGTTGGTCCGATCTCGAACCGAATAAATAACATAAAATCAATGACTTGCGGATACCGTTATCCTGAAAGAACCGCTTTGCGCAATTCCTTGCGGATGACCAGTTTCAATCCGGACCAGACCTCGTCCACAGCGCATACCTTGGTATCGACATAGCCCATCGGCAGGGCGACCTCGCGGATCGTATCCTCGGTGATGTCGGTCGGCACCTTCGAGATGCGCTTTGGCCATGACAGCCAGATCATCCCGGTCGGCGCAAGACGGTGACGCGCGGCCGTCAGCACCAACGCCATCTCTGCGCGGAAAGTCGTAAAGAGGTGCACATACACGCAACCCTCGGGAAGGGGCGCATCACTCGGCTGGACGATGATCTTCAGGTCCTCGCCCAGCATCTCGCCATAGGGGCAGGGTGGATTGATGACGACGGCAGGCTGCTGGCCACGAAACCCCAGCTTGCGGATCAGCGGCGTTCCTGAATAGCCCACGGCACCTGTTTGTGTCCCGCCGGTCATTCGCCCAGGCGTGCATGCACTTCTGCAAGGTCGACCTCCCCCAAGGGCATCTTGTTTGCCGGATTCTCGAAGTCGTATCTGAAGGCCTGAAAATCGCGTTTGTACATTTCCCAGACCAGATGCATCGACAGATCGTCGAAATAGGCCTCCACGGGGTACAAGCGTTTTGGCCCGTGGCCTTCGCTCTCGTTGAACTTCGGAATTTTCTTGAGATTTATCTTGTGCTTGACCTTGATGTTGTTCAGCACGACCTGCATGCCCTCATCGAATTTCTCGGTGAAAAAGATGTGGTCATAGCGTCCGCCGTTCACGATGAAGGTCGACACATGCCCCGACATCGCGGACCAGTGAATGTCCGGCTCCATCGGTTTTTTCCACCGGATGGTGTCGCGCGCAAACAGCAGGAATCGCCGAAAACTGGCGATCTGGTCGAACTCCTGCGTGCCGTCCGGCCCCCCGACATCAATCCCGTACTTTTGGGTCAAAAGCGGCACGAGGTTGCCACGATAGCGCTTTCCGGTCCGCTGCACGCCGCAGATCTTGTCAAAGAACGACGACAGGATGCGGGTATAGGGGTTCCTGACGCAGGTAAACGCGTAGGATTTGTGGCTTTTTGCGTTGCGCTCGATCAACGGCTGGCTCGCGTCTTGCGCCCATTTGTGCAGCCCTTTGGTGGAGTCGTGAATATCGCCGTCAAAAAATTTGCCGTGATCAGAATAGTACATGATCTGCCCGATCGTGGAGCAGGCGCATTTCGGCACCACGCGGTAGACCACGCTTTCGCTTTCCGTCATCCAAGTGCCGGGAAAACCCATAAAACCGTCCTTTAGTGGCGTCCGATGTGTCCTGACGCCCGCAAAAATACACAAGCTGCAAAGCCTCACGTCAAGAGTGCAAAGAAGTTGTGTCTTTTCAATCGGAGTTAGAACACTTTAAGCAAGCAGTGCAACCTATCGATCGGATCAAGTCTCCCAGATGGCACGTATTGCCTTTGTTCTTCTGTGCCACAAGGATCCCGCCGGGATCGTCGCCCAAGCGATGCGTCTGACGCAGGCGGGCGACTTTCTGGCGATCCATTTCGACGCCCGCGCTAAGCCTGCTGATGCAAAAGTCATCCGGACCGCCCTGCAAGACAATGCGTCGGTTGTCTTTACCAAACGGCGCTTGAAATGCGGTTGGGGCGAATGGAGCCTGGTCGAGGCGACACTGCTGGCGGTACGCGCAGCGATCGAGGCGTTTCCCTCGGCCACGCATTTCTATCTGCTTTCGGGCGATTGCATGCCGATCAAGTCGGCGGAATACTGTCGCGCATTCTTGGACGCGGAAGACGCCGACTACATCGAAAGCGTCGATTTCTTTGCGTCGGGCTGGATCAGGACGGGCATCAAGCAAGAACGCCTGATTTATCGTCACTGGTTCAACGAACGGACACAGAAATCGCTGTTCTACGGCTCGATGGCGGTGCAACAGCGGCTCAAGCTGGAACGCGCCATTCCGTCGGATCTGGTGATGCAGATCGGCAGCCAGTGGTGGTGCCTCAGGCGGCGCACCATCGAAGCGGTGCTGCAACTTTGCGACCGGCGCCGCGACATCATCCGTTTCTTCCGCACCACATGGATTCCCGACGAGACGTTCTTTCAGACGCTGGTGCGCCACTTGGTTGTCGGGACAGAGATCAAGTCGCGGACGCTGACATTCCTGTTGTTCTCCGACTACGGGATGCCGGTCACGTTCTACAATGACCAGTACAATCTGCTGACCAGCCAGGACTGTCTTTTCGCACGCAAGATCAGCCCGGAGGCCAAAGCCCTCAGAGACCGTCTGGGGGAACTTTACAACGCGCGGGACGTCACCTTCCCGATCTCGAACGAGGGGCGCAAGCTCTTTGGATTTCTGACCGGTCGAGGTCGGATCGGTCGACGCTTTGCCCCGCGCTTTTGGGAAAACGAGGCGACAATCGGCCGTGAGCGAACCTTGATGATGGTCACCTGCAAGAAATGGCACGTCGCCAAACGTTTGGTTGAACGCATGCGGCAATCGACCAATTTGCCCGCCATTGACTATCTGTTTGACGAAGATGCGACGCCCTTGCCCGATCTGGGTGGCATCCAGAGCAATATCGAAAAACGGACCCGCCATCGGCGCGCGCTGGTGCGGATGCTGTTTGACTATTGGCAGACGGATCGGCTGATCTTTTGCATCGATCCGGCCAGCGCAGAGCTCATTCAGGATTTCAATCTGGACAAGGGTACGGTGCGGCTGCTTGAGATCGAGTGCACCTTTACCGATGATTACCTGATCGGCCATGCCCAACGCGTCGGGCTGGCCAGCGACCAGTCGCCGGGCCAGACCGTCGAGCGGCTGCTGCCGACGATCCGGCACGACATGAAGTTCGAGAGCGACCGTCTGCGCGACCTTGGTGTTGTCGGATATCGACGTATCCGCGAGGCCGCATCTCTTGACGAAAACACCGTGCCCCTGGCCGAGTTTCTTGATATTTCGCTCGACAAGGCGCGCGACATCCTCTCGGCCGAGCATCTTTTTGTGGATTGATCCGATGTCTCATGTTTATGACCCGACCAATGTCTTTGCGCGTATCTTGCGCGGTGAGATCCCCAGCAAGACGGTGATGGAAACCCCCCATACGCTGGTCTTTCACGACCTCCGCCCGCAGGCGCCGGTGCATGTGCTGGTGATCCCCAAGGGCGCCTATGTCACCTATGACCACTTTGCCGCCGAGGCGAGTGCAGACGAGCTGGTGGACTTTCATCGCACCGCTGCAAAGGTCTGCCAGATGCTGGGTCTTGCGGGGGCCGAGGGCTATCGCGGCATCACCAATGCCGGCGTGAACGGGCTTCAGGAGGTCCCGCATTTTCATCTGCACATCCTGGGTGGCCATCCCTTGGGCCGCATGCTTGCGCACGCCTGAAAACGCACGAAGCGGGTCGAACAAAGGTCACGCCGGTCCCAGATTGGGTGACATGGAGGACCTGACATGACGCTGAACTTTCATCCCATTCCCACGCCTCTCGTGCGCGACTATCAAGCAGGCGGCCTTGACGCCAACGGCCAGGTGCCAGAGCGCAAGATCGCCGAAGGCGGTGCTAATCCCTGCCGCCATTGCCTGAAGATGATCGCCGACGGTGCGCCGATGCTGGTCCTGGCGCACCGGCCGTTTCCGGCCTTGCAGCCTTATGCCGAACTCGGGCCGATCTTCCTTTGCGCCGATCCTTGCGAGGCCGGTGGGGGCACCGAACTGCCCGAGGTTCTGACCTCACCCGAATATATCGTGCGTGGCTATGGCGCCGATGACCGCATCGTCTATGGCACCGGCGGCGTTATCCCGACAGCGGACATCCCCAGCCGGGCTGCGGCGTTGCTGAGCGATGGTCGGATGGCCTATGTCCATGTCCGCTCGGCCCGGAACAACTGCTTTCAGGTGCGGATCGACCGGGGTTGAGGGATCAGAAATCTTCGCAGATTCGTGTAAATTCCTTCGAAGGAATTTGGGATCTGCGGCGAAACGGATTTGGGCGCAATCCTTCATTGGCGGCTGTCACCACGTTGAGGATCCGCTTGTCCCGCGTTTCGGGCGTCCTGGCAGTCTTGATCCATTCCAGTGTCTCACGCCTTACCGAGCGCGGGGGTGCATCCCAGAAAGCGCGCGGCCCACCTGCATCCAGCGCCGCCAACAGATCATCAGGCGCGATCAGGGCGTCGACGTCGTTCAGGAAATCCCACTGCCCGTTGGCAAGGGCGATGGCGATCTTCGCCTCGCCTGCCGGGGTCATGGCACCTGAGGCGCGGGCGCGTTCGACATGGGCCTTGTTGATCGCCGACCACGCAGATTTCGGGTTGCGCGGGGCGATCAGGATCATCGAGCGGTCGGCGTCGAGTGCGCGGGTGACGCTGTCGATCCAGCCCCAGCACAGGAGTTCCTCGGTGATGGGTCCATAATGGCCAAGGTAATCCGGGTGGTGCTTCTTGTAGCTGGCAAGCCAGATCGGGCCGGCGCTCGCGTGGTTCGCCGCGAGCCATTCGCGAAGCTCGGCGCGAGAGCGGATGGTCAGGATCGGGGCATTGTCTGCAGCACCCATCAGGTGGCTCCGTTTACGGCATCCCACGCCTTCAGCCAGCGTTTCGGGGCGGCGTCGCGCCATTGCTGGATAAGCCGGGCCGTCGCCCAGCCATCGTCGATGCGGCCCGCGCGCACGAGGATCAGGTTGTGGGGGGCATAGTGAGGATGGAGCGTGAAGGTGTCGGGGTCGGCTGCCATCAGCATCTCGCGTTCGTCGTGGTTGGCCTTGAACACGGCCGCATCGACGTAAGGCGACCACCAGCACCACATCTTGCCGTGGGCCTTGAGGCATTCGTTGCCCCATGGGTGGTCGATGGTCACCTCCGGCAGGGCGAGGGCGAGGGCGAAGGTCTTGAGGGCAGGCCAGTCGGGGATCATGGGGTCATACCGAATTGCATGTCTGCAATCGTTGCGCAGCCGGGTGGATTTTGTTTGTATCTGCTCATGGCGGTTTCATCGAGGGTCGAGCCAAGTTGCAACAAATCTATGTCCAAATCCCCGCAAATGCCACCGACGAAGAGCAGTCAGCCTTCTTGCGGTTGGTGCCCTCAGGCGGCGCTGTAACAGAAGAGGCCGTCCGCGCTGGCCTGCCGCGCGCCGAGGCGCTGGTGATCTGCACGGATGGCTCACGGGTTGTCGGTGTGGCGGCGCTCAAGGTGCCACAACCGCGGTATCGGGCGGGCCTTGCGTCGACGGCGAAGTCTGGCTTCGCGCTCCCCGAAGCGATGTTTCCGCGCGAGCTTGGCTATGTTGCAGTTGAAGAGAACTCGCGTCGAATGGGGATCGGTCTGATGCTTTGCAATGAAGTTATGCGACTTGCCGACGGACGAGGACTCTTAGCTACCACTGGCAATGATGGCATGCGCCACAAGATACTGCAGCAGTTAGGGTTTGCGGATGCTGGAAAAGGCTGGATGGGGCGAAATGAGCACGTCTTCCTTATGGTGCGCAGGCCGCAGCAGTATTAGTGCGCCTCGGCCCAGCTTTTCCCCTGCCCTGCCTCCACCGCGAGGTGGACGTTCAGGGCGACGGCGGGGTGGGCGGCGGATTCCATGATGTGTCTGGCGATGGGGATCAGGGTGGCGGCGGCGTCCTCCGCCACCTCGAACAGCAACTCGTCATGCACCTGCAGCAGCATCTTCGCGTCGATGCCCTTGATCGCCGCCGGCATCCGGATCATCGCGCGGCGGATCACGTCGGCGGCGGTGCCCTGGATCGGGGCGTTGACCGCGGCACGTTTGGCGAAACCGGCGGCGGGGCCTTTGGCGTTGATTTCGGGAGTATGAATTTTCCGACCAAACAGGGTCTGTACATAGCCGTTTGCTTGGGCGAATTTGATGGTGTCGGACATGTATTCCTTGATGCCCGGAAAGCGTTCGAAATAGCGGTCGATGAAGCCCTGCGCCTCGGCGCGCGGAATGCGCAGGTTGCGGGCGAGGCCGAAGCCGGAAATGCCGTAGATCACGCCGAAGTTAATCGCCTTGGCCTTGCGGCGAATGTCGGAGGTCATCTGGTCGAGCGGGACGTTGAACATCTCGGACGCGGTCATCGCGTGGATGTCGATGCCGTCTTCGAAAGCCTTGCGCAGGGCGGGGATGTCAGCGATGTGGGCGAGGATGCGCAGTTCGATCTGGGAGTAATCGAGCGACACGAGGATGCGGCCTTTCGGGGCGACAAAGGCCTCGCGGATACGGCGACCTTCCTCGGTGCGGATCGGGATGTTCTGCAGGTTCGGGTCGGTCGAGGCGAGGCGACCGGTGTTGGCCCCGGCGATGGAATAGCTGGTGTGGACGCGCCCCGTATCGGGGTTGATCGCCAGTTGCAGAGCGTCGGTGTAAGTGGATTTCAGTTTCGCGATCTGACGCCAGTCAAGGATACGCGCCGCCAGTCTCGCGCCCTGCGGGTGTGCATCCTCCATCGTCGTGATGTCTTCCAGGATGTCCGCCCCGGTCGCATAGGCATCGGTTTTGCCCTTCACGCCGCCGGGGATTTGCAAGCGATCAAAAAGCACTTCGCCAAGCTGCTTGGGGGAGCCTACGTTGAATTTCTCGCCCGCGACCTCGTGGATTTCCTCCTCCAGCTGGACGAGTTTCTGGGCAAAGGCGTTTGACATGCGGTGGAGAATATCACGGTCGACCTGGATACCGGCCATTTCCATCTCGGCGAGGACCGGGACGAGGGGGCGTTCGAGGGTCTCGTAGACCGTGGTGACGCGTGCCCAGTGCAGTTGCGGCTTGAAAAGCTGCCACAGGCGCAGGGTCACGTCGGCGTCTTCGGCGGCGTATTTCACCGCCGTGTCGATGGCGACGCGGTCGAAGGTGACCTGCGCCTTGCCGGAGCCGATCAGGGATTTGATCGGGATCGGCTGGTGGCCGAGATAGAGGTCGGACAGCGTGTCCATGCCGTGGTTGTTGAGGCCCGCGTGCATGGCATAGCTCATCAGCATGGTGTCGTCGAAAGGACCCACGCGGATGCCGTGGCCGGCGAAAATCTTCCAGTCATATTTCATGTTCTGGCCGATTTTCAGGATTGCGGCATCCTCAAGGATCGGTTTCAGCGCGGCGAGAGTGGCGCTAAGCGTCAATTGGCCTTCGACAAGCTCGGTCGAGCCGAACAGGTCGCCGCCGCCTTGTTTGTGGCCGAGCGGGATATAGGCGGCGTGTCCTGCGTCGACGCACAGCGAGATGCCGACCAGTTCGGCGCGCATCTCATCCAGCGAGGTTGTTTCGGTGTCCACGGCGACATGACCGATGTCGCGGATATGATCGATCCAGCGGTCGAGCGCGGCGGTGTCGCGTATGCATTCGTAGGCGGCGTGGTCGAAGGGCAGGCGGTCTGCAGCGGGTGCGTCCTGATGGGCACCGACAACCTCCATCCCGGAGGTTTCCGGCAGGGTGGGCGGGGCGATCCTCAGCTTCTCGGCGACGCGGCGGGTGAGGGTGCGAAACTCCATGCGGTTCAGAAAGTCCATCACCGCATCGGGGGCGGGGAGTTTCACCTCCAGGTCGTCGAGGGAGACGTCGAGGGGCGTGTCGGTTTTCAGGGTGACAAGCTGGCGCGAGATGCGGATGAGGTCCGCGTTGTCGATCAGCGCCTCGCGGCGTTTGGGTTGGGTGATCTCGCCCGCGCGGGCAAGGAGGGTGTCGAGGTCGCCGTATTCCTGGATCAGCAGGGCAGCGGTCTTGATGCCGATGCCGGGCGCGCCGGGGACGTTGTCGACGCTGTCCCCGGCAAGGGATTGCACGTCGATGACGCGGTCTGGGGCAACGCCGAATTTCTCGAACACTTCATCAGGGCCAATCATGCGGTCTTTCATCGGGTCGCGCATGTCGACGCCGTTTCCGACCAGTTGCATCAGGTCCTTGTCCGACGAGATGATGGTGGCGGTGCCGCCCGCCTCGACCGCGAGGCGGGCGTAGGTGGCGATGATGTCGTCGGCCTCGTAGCCTTCGGTTTCGATGCAGGCGACGTTGAACGCGCGGGTGGCTTCGCGGGTCAGGGGGAACTGTGGGCGCAGGTCTTCGGGCAGGTCAGGGCGGTTGGCTTTGTACAGGGGGTAGATCTCGTTGCGAAAGGTGAGGGAAGAATGGTCGAAGATCACGGCAATATGGGTGGCGGCATCGCGGCCGCGATCCTTGGAAATCTCGTTCCACAGGATGTTGCAGAAACCGGCGACCGCACCGACCGGCAGGCCATCGGACTTGCGCGTCAGCGGCGGCAGCGCATGATAGGCGCGGAAGATGTAGGCGGAGCCGTCGATCAGGTGAAGGTGGTGGCCTTTGCCGAATGGCATGTTCTGCTCCGTCGCTGTGAAGTTCAATATTGGCAGAAACGGAACCGGCGTGCTACCCGTAGGGTCCGCTTCACCGACGTGGTTACCGCGAAAAGGGAGGTGCGCTTGCGGACATTTCTGTGGATGCTTGGGGGCCTGTTCCTTGGTGGCTTTGCCGCCGGGACCATTGGCGCAGGCCTTCCGTCGATCGTGACGATTTCGCAGGCCGAAGGGGCCTATGCGATGGGGGTCGTGTTCTTTTGGGTACCGCTTGGGGCGGTCGCGGGGGCGTTGGTCGCGCTATTTGTCAGATTGGCGCGTCGCACCTAGTGATCGTCATGCGCATGGTCGCGGTCGATCACATAGCGCTTGTCGCAATAGCCGCATTCGACCCAGCCCCTGTCTGCCGGGATTGTCAGCCAGACGCGGGGATGGCCGAGCGCGCCCTCGTTGCCGTCGCAGGCGACTTTCCAGGTGGTGACAGTTTGGGTTTCTGGCGCGTCGATGGGCATGGGTTCGGTCCTTTGCGGTCGGCTCATCCCATACTACCGGTTGGCGCGCGGGCGGCAAGGCGTGGCGGTTCGCAAGACTTGATCTCTTTGGTGCGGCGTCGCCACCACCGCGCAAAAACATTACGAGCGCAACGACCAGCAAGACCATCACGGTCGCGAATGTCGCCCGAGCGGCTTGTGACGTCGAAGTGATGCGTGATTTGGACGGCGATGGCAGGGCCGCCAGCCCGGCCGCGATGAGAACGTTTTCTGCGCAATCCAGTGCCTCTGCGAACACGGGCAGCACGCGCACGGTGCGCCGGGCCGGCGCTGCTGGTGCGAAATCCGGGGGCGTTCATCAAGCGTTGAAGCCAAGCATCAAAAGAAAAAGCGCGATCAGGACTGGTGACCGGGCAAGGCACGCTGCACTGGTGCAAGGACAGGTCAACGGCAGGATACGCCAAAGGGCGTGTGGGAGGCGCGGCGGGCACAAGCGGGGCCGTCGCTGCGCGATCTGGGGGAGATGCCAAAAATCGACCGGACCGGCATCGGCGTGGCGGTGACGCGGCGGGAGGTCGCGGAACTCTTGGAACGCAGCTCAGATGCGCGGAATGGGTGGGTCTGTGCGCCGAGGTCGATGCAACAGGGCGCGGCGCTTGCGCGTGAAGGCCACAGGGCGGGCAGACGTGTCGCAAGCCAGTGTCTTGCGGACCCTGTGGCACGTCGCGCGCGCGACGCTGATCAAGCCGTCAGGGACAGCAGCAGGCTGGCGCTGATCAGGACCCGATCATCTGACCGCGCGATTTCATTGCGGTCAGCCAGCCCAGACCCTGGACCGTGCTTTTGGAAGGGCGATATTCGGCGGCGACCCAGCCAAGATATCCCGATGCGTCGATGTCCTTCATCAACCCGGCAAAGTCGACGCCACCGCCGCCAGGTTCGGCCCGGGTCGGGAAACCGGCGATCTGGATGTGGTTGATCCGCGACCTGTGCTGTTTCCAGACCGCGATCGGATCGCCATGCAGGCGTGCGGCATGCCAAAGATCGAACTGCAGCCCGACATTGCCCAGCCCAAGATCGTCGACCAGTCGCCCCGCAAGATCGAAATCATTCAAGAAGTAACCGGGCATGTCGTCTGGGTTCAGGGGCTCCAGCGTCAAGCGCTGGTCAGGCGCTTGTGTCGCCGCCCACGTGATGTTTTCCAAGAACACTTCTTCGGCCACGGGGCCACGTGCGACGCCCGACATCACATGGATGCGCGCGGCACCAAGGACCGATGCATAATCGACCGCGCGCAAAAATCCTTCGCGAAAGCGGCGCACGTCGTCGGGGACCGCCGCATGGCCCCGCTCTCCCGAGGCCCAGTCGCCGGGGGGCGTGTTGATCATTGCCAGCGGCACATCACCCAGCGCGCGCTGCCAGTCGGCCACCGGATTGTCGTAAGGAAAAAGCACCTCGACGCCGTCAAAGCCGCAACGCTGCGCCCAGCCGGGACGATCAAGCATCGGCACTTCGTTGAAAAGCAGGGTCAGATTGGCGGCAAAGCGGGGCATTCAGGGCAATTCTTTGGTCGGGATCATAGGAAAGAAGCGGCCAGATGACCGAACGCCGAACCAGTCGGTGCCGTCAAGGGTCTGCATCGTTCCAAGGTCTACCAGACGATAGAAACTTTTGCGGTCGATGCGCGCCTCGAGCCCGGGGCGGATCATGACATAAGGCGCAGGCTCATCTGACCCTGCGGCATGGGTTACCCGCAAAGGATGGTCAACGTCGCAAACGGCGTCATCGTCGGTTCTGGTGTGAAATGTGATGATTTGATCCAGCCCGGGTGCCGCGACCGTAAAATCCACCGCGAAAAGTGGCGCATCTTCAACCGTGATGCCGACCTTTTCGACCGGCGTGACCAGAAAATAGCGCCCGTCTTCGAATTTCAGGATGGACGAAAACAGTCGCACCAGCGGCGCGCGACCTATGGGCGTGCCCAGATAGAACCAGGTGCCGTCGCGTGCAATGCGGATATCGAGGTCACCGCAATAGGGCGGGTTCCATAGATGCACGGGTGGCGGGCCCTTTTTCGCGACCGCCTGCACCATTGCCGCCAGCCCATCCACGGATGGCTTCACGATCATTTGTGCATCAGTGCTTTTTGTCATTTGTGCCCGGCGGATTAGTTCGGTCTAATAGGATCATATACACTGTCGGAGAGCGTTGTCATGACCGAAGCATCCCCCCTCGTCGCCGAGATAGAAGCCTTGGGCGAAAAACTCGGGGCTGCGAGGGCCTCGATCCACCGCCGTTTTATCGGTCAGGAAAAAGTGGTGGATACCGTTCTTGCCGCCATGCTTTGTGGCGGACACGCGCTGCTGGTAGGTTTGCCGGGCCTTGGCAAGACACGGCTGGTGGATACGCTGTCGACCGTGATGGGGCTCAAGGCCAACCGCATCCAGTTTACGCCTGACCTGATGCCCGCCGACATTCTGGGCTCTGAGGTGCTCGACCAGACGACGGACGGCAGGCGCCATTTCCGCTTTGTCGAAGGGCCGGTGTTTTGCCAGCTCCTGATGGCCGACGAGATCAACCGGGCCAGCCCGCGCACGCAATCGGCGCTCTTGCAGGCGATGCAGGAGCGCGAGGTGACCGTGGCTGGTGTCCACCGTCCGCTCGGTCGCCCCTTTCACGTGCTGGCGACGCAAAACCCCATTGAGCAAGAGGGGACCTATCCCTTGCCCGAGGCGCAGCTTGACCGGTTCTTGGTACAGGTTGATGTGCCCTATCCCGACCGCGGAACCGAGCGTGACATCCTGATCGCAACCACGGGCGCCTCGGAAGATCAGGCGACGGCGGTCTTTACCGCCGAGAGCCTGATGGCCGCGCAATCGGTCATCCGCCGCATGCCGGTTGGCGACAAGGTGGTCGAGGCGATCCTTGACCTTGTGCGCGCCTGCCGCCCCGGTGAGGTCGAGGGTCGCGATCTGACCGATCTGCTCAGCTGGGGCCCCGGCCCGCGTGCAGCCCAGGCGCTGATGCTGACGGTGCGCGCTCAGGCGCTGCTGGATGGCCGTCTTGCCCCAGGGGTTGCCGATGTGGCCCATCTGGCGCGATCGGTTCTGATCCACCGCATGTCGCTGTCGTTTGCCGCACGGGCGCGAGGCGATGATCTGGGCAGCATCATCGACCGGGTTGCCGGGCGCACTTTGGGCCTTGAGGCCGCCGCGTGACATCAGCTGGCGACCTGAAAGAACGCGCTGAAACGCTAGGCCATGCGCTGCCGCCCTTGCTGGCCGAGGCGGAGCGTCTTGCCTCTGCCGTCATGCTGGGCGAACACGGGCGCCGCCGGGCGGGCATGGGGGACGAGTTCTGGCAATACCGCCCCGCACATCAGGGCGATCCTGTCCGGTTGATCGACTGGCGGCGTTCGGCGCGGTCGGATGCGCAGTTCGTGCGGGAGCGCGAATGGCAGGCGGCGCAATCGGTAACCCTATGGGTAGACCCGGCGCGGTCCATGACATTCAGCGGCGACAAGACCCGCGCGCCAAAGGCGGACCGTGCACAGGTGCTGGCGCTGGCGCTGGCGGTCTTGCTGCTGCGCGCAGGTGAGCGGGTCGGTCTTGCGGGAGGCGGGTTGCCCCGGTCCGGTCGTGCCCATCTTTGGACCATGGCGACGGTCTTGGCCGGTGCGGGGCACGAGGGCGATTACGGCGTCCCCGATGCAAATGATGTGGCATCACACGGGCGCGTGGTTTTTCTGTCGGACTTTCTGGGGGACCTCGCTCCGGTCGAGGCGGCTCTGGCCAGCACCTCGGCCAAGGGTGCACGGGCGGTCCTGATCCAGTGTCTCGACCCTGCCGAAGAAGAGTTCCCGTTTGACGGGCGCACGATCTTTGAATCGATGGGCGGCACTTTGCGGCATGAGACCTTGCGCGCAGGCGACCTGCGGGGCCGATATCTGGAGCGGCTGGCCGCCCGCAAGGCGCGCTTGCAAGTGCTGGCTGGCGCCGTGGGCGGGCATTTTCATACCCATCACACGGGCGGCTCGGCGTTGCCTGCGCTGCTATGGGCTTACCGCGCGCTGGAAGGGGGCCGCTGATGTTCATGGTCGGCCCGATCGGATTTGCGACACCCTGGCTTTTGGCGGCGATGGTCGCCTTGCCGATCCTGTGGCTGCTGCTGCGGGCCGTCCCGCCCGCCCCGATCCGGCGCCGGTTTCCCGGTGTGGCGCTTCTTCTGGGGCTCAAGGACGACGAGAACGAGACCGACAAGACGCCGTGGTGGCTGCTTTTGTTGCGGATGGCGGCGATTGGCGCAGCCATCGCGGCCTTTGCGGGACCTGTGCTGAACCCCATACAGCGCGCGGTGGGTAACGATCAGCTGCTTGTGGTGATCGACGGCACTTGGGCCGATGCGCCTGACTGGTCGCGACGGATAGAGAAAGCCAGCGCTCTGGTCGAACAAGCCAAGCGTGAGGGCCGTCTGGTCGCGGTCCTGCGGCTGACCGATACGCCTCGGGCTGTGGACTTTGAGACCGCCGAGACAGCGGCTGGCAGGATCGCGGCGATGCAACCCGCACCATGGGCGCCGGACGATCTCGGGGCCTGGGTCGGCATCTTGCCGGCGGGCGCGTACGATACCTATTGGATCTCGGACGGACTGGACCATCCCGGTCGGACACGTTTGGCCGAAGCTCTGGACGTCGGTGGCCAAGTCACGGTCTTTCAGACCGCGCGCCCGGTTTTTGCGCTGCATCCCGCGACCTTTGTCGATGGCGTGGTCGCCGTGCGTGTCAGCCGTCAGCCCACCGGCGCTCCGGTACAGATCGAGGTAGCGGCGCGTGGTCCCGATCCTGCGGGCATTGACCGCGAGCTGGCGCGCGCAACGCTGGACTTTGCGGGCGGCGCAACCGAGGCCACTGCTGATCTGGAGCTGCCGCCGGAACTGCGCAACCGCATTACGCGGTTCGAGATCACGGGCCAGCGCTCGGCAGGTGCTGTCAGTCTGACAGATGACGGCTTGAAACGCCGCAAGATCGCCATCGTCGCCACGCGGGATGACCGCGAGGGCCTGCGCCTGTTGTCGCCAACACATTATCTGCGCGAGGCGTTGCAGCCTGTGGCCGAGCTGATCGAAGGCGGTCTTGCCGACCAGCTTTTGGCCAATCCCGATGTGGTCATCCTCGCAGATGTCGCGCGCCTGACGCAAAATGAGACAGATGCGATGCTCGACTGGCTTGATAAGGGCGGGCTTTTGCTGCGATTTGCCGGTCCGCAACTGGCTGCAAGCGATGTCGCCCGCGGCACCGAGGACCCGCTGATCCCGGTGCGGCTGCGCGAAGGGGGCCGTTCCGTGGGCGGCGCCATGAGCTGGGGAGAGCCGAAGACCTTGGCGCCTTTTCCGGAAAACTCTCCCTTTTTCGGGCTTGTGGTCCCTGCTGAGGTCAACGTGACCGAGCAGGTGCTGGCGCAGCCCGACCCTGATCTTGCGGGGCGCACGATCGCGGCTCTGACAGATGGCACGCCGCTGGTAACCCGCAAGGGCGTCGGCGACGGCCAAGTGGTCTTGTTCCATGTGACAGCCAATGCGCAGTGGTCAAACCTGCCGCTGTCGGGCCTGTTCGTGCAGATGCTGGAACGTCTGGCAGTGTCGACGCGGTCAGGTCCTCCCCAAGGACAGGATCTCGCAGGCCAGATCTGGGTGCCTGAGCAGTTGCTGGACGGATTTGGCCAGACGATGGATGCTGGCGCGCTCGGTGGTGTTGAGGGGACGGTTCTCGCCGGGGCCATTGCAACAGGACCCGGACCAGACCTGCCCCCTGGCCTTTATGCTGGCACGGATCGGCGTGTGGCGCTGAATGCCGTAGGGGCTGAGACGGTCCTGGCGTCCGCCGAATGGCCCGCCGGGACGATGATCGAAGGGCTCGAAGCGCCGCCGGAACGCAGCCTCAAGGGGCTTATCCTGTCGGCGAGTCTTGGGCTTTTGCTGCTGGACGTGATCGCGGCCTTGCTGGTGTCGGGCCGGTTGCGCGCGGCAGGACGCGCTGTGGCCGGGGTTGTTCTGCTGGGGCTGCTTGCGGTCCAGCCGCATCCTGCCATGGCGCAGACCGAAGCAGGCCCGGAGGATCCATTTGCGCTTGAGGCGACCACCGCCGTCGTACTGGCCCACGTTGTCACCGGTGACGCACGTGTCGACGAGATTGCCAAGGCCGGCCTGCGCGGTTTGGGCGACAGCCTTTGGGATCGCACGTCGGTCGAACCTGCTGAGCCGATGTCGGTCAACATCGAGACCGATGAGCTTGCGTTCTTTCCGTTTCTCTATTGGCCGGTCACCGATTCCCAGCCCGTCCCCTCGGATGCGGCCTATGCCAAGCTGAACACCTATCTTCGCACCGGTGGCATGATCTTGTTTGACACGCGCGATGGCGATGTCGCGGGCATGGGAGGATCAACACCCGAGGCCCGCGCGCTGCAGCGCCTTGCGTCGGGGCTGGACGTGCCACCACTTGAGCTCATTCCCAACGACCATGTGTTGACGAGATCCTTTTACCTCTTGCAGGATTTTCCGGGGCGCTATCAGCAGTCCACGCTTTGGGTTGAGGCCGCTCCGCCCGACGCCGAGCAAGCCGAAGGGATGCCCTTTCGCAACCTGAATGACGGTGTGACCCCGATTGTGATCGGCGGAAATGATTGGGGTGCCGCATGGGCGGTTGATTCCAACGGCATCGCCATGCTGCCCGTCGGGCGCGGCTTTGCGGGCGAACGCCAGCGCGAGATCGCCTACCGTTTCGGGATCAATCTGATCATGTATGTGCTGACGGGCAACTACAAATCCGATCAGGTTCATGTCCCGGCGTTGCTGGAAAGGCTGGGCCAGTGACACAAAGCCTGATCTTTGATCCCTTGGTGCCGTGGCCGGTTTTGTCGGCCCTTGTGGGCGCGGCCCTGCTTTTTGTGGCGCTCGCCGTGTTCCGGGGCCTTGCGGGCTGGTGGCTGCGGGCCCTGACCGCGGCTGTCATGTTGGCGGCCTTGAGCAACCCGTCCTTGCAGACCGAGGACCGCGCGCCCTTGGGCGATATCGTCATCGTCGTGGTCGATGACAGCGCGAGCCAGACCTTGGGAACAAGGGCCGACCAGACCGCGCGCGCGCTTGCCTCGGTAGAGCGTGAGGTGGCCTCGCTGCCCAATACCGAATTGCGCATCCATCGTCTGGCGGATGGGCCCGACAACACAGGCACGCTGGCGATGACCGCCCTTGCCGAAGCGATCGCCGAAGAACCCCGCGCCCGCATCGCAGGTGCCATCGTGATCTCGGACGGACGGGTGCATGACCTTGGCCTTGCCCCGGCCTTGCCCGCGCCCCTGCATCTGTTGCTGACCGGCGAAAAAGCGGACTGGGACCGCAAGCTGGTGGTCAAGAACGCCCCCGCATTTGCGATCCTCGGCGAAGAATTCATGCTGACGCTGAAAATCGAGGACGACGGGGCAACGCCCGCAGCCGCCGATGTCGAAGCCGATCTGACGATTACCGTCGACAGCGACCCGCCGCAAACCTACCGCGTGCCCGTCGGCTCCGATCTGGAACTCCCGGTGACATTGCCCCATGGCGGCATGAATGTGCTGCAGTTCAGCGTGGCCCCGGCGGATGGAGAGCTGACCGACCGCAACAACACCGCCGTGGTGCAGATCAACGGCGTGCGTGACCGGCTGCGGGTCTTGCTGGTGTCTGGTGAGCCGCATGCGGGTGAACGTGTCTGGCGCAATCTGCTGAAGTCCGATGCGTCGGTCGATCTGGTCCATTTCACCATCCTGCGCCCCCCGGAAAAGCAAGATGGCATCCCGGTGGACGAGTTGAGCCTGATCGCCTTTCCGACGCGGGAACTGTTCATCGAAAAGATTGACGAGTTCGACCTGATCATCTTTGACCGCTATCGGATGCGGGGCATCCTGCCGATGTCGTATATCGACAATGTGGTCAGCTATGTGCGTCAGGGCGGCACCGTTCTGGTCGCCGCAGGCCCGGAGTTTGGTGCGGTAGACAGCCTCTATCGCTCTCCTCTGGCAGATATCTTGCCGGTGGAGCCGACAGCGCAGGTGATCGAACAGGGCTTCCGTCCGAAACTGACAGAGCTTGGCAAGCGCCATCCCGTGACCGAGGGTCTGGAGGCGCTCGCACCCAAGGGCGGCTGGGGCCGCTGGTTCCGTCTGGTCGAGGTCATCCCGAAAGACGGCGCTCAGGTGGTCATGTCGGGCCCCGATGATCGGCCGCTTTTGGTGCTTGACCGTGTGGACGAGGGTCGCGTTGCGGTGCTTGCCTCGGACCATGCCTGGCTTTGGGGTCGGGGCTACGAGGGTGGTGGGCCGCAGCTGGAGATGCTGCGCCGACTTGCGCACTGGATGCTGAAACAGCCCGAACTGGAAGAAGAAGCCCTGACCGCAACCGTTGCGGGCGAGGCTGTCACGATCACCCGCCGCACCGTGGCCGAGACACCGCCGGGGCCAGTGACCATCACCGGCCCGGACGGGGTGACGGCGACGGTCCCACTGACCGAAGCCGGTCCCGGCAAGTTCGAGACCCTCTGGCAAGCGCCCGGCTTGGGTCTCTACAGACTGGAGCAAGACGACCTTGACCGCGTCATCGCCGTAGGTCCTGCCAGTCCCAAAGAGTTCGAGGCGACGATTGCAAGCGATGTGGACCTTGCGCCGATGGTCACCGCCAGCCGGGGCGGCGTCGTGCGCATCGAAGACGGTCTTCCCGATATCCGCACGGTGCGCGAGGGCAGGCCCGCTGCCGGGCGTGGCTGGATCGGCATCGAGCCACGCGGCGCTTATGTCACGCAAGATATCGACATCGCACCGTTGGTACCGGCGTGGCTGGCACTGCTGCTGGCGGCAGCTTTGGCCATCGGGGCATGGCTTTACGAGGGTCGGCGAGGCCGGGCCGTGGCCAGCTGATCGTTGCTCAGGGCAGGTCGCGCCGCAGCATCACTGCACGCGAATGCGAGGCAAACTCGCGCCGCATCAGAACCGTCCCTGCAAGCAATGTGGCCGCGATCAACACATACGCGCCCAAAAGCCATGCCAGGGCGGCAAGCGAGAAATCAATCGAGCGCAAGCCCCGGTTAAAGCTTTTTGCAGCCGTGATGTTGACCTCGGCGGCCTGCGCGGCGCGGTGCAGAGCCAGGGGATCATCCGGGTCATTCGGGACCGCCGCCATGATGATCGAACAATACCCAAAGAGGCGGTTCGACCAGATGAATTTCAGCAAGGCATTGGCCAGGAACAGCAAGACAAGCAACACGCGCAGCTGAATCTCGCCCGCCTCGGCCTCAAGCGACAGCCTTTGAGCCAGTCCCGTCAGCGTGCCCGCATTGCCGATCAGCGCCAAACCACCCCCGATCGCGATCAGACAGGCCGAAGCGAAAAAGGCAGTTCCCTGACGCAGGCTTTCGATCACGGTGGCGTCAAAGATCCGGGGCTCGCGCGTGACGAACTGGACCATCCAGTCACGGCGGTACTGCTGCATCAGGATCGTCACCGAGAGGCGGCGGGCAGGCGGATGCTCGATGATCCAGCCGATCCCCGCCCAGACCACCAGCATGAACGCCACTGCAACGCCGTCCGTCGCGGAAAACGGTCCCATGGCGCGCATCTGGTCCATAAAGCTTTGCATTGCGGCAGCTTATGCCGGGGCGTTAGGGCTTGCCAGTGGGATAAATTGGTAATATTCTTTTACCAAACGACAGGAAGGATCCTTGCCTTGGATATGCCCCCACCCAGTGCGTCGGTTCTGTCGCGCAAATCTCACATTGTCGCGCGGCTGCGCAGCGTCTTGCCTGCCGACGCCGTCATCGAGGATATCACCGAGACGCGCGCCTATGAATGCGACGGACTGGCGGCGTACCGCTGCCCGCCGCTCGCCGTGGTGCTGCCGCGCACGACCGCCGAAGTGGCCGCAGCATTGCGCATCTGCTGGGAGGAAGGCGTGCCCGTCGTACCGCGCGGATCAGGCACGTCGTTGGCGGGCGGGGCGATGCCGACGGCCGATTGCGTGATCCTGGGTGTGGCGCGCATGAACGGTGTCCTTGAGACGGACTACGAGAACCGCTTTATTCGCGTCCAGTCCGGTCGTACGAACCTGAGCGTGACAGGTGCTGTCGAGGCGGAGGGGTTCTTCTACGCGCCCGACCCGTCCAGCCAGCTTGCCTGCGCCATCGCTGGAAACATCGCGATGAATTCCGGCGGGGCGCATTGCCTGAAATACGGCGTGACGACCAACAACCTCTTGGGGGTCACGCTGGTGCAGATGGACGGCACCGTGATCGAGGTCGGCGGACCTTGGATGGATGCCGATGGTCTGGACCTTCTGGGCGTCATCTGCGGGTCCGAAGGGCAATTGGGCGTGGTGACCGAGGCCACCTTGCGCATCCTGCCCAAGCCAGAGGGTGCACGGCCTGTGCTGATGGGATTTGACAGCAGCGAGGTCGCCGGGGCCTGTGTCAGTGCCATCATCAAGGCGGGTATCCTGCCGGTGGCCATCGAATTCATGGACCGCCTCTTGATCCGTGTTTGCGAGGACTTCGCCCATGCGGGATACCCCGACTGCGAGGCGCTCCTGATCATCGAGGTCGAGGGCAGCCCGGCCGAGATTGACGAACAACTGGCCCGCATCAAGGATATCGCGGTGGCCCATAACCCTGTCGCAATGCGCGAAAGTGCGTCCGAAGATGAGGCCAAGAAGATCTGGTTGGGCCGCAAGTCCGCGTTCAGCGCGATCGGGCGGATCTCGGACTACATGTGTCTGGATGGGACGATCCCGGTATCGAGCCTGCCTTACGTCTTGCGCCGCATCGCCGAGCTTGGGGCGGAATACGGGTTGGCCGTGGGCAACGTCTTTCATGCCGGAGACGGCAACATGCACCCGCTGATCTTGTACGATGCAAACAAACCTGGCGATCTGGAGATCTGCGAGGCGCTGGGCGCCGAGATCCTCAAGCTTTGTGTTGAGGTCGGGGGGTGCCTGACCGGCGAACATGGCGTCGGCATCGAAAAGCGCGATCTGATGGGTGTGCAGTTCAGCGATGACGACATGGAGGCGCAGATGCGCGTCAAGGACGTCTTCGACCCCAAATGGCTGTTGAACCCGGCCAAGGTGTTTCCATTGGATCTAAGCCACAGCCGCCGTGCCTGACCCGACGCGCCGGGGACCGACTGCCCCGGGTCCCCGAGAGCATCCAACCAAAAAAAGGCGAGCCCTTGCGACCGTCAAGCGAACTTGAATTGGCCGAAATGATCCGGGGCGCGCGTCGCCCGCTGTTCATTCGTGGCGGTGGGACTCGCGTTGTCGCGCGCGCTGCAGGCGACATTCTGGAAACCGGCGGCCTGTCCGGCATCACGCTATACGAGCCGGGCGCGCTGACGCTTGTGGCGCAGGCGGGCACCCCCGTGGCGGACGTCGAGGCCGTGCTTGCCGCCGAAAACCAGCGTTTGGCGTTTGAAGTCCCCGACATGCGCGGCCTTTTGGGACGACACGGGACCTCGACCATCGGCGGGGTGGTTGCCGACAATGCCTCTGGTCCGCGTCGGGTGCAGGTTGGTGCGTGTCGTGACAGCCTGATCGGTGTGCGGCTGGTTGATGGGCAAGGCATGGTGATCAAGAACGGTGGCCGCGTGATGAAGAATGTCACCGGCTACGATCTGGTTAAGCTGGTCGCGGGATCGCGCGGAACTTTGGGCGTGCTGAGCGAAGTGTCGTTCAAACTGCAGGCCAAACCGGAGGCGGAGGCGACGCTGCGCGCCACCGGGCTTGTCCCGGCAGAGGCATTGACGGCGTTGCGGCGCGCGCTGGGGTCGCCCTATGATATCTCCGGGGCTGCGCATCTGGATGCGGCGAGTGCAGGAGGTGCATCGCAAACCTTGATCCGGATCGAAGGGCTGGCGGGGTCGGTGGCGTATCGCGCTGCGGAACTGACACGCCTGTTGGGTGATTGCGAGATCATCCACGGCCAGTTAAGCGCAGAGATCTGGCACCGCGTCCGTGATGTTGCACCATTTGTGGATCGGCCCGGTGCCGTTTGGCGATTGTCAGTCACGCCGTCCAAGGCGATGGAGGTCCCGTCGGCCCTGACAAAGGCGGGTGTTGCCCATGAGTCGATCTGGGACTGGGGCGGCGGGCGGCTCTGGTTGTTGGTGCAAGGCGCGGTGACGCCGCTGATCCGGGCCGCCGTGATCGGCATCGGACATGCCACACTGATCCGGCCAAATGCAGAGACGTTGCGCAAAGATGGTTTGGCGCAAGAGGCACCCGCCATCGCCACATTGACGGCGGGTCTGCGCGCGGCCTTTGATCCGCGCGGCATTTTGAACACCGCGGAGGCCTGAAACAGAATGCAGCCGATATTCATCTTTGCTGCGGTCCCGCTGGCGGTTTTTCTGGTGCTCGTCGCGCTGCCGCGCGGCAGACCAGCCCTGATCGGCATCGGTGGCGCGGCGCTTGTCGCCATTGTGGGCACCGCTTTGATGGTCACCCTCGACGGGACGGGGTTTGGTGCGGCACTTGGCATGCTTGCCGGATCGGCAATCGCCCTTGCGGCAATCGCGCAGGCGCTGCGACAGGCGTTGGGTCCGGGGCGTCCGCGCTGGGTCTATCCGGTCATTGTGTTGGTGGCGCTGATCGCGGGCAGTTGGCCCCTCGTGCAGAGTTTGGGGGGCTAGGTGCAGACGAATTTCACCGAGGCGCAGCTTAGGGATCCAGGGTTGGCGCGGGCCAACGATGTCTTGCGCTCTTGTGTGCATTGCGGGTTCTGCACGGCGACCTGTCCGACCTATCAGGTGCTCGGGGACGAGCTCGACAGTCCGCGCGGCCGCATCTACCTGATCAAGGAAATGCTGGAGACCGGGCGTCCGGCGGACGAAAAGACCGTGCTGCATATCGACCGCTGTCTTTCGTGCCTTGCGTGCATGACGACATGCCCGTCGGGGGTGCACTACATGCATCTGGTGGACGAGGCGCGGAGCTACATAGAAAAAACCTATAAACGGCCGTTGATGGACCGGCTTTTGCGGTCAGTGCTGGCACATATCATACCCTATCCGACGCGGTTCAGGCTGGCCCTGCTGGGGGCCAAGATGGCGCGGCCATTTGCACGCCTGGTGCCCGATGCGCGGCTGCGCGCGATGCTTGCGATGGCCCCTGCGGTCATTCCAGCGGTCAGCCGCAACGACGCCCCGCAGACTTTCCCCGCCAAGGGTGCGCCGCGGATGCGCGTGGCGCTGATGACCGGCTGCGCGCAAAAGGCGCTGAACACCGATATCAATGATGCCACGATCCGGCTCTTGACGCGGCTCGGTGTCGAGGTGGTCGTGGCCAAAGGCCAAGGCTGTTGTGGTGCGTTGACCCACCACATGGGCAAGACCGATCTCGCCCATGCCTCAGCGGCTGCCAACATCCGTGCGTTCATGGCCGAAACGGCGCAAGGCGGGCTTGACGGGATCATCATCAACACCTCGGGCTGCGGGACCACGGTCAAGGATTACGGCCACATGTTCCGTGCCGATCCGCTGGCGGCCGACGCTGCGACAGTGGCGGGACTTGTGATGGATGTCAGCGAGGTGCTGGTCAAGCTTGGCTTGCCGCAAGGTGCGCCCAAGGGTTTGCGCGTCGCCTATCACGCGGCGTGTTCGTTGCAGCATGGCCAGCAGATCAAATCCGCACCCAAAGACCTGTTGCGCCGCGTCGGGTTCGAGGTGGTGGAACCCGCTGACAGTCACCTTTGCTGCGGATCTGCCGGGACCTATAACCTGTTGCAGCCGGCGATCTCTGGTCAACTCAAGGCCCGCAAAGTGGAGACGCTTGAAGCCCGCAAGCCCGACCTTATCGCGGCCGGCAATATCGGCTGCATGATGCAAATCGGATCGGGCACAACTGTGCCAATCGTGCATACGGTCGAGCTGCTGGATTGGGCTACGGGCGGTCCACGTCCGCGCGCGCTGGACAGATAGGTCTGTTTGCCGCAAATCTGCCGTAGTCCGGCGCTAGCAGCGCAGGGCCTGCTTGGAGGACCCATGTTCCGTTTCGAGATTCTCTTGTCGGTGTTGTTGATTGCGGGTCCTGCCGTCGCCCAAGACGCAAAGATCGAGGACGACACGCCGCTTGTCGCGTTGCAGACCACCGATGCAGGGCGAGGATGGGCGGCGGTCGGCAAGCTGATGCTGGGCACGCGCGGATTTTGCACGGGCGCGCTGATCGCGCCGCAACTGGTGTTGACGGCGGCGCATTGTCTTTTTGACAAGGAAACCGGTGCCCGCATTGATGCCGACGAGATCGAGTTTCGTGCCGGTTGGCGAAATGGGCGAGCAGAAGCTTACCGTGGTGTGCGCCGCGCGCTGGCGCATCCGGAATATGTCTATGGCGGCCACGAGCCCGTTGACCGTGTCGGCTACGATCTGGCCCTGCTGGAGCTGGATCAGCCGATCCGCCTTCCGTCGATCCAGCCGTTTGAGATGGAGACGCGTCCCAATGAGGGCGAGGCCGTCGGTATCGTGAGCTATGCCGAGGGCCGCGCCGATGCGCCCTCTCTTCAGGAAGTCTGCCACGTCCTGACGCGGCGGCCTGATGTGCTGGTGCTGTCATGCAATATCGACTTTGGCTCTTCGGGTGCACCGGTCTTTACCTTGCGCGATGGTGTGGCGCGGGTGGTGTCGGTCATCTCTGCCAAGGCCGAACTCGATGGGCAAAAGGTTGCCCTGGCGGTCCCGCTGGAGGAGCCTCTCGCAGATCTGCGCGCGGAAATGGCGGCCGGAACGGGTGCGCTGCGTTCGCCGACAGCCGGCGTGCGGATCCTTTCAGGCGGCGCTGGTGGCGCCAAATTCGTGAAGCCATGACGGTGCGTGGTATCATCGTTGCGGCCATGCTGGCTTATGGGCTTGCGATCCCGGGCGCTGTCTTGGCACAAGAGAACACCGGCTTGAATGAACTTACGCGCCGCGACCAGCTGTTTGGCTGGGAGGCCGTGGGCCGCATCGATATCGAGAATGGCGGATTTTGTACCGGTGCGCTGATTGCCACCGACCTTGTGCTTACGGCGGCGCATTGCGTGTTTGGGCCTGACGGCAAACCCATTGATGCCGGACGCATGACCTTTCGGGCTGGTCTTGCCGATGACAAAGCCATTGCCGAAGTGCGGGTGGCACGGACGGTCGTGCATCCGGACTACCGGGTGGTCAAGGAGATGACGGCAGCGCTGGTACGTCTGGACGTGGCACTGCTGCAACTGGAGACGGCGATTCCTGCCGCCACCGCCGCACCCTTTGCCGTCGAAAGTCCCGGCAACGGTGATGAGGTCAGCGTCGTCTCTTATGCCGAGGGCCGCGAAGACGCGTTGTCATGGCAAAAAGTCTGCGCCGTGCTTGGCAAGCAGGATGGGCTCATCGCCGTCGATTGTGACGTCACGTTCGGTGCGTCCGGTGCGCCCGTGCTTGACCGGTCATTCGGACGCGCGCGGATTGTCTCGATCATCTCTGGTGGTTACCGCGAAAAGGATGAAACCGTGGCCTTCGGGATGGAGTTGCCAAAGCTCGTCTCGGAACTCAAGGCATTGCTGCGGCAAGGAAAAGCGCTGAGCCAGTCAGCATCGGTCACGACCAAACCCGCCATCCGCCGCATCGGTGCAGGCAATAGCAGCCGTGACATCGGCGCGCGATTCGTCAAGCCGTGATCCGTGCAGGGTCTTGAAACCGCGACCATGATTTCCCAAATGGGACTGATCCGGGTGCCATGATGGGCCCGGTAGAACTTGCTTGGCCCGAGATCGGGCAAGCGCCTTACACATCGCTTTCAGGAGGATGACTATGCGTAGTTTTGACCTTGCACCGCTGTACCGTGCAACCGTGGGCTTTGACCGGATTGCGGACCTTATGGACCGCGCGCTGACCAGCGACGTCGCCGCCCCGACCTACCCGCCCTACAACATTGAGAAACTTGCCGATGACGGATACCGCATTTCCGTCGCGGTGGCCGGCTTTGCCCCGGACGAACTGAGCGTCGAAGTGCGCGACGGCACGTTGGTCGTGACCGCCCGCAAGACGCCCGAGGCTTCTGACCGTGTGTTCCTGCATCGCGGCATCGCGACGCGCGCCTTTGAGCGCCGTTTTACGCTCGCCGACCATGTGCGTGTCACCGGTGCCACCCATGAGCATGGGATGCTCCACATCGACCTCGTCCGCGAAACCCCCGAGGCGCTGAAACCCCGCCGGATCGAGATCGCCCGCGGGTCAGATTTCGAAGCCAAGGCCGTCGAGAACAAAACCGTCGAGGCAGCCGTCAACTGAACTGGAAGATGAGGTAAATCGAGGGGCGCGTCTGTAGATTGGCGCGCCCTTTTCAAATTCGTTCATCCGTGACGCCGGACTGGCCAGAACACCCATCCAATGCCCCGATCGACCCAGGACTGCCGGTCATTAAGGACCGGCTTCTGTACCTTGCAGAAACGCGCGAAGTATTCCGCGTCGCTCTTGGGACTGGCGATCAGCTTGCCTTGGTCGAGAGACAGGATCGAGTTGACGGACAGCATGGTCTGGCTCCTCTTGGGTGCAGTCGGTTTCGGATGCTTCATGAGGATCAGAGTGCCGCAAACCCGTGCTTCATGTCCTTTAGCGGGCCATTAATCGTTCTTAAATCTTGCAAGTTCCGTGCAGCGATCAGGCTTCCTGCAACCCCGCCAGCCGCAGCCCGTCCAGAATGGCGGCGCAGCGGGAGGGGTCCTTTTGCGGCTGACCGGCCCAGATGCTGGCAATGCTGACCCCGGGGGCGAGTTTGCGGAATTCGGCGAGAAACTTTCGCGCTTCGTCCATCCGGCCAAGCTGCGCATTGGCCGCGATCAGCATCCAGTAGGTGCATTGAAAATTCGGTCTCAGCGTCAGCGAGCGGGCGGCCCAGACGAGGGCTTCAGGGTAATTGCCGAGGACCATCTGACAATGCGCGATTCCGGTCAGTGATATATGCGCATCCGGATCGCGGGGACTGAGCCGGATCGCCCGATGGAAACAGGCCAGCGCGTCCTCAATATTCCCGCAATGCAGATGGGCGATGCCCGCCCGGCTGACAACCAGCAGGTCGTTGGGGTTGGCTTCTACCGCTGACACGATGGCTACCAACGCCAGGTCATAGTCCTTGGCGTTGTGGAGCAGGGCCATACTGCAATGGGCAATCACTGTTGCATCCCCCGCCGCGTGCTCAAGGCCCCGACGCGCCAGCCTGGCGCATATCTGCCTGTCGTCGGGGCCGATCGGTGGAATGGCGCTGATGCTTCGTTGGCCGATCGCATGAGCAGCAAGGGCCAAGAATACAGGATTGTCCGGCTCCAGCACCAATGCTTCGGTCAACAGCTCATAGGCGCTCGCATTGTCCTCAGCGGTCCATGTGTAAAGCCTTGGCAGCGCCCGCAGATACAGATCATAGGCGGCGATGCTGCCCGGTCGTTCCCGGCGCGAACGCTCAAGTTCGGCCTTCTGGAGATGCGGCTCGACCACGGACGCCACGCTTTCGGTAATGCGGTCCTGAAAATCGAACACATCTTCGATCGCACCGTCGAACTGCTCGGCCCAGATGTGCTGGCCGTTTTCGCATTCGACCAGTTGCGCCGAGATTCGCAACAAGTCGCCCGCCCGCCGGATGCTGCCTTCCAGCACATAGCGCACCCCCAGATCCTGGCCGACCTGACGGACGTCGACGGCCTGGCCCTTGTAGGTAAAGCTGGAATTGCGCGCGATCACGGCGAAAGATTTGAAACGCGACAGTGCGGTGATGATGTCCTCGACCACACCATCGGCGAAATAGTCCTGTGCGGCGTCTTCGCTTAGATTTACGAATGGCAGCACCGCAAGCGCCGGCTTCAGGGTTTCGCGGGCCTCGGACGGGGGGGCTTGCTGCAACACCAGCCGATAGCCGACGCGCGGCACCGTCACGATCCAGTCCAGTCCTTGGGGACCGAGCCCCAGCAGTTTACGCAGTCCGGCGACCTGCACTGTCAAATTGCCCTCCTCGACCGCCTGATTTGGCCAAGCTGCCGCCATGAGGTCGGATTTGCTGACAGTCTGGCCAGCCGATTTCAGGAATTCGACCAGAAGGGCACACGCGCGCGTGCCAATTTCAGTCGACTGACCGTCGCAGGTGAGGGTGCGGCGGTCTGGGTCCAAAAGATAAGGTCCGAAACTGTAGGACATAACCTCAGACTATCTTGGGGGGACAAGAATGCAAGAAAAGCCAAGGTGCTATTCGCACCTTGGCCACGCTGCGCGCATTGAACTCACCGCGCAAAGGCCTGAGCGGCCCTTCGGCGGCGGGACGTCGATCTACTGCTTCGCAAGGCTTTGTCCCAGCCGCATCAGGTTGATCGCCTCGGCGCGGTAACCGAACGCGTCCTCGCCCCGGCCTGACACGGCCAGCGCGATGGCGTCGTCCCAGCCCCAGTCACCCAGATAGGTCGACCCTTGCAGCAACTGCCCGAAGCCTGCCACAGCGGCAGCAAAGCGCGCCTCGTCGGTGGCAAGCTCCGTCCCGGTGATCGGCGTTTCGATCAGGGTCGACGTGTCGCTGCCCGGTGCCTTGTAGCGAAGGCGCAGGAAGCCGATCTCGGCGGGGACGCCGTCCGTCGCGGGGGCCGCCCCATAGCGCAGGGGATCGTTGCGAAGGGCAGCACTGCCCGGCGCCGTCACCTCATAGATCGCCGTCACCTGATGGCCCGCCCCGATTTCGCCCGCATCGACGCGGTCGTTGTTGAAATCCTCGCGCGCCAGGGCACGCGTCTCATATCCGATCAGCCGGTATTCGGCGACGGCGGCGGGGTTCCATTCCACCTGGATCTTCACGTCATCGGCGATGGGGAAAAGCATTCCGGTCAACTGGTCTACCAGCACCTTGCGCGCCTCGGACAGCGTGTCGATGTAGGCGGCGGTGCCGTTGCCATTCTGCGCAAGCGACTGCATCACCGCGTCATCCAGATTGCCGCGACCAAAGCCGAGAACCGACAGATAGATGCCCGTCTCGCGCTGTTTGGCGACGTAAGCCTCCAGCCCTTCGGGGTCGGAGAGGCCGACGTTGAAGTCGCCATCGGTGGCCACGAGAACCCGGCTGACTTCGCCATCCCCGGCCATGCGGGCGGCGACCTGATAGGCAAGCTCGATCCCCTCGGCCCCGGCGGTAGCGCCACCAGCAGCAAGGTTGTCGAGTGCGCGCAGGATCGTGTTGCGCTCTCTGGCGGCGGTCGGGGGCAAGATCTCACCCGCCGATCCGGCATAGGCCACCATCGCGACCTGATCCTCGGGGCGCAGTTCCGACAAGGCCAGCGCAATGGATTGCTTGAGCAGCGGCAACTTGTTCGGCTCGTCCATCGAACCTGACGTGTCGATCAGGAAAACCAGATTGAGCGGCGGGCGGTTGGCGATGGCGGGCAATGCCCCTTGCAGCCCGATCCGTACCAGTCGCGTGTCCGGGTTCCAAGGCGTCGGCATTACCGAGATCGCAGCGGCAAAGGGGGCCACGTCGCCGTCGGGCGCTGGGTAGGTGTAGGGGAAATAGTTCACCATCTCTTCGATGCGCACGGCCTCTGCCGGGGGCAGGCTGCCCATCGACAGCGACTGGCGGATGATGGAATAGGACGCGGTGTCGGTGTCGATGGAAAAGGTGGAGACGGGTTCTGCAGCCGTCACCTTGACGGGGTTGAGATCGGCATTGGCAAAGGCTTCGGTGTTGGGTTCGGGCGGGGCGACAATGGCATCCATCGGTGCCGGAGCGATGCTGGCGGCAACTTCGGGCTGCGCGCGGGTGCGCAGGTCAGACTTGGCCTCGGCCATGTAGCCGTCGGTCAGCGGGGCTTCTGTGTCTGCCGACTCCGTCGCGGACGCAACGCCATAATCTGCGGCCTCAGCTTGCGGTACGGTCTGGGCCAAAGCATCGGCTTCCGCAGGCGCTGCGGGACTTTCGGTGCGTGGTGCCAGAAGGACCGCCGCGTCATCTGTACGCGCGGCAGTTGCGGGAGCGTCGTTGCGTCCAAGCGGTGGCACCGGCTCGGCGGCGGCAAGGCCCTCAGACCGTGGTTTGGGCGCAAGGGCATCCCCGTGCGCAATTGCCGCGTCGGTCGTCGCATCGCGATGTACAAGGGGGGCCGCGTCTTCGGCCTTTCGTGGGGCTGGTAAGGCGTTTTGTAGAACCTCTTGCTCCGGGGTTGTCGAAGGCTCTGACTTCGGAGCCACAACCACCGGAACCTGCGGATTGATCGTCTCGGTCGGGGCGGCATCCGTGCCTTGCGTTTTGGGCAACGGGTCGGAATCAACGATCACGCCCCCGGTTTGCCCACCTTGGGTCAAACTCCCCGGCGGCAGCATGATAACTACCCCCAGACACAGGGCCGCCACGGATGTCGTGGCCACAAGGCTCGGGCGCAGATTCAGGTTCGATAGCATGGTCTTCACTCCCATCCAGAAACCCGCCCGGCTTGGACGGTCCTGACTGGGACGTGGCTGATCGGTACTTCCTTGGAACCGGTCGAAATTTTCCATCGCCAGCCGTAGGGTCGCGGCGCGCTGGTCGCCGTCGGGTGCAGGCGTCGCCCGCAATGCGGCGCGCAGGGCGTCAAGATCGTCGGTCATGCCCTTGCCTCCTTTTTCCACTGCGCTTTCAGGCGCTTTTTCACTTCGGACATCCGCCAGGCGATGGTGCCTTCGGACAGTCCCAGCACCGCACCCGCCTGGACTTGCGTCAACTCCTCGCCCAGAACCAGCGCCACGGTGTCGCGCAACTCCGGTGGCAGCAGCGTCATGGCCTGCGCCAGCCACGCTTGGGCATCTCGCTCCACCGCGATCTCGTCCTGCCGGGCCAGTTCCCAGTCGCCCCAGCCATCGGCGGCACGGCTCCGCACTGCCTGCCTGCGCCGCCGGTCATGGGCTGCATTCAGCGTGACGCGGTAAAGCCAGGTCGTCAGCTTTGCCTCTGCCCGCCACGCGCGCAGCTTGGCGGGCAGGGCGGCAAAGATGTCTTGCGTCAGGTCCTCGGCCTCGGCCTTGGAGCCAGTCAATCGCCAGGCAAAGCCGAAAACACGGTCATAATGGCGGTGCACCAGCGCCGAAAACGCCGCGCGTTCGCCACCGCAGGCCGCAAGGGCCAAATCCTCGTCGGGCACATCCATCCGCATTACGTTAGATGAGACGCGGGCCACGGGGCAATCCTTGGTGGCCGTCGGAAAAAAACTTCAGTCCGCAGGCTTGTCGCTGCGAACCTCGTCCGGGGCCGGCGTCAAGCCGTAACGCGCGGCGATCTTCCAGACATGGCCGGGCACCATATTCTTGATCCGCGCAGGATGCGCCCGGCGCAGGTGCAAGACCGTCTCGACGGCCTTCATCTCCAGTCGCGCGCGGGCGAACTCCAACCCCTTCGGCCCGATGCGTGGTTGCAGCCAGGCCATCAGGGGCCGCAACCAGTCAGGCATCCGGCGCAACGGCAGACCGCCCGCCGCAAGCTTGGTATTGGCCATGAATCCGCGTACGGCGCCCTCGCGTTTGCCCTTGTCGGTGAGGGCGCGCGTGGTCAGCCGGTCGGCGAGTCCGGCCAGCAATTCCGCGCCACGGTCATTGCGCACAATCACCCATTGGTCGCCATCGCCGCCCATATAGCCCACGGTGATGTCCGACAGCCGGTTGGTATAATCAACGCAGGTCTTGCAGGTCATCGGAAAGAAATCGGCGGGCAGCGTGGACAGCGGCAGTTTCAGAAACGGGATCAGCCGGTGCGGGCGGCCATCGTCATAGCGGATCTCCACCCGGTAATCGGCGCGAAACTCGAGGTAGCTCACCCGATCCGGGGTGGCATCGACCAGTGCCAGGAACCGGTGGAAATGCGCGGTGGTGGTGTTGTCCGAACAGGGCGTGCCGATCACATAGATCCGCTCGAATCCCAGTTCTGCCTCCAACGCGCGCAGGGCGTAGATCTGGCACGGAATGCCGATGACAGCGATCCGCCTATGCCCCGCCGCGCGTGCGGGTTCCAGCAAGGCCAGCGTCGGCGCATAGCCCATCCGCATCCCCCGCGCCCCCGCCATCGCGGCAGGTTCGGTGATCAGCACCGGCCGGGGTTTCCAGCGGTCTTCGGGGTCTGGTCCCACCGCCAGCACGGCCGTGACCAGCCCCGCCTCCAGCGCGTGTGCGGCGAGTGCGGTGGTGATGCCCGTCCATTGCGCATCCGGTGCAGGCGGCGCAAGGCGCGCGCGCAGCATTGCTTTGGTGACACCGAAAAAGTCCTCATCGGTCGCATGGTTTGGCTGGCGGCCATGTACCCTTGACTCAAGTGTCGGATAGTCGGGTTGGATGAATTGGCACGCCCTCCCGCAGGCCTTGCCATCGCCCATCCGTGAGATACCGCAATCCGTGCAAAGCCCCGGCCGCGCATCCCCGCCGATCTGCGGGGCAACAAGGCCGGGTATCTCCGTGTCTTTCATCGTGATCCCCACCCCCGGCCTGCCACGTCACGGCCAGAAACGGCATGATTGCCAGAAGAATGCATTGCTGGCCAGCGCCGCCGCGCCGGGTGCCTTTGCGACACGGCGCGCACCATCCGGTTTGGGTCGGGAACGCCGACCTCAAGCATTTGTACGTCAGCAACCAGATCGCTGCCGCAGCAACCAAAAGACTACAGGCAAAGGTCATGGGGCGTGAGGTGACAGCCCCTTGATTGACCTCGCAGGTGTTCGCCCGTCTGACAAGAAACGTTCCGTCCTTGAGTCTTTGCACGGCTTGTCACCACCGTGTGGGCTGGCATGAGCTTGCCACGATTTTCCAATGCTCCGTGATACATGCGTTTGGTTGCCATTGTCGTTTGCGCGGTCCTGACGTCGGTCAACGCCGCGTTTGCCCAAGGCTTTTCGCGCGCCGACCCTCCCGAATGGATCGAGGTCCTTGACCTTCCGCAGGTGTCGCCCGACTTGCTGCCATTGGCACAGGGCGGGGTCTATTACATTTTGGGTGACCGCCAGATCCGCTGGGACGGCGATTGGGAATCCGATTATTACCGCAACGCGTTCAAGATCATCGACCGCGCGGGTCTGGATGAAGCCGCGACGATCCAGTTCAGCCACAACCCCGCGTTCGAAGAGGCGATCCTGACCCGACTGCAAATCGTGCGCGGCGAGCAGGTGCTCGATCTGCGTGACAGCCTGCCATTCGAGACCTATCGGCGCGAAACCCGTCTTGATGAGGGGATCATCGACGGGTCCCTTACGACGGTCATCCAGGTCCCGGATCTGCGGGTCGGCG
Organism: Rhodobacterales bacterium; assembly: GCA_031378845.1. Lineage (GTDB taxonomy): Bacteria > Pseudomonadota > Alphaproteobacteria > Rhodobacterales > Rhodobacteraceae > JAJNPS01. The sequence goes on from JANNES010000001.1 coordinate 121,819, forward strand.
ACATTCTGGACACGGCCTGGATTCTGCGCGGCAGGTCGGCTGTGCCGGGGACACCTCGCGGCGATACCGGGCGGCTGGAATTCGGCGAGCCGGTCAGCCGCGAACGCATGGTGGTCCATTGGCGCAAGGACGCCCCCATCTTCATCGGTGCGTTGCCCGAAGGGACGGGCGTGACCTACAGCACGCGGCCCGGTCGCACAGGTGAGGTCATTCACGAATGGCAAGCGGTAAACCTGCCGCCCGTGACCCTCGAAGACAGCACGCCAATCGAGATCGATGTGCGTGCAAAGGTTCGTTTTTCATCTGAACCTGACTGGAGCACGCTGTCGGCGACGCTCAGCCCTTATTACCTTGCCGACTATCCATTGCCTCTTGCATGGCAGGCAAAAATCGACGCCATCAGGGCAGAGCACCCGACCGACGCCGCCCGCGCGACGGCGGCGTTGCGTCTGGTTCAGGACGAGTTGCGCTATGTCTCGTTGTCCGTCGGGGCGGGGGGTTACTTTGCCCGCCTGCCCGAAGAGGTGATCGCCACCGGCTTTGGCGACTGCAAGGACAAGGCCCTGCTTTTGCGGCTGATGTTGCACGCTCTGGGGATTGACGCCTACGTGGCGCTTGCCGACATCGACGAAGGTTACGGCCTTGTGCTGGAAATGCCGGGTCTGGGGGCGTTTGACCATGCCATCGTGATGGCCCGCATCAATGGCAAACCGATCTGGATGGATGCCACGGCCACGCATGAGGGCGGGATGGTCGACACAGCGCCACCACCCGACTACGGCTTTGCGCTGCCGCTGAAAGGGCCCTCGCAGACCCGGCTGGAACCGATCCTGATCGATCCGGCGACCCATTGGCGGGTCGAGGTCGAAGAGGCTTACGCGTTCAAGTTTACCGGTGTTTTTCTCAAGGTGGCGTCGGTCTATCGGGGCGCTGCCGCGAATGAGCGACGGCGCGACTTTGCGGTGACGCCGCTGACATCAAAGTCGGACGATTACCTGCGGTTCTATGCCGACCGCTATCCCGGCCTGCAGGTTCTTGCGCCGCTTGCGCTGGAAGATGATCGCACGGCCAATCGCCTTGTGGTCCGCGAATCCTATTTCCTGCCGTCACCGGCGCTTTATCGCAACGGTCTGCGAGAGGATTTCAGCTTTTCCGCCGAGAACTTTGCCGGCAACCTTCCCGACGTCGATACCGGTCGGCGCAAGGCACCGCTCTACACAGGGGGTGCTTCGGCGCATTTGCACACGATCACCGTCAAGGGCGCGCCGATCAGTTTTGATACGCCAGAGGGACGGCACATCTCGAACGACGCCTTCGACTTCCTGCTTGAGACCACCTCCGACGACGATGGGGGCATGTCGATGATCTGGACCTATCAACGCAAAGGCCCGACGGTCGCGGCGGCAAACGTGGCGAATGTGATCCGGGACGCAAGAGAGGTGGGCGAGCTGGTCTGGTGGACCTGGAGTCTGGTGCCTTAGCACGCGCTGATCCGTCCGGCCAAAAACAAGTTGCCCCGCCGCAAGACAACCGCTGGGGAAGTCGGTTGCGCGGCGGGGCGACCCGACCCCTTGCTGCGCGTCTGTCCAGGGAGGTCAGACGATCAGTGACTGCGGGTCGGGATCGACATACAGGCCAGGATCAGAAAATCAGCCCGTCATAAAGCGTATAGGAGCCGCCCGTGGTTTCCAGATTGCGGATCGCACCCTCGTCGCGGGCATAGGCCACGATGGCGCGGTAGGTCGCAGGACCAAAGGCACCATCGGCGCCGCCGGAATAGTAACCATAGGCGGCAAGACGTTTCTGGATCAGGCGACGTTCCGAACTGGAATAGCTTTGAAAGGCACGCGCAGCGGCAGAGCTGTAGATTGACGCCGTGGGCTGGTGATAGGTGGGCGCGCGATAGACCGGCTGCGGTTGCGGGTCCGCATAGTACATCGGTGCCGGGCGGCGGTTGTTGCGCTTGTTGTTCTTGATGATCTCGCCAACGATGATGGCGGTGGCGACGCCTGCGACAAAGTTCTGTTCCTTCTCACCCCAGGCATGGGCGGGGGTCACCGGGATTGCGACGATAGACAGGGCGGCGACGGCCGCGATGGCGGTTCGTTTGATGGTCACAAGAGCAGTTGCGGGCAGCATGGTGCATCCTTTCGGGGTATGATCTCTCGCCCCAAGGTCGGGGCATGACCACCACATGGGGTTGGACCGCCGCGCTATGCAAAATCGCGATATTGCTATCTGATAACGCTCATACTTTCAATGGCTTGAACAAACATCACGTCGCGAGTGCAGAATCTGATGACACCTTGAAACGTGCGATCAGCACGGGTCTGGCTATTCGTATTCGGCCAAACAGGCCGCAAGCCGCCGCAATCCGTCTTGCAAGTGCACGCCCGGACCACCACCCACCCCCAGACGTACATGCTGCGGCATTCCATAGGCCGTACCGGGCAGAAGAAATGTCCGATATGGCGCAGCAAGCAGCCGCCGGGCAAACGTTTCGGCCTCGATCCGGGTCAGCCGGGCAAGGCCGATCAGGCCAGCTTCGGGACGTGTCCACGACAGGTGCGGCTGGTCTTCGACAAAACGGTCAAGCACGGCAAGGTTTGCCAGACCTTCTGCCCGCGCCGTCGCCAGCGATGTCGCCAACCGTTCAGGGCGCAACGCGATCTCGGCGATGGTTTCGCCCAAGACATTCATGATCTCAGAGCTGTTCTCGCGCAGGATCATCGCGTCGCGGACCAGCCCCGCATCACCGCTGATCAGCCAACCGGTGCGCAAGCCTTGCAGCCCCAAAGCCTTGGAAACCGACCCCGTGGTGATGCCGCGCGCATAAAGACCCGCCACGGATGGCGCGCGAACGCCCGCCCATTCCAGCCCGGCATAGACCTCGTCGACCAGGAGATACGCGCCCACCCGGTCGGCGATCGCCACGATCCGCGCCAGATCCGCTGCGGGCATCAGTCTGCCAGTCGGGTTGTTGGGGTTGGTCAGAAAGATGAGTTTTGTCTTGGCCGTGACGACGGCGGCCAGTGCATCGGGGTCAAGATGCCAGCCGTCCTCTTCGTGCCGCGTCACCGTGCGCAATGTGGCCCCAACAGCATCCGCCATCACCGCCGCCTGCGGCCAACCGGGCATTTCAGTGACAATCTCATCCCCGGGCGACAGCAGCTGGCGAAAGACCAGATAGTTCGCCTCGGACGCGCCCGCGGTGATCAGCACATCATCGGGGTGGCAAAGACTACCTAGCCCCGCCTGATCAAGCACGCGTTGCCGCAAGGCGGGCAGGCCTAGAAAGCTTTTGCCGTTCCAGTCCAGCGACAGACCCGGATCAAGATCGTTCAAGAAATCGCCCAAGGTCGGCGAACGGGACAAGGAAAAACCAATGAAGCATTCCGGGGGTGCTGCCGCCGTGGTCTCCAGCAGGTACTCAAAAAGCTTGTGAATGGTGACTTTCACCGCACATCGCGCCCCTGGTTCAAAATGATGACGTTGCCCGAAGAAACATCCCCCGCATCCGAGATCAGGAACCCGACCCATGCTGCGATCTGATCAGGCTGCATCGCAGACCCATGCGGCATTGCGGAAATTGCGCGGGCCAGAACATCCTCGGTCAGGACGTTGAACAGGGGCGTCTCGGTCATCGCGGGGGCAATGGAGTTCACGGCGATCTTGTCGCGCGCGTAGCGGCGGGCAAGGTCCTTGGTCAGTGTGTCCATTGCAGCCTTGGAGGCGCGGTAGTGCGGAGGGTCGAACACGTCGAAATTGTAGGCCCCGTTCGAAGAGATATTGACGATCTTGCGCACGCCCGCGCGGCCCGCCATGGCCTTCACGGCCTGCTGACAGCAATGGAAGGCCGAGGAGAAATTGACCGCCATCTGCCGGTCCAGTTCTGCGGCCGAAATCTCTGGAAAGTCGGACATGAAGCAGGTACCGGCGTTGTTCACCAGCACATCGACGCCACCGAACCGGGCGCTCGTCCGCTCGAACAGATCCGTGATGGCATCGGGATCGGTCAGATCGACCGCTTCGGGCGTGAAATCCATCAGGTCGGCGGCCATCGACAGCAAGGCAGGCCCGTCGATGTCCACGCCCACGACGTGCAGACGATCCGTCAGCAGGCGGTCGCAGATCGCCCGCCCCATGCCGCCAGCGGCGCCGGTGACGACTGCAATGCGCGACGACGTGATCATGGGGGGGCTCCTTGATGCGGCACAGACCAGAGCCTAGGCCAAGGCCGGTGCCGGCTCAATCCCGCGAAAGCGGAATGCCAGCCGCGAATTGCGCCCGGGGCCAAGCCCCGATGGCTTGCAGGATCGGCTGAAGGGTTCCGCCATCCCGGCTCAGGCAGGGTGCGTTCGACGCACGGCGGCATCGTCGGTTGATCATGCCGATCGACGACACCGCGGCGGACAAGCTCCTTTACCTAGCGGATCGGCACACATTCCGAGATCCGGGGGATCAGGTTGCACGGATCGCCTTGGTGCCGGGGGTCGGCAAGACAACTGGCACCGGCCAAGAATTGGTGCGCGCCCTGGCCGCGCGCAACGCTCTTGCGGCGAAACTGGCGCGAGTGGCGGCCTGAGGCATCAAGATCAACGCCGTCTGCCCGGACTTTACCGCGACCTTTGAAAGTGGGGCCGCCATGGGTGCGCCGCCCGTGGCCAAAGTTACTGCACGTGTGCTTTGGACAGCAGATCTGCCCGATGACGGACCAACCAGCGGGTTTTTGCGGGATGGCCAGCCGCTACCTTGGTTGTCGGTCGATCACGCGTGCCGCGTCCAAATGGTCAGTCGAGGCGGAAGTCAAAGTGCTTGCGCACGTATTCCTCGATCTTCCACGTGCCCTTGAAGTCCTTCTCCACAACGAACGCATCGCCCGCGACAACCGTGACAGGGGTTCCGCCATCTGGAGTGATCACGATGCGCCCCGAGATCAGGTGAACGAACTCATAAGCCGTGTAAGTGGCGTGATAGCTGCCGGGGCTGCACTCCCACAGACCGGACATCATCGTGCCATCTGCCGTGGTGTGCAGCACCCATGTCTTCATTTTGGGCGTTCCGGCGGTGACCACCCAGCCGTCAAGATCGGCGGTAGAGGGGGTGACGGTATCAGCGGCAGGCAGTCTGGTGATGGTTTGCATGGAGTGCTCCTTGGTGACGACTTTGCCCCGCTAGACTGCGAAAAGCATGGCGACGTGTCGTTGTCCTCTACGACATCACCACGTCGGAACACGACCTTTGCGGGTCAGGCCCCGTCGCTGTGGTCAATGCCCCCCCCCCGGACGCCGCGCGTCAGAGCTTGTCGAAATCGGACGCTGCGTGGCGTTCGCGAAGCTGCTGATGCGGCTCGCCCGAGGTTCGGTTGACCATGCGGCCACGGATAACTGCTGGCCGTGCGTCGATCAGTTGCGCCCAAGTGAGAACATGGCTGTAGCTGGCAACATCGAGGAACTGAGCCGCATTGTACTGACGCCCCAGAACCAGATTGCCATACCAGGCCCAGATCGCAATATCGGCAATGCTGTAGGTGTCGCCCGCAATAAAGGGGTGCCGCGAAAGTTGACGGTCCAGCACATCAAGCTGGCGCTTGGTTTCCATCGCAAAGCGGTTGATCGGATATTCCATCTTGCTGGGCGCATAGGCGTAGAAATGTCCGAACCCGCCGCCGAGGTAGGGCGCCGAGCCCATCTGCCAAAACAGCCACGACAGGCATTCCGTGCGCGCGGCATGGGTCTTGGGGATCAACGCGCCAAACTTGTCGGCAAGGTACAAAAGGATCGCGCCGGATTCGAAAACGCGTAGTGGCGGGGTTACGGAATGGTCCATCATCGCGGGGATCTTGGAGTTCGGGTTGACCTCGACAAAGCCCGACCCAAACTGATCGCCCTTGCCGATGTCGATCAGCCAGGCGTCGTATTCCGCGCCAGCGTGACCCAGTGCCAGCAACTCTTCGAGCATCACCGTGACCTTCACGCCATTGGGCGTGCCAAGCGAGTAAAGCTGCAACGGATGCGTGCCGACCGGCAGTGCCTTGTCATGCGTCGCCCCGGCGACGGGCCGGTTGGTGCTGGCAAACGTCCCGCCGTTTTCCTTGTCCCAGACCCAGACCTCGGGGGGCATGTATGCTTCGGTCATCTCAAAAATTCCTTCTTGATCAGAAAGGGGCGGCATTGCCGCCCCCGAAAGTCGTCCGCGCGGACCGGCTCAGATCGACAGGCAGATATACTTCATTTCAAGATAATCTTCGATCCCGTGATGGGAACCCTCGCGGCCAAGCCCGGATTGCTTGACCCCTCCGAACGGCGCAACTTCGGTCGAAATCAGGCCGGTATTGACGCCGACCATGCCGTATTCCAGCTGCTCCTGCACGCGGGTGATGCGGCCTATGTCGCGCGCATAGAAATAGCTCGCCAGCCCAAAGATCGTGTCATTCGCCAGCCGGATGACCTCTTCTTCGGTGTCGAATTTGAACAGGGGTGCAAGCGGGCCAAAGGTTTCCTCGGTCGAGACTTTCATGGCTGGCGTCACGCCGGTGACCACCGTCGGCTCAAAGAACAACCCGCCCAAGGCATGCCGCTTGCCGCCCATGGTCACCTTGCCACCGCCTGCGATCACGTCGGCAATATGCTCTTCGACCTTTTCCACCGCCGCCATGGTGATCAACGGCCCCGTTGTGACCCCCGCCGTCAGACCGTCGCCGATATTCAGCTTGGCCACCGCCCTGGTCAGCTTTTCGGCAAAGGCATCATAGACGCCCGCCTGCACATAGATGCGGTTCGCACAAACACAGGTCTGGCCGTTGTTGCGGAACTTGGAGATCATTGCGCCTTCGACGGCGGCATCCAGATCGGCATCGTCAAACACGATGAAGGGCGCATTGCCGCCCAGTTCCATCGAGCATTTCATCACCTGATCCGCCGCCTGACGCAGCAAGATGCGACCGACTTCGGTGGAGCCGGTAAAGGTCAGCTTGCGCACAGCAGGGTTTTCGCAAAACTCCTTGCCGATGTCGGACGACCGCGACGATGTGATCACCGAAAAGACCCCTGCGGGCACGCCCGCGCGTTCGGCCAGAACCGCCATGGCCAGCGCCGACAACGGCGTCTCGGCGGCCGGGCGGGCGACAAAGCCGCAACCGGCGGCCAATGCCGGGGCAACCTTGCGCGCGATCATCGCGTTGGGGAAGTTCCACGGCGTGATCGAGGCGGCCACGCCAATCGGCTGCTTGATCACCATCAGGCGCTTGTCGCGCTGATGGCCGGGGATCGTCTCGCCGTAGATGCGTTTGGCCTCTTCGCCGAACCATTCCAGAAAGGACGCGCCATAGATGACCTCGCCCTTGGCCTCGGGCAGCGGTTTGCCCATCTCGGCGGTCAGGATCGCGCCCAGAACGACGGCATTGGCGACCATCAGATCGGCCCATTTGCGCAAGATGGCCGCGCGTTCCTTGCCGGTTCGCGCTGCCCAGTCCCGGCGCGCCAGATCGGCGGCGGCAATGGCGCGCGCGGCTTCTTTGCGGCTCAGGTCGGCGACATTCGCGATGATATCGCCACGGGCGGGGTTGCGGACCGCAAAGGTCTTGCCGTCATCGGCCATCACCCATTGCCCGGCGATATACGCCTTTTCGGTCAAAAGGCTGGGGTCTTTCAGCAAAGCGCGCAAATCGGTCGGGGAATCGAGCATGTGGGCCTCCCATTTCTCGGATGCCCATGCAATGCATGGCGCACGCGCAAAAGTCCAGTTGTGCCGATGAGCGCCGCGCGCATTTGAACAAAACGAGGATGCCAGATGGACCTGTCGCGTGCCTATACCAACGGTGACTTCATCCCCGGTGCCGCCGACTATGCCCCGCGCTGGGCCGCCGAGGCTGCCGACTTTCGCACGGCATTGGGGCCGCGTGCACGCTTGGACATTCCCTACGGACCCGGCGCGCGTCACCGGTTTGATCTCTTTTTGCCTCTGGCGGCAGCGCGTGGGCTCTTGGTCTATGTGCATGGCGGCTACTGGCTGGCATTCGGCCGGGAAAGCTGGTCGCATCTTGCGGCGGGCGCCTTGGCCAATGGCTGGGCGGTGGCGATGCCGTCCTACACGCTTGCGCCCGAGTCGCGCATCTCGGCGATCACGGTGGAGATCGGACGCGCCGTGGACGCAGCTGCGGCACTTGTTGCGGGTCCCGTGGTGGTCAGTGGTCATTCGGCGGGGGGGCATCTGTGCGCCCGCATGGGATGTGCAGGCGCGCCCTGCACGACCCCCGTCGCCCGCGTGGTCCCGGTCTCGCCAGTGGCAGACCTCGCCCCGCTCTGCTTTACGTCGATGAACGAACAGCTTGGTCTGACCGACGCGGAGGTCTTGGCTGAAAGCCCGGCCCTGCTGCCTTTGCGCAGGGGCGTCTCGGCCCATGTATGGGTTGGCGGGCAGGAGCGTCCGTCGTTCCTGTGGCAGGCGCGGACCCTGTCGGAGAACTGGGCCTGTGACTGGACTGTCGCGCCCGGTCGCCACCATTTTGATGTGATTGATGACCTGACCGATCCGGCTTCGGCCTTGACGCGGCTTTGCGTCCTGGAGGGTTGACCGGCCACGCGTTCTTGCTGGTCAAAAGCATCCCGGGGACGGTGTCGTCCAAGGCCGGGGGCAGCGCACCCGCGCGGTCAGGTATTGGCGTTAATCCGTTCGATATAGGCGCGCATCTCTTCGGCCTCGTGACGCACATCGCGCAGGCCTTCCATCGCGGCACGCAGTTCTGCTTCGGTCTGGGAAATCTGGCTCATCAGCTCGGCCTCGCGCTGCTCGAGGTACAATATCGCCTGATCGCGCACCTCTTCTGCCTCATGCAGGGATTGGGCGAGCCGGTCCATCTCGGCCATGTCGCCACCCGCAACACGGGTAAAGCGGTGCATCAGCCAGTAGCTGAACCAACCCAAGGCAAACGCGGCAAGCAGAATGATCGCGGTCGTGATGATGAATTCGGTACGGTTCATGGGTCACTTTCGCCAGCGACTGAGTGTGGGGCGTTCTAGCAGACGCGGTTTGGGAAAGTCACCCCTGTTCGGGTCGCGGCTTGGGCCGCGTTGTCGGCTCGGTCGGGGCAAAGGACGGGCGTGCCTCGTCGGACGTGTCGGGCGAGGGCAAACCGTCCGTGGCGGGACCCGCACCTTGCGCGCCGTTTGTGCCAGGTCCAGCCTTGGCCCCGATCAAGGTGAACTCGATCCGCCGGTTGGCCTCGCGCCCGGCATCCGTATCATTGTCGGCAACGGGGCTCGCCTCGCCATAGCCTTTGGCACGCATTCCCGACACATCGACGCGACGGCCTTGCAGCGCAAACAGCACTGCGTCGGCGCGCGCTTGGCTGAGGGCCAGGTTGCCCCCCTCGGAGCCTTGGGAATCGGTAAATCCGCCGATTTCCATCAGCATGACCGGGCAATCACCCAGCACTTCGGCGATGGCTGTGAGGGTCGGCATGGCTGTCCCGGCAATTTCGGACGACCCCGGAGTGAAGGCGATCTTTTGCCGCGACAGGATGGCGGCGATCTCGGCCGCACAGTCCTCGGGCGGCGGCGGTGCCGCGTCCGGATCAAGTTCCACGTCATAGCGTACATCGACCTGAAAAGACTGGCCCTGCCCGAGTTTGCCTGACAGGATTTGCGCGATCTGGCTGCGTGCCTGGGGCGATCCGGTCACCCCTTTGACCGTCACGGAATCGTGTCTCACAACCAATTTGCCAGAGGTCAGCTGCTTCATAGCCTCAAGGCCTGCCATCACGCGGACGGGCCAACCGTCGGGAAGTGCCGGGTCAAGGCGCGCGGCCATTTTGACTTTGTCCGCGCCAAAAGCCGCCTCGGAGTAGGCCATGACCGCGTTGCGCTGCAATTCGTCCACCAGTCTGCCGCCGATCTCGACGGTTCCCGTCTCGCCCATTGTCGCCAGAAACTCTGCCGGACCCTGGCCTTCGGTCGTGCCTGCGCCAAGCGAAGCGGCCAGTGAAAACACTTCCGGCAGGCTTGACTCAAGCTCGCCCACAACCCGGTCGAGGGTGGGCTGCGAGACGCCCTGGGGCGCTTCCAGGGTGATGTCGGCATCCGAGATCGTTACCGACCCGCCGCCAAGCGAGACCACCGCCGAAATCACCGCCTCGACCGCTTCGGACCAGCGCGGGGTCGGGACACCAAGGCCGATGGCGCAAGGCGTGTCGGCGGGTGCGCCGGCAACGCCGGCCGCGGCAAGAATGCGCCGCCGGGCAACCTCGGTATCGGCCGAACACGCATCAAAACGCGCGCCCTGATCGTCGATCAGAAAGCGCAAGGTAAAGGGGGCGATCACCGGACGCGGTGCGGAAACATCCAGCACCAGAGTTATTGCGGCGGGCTTGGCATTGCGCAATGCAGCCTCGACGTTGCGTTTCTGGTCCTCGCTATCGGTAATGGCGGTCACTGCAACACGTTCTGCATCAACCGATATTTTGGCGCTTGGCAAAAGCTTCAGCGCGTCCATGCCGAATTTCAACGCTTCGTTCCAGCCGTCGGCAGGGGGGTAGGCCGCGGTCTCCAGCATGTTCGATACAGCCGTGTCGCTGGCAAACGCCGCAACGTTGTCGAGCAAGGCCTCTTTGCTGATGCCCCCTTCGCCCGGGTCCTGCGGCAAGAGCCCGATCAACTGTACGCTGTCATTGTTGCGCAGCATTTCCACCGAAAAGCGGGGTGCCGCGACGGCCTTGGCCGGGATCGCATCCAAAGCGTCGATGATGCGACCGGAATCGACGACCGAACCCGCCACATTAATCGCGCGAAACCGCTCTGCCTCGTTCGGGGCGGATCCGGTCAATGTAACGCGCAATCCGTCCACCGAAACCTGGGCCCAGTCGGCAGATGCGCCTGACAGTGCATTGGTCACCGCCGTTTCCGTCCGGCGTTCGACCGCTACTGCCGCCAGAAAGGCGATCGCAAGCATGACGATGCCGGCGCCGGCAAATGCCGCCGCCGCAAGAACGCCGGGCGTCGGCTGGAACGCCATGCGCGCGGCAGCAGTCTTGAAATAGGGGAGAAGGTTTGGCACTTTCACAACGCGACCTCTTTAGGCGCCTGGATGCAGTGTGACAATCAAAGCAGCGCTGCAATGACAAGAAACAGCCACAGGATCAAGCCCGCATCGCGATTGGACCGAAAGACCAAAAGGCATGATGCGGGGTCTGCAATGTCCAGCCTTCGCAGCTGCCAAAAGAGGTGCCAACCAAAGGCCCAGACCCCAAGCAATGCCACCACAAGCTTGACGCTGCTGCCAGCACCGATGGGCAACAGCGCCAGCAAGACCGCGATCATCAGACACAGGACGGCGATCACCAAAAAGCGTGCCAGCCAAACCGGGCTATCGGTCCCGAACATGCGCGCCGTCGACCTGATCCCGATCACGGCGTCGTCCTCGGTATCTTGATGGGCATAAATGGTGTCGTAAAAGAGTGTCCACGCGATGCCACCCGCATACAGAAACAGCGCCGCCAGTGGTACTTCGCCTGCATGGGCCGCCCAGGCAAGCAGCGCGCCCCAATTGAATGCCAGCCCCAGAAAGACCTGTGGCCACCACGTAAAGCGTTTGGCAAACGGATAGATCGCGACAAGCGCCAAGGACGCAATCCCCAACGCGATGGCGAACCAATTGTAACTGAACAAGATCAACGCCGCTGCCATCGCTTGCGCGAGCATCCACAGGCCCGCATGAAATGGCGTGACCTGACCTGAGGGCAACGGGCGCGATTGTGTGCGCGCCACTTTTGCATCAAATTCGCGGTCGCTCAGGTCGTTCCACGTACAACCCGCCCCACGCATGAGAAGCGCGCCCGCGCCGCAACTAAGACCCAGCCAGATATCCCATGATCGATACCCGTCGACCGCTGCCGCCAAGGAAATTGCCCAAAGGCAGGGGATGAACAGAAGCCACGTCCCGATGGGACGATCCACCCGGCTGAGCCGAAGATAAGGCCGCAGTGCCCTTGGGGCGTAGATATCGACCCAATTGCCAGGCGGGGCATCAAAGACGCTCCGGTCTGGGTCGGGTTCGACCTCTGGCAATTCCGGCTTTTGGGACATAGGGTTCGCGACCATGACAGCGGCAAGGATACGCCTCTTTGTAGATCACCCTTTGGGGCCGGGGCAACCCGTGCCTCTGTTGCCCGCACAGGCGCACTACCTTTTGCATGTCATGCGGGCGCAGACGGGTCAGCCGGTCCTGGTCTTTAACGGTCGCGATGGCGAATGGCTGGCCGAAGTGGCCCAGTCCGGCAAACGTGACCCGGCTTTGCAATGCCTCTCTCTGACACGGCCTCTGTCGCCGCCGCCGGATCTGTGGCTGATCTTTGCCCCTTTGAAGAAATCCCGCACCGACTATGTAGTCGAAAAGGCGGTGGAGCTGGGCGTGGCGCGCATACAGCCGGTGCGCACCCGCTTTACCAATGCCGACCGGCTGCGTCAGGACAAGCTGATTGCCCATGCCGTCGAGGCGGCCGAGCAATGCGGTGCCACGGTCGTCCCGCAGGTGGACGAGTTGATCACCCTGCCACGCCTTTTGGCAAGCTGGCCCGCCGAGCGGCATCTTTTGTGGTGCGACGAGGCGTCGGCCGGCGCACCTGCTTGTGTCGATCCGACCCTCGGCCGGGGTCAGCCCTGGGCAATCTTGATTGGCCCTGAGGGTGGCTTTGCCAGCGACGAACGCATGCGTATCGCCGCTTTGCCAAGCGTCACCTCGCTATCGCTGGGCCCGCGCATCTTGCGCGCGGATACCGCGGTGGTGGCGGCGGTGACTCTATGGCAAGCGGCTTTGGGGGATTGGGTGTGATCCGGGAGGCAGGGCCGCAGGACCGCAGGACTCTGGACGCATTTTTGCTGGCGCATATCGATGTTGCGATGTTTCCGATGAGCAATCTTCGCGCGCACGGGATTGGGCAGACTGGTTTTGCGTCGGATCATCCAAATGCAGCCCGCTATTGGCTGGTGGGGCCGGGAATCAGCGGCGTTATTGCGGTTACGCGGCGCGGCATGATTTTGGCCGTGCTGCCGGGTGGGGTGGATTTGGGCGTGCTCCCGACCGCGTTAGCGCGCATGATGATCACAGGGGCCGTTGGCGAGGCTGCGGCCACGCGGCACGTTCTGGCGGCCTTGAGTTTAGGGGACAGGGCAACGCGCCGCGATCAGGATGAGCCCGGATTTTCTCTGACTTTAGCCAACCTTGTGGTGCCTGACGCTGTGGGTGCGCAGTTGATACCGGCATGCGAAGATTGGCGAAAAATGCTGATTGATTGGCGCACGGCTTATAACCATGAGCTTCTGGGAACACCTGTTGAGAAGGCGACGACCGAAGCTGAGGGCGACGTATCTGCCTATATCCAAACCGGATCGCACCGGGTGCTTTTGCGCAGCGGGGCGCCCGTCGCGATGACCGGGTTCAACGCCGCGTTGCCGGAGATTGTGCAAATCGGCGGAGTCTATGTGCCTCCGGATTTGCGCGGGCGGGGCCACGCACGGCTGGCGGTTGCCTTGCATTTGCAGCAAGCGCGCGCACAGGGGGTGGGCCGTGCGGTTCTTTTCGCCGCAAGTGACACCGCAGCACGCGCATATCAGGCAATCGGGTTTCAACCGGCGGGGAAAATGGCGGTTGTGCTGTTTGAAAGCACGCATCAGGTGCGGGCATGACCTTGATACGGCCAACGGTGCTTGCTGGCCTGCGGCGCGGGCGCGAGGTGGTCGCCGCGGCAGTCTTTGGCTGCTTTGGGCTGTGGTTCTTGTCGCTTGGCGGGTATCTTTTGGTGCCACTAGGCGCTGCGGTTCTGGCTCTGGCAGCGATTTGGGGTCTTGCGGCCTGGCGTCGGATGCGGTTTTCCCAAGTCGTCGAGGCCCCGGGTGTCGTCGAAGTTGACGAGGCGCAAATAGGTTATCTTGGGCCCGGCACCGGCGGCTACGTGGCGATCCCCGACCTCGTCGAGATCCGCCTGCTTCGGTTGCGCGGACACAGACTCTGGCAGTTGCGTCAGTCGGATGGTCAAGCGCTGCTGATCCCGGTCGATGCCACCGGCGCGGATCGCCTTTTCGATGCTTTTGCCAGCCTGCCAGATCTCGACGCGGGCACCTTGGTCGCGGCCCTGGCGCCCGGTCCCGGGGCCCAAGGGCAGTCCGTTATGCTGGCATCTGAAAGCCGGACGGTCTGGCGGCGCAAGTCGCGCCACGCGTCAGGTCTGGACCGGCGACCCTGAAACATCGCTCATAATCTTTTGTGATGCATTTGCGTCTGTATTGACAGTGCGAGTGCCAGAGGCGAGGTCTGTGCGCCGGGCGGCTCAGCGCCCGAACAGGAGACGCGCCATGTCCATTCCACAATCCGGCGGTGGCGCGATTGAACGCCTGGACGACCTCGCGGCATATATGGCGTCGGGCGAAAAGCCGAAATCCGACTGGCACATTGGCACCGAGCACGAGAAATTCGGCTGGCTGACAGACACAAATGCGCCCTTGCCATATGCGGGTGAGCGGTCGATTTCAGCCCTGTTTGAAGGACTGCGGGACAGGTTCGGCTGGGCACCGGTGCGCGAGGGCGACCATGTCATCGGCCTGACCCGGAACGGCGCAAACATCAGTCTGGAACCGGGCGGCCAGTTTGAACTGTCGGGCGCACCGTTGGCAAGTCTTCACGACACGCTTGCCGAAACCGCGTCCCATCTGGACGAGGTCAAGGCGGTCTCCGATCCCTTGGGTGTGCGTTTCATGGGGATCGGCGCTGCGCCCGAATGGCGGCATGACCAGATGCCGGTGATGCCAAAGGGGCGCTATCGCCTCATGACCGACTACATGGGCCGGGTTGGCACGCATGGCACCCAGATGATGTACCGCACCTGCACGGTGCAGGTGAACCTCGACTATGCGTCCGAGGCGGATATGGTGAAAAAGCTGCGGGTGTCGCTGGCCTTGCAGCCGGTGGCAACGGCGCTTTTCGCCTCGTCACCGTTTTTCGAGGGCACGCCCAACGGTCACCGCAGCTGGCGGTCCCGTATCTGGCGGGGCCTTGATGATACCCGTACCGGCATGCTGCCCTTCGCGTTCAAAGACGGCATGGGGTATCAGGCTTATGTCGATTGGGTTTTGGATGTGCCGATGTATTTCGTCTATCGCGACGGCAAATACATCAATGCGCTGGGCCAGTCATTCCGCGACTTTCTGGCCGGCAAGCTGCCGGCGCTGCCGGGCGAAAAGCCGACCCTCAGCGACTGGGCGGACCACATGACGACCGTTTTTCCAGAGGCGCGGGTCAAGACATACATCGAAATGCGCGGCGCCGATTGCGGGGACCTCGCGCATATCGTGGCGCTGCCCGCATTCTGGGTCGGGCTGATGTATGATCAGGGCGCGCTGGATGCGGCCTGGGATCTGGTAAAAGGGTTTGATGCCGAGACGCGTGAAGGCCTGCGCGTTGCGGCCTCGGTGTCGGCGCTGCGCGGTGAAGCTGGCGGCGTCAAGCTGATCGATCTCGCCCGCGCTGCCGTTGCGCTGTCGCAGGCTGGACTTGCTGCACGGGGCTTGGGCGAAGAGGCGCTGTTGGCCCCTTTGATGGAAAGCCTTGCGACCGGTGATGTTCAGGCGGACCGGCTTTTGGCACAGTACCACGGCGACTGGGGCGGTGATCTGGGCAAGATCTACCGGGCGGTCAGCCTGTAGCACGGCGCGTTGTCGCCGCGCGTCCGGGTTGCCCGCGTCCGAAGTTACCGCGAAAAAGCCCGATTGGGACCAACAAGTTCAGCCACATACACCGCACAACCGCCGGAGTGCGCCATGAGCTATGAACTTTCGCCAGGTCAACGACTGTCGTGTGATTTTTCTGTGTCCGAAGGTATCGGGACAGTGATCCTCTGGGTCTTGCTGTGCATCATCACGCTGGGACTTGGCCTGTTTGTCGCCCCCTATTACATTCTGAAAGCGCCGATCAACCGCACCAGATTGATCGGCGCGGATGGCAGCGTCATCGGGCGACTGCATGTTGACGTGCATCTGTCCGAGATTATCGGCCACGCAGTCATCTGGGTGTTCTTGACGATCATCACCCTTGGCCTTGCGCTTGTTGTCTATCAGTTTGCAGTGCTGAAAAGGCTGATGAACGGCGTCGTGATCCGATAAACCGTCATCCTGGCAAGTTTCCGCGACAGAGTTTGCCAATTGCAAAAGACTGTTTTGATGAGAAAGTCCTGGAGCCCTGAACGGCAAACTGCCGCCGAAGCATTGCTACTTGGCACCGATCTTTGGTTCGGTGCCCGCACGCAGTCGTGCGATGTTGGCCATGTGGCGCTGATAAACCAGCAATGTCAGGATGACGACGAGAAACACCATCCGCCCGTGATCAAAGACAAAAAGCCAGATCGCGGACGTCGCGGCAGCCACCAGCGCAGCCACCGAGGACATCCGCGACAGCGCGGCTGCCAGCGCCCAGATCCCGCAAGCCGCCAACCCCACGGGCCAAGCCAGCGCCAGCAAGATGCCAAGGAACGTGGCCACGCCTTTGCCACCCTTGAAGTTCAGCCAAAGCGGGAACAGATGCCCAAGAAAGCTGGCAAGACCCGCCAGCTGGGCGGCATCCTCGCCCGCAAACCAGCGCGCAGCCAGCACGGCGACCGCCCCCTTGGCCGCATCAAGGATCAAGGTGGCAAGGGCAGCGCCCTTGTGGCCGGTGCGCAGCACGTTGGTTGCGCCGATGTTACCCGACCCGATGCTGCGCAGATCACCCAGCCCCAGCGCGCGGGTGATCAAGATGCCAAAGGGCACCGATCCCAGCAGATAGGCCAGAAACGCCACAAGGCTCAACGTATCCCAACCACTTGTCAGTTCAGGCATCAGGGGCGTCCTTTGGCGGCATAGACTTGAATTCCTTTTACAAAAGTGCCCAGCACCTTACCTTCCATCCGCTGGCCGTCAAAGGGGGTATTCTTGCATTTTGACGCCAGCGCAAAGCGATCCAGAAGATAGGGCGCATCAGGGTCAAAAAGGACCAGATCGGCGGGGGCTCCGATGGATAGCCGGCCCTGCGGCAGACCCAGCCGTTTGGCGGGGTTCAGCGCCATTGCGCGAAAGAGTTGTGGCAGGCTGATCGCCCCGGCGTGGTAAAGACGCAAGGCGGCAGGCAGCAGGGTTTCCAACGCCACCGCACCGCTGGCGGCCTCTTCAAACGGCAGGCGTTTGGATTCCTCGTCCTGCGGGGTGTGCATCGACGAGATGACGTCGATCCGCCCCGAGGCCACCGCGTCCACCATTGCCAGCCGATCCTCTTCGGACCGCAACGGCGGTGTGACTTTGAAGAACGTACGGTAATCGCCGACATCGAACGCGTTCAGCGTCAGGTGGTGGATCGAGGTGCCCGCCGTCACATCGAGTCCCTCCGCCCGCGCCCGGTCGAGGGCGGGCAGCGACAAGGCCGTGGTGATCTGATCGGCATGATAGCGCACGCGCGTCATCTCGACCAGCGCGAGGTCGCGTTCCAGCCCCAGCCGTTCGGCCATGGGCGAGACGGCGGGCAGACCACGCAGGCTGGCAAATTTGCCGCTGGTGGCCGCAGCACCCGAGGACAGCCCCGGTTCTTGCGGATGCCCCACGATCAGCGCGCCCAGACCCCGCGCGTAGGTCATCGCCCGGCTCAGCGCCTTGGTATCGGTGCTGACATGGTCGCAATCGGTGAACGCAATCGCCCCCACATCCATCAGGAACCCGATTTCCGTCATCTCCCGCCCCTCGCGGGCTTTCGTCAGCGCCGCCATGTGCCGGATGCGCACAACACTTTCGGCAGCGCGGCGAGTGACGAATTCCAGCGCCTCGGGCGTGTCGATGGCGGGGTTGGTGTCGGGCCGCGCGATGATCGTGGTGACCCCCCCGGCGGCGGCCGCCAGACCGGCGGAGCGGAACGATTCCTTGTGCCGCTCGCCCGGCTCACCGATCTTGACGCCCCAGTCGACGATGCCGGGGGCGAGGGCGTGCCCGCCGCAGTCGAGGATGGCCGCGGATTTCGGGGCGGGGGCGTTGAGTGCGGAGATGAGGCCGTCGTGCAGGGTGATCGAGCCGATTGTGTCGGTGAGGGTTTCGGGGTCGATGAGACGGGCGTTGGTGAGGTGGAGGGTCATTTGGCATCGCCACTGTAAGTACGGCGTGGTTCACGCCGCCGTTGGCAGCACCGGCATGCCGGGGTGAACCCCGCCCTACGGGTTGGCAGCATTTCGGCGCGGCCCAGGCGGTCGTTCATCCTCACGTTCCCATCCAAACAAACACCACCACGAACACCGCCAGCAGCACCAGCACGACCGTGGCGACCATGCCACCGATGCGGGCGTCGGACTTCGGGGGTTTGTCGGTCATGTTGCGCTCCTAGGTTGCGCTACAGCGCACCATGTCGCGCGGGTGAATTGATGCGCTGTAGCGCACCCTACGCCGCTCACACCATCACCCCTACCGCCTGCCGTCCCCGCTCCGCCCGTAAATTCCGCGCCAGCAAATCCATGCAGGCCATGCGCACTGCGACGCCCATCTCCACCTGCTCCTGAATGACGCTTCGGTTGATGTCATCCGCCAGATCCCCGTCGATCTCGACCCCCCGGTTCATCGGGCCGGGGTGCATCACGATGGCGTCGGGTTTGGCGTGGGCCAGCTTTTCAGCGTCCAGCCCGAACCGGTGGTAGTATTCCCGCATCGAGGGCACGAATCCGCCATCCATCCGTTCACGTTGAAGGCGCAGCATCATCACCACATCCGCGCCTTCCAGCCCGCGTGCCATGTCGTCGTACAATTCACACCCGAACTCCTCGACCCCGGCAGGCATTAGGGTCGGGGGTGCGATCAGGCGGATGCGGTTTTCCATCTTGCCCAAGAGGATCAGGTTCGACCGCGCCACGCGGGAATGCGCGATGTCGCCGCAGATCGCCACGGTCAGGCGCTGGATGCGCCCCTTGGCGCGGCGGATCGTCAGCGCGTCCAGCAGGGCCTGCGTCGGGTGTTCATGCCGCCCGTCGCCGGCGTTCAGCACCGCGCAATTCACTTTTGATGCCAAAAGGTTGACCGCGCCGGAACTCGGATGCCGCACCACCAAGAGATCGGGATGCATCGCGTTCAGCGTCATCGCGGTGTCGATCAGCGTCTCGCCCTTTTTGACGGATGAATGGGCCACCGGCATGTTCATGACATCCGCGCCCAGCCGTTTCCCTGCCAACTCGAACGAGGCCTGCGTGCGCGTCGACGCTTCGAAAAACATGTTGATCTGCGTCATGCCCGCCAGCACGTCGGACTGTTTCACCGTGCGGCGGTTCAAATCCACATAGCGGTCGGCAAGGTCCAGCACGGTCACGATGTCTTGCGGAGAAAGCTGTTCGATCCCCAAAAGGTGCCGCACCCGAAAGGTCATCATACGCTCCTGTCGCTGGCTTTGGCTGCTTATGCCAGTGCAGGGCGGGGTGGGCAACGGGCTTGTGGCTTGCGGGCGATGAAGCAGGGTCTTAGCGTTCAGTTATGGGAATCGTGGACGATCTCGGCGACGACTGGCATGCGGCCCTTGCGGCCCTGTCGTGGCAGCATGATCTGGGCGTCGTCGACGCGCTGGAGGATGCTGCGATCGACCGTTATGCGCTGGGTAAGGCCGCGTCGCCAGACGCAGGCATGCGCGCCGTGACCGTGGCGGCTCAGGCCACGGCGCCAGTGGTATCCCCGCCCAGCGACCCCGTCGCCGTCGCCCGCGACATGGCAGCCGCCGCAGTCAGCTTGGCTGACCTGCACGCCGCACTTGCCGCGTTTGATCTGTGTGAACTGAAAAAGGGCGCGCGCAATACCGTTTTCAGCGACGGCAACCCGGCCGCGCGGGTGCTGATCCTTGGTGAGGCACCTGGGCGCGACGAGGATATCGAAGGTCGCCCCTTCGTGGGTGCCGCAGGCCAGATGCTTGACCGGATGTTTGCGGCAATCGGGTTGTCGCGGACCGCACCCAACGCGGCCGACGCGCTCTATATCACCAACGTCATGCCTTGGCGTCCGCCTGCCAACCGCGACCCTGAACCTGCAGAGATCGCGATGATGGTGCCCTTTGTCGAACGCCACATTGTGCTGGCGAACCCTGACTTCATCGTGCTGATGGGAAACATACCCTGCGCCGCGCTTTTGGGTAAGCGTGGTATCCTTTCGTTGCGCGGGCACTGGACGAACGCACTGGGTCGTCCGGTTCTGCCGATGACGCATCCGGCGTATCACTTGCGCACGCCGATTGCCAAGCGTGAGGCATGGGCGGACCTTTTGTCGCTGCGTGACCGCATGCGGCCCGGCTGAAGCATACTCGCGCTAACGTGGCTGGTCAGGCCCACGCGCAGTGCTAGATTACTGTGCACGACTTCGATGGGTGCGACGAGGATGCGGTTCTACCGGCAAAGTCTGATGGGCCTGTTTCTGGCAGCGCTGACGCTGGGTCTGCTGACCTTGGCAGTTGTTCAGATCGTGAATGCTCTGCGCGCGGGCGCGGCAGAAGGACCAGCAGGACCCCTCGGCGAAGAGCGCGTGGCCTCGGTCCGGGTCATGCGGGTTTCGGCAGGCACCGTGACGCCCGTGACCACCGCTTATGGCGAGGTTCGGGCCCGACGCAGCCTCGAAGTCCGTACGCCACGGGCAGGACGCATCGTCTGGACGGCGCGGGAACTTGCGGTGGGGGCTACCGTAACCGAGGGCCTGCTGTTGGCGCGCCTGGATCAGGCTGAAGCCACAGCCGCGCTGGACCTTGCAATCGCGGATCTGGGCAGCCGCAAGGCTGACCGCGTGCAGGCCTCGGGCAGGCTTGATCTGGCGCGCGACGAACAGGCAGCGGCTGAGAAGCAACTGGCACTGCGCGTTGTGGCCACAGCCCGCCAGCGCGATCTGCGCGCCCGCGACGCAGGCAGCGCAACGGCGGTGGAATCGGCAGAGTTGGCGGAATCCTCGGCGACCCAGTCGTTGCTTGCGGCGCGTCAGGCCATGCTGACTGCCGAGGCGCAACTGGCCGAGGCCGAGGCAGCCATTGTCCGGCAAGAGATCACGTTGTCCGAAGCCCGTCGCGCGCTGGCCGATACCGAAATCCGGGCCGGCTTTACCGGCGTTCTGGATGCGGTCACGGTCGTGCAGGGCGGACTGGTCGGCGTGAATGAACGGCTGGCCGTCTTGATCGACCCCGGCGCGCTGGATCTCTGGATACGACTGTCCACCGGGCAATTCTCGCAGCTTTTGGATGCGGCGGGTCAGCTGCGCTCGGAGCCCATCATGGCATCGTTGCAGAGCGGCGGCACGGTCTTGCAGGCCAAGGGTACGCTTCGTCGCGCAGGTGCCGCCTTGGCCGAGGGCGAAAGCGGCAGGCTCGTCATTGCCACGCTGGAGGCCGCACCGGGGTTTCGTCCGGGCGATTTTGTTGCCGTGACCCTGAACGAGCCACCACTCGCCGGGGCGGCCATCCTGCCCGGTCGGGCGATTGGCGCGGATGGCACGGTGCTTGCCTTGGGCAGCGAAGATCGGCTTGAGGCACTGCCGGTAACGCTTTTGCGCAGACAGGGCGATGACGTGATCGTCGATGCGCGCGCCATCGCCGGGCGTGAGGTTGTCATGGAACGCACCACGCAAACCGGTGCCGGGATCAAGGTGCGCCCGCTGCGCGCAGAGGGCGCGACCGATGCGGTGGCGCTGAACGAGGATGAGCGCGCGCGCCTGATAGCGCTCGTCGAGGCGGACCCGAGCTTGTCGGACGTTGACCGCACCGCGATGGTCGCGCAATTGACCGCGTCCAGCGTCCCCGCCGAGCTTGTCGCGCAGATCAACGCGCGGGCGGGCGGGTAGGTCATGGCAACCGCGCCCGCAGACCGTGATGAACCCAGCTTTTGGGGTATCGCGTACTTTCTGCGCCATCGGACGATTGCGCATCTGTTGATGCTATGCATGCTGCTGGCAGGCGTAATTGCGGCCAGCCGCATGCGCGCGCAGTACTTTCCGGATGTCGTGGCGACCGCTGTCTCGGTTTCGGTCGCCTGGCCCGATGCCGGGGCCGAAGATGTCGACCGCGCGATCATCGACCGGATCGAGCCAGCCCTGATGCGGCTGGACCGTGTGGCGCGCGTCTCGTCGCAGGCAAGCGAGGGGCAGGCCTCAATCTCGCTGGAATTCGAACCGGGCACCGATCTTGCGGTCGCCACGGACGCTGTTGAGGCAGCCATTGCAGCGGTCGCCGATCTGCCCGATGACGCCGAGGATGCCGTCGTGCGCCAGGAGGTCTGGCGTGACCGGGTGACGGATGTGGTCATCACCGGACCGGTGGGCGTTGACCAGTTGGCGCGCTTTGCCGACGAGTTTACCTCCCGTCTTTACGAGGCCGGCATCACCCGCACCACGATCCAGGGCCTAACCGCGGCAGATGTAGAGATCGAAGTGCCGACCATCGCGCTCTTGCGCCACGACATCACCCTCGCAGAGATCGCCGCCGCGATTGCCCAAACGGTCAGCTCTGGCCCGGTCGGAGAACTTGAGGGTGGCTCTGCCCGCCTGCGCACGGGGGCCGACCTGCGCTCGACGCTTGATCTGGGCAATGTGGTTCTGCGGACCCTGGCCAATGGCGAAAAGCTGGTGCTTTCGGATATTGCGACACTGACCGCGGCGGGCCTTGATCAGCGTCGTGCGGCATTTGTCGGCGAAAATCCGGCCATAACGATCCGGGTGGACCGATCCGACACCGGGGATGCCATTGCCATCCAGGACAGCGTGGCAAAGGTCGCAGCGTCCCTGACCGCCACCTTGCCACCAGGTGTCAGTTTGGACCTGGCGCGCTCGCGCGCGGATCTCATCGCTGACCGGCTGACCTTGCTGGTCGACAACGCGCTTGCGGGGCTGGGCATGGTCGTCGTGCTTTTGTTTCTCTTTTTGAATGCGCGCACCGCGTTCTGGGTCGCCTCTGGCGTGCCCATTGCCATTCTGGCGGGCCTTGCCATCATGTATGCGGCCGGGCTCACGCTGAACATGATTTCGCTTTTTGCGATGATCATTACCGTCGGCATCATCGTCGACGATGCTATCATCGTGGCCGAACACACCGATCACCGGGTGCGCCATCTGGGCGAGGCGCCCCAGACAGCCGCGGAACGGGCCATCACGCGCCTTGCGGGGCCCATCTTTGCCTCGACGCTGATCATCGTCATCGCGTTCCTTGGTCTGATCGTCATCGGCGGGCCCTTTGGGGCGTTGATCGCGGCAATCCCGTTTACCGTGATCGCGATCCTGCTCGCCTCGCTGGTGGAGTGCTTTTACATCCTGCCAAACCATCTGGCGCATGCGTTGCGCGATGTGGCGACGCGCCGCTGGTATGACTGGCCATCAATCCAGGTCAATCGCGGGCTTGACTGGTTCAACGTGCATGCCACCCGCCCGGTCATCCGCGCCGTGCTTGTGGCGCGCTATCCGGTGGTTGCTTGCGCGTTGTTTCTGCTGGCCACGCAGGCGGCCGCGTTCCTGCGCGGCGATGTCGCCTATCGCTTTTTCGTGGCCCCCGAGCAAGCGGTGGTCACCGGCAGCTTTGCGATGGCCGAGGGTGCCACGCGGGCGGACAGCCTGGCGATGATGCGCGAACTGCAACGCGCGGCCGCTGCGACAGGCAAGGCGTTCGAGGCCGAGCACGGGCGCAACCCGGTCCGATATTCGCTGGCCGAGGTGGGCGGCAACGCGGGCCGCAACCTGGCGGGTGCTGAAGGCAAGTCCGCCGATCTGCTGGGCGGCATTTCGTTGGAACTCATTGATCCTGACCTGCGGCCCTATTCTGCCCTCGCCTTCGCGACAGCTGTGCAGGACGAGGTTCAGAACCATCCTTTGCTTGAAGAGATCAGCTTTCGCGGCGCGCGGTTCGGGCCCAGCGGCGACAGCCTTTCGGTCGACCTCTTCAGTACCTCCACGTCCGATCTGCTGGCTGCTTCGGCGGCGCTCAGGACCGCATTGGCTGCTTATCCTGTCGTCACCGGCCTGGAAGATACGCTGGATCAGGACGCCAATGATCTGGTCGTCAACCTGACGCCAATGGGCCAGTCGCTGGGCTTTGATGCTGCAAGCCTGTCGCGATCTCTTCGCGACCATCTGAACGGTATCGAGGTGGCGAACTTTCCGGACGGGACGCGCTCGGGCAGCGTGCGTGTGACCGTCCCTGCCAGCGAACGCGCTGGCGACGTGCTGGACACGATGCGCCTTCCGACCGCCCTTGGCGACTATCTGCCCTTGTCAGACGTCGTGTCGGTGCAGATCCGCCCCGGCCTTGGCAGCATCTTGCGCGAAAACGGCAAGCAGGTCGTCACCGTCAGCGGCGACGTGATCGAGGACATGCCCGCCGAAGCCGCGAAGGTCGAAGCGGACTTGATCGCGACGATCCTGCCGCGCATTGGCGCTGATCATGGTGTCACGTACCGGCTGTCGGGCCAAAGCGCGCAGGAAGACGCCTTCCTTGCCGATGCAGGCATCGCATTCGTTTTGTGCCTTGTCGGCATCTACATCTGTCTCGCCTGGATTACAGCACGATGGTTCCGCCCGTTTCTGGTGATGGCGGTAATCCCCTTTGGCATCGCCGGGGCTGTCTGGGGACATTGGGTCTGGGACCTGCCGCTTTCGCTTTTTTCTATTGTGGGGCTGATCACCATGGCAGGCATCATTACCAATGATGCAATCGTGCTGGTCTCAACCGTTGACGAATATGCCGAAACGCAGGCGATCCGGCCAGCCATCGTCAATGCCGTCGTCAACCGGCTGCGACCGATTTTTCTGACATCCTCGACCAACATCGTGGGCCTGGCACCGTTGCTTTATGAGCGGTCCAGTCAGGCCGAATTCCTGAAATCCACAGTGGTCACATTTGTCTTTGGCCTGAGCGCGGGACTTTTGCTGATCTTGTTCGTGGTGCCTGCGATCTTGATGATTGACGCCGATGTCCAAAGGGCATTTGCGGCATTTCGCAAGGCGGCTTGGGGCCAAGGTAGGCACCCTGCTGGGATCCGCCGCCTGCGCGCTGTTGCGGTGCCGTGGGTCCTCTTGCTTTATCTTGCGCTTTTGGTGCCGATTCTTTGGCTTGGGCATTGGCCGGACTGGCTGACGCACCTGCTGCCTCTGGCCAAAGCTGCCCCCGGCGCGCTGGCACTGGCGCTCTTTGTTACGGCGACCGCGCTCCTGTGCGGGATCCTGTGGGTTCTAGGTCCGGGCCGACGCCTGCGCGGCTGACGACAAGTCCTTTATTGCCCCGCAGGGCAGCCACGGATCTCGACCGCAGCACCGCCCGAGATGACGGTCAATGTCACGCCCGAACGGTCGAGTGCAAAGGGTGCCCCGCTTAGCCCGACCATGTCCGTGACCGATGTCAGCCTGCCGCCGTTTCGCGCGCTCTGTGCTGCGGCGACCCAGATATCTGGCGCGCCGACCTCAAAGACCACGGTCTCGTCCGGGCCAAGCGTCGGCATATCCATATGCGCCGTGACACGCAGCCCGTCGTCGATGGGTGCGATCTCACAACGTATCCCGGCAAGGCCTGCCGCTTGTGCCGAGGCGGGCCGCGCCGCGAGGGCCGCCTTGATCACCGAAGCGTCGGCGCCGCTGGCCACGACATCGTCGGCCAGAGACAAGCTTGCGGGCAAACAGATGTCCTTGCACACGCCAAGGTCAAGCTGCAGGCCGATCCGCATGGCCCTCGACGGATCGATGGGGAACACCTCGATCGGCAACACAAGCTGATCGTGATAGCCGACGCTTGTCATGCCATTGGTCAAAAACACCGCCGGTCGCGGCCAGTGAATGCGCACCTGCCCCAGATTGTCCGAACCCGACCAGTCGAAGGCCGGCGGGATCCCCGCATCGCCAGGGCTGCGCCAATACGTCTTCCACCCCGGTGCCAGCGTCAGACGCAGCGCCATCATCGCGCTGCCGCTATCGGTCTGCCACCCTTGCAAGACCTCGGCTGTCACAACCTCGTCGAGTGTTGTCGCATGACCAACCATCGGAGCGAACGCTGTCAGCACAGAGCAGAGTAAGGCAAATCTTTTCATCATGTGCCCAGCATAGGCGTTGTCCCTGTGATCGGAAGTCACGTCTAAGCGACTTTGCCGTGATGTGGCAGACCTGTCGCATCTGTTGACTTGAGCCGCGGCTTGCAAGGCGCAATAATCGCGGCAAAGAGAACGGTTGAGTCGATGGATCTGCAAGGCAAACTCCTGATCGCGATGCTGGGGATGAGCGATCCGCGCTTTGAGCGCAGCGTCATCTTGCTCTGCGCCCATTCCGACAACGGCGCGATGGGGCTGATCATCAACAAACCCAGCCGGGATTTGCATCTTTCTGCGTTGGCCGATCATCTGGGGATCCCGCAGGTGCCGCAAGGCCGCGACATTCGCGTCCATATTGGCGGCCCCGTCGAAAGCGGACGCGGATTTGTGCTGCATTCCGACGACTGGAACGAAGGCCACGCCACGATGTCCATTCCCGGCGGGCTGGGCATGACCGCCACCATCGACATCCTTGAAGCGTTGGCCGATGGCAAAGGGCCGCGCGACGCGCTCTTGGCTCTTGGCTATGCTGGCTGGGGTCCGGGTCAGCTTGAGGCGGAAATCCGACGCAATGACTGGCTCATAGCGGATCCCGGCCCCGACGTGATCTTTGCTAGCGAAGATAGCGCCAAATGGAGCCGCGCCCTGAAAGGGATGGGCGTGGATCCGGTGACGTTGTCCGCTTCGGCGGGGCGGGCGTAGAGGCCGCAAGGGCCTCCGTTCGCTGTGTTAGATCAAGGGGTTGGTGGGAAATTCGGGGTCTTGTATACGTCTTGCAGGCGTCTTCCTTCCGTCTCTACGCGCGGGGAGAGGGGAGGGCGTTAAGGATTGGGGAGCGAATCGGGGGGTAGCAGCGCATTAGCGCAACTTACGCCTGGTCGAAATCGTCCCCCGTTGCTTCGCGGTTCCACCGCAGGATTTCGGCAGTTGCTCCGTCAATCAGCTGGCCGAGTTGTTTCGAAAACCCTTCATCATCACTATCATGAAAACAGTTGCGGACGTACGATTGGCAAGCCTCCAGTACGAAAAGCGATATGAATGCATACTGTGACGGATCAGACGTTCCCGGTCTAAACTTCAGATTGAGTTGTCCGCCTTCCTCGACGAGATTGCGCGACAAGAGTTGTTGCCAGTTCCCATGAACTGCATGCGAACCGACCTTTCCCACGGCGACATAAACGCCCCTGCCGTGGCCGATTTCAGAAAGAATGACTGAAAGGTCGGGCATTCTTGGAAGTTCCTTCGTTGGGATACCTTTGAACCCCGCAAGCTGCTCGAAGCTGTCCATGCGCGCCAGCATCCGTTGTTCAATTCGAAGATTGGAGCCACCTCTATCGGAAATATTCGCTTCAATTGTGGCCCTGTGTTCGCGATCAGGACGAAGGCTTCCCTCGAGAAATCGCTTTAGCCTTTCCTCTGACGTGTCTCTTGAAATCCAGCAAATCTTCGCAGCAGTCTCAAAGATGCAGCGGTCAATTATTTGCGTTGCTTCTATGTATCTGTCATCCTGAAAGAACTCTAGGTTAGCGGACATCAGATTCTTAATTCTTGAGAGTGAACCGGCGCAGACCTCCCAAACTTTTCTGCTGCGGCCACTATTCCAAGCGGGGCTCTCATACAAAAGGCAAGAGCAAATAACGGAAATCTGTCCCACAAAACGATAATACTCGAAGAGGATGTGCCGAAAATCACCGCGCTCTCGACACTTGGCGACTGGTTCGTCGGAAATGTCTGGAAGCGGCAAGTCATTAAATGGGTTGTAGTTCGAGTTTTCTGACATTTCTTCTCCGACGCAGAAAACGGCGCCAGTCACAGCATCATAATCAAGCTAACCAGCGGGCTGTTTTTCTGCCAGTCTTTTGCTGCCGAAGCAATCTCTCTCTGATCTGCGCCGGGGTGCAAAGCTGATCGCGCCCGCCCCCGGGGGGCGGGTCGGGCGCGGTCAGATTTGCTTTGGGCAAATCTGACGAAGAAACAACGGTGGTGGGAAAGGATTCGGGGTGAACCCCGACCTACGCCCCCCTCCCTAGCCCTCCCCCACAAGGGGGGAGGGGAGCGCGGGGTGGTTGGCGGGGGGATCGTGGTGGGGTGCAACCCCACCCTACGGGGCGTCACTCCCCATACGGCACCCAGACGGTCTTGACCTCGGTGGCCTGGGACAGGAACGTCCGGCCTTCGCCCTCTGGTCCCATCCAGCTCCGCGCGCGGCCGTGGTTGACCCAGGTGCGTTTGACGTTTGTGGCGCTTTCCTTCTCGATCAGGGCCGAGAGGTTGGTGGAGGAGAAGCACCACACGGCATCGACGTCCATGTGACCGGCAAGCGATTTTGCCAGATCGGCGGGCGGGCCGGTGACGATGTTGACGACTCCGGCGGGGACGTCGGAGGTGTCGAGGACCTGGTAGAAGTCGGTGGCTGACAGGGGCGCTGCACCGGGGACGAGGACGCAGGTGTTGCCCATCGCGATGGCGGGGGCCATGAGGGAGATGAGGCCGAGGAGCGGGGCCTCATCCGGGCAGAGCGCGCCGATCACGCCGACGGGTTCGTTCATCGCCAGCGCGATGCCGCGGATCGGGACGGATTTCGCGGCACCGTCGAATTTGTCGGACCAGGCGGCGTAGGTGAAAAGACGCTGGATGGCGGCTTCGACCTCCGCAAGCCCTGATTTGCCGGTGAGGTCTTTCAGGCGGCTGGCGAATTCATCGGCGCGGGCGGAAAGGTTTTCGGCGATGTAGAACAGAATCTGCGCGCGGTTGTGCCCCGTCGATTTGCCCCAGCCTTTGGCGGCATGCGCGGCCTCGACCGCGTTGCGGATGTCCTTGCGGTTGCCGATGCCGCCATGGCCGAGAAGCTTTCCCTTCGGCGACCAGATCGCCTGACTGTAGCCGCCGTCGGGGCGGACCTGCTTGCCGCCGATGTAAAGCTTGGCGGTACGATCAAGCCCCAAGGTTTCCGGGTTGGCCGGTTCGGGGAATGCGGCGACGGGTTTCAGAGTGGCGGGTTTGGCGGCGGGTTTTAGGTAGGCCATCAGGCCTTCCCAGCCGCCTTCACGTCCAAAGCCGCTTTCGCGGACCCCGCCGAAACCGGCGGCGGCGTCGAAGAGGTTGGTGGCGTTGACCCAGACGATGCCGGCTTTCAGTTTCGGGGCTACGTCGAGGGCGAGGTTGATGTTCTCAGACCAGACCGTGGCCGCAAGGCCGTAGCGGGTGTTGTTGGCAAGCTGGACGGCTTCTTCGGGGGTGCGGAAGGTCATCGACACCAACACTGGGCCGAAGATTTCCTCCTGCATCAGCGTCGAGGCGGCTGAAAGCCCGGTGATCAGGGTGGGGGGGTAAAAGCAGCCTGCGGGCACGGCGGTGGCGGCGTGGTAGGTCTCGCCGTCGGGATTGGCGCTGATCATGTCGATGATCGCGGCGAGCTGCACGGGGTCGATGATCGCGCCGACGTCGATGGACTTGTCCAGGGGGTCGCCGAGGCGGAGGCCGTCCATCCGGCGTTTCAGTTTCTGGTGGAAGCGGTCACTGATGCCTTCCTGGACCAACAGGCGGGAACCCGCACAGCAGACCTGGCCCTGATTGAACCAGATCGCATCGACGAGGCCCTCGATGGCACTGTCGATGTCGGCGTCGTCAAAGACGATGTAGGGGGACTTGCCGCCAAGCTCCAGGGTCAGGGCCTTGCCGGTACCTGCAGTGGCCGCGCGGATGCGCTTGCCGACCGAGGTGGAGCCGGTGAACGCGATCTTGTCGACCGGGGCGTCGACGAGGGCGGCGCCGGTTGTGCCATCACCGGTGACGATGTTGAGCACGCCCTTCGGCAGGCCCGCCTCGCGGCTGAGTTCGGCGAAGAGGAGCGCGGTGAGCGGGGTGTATTCGGCGGGTTTGAGGACGATGGTGTTGCCGGCAGCAAGGGCCGGGGCGACCTTCCACGCGAGCATCAGCAGCGGGAAGTTCCACGGGATCACCGCGCCACAGACGCCCAAGGGCGCAAGGTCAGGGTGTTCGGTGGGGAGGAGTTGCGCGAGGCCCGCGTGGTAATAGAAATGGCGGGCGACGAGGGGGATGTCGATGTCACGGCTCTCGCGGATCGGTTTGCCGTTGTCCATGGTTTCCAGCACCGCGAACAGGCGCGACTGTTTCTGTACGAGGCGGGCGAGGGCGTAGAGGATTTTGGCACGTTGGTGGCCGGAAAGGCGCGCCCATTTGGGTTGCGCGCGGC
Organism: Rhodobacterales bacterium; assembly: GCA_031378845.1. GTDB lineage: Bacteria > Pseudomonadota > Alphaproteobacteria > Rhodobacterales > Rhodobacteraceae > JAJNPS01. Next base: position 152,094 of record JANNES010000001.1, read on the forward strand.
GGGCGGCGGCGACGGCCAAGGCCACGTCGTCGGTGGTGCCGTGGGTGACCTCGGCGAGGGGCTTGCCGGTGGCGGGGTTCGCGGTGGCGAAGGTCGCCCCCGGTTTGGTGAACGCGCCGTCGATCCAGTGGCCGAACGTCCGGTTATGCTTGCCAAGCCATGCCTGTGCCTCGGCGGACGATTCCGGAGCGGGGCCGTAGGACATAGAGTCGAAGATTTCTTTTATCGTCATGGCGCTGCCCTTTGTGCCGTCATGTCTGATGCCGCGACTGCCACTGGCCGGTGCCTCCGGCGGGGATATTTTGGCAAAGATGAATGGGCGAGGCGCATCTGGCGCTACCCCATCGCGTGGCGGTTGGCGGCGGAATAGTGGCCGGTGAGGAAATGCTCCAGCTGGCGTTCGATGTCGCCCAGAAGACTGGAGGCCCCAAAGCGGAACAGGTCGGGTTGCAGCCAGGGGTGGCCCAGTTCGTCCTTCATCAGCGCCATGTAGGTCAGCGCGTCCTTGGCCTTGGCGATGCCGCCTGCGGGTTTGTAGCCGACGGCAAATCCGGTGCGGTCCTGATAGTCCCGAATGCAGCGGATCATCGTCAGGGTCACCGGCAGGGTGGCGTTGACCGGTTCCTTGCCTGTGGAGGTCTTGATGAAATCGGCACCCGCCATCATGCAGATGAGCGACGCGCGGGCGACGTTGCGCAGGGTGCCAAGCTCACCCGTGGCGAGGATGGCCTTGACATGGGCGTCGCCGCAAGCCGCGCGCATCTCCGCCATTTCGTCGTAAAGGGCCTGCCAGTTTTGCGTGAGCACATGGCGGCGGGAGATGACGATGTCGATCTCGCGGGCCCCGGCGCGGACGCTTTCGCCGATTTCGGCGATGCGGAGCCGGTATGGGGAGAGGCCTGCGGGAAAACCGGTGGAGACGGCGGCGACGGGGATCGCGGTGCCTTCAAGGGCGCGGACCGCGATTTCCACCATCTCGTGATAGACGCAGACAGCACCCGTGGTGATGTGGGGGACCGCCAGTCGATCCAGCATCCACTGGGCGACCGGCTGGCGGGCCTTGGCGCAGAGGCGACGCACGCGGCCTTCGGTGTCGTCGCCCGCGAGGGTGGTAAGGTCGATCAGGGTGATGGCTTTCAAAAGCCACGCCGCCTGCCATTCCTTCTTGACCGAGCGGCGCCCAGAGATAGTGGCGGCGCGGCGTTCGATGGCGGAGGTGTTGGCCTGCACGGATGCCACCCAGTCGAGATCCAGCGCCATTCCAGGATTGCGGGCATGGGTAAGCTGCGGCAGGAGGCCGGTCGCGGATGATGTCAGCGTTTCCAAGGGGGTCCTCCGCCCGTGCCGGGTGGCGGCGACGATGCCATGCTCGGCCAAGTGCTGCAAGGGCGTCGAGGTTCAAATTCTGACCGGATGGTCAGGAAGCTGCCGGTGTCCTGCGGTTGACCTTGGTCTGTGAAAGATGCCTCCTGCGGCAAAACGATGGCAGGGGAGTGCGCAGGCGATGCAGGATCTGGACCTTACGGGGCATTGGGCGGGCATCTTGTCGCTGGTGATCTTTGTCATCGCCTACATCATGGTGGTGTTCGAAGAGTCGACTCGTATGGCCAAGTCAAAGCCGGTGATGCTGGCGGCGGGGCTGATCTGGGCGCTGATCGGGATCGCCTACATGATGGCGGGGCAATCGGAAGCGGCGCATTCCCACGCCCGCGAGATCATCGAGGAATATGGCGAGCTGTTTTTGTTCCTGATTGTGGCGATCACTTACGTCAACACGTTGGAGGAGCGCCGTGCGTTCGATGTTCTGCGGGTGAAGCTGATCGGCCTTGGGCTGGGATACCGGCAGTTGTTCCTGCTGACCGGGATCCTCGCGTTCTTTCTGTCATCGGTGCTGGACAACCTGACGACCGCGCTGGTGATGGGTGCTGTGGTGATGGCGCTGGGGCGGGACAACGCGAAATTCGTGGTGATCGGTTGTATTTCCATCGTGATCGCGGCCAATGCCGGGGGGGCGTTTTCGCCCTTTGGCGACATCACGACGCTGATGGTTTGGCAAAAGGGCAAGCTCGCGTTCTTTGAATTTTTCGCGCTGTTCGTGCCGGCGCTGATCAACTGGCTGTGCCTGCGGCGCTGATGTATCTGTCGGTGCCGAATGAAAAACCCTCGTCCGAGGTGCGCAGTGTCCGGGGCAAGCCGGGAATGATCGGGGTGGCGGTCTTGTTCGCGCTGACCATCGCGACGGCGGTTTCGTTCAAGAATTTCCTGAACCTGCCGCCCGCCTTGGGGATGATGCTGGGGCTTGGGTATCTGCAACTGTGGTCCTATTACCTGCGCATGAAGGGCATCCGCAAAGGGGATGAGGACATGGTGCTGGACAGTTTCAAAGAGGTTCAGCGGGTGGAATGGGACACGCTCCTGTTCTTTTTTGGGATCATCTTTGCGGTGGGAGGCCTCGGGGTTCTGGGCTACCTCGCGCTTGCGTCGGAGCTTTTGTACACCGACCTTGGGCCAACCGCTGCCAACGTGATCATCGGGGTCCTGTCGGCCATCATAGACAACATCCCGCTGATGTTCGCCGTGCTTACGATGGACCCGGCGATGTCGGACGGCCAGTGGCTCTTGATCACGCTGACCTGCGGCACCGGCGGGTCGATGCTGTCGATCGGGTCGGCCGCGGGGGTGGCGCTGATGGGGCAGGCCAAGGGGGTTTACACCTTCAGCGCGCATTTGAGATGGAGTTGGGCAATCGCGGCGGGGTACATCGCGGCGATCGGGGCGCATCTGGTGATCAACGCGCATCTTTTCTGATCAGCTCTTCGGGTGGTCGTCCAGCGTGGCCCAGGCCGTGCCCGTCTGCGGATCGGGCAGGGTGTTGCGGTCGATGGTGTGAAAGATATGCGTCTTTGCCAGATAAAGCGCCGAAAGCGGGGCCGTCAGGAACAGAAAGATCGCCACCAGCAGTTCCTGGCCGGTGACAACGCCGTTTTGAAACAGCATGTCGGCAGAGGATGCGATCAGGGCTGCCCCAACGCCAATGGTCGTGGCTTTGGTCGGCGCATGCAGTCGCTGCATCGGGTCTTGCAGCTTGATCAGTCCAAAGCTGCCGATCAACCCGAACAGGCCGCCCAACACCAGCAGTGCCGCGATGCCGTATTCGACAAGGATCATTCGATGATGCTCCCCCGCAAGAGATATTTGGCATATGCCACGGTCGCCACGAACCCGGTCATCGCAAGGATCAGCGCCGCTTCAAAGATCAGCGAGTTGCCTGTCGCCGTGCCATAAAGCACGATCAGCGCGATCACATTCACCGTCATCGTATCGACCGCAAGAATACGGTCGGTGATCGTGGGGGCGCCAAACAGCCGCCACAGATTTAGCACGAGCGCCAGGCCGAAACAGCCCATTGCAAAGGTCAGCGCGTACGTCACGATCATTCGAATATCCTTTTCAGCCGCGCCTCATAGCGGGCCTTGATGCCATCGCGCACCGCATCCGGATCAGGTGCGTGAAGGGCATGGATCAAGAGCGCCTTGCCGCAGGCCGACATATCGGCCGTCAGCGTGCCCGGCGTCATCGTGATGGTCCCGGCCAGAAGTGTGATCGCCTCGGGCGTGCGCAGGTCGAGGGGCACGCGGATCCAGGCTGACCGGATCCGCGCGGCGGGCATGAAGAGGATGATCCGTGCCACTTGAAAATTCGCCACGATCACATCCCACAAAACCAGCACCGTGTAGGATAACAGTGCCAAGGGGGCTTTGATCCGGGTCGGATAGGGCCACCAGACCGCAGTGAAAAGCGGAACAGCCGTAGCCAGGATCACCGCCAGCACGATGGTGCCCACATCCACATGATTGACCAGCAGGAACCAGACGCCAATCAGCGACAGGGTCAGGTAGGGATGCGGGAACACCTTGCGCAGCATTGGCCTCATGGCTCCTGATAAAGGCGGTTGGCCTCGATATAGGTGGACGGGTCATACAGGCCCGCTGCCGTCACATCGAGCCACGCGGTGATCGGGCCTGCCAACACGGCAATACCTGCCATCAGGCCGATCAGGGTGATCACGGCGGTAAAAGCCCAAGGCTCAGGCGGATGTGACGTGGCCCGGGCTTGTCCGTCGTGCGCCTTCCAAAAGAGCTGAGAGCCCGCGCGCGCAAGGCCCACAAGCATCACGAACGTCGCCGCAAGAATGAACGACCAGACCAGCCACGCCGCATCGCGCCATGCCGACAGGATCAAAAGCTTGCCGATGAAGCCCGACAGTGGCGGCATGCCCGCGCTGGCAATCGCGGCGACCAAAAACAACGCGGCCAAGAGCCCGCCTTGCGCCATGGGTGGCAGAACGGCGTCCAGCCGACCATGCGCACGGCGACGCATCGCCAGATCGCTGACCAGAAACAGCGCGGCCCCGGCCAGCGTGGAATGCACGATGTAGTAGAGTGCCGCACTGGTCGCCGCAGGCGTAAAGGCGGAAATGCCGACAAAGACCATCCCCATCGACGCAATCGCCGCAAACGCTGCAAGCCGGGGCAGTGTGACCGCGCCCAGTACGCCAACCGCCCCGACGACCAAGGTCACCAAAGCGGCAGGCAGCAGCACGTCGCGATACAGCGTCGCCGTCGCCTCAAGCCCCGGCGGAAACACCAGCGTGCCGAACCGCAAGGCGGCATAGGCCCCGATCTTGGTCATCACCGCGAACAAGGCCGCCACCACGCCCGGTGCATGCGCATAGGCCCCCGGCAGCCAGAAATGCAGCGGCACCAGCGCGCCCTTGATCGCAAAGACCAACAAGAGCAGCACCGCCGCCACCCGGATCAGCGCCACATCACCCGGCGGCAGCGTTTGCAGCTTGACCGCGAGATCGGCCATGTTGAGCGTGCCGGTGACCGAATAGATCGTCGCCAGCGCGAAGAGAAAGAGGGTCGATCCGATCAGGTTGAAGGCGACATACTGAAACCCCGCCCGCATCCGGTCGCGCCCGCCACCATGCAGCATCAAGCCGTATGACGCGATCAGCAGCACTTCGAAAAAGACGAAAAGGTTGAACGCATCGCCGGTCAGGAACGCGCCGCAGATACCCATGAGTTGAAATTGGTAAATCGCGTGAAAATGGCGCCCCATTTTGTCCCAATCCGCGCCGATGGCATAGACCAGCACGACCAGCGCCAGCACCGCCGTCAACAGGACCATCAGCGCCGATAGCCGGTCGAGGACAAGCACGATGCCAAAGGGGGCAGGCCAGTCACCCAGAAAATAGACCTCAGGCCCCGATCCCGAGGCTGCCAAGATCAGCATCGCCGCGATCACCGCAAGGCCAAGCGTGCCGGCCAGCGAGATCGCCCGCTGAAAGCCCAGATTTCCGCGCAGCACCAGCACCAGAATGGCCGCCATCAGCGCAGGCAGGGCAACGGGCGCGATGATCCAATGGCTCATCTGTCGTCCTCGTGCTCGACCATGTCGACGCGGTCATGCCCGGATTCCAGATACGCCCCAAGCGCCATGATGACGATGACAGCCGTCATCCCGAACGAGATTACGATGGCCGTCAGAACCAGCGCCTGGGGCAAGGGGTCGGTAAAGACGTCACCCGTCCCGATGATCGGAATGGCCTTGGTTTGCACCCGTCCCGCCGCAAAGATGAAGACATTGACCGCATAGCTGATGAACGACAGCCCCAGGATCACCGCAAAGGTGCGCTGGCGCAGCAGAAGATAGATCCCCGTTGCCGTCAAAAGGCCGATGGCAAGGGCAATCAAGACCTCCATCAGCGCCCGCCCTCGGCCCGGCTGGGGTCGATGTCGAACGCCGTCGGATTGACCGGCTCGCCGCCTGCGCGCGCCAAACGCGACAATGATGCCAGCGACAGCATCACCGCGCCCAGCACGCACAGGAATACGCCAAGGTCAAAGATGGACGCCGTCGTCAGCTCAAACGTCTCCAGCGGCCAGAGGCTCACATAGTCATAGCCCGAGGTCAGGAACGGCAATCCGAACACCAAAGCGCCCACACCTGCAGCCCAGGCGACCAGCACGCCTGCGCCGATCACGGTGTGATGGTCCACGCGTTGGCGTGCCTGCGACCAGGCAAAGCCCGAGGCGATGTATTGCATCAAAAGCGCTATCGCCACGACCAGCCCCGCGACGAACCCGCCGCCGGGTAGATTATGGCCGCGCAGGTACAGATAGATCCCCGCCATCAGCGCCAGAGGCAGCAAGAACCGCGTGGCCACCGCCAGCATCATCGGGTGGCGATCACCCGCGACGTCACGGCGGCGACCACGCGCCAATGCAGCAAGGGCGGTCGGGCTGCGCAAGATCGCCTCGGTCAGGGCAAAGATGATCAGCGCCGCGATGCCCAGCACGATGATCTCGCCAAAGGTGTCATAGCCGCGGAAATCGACGATGATGGTGTTGACCGCATTGGTGCCCCCCGCCCCGGGTTTCGACTGCGCAAGATGAAAGGCCGAAATCGGGTCGAACGCGGCCTCGCGCGTCATCAGCGCAAAGGCAAGTGCGGTCGCACCAGCACCCGCCAGCCCGGCGATGCCAAGATCGCGCAAACGACGCCAGCTAGTACTTTCCACCGGTGTTTCCTTGGGCAGAAAGTTCAGCGCGATCAGCATCAAGAGGACCGTCACAACCTCGACCGCCAATTGTGTGATGGCCAGATCGGGGGCGGACAGATAGGCGAACCCTGCCGACAGGATCAGCCCCACGATGCCCGTCAGGATCAGCGCCACCAAGCGGTTGCGATGCATCAAAATCGTGGCAAATGCGGCCAGCATCAGCACCGCCCACGGAATGGCCGCCACCGCCTCAACCGGCAGCATCGTGCGCGTGCCCGCCAGATGCGTGCCCGTCACAAAGGTCGCGGTCCCGGCGGCAAGGATCGTCAGCGTCGCAATTGCCGCCGCGCGGGTCAGCGCGCCATCATGGAGCCAGCCCGTCACGCCGCGCGCGACCCTCGCAAGGCCCCCGATTGCCGCATCAAAGATCGTCTTAGCCTCCGGGCGCGGGGCGGCATCCCAAATTGCGCGCAGCCGTGGATAAAGCCCAAGCAGCGCCAGACCTGCGCCAACGGCGGCCAGCGACATCCACAAGGCCGGGGCCTCCAGCCCATGCCACAGGTGGATCGTCTTTTGCACCGGGGTCCCCGTGACCGCACTGGCCGCCGCATTGACCAGCCAGGACGCGGTCAGCATCGGGAACAGGCCAATTGCCACGACCAGACCCGCCAGCAGACCCGGCGCAAACCACAGGCCCACACTCGGATCATGCGGGGTATGGGGATAATCGTGCCGCACCGGTCCGAGGAACCCGTGCGCCAGAAACCGGAAACTGTAGGCGACCGAGAACAGCGCGCCAAGTGTCGCCAAGAGCCCCATTGCCCAAGGCGTCAGCCAGACCGCCTGCGCGGCCTCTTCCAGCATCATTTCCTTGCTGAGAAACCCGTTCAGCGGCGGGATCCCTGCCATCGACAGGCTGGCGAGCGTCGTGATCGCAAACGTGATCGGCATCAGGGTCCGCAGGCCCCCGAGCCGCCGCAGATCGCGGGTATGTGCTGCGTGATCGATGATCCCGGCCAGCAGAAAGAGGGCGGCCTTGAAGGTGGCATGGTTGATGATGTGAAACACCGCAACGGTTGCCGCAGCCTTGGTCCCGAACCCCAACAGCATGGTGATCAGGCCCAGATGACTGACCGTGGAGAACGCGAGCAGCGCCTTGAGGTCATCCTTGAACAGCGCGATCTTGGCCGCCATCACCATGGTCACCATTCCGGTTGTGGCCACGATCCAGAACCACTCCGGCGTGCCCGCCAGTACCGGCCAGAGCCGCGCAATCACGAACAGCCCGGCCTTCACCATCGTCGCCGAATGCAGATAAGCCGAGACGGGCGTGGGCGCGGCCATCGCATGTGGCAGCCAGAAATGGAACGGGAACTGCGCGGATTTGGTGAATGCGCCCAAAAGGATCAGGATCAGCGCAGGCAGATACCAGTCGCTGGCCTGGATCGCCTCTTTCTGCGTCAGGATCACGCTCAGGTCATAAGACCCCGCGATCTGCCCCAGAATCAGCATCCCTGCGATCATCGCAAGACCCCCGCCGCTTGTCACCGCCAGTGCCATGCGCGCGCCCTGCCGCCCCTCGGGCAGATGTTTCCAGAACCCGATCAAAAGGAATGATGACAGCGATGTCAGTTCCCAGAAAATTAACAAAAGCAAGATGTTGTCGGACAGCACGATCCCCAGCATCGCGCCTTGGAACAGCATAAGGTAGGTAAAGAACTGGCCCGCCGGATACTCTGCCGCCAGATAGAAATGCGCGTAGAGCACGATCAAGAGCCCAATGCCGAGGATCAGCCCGGCGAACAACAGCCCCAACCCGTCCAGCATGAAATTGGCGTTCAGCCCCAGCGCGGGCATCCAGTCGATAGGGGTCACAACCATTTGACCTTGCAAAACGACGGGGGCCTGCCAGACCACCAGCCCCAGCGCCAATGCGGTTGCAAAACCTGCAGCCATTGCCGAGGCGCCGCGCCCAAAGCGAATGGCCAAACTGGCCAGAACCGCGCCCAGAAATGGCACTGCTGCAATCAGGGCAAGCGTCATCTAGGCGGTGGTCCTCGTCGGAGCGGGGGCGTTCTGGGGCGTCTTGGCGCCTCTCGTGCGGGTTCTTGACAATGAGGGCACGTCGCCACGCAGATCAACCCCTAACTGCGGCCGGGGTCTCTCAGCGGTTTTGCAAGGTGATGTCGGCGGGTCGTGATCTGGCCTGCACGATGCGAATATTGGGCAGGTCGTTGCTCGCGATCCAATGCGAGGCCGCCTGCGGTGTCTTGCCGTAGTGCAGCCAACGCGCGGTCAGCCGCTGCACCAGTTCCTCCTCGGTCACCGCCAGAAAGACCGTCAGGTCGAACTGCGCTGCAAGCGGCGCCCAGGGCTCCGTGTCCAGCAAGAGATAGTTGCCCTCGAACACCACAATCCGGTCATCCGGGCCGACGATATCGGCGGCGCCGCGTGACAACTCCATGCCGCGGTCAAAGATCGGGATCGCCACCTCAGGCTCGGTTTGCAGGCGCGTCACCAGATGGCGAAAGCCCATCACATCGAACGTCTCGGGCGCGCCCTTGCGCGATTGCAGGCCGCGCGCGCGCAGAACCGCGTCGTCATAGTGAAACCCGTCCATCGGGACGACCCGCGCGCCGGGACCGATCATCCGCACCAGATCGGCGGCAACCGTCGACTTGCCCGCTCCCGGTGGGCCGGCCACCGCCACCATGAAGCGGCCCGGACGCTGTGACGCCCGGGCCTTGATCTCGACGGCAAGCTCGGGCGGGGTCATGCGACCTCGGTCACGCCTTCGGGCAGTTTGGCCCCGGTCATGAAGGCCACCGCATCCGACATCGAGTAGTCGCCGGGCTTGATCATGCAAAGGCGGCGGCCCAGACGGTGGATGTGGATGCGGTCGGCGACCTCGAACACATGCGGCATGTTGTGGCTGATGAGGATAATCGGGATGCCCCGCGCCCGCACATCGCGGATCAGTTCCAGCACCCGGCGGCTTTCCTTGACGCCAAGGGCAGCCGTCGGCTCGTCGAGAATGACGACCTTGGACCCGAAGGCTGCCGCCCGTGCGACCGCCACGCCCTGACGCTGGCCGCCCGACAACGTCTCCACCGTTTGGTTGATGTTCTGAATGGTCATCAACCCCAGTTCCGACAGCTTGTCGCGGGCAAACTTTTGCATCCTTGGCCGGTCCATCTGACGGAAGATTGTCCCCATCAGCCCGGGCTTCAGCCATTCGCGGCCCAGAAACATGTTGTCGGCGATCGACAGCGCAGGCGACATGGCAAGGTTTTGATAGACGGTCTCGATGCCTTCGGCGCGCGCATCTTCGGGCGAGCGGAAATGCACTTCCCGCCCCTCCAGTTCGATGCTGCCGTGATCGGGGGTCACAGCGCCGGACAACGCCTTGATAAGCGTCGACTTGCCAGCGCCGTTGTCGCCAATGACACCAAGGATCTCACCGGGCATCAGTTCGAAATCGGCACCGTTCATCGCCACGACGGTGCCGTAGCGCTTCATCAGGCCGCGGGCCCGGAGAGCCGGTTGAACTTCACTCATTGAGACGCCCTCCGAAGCCATTGGTCAAGTGCGACGGCGATGATCACAAGGCACCCCGCCGCGAACATCTGCCAGTAGTCGTCCACCCCCGCCAGCGACAGGCCGGTGTTGAACACGCCCACGATGAAGGCGCCGAGAACCGACCCGATGATCGACCCGCGCCCGCCGAACAGCGAGGTGCCGCCGATCACCACAGCAGTGATCGAGGCGAGGTTGATCGTGGAAAAGGCGATGGGTGAAACCGAGCCGACGCGGCCGATGGCGATCCAGGCGGCAAAGCCGCAGATCAGGCCTGCCACCACATAGACCGAGATCAGCACGCGGTTGACCCTTATCCCCGACAGCATTGCTGCTTCGGGATCGTCGCCGATGGCATGCACATGCCGACCCCAGGCCGTATGGTTCAGCACATACCACAGCACGGCGGCCAGCAGGAACAGCGTGATCCCGCCAAGGCTGAGGCTCGCGCCGCCCATGTTGAAGCTTTGACCGAACCACAGCAGGCCCGGCGCGGTCGCCTCGATATCGACGTTGCGGATGGATTCAGACTGCGAATACCACAGCGTCAGCGCCGAAAAGATCGACAGCGTTCCCAGCGTCACGATGAACGGTGGAAGCTTGATGCGCGCAACCAGCACACCGTTTACGGCACCCATCATCGCCCCGAAGCCCAGGCCGATCAGCACTGCAACAAGCATCGGCACGCCGGAAAACACAGCGAGGTTGCCCATGATCAACGAGCACAGCACAAGGATCGCGCCCACCGACAGGTCGATTCCCGCAGTCAGGATCACCAGCGTCTGCGCCAGCGCCACAAAGCCCGTGACCGTCACCTGTTTCAACACGGTGGACAGCGCGCCCATCCCGAAAAACCGTGGCGCGATGATCGAAAAAATGGCGATCGAGATCAGCAGCACAAGGGCCGGGATCATCGTCGGATAGACCCGCAGGAAGTTTCGCATGACATGCGTGAAGGACTTGTCGTCTTTTTCGAAGGAGGCAACGACAGTGTCGGCCTTGGCGAGCGTCGCCTCATAGTCGGATATCGTCTTGGTTGGTGCGTCTTCGGCGCTCATCTGTGCGTGTTCCTCCGATTTACAGCCTGGTCCCGTTTGAAGACGCTACCCCGGCTATGAAGAAGGGCGACTGTAAAGCCGCCCTTCCACTAATCAAGCCACTCGTTATGGCCTTATCAGCCCCAGCAGAGCTCGGTGCCCTTGGTTGTGTCGATCGACGGCACGCCTTCGGCCGGCTTGTCGGTGACCAGGTTCACTCCGGTGTTCATGAAGGTCAGGCCTTCGGTCACGGTCGGCTTGGTGCCGTCCTTGGCGTAAGCCACGATCGCCTCGATGCCCTTGGACGCCATCAGCAGCGGATATTGCTGCGAGGTGGCGCCGATCACGCCCGACTTGACC
>JANNES010000025.1:0-55637 GCA_031378845.1 Rhodobacterales bacterium
CCCCCTGAGGAAAACAGGTCTTAACAATTCATGTGCTCAAGCTACCGAAGTAGCCAGAACCCACAAACCGTGAAGCTTTCTCCAAGATCATCGGTCGTCACCCTCACGGACAATCCCCTACCTGGACAGATATGCTAGCGCCAGACGCCGATCGCGCCCAAACCGCCCACATATCCCTTCATCAATTCTACATCTTCAAAGAGCATGGACACAAAAATAGCAGCACGCTGAATATTCCAGCGCAACCACCGCCTTGCCTCCGGTATTGTCTTGCGGCGATCTTTCGTCGCCGCGACCGAACCTTGTTGCGACGCTGTTGCGCGCCGCCATCCGTTTCGGTGAAGGGGCTTTTACGTCCGGGTCGCAGCTCCTGCAAGCGAAAAATGACAGAAGCATGACGAAAAATATGCGCCAAGCCGATTTTCGCCAGAGGCCACGGTGCCCTGCGCCCAAAACTTTGGCATCGCCCGACCGTTCGGGGGTCCGATTGGCTTTAGAGGCCGAGGCCTTCGTCTTCGTGCGTGATCCGGCCACCGCAAACGGTCAAAGCGATTCCCAAACTGCCAATTCTGGCGTCCGCGACGAACTCGATATCTTGCCCGAGAAGGACAAGGTCAGCCGCCAGGCCCGGACTCAGGCACCCTGTCAAATGGTCAAGATGCGCAGCCCAGGCGCCGCCCGCCGTGTAGGCGCGCAGGCAATCCATCAGGCCGAGCCGTTCGTCCGCACCGCCATCATAGGCAACCCGCGAAAGCACCGCCTGCACGCCTCGCAATACGCTGACATCCGACACCGGCCAGTCGCTGGCAAAGGCCAGTGGCGCGCCCTCGTCGGCAAGCGTGCGCCAAAGATACGCGTCGGGCCAGCGGTGGCGGGCAATGACCTCCTCCATCCCTAACAGCGGCACATCCATCGCACCCGGCGCATGGGCGGGCTGCAGGCTAGCGGTGATCCCCAGCGCACCCAGGCGCGGCCTGTCGGCGCGGTCGATCAGTTCGATATGCTCGATCCGGTGGCGGCTGTCGCGAGGGCCGTTGGTCAACTGCGCCGCCTGAAATCCGTCGATGGTGTTGCGCACCGCGCCATCCCCGACCGCATGCACCGCGATCTGAAAGCCGCGCCGGTCGATCTCCACCGCAACCGCGCGGAATTCATCGGGCGAGAACAGCAGATCGCCCTTTTCGCCGGGATGCCCCGGATAATCCTGCAGCACCGCCGCCGTCCGGCTATCGACGACCCCGTCCATGAACAGCTTTACAAAACCCGAACTGATCCAGTCATCGTCGAACTCCGTCCGCATCGCATCGGCCCGGTCGAGTTCGGAAAAGGACATTCCGGGCTTGAAGTGAAACGGCACCTTCACCCGCTGGGTCAGCCGTCCCTCGGCGCGCATCTCGGCCAAGAGCGCCAGCGTATAGCGGTTGCCGTCCATGCTGATCAAACTGGTGATGCCACGGGCCGCACAATGCGCCATGCCGCGCGCCAGATGATCCTTGTCGGTGCTGCGTTCGGCATCCGTGGGCCAGAGGGCAGGCTCCGCCCCGCGCGCGATGCCAAGATACATCCGCGCAACACCTGCCAGCGCCAGCACTGCATCAAACGCTTCGAACTCGCGCAACTCGCCCGTTGCCAGCCCGTCCGAACCCATCACAACTTCGTGCCCGAACGGCATCACGGCGCCGTGCAACAAGCCAGAGGCGGCCAGTGCTGCCGTATTGGCCCAGACCGTGTGGTGATCCATCGACCGGATCGCAATGGGTCGGTCGGCCAGCACGAGGTCAAGGTCGTGGCGGCTGATCGGATGATCGAGCACCCCGTAGTCCACTCCCTCGCCCATCAGCACCACCTGATCCGGCCGATGCGCCGCAAAATCGTGAAACGCTGTCCGCAGGTCCTCCATCCCGCGCACCCCGCCAAGCTGCAGGTGGTTCAATTCAGCCCCACCAAAAAGATGCATGTGGCTTTCCACAAAGCCCGGCAGCAATGTCCGCCCGGCAGCATCTATGACGCGGGTGCCTGGTCCCGCCAGGGCTGCGATCGCAAGACGATCCCCCACCGCGAGGATGCGGCCTCCGCCGACCGCGACCGCCTCCGCCGTTGGATTGGCGACATCCATCGTCAGGACCCGCGCACCGCTCACAATCAGATCAGCCTGCATCTTGTCTTGCACCTTCACCTGTTCGAAATTTCCCCGCAGACCCGCCGCTGGGATCGCCGGCGGTCTGGCAGACCAATGCACCGCCGGGACTCAACCCGAAGCAGGCGCCGCGCGCCCTATTGTTTCTGCCATCACACAAAGCATCTCGAACATCAGGTTGATGCCAAGCCAGGCCGTACCGCCCGATGGATCAAATGGCGGCGAGACCTCAACCAGGTCCGCCCCGACCACGTTCAACCCGCGCAAGCCACGCGCAACTTCCAGCGCTTGCCAAGAGTTCGGCCCGCCCACCTCTGGCGTGCCTGTTCCGGGTGCAAAGGTCGGATCGACAAAATCGATATCATAGGTCACGTATGTCGGTCCCTGCCCCACAATTTCGCGGGCCTCGGTCATCACATCCGCAGGGCCACGGGTATGGAACTCCGCTATCGGGATGATCCTGATCCCCACACTGGCCGCGAAATCCCAGTCCTCGCGCCCGTAAGCCGTGCCCCGGATACCGATGATCACATAGCGCTTGGGATCCAGAAGCCCCTCTTCCACTGCACGGCGGAAGGGGGTGCCGTGGTTGTAGCGCGAGGTGCCGAAGTAGATGTCATTCAGGTCTGTATGGCTGTCGAACTGGATCATCCCCACCGGGCGCGCCTTTGCCACCGCGCGCAGGATCGGCAACGTGCACAGATGATCGCCACCGCCTGTCAGCGGCCGGATCCCCGCGGCCACGATCCGGGTGTAGAACGCCTCCATCCGCGCCAGACTGTCCATCAGATCGCCGGGGTTGGGTGCCACGTCGCCAAGGTCCGCACAGCGCGCCAATTCAAAGGGCGCCACCCATGTCGCACCGTTGCGCGCCCGGATCATTGTCGACAGGTCGCGCAACTGCCGGGGCCCGTGACGCGGGCCGGGCCGGTTCGTTGTCCCGCCATCCCAAGGCGCACCGATCAGACCGATCTGCACTTGGGAAAACCGCGGATGGTCAAACGGCACATGCGGCAAGCGCATGAAAGTCGGGATGCCGGCGAATCGCGGCAGATCAATCCCGGAGACCGGTCGAAAAAACATATCGGTGCCGACCAGTGCCATCGTCTGTTGCGACCTCCTTTTGATTCCCTGTCCGATCAAATCACAGGGTCGCAGGACTGTCAGGTCTGAAACCACCCTGCCCCGGCGGAAAGGCCGCATTCGGGGGCCGGAGTTTTCGCGACGGGCTTGACCCCGCCGCGCCATTCAGCCCTTATCAGGGTCATAGACCAAGGGGCTCTTCATGTTCAACAAGACCGCCGATCCGACCTCGCCACCCATTTCGCGTCCGGCCGCACCGCCCGGAGGCAATAGCGCCAAGTCGATCCTTGGCTCTGATCTTCGGATCACCGGTGAGATCAGCTGCTCCGGGACGGTCGAGATCATGGGCGAAATTGACGGCAACATAACCGCCCATGCGCTGATCGTCGGGCAAGAGGGGCGCGTTTCCGGGTCCGTCAAAGCAGATTCCGTAGAGGTCAAAGGACGCCTCGACGGCAAGGTCGACAGCCAGAATTTTGCGATGCGCTCCACCTCGAACGTGGCGGCCGATATCACCTATGGCAGCCTGGTGATCGAAAGCGGCGCACAGATCGAGGGCCGCTTTACGCGCGGTAAGTCCTGACAACGCCTTGACACGGCGGCGCGCGAAACCGCACGCCCGCGTTTTCTACAACCCGTACAGCTCACCGAATTTGGTTTCGAGATAATCCAGAAGCGGCGCTTCGCTGGGATCGTTGCCGGTGGCAAGCGTGATCAGATCGCGGGGTGCATAACGTCCGCCATGGCATTGCACATTCTTGCGCAACCATTCGGTGGCACCGGAGGTCTGGCCTTTGGCAAGTTGCGCCTCCATGTCAGGCACGGCGGACCGCATCGCCGCATGCAGGCATCCGGCATACAGATTGCCAAGCGCATAGGTCGGAAAATAGCCAAAAAGCCCGCAGGCCCAATGCACATCTTGCAAGATCCCGTTCGAGGGTCTGTCGATCGTGATGCCAAAATCCGCTGCAAAGCGATCATTCCACGCGGTCTCCAGTTCCGCGACGGCCAGATCCCCCGCCACCAGCGCGCGTTCAAGGTCAAAGCGCATCATCACATGCAGGTTGTAATGCACCTCATCCGCCTCGGTGCGGATATAGCCGGACCGCACGCGGTTGACGGCTGCATAGAACGCCTCGGCATTTGGGGCGCCCGCTTGTCCAAACTGCGCTTGCATCCGGCCAAAGAGCCAGCCGGTAAAGGCACGGCTACGGCCGATCTGGTTCTCGTAGATGCGGCTTTGGCTTTCATGCACGCCCATCGACACGCCCCGGCCGAGCGGGGTCAAGGCATAGCCGGGATCAATGTTCAGCTCGTAGCTTGAATGGCCGACCTCGTGGATGGTGGAGTAGAGGCAGTTGAACGGATCGCTTTCGACCACCCGCGTGGTGATGCGCGAATCCGAGCCGGAGCCAGACGAAAAGGGATGCACCGCAAGGTCGAGCCGACCGCGTGACCAGTCATAGCCATAAGCACTGGCGACCGTCCGTGCAAAAGCAAGCTGTCCCTCTTGGCCAAATTTGCCCTCCAGACCGGCAGGCGTGCGACCTGATCCCAGCACCGCCGCGCGCAGGGCCACCAGACGCGGACGCATGCGCCCGAACATCTCGGCAATTGCGCGGGCCGTCGCGCCCGGCTCGTAATCGTCCAAAAGCGCGTCGTACAGATCGCCGCCGGCAGCAAGACAGGCGGCCTCTTCGCGTTTCAGGCGCAAAACCACGGCCAGGACCGGCAGAAACGAGGCCACATCATCCTTGGCGCGCGCCTCGGCCCAAATGCCTTGGGCGGTCGAGGTCTGTCGTGCGATTTCCTGCGCCAGACGTGCGGGCACCTTGGCATTACGGACATGGGTACGCCGGATCAGGCGCAACTGTGCGTTTCCCACATCGTTGTCGGCTGTCGCACGGTCAAGCCAGTCCGCGATCCGCGCATCTGTGCGCCGCGCATGCAAGACGCCCTCAAGGGCCGCAATTTCTTCGCCGCGCTGATCGGCAGCCCCACGCGGCATCATGGTTTCCTGGTCCCAACCCAACCTTTCCGCCACAAGCGACAAAGCCTCGGTTTCGCGCTGAAAGGCCATCAGGTCGTTGTAGGCGGTCATTGGGTTCCCTCTCGGACAGATCCGACAATCGGATAGCGCGCAAGGTGGCGTGCACGCAAGATCAGCACCCACAGGATGACCGCGCCGATCTGGTGGGTGATGGCGACATGTGGATGGGCTGCTGTCAATACGGTGGCAATCCCGAACGCCATCTGGGCCACCAGCATCGCCATCACCAGATGAAAAGCCATGCGCGTCGCGCCATGCACCGAGCCGCGCCCGCGCAGCCAGACGACGACGCCAAAGACAAACAGGAGATACCCGGACATCCGGTGGATGAACTGCACCAGCCCTGGATTTTCAAAGAACGCGGCCCACACCGGACGCCCCGGCACATAGAATGCATCCGCCGGGAAAAACTGACCGTTCATCAGGGGCCAGGTCGGAAAGCCACGCCCGGCGTCGATACCCGCGACCAAAGCGCCAATCAGGATCTGCAGGAACGCAAAGTGCATCAGGCCCGTCGAAAGGCCATAGAGCCGCGCCTCACCCGACCTTCGCGCCTGTAGCAACGCACCCTGCGACCGCCCGAGGTCAAAGATGTACCATGCCAGCAAACCCAGGATCACGAATGCCACCCCCAAGTGGGTGGCTAGGCGGTATGAAGCCACGTCGACCCGGTCGCCCGTCAGGCCCGATGCGACCATCCACCAGCCGATGGCACCCTGCAGCCCGATCAACGCGCCGATGCCCAAGAGCCGCACCGACCACGCCGGCGGCATCTTGCGCGCCAGCAGGAATCCCGCAAAGCCAGCCGCCCAGACCAGCCCAATCGTGCGGCCAAGCTGACGATGCCCCCATTCCCACCAGTAGATCTCCTTGAACGCCTCCAGCGTCATGCCCTTGTTTTGCAACTGATATTCCGGGATCGCGCGATACTTTTCGAACTCCGCCTGCCAGTCGACGGCGCTCATGGGCGGCAGCGCTCCCGTCACAGGCTTCCATTCGGTGATAGACAGCCCGGAATCGGTCAGCCGGGTCATACCGCCGATCGCGATCATCACGGCCACGAGCAAAAAGAGGGCCGTCAGCCACCACCGCACACCCCTGCGCGCACCGACCGCGGTTGCCGAGATTGCACCGGCCTTGGGCTTGGCGACGGCACTGGCCGAGTCTACCTCTTGGAAAATACTGCGCTTGCCCGCCATGTCCGCCTCCGGATTTTCCCGCAACCTAGGCCTTGGCGTGCGCCCCTTCAAGGCACCCGTTCGCCGCAGCCGTCAGCGGTCCGGCGGCGACCAGTCGGCGGGTGCAGCACGGCCCTGCCAAAAGCGCAGCAAAAGCCCCAGTGCCACGCCTATCGTGATCGCCACGGTCAGATCGACCACCACTGTCAAAACCAGCGTCAGCACCAAAAGCACCCTGTCGGTTATCGCCGCTGCCATGTAGCTGCGCCATTTGTGCGGCTCGGTCATGTTCCACGCCGTCAGGATCAAGAGCCCGGCCAAGGCCGGCATTGCCATGAAACCTGCAAGCGGTGCGGCCAACATCATCACGGCAAGGATCGTCAGCGCATGAACGAGGCCCGCCACCGGTGTCTTGCCCCCGGCCCGGATGTTCGTCGCTGTGCGCGCGATGGCGCCGGTGACCGGCATGCCGCCAAAGACGGCAGAACCGATGCTGCCCATGCCTTGCGCCAGAAGTTCCGCATTCGGCCGGTGTTTTCCGGCAATCATCCGGTCGGCCACAATCGCCGACAGCAGCGATTCTACGCCTGCGAGGAACGCGATAACCAGCGCGGAGGGAAGCAGCTCCACCACGCGCGAAAGCGTGATCGCGGGCAGAACAGGATAGGGCAATCGGTCGGGAAGCGCGCCATAGCGCGAAAACAGCGTGTCTACCGGCAACCCGGCCCAGGCGACAACCGCCGAGGTGACCGCAACCGCGACGATCAGACCCGGCAAGCGCGGGAAAAGGCGCCGCAGCAGGACGATCAGGATCATCGTTGCAATGCCGATCGCCAGTGCCGCGAGGTTCACGCTGCCGCGCGCCTGCCATAGCACCTCGATCTTGGCAATGAACTCTGCCGGAACATCCTTGATCGACAGGCCGATCAGATCCTTGAGCTGGCTTGTCGCGATGATGATGCCGATGCCGATGGTAAAGCCGTTGATGACCGCTTCGGGCACATATGCCACCAGCCGTCCCGCCCGAAACACACTGGCGACGACCAGAACGCCGCCCGCCATCAGCGTGGCGAGCACGAGCCCGTCATAGCCATGCGCGGCCACGACGCCAGCGACGACGACAATGAAGGCCCCCGTCGGCCCACCGATCTGCACCCTGCTGCCGCCGAGGAGCGAAATCAAGAAGCCCCCGACGATCGCTGTGACCAGCCCCTTGGCCGGATCGAGCCCCGAAGCGATGGCAATTGCGATGCTGAGCGGGATCGCCACCATCGCCACGGTGACCCCCGCCACCAGATCGGCCATGAAAAGCGGTCTGGAATAGGTCTGCAGCGTCGTCAAAAGTTTCGGTTTCATAAGCGCACGCTACCCCGGCGCAACGAAGGCAACAATTGTCATTTCTCGCGACCACCTCTTCATTCAATATTCTGGTTGACTGATGGCCCGAAGCCAGATAATTCATCCATATGGTTGAACGAATAGATACGTCGCCACTTACCCAGATCCTGAAAGCTGCCAGTGACCCGACGCGACGCGCCATCCTGACCCATCTTGCGCAAGAGGGGCCTGCCCGCGTCACAGAAATTGCCGCGCGTTTCGACATCAGCCTGAACGCTGTGTCCAAGCACATCATGGTGCTGGAACGGGCGGGTCTGGTCAGCCGCACGACGATGTGGCGCGAACATCTGATCCAAGTGCAGATCGCGCCCCTGCACGAAATCGACCGCTGGTTTTCAAGCCTTCGCTCGATTTGGGACCAAAGGCTGGAAACCCTCGAAAAACTGATCGCAAAGGATGCAGAAAATGACTGATCTTTCACTCACCTGCCGCCGCACAATCAAGGCGCGGCCTGAACAGGTATACAACGCCTGGCTCGACCCGGTCACCATGATCAAATACATGACGATGGGGCCAGACATGGTCGCACGCGACGCAAAGTCCGACCCGCGTGTGGGTGGGCGATTTTCCTTTGTCATGGTGGGTGAAAAAGAAAGCCCGCATCACGGCACTTACCTCGAACTCACCCCTTATTCGCGCATCGTTTTCACGTGGGAAAGCCCCTGGTCAGCGCCCGAAAGCCAGGTTGAACTGGTCCTCATGCCAGTTTCAAGCGGCACCGAGGTCGTTCTGACCCATGTGAAATTTTCTACAGAACAAAGCCGCGACGGCCATCTAAAGGGTTGGACGGGCATACTTGGCAGGCTGGAGGCGCTGTTGACCTGAACCAGGCCAAAACCGGAATCGGGGGCAAAGCGCTACTCCTCCTCCTGCCCCTTCAGCCGCCATGCGATCTGGCGCAGCATGCCGTGAAAAGTTTGCACCTCGGCCTGCGTCAGACCAAGGCGCGCCCACATGTTGCGCAGATTCTGGCGCATCATCGGGGCCTTGGTGTCAGGGAAAAAGAACCCTGCCGCGGTCAGGCGTTCCTCAAAGTGATCGCCCAGTCGCTGGACTTCCACGCCTGACGCAAACGCCGTACGCGCCAGCATCATCACTTCGGGTGGGACCGTCTCGGTTTGCCGATGCCATTCGTATCCCAAAAGCAGCGCGCATTGCGCGAGGTTCAGGGACGGAAAATCAGGATTGACCGGCACCGTCACGATCGCCGTGGCAAGCGCCACGTCCTCATTTTCCAGCCCTGCCCGCTCGGGCCCCAGCAAGATGCCCACCCGCTTGCCCTCGGACGCCAGGGTCCGGGCCATCATCATGGCATGTTCGGGCGTCATCACCGGTTTCACCAGTTCGCGCGGACGCGCCGTGGTGGCAAAGACATAATCGCAATCAGCGACGGCGGCGGCTGTCGTGTCAAACACACCGGCCTGATCCAACACGCGCCCGGCCCCGCTGGCCATCGCGATGGCCTTGGGATTGGGCCAGCCATCGCGGGGGGCCACGATGCGCATGCGCTCCAGCCCGAAATTGAGCATGGCGCGGGCGGCGGCGCCGATATTCTCGCCCATCTGCGGGCGAACAAGGATAAAGGTGGGTTGGATCAGCGTGACATTTGACATGGGCTGCCAGATAAGCGACCGCAGCGCGGCTGACAAGCGGCCCGGCCCCGCGCCCGTGGCCATTCGCGCCAAAGGCTGCTAGACGCGGCCGCGATACGCGATATCGAGACTTTGCAAGGACCCCGCCCGCATGGCCGCAAATGATCACCCCCAGATCACCCTGATCACCCCGCCACAGGTGTCGCTGGAAACCTATCCTGCGGTGCTTGCCCGGGTGCTGGACGCGACCCCGATCGCGTGCGTCCGCCTGGCTTTGGCAGGCCGCGACGAGGACATGATCGGACGCGCAGCCGACGCCTTGCGCGAGGTCGCCCATGCGCGCGATGTCCCGATTGTCATCGACCGGCATGTTCTGATGGTCGAACGGCTCGGCTTGGACGGCGTGCATCTGCCAGATGGATCAAGATCGGTGCGCAAGCTGCGCAAGGATCTTGGTAGCGATGCGATCATCGGTGCCTATTGCGGCCAAACCCGTCACGAAGGTCTGTCGGCCGGCGAGGCAGGCGCGGACTACGTGTCGTTTGGTCCGATCGGGGCCACCGACCTCGGAGATGGGTCGGTTGCAAATCTCGACCTCTTCAAGTGGTGGTCCGAAATCGTGGAAGTGCCGGTCATTGCCGAGGGGGGCCTGACGCCCGACCTTGTTGCGGCCTTTGGGCCCTACACCGACTTCTTTGCCATCGGAGACGAGATCTGGGGCGCAGAAGACCCAAGTACAGCTCTTGCGCAGTTGTTGCGCCCTCTCGGCTAAGGTTCTGGTGGCAAACGCGCGGCAAATGCCTCTGCGATCACGGTTTCGCAATGGCGTGCCAGTGCCTTGCGGTCCGCAAAGTCGGCGACCGCTACGGGTTCATGGTAGCTGATCTCTACAGAACCCTGCCGTGCGGCACCAAGAACGATCAGCAGGTGTTCGGCAAATCCCATATCGCCCCACCAGCCGTAAAACCGAGGGTCGACACCCGACGGGGGGCGGTAGACGACCGACACGGGTTGGATGCGCAGACGCGGTGCCAGATGCGGGTCCATGAAGGCCGCAAACAGCGAGGATTTGAACGGCAGGGTCCGTCTTGCATCGGTGCTGGTGCCTTCTGGAAAGAACAGCAACTGATGACCATCGTTCAAGCGTCGTTCAAAAAGGGCCTTCTGGTGCTTGGCCTCAACCCCGCGCCGCGTGATGAACACGGTGCCGGTCGCGCGTGCGAGCCAGCCGATCCCGGCCCAGCCGTGGACCTCTGATTTTGCAACGAAATAGATGCGGGAGCTTGCGTTGAGCGCAAAGACATCCAGCCAGCTGCCGTGGTTGGCCACCATCGCGCCGGGACCCGCCATTGGTGTTCCGCTGACGATCCGCCGCATCCCGAGGATCGGAAAGGTCGCCTGGCAGACAAACTGCGTGACAAATGGCGTAATCGGTCGGCGCGGCGCGAAAAGCGGGGCCTCAACCACGCGCAAGATAAGCAGCGCGGCCAATCCACCATACGTCAACGCACCAAGAACTCCACCGCGCAGGACGATCCGGACAAGGCCCAAAACGCCCCTTTGCGGCGGGTCCATTCTGCCCGTCAACCAACTGCTCATTCCGCGCCCGCGTTGCGGCGCACGTAAAAGTCGCGGTGACGGGCGCTCATGCGGGCGGTGTCCATCATCAGACAGACGTCGATGGTGTTGAAGGCGCGGTCAATCCACGCGCCGTCGCCAACGACGCCACCCAAGCGAAGATACGCTTTGATCAGTGCCGGCATTGTGGCCATCGCAGCCTTCGCGTCCAGATCACCAACGGGTACGAGATCCATCGGCTGGCGCGCGGCATCACGCGCCCGCACCCGCATTTCGGGCGGTGCCAGATGACGATGGAAAAGCAAAGACAAGGGCTGCGCCAAGACAGCAGGGTCCGTCCCGTGAAAACTTGCCACCCCGAACATGACCTCGATCCTGCGTTCAAGCACGTAGTCCGCCAGTCCCTTCCAAAGCCGGTACATCGCCGTGCCACCGCGATAGTCGCGGTGGACGCACGACCGCCCCAATTCAACAAGCTTTCGACCCGAACGGATCAAGGGCGCCAGATCATACTCGCCGTCGGAGTAATACCGGCCTGCCGCAGGCAACCGATCCGACGGCAAGAGCCGATAGGCGCCCACAACATGATCAAGCGCATCGGGATCCTTTTGCGGATCAACGAGCACGAGATGATCAACATGGGCATCAAACTCGTCGCGCTCCAGACCGGCAACATGATCGACAAGTGGCCCGTCTCCGCCAAGCTCGGCCACGAACACCTCATACCGCAGCCGTTGCGCTGACAACAGATCGCGCGCGTCTTGCGCGAGCCGAACGTAGAGGGCGCTTTCGTCTGCAATCATCATAAAGTCTTGGTTTTTCAATCCTGACCTAGGGTTTGATGGGTAGCTTTGCAACACATTGCAGCACACGCTGACCGATGAACACAAACACCGGTTGAAATTCCACGCCATAGACGCACCTTATGAGCGAGACGCGCCAAAATCGGGCAAGAGGGTCACGTGCCGACTATCGATGACAACTTTGCCGCGATGCTCAAAGTTCACCGTGACTTTGCCGTCGATGTTCGACTGGACCTGGCCCAGACCCCAATCCGGCGCGGCAGGGTTTCGCACGATCATGCCGGGTTCAAGCAAGGCATTCATCCAGCATTTTCCATTGGAGACATTGATGAGCGACACCCCTGATCTTGCTGCCCTGATCGGCTCTCGGATTTGCCACGACCTTATCAGCCCCATCGGCGCGATCAGCAATGGGGTCGAGCTGATGATGATGGACGGGTCGGGCAAGAGTGCAGAAATGGCGCTGATCTCCGAAAGTGTTGTGCAAGCCAACGCGCGGATCCGGTTCTTTCGCATTGCCTTTGGTGCCGCCGACTTGCGCGATCAATGCGTAAGCCGAAGTGAAGTCCAATCGATTCTTGCGGATCAGACGCGCGGCGGACGACATGCGATCAGTTGGACCAGCGACAGTGAGTTGCCACGTGTCGAGGTCAAATTGACATTCTTGCTGCTTATGTGCGTGGAAAACGCACTGCCCTTTGGCGGCCGTATCACCGTTGCAAAGCATGCGGCACGCTGGTCGATCCACGCCGCAGCAGAACGAATCCGCAATGACCCAGGTCATTGGGCGCATCTGGTTAACGCCGACACCAAGCTTGAGATCACGCCTGGACGGGTGCATTTCGCCTTGGCGCCGCTGGAACTGGCGCGCTCGGGGCGCAGCCTTGATGTACGGTTTGGCGAAACGCAGATCGATCTGTCCTATTAGGATCAGGGCCGGATCGTGCCATCTCCGGTGACCAGATACTTGAAGCTGGTCAGCTGGTCAGCCCCAACCGGCCCGCGTGCATGCAACTTGCCGGTTGCTATGCCGATTTCGGCGCCCATCCCGAATTCGCCCCCATCGGCGAACTGGGTCGACGCGTTGCGCATCAGAATCGCTGAATCGAGCCGCTCAAAGAACCGCGCGGCGGTCGCATCGTTTTCAGTCAGGATGCTCTCGGTGTGCTGGCTGCCAAAGCGGCGGATATGTGCAATGGCCTCATCGACGCCATCCACCAGTTTGGCCGCTATGATCATGTCGAGGAACTCGTGGCCGAAATCCTCGGGGGTCGCCTGGACCGTGCCGGGGGTCTTCAACAGCTCGCCCTCGGTGCGGACCTCGACGCCCGCTTTCAGCAGGTCCTCGATCAGCACCGCCCCGTGCTTGGTATAGAACTGCCAGTCGATCAGCAGGCATTCCGCCGATCCGCAGACCCCGGTCCGGCGGATCTTGGAATTGAGGACCACGCGGCGGGCCTTGTCCAGATCGGCATCGCGGTCGACAAAGACGTGGCAGATGCCTTCCAGATGCGCAAAAACCGGCACCCGCGCCTCGGCCTGGACCAGCCCCACGAGGCCCTTGCCGCCGCGCGGGACGATCACGTCGATAAAGGGTGTCGCGCGCAGCATCGCCGACACCATGTCGCGGTCGCGCGTCGGGATCAGCTGGATCGCTGCCTCGGGCAGGCGCGCCTCGCGCAGGCCCGCCACCATGCAGTCATGAATGACGACGGAGGTCTCGAAACTTTCGGACCCGCCGCGCAGGATCACCGCATTCCCGGCCTTGAGGCAAAGCGCGCCCGCGTCCGCAGTCACGTTGGGGCGGGACTCATAAATGACGCCGACCACGCCCAAAGGTGTGGCCACGCGCTGGATGTGCAAGCCGTTCGGACGGTCCCATTCGGCGAGGATGCGGCCCACCGGATCGGGCGCCTCGGCCACTGTGCGCAGACCATCGACGATGCCCCGGATGCGGTGTTCGTTCAGCATCAGGCGGTCGGTCATCGCAGGGCTCAGCCCCTTTTCCATGGCCGCATCCATGTCGATGCAGTTGGCATCGAGGATTTCTTGCCGACGATCCCAGACGAAATGCGCGGCAGAAATGAGGGCGGCATATTTGCGCTCAGCGCCGGCATAGGCAAGCTCCGCTGCGGCCGCGCGGGCTTTGGTGCCGATCTCGGTCATAAGGTCTGTGATCTGTCCATCCATCCTGTCCTCCAAATTCGTTCCAACGAATTTGCAAGTTTCTTCGAAGAAACTTGTTCTAAAGCACCATATCGTCGCGATGCACCAACGCCGCCCGCCCTTGATACCCCAGAATTCTCGCGATGTCGCCAGACCTGCGTCCGGCAATAGCCTTGGCCTCTTCCGCAGTGTAGCGGACAAGTCCCTTGCCCAGAACGGCACCATCGGGTGCCAGGATCGCCACCGGTTCGCCCCGCCCAAAGCTGCCTGTCACCGCCGTGACACCTGCAGGCAACAGCGACTTGCCTGCGAACAGCGCGGCAGCCGCACCCGCATCCAGACGCAATTCTCCCTTTGGCTTCATAGCCGAAATCCAGCGCTTGCGCGCGGCCTGCGGGTCGCCTTGCGGCAAGAACCACGTCCGCGCCGCACCGTCAGCCAGGGCCTGCAAAGGACGCAGGACTGAGCCCTCCATGATCGCCATGGCACAGCCCCCCGCCACGGCGGTCTTGGCCGCCATCAGCTTGGTTTTCATGCCACCCTTGGACAGGCCGGAAATCGCGTCACCCGCCATCGCCTCGATCTGTGGCGTAATGGTCTCAACCAGATCAAACCGCTGCGCCGTCGCATCTTGCTTGGGGTTGGCCGAGTAAAATCCGTCCACATCCGACAGCAGGATCAACTGATCCGCCCCCGCTGTCACCGCGATCTGCGCCGCGAGCCGGTCATTGTCGCCAAAACGGATTTCATCTGTGGCCACTGTGTCGTTTTCGTTGACAATTGGCACGACGCCCAGACCCAGCAAGGTCTCCATCGTGGCGCGGGAATTCAGATAGCGACGGCGGTCGGTCGTATCCTCCAGAGTCACCAGAATCTGCCCCGTCGTGATGCCATGCGGGGCCAGCACTTCTTCATAGGCGCGGGCGAGGCGGATCTGCCCCACCGCGGCTGCGGCCTGCGATTGCTCCAGCGTCAGCACGCCATCGCCCAGACCCAGCACTTTGCGCCCCAGCGCAATGGAGCCGGACGAGACCAGCACGACATCGGTGCCGCGCGCTTTGGCCGCGACGACATCCAGCGCCAGCGCCACCAGCCAGTCCTGTTTCAGCCCGGTCTTGCGGTCCACCAACAAGGCCGAGCCGATCTTGACAACAAGCCGCTTGGCTTTGCGGATATCGGGGGCACTGAGCGGGGTCAGGGTTGCCACGGTCCCTCCTGCACCAGCGGTGTTTCGCCCAGAATCTCGGCGCGCAACAGCCGCAACGTGTCCTGCAGCCCCTGCCCCGAGACGCCGGAAATCACCTGCACCCTACCGCCACTGGCCTTTTCCAGAGCCTTGCGGCGTGTCGCGATCGTCTTGGCATCCAGTGCGTCGCATTTGTTCAGCGCCACGATCCGGCGCTTGTCGCCGAGGATGTCCGAATAGGCCTCAAGTTCGGTAACGATTGTGCGGTAGTCCTTGGTGATCGTGCTGGAAGTCCCGTCGACCAGATGCAGCAACACCTTGCAGCGTTCGACATGCGCAAGGAACTGGATGCCGAGGCCGCGCCCTTCGGATGCCCCTTCGATCAGGCCCGGAATGTCCGCCATCACGAACTCCGCACCGTCAATCCCGACGACACCAAGGTTCGGCACCAGAGTGGTAAAGGGGTAATCCGCGATTTTGGGGCGCGCGTTCGAGACCGCCGCCAGAAACGTCGACTTGCCCGCGTTGGGCAGTCCCACCAGCCCGGCATCCGCGATCAGCTTCAGACGCAGCCAGATCGTTCGCTCCACGCCCTCCTGCCCCGGATTGGCACGGGAGGGCGCGCGGTTGGTCGAGGATTTGAACCGCAAGTTCCCCCAGCCGCCATTGCCGCCATGCGCAAGCTCTACCCGGTCGCCGGGATTGACGAGGTCGGCCAGAACGGTTTCTTCGTCTTCGTCGAGGATCTCGGTGCCCAGCGGCACTTTCATGATGATGTCGTCGCCGGATTTGCCGGTGCGTTGCGCGCCCATGCCGGGTTGGCCCGACTTGGCGAAAAAGTGTTGCTGATAGCGATAGTCGATGAGGGTGTTCAGCCCCTCCACCGCCACCGCCCAGACCGATCCGCCATTGCCGCCATCACCGCCATCGGGGCCGCCGAACTCGACGAACTTCTCGCGCCGGAACGAAACGCAGCCCGCCCCCCCGCCGCCCGAACGGATATAGACTTTGGCAAGGTCGAGGAATTTCATGGAACAGGCGCTTTCATCACGAGGTCTGGCTAGCCGATAGCCCCGGACGGGCGGGGGTTCAAGTAGCCGGATGCGGTCGGTCATCCAGACGCAATTCCAGAAAGGCCAGATTGACCCACGACCCGAACTTTTGCCCGGCCTCATGCAGCACGCCGGTCGCGCGGAAACCCAACGCCTGATGCAACTGCATCGAGGCGGTATTTTCGTCATGCACGGCGGCGATCATCACATGCTTGCCGCAGGCGCGGGCGCGCTCTACCAGAACTGTCATCAGCGCCTTGGCCACGCCCCGGCCCTGCGCCTCGGGCGTCACGTAGATGGAGTTCTCGACCGTGGCGCGAAAGCCGTCCTGCACGCGGAAATCGCCAAAGCTTGCATAGCCCGCAATCTGACCATCAAGATCGGCGACAAGGATCGGATAGCCCTGCGCCGCGCGCGCCTGAAACCAGGCGCGGCGGTTTTCCACGTCCACGACATCGTCGTTCCAGATCGCTGTCGTGTGCAAAAGCGCGTGGTTGTAGATGTCGCGCAGGGCAGAAAGGTCGGCTTCGACCGCATCGCGGATCAGCGGCAACCGACCGGCCATTTCGTGCAACGCAGCCTTTCGTGCGGCGTGAAAGCCTGCCTTTTCCAGGATCAACGTGACATGGGGCAGGTCCGTGTCCTGCGCCCTGCACCGCTCAATGCTTCGGCCTGTCTCGACAAAACCCAGCTTTTGCAACACCCGTGCCGAGCGCAGGTTGCCGACGAAATAGCCCGCCTGCACAGGCGTGCCGAGCCCGTCGAACGCGGCTGAAAGGACCGCCTCCGCCGCTTCGGTTGCATAGCCCTTGCCTTGGGCATGCGGGGCCAGCCAATAGCCCAACTCCCGACCCTCATCCAGACCAATCAGTCCGCAAAATCCCGCGGTATCTTCGATCACAAAGTCGCCGCCGTCGATCGCAATCGCGTCGAGAAAGTGATCGAAGTCATTTGCCTCATAAGGAAAAGGTACAGTCCGCAGCCAGCGGGTGACCTCAAAGTCATTGAGCGTCGCGACCACCGCCTGCTCGTCGTCGCCAGAGACCGGTCGCAGCCGAAGCCGTGCTGTCAGCAAGACATGATCTTGCGCCATCGCGCCTAATCCAGCTTGCGCAAATAGGTCCAGGTCTGGACCGTCGTGCCGCGTGCCACGGAATAGGTCTCGGCGTCGCCCAGATACTGAAAGCCTGCATTGGTCAGCACGCGGGCAGATCCCGGGTTATCTTGAAACACCTCGGCAAAGATGGTGCGGTTCTTCAGGGGATTGGCTTCAACCAATGCACGCACGGCCTCAGACGCGATGCCGGTGTTCCAGAACGCGGGCGCGACCCAATAGCCGATCTCGGACTGTCCCAGATCCACGGGTTTCAGGCTGATCACGCCCAGCACCTCGGAAAGACCCGTCGTGGACCCGTCCATGGCCCAGATCGCGCCCTTGGTCTCGCCCTTCACGGCGCGCTCGACAAAGGCTTCCGCAGCACCTGGCGGCAAAGGATGGGGGATCGAGCGCGTCGCCTCGGCGACACGCCGGTCGCCCGCATACATCGCGCAAAGCCCCGCATCCGACTTGCGCATTGGACGCAAGACGAAGCGACCTGCGGCGATCCCGCCGGGCCCTGCCGTTGCGGTAACATCCAGTACCATTACCTTCCTCCATCAAGGCAAGGATGCATTCCCGGCCTCGTCTATTGCTTGCACGCCCGCCTCCTCGCGGGACCACGTCACCCGTTTGCCCGATTTGTCTGGCAGAATTGGGACATGGGCGTGGTGCGGTTAGGTCGTGCGCCTGCCCCAAAAGCCAAGGGGACCGGCCTTTCAGCCGATCCCCCGTCTACAAGTGATTTGTAAAGGTTCGGATTACTCTGCTGCTTTCACCATCGGCAGGACGGAAATGAACGTGCGTCCCTTCAGGCCCTTTTTAAAGGTCACGTGACCCTCGGCGGTGGCAAAGATGGTGTGGTCGACACCCATGCCCACGCCCTGCCCCGGAAACCATTTCGTTCCGCGCTGGCGGACGATGATGTTGCCCGGAATAGCGGCCTGGCCGCCGGAGAGCTTGACGCCCAGACGACGACCCGCGCTGTCGCGACCGTTGCGCGATGAGCCGCCTGCTTTTTTGTGTGCCATCTTGGATTACTCCGTTGCGGCGGCGGCTTTCGCCGCGCGTTTGGGTTTTGCAGCCGGAGCCGGCGCTTCGACTTTTGCCACGCCAACTTCATGCGCCGTACGGCGCGCATCCGCAGTGCCGGTGACCGCTGCGATGCCCGACTTGTCGGCACCCGATGCCAGCACGTCGGTCACCCGCACCAGCGTCAACTGCTGGCGATGGCCCTTGGTGCGCTGGCTGGAATGCTTGCGGCGACGCTTGACGTAGTGGATGACTTTTTCGCCCTTGATCTGGTCAATGACCTCGGCCTGCACGGCAGCGCCTTTGACCATCGGAGAGCCGACGGTCACGGTGTCGCCACCAACCATCAAGATGTCGTTGAACTGGATCTTGTCTCCAGCATTGGCGGCCAGTTTTTCAACGCGCAGCACATCACCTGCCCGCACTTTGTACTGCTTGCCACCGGTCTTGAGGACCGCAAACATGGGTCGTATCCTTCTTGCTCCGCGCCCTGTGGCCCCCATGCGGGAGTTCTGTGGGTTTCCCCGCCTCGGACAGCGCACCCCATCGGGTGTCATGAATAAATGACCCGGCGGGATTCGCGCCACGCTGGGTGGAGGGCTTATCGAGTGACGAGGCGCAACTGTCAAGCCATCCTGCGCGTTCGAACGATGCGGCGACGCCCGCAAGAAAGCCGACAACCGGTCAGATGTCCTGACCCTGCATTTGTTTGGCCGCAGCACGGCCAAGTTCATAGGATACCTGGCGAAACGCCTCGTCAAAGGCTGCAAAAAGAACCGAGTTCAGCCGTTGTCCGGCGGGCGTTTCCGAAAACGCGATATAGGCCTCCAGGTCGGCATCGCTGAGCGGTTGATAGGCCAAGGACAGGAACGAATAGAGCCATTTTTCACTTTCTTTGCGGACATCGGGCTCTTGGTTCCAGACATCCGACAACATTTGCTCTTCGGTCAGCTCATTTCCAAAGGCACCTGCAGAGGCCATGCCTTTGTAAAATGACAGGTTGGACGTCATCGCCCCTGCCACGTTCATCTCGAGCAAATCGTTGGCCTCGGCAAAGCGCCGCAGCAGGTCCATGCGTGGATCGTTATCCTTCACCATCATCTGAGCGCCGAGTTCAGCAGCCTCCTTGGCGGCGTCGTCCAGCATGGTGCGGCGCGCCTCCACCTCCAGCCCGAGGATCCTCTGACCCTGCGATGAGCCAAAAAAGGCCACCGCAGCGTCCAGCCCGTCGGGGTCTTGTGCATATTCGCGCAGCATCACTGCCTCGATCCGCGCGCGAAGAGCCGAAGCGTCATAGATCAGGTCGAGACTGGCGGGCCAGTCGGCGCCCGCATTGCCGCCAAACATGTCCTCTTCGAGGGTCTTGCCGTAGTTCAGCCCTTCTTGCCGCATGACGACGAGCACGGCGTCAATCTGCATCGTCTCGACCAAACGCGCGATCTGCTCTGGCGACACGCTCAACGATGCCGCGTCACCTTCGATTTGCGCGTTTTGCGCAGAGACCCGGTCGGTTGAAACTGCAAAACTCAGAACCGCAGCAACCGTCAGGCTAAACAGAACGTGATTCATCGTAACCCTCATGAAAACACATGCCAAGAGGAGTAGCCGCTTCACATCGTGTTGCCAAGACAAACGGCCCCACGCTTGCGTGATGGCGCCCACGCGAGGCGTGGCTTTGCCCCTTGTCAGCGCGCAAGGACACCGCTAAACCCCGCCTCCACGACGACCCCAAAGCGCGGAGAGGTGGCAGAGTGGTCGAATGCGGCGGTCTCGAAAACCGTTGTCGGTTTGCGCCGACCCAGGGTTCGAATCCCTGTCTCTCCGCCAGGTGCCTGATCATTGCGCCGCGCGATTGCTCCGGCGTCAGTCTGGGCCGGTTCCTGACCCAGAGGTTGTGCTGAATGTCCCAAAGTCCGCTGCGGGTCCTTGTTGTCGGCACCGGGTCCATTGGGACGCGGCATGCCGAAAATCTGCGCGCGTTGAATGTTCAGGTCGACCAGATCGGCTGGCGGCAGTCCTCTGTCGAGGATGTGGCGTCACGACTTGATGCGGTCGATGCTGCCGTAATCGCCACGGCCACGGATGTACGTCTGCCGCTGATCGAGGTTTGCGCGGCGGCAAACATCCCCGTCTATGTCGAAAAGCCGCTGGCCTTTTCCCTTGCGCAGATCGCAACGATCAGTGATGTCGCAGCACCGATCGCAAGCCGGTCCATGCTGGGCTATATGATGCGCTATCATCCGGCTTTTCGCATCCTCGCCGGCGCGGATCTGTTGGATGTCTTTTCCTTTGGCCTGTCGATCGGCAGCGACGTCACCCAGTGGCGCGCAAACTGGCGCTTTTCGCAAAGCTATGCCGCGCGGCCTGATGGGGGGGGCGTGCTGTTAGATCTGTGCCACGAGATCGACATGGCGCTTTGCCTGGTCCCCGATCTGGCGGTGCAGGCCGTGGACAGTCTGGGCCATGTGGACTTTCCCGGTGTCGACATGGCAAGCCGGATTCGTCTGATCTCGGCCAAAGGGGTCGCGGGCGCGGTGGCGATGGATTACCTGACGCCCCAACTGCACCGCCGCACGATCCTGCACGGGTCGGCACGCATGCATGACTTTGACTTTGCCGCGCAGCGCTACACCGTCACCAACAGCGCCGGGCCGCGTCAGATCGACGCCCCGATCGCGCGCAACGCGATGTTTGTTGACGCGATGCGCGACTTTCTGGCGCTGGTGCGCGGGCATGCCGTCTCTGACGTCGAGCATCTGCCACGGCTTGACCTCTGCCTGCCCTCGGCCCGGCTGGTCGCCAGGGCCTGGGCCGCGCGGACGTTCGTGGGGACCATCAACAAGGAACTGACATGATCCTGGGGCATATCGGCGCGCGCAAAGGCTCCAAGGGCGTGCCCGGCAAGAATTTCCGACCGATCTGCGGCAAGCCCCTGATCGACTGGTCACTGGATCAGCTTTTCATGCATCCGCATGTGGATGCCGTTGTCGTCTCAACCGACGACCCGGCGATCTTTGAACACGCGGTGTCCAAAGGCACCCTGAACATTGGTCTGCGTCCAGCGCATCTGGCGACCGATACGGCCGGCAAATGGGGTGTCTGGCAGCATGCGCTGGCGGCGTCCGAGGCGATCATCGGGCCGGTGACGGCGTTTCTGGATCTGGACTGCACTTCGCCTTTGCGGCTGCCCGAGGATATCACAGCTGCGCTTGACCTTTTTGCCGCGGAATTGCCGGATATGGTCATGAGCTGCTGCGAGGCGCGCAAGAACCCCTATTTCAATCTGGTGGAACCCGACACGACGGGCGCTTTGCACGTCTCCAAACCCCTGCCCGGCGGTGTCGTCGCGCGTCAGCAGGCCCCGGTGGTCTATGAGCATGCCGCCAGCACCTATGTCGTCGCGCCCGATTACCTGCGCCGGTCCAAGGGGCTGTGGGAAGGGCGCGTGATCGCCTATCTGATGCCGCCCGAACGCTGCGTGGATATCGACAGCCCGTTCGATTTCCGCATGGTGGAGTTTCTTCTGACCCAAGCGCAGATGCGAGATGACCAAGGAGCCCAAGATGACTGACCAGCTGTCGGGACGCACCATCTTCATTACCGGGTCCGGCGGGGTTCTGGGATCGACCTATGTCCGGCGCATGCTGGATCAGGGCGCGCAGGTGATTGCATCCGACCTGCCAGGGCATCGGGCGGATGCGCTAAGGGCCGCGCATGCGGGGAATGACCGCTTTCGGTTCTACGATCTTGATGTCGGCGACGAGGATCAGGTGACTGCCATCTTTGCCCGTATCCTTGGCGATGGCTGGGCGCCGAACGTGGTCCTGAACAACGCGGCCATCACTGGCGAATTGCTGATGGGGGCGGGCAAGCCCTTTCCGGATTTCGCCAGTACCTCGGTCGATGACTGGGAGCGAACCTTGCGCACCAACCTGACCGGTGCCTTCATGATCGCGCGGCAGATGGACCGCGACATCGTCGGCAAATGGCCCTGCACGCTGATCAATGTGGCGTCGATGTACGCGCTGAACGGGCCGCACCATCAGATCTACGAGGACATGCCGTTCAAGTCCTTCTCTGCCTATTCAACGACCAAGGCGGGCATCCACGGCCTGACGCTGTGGCTGGCGGGCTATTGGGCGCGAAGGCAGGCAACGGTCAACACCATCGCGCCCGGGGCGGTTTTCAACAACCACTCGGACGAATTCCAGCGCCGTGTCGGAGAACTGATCATGATGAACCGCATGGCCAAACCGGACGAGATTGCGGATGCGATGCTGTTTTTGTGCAGCGCGCAGGCGGGCTACATAACCGGGCAGCTGGTCAATGTGGATGGCGGGTTTTCGGGCTGGTAAGATAGGGCGCGATGGCGGCTATGGTGCGCGCCGTCGCCCCGGAATGGGCGGCGAGAAATGCCTGACCGTCGGCCGGTGACGGGCCGGGCCAGCCACCCGGCAGCAAGGCCGCCTTCAAGGCCGCACCGGTTTCAACCCGCAGACAGACACCTGCGGCAATCGCCTCGTTCGCGGGGTATTCGATGGTGTGGATCGCCGGACCCACGATGACCGAGCACCCCAGGGCAAGCGGCTCGATGATGTTATGTGCACCATGCGCGGTAAAGCCCCCCCCCGTGACCGCGCGATCGGTCATCGCAAGGTAGGCATACATCTCGCCCAGACTGTCGCCCAACAGAACGTCCGCTGCCACGCTGCCGAGCACCTGAAAGCCTGCGTCCAAAGCCGCACTGCGGCGGGTCATGGCGAGCCCGCGCTCTGCAATCAGGGCTGCAACGACATCAAAGCGTTCGGGCTTGCGCGGCACATAGACGACAAAGGGCTTGGGCTCTTGACGCAAAAGCGTGCAGATCACGTCGAGGTAAAGTTCATCCTCACCCTCGACCACCGAGGCGAAGGTGATCACCGCGCGGCTTTGCGCCAACGCCGCGCGGGCCGCCTGCCCTGCCGCGACCAGCGCTTGCGGGATCGGCTGGTCGAAACGCAGTTCTCCGGTGACGGTGATGTTTTGCACGCCTACTGAGGCAAATCGTGCTGCTTGCAGATCGGATTTTACCAGCGCCCCTGCAAAACCCCGCATCATCGCATGGCGCAAAGTGCCCTTGGCATCGCGCGCCATCGAGGGCACGGGATATTGCGCATTGCACATGAACAACGGCACACCAAAAGCCGCAGAGGCTGCGATCATCCGCGGCCAGATCTCGATTTCCATGACCAGTCCGAGCTTGGGGCGGAAGGCCCGAAAAAAGGCGCGAAAGGCCCAGGATGTCTCGATCGGAACCCAGACGACCGCCACCTGCCGCAAAGCGATCTCGCGGGCAAACACACGGTCGCCTTCGCGGCGTCCTGCCGGTGTGAAATTGGTGATCACGACCCGTTCGCCGCGGTCCAGCAAAGCCCGGATCAGCGGCACCGCAGAGCGGACTTCGCCCAGCGAGACTGCGTGAACCCAGACCGCGTCCTGCATCCCGGTCGCATGTCGGCCGAGCCGTTCGCCGAGATAGCGCGCATAAAGCTGATCCTTGCGCCCGCGCAGCCAGAGATAAATGCCCACCACCGGCAGCCCGACCGTCCACAACGCCGACCAGCCCCAAAGGAACGCCCGAAACGTCATCGCGGCCCCATCAATAACAAAAGGTCCTGCGCCAGGTGACCCAGACTGCCCCGCGCGCCCGCAGACAGGTCGGTCGCGCGGGCGACCATCTTGACGTGGTCGCAAGACACCGCGTCCGCAAGCGTCTCGGCAGAGACGACCATAGCTGCACCTGCGCCATCGAGCGCCGCATAGTCAGCCGCGAAATTTGCAACCCGCGGGCCATGCAGGATTGCCGAACCAAGGACAGCGGGTTCCCACGGATTATGCCCTTCGACCACGCCAAAAGTACCGCCCATCAGCGTGACGGGACAAAGCCGGTACCATAGACCAAGCTCGCCATAGGTATCTGCGACGTGCACCGCGCCAGACAAAGCCTGGCCTTGCGACCGCAGCGTCGAGGACAAGCCGCAGCTGGCTGCAAGGAACAGAATTTCGGCGTGCCGCGCCGGGTCGCGCGGCACAACGATCAACAACCAGCGCTCGTCTCGGGCAAACAGCTTGGCCTGCACCGACAATGCCAGCGCTTCGTCGTCGGCATGGGTGGAGGCAGCAAGCCACACGCGGCGCCCGGTCGTCGCGGCGCGTGCGTGGTCCAAAGCTGCGGCCTCGACGGTCAACGCCGGTGCGGCGGCCTTTAGCGAGCCGACGACCCGGACGCTGCGCGCGCCAAAGCTGGTCAAGTGGCCGGCCGTTTCGGCGTCTTGCGCCACGACCAGACCAAATCGTGGGTAAAGCTCGGCCAACAGGTTGCGAAAGCGCCTGCGCCTGTCAAAGGCCGCACCGTTCATTCTTGCGTTCACCAATGCCAGCGGGATCTTGCACTGGTCCGCCAGACAAAGCGCGGCGGGCCAGAGATCCTGTTCGGACCAGACCGACAGGTCAGGGCGCCAGTAGTCAAGAAACCGCGCGACATAGGCAGGCACGTCCAGCGGCAGGAACTGGTGCTGCGTTCGAGGCGGCAGATTGCCGAGCATGACCTGCCCCGAAGATCGCGCCAAGGATGTCACAAGAAAGGACAGATCCTGATCTTGCTCTGCCATCGATGCAATCAGGCCGCGCAACGCCATGACTTCGCCCAGACCCACGGCATGCAGCCAGACAAGGCGACCTTGCGGACGCGTGGCGCTGGGCTCCGCGAGTTTTTCGCGCCAACGCGTCGGGTCCTCTCGCCCTCGCCGCAGGCGCTGGCGCAGATAGGCCGGTGCGGCAAGCCTGAAACACCGTGTCAGCCCAAGGTAAACCGCAAGCTGCCAGCCCATCGCTTAGCCCGCATCGCGAAAGGATTTCTGCAGCCCTTGCGTCCAAAAGTCGGTCTCTGACAGGATCTGCACGAACCGATCAGCTGCCCTTCCTTGGCCAAAGCCGTCATGAGCGACCCAGATTTTGCCCCACTGGTCCGCCAGGAACGCCAGTATCGCAGCACGATCGGTGGCCAAACACGCCGCCACCGAAGGCGCCTCTGCACGATTGGTTTGGCGGGTGCCCACATCCAGCGACGGGATACCGAGGAACGGAGCCTCGCGCACGCCCGCGCTGGAATTGCCCACCATGCAGGCCGCATTGCGCATCAGTTCGGAAAAATGCGCGAACCGCATCGACGGGATCAGCCGGAACCGGTCTGCAGGCAAGCGTTCGATCACCTCGAAGATCGCCTCCGACCCCGGGTCGTTGTTCGGCGCGATCAGCACGAAATTGCGCCCCGACGCCGCCAGCGCCCCATACAGCGCCCGCGCCTGCGCGCCCATCTCTGCCGCTTCGGACGTCACCGGATGGAACACCGCGATCCCGTAATCGTCGAACGGAATGCCATAGCGCGCCTTCACCTCGGCAATCGTCACCCCCGACGGACCGGAGTGGAAATCCAGTTCCGGCGAGCCTACGACATGCACCGTCTCTTCCGGCTCACCCAGCGCCATCACCCGCCGCGCCGCTGTGTCCGAGGACACGAAATGCACATGCGCCAGCTTGGTGTTGCAGTGGCGGAACACCTCGTCGATGGTGCCAGACACTTCCCCCCCCTCGATATGGGCCGAACGGATGTAGTTCGTCGCCGCCACCAGCGCACCCGCCATCGCCTCGATCCGGTCGCCGTGCACAATGATGAGGTCGGGGCGATGTTCGGTGACAAAGTCGGAAAACCCGATGATGGTTTTGGCCAGCACAATATCCTGCGGATCGCCGGGGCGTTGATTCAGATACTCATGCACCTTCACCCCCGGCATGCGGTGCACCTCATGCTTGGTCAACCCATACCGGTCAAGCATATGCATGCCCGTGACGAAAAAGCTGACCTCGAACCCCGCCGCAACCGCCGCCGCAGCCAGAGGCTCCAACTTGCCGAAGTCAGCACGGGTTCCGGTGAGAAAGAGGAGGCGGTGGGTCATGAGGTTAAGGTGGCTTTCTGGCCGCTGCAATCGCTTCGATATGGACAGGATGGGCCGAATTGTCTAGCCACGCCTGAACGCTGACCGCCAGACCGCCCATCGGAGCGCCCGCACAGATGACCCAGGACCGTATCGTGATGTGCATGAAATGGGGGACACTCTACCCTGCGGATTATGTGAACGTGCTTTTCAACGCCTGTCGCAAGACCATTTCCGGTCCTTTCCGCTTTGTCTGCCTGACCGATGACAGCCGGGGTTTTGACGCGCGGATCAAGGCTTTTCCCATTCCCGACATCGGCTGCACGCCGGAGATGTGGCGCTTCGGGGCCTGGCCGAAACTGTCCGTCTTTTCGCTCGACCTTTATGGGCTTCGCGGGCGCGCGTTGTTCATCGACCTCGACACCGTGATCTGTGGCCCGCTGGATCGGTTCTTCGATTACGCAGCCCCATTTATCGGCATCGACACCGGCGTCAACTGGCGACCGGGCGGCAGACCCGGAGGCGAGAATGCGTTGCTTGGCACCGGCGTCTTCGCCTTTGACATC
Organism: Rhodobacterales bacterium; assembly: GCA_031378845.1. Taxonomy (GTDB): domain Bacteria; phylum Pseudomonadota; class Alphaproteobacteria; order Rhodobacterales; family Rhodobacteraceae; genus JAJNPS01. The sequence goes on from JANNES010000025.1 coordinate 26,891, forward strand.
GGCAAGGAAAGCCAGATCCTGACCGGGTTTCAAGCTGATCGACAAGCGGTGTTCAACAGTTGCGAGCTGGAACAGGTCTGGGTGCAGAAAGCGGCATCGTCGCTCGCCTATTGGCCCGAAGGCTGGGTCATCAGCTTCAAGCGGTGGCTGCGCCAAACCATCGGGCTTGACCTGTTCCTGCCCCCCAAGAACCCGCCCGCCACCGCCGGCATGGTCGCCTTCCACGGTGACCCGCGCCCGATTGCCCTACTGCAGCCGGGCAACGGAAGATGGGACCGGCTTCCCCATCTGGGGCACGGACAGGTGGCCTGGATGCGTGAGTACTGGATAGGAAACGGGGGCACTCTGCCGACCTTTAAGGAGACGATGCCATGAGCCTTCTTTCCACATTGAAGACAACATTGCGTCGGCGGCGTTTGAAGCAACTTGACCCTTCCGAGATTTTTACCAGCTACGCCCGCCGCAACAAATGGGGCGACAAGGACAGCTTGTCCGGCAAGGGCTCCAACTTGGAAACGACAGAGCACCTGCGCGCGCTCCTGCCCGGACTGCTACGGAAACTGGGAGCGAAATCGATGCTCGACGTTCCCTGCGGCGATTTCTTCTGGATGCGCCATGTCGACCTGAGCGGGGTCGACTACCTCGGCGGGGACATAGTTCCCGGCCTTGTGGAGACGAACACCCAAAACCATGCCCGGCCCGGCATCGCCTTTCAGGTGATTGACCTGATCCGGGGGCCAGTTCCGAAGGCGGATGTGATCTTTGTGCGCGACTGCCTTGTGCATTTGTCGAACGACCATGTCCGGCAGGCGCTCGACAACATCGCCCGTTCCGGTGGCACCTGGCTCATGACAACGACCTTTCCCGACACCGCGACAAACGCAGATATCGCGACCGGTGAATGGCGCCCCATCGACCTTTCGCGCGCGCCTTTCAACCTTCCACCACCCCAACGCCTCATCGCCGAGGGGCAGGCTCATCTGAAGGGTCAGCAATCTGACAAGATGCTGGGGCTTTGGCGGGTGGGCGATCTTTCTAGGGCATCTGTATGAACGGTATCAGCTACTTCTTAGCACGTCGCTACCTCGTTCGCATGAACGCGCAACATGTCAAGACTTACCCGCAAGTCGCCAGCTTTGCTTTCGACCTGATCACTCAGTTTATTCATTTGGATGGCCAGTATGAGCGGGACGAGCTCGGTTTTCTCGCGCTTCATGTTTTTCCAACCCTGCCAAAGGCAGGAACCTGCGTGGATATTGGAGCGAACATAGGAAATCACAGCCTTGCCTTCGCTCCGCATTTCGCGCGTGTTATTGCCCTCGAACCCCATCCTCGCACATTCCGGTTGCTAGAACTGAATGTCGAGTTGGCAACCAACGTAACCCCGCTCAATGTAGGCGCTTCTACAGAATCCGCCGTCATTACTGTGTCGCAAGACCCCCTTAACTATGCGGCGACCTCTATCGGAAAAGCCGGTGCAGCCGGAGCGGTCAAAGTCCAGTTTCGGCTCGTCCGGTTGGACGACATTGCAGAAATCGCCGCCGCAGAGTCGATCCCGTTCATCAAGATTGATGTCGAAGGTCATGAGAAGGAGGCCTTGTCCGGCGGCGAAGTCACCATCCGGAAGCATAAACCACTGATTGTACTGGAAGTCTTGCCAGCCGATATTGAAGATGGGACTTCGGCTGCCGTTGAATTGCTCAAATCTTTTGGCTACCAGTATTTCTACGAACTTCGCGAAGCTGGATGGCTTGGTCGCCTTCCAAGAAATGCCAAAAAGGTCGCCCGCAGTCTGATGATCTTGGTAACAGGAAGGCGACCATCCAAGGCAGGGGCATTGGTTGAGGTGACGCGGTTGGAAAAACGCAGCTACCTAATGCTGCTGTGTTCAACTGAACCACTTGCGCAAGTTTGACCGAGTGACTTAGCAATCATCCCAAATCCCCCCACTTCAACTGCGTGTTCCGGGTAACCGCACGCGTAAGCCGCCGCCCGACCACCTTGTCAAACTCATAGCCCGCGATCTCGCCCGATCCCGGCCGCCGCGCCCAGATGTCGGCCTCGGTGATCACGTGGCCCTCAAGCAGATTGCGGTCCGCCACCACAGACGCCCGCGCAAACCGGTAGACCGGCTCCTCCGCCTCGGTGCGCTGTTTGGGGTTGTGCAGGGCGGTGTGAATTTCCTTTGATCGGTCGATCAGGAACCGCAATTCCGCCGGGTCCATCGAGTTGATGATGTCGGGACCCCGGCGATAGCGCGTATCGGTATAGTGCCGCTCCAGAATGCAGGCGCCCAAAGCCACCGAAGCCAGCGCCATCTCCGGGCCGATGGAATGGTCGGAAAAACCCACTACGGCGTGCGGAAACGCCGTCCTCAAGTCGGTCACCCCCTGCAAAGACACGATCTCCGGTGGCGACGGATACAGGTTGGTGCATTCCAGCAGCGCATAGTCCACCCCGGCGGCATCCAGAATCGCCACGCTGGCGCGGATGGTTTCAATCGTCTGCATGCCCGTCGACAGGATCACCGGCTTGCGCTTGCGCGCGATATGGCGGATCAGCGGCAGGTTGTCCGCCTCGCCGGACCCGATCTTGTAGGCGGGCACATCCAGCGTTTCCAGAAAATCCGCCGCAGCCCGGCTGAAGGGGGTCGATATCCAGATCATCCCCAGGCTTTCGGTATAGCGCTTCAGCTCCGCCTCCTCGGACAGGCTGAGCGCACAGCGTTCCATCACATGCCAGATCGACACATCGGCATTCGGCGGAAAGATGCTTTTCGCCTCTTCGGTCATCTCGTCTTCGATGATGTGGGTCTGGTGCTTGATCATCTCACAGCCCGCACCGGCGGCCAGTCGCACCATTTCCTTGGCCACCGATAGGCTACCGCCATGGTTGATCCCGATCTCGGCGATTACAAGCGGCGGATGGTTCGGGCCGATTTCCCGGTGGGCGATCTTCATGGGGCGTGTCCTTGGCTTTTGCGGTCCGTGCTGCATGAGGGCTGCCAGCTTGTCAATGCGTCGGGCCGCCTGTCATGGGCGAAGTGCCCCAAGAACTGCATCGACCAGCGCAGGGGTCACTAGCGCAGAACCTGCAAGCGACAGGTGATTGGAGTCAAAGTACAGCGGGATACTGTCCCGAGCGACCGCGCACCCCGTGGTTGCATCGCAGAACAGTGAAGTCAGATCCAGCCCGACAGCACCATCAATTGCCGCAGACTTGTCAAGCAATTCGAAAGTCTCGGCGCTGTAGCTTTCAAAAGCCGGGAGCGGAATTCCGGGCATTTCCGGCATCACTCCCGTTTGCCAGAGTTGGCGCGCCATCCGGTCTGGGACGTCAAACCCGGGGTCAGGCACAGGGTAAAGCAGGATGACGCGCTTTCCACTTGCAGCGATCCGCGTCACGGCGTCCTTAAGGCGGTCATTGATCGCGTCCAACCGCTCCGCTTGCGGCATGGACGGCGAGGCATCCGTCGGATACGCAAAAAACGCATCATTCACAATGTCTCCGAGGCCATTCGCATAGTCTTCCTTCTGGATGTAGCTGTTCCAGTAGGCATGCATGATGACAACGTCGATGTCGCTGGGCGTAGATAGGAATTCAACCATCCGCCGGTTTTGCTCGGCGCACAAAGGTGTGTTTGCTTGTCCTTCGTTGATCAGACCCGGAATCGGCAGACAACTGGACATCGTCAGTTCCAATAAGCCAAGACCCTCTGCCGACAGCGCGTCCCCCAGGGGTTTGGCCAGCATTGCCGCATGGCTGTCACCCCAGATGGCCACCCGTACATTGCCCTGGGTTCCATGACGGCAGGCTGTTGCCGGATCCAGCAGCTTGTCGATCTTCCTGCCGCCGATGCATTGTTTGATTGTGCTTGGAAATGACTCGGACCACGCCAGCATCTCTCGCACCTCGGGCGGTACACGCGACGGATAGCCCTTGGTCACATGCCCCCCCACGGCAAAGCCCGCAATCGCCAGACCGGCCACCCAAAGTGCCGCCCGCCCCGCCGGACGCCCCGCAAGCCCGTGCCGGAACGGCTGTTCGATCAGCCGCCAGCTAAGCGCCGCCACGGCCAGCGTAACTGCCACCACCAGCGCGATCTCAAAAGCGCTGTCAGGCCGGCGGTCGGCAATGGCCAGAAACCCGAGGATCGGCTGGTGCCACAGATAGGCCGAATAGCTGATCAGCCCGATCCACACCACCGGCGGCAGCCGCAAAACGGCCCCGGCAACCGACGCATGATGGCCAAACAGCATCAGCAGAACCGCGCCGCCCACCGGCATAATCGTCCACGGCCCCGGCCAGGCCGCCGAGGGGGGAATGAACAACAATCCGCCCACCACCAGCGCCAGCCCTGCCGTTGCCAGCACCGGCCCAGCGCGCCCCGGCAGTTGTGCGCGTTGAAACAGCAATGCGGCCAGCACGCCGGCCAGCAACTCCCACGCGCGGGTATGGATCAGATAGAATGACGCCATCGGCTGGTCCGGTCCCAAGGCCACTGCCAGCCAAAGGCTGATCATCGCCAGAGCCGCCAGCGCGCCCACCACCACGCGCGGTCCGCCCCGCCACAACAGCAGCAGCAGGATCGGCAGCGCAATGTAGAATTGCTCCTCCACCGCCAGGCTCCAGGTATGGATCAGCGGGTCTTCGGCGGCTGCGGGGTTGAAGTAATCGATCCGGTTATAAAACCAGACATTCGACAGAAACATCAGTGTCGCCAGCGCGCCGCCGCCAAAATAGCGTAACTGATCCGGTGTCATCATCACCCACCCAACCGCAAGTGACATCAGGATGACGAAGAAAAGCGCCGGTAAGATCCGCCGTACCCGGCGGGCATAGAATCCGCGCCAGGAAAATTTACCCTCAGCAAGCTCTGACGAGACAATTCCGCCGATCAGAAACCCCGAGATGACGAAAAAGACATCGACTCCCGCATAGCCTGCCTGCACCACGCCAACCCCCGCGTGGTGCAGGACCACCCCCATCACCGCAACGGCGCGCAGCCCGTCGATGTCACGGCGATAGACCAAGCCGCTCACTCCAGATCGCCGCCATGATTGATGCCGATTTCAGCAATCACCAGCGGCGGGTGCGCAGGTCCGATCTCGCGGTGGGCGATCTTCATGGAAACGTTCCTCATGGTGCAGCGCAGTCTTGTCGATGCTGGTGCGGACTGCGAGTCTAACGGCAAGCCAGCGGGAACCGCAACCCGTCCAGACCCGTGATAACCGCGTGTTGCCGGACGAACGATGCCCGCCGGGTTTCTTCTGACAGCCCGAAGCAAGACTGTTAGTGTCTCATCGAAAATCGGAATCACGGCTGATGGATACAAGATTGCCCCCGGATGGCCCGCCGACCACGGTCGCGGAGTTTCGCGAACGCCTTGCTGCGGTCAGTGACCACCTGCCGCGACGATTGCAGGCGTGTGCGGTACATGTGGCGGCCAATATGGACCGGATCGCGGTGTCGACCGTTGCCGAACTTGCGGCAAAGGCGGGGGTCGCGCCCTCCGCCTTCATGCGGTTTTGCCAGATCATGGGGTTTTCCGGATTTTCCGAGATGCAACGGCTGTTTCGTGACAGCTATGCCCGACCGTGGCCGGATTACACGACACGTTTGGATAACCTGAAGTTGGCGGGCGCAGGCAGCGCAAGCGCGCTTGTGGCGGAATTTGTCGAAGCAGGCCATCTTTCCCTCGAAGCCCTTGCAAAATCGCTGGACGAGACCGCGCTGACCGAGGCTGTGGCGTTGCTGACAAAGGCCGATTGCATTCACGTCGTCGGCACCCGCCGCGCCTTTCCGGTCGCGGCCTACCTTGCATATGTGCTGGAAAAGATGTCTGTTTCGTGCAGTTTGCATGATCTGGTCAGGGGTTCGGACAATCTCGATGTTTTGCGTCCGGGCGACGCGCTGCTGGCGATAAGTTTTGCGCCCTATGCCCCCGAAACGCTCGCGTTGGTAAAGGCGGGCAGATCCGCCGGACTGCCCGTTGCTGCAATCACGGACCGCGCAGAGTCACCTCTAGCGCGTTTGGCGACCACCGTCTTGTGCGTGCCAGAGGTGGATTTCGGCGCCTTCAGGTCGCTTTCGGCCACATGGGCGCTGTCGCTTGCGCTGGCCGTGGCGGTTGGCACGGATGAACGTCGCAGCTTGCCACAGAGGTCGTGAAAAAGGCTCTTTCTTCTTTTTTGATTTTGGAATATTTATTCCAAATCGGCTGCCACTGATCGTGCTGGACGGCCCGACACTTCATCCTAGCAGGAGCCGATCCCATGAAACCGCTTGACGTGATCACCATCGGACGGTCTTCGGTCGATCTTTACGGCACCCAAGTGGGCGGTCGCCTTGAGGATATGGGGTCGTTCCAGAAGTACATCGGCGGATCGCCCACCAACATGGCCGCTGGCATGGCACGGTTGGGTCTGAAATCGGCGCTGATCACGCGCGTCGGGGATGAGCACATGGGACGGTTCATCCGCGAAGAACTGGTGCGCGAAGGCGTCGACGTGCGCGGGGTCAGGACCGACCCCGACAGGCTGACCGCATTGGTGATCCTTGGCATCCGCAACGACACACAGTTTCCGCTGATCTTTTACCGCGAAAACTGTGCCGATATGGCGCTGTGTGTTGACGATATCGACCCGGACTTTATCGCCGCGGCGCGTGCGGTTGTCGCAACAGGCACGCATCTCAGCCATCCGAACACCGAAGCGGCGGTCTTGCATGCGCTGCACTTGGCACGAATGGCGGGCGCGCGGACTGCCCTCGACATTGATTATCGCCCCAACCTCTGGGGTCTTGCGGGGCATGGCGACGGCGAAAGCCGGTTCATCGAAAGTGCTGCCGTAACGGCCAAGCTGAAAGCCACTTTGCAACTGTTTGATCTGATCGTGGGAACCGAAGAAGAGTTTCATATCGCCGGTGGCACGACCGACACGCTGGCCGCCCTCAGCGCCGTGCGCGCTGTCTCGTCGGCCACACTGGTCTGCAAACGCGGACCCATGGGGGCGGTCGCCTTCACGGGTGCGATCCCGCGAACCCTCGACGAGGGTGAAGCCGGCCCCGGCTTTCCGATCGAAGTCTTTAACGTGCTCGGGGCCGGTGATGGCTTCATGTCGGGTCTGGTAAAGGGCTGGATGGACGATGAATCTTGGCCAGTTGCCCTGAAATACGCCAATGCCTGCGGCGCCTTTGCGGTGTCGCGGCATGGCTGTACCCCCGCCTACCCGTCTTGGGAAGAGCTGCAGTTTTTTCTTGCGCGCGGGGTCCAGACGCCAGCGTTGCGCAAGGACGCGGCCCTAGAGCAAATCCATTGGTCTACCAACCGGCGCAAGGATTGGACCGAAGTGCGGGCCTTCGCCTTTGACCACCGTGCGCAACTCGAAGAGATCGAAGGCGCCACGCCCGACAAGATCGGACGGTTCAAGGACTTGTGCCTCGACGCAACGATTGCCGTCGCGGACGGCCGGCCGGGCTACGGGATCTTGTGCGACAACCGGCTCGGACGCGCCGCGTTGCAGCGGGCGGCCGGGCAAGGTCTGTGGATCGGACGCCCCGTGGAATGGCCGGGATCGCGCCCCCTGACGCTGGAGCCGGAACTGGGTCCCGATTTCGGCGGACTGTCCGAATGGCCGCTGGAACATGTCGTCAAGGTCCTGTGCTTTTGCCACCCCGAAGACGCGACCGACCTGCGTGATGCGCAGGAAGCGGTGATCACGCGGCTCTTTCATTCGTGTCGGCGCAATCGGCTGGAGATGCTTCTTGAGGTGATCCCCTCGAAAGTCGGCCCCGTTGACGATGCCACCACAGCACGGCTGATCGAGCGCTTTTATCAGATCGGTATCTTTCCGGATTGGTGGAAGCTTGAACCGATGCAGACGACCTCTGCCTGGGCAGAAACCTGTGCTGCAATCAATCGACATGATCCGCATATTCAAGGGATTGTCATCCTCGGCCTTGGTCAATCCGAAGCCGAGCTTGCGGCTGCCTTTCGGCTTGCGGCGCCCCTCGATCTGGTCAAGGGGTTCGCTGTCGGGCGCACGATCCATGCGGATGTGGGGCGCGACTGGCTGTCGGGGCGGATGGATGATGCCACGGCGGTCACCAAAATGACCGAAAACTATCGCCGTCTTTGCGGCATATGGAACGATGCCCGCAATGCAAAAGGAGCTGCCGCATGACCACCATCCGCCTGACTGCCGCACAAGCGATGATCCGCTATCTGATGGCGCAGATGGCCGAGGACGGCACGCCATTTCTGACCGGATGCTGGGGGATTTTCGGCCATGGCAACGTCGCGGGACTGGGCGAAGCGCTGCAGGCGGCCAAGGACCACTTTCCCACCTATCGGGGCCAGAATGAACAGACCATGGCGCATGCGGCGATTGCCTATGCAAAGCAGCTGGGGCGCGCGCATGCGATGATGGTCACGTCATCCATCGGACCCGGTGCGCTGAACATGGTCACTGCCGCAGGGGTGGCGCATGTGAACCGCATCCCGGTGCTGTTCGTGCCGGGCGATGTATTTGCAAACCGTGGTCCCGACCCGGTGCTGCAACAGGTCGAGGATTTCGGCGATGGCACCATCAGCGCCAATGATTGCTTCAAACCCGTCAGCCGCTATTTCGATCGGATCACGCGCCCCGAGCACTTGCTGACCGCCCTGCCGCGCGCGATGCGCACGATGACCGACCCCGCCGATTGCGGCCCGGTGACGCTCGCCTTCTGTCAGGATGTGCAGGCGGAGGCGCATGACTGGCCCGTGTCGTTCTTTGAACCCCGCGTCTGGTGTCTGCGCCGGGTGCAACCGGACCCGGTGGAACTCGACCGTGTCGCAACCTTGATCGCAGGGGCCAGGTCGCCCGTTATCGTTGCGGGCGGCGGCGTGCATTACGCCTTTGCAACCCAAGCCTTGGCAGACTTTGCCGAGACCCTGCAAATCCCCGTTGTGGAAACGCAGGCGGGCAAATCCGTTCTGCCTTGGGATCATCCGATGAATCTGGGGCCGATTGGCGTGACGGGTGCGGCCAGTGCCAATACTGTCTGCGCCGAAGCCGATGTGGTCATCGGCATCGGAACGCGGTTTCAGGACTTTACCACGGGTTCCTGGTCGCTGTTTTCCAAGCCCGGGCGCAAGCTGATCAGCCTGAACGTGCAAGCCTATGACGCGATGAAGCATGGGGCAGAACCGCTTTGTGCGGATGCGCTGGTCGGGTTGGCAGCGCTGAGCGGGAAACTTGATGGCAAACGTTTTGCGCCGCCGTCGCCCGCGCTCAAGGCCAACTGGTTTGCCGCCGTCGATCCCCTGACGGCTGCGCCCAAAGATGGCAATGAGCTGGCCACTGATATGCAGGTGGTCGGCGCCGTGCAACGCGCCGCCGGGCCTGACACCGTCGTGATGTGCGCGGCAGGCACGATGCCCGGTGAGTTGCACAAGCTGTGGAAGGCCACCCGGCCGATGTCTTACCACATGGAATACGGCTTTTCGTGCATGGGCTACGAGATTGCGGGGGCCCTGGGGATCAAGATGGCCCAGCCCGAGCGCGACGTTGTCTGCATGCTCGGCGATGGCAGCTATATGATGGCCAACAGCGAGCTTGCCACAGCCTGCATGATGGGGATCAAGATTACGGTCGTGATTACTGATAATCGCGGATTTGGCTGCATCAACCGGTTGCAGCGCCATACCGGCGGGGCGGAGTTCAACAATCTCTTGAAGGACACCTGGCAAGTGCAGCCAATGGCAATAGATTTCCGCGCCCACGCCGAGTCGATGGGAGCCGCAGCCGTCAAGGTTGGCAATATCGCAGAACTTGAAGCCGCACTTGCAAAAGCCAAGACCGCAACTGGCCCTTATGTCGTGGTGATCGACACGGACCCCTATCCTTCGACGCCTTACGGCGGCAGCTGGTGGCAAGTCGGCGTGCCTGAGGTTTCGACACGCGCCGAAGTGCGAGATGCCCACGCAAAATTGGTCCAAGGCCGCAAGGCGCAAAAGATCGACTAGGGAAAGTCTGCCAGGATGGCCGTAAGAATTGGGATCTCACCGATCTCGTGGCAAAATGACGATTTGCCGGATCTGACCGCAGCCTACACGATGGAGCAGGCTCTGCGCGAGGCGCGTGAAATCGGCTATACCGGGGTCGAACGGGGCCGCCGCATGCCGGCCGATACCGAAGGCTTGCGCGCCTATCTCAACGCCAATCAGCTGGCACTGTGTGGCGGCTGGTGTTCGGGCAACCTCTTGGTCAATGACCTCAAGGCCGAGATCCTGGCCGTGCAAAGCCAGGTGACGCAGTTTGCAGCACTTGACGCGCCGTGCATCGTCTATGCCGAATGCTCCAACACGGTGCAGGGCAACATCAACGTGCCGGTGGCCAGTCGCCCGAAATTCACCCGCGATCAGGTTCATGCTTACGGCGCCAAGCTCGGCGAACTGGCCAAGTGGATGGCGGATCAGGGCGTGAAATTGGCCTACCACCACCACATGGGATCCATCATCGAGGATGAGGATGACGTGAACTGGCTGATGGAAGGGTCTGCACCCGAGGTGAAGTTGCTGTTTGACACCGGCCACCTCTTGTTTGGCGGGGCAGATGTGATGCGGGTTCTGGATCGCTGGGCGGACCGGGTGCACCATGTCCATTTCAAGGACATCCGCCCGGATGTCGTCTCGGACATACGCGCCAACCGCCGCAGCTTTCTGGACGCGGTGATTGCCGGGGCCTTTACCGTGCCGGGTGATGGCTGCATCGATTTTCAGGCCGTGACCGACAAGCTGAAAGCCACGAACTATGCGGGCTGGATCGTGGTCGAGGCCGAACAGGATCCCGCCCGCGCCCCGCCTTATGACTATGCCAAGACCGGGTTCGAGCATATCGTGGCGATCTGCAAGGCGTCTGGTCTGATGATCGACCACCAAGCCTGACATCCAAACTGTAGGACAGACCAATGGCCGACCTGCTTTGTAAACCGACCGGCACCGCAGGCAAGATCCACGACATCACCGCCGCCAGTGCAGGATGGGGTTATGTCGGGTTTGGTCTTTACCGTCTGCAACCGGGCGAAACAGCAACGGAAAAGACAGGTGACCGCGAGGTTATTCTGGTCCTGGTTGAAGGCCACGCCACGGTCACTGCCGCCGGCCGGGAGTGGGGCGTGATGGGTGACCGGATGGACGTCTTTGAACGGACTGCGCCACATTGCCTTTATGTGCCGCCGGGTGCCGCCTGGTCGGCCCGCGCCACCACCGCCTGTACCCTGGCCGTCTGCACCGCGCCGGGCAAGGGCAACTATACCGCACAACGCCTTGGCCCCGAGGGCATTTCCCTGACGCCTCGGGGCACCGGCAGCAACACCCGACACATCAACAACATCGCGATGGAAGGTCGCGATGTGGCCGACAGCCTTCTGGTCACCGAAGTCTTCACCCCCGCCGGCAACTGGTCGTCCTATCCCAGCCATCGCCATGACGAGGACGACTTTCCCCGGATGACCTATCTGGAGGAGAGCTATTACCACCGGCTGAACCCGTCGCAGGGTTTTGCCATCCAGCGCGTCTATACCGAAGATGGTTCCCTCGATGAGACGATGACAGTCAAGGACCACGACGTGACGCTGGTGCCAAAAGGGCATCACCCCTGTGTCGCGCCTTATGGCTATGATCTTTACTATCTCAATGTGATGGCGGGGCCGCGTCGTGCGTGGCGATTCCAGAACGACCCGGATCACGACTGGATTTACCGGCGCGACAATCCTGAGGTGTGACTGGCCAGTTTGGGACATCGCCGACTTTATCCGCCTGCGTCGCACCACGCGGTGCTGTTTGCGAGAAGGGCTTTTCCTTAGAAATATAATATGCTACATATTTCACATGAAATGAGCCAAGAGGGTTTCAATATGCTGCCCGAAGGGATCAGCTCTGTCGCGCAGTCGCCTTTTTCCGATCTTGATCGCGGCGCAGTCCTGACCAAGGCGGTGCTTCGGTCTGCTGACATACTCGGCCTCAATGCGCGCATTCTGGCACGGGTGATTGGCGTGTCCGAGCCGACCTTGTCGCGTATGAAGCGGGGCGATGTGCTGCTGGATCGGGCTCCAAGCCCTACGAGTTGGCGGCTCTTGTGGTGCGAATCTACCGCTCGCTTGATGCGATCAGCGGCGGCGAGGATGCCGTGACCCGAGCCTGGATGACCGCACCCAACACCGCACTGCAGGGCGTGCCGACAGAGCGCATTCAGACCGTCACGGGGATTGTAGATGTCATCAGCTATCTGGACGCCCGTCGCGCTGTTCTCTGAGCAGCGCCCCTATCGCGCCAAAGGCTGGCGGTTGGTGGAGGCCCAGCACCGCGTCTCAACCCTGCGGCTGGTCGACAGCCTTGCCGAACAGGCGCTGCTGGAGGCGGTGCTGGACGCCACCAAGCCACCGCTGCCCGACGAATGCGCGGGGCTTGATTATCTGCTGGCGACGCCTTTTCGGTATCGCCCCTATCCCCAAGGGTCGCGCTTTCGCCGCGCGGGCATGACACTCGGCGCCTGGTACGGATCGGAGCGGGTGGAGACGGCACTTGCCGAGATGGTGTTCTACCGATTCTTGTTCTTTGCCGAAAGCCCGAACACACCCTTTCCGACCCAAGCTGCGGAATTTACCGGCTTTAGTGCCCGGATCGAGGCGCCCGCGCTGGACCTTGCGAGGCCGCCGCTCAGTCGCGACCTCATGCTTTGGACCCAACTGACGGATTATGCGGCCTGTCAGGCGCTGGCCGATGCGGCGCGCGCGACAAACGTGGGCGTCATCCGCTATCGGTCGGTACGCGCCCCCAAGGCGGGCGCAAATCTGGCTGTGCTGCGTTGCACCGCCTTTGCAAAACCCGCGCCGGTGGACCGGCAGACCTGGCGCATCCGCGTGGGGGCCTTTGGGGCGCAAGCTTTGCGTGAACACCCCGATCTGCGGCTGGAATATGCGCGAAACGCCTTTTCCGCCGATCCGCGCCTTGCCGAGATGGTCTGGGATCGGGGACCGGTCCGGGGCTGAGCGCCAATCACGCCGCGCGCGCCCAAAGCACTGCGTGACCTTACGGCAAGTGGGCTCTTGCTGCGTGATTGCCGAGAATAAACGCTTGCTTTGACGTGATCTCCCGGCTTTGATGCTGAAAACCGCCTGGGGGGACCATGGCAGAAAAGACGGCCCAAGCCGCCGAGGCTCTTCGTGTCGAGAAACTGACAAAGTCCTTTGGCTCTCATGAAGTGCTGAAGGGCGTGTCTCTGACCGCCCACGAAGGCGATGTCGTGGCGATCATCGGCGGATCGGGGTCGGGCAAATCGACCATGCTGCGCTGCATCAATTTTCTGGAAACCCCCTCTTCGGGTCAGATCTCGATTGCGGGCGAGGCGGTAGCCATGAGCGCCGATGGCCGGCCGACAGACCGCCGCCAGTTGGAACGGATCCGCCAGTCACTGGGCATGGTCTTTCAAAGCTTCAACCTCTGGACGCACAAGACGGTTCTGGAAAACCTGATCGAAGTGCCCGTCCACGTGATGAAATGCCCCAAGGGCGAGGCCATCGCGCGCGCCCGAAAACTGCTTGCCCGCGTCGGTCTTGCCGAAAAAGAAGGCGCATATCCCGCCTTCATGTCCGGCGGCCAGCAACAGCGCGCTGCCATTGCGCGAGCCTTGTGCATGGAACCCAAGGCCATGCTCTTTGACGAACCAACATCGGCGCTCGACCCAGAACTGGTGGGCGAAGTGCTGCAAGTGATCCGTGGTCTGGCCGATGAAGGCCGGACCATGGTTTTGGTGACCCATGAGATGAAGTTCGCCCGCGAAGTGGCGAGCCATGTCATCTATCTGCACAACGGGGTCATCGAGGAAGAGGGACCGCCTGAAGCCTTGTTCGGCGCACCAAAGTCCGAACGCCTGAAACAGTTCCTCAAATCCGTGAGTTAGTTGCGGATCTTATGTAATCGAAAGGACAAAATGCAGAAACTAGCGCTTGTGACATTCGCCGCCCTTGCCTTTGGTGGCGCAGCATTCGCCGAGCCGATCAAGATCGGGATCGCAGCTGAACCCTACCCACCATTTGCCTCGCCCGATGCCTCGGGCAACTGGGTGGGCTGGGAGGTTGATTTCATCAATGCTGTCTGCGCTGCGGGCGAGATGGAATGCGTCATCACCCCCGTAGCGTGGGAAGGCATTATTCCGTCACTGACCGGCGGCCAGATCGACGCGATCATGGCCTCGATGTCGATCACGGAAGAACGGATGAAGACCATCGATTTCTCCGACAAGTACTACAACACGCCCACCGTGATCATCACCGCTCTGGGTTCGGGCCTGACGCCTGACCCGGCCGGCATGGCGGGAAAGATCATCGGCGTGCAGGTCTCGACCGTGCACGAGGCCTATGCGCAAAAGCATTTCACCGATGCGGCCGAGATCAAGACCTACCAGACCACCGACGAGGGCTTTCAGGATCTGGCCGCCGGCCGGATTGATGCCAGCCAGGCCGACAGCATCGCGATTGACGCTTTCCTTGCCTCGGACGTGGGCAAGGCCTGCTGCGAGGCGATCGGCGCCGTTGCCGATGATCCCGCCGTTCTGGGCCTCGGCGTGGGCGTCGGCATGCGCAAGGGTGAGGACGCGTTGAAGGCCAAGTTCAACGCCGCCATCGCAAAGGTGATTGCGGACGGCACGTATGACGCGATCTCCACGCCCTACTTCGCTTCGTCGATATACGGCGGCTAAGTCCGGGTGTTCGGGATCCTTCCCATCTCTGCAACGGCAGCCGAGCTGCTGGCCTGGTCGCCCCCTGGTTGGGGGGCGACTTTGGTTGCGGGTCTGGGAAACACGATCGTGATCGCCTTGGGCGCCTATGGCCTTGGTCTGTTGATCGGGGTCATGGGGGCCTTTGGCAAACTCTACGGTGGGCCAATCACCAAGGATCTTCTCGCCATCTACACGACCTTGGTTCGCGCCGTGCCCGAACTGGTCTTGCTGTTGCTGATCACCTTTGCCGCCAAGGACGCAATTAACAGCGTCCTTTCCGCAAACGGCTTTGATCCGATTGATTTTTCGGGTGTTGTTGCCGGTATTGTCGTTCTCGGCGTGGTCCAAGGTGCCTATTCGACAGAGGTTTTGCGGGGTGCCATCTTGTCGGTGCCCGCCGGTCAGATCGAGGCAGGCCGCGCCATGGGCATGTCCCCTGCCAAGATCGCGCGGCGCATCACCCTACCGTTGATGACATCGGCAGCCGTGCCCGGATTGGCGAACTTGTGGCTGACCTGCACGAAAGATACCGCCCTGTTGGCGGTGATCGGCTTTATCGAATTGACCAAGGCCACCTCTCTGGCGGCCGGTACCACGAAATCCTTCATGACCTTTTATCTGGCGGCAGGCGTTCTTTATCTGCTGTTGTCACTGGTCTCAGGCCTGATCTTCGGGCGCATTGAAAAATGGGCCCGGCGCGGGCAGCGCAATTTCGAAGGGGGGGGGATTTGACCGCCTTTTTGAAACCCCACCGGATTGTCCTGATTGCCATCGCTATGGCCCTGATCGGCTGGTGCGCCGTCACGTTTGACTGGAGCTGGCTCGGAACGCCCAAGTATCTTGATGTCCTGCCCCTCGCAATCTGGCGCACGATCTGGCTGACCGTTGTGACAATGGTGCTGGGGATGCTGCTGGCGATCCCGCTTGGTTTGGCTCAGGCGGCTGGTCCCGCATACCTCGCTGTGCCTGCGCGCATCTATTGCAGCATCATCCGCGGCACACCGCTCTTGCTTCAATTGTGGCTGCTATACTACGGCTTGGGCTCGCTTTTTCCGCAGTTCCCCGGCATTCGGGACAGCTTCCTCTGGCCAATCCTTCGCCAGGCATGGCCTTATGCAGTGCTGGCCCTGACGCTTAGCGTGGCGGGGTATGAGGGTGAGGTGATGCGCGGCGCGTTCAAGGGCGTGCCAAACGGTCAACTTGAGGCTGCGCGCGCGATGGGCGTGCCACGCTTTACGATCTTTCGGCGGATATGGTTGCCGCAAGCCTTGCACCGCGCGCTGCCCACGATTGGTGGCGAGACGGTTTTGCAGATGAAAGCAACACCGCTGGTGGCCACCATCACCGTGGTCGATGTCTATTCGCTGGCCAAACGCGTCACCCAAGACACCTTCATTGTCTATGAACCCCTGTTGCTGCTGGCGCTGGTCTACATGATCCTGGCGGGGTTCATCGTGTTGTTTTTCCGCTGGCTGGAGAATCGGCTTCCCGCCAGGACAGCGTGAGCCGTCCAATCCCTTGCGCGACGGACGGCGCGGCGGGGCGACAGAAACCGCCCAAAAGGCCTGACAACGGGCGAAAGTGCCGCCAATGGACCTGACCGAGGCAGGACAAGTTGTAGTCCTTGGCGACGGCGTGCGGCGTCTGCTTGCGCCAAATCCGTCGGCCTTTACTGGGCCGGGGACCAACACCTACCTGCTTGGCGATGGGCGCGCGATGGCGGTGATCGACCCCGGCCCTGACGTTGCAACGCATTTGGACGCGATCCTGTCAGCGATCGGCCCCGGGCAGGTCAGCCACATCCTGGTAACGCACCCGCACAGCGATCATTCCGCCCTGACCCCTGCCCTGGCCGCAGCGACGGGCGCGCAGGTATACGGCTTTGGCCCGGCAGGTTCCGGGCGATCGGCACAGATGCGACGATTGGCTGCCTTTGCCGAAATTGGGGGCGGCGAAGGCAGCGACGCGACCTTTTCCCCGGACATCTGCCTTTCGCATGGCGACATCATCACCGGCGATGGCTGGCAGCTGGAAACTCTCCATTGCCCGGGCCATATGTCCGAGCATCTTTGTTTTGCCATGCAGAACCTGCTTTTCTCGGGGGATCACGTGATGGGGTGGTCGACGTCCCTCGTCTCCCCCCCAGATGGGGATATGGCGGCCTACATGGCCACGCTGGAGCATCTGGCGCGCCGGAAATGGGCGCGGTTCTTGCCGGGCCACGGTGCTGTGATCGATGATCCTGCAACCCGGCTGGCAGAGCTTGCAGCGCATCGGCGCAGACGAGAGGCCGCAATCCTTGCCGCGCTGAGGTCAGAACCCCTGACCTTGGCCGAAATCACCGCCCGCGTTTATGCGGATGTCGCCCCCGCCCTTCGCCCGGCAGCCGCGCGAAATGCCTTTGCGCATCTCGTTGATCTGGTTGAAAAAGGACAGGTGATGGCCGCACCCGATCTGACCCCCGCAGCGACCTTCGGTGCCCAATGAAAACACGGTCGCTGAGGTCCCGATTGCCCCTTTACGCCCAGAGGGACGCTTGCTATACGGCCAGCGGTGTTCCGGCGTAGCTCAGCGGTAGAGCAGTTGACTGTTAATCAATTGGTCGTAGGTTCGATCCCTACCGCCGGAGCCAGTTTCTTCGCAAATCTCAGACCGAGGCCGTCAGCCCGCCGTCGACCCGCAGGTTCTGGCCGGTGATGTAGCTTGCAGCATCCGAGATCAGGAAGGCGATGGTTTCAGACAGCTCCGCCACACGTGCATACCGCCCCATCGGGATGCGCGCGACGCGGTCAGCTTTTTCCGGCAGGCTGTCGATGAATCCGGGCAGCACGTTGTTCATCCGGATGCCTTGGGCCGCATATCGCGTGGCGTAAAGTTTGGCATAGCTTGCCAGCCCTGCCCGAAAGACCGCCGAAGTTGGAAAATCAGGGTCAGGCTCAAAGATCGCAAACGTCGAGATGTTGACGATGGAGCCCTTGCCCTGACGCACCATGATCGGCGTCACAAGGCGCGCCATGCGAACGACATTCAACAGGTAATAGTCCATCCCGAGATTCCAGGTCTCGTCCGTGATCTCGGTAATCCCCCCCTTCGGCCCGTGGCCCGTGCAGTTGACGACACCGTCGATCCGACCAAAGCGCGCCATCGCCCCAGCCGCAAAGGCCTCAAGGTCGGCGGGCACAAGGTTGGAGCCTGTAAAGCCATACCCGCCAAGCGACTTGCCCAGGGCTTCACCCTTGCCCGACAATGACATGACGCCAACGTCGTAGCCTCGGGCAGACAGCAAACGGGCCGCATCAGCACCAATGCCGCTGCCTCCACCGACGATCAGCGCGACGGGTTTTGTCATGTGTTGGACCTTTCAGATCTTTTTGGCGTCATTGATGATGTTCATCCTGGCCATGCCGCTTTGCCCCAGATCCACCGCCGCGAATGGGCCGCCGTGGCACATCTGCGCGGGATCGGCCGGGTCGGGCACTGGCGCATCGGCAAGGATCGACGGCGCGAAAACCTCGGCATTGTCCTTAGGGCGATAGCCCAGAAACGCCGCCTTGCTGTTGTCGACCGGGCTGCGGTCGTTGTTCGACACCCCATAGATCACGGCAAAGCCGGTGGTCGGCGTGTCGATGGCGCGGATCACCAGCTGGATCAGGTCGTCATAGCTCAGCCATGTGCCAAGGGCGCGCGCACTGGTCACCTTGGCACACGACAAGATACGCAAGTGCACCGACTCCAGCCCGCGCTTGTCCCAATACATGCGCCCCAGATCCTCGGCAAAGCACTTGGCAAGGCCGTAAAAGGTATCTGGCCGATGCGGGGCATCAATGCCGATGACGTCCTGGCGGGCATGCATGCCCACGGCATGGATCGACGACGCATAGACGACGCGGCGAACCTTGTGCTGATAGGCCGCTTCCCAGACATGATAGGCACCGACAAAGTTCGGACCAAGCAGCTGCTCGAACGGGGCCTCATCAGGCTCTGCGCCGAAATGCACAACCATATCAGCGCCTTCAACGAGATCGTAAATGTCTCCGTAACGTGCAAGATCGGCGCGCAAGTACCGCTCACCGGGGTAAAGCTTGCCGATATCGGCGTGCAGGTCAGACGAGACAAGCTCTTGGGCCAACGCCGTCAGGGGTTCGCGCAGATAGGAACCAAGCCGCCCCCCGGCACCGGTCAGGACCAGACGCTTCAGCTTCATGGCGGCTCCTTTGCAGCGCGCGGACAGGTCATATGATCGCCTTTTCGAGATAGGGCCGCCCTGCCGCGATCCGCGCAAACCCCAAGGGCGACAAATCCAGCGTCCGATAGGCGCCATAGGTCAGCCACTCGGCCGTCCCGCGCCCCATCGCCGGGGATTGCTGCAACCCGTGGCCGGAAAATCCATTCAGAAAGAGGAAGTTGGCGATCTCGGGGTGCGGCCCGGTAATGGCGTTCTGATCGAGCGTATTGAAATCGTAATGCCCCGCCCATTCGCGGATGACTTTGATCGCCTCGAACTGCGGGATGCGCATGGCGATTGTCGGCCAGATGTGATCCTGCCAGATCGCATGATCCATCTCGAAATCGTCAAGCGCCACGGGCGGATCATCATCGGCATGCCCGCCCGCCATGTAGCTCGTCTTGCCATCCTGGCGAAAATGCACGCCCGAGGGGTCGATGGTCAGCGGCAGTGTTCGGTCAAGCGGCTTTTCGGCGGTAAAGACCCAGGTAAAGCGTTTGCGCGGCTCGATCGGGATCCTGATCCCGGCCATCTGCGCCGTCACTGCGCCGCGCGTGCCAGAGGCATTCACGACCTGACCACAACCGATCACCTCACCGGATTTCAACGTGACACTCTCGATGCGACTGCCCGCCGGTCTGCGCGTCATACCTATGACCTCGTTGGTTACATATTCCACGCCCCGCGCACGGGCTTGACGGCGGAACCAGTCAAACACGGTGATCCCGTCGAAATAGCCCTCATCCACCTTGTTGATCGACCCGAGGACAAGATCGTCGGTGTTGTAGAACGGGTAGGCAGCCCGGATGGCATCCGGCGTCATCAAGCTTGTTGCCGCCCCGGCTGCGATCTGAACCGCGTGGCTTGCGCGCAAGACATCGGCAAAACCCGCAGTATTGGCCAGATACATGTAGCCAAAGTTGTTAATCGTGAGTTTCGGCGCGCCCGATGCCGCACCCATATGGCGCGGCAGATTCTGCACAAACTCAGCCCCGAACTGCGAGATGCGCACGTTCAGATCGGACGAAAACTGCTGGCGGATGCAGGAGTTGGTCAGCGACGTTGCAGCAAACGCATAACTCGGATCGCGCTCGATCACGAGGACGGTGCCGTTGAAATCCGGGTTATCGGTCAAGAACCACGCCGTCGAGGATCCCAGCATCGCCCCCCCGATGATCACGACATCGTAAGCGGAACGCTGCGGTGCATCTTGTCTCAGAGGCGTGGTCATTCAGCCAATCTCTCCTTTCCGGGCAGAGGCCAGGACCTCGTCAATGGCCTCTTCGGACAGGCCATAGATCGTACGCGCCGCCGCCTCCGAGATGTATCCAAGCGCAAGATCCCTTCGGACCGCCGCCGGATCGCGTCCCGCCACCGCGCCGTAGCCCGCACCGCCAGGAAACGCCATCAGGACGCGGCGGCCATGCGCGACAAACTGCTTTCCCTTGCCCTTCATTGCGGTGCCGTCATCTTGGGCAATGCGCGTCGGCGCACCCGGCCCGCCCCCGCGCCGCCCCCTTGCCGGATGATCCACGCGGTCAAACATCGCCTGGATGTCAAACTCATGCCCTTGGCGCGCGCCAACCTCCATGAACTGCCCAAGGCCACCACGGTAGGTGCCCGCGCCGCCGCTATCGGGTCGCAATTCCTTGCGCCAGATGATCACCGGGCCGGTCTGTTCGGTCGCCTCGACCGGCATCGTCATCACGCCCGAGGGAAAGGCGGTGGCGTTCAATCCGTCCAGGCTTGGCCGCGCCCCCGCCCCGCCCGAATTGAAGGTCAGCACTTCGGATCGCACCGCGTCCATCGGCGCGGGCGCATCCATGCGCGGGCGAAGGCTGACCTGAAAGTTGCACAAGGACCCCGCCCCTTCGGCGGGCACCACATGGGGCAGAATCTTGTCCAGTGCGCCATAGATCGTATCGGGGATCATGTGGCCGATCACATGCCGCAATGCCACAGGCGCAGGATGCACCGCGTTCAGGATACAGTTGACCGGGGCCACCACCTCGAACGGCGCCAGTGAGGCCGCATTGTTCGGGATCTCGGGCGCGATGGCGCATTTCAGCGCGTAGCAGACGTAGGCCTTGGTATAGACCAAGGGCACGTTGATGCCCTTTTTGTCCAGACCCGAGGTTCCTGCCCAGTCACAGATCACCCTGTCGGCAAGGACAGAGACCTTGACACACAGATCAATCGGCAGGTCATAGCCGTCGATCTGCATGTGGCCCTCTGCCTCGGCGCGCGGCAAGGCGGCGATCCGGGCAAGCGTCGCCACCCGCGAGTTTGTCAAGATGAACTCGGAAATCCCTTCAAGGTCCGATAGATCAAACTCGTTCATCATGTCGATCAAGCGTCTGTGGCCGATCTCGTTGCACGCCGCCAGCGCATAGACATCGCCGACCAACTGGTCGGGTTCACGCACATTGCCGCGGATGATGCGGATCAGTGTCGAGTCGACGGAACCGCGATCCGCCAACTTCATGATGGGGATGTAGAGCCCTTCTTCATAAACCGAATTCGCATCGGCCCCAAAGCCGCGCCCGCCGATATCCACGACATGGGCCGTGCAGGCAAAGAACCCCACCAGCACGCCCCTGTGAAAGGACGGCGTTACGACCGTGATGTCGTGCAGATGGCCGGTGCCTTCCCATGGGTCGTTGGTGATATAGACATCGCCCTGATGAATATTGTCGCGCCCGATCCGGCGTATGAAATGCGCCACGGCGTCGGCCATCGCGTTCACATGGCCCGGCGTCCCCGTCACGGCCTGCGCCAGCATCTCTCCCTTGGCGTTATAGGCACCCGCTGACAAATCGCCAGCCTCGCGGACCGAGGTGGAAAAAGCGGTACGCACCAACGCTTGCGCCTGCTCCTCGACGATGGAAATCAGCCGGTTCCACATCACTTGACGGGCGACGGTTGCAAGCGTCATGCGCGGGCTCCGTCGGCGGTCATGGCGATGCAACCATCGGGAAGAATTAACACCTTGCGTCCGGGCGGCAGGATGATGGTCGTCTCATCTTCGGTAATGAGCGCCGGACCGTCGACATGGTTTCCAGCCACGAAAGACGTGCGTTCATAGACACTTGCAAGCCGTTCCTGACCTGTGCTTGCATCAAAGAGTTCCCGCTGACCCGCCATTTTCGGCGCGCCATGCGGCGGCACCGCTGGTACCCGCGCAACATCAGGCACCGTGGTTGTCGCATTGACCGACCAGACGGTGATCTCTGCCTCCATGCCGCCGACCACGCGCCCAAAAAGACGCGCATAATCGGCCTCGAACTGCGCAAGATACGTCGCAGGATCCGCCGCCTTCGCCATATCGGGTGTCAGTGCTACGGGAATTTCCCACCCTTGCCCAGCATAGCGCATATAGACCTTGAACTCCGCCGTGATGAACGCCGTTGCATCGCAGGATCGCACAAAACGGGTTGCCTCATCCTCTAGCTCAGCAAAGATTTCGCACACGATATCAGGGGCAAAGCGCGATATCTTCATGAAAACAGATCGGTTCGCCTCAAAGCTGAAGGGTGCCCGCAAAAAGCCGATGGCCGATCCGACGCCGGCGCCGGGCGGGATCAGACAGCGCGAGATACCAAGCTTTTCGCACAACCGCGCGGCGTGCAGGGGCGCCGCACCGCCAAAGGCAATCATCGTATACTCGCCCAGATCCTCGCCGTTTTCGACGGCGTGAACCCGCGCGGCATTCGCCATGTTCTCATCGACAACCTCCGCCAGTCCCCAGGCCGCCTCCAGATCCGTCATCGACAGCTTTTGGCCCAGAGCGTCGCCAAGCGCCCGCGCTGCCGCTGATCGATCCAATGGAATCGACCCGCCCGCGAACGTCGCGGCATCGAGCTTGCCGAGGATCAAGTCGGCATCCGTAACCGCAGGGCGCAGTCCTCCGCGGCCATAGCACGCAGGTCCGGGTTCCGACCCCGCACTTTCCGGCCCCACGCGGATCTGGTTCATCGCATCAACATGCGCCAGTGATCCGCCGCCTGCGCCAATTTCCACCATGTCGATTACCGGGATGGAGATCGGCATGCCGGAGCCCTTCTTGAACCGATAGCTCCGGGCCACTTCGAACACCCGCGCCGTCTTGGGGGTCTGGTTCTTGATCAGGCAGATCTTGGCGGTGGTGCCGCCCATGTCAAACGACAGAACGCGGTCGAGCCCATGGCGGGCGGCGATGTCAGCGGCAAAGACCGCCCCGCCTGCCGGCCCGGATTCCACCAGCCGCACCGGCAGTTCCGCTGCTGTCGCAAGGTCGATGATCCCGCCACCCGAATGCATCAAGAACACCGGGCAATCCGCGCCTTCGGCTTTCAGCCGACCCGCCAGACGACCCAGATAGGACTTCATCAACGGCTTGATATAGGCGTTGGCAACAGTCGTGTTGAATCGTTCATACTCGCGCATCTGGGGCGACACATCGCAAGAAAGCGACACCATCACCCCCGGCAATCGCTCGTGCAGAACCGCTCCGACCATCCGCTCATGCGCGTCATTGACGTAGGAGTGCAAAAGGCCGACCGCAACGCTTTTGTATTCGGCCGCACGCAGCACATCGGCAAGCAGAACAACCTCCGCCCGATCCAGCGGGATCAGCACCTCGCCCCGCGCATCCATGCGTTCGGCCACCGTGTAGCGGCGATTTCGCGGCAGCAGGGGCCCCGGCTGGACAAGATTCAGATCATATTGTTCAAACCGGCTTTCGGTGCGCATCTCGATCACGTCGCGGAACCCTTGCGTCGTGATCAGGGCCGTCTTGGCGCCGCGCCGTTCGATCAGCGCGTTGGTGGCAAGGGTCGTGCCATGGATGATCTGGGTGACGGCGGCAACCGGGACGCGGGCTTTGGCACAAACGCGGTGAATGCCGTCCACGATCGCCTCTTCGGGCGCTGCCGGGGTGGTCAGGACCTTGACCGAATGCCGCACATGCCCGGTTTCCAGCACGACATCGGTGAATGTGCCGCCAATATCAATGCCAAGTCGGACGGGTTGGGTGGGCATCGGCGACTCCTGACCAGCGGCACGTCACCTTAGACGCGCCGCTCCACAATGAAAACACCGGGTGCCTGCCTTACAAGGCCGCGTCGCGTAGGCGGAAACGCTGGATTTTCCCGGTCTGCGTCTTGGGCAGAGAGTCGGTGAATACGATGCGGCGCGGATACTTGTAAGGCGCGATCACCGCTTTCACATGGTCTTGCAACATCTTGATCTGAAAAGCGTCACCGGCTTGGCCGGAGACCAGAACGACATGCGCCTCGACGATCTGGCCACGCGCGTCGTCGGGCACGCCGATGACCGCGCATTCCAAGACCGCCGGATGCGCCAGCAAGGCCGCTTCGACCTCCGGACCCGCGATGTTGTAGCCCGCAGATATGATCATATCGTCGGATCGCGCGGCAAAGTGGAACCGCCCCTCGTTGTCTTGCCAAAAGCTGTCCCCGGTCAGGTTCCACCCGTTCTGCACATACTTGCGCTGGCGATCATCGGCCAGATAGCGACAGCCGGTCGGCCCGCGCACGGCCAACCGCCCCACCTCGCCGCGCGGCATCTCGCCCCCCACATCATCCACGATGCGTGCCTGATACCCGGTCACCGGCCGCCCGGTGGAGCCCGGACGATGGTCGGTAAATCGGTTGGTCAGAAAGATGTGCAGCATCTCCGTCGCGCCGATCCCGTCCAGCATCGGCTTGCCGGTCTTGGCGATCCATTCGTCATAGATCGGTGCAGGCAGAGTTTCCCCGGCACTGACTGCGGCGCGCAAGCTGGAGAGGTCCGCACCGTCGTCCATCGCCTTGAGCATCACCCGGTAAGCCGTTGGCGCGGTGAAGCAAATTGTCGCCCTGTGCTCCTCGATGATCGAAATCATGTTGGGCGGGCTCGCCTGCTCCAGTAGCGCGGCGGCCGCACCAAATCGCAACGGAAAGATTGCAAGCCCCCCCAGCCCGAACGTGAACGCCAGGGGCGGTGAACCGACAAAGATGTCCTCGGGGGTCACCCCGAGAACCTCGCGCGCATAGCCGTCGGCAATGATCAACAGATCGCGATGAAAATGCATCGTGGCCTTGGGCTCGCCGGTGGTGCCAGAGGTAAAGCCCAAAAGTGCGACGTCGTCGCGGCCCACCGGCGGCGGGGCAAACCGCACGGATTTGCGCAAAGCGACCCGATCCAGTTCGGCATCGTGATTGGCCGTGCCGTCAAATCCCACGACCGTTTTCAGAAACGTCGAGCCCTTGGCGCAGCTTACCAACTCTTCCATCAGCCGCGTATCGCAGAGCGCGTGGCTGATTTCCGCCTTGTTCACGATCGCGGACAGTTCTCCTGCGCGCAGCATTGGCATCGTGTTTACCACGACCGCTCCGGCTTTGGTCGCACCAAGCCAGGCGGCCACCATTGCCGGGTTGTTCGCGGATCTGATCAACACACGATTTCCGGGCTTTACGCCATAATCTTCAACCAAGGCATGCGCAATTCTGTTGGACCAGTCGGCAAGTTCCTTGTAGGTGCGCTGGCGCCCGTTGCCGATCAGCGCGGTATGATCACCAAAGCCTCGGGCCACCATCGCATCCGTCAACTCGACCGCGGCATTCATCATCGGCGGATAGCTGAAGGCCGCTGTGTCGATTTCAGGCCAGAGATCCGGCGTGGGCAGACGGTCTCGTGCAAAGGTATCGACATGGCCCGTGGGTCCCAATTGCATCACGCCTCCTCCGGCACCATCGCCGTTGCCTCGATCTCGACCTTTGCCCGGTCCTCGACCAATGCGACCACCTGCACCAAGGCCATTGCCGGGTAGTGCCGCCCGAGAACAGCTTTATATACTTTTCCCAGCGCTTTGAGGTTGTTGAGATATTCCGATTTGCTTGTGACATACCAGGTCAGCCGGACAATGTGCTGCGGACCTGCGCCCGCTTCGGCCAGCACGGCCACGATGTTGCGCAAGGCCTGTTCGACCTGGCCCACGAAATCGTCCGTCTCGAAGGTGCAGTCGCCGGTCCAGCCGACCATTCCGCCAGTGAACACCATGCGCCCGCGCGCGGCGATCCCGTTGGAATATCCGATCGCAGCCTTCCAGCCCTTGGGGTGCAGGATATCATGCATCACGCAACGCCTCCAGATAGGGTTCAAAGGATGCCCGCATCGCATCACTCCAATGCAAGGGCCGTCCGCCGGTCCCGACGCGCACAAGGGTCAGATCGCACGCGACGCGTCTTGCACCGTCGCATTCCGCGTCCAGATGCAACCGGACCGAACTGCCACCCGTTCGCGTGACGATCAGCGACCATCCGAGCACATCGCCCAACCGCGACGGCGCGAGAAAATTCGTCTCGATCCGCGCGGTTGGCACACCCACACCGGTTGCCATCATCGCGGCAAAGCTGTGCCCCACGACCTCGCGAAAGAAGTTCTCCACGACCGAATTGGTCATCTCGAAATAGCGGGGGTAGAACACGATCCCCGCCGGGTCGCAGTGGTTGAACTCAACGGGGATCGTGCGCCGATAGATCATTCATTAGCCTCGGGCGGCAGGAAATCCACGTCATGCGCGGCCGAAGCGGCGATCACCGCGGGCACATCCGTCATGTTGTGCAAGACGTCGAACAAGGCCTCGAGCCTGCCTGCGGGCGACACCCAGAACAAGGCTCTGACCGGTTTGTCGGACTTGTTGAAATACCCGTGCGGCACCCCCATCGGCATCCGCACCAGATCGCCCGCGTTCGCCGTCTGCCAGACACCGCCCAGCTTCAGTTCCAGCTGCCCATCCAACACCAGAATGAATTCATCCTGGCGGGGGTGCACATGCACCGGCACGAACTGCCCCGGTTCTGAGTGCGTCTCGAACGCAAAGCTCGCATCACAACTTGCCTTGGGCAAGTACCGCTGCCCCAGAATGTTCAACGCGCGCCCGTGATAGGCCGCACCAGCCCGTGTAACGCCACCATCCAGTTTCATCTCACGCTCTCCTCATCCGCCCAGAACCGCGCGGGCGATCACGATCCGCTGCACATCGGACGCGCCCTCATAGATGCGCAGCGCCCGGATTTCGCGGTACAACCGCTCCACCACCGATCCCACCCGCACCCCATCGCCGCCATGCAGCTGCACCGACATGTCGATCACCTCTTGTGCTGCCTCGGTGGCATAGAGCTTGGCCATCGCCGCCTCGCGGCTGACGCGCGCCGCGCCTTGATCCTTGGTCCAGGCCGCACGGTAGACCAGCAACGCCGCCGCATCGATCTTCAAGGCCATATCCGCCAGATGCCCCTGCACCATCTGCATGTCCGACAGCGCCACACCTTGTATGCGTCGCGCCTTGACCCGCGCCAGAGCCTCGTCCAGCGCGCGGCGCGCAAAGCCCAGCGCCGCCGCCCCCACCGTGGCGCGGAATACATCCAGCACCGACATCGCGATCTTGAAGCCCTCGCCCGCCGCCCCGATCAGCGCGCCCTGCGGCAGATGCACATCCCTCAGCGCCAGCCGTGCGAGGGGGTGCGGCGCCATCACGTCCAGCCGCTGCTCCACCCGCAACCCTGCAACATCGGCAGGCATCAAAAACGCCGACAGCCCCTTGGCCCCCGGCGACTGGCCGGTCCGCGCAAACACCACATAGACATCGGCAATTCCGCCGTTGGAAATCCAGGTCTTCTCGCCGTTCAGCACCCAGCCCCCCTGCTCCCGCTCCGCTGTCGTGCTGGTCGCCGCCACATCTGACCCCGAGGCCGGTTCCGTCAAAGCGAACCCCGCAATCGCCGTCCCTGCGCGCGTCCGCTCCAACCACGCCCGCTGCTCGGGGATGCCGAACAGGCTGACCGCCCCCATCCCCAAGCCCTGCATCGCAAAGGCGAAGTCGGCGAGGCCATCATGCCGCGCCAGCACCTCGCGGATCAGGCAAAGGCTGCGCACATCCAGCCGCTCGCCCTCCGCCGCGCCCGTGTGTCGCAACCATCCCCCCGCCCCCAGATCGGCCACCAACCCCCGACAGGCGGCATCGACATCGCCATGATCCACCGGCAGATGCGCCGCACACCACGCCTCCAGCGCCTCGGCCAAGGCACGATGCCGATCCTCGAAGAACGGCCACTGAAGAAAAGTCCTGTCCACCATTTTTCCGTTCACAAATATCCCACGGGGCAGCCATTTCGGTTTCGCCATCGGTTCGAGAAACCGAACGGCTGGGGGGGTGTGACCCCCCCCCGGGTTCCGCCCTCAGTCCCCTTCAAACACCGGTTTCTGCTTAGCCACGAACGCCCGGTACGCCCGCTCGAAATCCTTAGTCTGCATGCAGATCGCCTGCGCCTGCGCCTCTGCCTCGATCGCGGCCAAGAGGCCCATGTCCCATTCCTGCACCAGTTGCGTCTTGGTCACCCCATGCGCAAACGTGGGACCCGTCGCCAGCCGCTGCGCCAGCGCCAGCGCCTCGGCCTCCAACACGTCCGCCCCGTGCATGGCGTTCCAGAAGCCCCAGGCGTGCCCCTCGGTCGCCGTCATCACGCGCCCGGTGTACAAAAGCTCCGCCGCCCGCCCCTGCCCGATGATGCGCGGCAGCATCGCGCAGGCCCCCATGTCGCAGCCCGCCAGCCCGACACGGGTGAACAGGAACGCGCATTTCGCCTCTGGCGTGGCCAGCCGCAGATCGGCGGCCATGGCGAGGATCGCGCCCGCGCCCACCGCCCCCCCGGCCACCCCCGCCAACACCCGCATGCCGCCACACCGCCACGCCATGACCCGATCGCCCGGCCAC
>JANNES010000022.1:0-6517 GCA_031378845.1 Rhodobacterales bacterium
CCCCGGCCCCCCCGGGCCCCGCGCCCCCAGACTGCTGCCCCGCCAAAAACAGCAGCCGATATGGTGGCCGCGGATCGCGACAAGAAGCGCAAAGATCGCTTGATGGAGCTCAAGGTCGAGCTGCATCGCCGCCTGCTGGACAACCTGAACCTTGCCGCTTTGGAAACCGCAACTGAGACGAACCTCAAGCAGGAAATCGCCGCGCTGACCTCCGAAGCGCTCGACGAGATGAGCGTTGCACTCAACAAAGATGATCGCATCACGCTCAACCAGGAACTTTACGACGAGGTGATGGGGCTTGGCCCGCTGGAACCTCTGCTCAAGGACGATACCGTCAACGATATTCTGGTGAACGGCCCAAACCGTGTCTTCGTCGAACGGGGCGGCAAACTTGTCTTGACCGATGTCGTGTTCAAGAACGAGCGCCACTTGTTGCGCATCATCGACAAGATCGTGTCCGCCGTGGGTCGTCGTGTCGACGAATCCAACCCGTACGTCGACGCCCGTCTGGCGGACGGCTCGCGTTTCAACGCGATGGTCCCGCCGATTGCGGTCGACGGCTCGCTGGTATCCATCCGGAAATTCAAAAAGGAAAAGCTGGCGATCGCGGACCTCGTGAAGTTCGGCGCGTTTACCGAGGAAATGGCGGCCTATCTGCAAGCTGCCGTGTCGACGCGTCTGAACATCATCGTGTCGGGCGGTACCGGTTCGGGCAAAACCACCACGCTGAACGCGTTGTCATCCTTCATCGACAACCACGAACGCGTGCTGACGATCGAGGACACCGCCGAACTTCAGCTGCAACAGGTCCATGTGGGCCGGATGGAAAGCCGACCCGCGAACGTCGAAGGCAAGGGTGCGGTCACCCAGCGCGATTGCTTGCGCAACGCGCTGCGGATGCGTCCTGACCGCATCATCGTGGGGGAAACCCGCGGTGAAGAGGTCATCGACATGCTCCAGGCGATGAACACCGGTCACGACGGCTCGATGACGACGATCCACGCGAACTCTGCGCGCGATGGTGTCAGCCGTCTGGAAAACATGATCGCGATGGCCGGGATCGAGATGCCGCTGAAAGCCGTGCGCAGCCAGATCTCGTCGGCTGTGAACCTGATCGTGCAGGCCTCTCGTCTGCAGGACGGCTCGCGGCGGATGACCTCGATCACCGAGATCACCGGCATGGAAGGCGACGTCATCTCGATGCAGGAGATTTTCCGCTACGAGCGTCTCGGGATCGAACCTTCGGGCAAGATCATCGGGCGGTTCAACGCGACCGGCGTGCGCTCGCATTATTCCGACCGGTTCCGTCAATGGGGCTTTGAGCTGCCTGCCTCGATTTACGAACCTATCGTGTAAGGACCGGGACCATGGAAATCAGTGCCGCACCACTCATCTATATCTTGATCTTTGTCGCCGTGGTGGTGCTGGTCGAGGGCCTGTACCTGACCGTTTTCGGCAAGTCGATCAGCCTGAACAACCGTGTCAGCCGCCGTCTTGCACTGCTCGAAAAGAACGGCAACCGCGAAGAGGTTCTGGAACAGCTCCGCAAGGAGATGACCCAGCACATGAGATCGCGGGGCATCCCGCTTTATTCTATTCTGGCATCCAAGGCGCAAAAGGCGAATATCGCCTTTTCGCCCAAAGCCCTGGTCGGTATCATGGTCGGTCTTGGTATCTTCAGCTACCTTGCGTTGACCATCGGCACCAGCGCGTCGAACTCTGTTCGTATCGTCATGGCGATCGGAATGGGGATTGGCGGCGTCTATTTCTGGGTGAACAAGAAAGCCAAAAAGCGCATGGCGCTGATGGATGAGCAGCTGCCGGACGCGGTCGAACTGATGGTGCGTTCATTGCGCGTCGGACACCCGTTTTCATCAGCAATCGGCATCGTGTCAAAGGAAATCCCTGACCCGCTGGGCACCGAGTTTGGCGTGATCGCGGACGAAGCCGCCTATGGCCGCGATGTGGCCGAGGCGCTCAAGGCCTTTGCCGAACGCATGGACAACCAAGATTTGCGCTTTCTGGCCGTCGCCGTGACAATCCAGCAGCAGTCGGGTGGCAACCTTGCCGAGATCCTTGAAGGTCTGTCCAAGGTGATCCGGGCGCGGTTCAAGTTGTTTCGGCGCGTCAAGGCGATCACCGCCGAAGCAAAGTTTTCGGGGATGTTCCTGTCTGCTTTTCCACTGCTCGCGCTGGTCGCAATCAACGTGATTCAGCCCGATTACTACAATGAGGTGATGGAAACACCGGCCTTCATTCCTGCCGCATTGGCAGTGGCGGTGTTTCTGATCATCAACATTATCTACATGAAAGTCATGACGGATATCAAAGTTTAAGAGGTGTCGACGTGTTGAATGGGATCAATCAGATGCTGGTCGATGCACTGGGGCCACTTGGCCCGGTGATGGCGCTTGGGGTGCTGGGATTTGCGCTGATGGCGGTGACGCTGCCGACCATGCTCAAAAAGCGCCCCAATGCCTTTGCCAAGCTCAAGGTCCAACGTGTAGTCACAGGCGCCAAGGGATCCGGCCAGACACTGCGCCGAGGTGAAAAGGGCGACAGACTGGAACGGTTTGCCCATTTCCTGGAACCCCAGAATCAGGAAGAAATGTCGGCCGCAAAAATGCGGATGCTGCAAGCCGGGTACCGCGCCAAGAATTCCGTCAGGATGTTTCACGCGGCACAGTTCATTCTGGGCATCGGGGCCCTGACACTTGGCATCCTTTATGCGCTTGTGAAGTCGGCAACGGGCGAGGTGTCGAGCCAGCAGATGGTCATGTACATCCTCGCTCCGGGCGTCGTGGGTTACTATTTGCCGCGCTACTGGGTGAACAAGCGGATCAATTCACGCTCGACCGAGATCGTGCAAGGGTTCCCGGACGCGCTGGACATGATGTTGGTCTGCGTCGAAGCCGGGCAATCGCTGGACCAGTCGATCATTAGGGTCGGCAAAGAATCGCGCGCGGGTTACCCCGCTTTGGCCGATGAATTCGATATGATCGCCAATGAGATCAAGGCCGGCAAGGACCGCAAAGAGGTCATGCGCGACATGGCAGAACGTTGCGGCATCCCTGACGTCGCCTCTTTCGTTACCACACTCATCCAGTCGGCGACGTTCGGCACCTCGATCGCCGAAGCCTTGCGCGTCTATTCTGCCGAGATGCGTGATAAACGCGTCATGCGCGCCGAAGAAAAAGCAAACGTCTTGCCGACAAAGCTGACACTTGGCACTATGCTGTTCACGTTGCCGCCGCTTTTGATCATCCTGATCGGACCGTCGGTCTACGGAATTACGCAGATGATGCTTGGGAGTTAAGTCCTAGTTTGCATGCCCG
Organism: Rhodobacterales bacterium; assembly: GCA_031378845.1. Lineage (GTDB taxonomy): Bacteria > Pseudomonadota > Alphaproteobacteria > Rhodobacterales > Rhodobacteraceae > JAJNPS01. Next base: position 3,336 of record JANNES010000022.1, read on the forward strand.
GCCAGCCAGTTTGCTTGCCCTTGCCTGTGTTTTGGCCGCCTGCGGGAACGCTGGCGGCCTTGGCACAAGTGCAGCGTCCCGCAATGCGCCGTTTGGCGTGGATGCGCGCGGCGAATCTGTGGACGGGCTTTTGGTCGGCCATCGGCTGATGGAAGCGGGCGAACCGGAACTGGCGCTCAAGGCGTATCTGCGCGCCGGCAGTGAACGCGGCATCGACGCTGACGTGCTGTCCTCCATCGGGTCGGCCAATCTTGCGCTGGGCCGCCTTGGCCAGGCGGAGCAGATGCTGCGCCGCGCGGTCGAACTCGACCAGACGTTCGTCCCGGCGCTTAACAACCTTGGCGTTGTTCTGATGGAACGCGGCAAAACCGGTGAGGCGCGTGTGATCTTTCAGCAGGCCTATGCGCTGGACAGTGGCCAATCGGACTCCATTCGCGAAAATCTGCGGCTTGCTATCGCCCGGACGGAAGAAGCGGTGTACGATTCAAGCGAGGAAACAGGTAATTTCTCCTTGGTGAGGCGTGAAAAGGGCCGATACGTGCTTTTGACGCAGCTCTGAGAGACGGCCGAAACGAGCAGTAAAAAGGACGCAACAAAATGCGCCAACCGATCTTAGTAGGCCTGTGCCTTGTGGGCATGGCTGCCTTGACCGCATGTCAGAGCAAAGACGCCCAAGTCGAACGTGCGCTGGACAGCGTGAACGTCATCGACGAGAGCAACCTCAACGACGTCATGTTGACGATCGGCGACCCTGACGAGGCGGTGACCTATTTCAAGGGGGCCGTGGAGAAAAATCCCGACCGTGTCGACCTCAAACGCGGGCTGGCCAAGTCGCTGATCCGCGCAGGCAAGCACACCGAAGCGGTGACAGCCTGGGGTCAGGTCGTGGCAAGTCCCGAAGCAACGAACGATGACCGCGTAAGCTATGGCGACGCGCTGATCCGCGACAACAAATGGGCCGCGGCCGAGGCCGAGTTGAACAAGGTCCCGCCGACCCACGAGACCTTTGACCGGTACCGGCTGGAAGCGATGGTTGCTGACAGCAAGAAAGACTGGAAGAAAGCCGACAGCTTTTATGAAATCGCGGTCGGCCTGACGACCCGTCCGGCTGGCGTCTTGAACAACTGGGGCTATTCCAAGCTGTCGCGCGAGGACTTTGCGGGCGCGGAAAAGCTGTTCACCGAGGCATTGACCTACGATCCCGGCATGTTCACCGCCAAGAACAACCTTGTGCTGGCGCGCGCGGCACAGCGCAACTACGATCTGCCGGTCGTCCAGATGACACAAACCGAGCGTGCCGAACTGCTCTACACGGCAGGTCTTGCGGCAATCAAGCAGGGCGATAACACCGTCGGCAAAGGCCTTTTGGCGCAAGCCGTGGAAACGCATCCGCAGCATTTCGAAGCCGCCGCCCGCAGCCTTGCAGCCCTTGATTCAAATGTGACGAACTAGTGGACCTGCTGTCTCCGCTGTGGTTGCTGATCCCGATTCTGCCAATTGCCGTCTGGGTTGCCTGGTCGGACATGAAGTTGATGAAAATCCCGAACAAGGCCGTCATGGCGATGGCGGCCATCTGGGTTCTGTTCGGCTGGCTGACGGTAAGCTGGGTCGCGTGGGCTTGGGGCTTTGCACTTTTGGCGATCGTTCTGGTCATCGGTTTCGTGTTGAGTTCTTTGCGGATGCTCGGGGCGGGGGATGCCAAGTTCGCCGCCGCCATGGCCCCGTTTTTCACGGGGGCCGACACGACACTGACGTTGATCATCGTCTCAGGCTGCCTGTTTGGTGCGGTGATAATTCACCGCATCTTGCGCAGTATCCCAGCCGTCCGGACGGCAACGCCCGACTGGGTCAGCTGGACCCATCACAAGTTTCCCGCCGGTCTGGCGCTTGCGGGAATGGTGGTCATCTATCATCTTGCCGCGTTCTGGCCTCAAGGCTGACACGGTTTGCCGCTACGGATCGCAAAAGGGCGTTCGCCCTGCGTGATCGTTTCATAGGTGGCAACAATGAACATCCAAGCTTCGGCGAATGCCGTCTCTTCTGTCGGGGCGCCACCCGCGCCGCGTAATCTGGCCGAAACCGGGCTCTCGGCGGTCATGATGCGCGACATCCTGCTCAAGACCATGTTTCGCACCAACCTCGACCCGGTTTCGGTGATCAGCGTGGCGATCAGCCTGCCAGTCAATCTGACGCAAGATCTGATGGACACAGCACGCGGCCAAAAGCTGGTTGAGGCGACCGGCACGCTGCACGCGTCATCGGGCAACGAGATGGGCTATCAGCTGACCGAAGCCGGCAAAGCGCGCGCCTTGGATGCGCTGTCGCAATCGGAGTATTACGGCGCGATGCCGGTGCCTTTGGCAACCTATGCCGAGCAGGTCAAACGCCAATCGGTTCGCGACATCAAACTGACCCGCGCCCAACTGATGGCCGGCATGGGCCATCTGATCCTGCCGTCGGATCTTTTGGACAACCTCGGCCCCGCTGTGACCTCTGGTCGATCGATCTTGATGTACGGGCCGCCCGGCAACGGCAAATCCTCGATCTCGCACGGTATCCGGGCTGCCTTGGGCGACAAGGTCTATGTGCCGCGCGCCATCGAGTATTCGGGCCAGGTCATCACCGTGTATGACCCTATCGTGCATTCGGCCGCGACATCGCAGGTGGATGATCCAAACTCTTTGCGCCGCAGTTCCAATCGCTTTGACAACCGCTATGTGTTTTGCGAGCGCCCATCGGTGATCACGGGCGGCGAATTGTCGCTGGAAATGCTGGATCTGACCTACAACCCGACCGCGCGGACCTATCAGGCGCCATTGCAACTGAAGGCCACGGGAGGCATCTTCATCATCGACGACCTTGGGAGACAGGCCGAACCGCCGCAAAAGATCGTCAACCGCTGGATCGTGCCACTGGAAGAAAGCCGCGACATTCTGGCGCTGCAATCGGGCGAAAAGTTCACCGTGCCATTTGATACGCTGGTGATCTTTTCGACCAACTTCCACCCCAACGAGATCTTTGACGGCGCAGCCCTGCGGCGTATTTTCTTCAAGATCAAGATCGACGGGCCGAACCAGGAAAACTTTCTCAAGATTTTCGCCATGGTCGCGCGCAAGAAAAAGATGCCGCTGGACGAACGCACGCTTGTGCACCTGATGAAGGTCAAGTTCCCGACGATCGAG
>JANNES010000003.1:0-291207 GCA_031378845.1 Rhodobacterales bacterium
CCGGATCGCCTCATGCGCCTCCTCGCAACTGGTATGCACGATATACACCGGCACCCCCGCCATATCGGCAATCATGATCGCGCGGTTGGTGGCCTCGCCCTCCACTTCCGGGGGGCGGGAAAACGCATGCGCCTCTGGCCCATTGTTCCCCGCCGCCATCAGTTTCCGTTGAAGTTCCGCCACCACATCGCCATTCTCGGCATGCACAAACGGCATCGCCCCCAGTTCCGCACAGCGGGAAAATGAGGCGAACATCTCATCATCATTCACCATCAACGCGCCCTTATAGGCCATGAAGTGCTTGAACGAATTGATCCCCGCCTCGGTGACGGTTTTCATGTCGTTGAAAACCTGCTCCCCCCACCAGGTGATCGCCATGTGATAACTGTAATCACAGGTCGCCCGCCCCGATTTGTTGTGCCACATCTGCATGGCATCCATCAGCCCCTGCCCCTGCCCCGGCAGCACGAAATCGACGACCATCGTGGTGCCACCGCTTAACGCAGCCCGCGTGCCCGATTCAAAATCATCCGCCGAATACGTCCCCATAAACGGCATCTCCAGATGCGTATGCGGATCAATCCCGCCGGGCATGACATAGCAACCCGAGGCATCAAGGGTCGTGTCGCCCTTGAGGTTGGGGCCGATGGCGGTGATCTTGCCATGCTCGATGGCGATGTCCGCAGCGTAGGTGAGGTCGGCGGTAACGATCGTGCCGTTTTTGATGATGGTGGTCATGATCTGCGTTCCTCTCGCATCGTCTCGATCAGAGTTTCGTTTCGGATAGATCTATCATTGGCTGCCCGTGAACGGCGATCATTGATGATAGTCCAAACCATCGCAAATAGGGCTATGAGAAGACCCAAAACACCTAGACCAAAGCCTGCCCATGCAAACCACCGCTGAGATTTCGTCTCCTGATCCTTGATGAATTCGACTAGGAGCTCTTTCGCGAGTTCTTCGGAAACATTCGGAGCACACGGATGGAATGAGCATAGAGATCCAGACCAACGCTGAGTTCTGAGTTCATCTATTGGAGTCTTTAGGAAAGAACGCTCCAACACTTCGCCCGCCGTTTTCAAGTTTTCTGGTAGGCCGCACGAACCGCAGCTGCTTTGAGCCTCTGCCGAACCAACGCTTAATGCCAAAAAAAACATGCTAGAATACAATGCGTTTCGTCTCACCCCACCACCCCCGCCACTTCCAACACCGCGTTCAGCATAACATCCGTCCCCGCCGCCGCCCAGTCCGGCGAAATCTCCTCCGCCTCGTTATGCGACAGCCCGCCCACGCAGGGGCACATCACCATCACCGTGGGGGCCACGCGGTTGATCCAGCAGGCATCGTGGCCGGCGCCGCTTATGATATCCATATGGGAATACCCCAACCGCTCTGCCGCCCCGCGCACCACCGAAACCAAACCGGCATCAAACGTCACCGGGTCGAAATGCCCGACCGCTTCAATCGCACACCCCAGCCCCAGTTCCGCCGCCACTGCCGCCACGGCGCGTTCCACCTCGCCCCGCATCGCGTCCAGCTTGGCCTGATCGGGCGAGCGGATGTCGACGGTGAACACCACCTTGCCGGGGATCACGTTCCGCGAGTTCGGGAACACATTCATCTGCCCCACCGTGCCAACAGCGCCCGGCTGATGCCCCATCGCGATTTGATGCACCCGTTCCACCACCTTCGCCATCCCCAAGCCCGCATTCGCCCGAATCGACATCGGGGTCGACCCGGTATGTGCATCGACGCCGGTCAACGTCACCTCCAGCCACCAAAGCCCCTGCCCGTGAGTCACTACGCCAATCGCCTTGCCCTCGGCCTCCAATATCGGCCCCTGCTCGATATGCAGTTCCAGCATCGCATGGATTTTCCGCGCGCCGACCACCTCATCCCCAACCCAGCCGATCCGCGCCAGTTCCTCGCCGAACACTTTCCCCTCGGGGTCACGGCGCGACTTTGCATAGTCTTCGGTATGAATGCCCGCGAACACGCCGCTTGCCAGCATCGCCGGGGCAAACCGCGCGCCTTCCTCGTTGGTCCAGTTCGTCACGACAATGGGATGGCGGGTCTTGACCCCAAGGTCATTCATCGTCCGCACCACCTCCAGCGCGCCCAACACGCCGAGAACCCCGTCATACTTGCCGCCCGTGGGTTGCGTGTCGAGGTGACTGCCCATGTAGACCGGCAGCGCGTCGGGGTCGCTTCCCGCCCGGGTCGCAAACATGTTGCCCATGGTGTCCACGCCCATCGCCATGCCCGCATCCGCACACCAGCGCGCAAACAGATGCCGCCCCTCGCCATCCGCATCGGTCAGCGTCTGGCGGTTGTTGCCGCCCGCAATGCCGGGGCCGATCAGCGCCATTTGCATCAGGCTGTCCCACAGGCGCGCAGGATTGATCCGCAGGTTTTCCCCAGGCGATGGCATATCCGTCTCCCTGTCTGCCGAGGTCTTTTGCGCCTCGTCCAGCGACTCGTTTCCTGACCGTATGGTCAAGGCAAAGGCCAACACAAGCCTCCCCGCCGGTCAACGCGAATATGATGGCCTTGCCCCACATGGCGTGCTTGAATATTGCGCGCGCCATCATGAAAGCGGTCGAAAAAATCACCCTGAGACCCTCCGAGCAGCAAAGGTCGTTCATGGATATCCCTACTCTGGACGAACAAGAGCGACGCCTTGTCTTTGTGCAGTTCAGCGAACTGACGGCCCTCGACCTCGGGCGCGTGCTGATGGACCTTGCGCGCGCTGGCAAATTGCCGGTGGTGATCGACATTCGCACGCCCGACCGCACGCTCTTTCATGCAGCGATGCCCGGGGCGACGGCACTGAATGACACCTGGGCACGTCGCAAGAGCAATGCCACGCTGATGTGGCAGGCGTCGTCCTTGCTGATCGGCACGAAGATGCGTGAAAAGGGCGACACGCTTGCCAACAACGGGCTGGCCGAGGCGGATTATGCGGTGCATGGCGGCAGTTTTCCGGTGCGGGTGCAGGGCGTCGGGGTGGTGGCCGCAGTCACCGTCTCTGGCTTGCCGCAAATCGAAGATCACGCCCTGGTCGTGCGCGCGCTGGAGGTGCTGTTGTCGGCCCGGCGCCCTGCACCGGACGATTCTGGCGGGGCATGACGGGAATTTACAAAGGCGACTGTTCTGCTAGCGTTACAAGAACCGTGCTTGGGGTTTTCGTGCCGTGCAAACCAGGGGTGACCATTTTGACAATCCCGCGCATGTGTCTGACGTCTCTGTTTTGCCTGACATTTCAGGGCCCGGTTCTGGCAGGGGTCATCGCGGATGCGGGCGCGGTCGTGGATGCGGCCTTGGCGACCGGGGATTTTGATGCCTGGTATGACGCCAATCAGGCGCTGCTGGACACCGCGTGGTACGCAGCAGGACTTAACTTTGACAGCCTGATCATCGTGAAGGCACCGGCTCAAGGCTTTGGCGGCTATGAAGCGCGCGGCAACAACGTCTTTGCTCCAGGAGAAGAAATCAACATCTATGCCGAGCCAAAAGGCTACGGATTTGGCGATCTTGGCGACGGCAAGTATGAAATCGCCTTTGCCATCGACATGAAGGTGATGACGCCAGATGGCAGCGAGGTTGCGAACATGCCGGATTTTGCAGAACTCAAACTTGCGTCTTTCGGGCAACCGCATGAATTTGTGGCGAATGTGACCATCACCCTGACAGGAGCCCCGGCGGGCGACTATGCCTTGGAACTGACATTTCGCGATCTGCATGGCGGACAAAGCGCCGACTTTACAATGCGGGTCTCGATTCAATAGGTTCCTGGTTTGCTCCGACAGGCGCGCGGACTATTTCAGCTCGATCTCGATAAAACTCATTTCGGCGTCGCCGCCATTGATGACGTTATGCTCGATACCTTGGTCACGGCGATAGGCGGTGCCAGCCGGGATCACGACCCGTTGTGTCGCGCCTGCGGGTTCCTCAAGCTGCATATGGCAGTCGGTCAGGGTCGTGATGACATAGTCATGACCATGCCGGTGCCAGCCTGTCTCTGCCCCCGGCACGAAGTCGAACCGCGTCACCCGCACCCGGGCATCGTCGATAACCTCTGTTGCGGTGCAGGGGGGTCGCGGGGTCATGGCGTTGGTCTCCTTGCCGAGTTCAGGCAGATCACGCGATGCGTTTGATCAAAACCTTTACGTCCGCGACGATACCACCAAGGGGGTCGTCGTCAAGACAAGTGCCCGGACACGCCGTGGCGCCGGGGTTTGCATCGGCGCGGGAATTGCGCCAAGGTCGATGTCCGAACCGCACGCGGCATTCCTGCCACACCCTCACATCCCGAGCATGATGCCACACGCCAAGACCCGCATTCAGCAAAAGAACCGCGATGTGATCCTTGAAGCGGCGCTGGATGTGTTTTCCGGCCAGGGTTTCCGGGGTGCCACACTTGATCAGATTGCCGAAGTGGCGAACCTGTCGAAACCGAACCTGCTTTATTACTTCGCCTCAAAAGAGGCGATCCATCAGGCGCTGCTGACGCGGCTGCTGGACACCTGGCTTGATCCCCTGCGGGCGATGGATGCCAGTGGCGATCCGGTGGCCGAGGTGCTGGCCTACGCGCGGCGCAAGCTGGACCTTGCGCGTGATTATCCCCGCGAAAGCCGCCTTTTTGCCAACGAGATCCTGCAAGGCGCGCCGCGCATGCGCGGTGCCATCGAGGGGGATCTGAAACGCCTTGTCGACGAAAAGGCCGGTGTCTTGAAAACATGGATGGATCAGGGGCGGATTGCCCGCGTGCACCCGGTGCATCTGATCTTTTCGATCTGGGCGCTGACCCAGCATTATGCCGATTTCGATGTGCAGGTCCGCGCGGTGCTCGGGCCCGGCCATGACCCCTTTGCCGAGGCGGGCGAATTTCTCGACACCTTGATCGCGCGTCTGCTGTCACCCGGCACCGGGTAACATCATGCGACACCAAAGGGCTGGACTCGGTCTGCAGGCCGGGTGTAGCGGATCGGCTGGTGCTCTTTTCGGTAAAGACGAACGATGACCGCTGACCCCAACGTGACACCTGATGACGAGCATGCCGCGTCGCGTGCCCCCAAGAATCTGGCCGCGCTTGTGCTGGGATGTATCGGTGTCGTTTACGGCGATATCGGCACCTCGCCGCTTTATGCGATGCGCGAGTCCCTGCACGCGGCCAGCCGCGACGGGTTGGACCGCGATGATGTGGTTGGGGTGATCTCGCTGTTGATCTGGACCCTGATCCTGATCGTGTCGATCAAATACGTGATCTTGATCATGCGCGCGGACAACCGCGGCGAAGGCGGCACGCTGTCGCTGGTCGCATTGGTCCAGCAAGCCTTGGGCGCAAGACCGGGTTGGCTCTTGGCGGTGGGGGTGGTCGGCATCTCGCTCTTTTTCGGCGATGCCATCATCACCCCGGCAATGTCGGTCTTGTCCGCCGTCGAAGGCATGGCGATCGTGGCTCCGGCCTTTGGCAGCTTTGTCGTGCCGGTCACGGTCGTCATCATCATCGGTCTCTTTCTGGTCCAGAACAAGGGCACCGCCCGCGTCGCGGTCTTTTTCGGCCCGATCATGGTCTTGTGGTTTCTGGTCATGGCCGTCATGGGCCTGTGGCATATCGGCGATGACCTGTCGATCCTGGGCGCGCTCAATCCCTGGTATGCCGCCAAATTCGTCGTCACCAATGGCTTTGCGTCGCTGATCGTGCTTGGCTCGGTCTTTCTGGCCGTGACCGGGGGCGAAGCGCTTTACGCCGATATGGGACATTTTGGCCGTCGCCCGATCCGTATCGCGTGGAGCATTCTGGTTTTTCCGGCCCTCACGCTCAGCTATCTCGGGCAGGGCGCACTCGTGCTGGCCCATCCCGAGACGGCCGAAAACCCGTTCTTTCTGATGGCCCCGGATTGGGCGCTGTTGCCCTTGGTGATCCTGGCCACGATGGCCACCGTCATCGCCAGTCAGGCGGTGATCTCGGGCGCGTTTTCAATGATGCAGCAAGCGACCCAGATGGGCCTTTTGCCGCGCCTCGAGATCCGCCACACCTCCGAGACGCAGGCAGGCCAGATCTATCTGCCCAAGGTCAACGGGATCCTCGCCTTTGGCGTTCTGGCGCTGGTCGTGGCATTCGGGTCGTCTTCGAGCCTCGCCTCGGCGTACGGCATCGCGGTGACAGGCGACATGGTGATTACCTCGATCCTCGCCTTTGTGCTGTTTCTCAAGGCGTGGAAATGGCCGCTCTGGCAGGTCCTGGCCGTCATGGTGCCGATCTTGCTCGTCGAATCGCTGTTTCTGGGTGCAAACATCCTCAAGGTCATCGATGGCGGCTATGTGCCCATTGCGTTGGCGGCAACCATGTGCCTGCTGATCTGGACATGGGTCAAAGGCACCAAACATGTGCAGAAGAAAGCCCATGCAACCAGCGTGGCGCTGCCAGCCCTGATCCAGATGCTGGTCAAGTCCAAACCGGTCAGCGTGCCGGGCACGGCGGTCTTTCTGACCTCGGATCCGGACATGGCGCCCTCGGCGCTGATGCACAACATCAAGCACAACCGGGTGCTGCATGCCCAGAACCTCATCGTCAAGGTCGACGTCGCACCGACCCCCAGCGTACCGAACGCAGACCGGCTGACCATTGACCGGCTCAGCGACGGCTTTGTCCGCATCACCATTGCGTTCGGCTACATGGAAACCCCGAATGTGCCCCGGGCGCTGGCGCTGGCGCGCAAGCGGGGGTTGAAGTTCGACATCATGACGACCTCGTTCTTCTTGAATCGGCGGTCGTTCAAGGCCACCGGCAATCAAGGTCTAAACATCTGGCAAGAGCGCGTTTTCATGTGGCTCAACAAGTCGGCATCCAACGCCACGGACTTTTACTGCCTGCCCTCAAACCGCGTCGTGGAGATGGGCCAGCAACTGGCAATCTGAACAGCGGCACCGCCGCATGATCGCCTGCTGCCGGTGGTCAAGCCTGTCGTGGGTATTCGTCGTGCAATCTCCACCACTGATACGGCGGTGACTGGGGCACCCAGGCAGGTGCGTCCTGCCAGTTTTCCTGCCGCCCCATGGGTGTCATGTCCAAAAGACCCCAGACGCTTGTTGCACCCTCGGTGCCGCGTCCGGTCGTCGAATAGGTGTGATAGATCGCCCCAACGTCCTTGATGTAGACGGAAAAGCCGGGACCTCGCGCGCCCATGCCGTGGTCAAGACCGAAGCGATCGGTCGTCTCGACCCAGGGAAGGGTCCAGCCCATGCGGGCCTTGAAGGCCTCGATCTCGGCGAGAGGGGCCGTTGATACCAGCGTCAACGTCGTGTCGCGGGCGTGCAGATGGGCCGGATGTGGCAGTTGGTCGACCAGGATCCCGCAGCCCGGACACGGCGACGGATCGTTCGCGCCCAGCATGTGGTGGTAGACGATCAACTGGCGCCGTCCGTCAAAGAGGTCCCCCAATCCGGCGGGACCATCGGGCGTGACAAAGTGGTAGTCCTGTTGCTCGCGACGCCATGGCATCTGACGACGCAAGGCTGCAACGCGATCAGTGGCAAGCGTCAGCGCCTTTTCCTCGGCCACGAGTGCGGCATGGGCGACGGCCCATTCGGTCTGGTTCGCAACGCGGTGGGTCATTTGCCTGCCCCCGGTTCGTTGATCGCCCAAGCCAGACCAAAGGGATCCTTCACGCGGCCATAGCGGTCACCCCAGAATTCCAGCGCAAAAGGGTGCGTCACGGTGCAGCCCGCCGTGACCGCCCGGTTCCACCACATATCGCCGTCACGCGTGACCAGCTGCAGCGTCATTCCCTGATCCGTGGCAGGCTTGCCCTCGGGCGTGCCAAGTTCGGGCATGAGGTCCATCAGCATCAGGATGCCGCCGTTGATCTCCAGCCCGATATTCATCACCGTGCCGTCTTGATCCTTGACCGCGGGGCTGTGGATGACAGCGCCAAAAGCCTTTTGGTAAAACGCGGCTGCCTTTTCGGCGCCGTCGACAGCCAGATAGGGAATGACGCCCTTCATCAGGCGGGCGAAGTCAGGTTGTTCGGTCATCTGTCTTCCTCCTGTTTGGTGTTGAAAAGCAGTTTCAGATAGCGGCGCAGATGCGACAGCGCATCGTGTACCGGTTCGGCGTTGCCCTGCCCCTTGGCGAGGATGAACGCGCCTTGCAGCACGGCTTGTGTAAAAAGCGCGAGGCTTTGCGCGTTTGGGCCACCTGGCGGGCCGTACCGCGCCAGGGCAGCCGCAAAATCACCCTCAAGCGTGGTCGCATGGCCAGTGACTGCGGCAAAGGCCGCCGTCTTGATGTCGGGCGCCGTCAGATGGGTTTCTTGCAGCAGCGTTCCCGCAAGGCAGCTGAACTCCGCCGTCGTGCCCTGCAACAGGGCTTCACGCAGGTCGATATAGGCAAAGATTCGGTCAAGCGGATCACTTGGCACATGGTACGCCGCTGCGGCAAACAGCGCCGAGGTGGTCTCTGCCCAGTGGAGCGCGCTTGCCGCCCCAAGATCGTCCTTGGTCTTGAAGTGGTGAAAGAACGCGCCTTTTGTCACCCCGGCATGCGCGCAGAGATCATCCACGGTCGTGGCGGCATAACCTTTGCTGCGGATCACCGTGACCGCCGCATTCAGGAGCTTGGTTCTGGCATTTGGTTTCTGGTCCATGCGATGAACATACCAACTGGTTGGTCGGTGAGTCAAACCCTTGTTGACCGGCAAAGAACGCGGTGGGCCCGAACGCCTTTTTGGGTCTGCATAGCCCGGAGCCCGCGCGAGGGCCGCGCCGCACAGCACGCGGCTCAGGCCGCCCGCCGCGCCCACATCCGGGCAAGCATCGTCGCCTGTGTGAACCCCCCGGCCTTTGTCCGGGGCGGTGCGGGCGACATGATGTTCTCTGCTGCGGGCGCCGGTCAGCCGCCCGTTGGCAAAATGTTGATCTCGCTGAACCTGATCGCAGGTGACATCGCCAGCGCGAAGTCCGTCGCCTGCAGCATGTCCGCAACCGGTATGGTATCTCCCGCCGCCATCCGGCCATCGGCCTTTGCCGCGATCACCTCGTCGGTGGCCACATCACCGGGGTTGATGAGCGTCACACCGACCATCGGACAGGCCCGCGCCACCGCCTGGGCGGCCCCGCGCAATCCGGCCTTGGACGCATTGCAGGCCATCTCGGGCGTGCGGATCTGATCAAGCCCGCTGGTCGATCCGATCAGCACGATCCGCGCACGCACCGACATCACCGGCGGCAGGGCCTGCGTCAGAAGGATCGGCGACAGCAGGTTCACCGTCAGGATCCGCGAGGTTTCAACCACCGGGCGGGTCGCAAAATCTTAATCGGGCGAGAACGCCGTTTCCTCCCAGATCCCCGCCACATGGATCAGCGCATCGACCGGCCCGCCGATCTCATCCGCCACCTGACCGACCGAGGCCGCGTCCGTCAGATCGCAGGCGATCCAGCGGCCCGATGCTGCGTGCCCCCGCGACCGGGAAATCACTTCGCTCCCCTGCCCCGGCATAGTGACGGGCCATCGCCGCCCCGATCCCGCGTGAGGCACCAGTGATGACGATGCGAAGGCTCACTCCGCCGCGACGCTCGGGTTGTTGGGATGCGTCGTCCAGTTGGCATAGTCGCCGACCTTCTTGCCGGTGCGTTCGTCCATTGCACCTTTCGGCAATTCGACCATGGTGATGCAGTTTTCCACCGGGCAGACGTTGACGCACAGGTTGCATGCGACGCATTCGTCGTCCATCACCTCGAACACCCGGTCCGTGCTCATCGAGATCGCCTGATGGCTCGTATCTTCGCAAGCCGCATAGCAGCGCCCGCACTTGATGCAGGCGTCCTGGTCGATGCGCGCCTTGGTCACGTAGTTCAGGTTCAGGAACTGCCAGTCGGTCACGTTGGGCACGGCGCGTCCCACCAGATCGTTGAGCCCGATCTCCTTGTCGTCCAGATACTGCGACAGGCCGGAAATCATCTCCGACACGATCTTGAACCCATACGTCATCACTGCCGTGCAGACCTGCACATTGCCCGCCCCCAGCGCCATGAACTCCGCCGCATCGCGCCATGTGGTGATGCCGCCGATGCCCGAAATCGGCAGACCACGGGTGGCCTCATAGCGGGCAATCTCGGCCACCATGTTCATCGCGATCGGCTTCACCGCCGGGCCGCAATAGCCGCCATGCGTGCCCTTGCCGTCGATCATCGGCTCCGGGCTGAAGCTGTCGAGGTTCACGCTGGTGATCGAGTTGATCGTGTTGATCAGACTGACGGCATCGGCCCCACCCTTCCTGGCGGCTTCGGCCGGTTTGCGGATGTCGCTGATATTGGGCGTCAATTTCACGATGCAGGGCATGCGGGAATGTTTCTTGACCCAACGCGCCACCATCTCGATGTATTCCGGCACCTGCCCGACGGCAGACCCCATGCCACGCTCGGCCATGCCATGCGGGCAGCCAAAGTTCAGCTCCACCCCGTCGGCTTCGGTATCCTCGATCCGCTGCAGGATATCCTTCCACGAGTCTTCGTCACACGGCACCATCAGGCTGATGATCATCGCGCGGTCGGGCCAGTCGCGCTTGACGGCCTTGATTTCGCGCAGGTTCACCTCCAGCGGGCGGTCGGTGATCAACTCGATGTTGTTGAGCCCCAGAAGGCGGCGGTCCGCCCCCCAGATCGCGCCGTAGCGCGGGCCGTTGACGTTGACCACCGGCGGGCCCTCGGACCCCAGCGTCTTCCACACCACCCCGCCCCAGCCCGCCTCGAAGGCGCGCCGCACGTTGTATTCCTTGTCCGTCGGCGGCGCCGAGGCCAGCCAGAACGGGTTCGGCGACTTGATGCCGACGAAATCAGAGGCCAGGTTTGCCATTGCATCCTCCATTGTGGGGCACGGCGCGCGGGTCATCTTGGCGACCGCGACAGCTGAATTGGGAAAGGTTCAGAACGGCAGAAGGCGCCAGAGCCAGCCGAAAAGATGGCCCGCAACCTCGCCGAATTTCGGTGTCACATAGGCCCAGGCCATGCAGCCTGCGATGTTGACCGGCGCAAAAAGCACAAGCGGAATGCGGGCGATCCCCGCCATGACGAAAACCACGGCCCGCAGGGGTCCAAAGAAGTGGCCGATGATCACAGCAACCACGCCCCATTTGCGAAACGCCGCATTGCCGCGCTCCACCAGATCGGGATGATCGCGCAAGGGCCAGAGCCGCAGGATCGCGTCGCCATAGTGCCAGCCGAGAAAGTAGGAAAAGAACGACCCGATTACCGCCCCGATCGACGCCCCGGCCCAGATCGGCAACAGCGACAACTCGCCCGTCGCCACCAGCGCCCCGACCCCGAGCAAGATCGCGGTGGAGGGGATCGCGATGGACAAAAAAGCCGTTGTCTCGCCCGCCGCAAAGACCAGTGCGATCCAGAACGCCCAGTCGCGATTGTCGCGCACGAACCCCAAGATGCTGTCGATGAGCCCGTCCATGATCCGCCCTGCCGTCTGTGCCGACGCGCAGGGTTAGACGGTCGATCAAGGTTGCGCAAGGCTGGGCCATTATCTGGCCGTCAGTTGCCGGTGGATCGCTTCGGCGGCGTCACGACCCTCGGCAACGGCGGTGACAGTCAGATCCTCGCCCCCCGCCGCACAATCGCCCCCGCTCCAGACGCCGGCGATGCCACCCGCGATCTTGCCACCCGCAACCGACATTCCTTCGGGTGCGCCGGACAACGTCTGCCCGATCGCCTTGAACACCTGATCGGCCTTGAGCGTAAAGGTCTCTTCGGACAGCACCAGCCCCTGCGGGCCGTCCGTCGTGTACGCGAATTCCACCGCCTGGGCATGGCCCGAACCGATGATGCGCGCCGGGGCCGCGTTATGGATGATGCGCACCCCCGCCTGCACGGCATGATCTTGTTCATAGCCGCTGGCGCTCATCTTGTTGCGCCCGCGCCGGTAGACGATGGTGACGTTCTCAGCGCCCAAGAGCTTGGACTGCACCGCCGCATCGACCGCCGTCATGCCACCACCAATGACCACGACATCACGACCGACGGGCAAGCTTGACACGTCTGCCGCCTGCCGCAACTCGGCGATGAAATCGACCGCGTTGCGCACGCCCGCCAAATCCTCGCCCTTGGCGCGCAACGCATTCACGCCGCCCAGACCGATGCCAAGAAACACCGCGTCGTAGTCACGCCGTAGTTGATCCAGCGTCACATCGCGGCCAAGCTCCACCCCGGTGCGAATTTCGATGCCGCCGATCTGCAGCAACCAATCGACCTCCTTCTGTGCAAAACCACCCGTCGTCTTGTAGGACGCGATGCCGTATTCGTTCAGGCCCCCCGCCTTGGACCTGCGTTCATGGATCACCACGCCATGCCCATGCATCGCCAGTCGGTGCGCACATGCCAGACCCGCAGGGCCGGCCCCGACAACCGCGATGCGCTTGCCCGAAGGTGCCGCGCGTTCAAACGGATGCAGACCCTTGGCCATTGCCTTGTCGGTGGCAAAGCGTTGCAGCGCGCCGATCTCGACCGGCTTGCCCTCGGCGGCCTCGCGCACGCAGGCCTCTTCGCACAGGGTTTCCGTGGGGCAGACCCGGGCGCACATGCCGCCAAGGATGTTCTGGTCCCAGATCGTCTTGGCTGCGGCTTCGGGTGTGCCGGTGGCGATCTGGCGGATGAACAAGGGAATATCGATGGAGGTCGGACAAGCGGCAATGCACGGCGCGTCATGGCAGAAATAGCAGCGATCCGCCGCAACCCGCGCCTCATGCATGTCCAGCGGTGGCGCATGATCGGCAAAGTTGGTGCAGTAGGCTTCGGCTGGCAGGCGGCCCGGCACGATACCGGGCGTCAGCGGGCTGTGGGTCATGGGGTCTGTGACCTTTACCAAAAGTGGCGTTCTGCAAAAAACTGACACAGCGCCGTTTTTTTATCAAATGATAAAATTCACCCATGGACAGATTGCAGGCGCACAGGCTTGCATCTTGTGCCTGCTGCCCATAACTGATGCTTTTCTCAGCCCCCGGGCTTCGCTATAAGCATAAGATCAAGTCGGAACGGCGGTGGCCCAGCCTCCGGCAGAAAACGCGGCATCAGGGCCAAGAGGACAGCATGAGCAAGAACACTCCGGATTCCGATGTGGCCTTCATTCAGGCGCTGGCAGAATTGTTGAACAAGAACGAATTGACCGAGCTTTCGGTCAAACGCGAATATGGCCAGGATGACAGCCTTGAAGTGCGGGTTGTCAAACAGGCGACCGTCGTGCAGATGGCGGCTCCGACCTATGCAGCGGCACCTGCCGCCATGTCAGCACCCGCCGCAGCCCCGGTCACTGTGGCAAGCGAAGACCCCGCCCAGCATCCCGGCGCAGTGACCTCGCCGATGGTGGGCACGATCTATCTGTCCGCCGAACCCGGGGCGACGCCCTTTGTTACCCTTGGTGCGACCGTCGCCGAAGGGCAAACCGTGGTCATCATTGAGGCGATGAAAACCATGAACCACATCCCCGCGCCGCGCGCGGGCACCGTCAAGCGCATCCTTGTCGCTGACGGCAATGCGGTGGAATACGGCGCGCCTTTGATGATCATCGAGTGAGGCGGCCATGTTTGAAAAGCTTCTGATCGCCAACCGGGGCGAAATTGCCCTGCGTGTCATCCGCGCCTGCCGCGAAATGGGGATCAAATCGGTCGCCGTCCATTCCACCGCCGATGCCGACGCGATGCATGTGCGATTGGCCGACGAGAGCGTCTGTATCGGGCCCGCACCCTCGTCCGAAAGCTATCTGTCCAAGGCCGCCATCATCTCGGCTTGCGAAATCACCGGCGCGCAGGCGGTGCATCCGGGCTATGGGTTCCTGTCAGAGAACGCCTCTTTTGCTCAGGCGCTGCAAGATCACGGCATCACCTTTATTGGCCCGACGGCGGAACACATTCGCATCATGGGCGACAAGATCACCGCCAAGATCACCGCCAAGGAGCTGGGCATTCCCGTCGTCCCGGGGTCGGATGGCGGCGTCGCCGACTACGAGTCTGCCATTGGCGTTGCGGCCACCGTTGGCTATCCGGTCATCATCAAGGCCACCGCTGGCGGCGGCGGGCGCGGCATGAAGGTGGCGCGCAATGCCGAAGATTTGGAACTTGCCTTTCGCACCGCGCGGTCGGAATCCAAGGTCGCCTTTGGCAATGACGAAGTTTACATCGAGAAATACCTGACCACGCCGCGCCATATCGAGATCCAGGTCTTTGGCGATGGCAAAGGCAACGCCGTCCATCTGGGCGAACGCGACTGCTCGCTCCAACGCCGTCACCAGAAGGTCTTTGAAGAGGCTCCGGGCCCGGCGATCACGCCTGACTTGCGCGCACGGATCGGCAAGGTCTGCGCCGATGCCGTGGCCAAGATCAACTATATCGGCGCCGGGACCATCGAGTTTCTTTATGAGAACGGCGAATTCTACTTCATCGAGATGAACACCCGCCTGCAGGTCGAACATCCCGTGACCGAGGCCATTTTCGGTGTCGACCTCGTGCGCGAGCAGATCCGCGTGGCGGCTGGCCTGCCGATGTCGTTCACCCAAGACGAGATCGAAATCAACGGCCACGCCATCGAGGTCCGCATCAACGCCGAAAAGCTGCCGAACTTTTCGCCCTCGCCGGGCCGTGTGCAGATGTTCCACGCGCCGGGTGGCCTTGGTGTGCGGATGGATTCAGCCCTTTATTCCGGCTACTCGATCCCGCCCTATTACGACAGCCTGATCGGCAAGTTGATCGTGCATGGCCGCGACCGCCCAGAGGCCTTGGCACGGCTGCGCCGCGCCTTGGGGGAACTGGTGGTCGAAGGCATCGAGACCACAGTGCCGCTTTTCCACGCGCTTCTGGCCGAGCCGGATATCCAGAACGGGGATTACAACATCCACTGGCTGGAAGACTGGCTGCAACGCCAATTCGGTTAAGAAATGTCGGGGCGACAGGCTCATTGCGCCCCGCGCTACGTCGCACGGACGCGCCAATGACCCCTGAGATCACGCCCGAGATGTTGCTGCGCGCCTATGCAATCGGCATTTTTCCGATGGCTCAAAACCGCGATGATCCCGAAATTCATTGGGTGGATCCACGCTTGCGCGGCGTGCTGCCGATGACGGGTTTGCACCTGTCGCGATCGATGCGCAAACGCCTCTTGCGGCCAGATTATCGCGTTACTGCCAACACCACCTTTGCCGCCGTTCTGGACGGCTGCGCCGCGCGTGACGAAACCTGGATCAATCCGACGATCCATGCGCTTTACCTTGCCCTGCATGCTCAGGGCCATGCCCATAGCATCGAGGTTTGGCAAGACGGGGTGCTGTCTGGCGGCATTTACGGGGTGGCGCTTGGCGCTGCGTTCTTTGGCGAAAGCATGTTCTCGCACCGCCGCGATGCCTCCAAAGTGGCGCTGGCCTGGCTGGTCCATCGCTTGCAAGCGGGCGGATTCAGCTTGTTTGACACGCAGTTTCTGACCGCACATCTGGCAAGCCTTGGCGGTGTGGAGATACCGCGCGCCGATTATCGCCGCCAGCTTGCGGCCGCCCTTGGCCAAAGTGCGACCTTTGCGCCGACGGGTTACTCGCCTTCGGCAGGCGGTGTCGCGACCGCACCGGGATAGATGCAGCCCAACACCCAGACGTCATAGCGCGGATGGTCCAGCGCCGAAAGCGCGGGCGAAGACGCAATCATCCAGCCCTCAAACACCGGCTCGGTCCGCAGGGTATCAGAAATTGTCAGATGCGCCTCGGCATCGCCTGCGGGGTTGTCGGCGGGATAGCGGCATTCATCCATCAAGATCGTCAGGCGGCCGTTGGTCGCCGATTGGCCGCGCGCAAGTTCCATGTCGCCGGACTCACCGGTCAACCGGTCGATCCAGCGCAACACGCCCGCCTCAGCCTCGACCATTTCGGTGGCCTCTGCGCTGGCGCCAGCGCAGATCACGCCGATCAGGACGACAACGGTCGCCCTCATTCGGTCGCCGCGCCAGCAGGCGCTTGGTCGCCGCTGCCACCCGCAAATTTCATCAACAGCGTGATGATGCTAACCGCCCCTTGCGTGTCCTCGATCTCGTCACCGGGCGCGAGGTTCTCAACAGACCCACCGGGCAGGATCTCGACGAAATTGCCCCCCAGCAGCCCTTCGGAGGATATCACGATGGCGCTGTCGTCGGGCAAGAGCAGGTCGCTGCGCACCGACAATTGCGCGTCCGCCATAAACGTCGAAGGGTTCAGCGACAGGTTGGTAATGGTGCCGACCTTTACGCCAGCAAGCCGAATGTCGGACCCTGCGGAAATGCCCTCGACCGACCGAAAGGATGCGCTCAGCGGATAACTTGACCCCGTCTGCACATAGCCAGAGTCGCGATTGGCGTAGACAAGAAACCCCACCGCAACAGCCAGAACGGCAGCACCAGCCAGAATCTCTACGCGGTTCTCAGCCATTATTCGGGCCGCCACGCCTCATAGTCCTGCCGCGCGGCAGGCCCGGCGCGGCGGATCGATCCGGGCGGCGCATATGCCGCCGCCGTGCCGGTCAGGTTTTCCTGATGCGGCTTTTCCCAAATTTTCTTTTTCAGCGGCGCAGTCGTCGGCGGCTGATCCCAGGTGAAATGCAGCCAGCCGTGCCAGTCAGGCGACACGCGCGAGGCCTCCATCTCGCCGTTGTAGATGATCCAGCGCTTTTTTGCGTCGCGGGTCTGGTAGTAAACGTTGCCCTGCTCATCCTCGCCGACCTTGATGCCGCGCCGCGCCGTGAAAAGCTGCGTGCCCAGCGTCTGGCCGTTCCACCAGGTCAGCAGGCGTTTGAGGAAATACATGCAGTCGGCCTCCGAAGGATGATTGCCTTCCTATGAAGGATTGCAGGCTCAAGGTCTAGAGGCCGTGGCGGCCTCGCAGCGTCGGCTCGGCGGCCTTGCGCGCTATTTCGCGACCGCGACACGCGCCGCGACTCCGTAAGCCGGCGCATAAAGGTGAACCACCTGGCCCCCCGAAGCGCGCGCATACCACGCATTGTCTGCATCTTTGAGGCTGCGGATCACGCCGGCAAGATCGGGCCCGACGCCGTCGATGCAGCGGGTCAAGGGGTCGCTGACCGTCAGGAACCTTATCGCAAGCGGTGTCTTTTGCCAGGCACCGCCAAACCGCAACGCCTCGGGCCGGGCATAGTCCGCACGAGGTGGCTTTTCGGGCGCTGAACCCTCCAGCTTGACCGCCACGATCTGACACCCCGGGGTCACGCGCCCTTCCGGTCCGCCATCGTCGCTGTAGATGACCGAAACATAGGGCACAACACCGCCAAAAACCGCATCTGCCAAGGTGGTGTTATTTGGTCGCGCAAGGCCCGAACGGTCGCGCCAGATCAGCAATCCGGCGCTCAATACGGCAAACATCGCGACAAACACCACGATCGTCACCAGCAGGCGCATCAAAAGGCGACCGAGCACATTACGCAGCGCACAGAAAGCCTGGGCTACTCGTCATTCAAGGCAGGCTGCAGCAGGATCACCTGACGCTGACCGCCTCTTTCTTTTTTCCGGCCTCGGTATAGACCAGCATCGGCGTGCCGCCGGCTTGTACGGCATCTTCCTTGACGACGACCTCTTCGACCGAGTCCATGCCCGGCAGTTCGAACATCGTATCCAGCAAGATGTCCTCCATGATCGAGCGCAGACCCCGCGCGCCGGTCTTGCGTTTGATCGCGCGCTTGGCGATGGCGATCAGCGCGTCGGGGGTAAAGGTCAGGCGGGTGCCCTCGATCTCGAACAGGCGCTGATACTGCTTGACCAGTGCGTTCTTGGGTTCAGTCAGGATCGTCACCAGTGCAGCCTCGTCCAGATCGGTCAAGGTTGCGATCACGGGCAGACGGCCCACAAACTCAGGGATCAGCCCGAATTTCAGCAGATCCTCGGGCTCCAGTTCCTTGAACAACTCGCCAGCACCGCGTTCTTCGGGACCCTTGACGTCCGCACCGAACCCGATGCCTGAACCCTTGTTGCGCTGCGCGATGATCTTTTCCAGACCTGCAAAGGCGCCGCCGCAGATGAACAGGATGTTCGTCGTGTCGACCTGCAGGAATTCCTGCTGCGGATGCTTGCGCCCACCTTGCGGCGGCACGGAGGCCACGGTGCCTTCCATTATCTTCAAGAGCGCCTGCTGGACGCCTTCGCCCGAGACGTCCCGCGTGATCGAGGGGTTGTCCGATTTGCGGGTAATTTTATCGACCTCGTCGATATAGACGATGCCACGTTGTGCGCGTTCGACGTTGTATTCGGACGCCTGCAGCAGCTTGAGGATGATGTTCTCGACATCCTCGCCGACGTAGCCCGCCTCGGTCAGCGTCGTGGCATCGGCCATCGTGAACGGCACATCGAGGATCCGCGCCAAAGTCTGGGCCAGCAACGTCTTGCCGCAACCGGTGGGGCCGATCAGCAGGATGTTGGATTTCGACAGCTCGATATCGGTCTTGGTCGAATGGTTCAGCCGCTTGTAGTGGTTATGCACCGCCACCGACAGAACCCGCTTGGCATGGATCTGGCCGATCACGTAGTCGTCCAGAACCTTGCAGATCTCGCGCGGGGTCGGCACGCCATCCGACGATTTCAGACCTGTCGTCTTGGTCTCTTCGCGGATGATGTCCATGCACAGCTCGACGCATTCATCACAGATGAACACGGTCGGGCCAGCGATCAGCTTTCTGACTTCGTGCTGGCTTTTGCCGCAGAACGAGCAGTAAAGCGTGTTCTTGCTGTCACCCGAGTTGCTTGCCATGCTTGGACCTCTGCCTCGTTTCTTGAACTAAGTTTAGGCCAAGGGATGGGCCTTCACAATGCGATTTATCCCGTGCGCGCAGTGCTTGCGGGAAACAGTCTATTTGTCAGTATCGTCGGCCTTGCCACGGTTTTCCAGAATCTCGTCGATCAAACCCCAGTCCTTGGCCTCTTGTGCGGAAAGGAAATTATCCCGCTCCAGCGCCGAAACCACGGCGTCAAGCGGCTGACCGGTATGTTTGACATAGATATTGTTCAGTCGCTCTTTCAGCTTTTGGGTATGGGCGGCGTGGATCAAGATGTCGGTCGCCTGACCCTGATATCCGCCCGAGGGCTGGTGGACCATGACTTCGGAATTGGGCAGCGCAAAGCGCATCCCCTTTTCCCCGCCGGTCAAAAGCAGCGATCCCATCGAGGCCGCCTGCCCGATCACCAGCGTGGACACCTTGGGCTTGATGTATTGCATCGTGTCGTAGATCGACAAACCGGACGACACCACGCCACCGGGGCTGTTGATATACATCGAGATTTCCTTGGACGGGTTCTCGGACTCCAGAAACAGAAGCTGCGCGCAGATCAGGCTCGACATGCCGTCATGGACCGGACCGCCCAGAAAGATGATCCGTTCTTTCAGCATCCGGCTGAAGATGTCATAGGCCCGCTCGCCCCGGCTCGTCTGTTCGACGACCATCGGAACGAGGGTGTTCATGTAGTGATCAACGGGGTCGCGCATGGATCGATGCCTCTTTCGGTGCGTATGACAATAGCGGGCGATACTTGCCAGAGTCTTAGTGGCGCGTGACGGGGGCTGCAAGGGCAGCTCGTTCACTTCTGTTCCGCGCCTCTATCTTGCAAACATGCGCGTCGAAAGATGGGCGCGAAAAAGGCACAGCAACCTTTAGCGCCTTTGCCCGTCGAGCGGGCCTAGCGGTGCAGTGAAAAGAAATGCAGGATTTCGGCGGTCGCATCGATGTCGCGCGTACCACCCCTGCGCGCGGCGCGCTCCCCGCCGGGCCAGTCATGCCCCCCGCCCTCGACGGTCAAGAGCCGCACCCGGACCTGCCCATCGGCGTCGACCCAATCGGTCTGCAGCACCCGCATGCCATCCGGTTCGGGGTCGATGACACGGGCATCCCGCGTCAAGGTTGACTTTTGTGCCGCAACGAAGGCCGCAACGACGACATCGACCGCCGTGAAGTTGACCCCGGCCGGACTGTCGGGGCCGACACCGCCCGCATAGGGTACATGGGTGTCCGCCGTGCCGTGGATCTGCAACAGCGCAACCCGCCCCCGTACCGGCGCCGCCGCAACATCCAGCGTCCCCGCGACAGCAGCCACGGCGCGCACGGCGCCGGGTCGCGTTGCCGCATAGCGCTCCGCCATCATCGCGCCGTTGGACATGCCGGTCAGAAAGACGGCACTGGCGTCCAGTCCGAAACGCTTTGCCGCGTCTGCGATCACCTGATCGAGAAACCGCACATCATCCACGTCCCGGCGAACCGCGAGGCCGCAGCACTTGCCGGCATTCCACGTCGCCAAGCCGATAACGCGCGACGTGCCTTGCGGATAGATCACCGCGTAGCCTTGCGCGGTTGCAGGCGCCCCGATCCCGGAGTTGCGCGCAATCTGTGCTGCGTTGCCGCCGCCGCCGTGCAGCACAAGGATCATAGGCGCGCCTGCCGCGCTGGTCGGCAGGTCGACAAGATAGGACCGGTCGCCCAGCATCACCTCTTGTCGCGCCACGCTTGCCTGCGCCACCAGCGGCAAGATTGCTGTCAACAGCAACGCCATAATCCAGATCCGCAAAGACGTGCCTCCCGCTCTCGCCACGATCACCAAGCAAAGCACCGCTTATTCCGTCGCAGTTTTACTGATGACGCCCATGTTGCCGGCACCATACAGCACCGCCGCGCGGCGTTCGAATGCGCGCACGACCCGCAGCATCGCATCATTAAAGACAATCCCGATGATACCTTGCAACAACGCGTTGCGAAATTCGAAATCCACATGAAACGAGATCTCGCAGCCGCCTTCCACATCGCGGAACCTCCATGTCGAGTAGAGATGGCGGAAAGGTCCATCCAGATATTCGGTCTCGATGCGCATCGGCGCGGGCCAGAGCGTGACCCGGCTGCCGAACCTTTCGCGAAACACCTTGAACGAGATCACCAGATCCGCCTCCACCACCTCGCCAGGGCCATCCGGGCCCGTCAGCGCGCGGCGTGACCGGATGCGGGCGGCAGAATTCCAGGGCAGAAACTGCGGATAGGACGTGACATCGGCCACCAGAGCATACATTTGCTCGGCGGTATAAGGCACAACGCGCGTTTCCTGGTGGCTCGGCATCGTCTCTTTCGGTGACTTGGCGCACGGTATTGGATATGGATCGACGTTAAGTAAAGAGGGATGGGCATGACCTCACGGCAATATGTGATCGATCAGATGATCAGCGCCAAGGCCATTGCGGCCCGGGTCGAGGCTTTGGCCCGCGACATCACCGCGCATTTCAAGGGCACCGACAAGCTGGTCGTCGTAGGCCTCTTGCGCGGCTCTTTCGTGTTCATCGCCGATCTGGTGCGCGAACTGGACCTACCGGTCGAGGTCGATTTCCTTGAGGCGTCCTCTTACGGCGACGCCATGCATTCCAGCCGAGAGGTTCGCATTCTCAAGGACTTGCGCGGCGAAATTGCGGGGCGTGATGTGCTGGTGGTCGAGGACATCGTCGATACCGGCTTTACCCTTTTGCATGTCCGCAACCTGCTTTTGACCCGCGATCCGGCACGGCTCGAGGTTTGTGCGTTGCTCGACAAACCTTCGCGGCGCGAGGCGGATATCAAGGCGAAATGGACCGGCTTCGAGATCCCGGACGAATTCGTCGTGGGCTACGGCATCGACTTTGCCCAACGCAACCGCAACCTGCCTTACATCGGCAAGGTCCGCTTTACCGAACCCGAGGGCGTGCAATGAACGGACTCGGCTGGCTGGTGCGGATGCGCGGCTGGGTACAGAATCCACCCTCATGGGGCCGGGTCAAGCTGGTGGTGGGTGTTGTCGCGCTGTGCCTTGCGCTGGTGATCGTTGAACGCGTGATCGGCTGGCCGGACTGGCTGACCCTGCCAAAGCGCTAGGCAAAAGACCGTTACCCTTGCCCGTAGCCTCTGGCCAGACCCGTGCATTTCGGTATCCTGCCGTCGTCGCAGTGGTTTTGGCGGCATCGACGATTTCACTTTTTGATCGGAAGGTCCCTTCATGCGGTGTCTTTTTACTTTTCTTGTCGTGCTTGGTGGCATTGCTGCGGTGGTGATGTGGTTTGCAACGGCACCGCGCGGGGGCGACCCTGCATTGGTGGCCGACCTCAAGGGCGATGTCGCCCGCGGCCAGCTGGTCTTTACCGCATCGGGCTGCGCCTCGTGCCACATGGCACCCGGCGCGCGCGGCGCGGCAAAGCTGGTGCTGTCGGGCGGTCAGCGTTTTGTGACCGACTTCGGCACCTTTATCGCCCCGAACATCTCGCCCGATCCGACGCATGGCATCGGCGGCTGGCCCCTGTCCGATCTGGTCAATGCAATCAAATACGGCGTCTCGCCCGAGGGGCAGCACTATTTCCCCGCGTTGCCCTACGGTGCGTATACGCATATGGCGCTGCAAGACATTGCAGACCTGCACGTCTATCTGGCGAGCCTGCCGCCCGATGCGACCCCCTCGCCGCCGCACGAGGTCGGCTTTCCCTTCAACATCCGCCGCGCGGTCGGCGCGTGGAAAATCCTGTATATGCCGACGGACTGGGTGATCGGCGGCACGCTTTCCCCGACCGAGACGCGCGGGCGCTATATCGCCGAGGCGATGGCCCATTGCGGCGAATGCCACACCCCGCGCAACATTCTTGGCGGGCCGGACCGCAGCCGCTGGCTCGCAGGTGGGCCAAACCCGAATGGCAAAGGGCGCATTCCCAACATCACCCCCGCCAAACTGACCTGGACCGAGGCGGACATCGTGGCCTACCTTGCCACCGGCTTCACGCCGGACTTCGACACCGTGGGCGGTCACATGGTGGAGGTCGTCGAAAATATGGCCAAACTGCCCGAAAGCGACCGCGCGGCGGTAGCGGCCTATTTAAAGCGCGTGCCCGCCGCAGAATAGGACCCGCGGCGTAGCAGTTGCGCGACACTTTTGTTTTCGCGGCATGGGTCCTGATGACCAAAGGCACAACCTGTGGTATGCGAGGTCTCATCGAGCTTACCAGCAAGGGCTGATTTCATGAAACGCGCTTTGTTATCGACCACCGTCATCGTGTTCAGTTCCGGATCGCCGCTTCAGGCTCTGGATTTTGGCGACGGGTTTTCCGCAACCGGCGAGTTCGAGCTTGAATATTTTGACGTCTCGGGCGGCGGAACCGGCGAGACGCTGGGATATGCCACGGCAGATATCGGCTATCAGCAACCCGCCGGTGGCTTTGGCGGCTTCATTGGGTTTGATGCATTCACAATAGACGGCGATCGGGAGATCGCGATTTATGGCGCGCTCAGTTATTCCGGGGGGGTTGGAAAACTTCAGTTTGGTGTTCCTCGGCCGGCACTTGACGATTATCTTGACACGCCAACGATTGGCGGTTTGCGGTTCTTCGATATCGCGCTTGGCAATTTTAGCGGCAGCGCCATCACCCGTGCATATCTGCTGGCCGACTCAGACACGCCAGTGGGGTTGAGGTATGACGGAACCTTTGGCGACGCCAGGATTGGCGCGTCCTACCACCGGATAGAAGATACGGATGTCTTTGACATTGCTGCCAACTATCAAATCGGCAACGTGCTTTTGCGCGCCGGGATCGAGCATATCAGCGGCCCCGGAACTGATTCGACCAGCTTCAGTCTGGGGGCCGAGGCGACGATTGGTCCGGTCAATGCCGGCGTGCTGCTGACTGATGCCGGCGATATCACCGGCCAGCAGGTTGCACAGATCTATGCCGTCTACAGCCCGATCGAAAACTTGAACCTGACCGGCGCGGTCTGGGCAGTCGATGACGGCACGGATACAGAGACGCTTTATGGGCTTGCTGCGGACTACACATTTGCCCAAGGCGCTTATGTCGAGGCTGGCGTCGCCGATGGCTCGGGCGGTGACAGCCTTTACAACCTGTCGCTAGGTCTGAAGTTCTGATCCGGACACTGGCGGTCTGACTAGGGGGGATCCAAAAAAGTCGCCCTTTCGCGCCACCGGCGCTGGCGCGATCATGTCAGTTGTGACCCAACCGCGCCATCCGCGCCGCCCGCAATTGCGCAAAATCCTCGCCCGCGTGATATGATGACCGCGTCAGCGGCGTCGCCGAAACCATCAAGAACCCCTTGCCGAACGCCGCCTTTTCATAGGCCGCAAATTCGTCTGGCGTGACGAACCGGTCCACCCGGTGATGCTTTGGCGTCGGTTGCAAATACTGCCCCACGGTCAGGAAATCGACATCCGCCGCGCGCATGTCATCCATCACCTGATGCACGCCCTGGCGGTCCTCACCCAGACCCACCATGATGCCCGATTTGGTGAACATCGCGGGGTCCAGCTCCTTGACCCGCTGCAACAGGCGCAAGCTGTGGAAATACCGCGCACCCGGGCGCACCTCGGGATACAGGCCCGGCACGGTTTCGAGATTGTGGTTCAGCACATCGGGGCGTGCGGCCACCACCGCCTCCAACGCCGAAGGCGCGCATTTCAGAAAATCGGGGATCAGCACTTCGATCGTGGTGCCGGGCGCGCGATGCCGGATCGCGCGGATGGTCTGGGCAAAATGATCCGCACCGCCATCCTCCAGATCATCACGGTCCACCGAGGTCACCACCACATGGTTCAACGCCAGTTCCGCCACCGCATGGGCCACGCGCCCCGGTTCAAACGCGTCCAGAGTCCAGGGCTTGCCCGTCGCCACGTTGCAGAAGGTGCAGCCCCGCGTGCAGATCTCGCCCATGATCATCATCGTGGCGTGGCCTTGCGACCAGCATTCCCCGACATTGGGGCAGCCCGCCTCTTCGCAGACTGTCACCAGCTTTTTCTCGCGCAGAATGTCGCGCGTGCGCTTGTAGCCTTCGGAGGTCGGCGCCCTCACGCGGATCCAGTCGGGCTTTTTGGGCTGCGCGTTGTCGGGGCGATGCGCCTTTTCGGGGTGACGCTCTTCGGGCAGTTTGAGGTCGCGCACCGGATTTTCCCCTTACGACTTTTACACGTCCTGACATAACGTCTGAAAGCCTGTGAGGCAACCGCAGCTAGGCCTGTGATTTTTGCATGGCAGGCATACCAGAACAAGCGGGGCGGCACGTGCCTTAACTCGCCAATCGGAGGGAACATGACGAAAAGACTAATCGCGGAGGCGCTGGGGACGTTCATCCTGGTGCTCTTTGGCTGCGGCGCTGCCGTCTTGATGGGCGCACAGATCGGCATGCTGGGCATCAGTCTTGCCTTCGGCTTGGCCATCGTTGCGGCTGCCTACGGGCTTGGCGCGATCTCGGGGGCGCATCTGAACCCCGCCGTGTCGCTGGGAATGGTCGCCGCCGGACGGATGAGCTTTGCTGACTTCGTCGGCTATGCCCTCGCCCAGACCCTTGGTGCCATTCTGGGTGCCGGGGTGCTTTACCTGATCGCTTCGGGCAAGGCGGATTATGTCCTTGCCACCAATGGCCTTGGCCAGAACGGCTAT
Organism: Rhodobacterales bacterium; assembly: GCA_031378845.1. Classification (GTDB taxonomy): domain Bacteria; phylum Pseudomonadota; class Alphaproteobacteria; order Rhodobacterales; family Rhodobacteraceae; genus JAJNPS01. Next base: position 25,451 of record JANNES010000003.1, read on the forward strand.
GGACCGGGCTATCTGGGTGAATACTCCCTGACCGCCGCTCTGGTCTTTGAGGCGGTGATGACCTTTATCTTTGTCACGGTCATCCTTGGCTCCACCGGAACCGGAACAGCTGCGGGTTTTGCAGGGCTTGCCATCGGTCTGACGCTGGCGGCCATTCACCTGGTCGGCATCAACGTGACCGGCGTGTCGGTGAACCCCGCACGGTCCATCGGGCCCGCGCTGTTTGTTGGCGGCAACGCCTTGTCGCAGCTTTGGGTCTTTATCGTCGCACCCTTGGCGGGCGGAGCGGTCGCGGGCCTCGTCTACCAGATGGGGCTGACCCGCGCGGATTGAGCCTGAGACCGGAACGACAAAAGGGCGGCATCGGTATCCCGGTGCCGCCCTTATCGGTTCACGTTCTGCCACGCCAGTCGTCGAGCGCCGGATTTGCGTCGCTGACCGCCGCAGACCCCGCACCGAGACCCGCAGGCATGGCCACCGGTTTGGCGCGAAAGTAATGCGCCTCGCGCGCGCCGAAATAGAACGCCACAACCGCACCAAGAAGCCACCACAGCGGCTCGGGCACCGCGTTCAGCCCCACCATCCGCCGCGCGAACTGGATCGGATCCACCATCGCATAGACAAAAAGCCCGATCGTCCCGAACGCCAGAAACGGTCGCGGCAGCCGGTTGACCCCGTTGACCAGCCGGTCGAACCAGCCCTCCGAAGGATTGCCGAACTCATCGCCCAACTGCTCCAGCGCCGCCATCTGCGCCTCGGCCGACAATTCCATCCGCCGCGTGGCCGACGGCACAAAGACCTCGGCCATCCCTTTGGCGGCCTCCCCAAGCGCCGAGACCGCCGCCGGGCCGCCGATCAGTTTGCCGATCACCCCCATGCGGCCACCCGCGCGGCATGTTGGGCCGCCGTCAGATGATAGCGCGGGCTGACAAACTCTTCGGCGCGCGTGATCCAGCCGCCCTTGCCGCCATCTCGCCTGCGCGCATATTTGCGACTGGCAGGTCGCCCATCGGCCAAAGCGTAGTAATAGTTGCGCCGCGCAATGCCGTACGCATCGGCCAGATGCGTGGGCGCCGCGTCATAGGCCATTTGCGCCGCCCGGATTGTCTGCGCGCCAATCGCGCCATCGGCATCGCAAGGATAGCCCATATCGCTCAGCAATCGCTGAAGGATCTTGACCGCATTACCCCCCGCATTGACATGCATATCAAAGACCGAGGCCTGCAGCACCTCGGGCAGGGCCGCGATGCCGGGGCGTTTGAAGTAATGCTCCAGATAGATGTCCACCGCCTGCGCGCGGGTCAGGGCGCGCACATCGGCCACGTCGATCCGCGTGTCGCGGTTCACGTCGATCCCAAGCCTGCGCATCGTGTGGATCGTCACGCCATGATTGGTGGCCCCACCCGGATCATCCGGGTCATTCACAAAGCCGCCCTCGCGGGCGACGATTTCGGTCGCAATATCTTTCACAGATGTCATGGCTTTCCTCGGGAAAGCTCCCCTGGGATCAGGTTGGCAGGCCCGGCTTAACACGCTCTTGCAAGAGCGCGCGGCGAGGTGCGCACGGACCGGACAGGCGACTGTCCAGTGGACAGTTGCCCGGTCCGTTGCCTGAAAGCGCACGCTGCAAGGCAAGGGGTGACGCGCACGTCCGGTCTCAGATCAATCGGGGCGCCTGGGCCCATGCAGACGTAGTGCCGCGTCCGCCGGGGGCGACAGGCACGCCCCGATCTGTCGCCGGACAAATCGGGCAGCAATCATCAGGCTTTGCCAAGATCGCCGTGCAAGCAGGCGTTCAACTTCCCGGCGCTTTGGGGTCCTTGTAGACGCCTTGTTCCTTCAGCGCCTCGACGACCTCTTTGGGCATATAGCTTTCGTCATGCTTGGCGAGAACTTCGGTGGCCACGAACGTGTCCCCCTCCATCTGCCCCAAAGCCACCATCCCCTGACCTTCGGCGAAAAGGTCGGGCAACACGCCGGTATAGCGCACCGGCACCGTGGTTTTGGTATCGGTCACGCTAAAGGTGATCGTGGCACCCTGCCCGCGCACCAGCGAGCCTGCCTCGACCAGCCCGCCCACCCGGAACATCTCGCCCGCGACCGGTGGATCGCTGGCGATCTGGCTCGGGCTGCGGAAAAAGTTGATGCCGTCTTGCATGCCGTAGCCGACCAGTGCTGTGGACGCAGCCAGCGCCACAAAGGCCAGCACGATGATCTGGACGCGCCGCTGCTTTTTCAACCCCTTCATCCCAGCCATGACACCCTCACGGAAAAATCGGGGCATGCATCAACCCCGTGGTTTCATCGATGCCCAGCATCAGATTGGCGTTCTGGATCGCTTGCCCCGAGGATCCTTTGGTGAGGTTGTCGAGCACCGACACCACCACCACCCGGCCCGCGATGCGATCCCCGATGACGCCAAGATGGCAAAAGTTCGAGCCTTGGATGTCGCGCGTCGACGGCAAGCTGCCGAATGGCAGAACTTTCAGAAAAGGTTCTCGGTCATAAGCGTTTACCAGTATTTCATGAACCTGTTTCGCATCGCCCTTGACGTAGACCGTGGCCAAGATCCCGCGATTCATCGGCAACAGATGCGGCGTGAACTGTACCTGCACCGGGCGGCCCGCGATTAGTGAAAACTCCTGGTCAAACTCGCCCAGATGCCGGTGCTTGCCTCCCGCCGAATAGGTATGCGTGCCGCCCGACAATTCCGCGTGCAGCAGGTTCTCCTTCATGGATCGCCCCGCGCCGGACACCCCTGCCTTGAGGTCGATCAAGATGTCATCGAGATCCACGACCCCAGCCGCAATCAGCGGCCGCAGCGCGAACTGCCCCGCCGCCGCGTTGCATCCCGTGCCCGCCACCAGCCGCGCCTTCGTGATCTCGGCCCGGTAGAACTCAGTCAGCCCATAGACCGCCTCGACCTGCAATTCAGGCGCTGCGTGCGCACGACCGTACCATTTCTCATATTCCGTCACATCGCGCAGCCTGAAATCTGCGCTCAGATCCACGATCTTCAAATCATGCGGCAGCTTTGCGATCACTTCCTGCGTCGTCGCATGAGGAAGCGCACAGAAGCACAGATCAACGTTGGAGAAATCGATCTCATCGATCTTGCACAGGCGCGGCAGGTCCAGATGGCGTAGAAACGGAAACACCTCTGCCATCGTCATCCCGGCCTTGCGATCCGCTGACAGGGCGACGATCTGCATCGCGGGATGTCCCGCGATCAGACGCACCAGCTCTGCCCCGGTGTAGCCAGACGCCCCCAGGATGGCGATTTTCCTCAACATGGCTCCGTCTCCACGCGATTGTCTGCCTTATGTGTCGCGGGTAGGCCCCGGATGCAAGAGGGCAGGTCCGCCGCACCTTGCCGCTTGGCCCCAATCCGCAGCCACCGCGCAAAAGCGTTATCGGCAATCTCGCGCCTTCATGCGAGGCCGCACATGACAAAGCCCGCAGAACCGGATACAGTTAGTGCCACGGGGGCGCAGATCCCCAAGATGTCGAGGCCAGCAGAGGGCAGGATCACCATGGACAACTTTTCAAGACGCGGCTTTCTCGCCCTATCGGGGACGGCGCTGCTGACCGCAGCCGGTTGTGGTAACGGTATCGGATCAAACGGCGGCGGCCAGATCGACGCCCGCGTCGCCTCGACCAGCCAGTTTCTATTCAGCCGATACCCCGGCACGCAGGACCTTGCCAACCGCGCGGCAGGCGTCCTTTGGATGCCGCTGGTAACCGAGGCCGGGTTCGGGATCGGCGGCGGCTACGGACGCGGCGCGCTGCAGATCGACAATGTTTCGGTTGATTACTACTCCACCACCCGCGCCACTTTTGGTTTCCAGATCGGCGCGCAGCAATATGCCCATGCGCTGTTTTTCATGACTGACGAGGCACTGGCCGATTTCCGGCGCGGCCAAGGCTGGGCGGTCGGCGCCGATCTGCGCTATGCGACGCCCGAACAGGGTGCCAGCATCGGCAAGGAATCGACCGAGCTTGATCCGGTGATCGCCTTGGTCTTTGGCCAGCAGGGCTTGATTGCAGGTGCGACACTCGCTGGCGTGAAATACAACCGGATCATTCCATAAATGCGGTGTGTGACATCAACTGATTGCAGCGCGGCGCTCACCCTGCCGACAGCGTGAAAGGCGGGCTCGTGCCCGCCCTACCGCAACCGCCGGATCAGGCTTGATGTGTCGCCGCGCCCACCACCCATCAGCTGTACATCCTTGTAGAACTGGTCGACGAGTGCCGTGACCGGCAGGCTTGCGCCAATCTGATCGGCTGTATCAAGGCAGATGCCCAGATCCTTGCGCATCCAGTCGACCGCAAAGCCGAAATCGAACTTGTCGTCCAGCATGGTCTTGTGGCGGTTGGCCATCTGCCACGACCCGGCCGCCCCTTGGGCAATCACCTCGACCACCGCGGCACCATCCAGCCCCGCCTTTTGCCCAAAAGCCAGCGCCTCGGAGAGGCCCTGCATCAGGCCCGCAATGCAGATCTGGTTCATCATCTTGGCCAGTTGCCCTGATCCGCTCTCCCCAAGCCGTCGGCATATCCGCGCATAGGCCGCCATGACCGGCTCGGCGCGGTCATAGTCGACGAGGCCACCGCCGCACATGATCGACAGCTGCCCGTTTTCAGCGCCCGCCTGCCCGCCAGAGACGGGTGCATCGACAAATCCGATGCCCGACACTGATGCAACCCCCGACAACTCTCGTGTCACCTGCGCCGAAACCGTCGTATGATCCACGAACACCGCCCCCGCCGACATTCCGGCAAAGGCCCCGGTCGCGCCAAGACATACCGACCGCAGATCGTCGTCATTGCCGACGCAGGCCATCACGAACTCGGCCCCCGCCGCGGCTTTTGCGGGCGTATCGGCCCACGCGCCGCCATGCTTTGCCGTCCAAGCCTCGATTTTGCCTTGGGAGCGGTTGTACACCGTCACGGCATGCCCCTTGGCTGCCAGATGTCCCGCCATCGGGAACCCCATGACCCCCAAGCCCAAGAATGCGATCCGTGCCATCATTGTCCTCGCCAATTGCCCTGAGCCCAGCAATCGACTAGGAACCGATCACGTCCCCGCCGTCAAGAACAGGCCATCTGATGTTTACCGCCTTTCGCTGGCTCATGCGGATCCTCACCGCCATGATCGCGCTGTTCTTGCTTGCTCTTGGCGGGACCTACTACTTTTTGTCGCGCTCGCTGCCTGACTACAACGAGGCCTTCGCCCTTTCGGGCATTACCGCCCCGGTGCAGATCGTGCGCAACAATTCCAATGTGCCGCACATCTTTGGCGCGACCGACGCCGATGTTTTCTTTGCCCTCGGCTTTGCCCATGCCCAGGACCGGCTGTGGCAGATGACGATGCTGCGCCGCACCGCCCAAGGGCGCCTCAGCGAGATTTTCGGGCAGGCTGCGATCAAGTCGGATGAGCTTTTGCGTCGCTATGACCTCTACAATCTCGCCTTGTCGTCGGTCGCCGCACAGGACGCCGACACGATTGCCGCGCTGGAGGCCTATTCGGCCGGCGTGAACGCCTGGATCGAACAGATCAATTCTGGTGCACGGGGGCGTGGTGCGCCGGAATTCTTTTTATTCTCCAATGAGATCGCAGCATGGTCCCCGGCCGATTCCATCGCGATCATCAAGCTGATGGCCCTGCAGCTGACCGATCATGCGCAAAAGGAAGTCTTGCGCGCGCAGGCCTCGATGGTGCTGAGCGCGGACCGGCTTGGCGATCTTTTGCCCGATGATCCGGGCCAGGGTGTCGTCGCCCTGCCCGATTACGCAAGCCTCGTGCCCGGTGCGCCGGGCTTTCGGACCGCCAGCGTCGAAGGTGCGCTATCGCCTTTGCCGCATCTGGGTTTTGCAGGGGCATCGAACGCCTGGGCGGCGTCGCGCGACCGCTCTGCCTCGGGCGGCACGCTCTTGGCCAATGATCCGCATCTGGAGTTTACGGCGCCGACTATCTGGTATCTGGCCCGGTTGCAGCTGCAATCCGGCGGCGTCATCGGCGGCACGATTCCGGGGGTCCCGCTGGTGCTGGTCGGCCGATCGGACAAGCTGGGCTGGGGCCTCACTACCGCCAGTGCCGACGACCAGGATATCGTCATCGAGCGCCTGAACCCTGACAATCCCGAAGAATATGAAACCCCCGAAGGCTGGGCCCCGTTTGAAACCCGCCGTTCCATCATCACCGTCAAGGACGCCAAACCCGTGACCGTGACCCTGCGGTGGTCGCGCAATGGACCCATCCTGCCCGGATCGCATTTCGGGCTCGACACGATTACCCCCGGTGGCCATGTCGCGGCGATCAGCTGGACAGCGCTCTCGCCCAAGGACACCTCGATCAGCGCAGGCATGCGGTTGATGAAATCCAACACGATCGAGGCCGCGATCAAGGCGGGAGAGCTGTACGTCGCCCCGGCGCAGAACCTGATGCTCGCCGATGCGACGGGGATCGCCATGCAGACCATCGGCCAGTTGCCGAACCGCGACCCCGCACACCCGACGCAAGGGCGCATGCCGGCCCTTGGCTCCGACCCTGCTGCCGGTTTTCGCGGGACATTGCCCTATGCCGACAACCCGCGCTTCTTGAACCCCACCAGCGGGCTTTTGGGTAACACCAACAACAAGACCGTGGACCGCCCTTTCCCGAACCATGTCAGCTTTGAGTGGGGCGACACCCAGCGCATTCAGCGCTGGCTGACGCTGATGAAGGCGCGCGAGGTGCATACCCGCGACAGCTTTGTCGAGGCGCAACTGGATACCGTCAGCCCCACCGCGCGGACCCTGCTACCATTGATCGGCGCAGAACTGTGGTTTACCGGCGAGGCCGCGCCCGAGGGCACGCCCGAACGATTGCGGCAAAAGGCGCTGATCCTGCTGGCTGAATGGAACGGCGAGATGAACGAACATCTGCCCGAACCCCTGATCGCCGAGGCATGGCTGCGCGCGCTGACCGACCGGCTTGTCCGCGACGATATCGGCCCCTTGGCCAGCCAGTTCCGCCATCCCGACCCGATTTTCCTCGAACGCGTCTACCGCGATGTCAACGGGGCCTCGATCTGGTGCGACGTGCTGCAATCGGCCCCTGTTGAAAGCTGCAGCGACCTTGCCCGCATCTCGCTTGACGACGCCCTTTTGGCGCTCAGCGAGACCTACGGGCCCAATATCGAAAGCTGGCGCTGGGGCGATGCGCATCAGGCCACGCATGACCATCCCGTTCTCGGCACAGTTCCGGTGCTGCGCTATTTCGTCAATATCCGGCAATCCACTTCGGGGGGCGACTACACCTTGTTGCGTGGTCGGACCTCTGGCGCTGATCCGACGCCTTATCTGAATGTGCATGGTGCGGGCTACCGCGGTGTCTATGATTTCGCCGATCCGGATTCGTCGGTCTTCGTCACCGCCACGGGCCAGTCTGGCCATATGCTCAGCCGCAACTATGACGATCTGGGAGAGCTTTGGCGCCGCGGCGAATACATCCCGATGAGCCTCGACCCGGAACTTGCCCGTGCGGCGGCAGTCGGCATCACGGTGCTGACGCCTGCGCCATGATCTGACGCGCCTGCCGGCCCAAAACCGGGCTGGCAAGCACCAGAACTGTGATCAGAGTTTTTTGCCCGCGATCTCGGTGCTGCTGCGGGTCGATGCGACCGACGTTGCGGGTTTTGCCACTTCCTTCTTGGGCTTTTTCTTTTCCTTGTTGCTCTTTGTGTTGTTGCCCTTGGCCATTTCGCCCTCCCCATGTTCTGAATTTGTGGCGCCAGTGGTGAAACCCTCGGCCAGCCACGTTGCCTTTTGACGCGCGGTCCATCGGACCGTGACGCCGTAAGCATCCTCGCCCGGTTCCTCAGCGATCACAACCCCCAGCGCGTGCAGCCGTGCCCGCCTGCGGCCTTGGGCAAAAGGCAGCGCCAGAACCTCATCGGTCTTGGTCTCTTCAAACGCTGCGGAAATCGCTTTCAGCAGGCCGGCTATCCCTTCGCCGGTCACAGCAGAAACAGCGATGACGCTGGGCCGGTTGGCGCTTTGTGCCAATAGCGATTCCCGCGCAGAAGGATTGACAAGATCCATCTTGTTCCAAACCTCGACCATCGCGGCTGCCTCGGTCACCCCAAGCGAGGTCAGGATATCGCCGACATCCGACGCCTGCTCTGCCGTCTCGGGGTGGCTGATGTCGCGGATATGGCAGATGAGATCCGCCTCCAGCACCTCTTCGAGGGTTGCCCGAAACGCCGCCACCAGTTGCGTGGGCAGATCAGAAATGAACCCCACCGTGTCCGACAGGATGATTTTGCGCCCCGACGGCAGCACCAGCCCCCGCATCGTGGGGTCCAGCGTGGCAAACAGCATGTCCTTGGCCATGACGTCCGCACCTGTCACACGGTTGAAGAGCGTCGACTTGCCCGCGTTGGTGTAACCGACAAGCGCCACAACCGGAAACGGCACCTTGCGCCGCGCCGCCCGGTGCAGCTCGCGCGTGCGCACCACCCGGTCCAGCTGCCGTTTCAGCCGGATGATCTGGTCATCCAGCGCCCGGCGGTCGGATTCCAGCTGTGTCTCGCCCGGACCGCCTACGAACCCAAAACCGCCGCGCTGGCGTTCCAGGTGGGTCCAGGCCCGCACGAGGCGCGTTCGCTGATAGCTGAGTGCCGCCAGATCCACCTGCAAAACACCCTCGCGGGTCCGCGCACGGGAGGCAAAGATCTCCAGGATCAGCGACGTGCGATCCAACAGTTTCACCCCCCAGGCCTTTTCCAGATTGCGCTGCTGCACCGGGCTGACAACGCCGTCAACAAAGACCAGCTCGATCTCGTCGGCCTTGAACCGCGCGCCCAGCTCCTCGACCTTGCCAGACCCGAACAGCGTGGCAGGCGTCATCCTTGCCACGCGCACGACATCTGCCCCGCAGACCTGCATCTGCGGCAAGGCCGCCGCCAGCGCTACCGCCTCGGCCAGCCCCAACTCTGGCAAGCGGCGCTCCGCCTTTGATTTCAGATCGGGATGCAGCACATAGCAGCGCGTGTCAGGAACCTTTGAGACATGCCCGTGCGCGCGGCCCCCACCCGGTATTGGCGGGTCCGCGATGATCGCCTCATCGGACGGGTTGGCGGGGTCTTCGATCAGTCCTCGCCCTCGTAAAGGCTGATGGGAGCGCCCGGCATAATCGTCGAGATCGCATGTTTGTAGACAAGCTGAGATTGACCATCCCGACGCAATAGCACGCAGAAATTGTCAAACCAGGTAATGACACCCTGTAGCTTTACCCCGTTGATCAAGAATATAGTGACGGGTATTTTTGCTTTTCGAACGTGGTTCAGGAATGCGTCCTGCAAGTTTTGTTTGTCGGCAGCCATTTTTTATCGAGCCTTTTTTTGCTGTCACTTATTTGCTGTCATCGTCACTGCGCAAAGACAGCGCCTGCGAAACCCTATAATTTCACAAGAGATGCCCCGCGGGCGCGAGTATGCTGTGCCTTTCGCAAAGACTCCAGTTGAAAAAACGGCCGATATCCGCGCCTATCGGCGCTGTTCGCCCAGTGAAAACAGCGCGATCAGGGCCAGAATTTCGATTCGTCCCAGAATCATGCCTGCACCAGCCAAGATTTGTGCGGGCATGCCAATCGTCGACAGTTCCAGCGGGACCTCGGCAACCACGTTGACCAGCGGCCCGGTCGTCGTCAACGCCGAAATGGTCAGGATCAGCGCAGACTGGAACTCCAGCCCCGCAAGACTGAATGCCAGCATCAAGGCAGCAATCGACATCGCAAACAGCATAAAGAACACCCACGCAAAGAACGCGCCTTCACGGCGCAGCCGCCGTGCGGCAAGTCCTTCGCCTCCGACCGAGTTTGGATGAATGATGCGTTCCAGCTCACGCTGGCCGTGGCGGGTCAGCGCATAGATCCGCAGCAGCTTGACCCCGCCGGCGGTGGTGGCAACGCCGCCTCCAAGGATCGCGAGGCCGAGAAAGATCAGACCCGGCGTCGTCAACCCTGACCAGCTTTGCGCCGCCCCCCAGTCGGCTGACACGAACCCTGTCGTGGTCAGGAATGACAGGGTCGAAAACATGGCTCCCCACAGGGCCTTTATCGCCGACCGCGTCTCGCTTTGGGCCGAGACGTCAAGCGAACCCAGCCAATGCCGCAGCAACAGCAACAACGGCAGGGTAATCAGAATTGCTGCCGCCAGCCGCAGCTCCGGGTCTTGCCAAAGGGCGGTCCTGCGATCCGTCACCGCCGGTCCCGGCATCAGACGCCGCGACAGCGCCAACAAGAGGAACAAATAGACCAAACCTTCCCCCCAGACCCCGGCGCCATTTGCCCCGACGGATTGCCCGCAGGTGATGCCCGATGTCGCCAGTGTCGACATCGCGATGCACAGCCCCTGCAGTCCCGATGACCCAAGGATCAGCAGCCCCGACCAGAGCAGAACCGTCAGCGCCACATATGTGGGCCCGACAACCACCGCCGCCATCAAGAACCGCCGGACAGGATCAGCCACCGCACTGCCAAACGCACCCCGCTCACCGCGCTGCCCGATGCTGCGCCCGGTGGTGACCTCTCGTCCGCCAAGGTTCAACGGCGACAGGACCGCCGCGGCCGCGATCAGGATAAACGCCCCACCGCCCCAACCCACCATGGCGCGCCACAAATGAACCGACGGCGGCACGGTTGCCGTATCAGCGTAAAGTGTCGCCCCGGTCGTGGTGAAAGACGACACCATCTCGAACCAGCCGTCGACCAGCGTCGCCCCCTCCATCGCGCCAAGAAACGGAAACGCCAGCCACAGCGGCAAGACAAGATAGCTGCCCAAGAGCGTGATCAACGGCCCCCTCATGCGTTGCCGCGACGGCCGCCCCTGCGTCACGATGCCCAGCATGACCGTCAGGAACAGCATGATCGCACCGGCATAGATAAACGCCCGCCCGATCTCATAGTCGCGCAAGACAAATGCGTGCAGCCCCGGCACGAAACTCGCAAATCCCGCAACCCCCATCAGGATCACGATCAGCGGCAGAGTTTGCAAATGCCGCATCATCGCAGGTCAGAAAAAGTCGATGGAGACTTGCAACAGGCGCTCCACTTCGGCCACGTCGCTGGCCATTGCAAAGAGGGCGATCACATCGCCGGCCTCGATGCGCAGGTCCCCCGTCGGCTTGACCACCTTATCGCCCTTCATCACCGCACCGACCAGCACGCCTTCGGGAAACTCGATCTCGCGCACCAGCCGCCCCGACAAGGGTGAGGTCGACAGCACCTGTGCCTCGATCATCTCGGCCTCGCCATCGCCGACCGAATAGATCGCGCGCACCTTGCCGTGCCGGATATGGCGCAGGATCGACGATACCGTGGTGGCGCGCGGGTTGATATAGGCGTCGATATCCAACGGCCCCATAAGGGGTGCCAGTGTCGGATCGTTGACCAGCGCAATAGCCATCGGACAGCCAAGCTGCTTGGCACGCACCGCCGCCAGAATGTTGGTCTTGTCGTCATCGGTGACCGCCAGCAGCACGTCGGCCTTGTCGATCGCCGCCTCGTTCAGAATATCCAGATCCATCCCGTCACCGTTCAGCACGATCGTGCGCTCCAGCGCGTCGGCGGCGTATTCGGCGCGCGCGCGGTCCTTTTCGATGATTTTGGCGCGGATCCGGTCCGACCGCGCCTCCAGCGCCCGCGCCACCGCAAGACCCACATTCCCGCCACCGATGATGATGACGCGTTCCTGTTTTTTCGTTTTCTTGCCAAAGATTTCGAGGGCGCGGTTCACGTCCTCGGAATGGACAAATATATAGGCGTTGTCCTGCGCATAAAGCTGGTCATTGGCATCGGGCGCAAACAACCGCCCCTCGCGGCGCACCGCCACCACAATCGCACGCAAGGTCGGAAACAACCCATCGAGTTGGCGGAGCGAGGTGTTCAGTACCGGGCATTCCTCGGTCAGCGCGATGCCCAAAAGCTGCGCTTTGCCGTTCATGAAAATCTCGGTGTCAAAGGTGGCAGGCGCTGCCAGCCGCTGCAAGGCAGCCTCGGCGACCTCGAACTCCGGGCTGATCACCACATCAATCGGCAGATGGTTTTCACGATAGAGATCGGCGTATGCGGGTTTGAGATATTCTTGCGCGCGCAGCCGGGCGATCTTGCGGGTGACGCCAAAGACCGAATGGGCGACTTGACAGGTGATCATGTTCACCTCATCGGAATAGGTGGCGGCAATGATCAGATCCGCGTCGCGTGCGCCGGCCTTTGCCAGCACTTCGGGGTGTGAAGCAAATCCCGCAACACCTTGAACATCCAGCGCTTCGGTCGCGCGTCGTACAAGGTCGGGGTTCACGTCCACGATGGTCACATCGTTCTTTTCACCCGAAAGCTGCCGCGCGATCTGCCAGCCGACCTGGCCCGCGCCGCAAATGATCACCTTCATTCAAGACCTCTGATCACGCGCAGCCGCCATGGGCACACCGGGCCTAGCTATCCCAAGCGAGGCGTCATGGTCAACCGCGCCACCTTTCGGCCCGCCTATTCCAGCAACTCTTCTTCTTCGGCGACATCATCCTCGACCAGATCCATGCCGCGCGAACCGGACTTCGATGTCCCGACAACCCCCAATGACTTCAGTTTGCGGTGCAAGGCGGACCGCTCCATGCCAACAAAGTTTGCCGTCCGGCTGATATTGCCGCCAAATCGATTGATCTGCGTCAACAGGTACTCGCGTTCGAACAACTCGCGCGCCTCGCGCAGGGGCAGGGTGGCAATTGCCCCGCCCATCGCCATCTTGCCGCCCCGCTCTTCGCTGACATCCTGGCCCGGCAACTCCTTGACCTCGATCGCGCCCCCGGCCTCGCCAAGAATAAGGATGCGCTCGATCATGTTGCGCAACTGGCGGATGTTGCCGGGCCAGGGCATCGTTTGCAGCATCGCCTCGGCCTCTGCGGTCAGGCTGCGCTTGGGAAGCCCCTGACTGCGGTGGAACCAGTCGATGAAATGGCGCGCGAGTTCAGGAATGTCCTCGCGCCGTTCCTCCAGTGCGGGAACCGCAATCGGCACCACGTTCAGCCGGTCATAAAGCTCTTGGCGGAATTTGCCCGTAGCAATCAGGTTGCGCAGATCGCGGGTCGTCGACGAGATCACCCGCAAATCCACCCTGACCTTGTCCGCTCCCCCGACCCGCACGAATTGCTGCTCGGTCAAGACGCGCAGGATTTTCGACTGCGTGCCCAAGGGCATATCGGCCACTTCGTCAAAATACACGATGCCGCCATGCGCCTGATCCAAAAGCCCCGGCTCCACACCGCGTTCCGTCGTCTCGCGCCCGAACAGCACCTCTTCCATCCGCTCCGGCTCGATCGTGGCCGATGAGACGGACACGAACGGCGCCCCTGCCCGGTTCGAATTGACATGGATGAACCGCGCCGCAACTTCCTTGCCCGAACCTGCGTGACCGGTCAGCATGACGCGCGCATTCGACTTGGTCACCTTTTCAAGATTGCCCCGCAAGGTCTTGAACGCGGTCGAAGATCCGATCATGTCGGTCGACGTCACATCGCGTCGCCGCAGGTCCGAATTTTCCCGGCGCAGACGGCTGGTCTCCATCGCGCGGCTGACCACCACCATCAGCTGGTCAATGTTGAACGGCTTTTCGATAAAGTCATAGGCACCTTGCTTGATCGCCGCGACCGCGATCTCGATATTGCCATGGCCCGAGATGATCACCACCGGAACGTCCGGGTTATCGCGCTTGACCGTTTTGAGGATGTCGATGCCATCCATCCGGCTGTCCTTGAGCCAGATGTCCAGGATCATCAGCGCGGGAGGATCTGCATTGATCTCGGCCATGCATTCGTCCGAACTCCCGGCCAGCCGGATGCTGAACCCTTCGTCGCGCAAGATGTCCCCGATCAACTCGCGGATGTCTTTTTCGTCATCGACCACCAATATGCTGCTCATGCGACTTTCTCCTCGGTCTCTTGGCCGCCACGGGCCATCTTGCGGCGATTGAGCTTTGGCAGAACAATTTCCGCCATCGCCCCCGCACGCGTGTTGCCGTCAAAGACGGGTGCGTCGCTCAGGGTCAGCGTCCCGCCATGCTCTTCGATAATCTTCTTCACGATCGGCAGGCCAAGGCCGGTGCCTTTTTCGCGCGTCGTCACATAGGGCTCGAACAGTCGCGCCCGGTCGGCGGGCAGCCCGATGCCATTGTCCATGATGCGGATGACAACATCCGTCTCCTGCGGAACGAGGCTTACCCTGATCTGCGGGACATGCCCGACCGGAGCACCCTTTTCGTACAGGGTTTCAATGGCTTCACCGGCGTTCTTGATCAAATTTGTCAAGGCCTGGTTCAACATCGTCGGATCCAGATCCATCAGTACCGGCCCCGCTGGCACGTCCTTGGAAAAGGTCACGCCGGGCTGACCACTTTCTTGCAAGACAAGGACGTCGCGCAGCAGGTGGGCGAGGTCGGTCTCGCGACGGTCCGGTTCCGGCATGCGCGCGAATTTGGAAAACTCGTCTACGATCCGGCGCAGATCGCCGGTCTGGCGCACGATCACATCGGTGTATTGCTCCAGATCCTCGGGCGACGAGACTTCACCCCGGAACCGCCGCTTGATACGCTCCGCTGACAGCTGGATCGGCGTCAGAGGGTTCTTGATCTCATGCGCGATCCGTCGCGCCACATCTCCCCATGCTGCCATCCGCTGCGCCGAGACAAGCTCCGTCACATCGTCAAACGCCAGCACATAGCCTTCGAGCGCACCCTCGTCGCTGCGCCGCGTGCTCATCCGCACCAGCAGGCTTTCAAGCTTGCCGCGCCGGGTCAGGCGCACCTCTTCCTGAACCGCGCTGCCGCCCCCATTGCGCAGGCGATCAAAAAGGGGAGCAAACTCCGGCACGGCCACGCCAATTTCGGCCTGCCCCTGTCCGCCCGGCAGTTCCAGCAACTGTTGTGCCGCAGGGTTGACGAAATCAAAACGCCCATCGGGATCAAGCCCGATCACGCCCGCAGTGACCGATGACAGCACCGAATCAAAGAGCCTGCGTTGCGCCTCGGTCCGCCCGTGGCCCTCGATCAGCGCCTCGCGCTGGCCCTTCAGTTGCCGCGTCATCTGGTTGAACAGCCGCCCCAGCATGGTGATCTCGTCATCGCCGTCCTCTTCGGTGACCTGCACCTCCAGATCGCCGCCGCCGACGCGTTGTGCCGCCCCCATCAGCTTGCCCACCGGGCGGCTGAGACGTTCTGCAAACCACAGACCAAGCCACACCGCCGCAAGGATCAACAGCAGCGCAAATCCCAGATACAACAGGCCAAAGTTGAACAAGAGCTTGCCGCGGTCCGCCTCAAGCTGCTGGTAGAGGCGCACCGTTTCCTGCGTCTCGTCCAAGAGACCCAAAAGTCCCCCGTCGACGGTTCGCGTGACATAAAGCAGCCGGTCGGGAAACGCCGCGAGGCTGACCAGCGCACGGTATTCGTTGTTGGGCCAGTCCTCGACCAACACCACTTCGCCCGCCTGCGCGCGCGCCAGCTCTTCAGGACCCAGCGGCTCAAAGTCAAAAAGATAGGACCGCTCGCCGCGCGTCTGGATTGCGCCCATCCCGTCAATCAAAAAGGCCTCTTTCAGGCCGCGCTGGATGGTTTGCTGGCCTTGCGACAACAGCGGGCGGAACTGGTCGTCCTTGACAAAAAAGAGGCTCGTCTTGGCCTGGTTCAGATAGTCCGCCAAAGCCACGGCGTCCTTGATCAGATCGTCGCGCTGCACCTTCTCATAGGATTCCGCAGCCGACAACGAATTGCCGACCACCATCCGCACGCGTTCGGAAAACCATCCCTCAAGGCCGACATTGACCGTCAGCACCGCAAACACCGCAACCAGCACGGTGGGCGTCAGCGCGATGATGGCAAAAACACCCGACAGCCGCAGATGCAGGCGCGACCCGGCCGACTGGCTGCGCCGGTCCGACACCATCCGCATCACCCGCGCCAGCACCAGAGTGGCCAGCACCAGCACATAGACCATGTCGGCCAGCAAGATCAGCCGCAACGATGGCGAGCTTGCGCCGCGGTTGAACGGCCCCAGCGCCAGAAACGTCGCCACCGCCAGCAAGGGGCCCAGAATCACCAGCGCAAAGGTCAGCGCGGTCTGGAACCGCCGCTGGCGACGCAACCGCATCAACCGCAACCAAGTGGCCGATTTCAAGGCGCCCTGCACGTATCCTTGCCTCCACGGCCGGGCCAGAATCAGCCCCTCAGCCTGCTGCTGAGGATGCCGAAAAGGGGCACCCGATCAGCAACGCATCCTGTGGCAGGTTTACATCAGTTTGCGCCGCCGTGTCACGCGGATATCAAGGTCCGAGATCTTTTTGCGCAAGGTATTGCGGTTGATCCCCAAAAGATCAGCACATTTTGCTTGGTTGCCCGCAGTTGCATCAAGGGCGATTTCGATCAGGGGCAGCTCGATCTCGCGCAAAATCCGCTGATAGACGCCCGCTGGCGGCAATTGTCCGGAATGCAGATCGAAGTACCGCTTGAGGTGGCGCGCCACGCTTGCCGACAGCTTTTCGGTCTCTCCGCCCTTCATCGGCTCTATCGTGGGTTGGTTGCCCAGCACGCCTTCAATCTCGGCCTTGGTGATCTCGACCTCGGACGACGTGGCAGCCAGACGGCGCAGGCTGTTTTCCAGTTGGCGGACGTTGCCGGGCCAGCTGTAGCGGCGGACCAGTTCGCGCGCCTCGGCTGACAGTTTGCGCCCGACCCCGGTATCGCGTTCCTCGCGCGTCAGAAAGAAGTCGGCCAAAAGAGGAATGTCATCCACCCGATCACGCAAGGCGGGCACCTGGATCGTCACGCCGCTCAACCGGTAAAAAAGGTCCTGGCGAAACGATTTCGTCTCCAGTCGGGTGGCCAGATCCACTTGCGTGGTCGCCATTATGCGCGGTGCCTGATCCGGCAGCTGGTCCAGCATGCGCACGACCCGCGCCTGTTGTTCGTCCGAAAAGTCACCGATTTCGTCAAAGACCAGACTGCCGCCGCGCGCCCGAGACAGCAGCGTCGAAGGCCCGTCCATGCCCGCCAGATCCGCCCCTTGCGCCACCACGAACGGCAATGAGCGGCGGTCGGAAAAGTCATGAATCGCCCGCGCGATCAGCGATTTTCCCGTGCCGGACTCGCCGTTGACCAGCACCGTGAGGTCGGTGTTCATCACCCGCGCGACCAACCGGTACAGCGCCTGCATCGCCCCGGTGCGCCCAACCAGCGGCAGATCGTCGCCGGGGTCGCGCAATGGCTCAACCACCCTGGGCGAGCGCCGTTTCTGGTCCAGCGCCCGCGCCGACCGCTTCATCAGGTCCGGCAAGTCGAATGGTTTTGGCAGGTAGTCGAACGCTTCGGCCTCGGCGGCCTGAATGGCCGTCATGATCGTGTTTTGCGCCGAAATGACGATCACCGGCAGACCGGGCCGCATCTTGGCAATGCGCGGCAAGGCATCAAGGCCGTTGCCGTCGGGCATGATCACGTCACTGATCACCAGATCGCCCTTGCCCTCTTCGATCCAGCGCATCAGCGTCATCAGGCTAGATGTCGCATGGACCCGGCACCCCGCCCGCGTCAGGGCCTGTGTCAGCACCGTGCGTATCGTGCGGTCGTCATCCGCCACGAGAACCGTTCCATCCATCAGTCGACCTCCTTCAATTTCGCCGGGCGCGCCACCGGCAAAGAAATGCGAAACACCGTGCGCCCCGGCACGCTATCCACCTGAACCCAACCGTCATGTTCACTGACAATGCGGGCGACGATGGATAGCCCGAGCCCGGTGCCGTTTTCACGCCCCGAAACAAACGGCTCAAACACATCGGACGCGATATGAGGCGGCAGGCCCGGCCCGTCGTCGATGATCTCGATCTGCAAGGCCATCGGCGCGTTGGTGCCATCCTTGAGCCTGCGGCGCAGCGACAGATCATAAAAGGTGCGCAGATGGATGGTGCCGCCGTCGGGACCCGCCGCCTCGGACGCATTCTTGATCAGGTTCAGAAAGACCTGCACCAGCTGATCCAGATCGGCCCAGGACGCTGGCAATGACGGGTCATACTCCTCGACAAAGGTCATCCGCGCGCCGAAACCGACCAGCGCGGACCGCCGCGCGCGATCCAGCGCGTCATGGATGTTGACGGCACGCCTGTCCGGCGGGCGCAGATTGCCCAGCTGCTCGACCTGCTCCAGCAGTTTGACCACCCGCCGCGTTTCCTCGACGATCAGATCGGTCAGTTCCTGTTCTTCGGGTCGCAGCCCCATCGAGATCAGTTGCGCCGCCCCCGAAATACCGGCCAGCGGGTTCTTGATCTCATGTGCCAGCATTTGTGCAAGCCCGATCGCCGAGCGCGCGCCCACGCCCCCCGGCATGGCGCGGCCCAGACGGTCGGCAATCTCGCGCGGGGCGATCATCACCATCACATGGCCCGGATCATCTTGCAGCGGGGCGATGTGGATGGTGCATTGCTGTGGCGGACGCTCGCCCGTGGTGACGTCGACATCGTTGATCGACAGCGGCGAATGGTTCGCCCTGGCCCGCCGGATCGCCTCTTCCATCGGCGCATCAATGTGCAGCCGGTCCAAAAGCGGCTGGCCCACCAGATTGCGCATCGAGGCATTGAGGAAGATCTCGCCTTGTGGGTTCACCTCATAGATCCGGTCGCCCGGGTCGATCAACAGCGCGGGCAGCGGCAACGAGGCCCAGATGACGCCGGGCACCGGATATGGCGGGCGATAGGGCGTCATGCGGCCACCTCGACGGGATCGCAGATCGCTTGCCGCACCATCCGCAGCACCGCGCCCGTGTCTTCCGATGTCAGGATCGCCCGGCGCAGGGCTGCGGGCACCGGACCCCGGTCCAGATACCAGCCCAGATGCTTGCGCGCCATGCGCAGGCCCAGGGCCATGCCATAGAAATCCAGCATGTCCTCGTAATGGCGCGCTACCAGATCCGCGAGATCCGGTCCCCTTGGAACCACCGGGGCGCAGCCTTGGCCCAGCCCGTGCGCAATCTCGGCCAAAAGCCAGGGTTGGCCTTGTGCGCCGCGCCCGATCATCACGCCGTCCGCACCCGAGGCCGCTCTGGCCGCGCGCGCCGCCGCAAGGTCCACGATGTCGCCATTGGCGATGACCGGGATCGTCACGGCGTCCTTGACCGCCCTGATGGCGGCCCAGTCCGCGGCACCCTTGTAGAACTGGTTGCGCGTACGCCCGTGGATGGTGATCATGACGATCCCCGCAGCCTGCGCCCTCCGGGCAAGCTCGGGTGCGTTCAGCGTCAGGTCATCCCAGCCAAGCCGCGTCTTCAGCGTCACCGGCACCTTGACCGCCCCCACCACCGCGTCAATCAGACGTAGCGCCAGGTCCAGATCCTGCAGCAGGGCCGACCCGCACAGCCCGGTGGTGACGCGCTTGGCCGGACAGCCCATGTTGATGTCGATCAGCCGCGCACCCTGAGCTTCGGCATAGCGCGCGGCCTCGGCCATCCAATGCGGCTCGCGGCCCGCCAGTTGCACCGCCGTTGCCGCCTCGCCAAAGCCAAGCTCTGCGCGCGACCGCGCCAAGCGCCGTGCGCTGACCAGATCTTCGCTCGCGACCATCTCGCTGACCACGAGGCCCGCGCCGAATCCCGACACGATCCGCCGGTAAGGCAGGTCCGTGATCCCGGCCATGGGCGCGAGGAAAACGGGTGGCCACAGGGTTTGCAGTTCAGGTGACAGCGTCAACGCTCATTCCTTGTGCAGAGACACCGCAATAGACCGGTTTGCCCCCCCGACACAAATCACCGCTCGGCAAAAACGGCATGAAAAATGTGCGGTGCCTAAATTATAGGCATAATCTCGCCAAATGTCGCCGGAGTTGCAGGCAGCGCATACCTGACCTAGAGCGGTTCAGGTTTGAGCGGACTCAGAAATCGCTGCCTCTCGCTTCGCTCGAACGCGTTTTCTGATGCTTCTGCTTCCGTCAAGACCTGAACCGCTTTAGACATCATCGGGCAAAAAGGAACCCCAAATGACCATCGCCGCGATCATCGTCGCCGCCGGGCGCGGCAACCGCGCCGGGGGACCCCTGCCCAAGCAATGGCAACTCCTGGGCGACCGCAGCGTCGTGGCCCAAACCATTGCCGCGCTTGGCCCGTTTGCCACCCGCATCGTGCTTGTCATACACCCCGACGACCACGCCCATGCCCAAGCCCTTCAGGGCGTCGAGATCGTTCATGGGGGTGACACCCGCGACGCCTCGGTCCGCGCAGCCCTCGAGGCGCTTGCGGGCAGCGACGTGACCACCGTCTTGATCCATGATGCGGCCCGGCCTCTGGTCTCGGCGCGGATCATCGCGCGGGTTCTCGCGGCACTCGACGCCGAGCCGGGTGCTGCGCCCGCGCGTGCCGTCACGGATGCACTCTGGCGCGGCCGGGATGGCCTTGTTGTCGGCACCGCCGACCGGATGGGTCTCTTTCGCGCCCAGACCCCGCAGGGCTTTCACTTTCCCGCGATCCTTGCTGCGCACCGCGCCCATCCCGGCGGTGCTGCCGATGATGTCACCGTCGCACGCGCCGCTGGACTCAACGTGGCAATTGTGGAGGGTGAGGAAGAGAACTTCAAAATCACCCATCCGGGCGACCTCGCAAGGGCGGCACGGATGATCGGGGGGCGGGCGGTGGATGTACGTGTCGGAAACGGGTTTGACGTGCATGCGTTCACCGCAGGCAACGCGGTGACGCTGTGTGGCGTTCAAGTGGCACATGAGCGCAGCCTTCTGGGCCATTCGGACGCGGATGTCGGCATGCATGCCCTTACCGATGCGATTTACGGCGCATTGGCCGAGGGCGATATCGGGCGACACTTCCCGCCTTCGGACCCGCAATGGCAGGGCAGCGACAGCGCCGTCTTTCTGCGCCACGCCGCCGCCCGGGTGACCGCGCGCGGATTTCGGTTGACCCAGGTCGATGTGACCCTGATCTGCGAACGCCCCAAGATCGGCCCGCATGCCGACCAGATGCGCCAGACCCTTGCCAGCATCCTCGGGGTTGACGCCGACCGCGTCAGCGTCAAGGCGACCACATCCGAGCGCCTGGGCTTTACCGGGCGCGAAGAGGGCATTGCCGCTCTCGCCACAGCAACCCTCGTGGGAACACCATGACCTCTTGGACGACTGCCCCCCGCCTCATCACGACCTTTGGCAATGTTGGCCTCTTGCGCCCTGCCCCCGGCACTTGGGGATCAGCGACGGCGCTGCTGCTCGGTGTCGTAATCTTGCGCTATGCGGGGTTTCCCGTGCTGGTCCTCGCCACCATGGCGGTGACCGCCATCGGCTTTTGGGCCTGCGAACGCGAATTGGCCGACCGGCCCGGCGAAGACCCCGGAGAGATCGTGATCGACGAGGTCGCAGGCCAGTGGCTCTGCCTTTTGTTTCCCGCAGCCGCCTTCTGGATGCGCGGCTTTGAGGACTGGTTGCCCTGGCCCGCCTGGCTTGCCGCGTTCCTCTTCTTTCGGCTCTTCGATGTGCTGAAACCCGGCCCCATCGGTGCCGCCGACCGGCGCGGCGATGCGCGCGGCGTGATGCTTGACGACCTCTGGGCGGGGCTGATCGGCGGCGTTGCGACCCTGATCGCGGCGGCTCTTTTCCACCTCATCCTGATGCGATGACCCCCGCAGAAATCCTCGCCGCCGCGCGCCGTCGCCACCTGCATATTGCCACCGCAGAATCCTGCACCGGCGGCATGGTCGCGGCGGCCCTCACCGATGTCCCCGGCAGCTCTGATGTGTTCGAGGTCGGCTACGTCACCTACTCAAACGCCGCCAAGATGAACCTTCTGGCCGTGCGTGCCGAGACGCTTGCCGCCCATGGCGCCGTCTGCGAAGAGGTTGCCGCCGAAATGGCCGTGGGCGCAGCCGCGCGTTCTGGTGCGGCCATCGCCGTCTCGGTCACCGGCATCGCGGGCCCCGGTGGGTCCGAATTCAAACCTGAAGGCCGCGTGTGCTTTGGCATCCTCGGCCCCGGACAGCCCATCACCACCCAAACCGTCGAATTCGGCCCTCTTGGTCGTGCCAAGGTCCGCGCCGCCGCCCGCGATCACGCGCTGGCCTTGCTGGGCCGCGTCCTCGCCTGAACGCAAACGGTCGCAGCCCGGTCCGCTTTGCTATAGGGAGATCACCTTTAGGCCAGCCTCGACAACATCTGCCCGACGCGCCATTTCAGTTTCTCCCAAAGCGCTGAAATGATCGCCATCCGACCATAAAAGCCCGTCGCATCCCCCCAAGATCCCGCGGAAACGTCAACCCGAAAAGGCGATTTTGCGAGAGGTAGGGAACAACACTCGACCGTGCCAAAACAGCATCAAGCCTGTCAAAGTTTGCTTCGGTTCCTGCACGGATCGCCAATCCCTTTTCGCACCCGCGACCGACCAGCCATTCAAGCTGGACCTGTGGTTCGGTCCTTGGGCCGAACCAAACGACCGGCGTCATCTGCGCCAATTCGGCAAGCAGCGCATTCACCGTCGCAATCTCGTTTTCCGCGACGGCAAGCGTTGGCACAGTCGCGCTGAGCGGCAGCCGCTCGATCTGCGTCTGCACGCCGACCCTGCCATCATCACCAGCAAGCAGGTTAGCGCCCGAAATTTAAAAAAAGCACCAGCGTGAACGCATCGGGGTTGGTTTGAACAAAGCCTTGGAACGACATGTAGGGGCAGGTGCGATCCACCGTTGCAGGTCGGCACGATGGCTTGGTGAAGCCAACAAAAAAAGGGTGGCCGTTGCGCGCGACGACACTACCGAAAAGGTCAATGGCGTGGCTGTTGCCCAAGACCACGACGCCGCTGCCATGTTGTGCGACACAAGACAGGATCCGCGACGCGGCGACATCGTCCACGTCCTCGATATTGAAGTGGCAGTGGCCGCTGGCCTGTACGGTGCTTTTGGTTTGGGCTGTTTCGATGATTGCCATGATGGCGGACTTTTGTGGCCAGGTGGCGCTCCAGACCTGGCGCATCCCATCGGTCGCGTTCCTGACGATGCCAAGCACAAGAAAGACCGCTCCAACTGCTGTAGCACCGGCAAAGACCTGCTTTCTTGCCGCAAGCAGCGGTTGCAGTTCGGCGTCGGGGGGAAAATACCCAGTCTGGGTCAGGAAATACAAATTCGACAGAAAAAGGACGGCAGAGGCGATGCTGGCAGAAAAGTCTTCGATCTGCGCAGGCAGCATCGTCACGAATGCCAGCGGCAAGGTGACCGCCATGACGACAAACAACGCCGGCAGAACGCGCCGTGCGCGCCGTTCATAGAACGACGCGATGCTATAGCGTCCGGCGTCGAGATCTTGCACCAAAAGTGTGGTGATCGGCTAGCCCGAGATGACAAGGAACACATCGACCCCGGCAAAGCCGCCGGAAAAAAGCGGCAGACCGGCGTGGAACAGTATAACCGGCACCACTTGCCACGGCGCGCAGCCCGTCGATGTTCCGCCGGTATTCCATCAGCACGCTCGGTCTTTCGGATGACCCGGTCCGAAAAAACGAAAAACGCGGCAACCAAATGCCGCGTTTTACAAAACCACTGGCAAGCGGCGATCAGCGCTTGGAGAACTGGAAGCTCTTGCGCGCCTTGGCCTTGCCGTACTTTTTGCGTTCCACCACGCGGCTGTCGCGGGTCAGGAACCCTGCGGCCTTGAGCGAGCCGCGCAATGCCGGCTCATAAAGCTGCAGCGCCTTGGAGATGCCGTGCTTGACAGCGCCCGCCTGACCCGACAGCCCGCCACCGACAACCGTGGCCATCACGTCGAACTGGCCCTCGACATTGGCGATCGTAAAGGGCTGGCGCAGGATCATCTGCAAGACCGGGCGCGCGAAATACTCGACCATCGTCTTGCCGTTCACCACGACCTTGCCGGAACCGGGCTTGATCCAGACGCGGGCAATCGCGTTCTTGCGCTTGCCGGTGGCGTAAGAGCGGCCCAGCTTGTCACGCTGCGGCAGTTTCGGGGCGGCGACCGCTGCGGGGGCTGCCGTGCCGACTGCCGATTTCAGATCGTCGAGGGATTTGATGTCGGCCATGCTCATGCGCTCCGGGTGTTTTTCGGGTTCATGGACTTCAGGTCCAGAACGGTCGGCTGCTGGGCTTCGTGGGGATGTGCTGACCCCGCATAGACGCGCAGGTTGGTCATCTGCACGCGGCCCAGACGGTTGCGGGTAATCATCCGCTCCACGGCCTTTTCGACGACACGCTCGGGGTGTGCGCCTTCCAGCACCTGACGTGCCGTGCGCTGCTTGATGCCGCCCGGATGGCCGGTATGCCAGAAATAGACCTTGTCGTTGCGCTTGTTGCCGGTCATCTGGATCTTGTCGGCATTGATCACGATGACATTGTCACCCATGTCCATATGCGGGGTGAAGGTCGGCTTGTTCTTGCCGCGCAGGATCGAGGCGACGATGGTCGCAAGACGACCCAGAACCACGCCCTCGGCGTCGATCAGGACCCATTTCTTGTCGATATCGGCCGGTGTTGCCGTAAAGGTTTTCATACGAAAGCGTCCCATGAGGATTGGCTGATGAGCAGGAGGTGCGGAAACCCGCCACTCAGGATGCGGCTGTATCGCTGATGCGCATGGCCACGTCAAGGTGCAAGGGCAACATAAAATGACGTATTATCAATGGCTTATTATAACGGTATTACTTTACCCCACAACGCGAGCTTGGTCTTGACCCAAATCCTCAGACACAGGCACGTCCCACACGCCCAGAACCGTCGCCTATCGCAAGATCGGTGGCCGTGCCGGATCCTTGCCCGGTGCCCCCGGACCGTGGCGTACTTCTTGTGCCACCGCCAGATCGAACCGCAACGCAACGCGCGCCATGGCGACGGTGACAGGTGCGGCACTGGCAAGAAACACCACATCCATCTCGCCCGCCTCGATCCCGGAAAACACCAGCGCCTCGGACGCCGCCCGCGCCAGCGCGGCCTCCGCTCCGGGCTTTGCGTCCAGATAGCCCAACACGTGCCCGCGCCGCCCGCCTTCATAAACCACCCCGGCCAGCAGAACCGCCGAGGCCAGCCCCCCGGCCTTGGCCAGCTTGGCATCGAGCGCCGTGATCAAGACCTCGGGCAGACCTTTGGGCGCTGAAAACTCCACCGGGCGCGCCTCGATCTCTTCAAGAACCGTGTCCAGCGCCATTGCCAACCAGTCCAGCGCCTCGGGCGGCAGCAGCATCGACGACGGCGCCACGCCGAGATTGACGCCAAGCCCGATGCCCTTGCCCTTCAGTTGGCTGGCCAGCACACGCCCGGGAAGGGCTGCATAGGGTGCCACGCCACCCGAAAATCCCGCAAGCCGCGCCTCGGTATCAAACGCCAGCACGACCGGGCCGTCCGTCAGATCAAACACGCGTGGCGCGATATCGCCGCCCACCGCTTCGCGTGCCAACAGCACAAACAACTCCCCGTCGGCAAGCCGGGCATAAAACCCCAGCCGTGCCCCATCCCTTTCGGGATTGGCATCGGCCGCAGCATAGGCAAGGTCCAAAGGCGTAGGCTCGCTCAAAACTCATCCTCCATCACGCAGTGCATCCGCGCCTGCAAGTCCGGCACCAACTCGGCTTCGAACCAAGGGTTGCGTTTCAGCCACCCGGTATTGCGCCACGACGGATGGGGCAAGGCAAAGACGCCCTGCGCGGCCATACTGCGCCAGTCTGCCACGGCTTTGGTGACATTCCTTGCGCCCAGATGCCACCGGATCGCCGCACCTCCGACCAGCACCGTCAGCCGGATGGCAGGCAAACACGCAAGCACCCTTGCCCGCCACGTGGCCGCACAGATCGGCGGCGGTGGCAGGTCCGATCCCCTGGCATCATAGCCCGGAAAGCAAAACGCCATCGGCACAATGGCAATCTTGTCCTGATCGTAGAACGCAGCCGCGTCCAGCCCCGTCCATGCCCGCAGCCGGTCACCCGACGGGTCGGTAAAGGGGCGCCCCGAGGCATGCACCCGCGCGCCCGGCGCTTGCCCCGCGATCAACACCCGCGCTCCGGGTCGGAACCAGACCACCGGGCGCGGCTCATGCGCGGTCGCGGTGCGCCCAAAGCGGTCTGCGCACAGCCGACACGCCACCAGTTCATGCGCCAGCGTCATTGCGCGACCATGCGCCAGAGCCACAGGCCCGCGCAATCCCGCTCCGCTATTCTTGCGGTCGACTGCGGCATTGACTAGCGATGCAGGTGGGCACTCCGCCTGACGGTTCGATTGGCCTATGTACCGCGTCTCCGACTTTGTCCGCCATTTCGCCTGGGCGCTCCTTGGGGGTGCGGGCCTTGCCACTCTTTGGGTCAACATCGACCCCGCCTCGTACTATGATGTGACCGAATGGCGCCTTGCGGATCTGGCACTTCCGGTCTGGCTTCAGCCGACACCGATCAGTCTGACGCCCGAGGTGTTCGTCGCCACCGTCTTGATGCCGCTCTTTCTGGCCTTCATCGGCAAGGAATTGTGGGAGGCTCTGGTGATCGACCGCGGCGCCCTGGTCGGGCGCCAGGCGATCATGCCGCTGGCGATGACCGTGGGGGGCATTGCCGGGGCATCGATCTTCTGGTTTGCCCTGTCGAACCTGCTGCAATTTGCCGAAGAGGCTGTGCCCGGCATGGGTTGGTACGTGCCCGCCGCATCCGACGTGGTGCTTTGCTACGTTGTTGGACGCCATGTCTTTGGTGTCGGCCACCCGGCACTTCATGTCTTGTTGCTGGTCACCATCGCAAGCGACATTGCGGCCCTGCTGATCCATGGCGGATGGAGCCCCGAAGCCTCGCCCCGCCTGATCTGGCTGTTGCTGCCGCTGATCGCGGCGCTGTCGGTCTGGTGGCTTTTTGGCCGCCGCCCGATGCCAGATGCCTCAGAGCAGGACCGCCGTCGCTTGTTGGCGGTCTGGCCTTATCTTCTGGCAGGCGCAGTGTCGTGGGTCGGTGTCGCGGCCTCGGGCCTGCCACCGGCCTTGGGTCTCTTGCCGATCGTGCCTGCCGTTGCCCATGCCGACCGCGCCTTTGGCATCTTTGCCGAGGCAGAGCATTTGTTGCATGATCCGCTTAATCGTCTGGCCCAAGCGCTGGTGCGTCCGGTGGCTGTCGTCTTGTTCTTGTTCGGGCTCAGCCACGGGGGAATTGACGCGCAAGCCTTTGCGCCGACAACAGTGATCACGCTGGGGTCGCTGTGGATCGGCAAACCCATCGGGATTCTGGCGGCAACCGTCGGCGCGGGCCTGGCCTTGGGTCTGCGACTGCCGCAAGGCCTGACGTTGCGCGATCTTGTGCTGGTGGCCCTGATCATGGGCATGAGTTTTACCGTACCGGCCCTGATGCTCGACCCTGCGTTGCCTGGCGGTGCCGTGCGCGAAGCGGCCCGCATGGGGCTGGCGCTCAGCCTGCTGGCGGGCCCGATCGCGATCCTGATCGTGCGTCTTTTGCGCAAGCCATGAGGCAGATGTCCCGCAGCGCCTGTGGACCCCATTGCTTGGCACATCAATTTGGGTCGATACTCCGACGCGAACTGGCAATGCGTGCCGCAACCACAGGCTGCTCGGTGGGTCTTTGTCGCATGACCCCGGACGCCGTGCACCTGTCGGTAACGAAATGGGTCTAAATCCAGATAGCGGCGAGCCGGATACAGGGGTCCGGAACATGGGTCGGCAATGATCGAGTTTGAGCAGGTTTCGAAATCCTTCTGGACGGGCACGCGGCGCAAGGTGATCCTTGACCGGGCCTCGTTCCGCGTGGACATAGGCCGCTCTTTGGGCATTTTGGCGGGTAACGGCACCGGCAAGACCACGATCATCAACATGATGGCAGGCCTGGAAAAACCTGATGACGGGCGGATCGTCACGACCTCGCGGATCTCGTTTCCGCTTGGCTTCATGGGCGGTCTTGTCACGCGCCACACGGCAACCGAAAACGTCCGCTACATTGCGCGCCTCTATTCGCTCGACCCGGATTATGTCGAAAGCTTTTGCCGCTGGCTTTGCGGGCTGGCCGAATATTTCGACATGCCAGTCGGCACCTATAGTACGGGGATGCGCGCGCGCCTGAGTTTTGCGCTGCTCTTGGCGATCGAATTTGACATCTATCTCATCGACGAAGGCATGCCCGGCACAACGGATGCCGAGTTTAACCGCAAAGCGGGCACCCTGTTGCAAGATCGGCTGCGAAACGCCACGGTCGTGGTGGTATCGCATGATCCGAAGATTCTGGAGCGGTTCTGCAACTCCGCAGCCGTGCTCAGGGACGGCCAGCTCTACATGTTTGAAACTCTGGAAGAGGCCAAGCGCCTTTATGACTATGAAACTGACAGCTAGCCGATACCGCATCCGCCGCCCGACCGAGGCGCCTGCCCAGGCAGATGCTGCACGCGTCGGCGCCCCGTCGGCGACTGACGCACCGACGCAAATCCCGCACGAGACCACGGCGCCAACGCCGCCGCAGTTGGCCACCATGGTCACGCCGCCCGCTGGTACCGGCAATATGGAGGCTGACCTTCAGGCCATCCGAAACGAAGGGCTGACCGGGCGGCAATTGCGGTTGGCGCGACGGATCGCGCAAAAACATGACTTGCCTGCCACCTCGGACTTTGACGCCGTGCGAGTCTTGCGACGCGCGGGGATCGATCCGTTCCAGCGCACCAATATGATCGATATTGTGGCCGGGGACGGCGCGGCAGCTGGTCAAGCCCCGCAGACCTCGCGCGCGCTTGCATCGGTGCCCAGCGGACCAGCCTCACTGCCGCTGAGACCGATCACCGCCCCCACGCCGCAAGCCCGGGCCGAGCAAAGCAACTTTGCGGAAATCCAGAAAATTCAACGCGATATTCTGCGGCGCCGGCGTCGCAAGGGCCTGCTTTTGGCAATGCGGCTGTGTTTCTTCGTGCTGCTGCCGACGCTTTTTGCGGGTTGGTACTATTACGTCATCGCGACGCCGTTTTATGCCACAAGGGCAGAGTTCGTCATTCAGCAATCCGAGGCGCCGTCGGGCGGCCTTGGCGGGCTGTTTTCCGGGACCCAGTTCGCCACAGCCCAAGATTCCATCGCCGTACAGGGCTATCTGCAATCGCGCGATGCGATGATGCGGCTCGACAGCGACCTGGGGTTTCGCTCGCATTTCTCGACGACAGAGGTCGACCCGCTTCAGCGCTTGTCGCCAGGGGCCTCGGACGAGGCGATGTACAAGATCTACAAGCGCAACATCAAGATATCCTATGACCCGACCGAGGGTCTGGTGCGGCTCGAAGTGGCCGCGACGTCGCCTGAAACCGCGGTCGCGTTTACCAAGGCGCTGATCAGCTACGCCGAGGAGCAGGTCGACCGCCTGACCCGGCGTCTGCGCGAAGATCAGATGGCCGGCGCGCGCGACAGCTTTGACGAGGCCGAGGCAAAGATGCTTGCCGCGCAACGCCGTGTCGTGGAACTGCAGGAACGCTACAAGATCCTGTCCTCTGAGGTTGAGGTCTCGCTGATTGCGGGCCAGATCGCCGAACTTGAAGGCCAGGTGATGCAAGAGCGCCTGTCTCTGGCCCAGATGGAATCGAACGAGACGCCGAACCTCGCCCGGATGGACCCGGTCAAGCGTCGCATCCTGACGATCGAAGAGCAGATCGCCGAACTGCGCGCCAAGCTGACCGAGGACAGCTCCACCGGCCTGTCGCTGGCCAAGGTGCAAAGCGAGTTGTTGGTCGCCCAGGCAGACGTGACCACCCGCCAGCTCTTGCTCGCGCAATCGCTGCAGCAGTTGGAAACCGCCCGCATCGAGGCGAACCGACAGGTGCGCTATCTGTCCCTGTCGGTCAATCCGACCGCATCCGACGAGCCGAGCTATCCGCGCGCGTTCGAAAATACGATGGTCACGCTTTTGATTTTTTCGGGCATTTACCTGATGATCTCGATGACAGCTGCGATCTTGCGCGAACAGATGACGGCCTGAGGTCTTTCGGACAGCCGCAAGATCCGGTATCCCGGCCGCAAGGCACAACAACCAATGCGGCTCGGGTGGCACGATGATGGCCCGGACTGCCTCGTTGCAGATGAAAAAGGCGCGCAGCCGATGAAAGATGTAGCCATCGGCGGTCTGACCGTCGGCAATGACCAACCTTTGCTGGTGATCGCGGGGCCGTGCCAGCTGGAAAGCCTCGACCACGCCCAGATGATCGCAGGTCGGATGGCCGAGGCCTGTCGCACCGCAGGCGCCCAGTATGTCTTCAAGGCAAGCTACGACAAGGCCAACCGCACCTCGCTCAAGGGTCGGCGCGGTCTTGGCATCGAACAGGGGCTCAAGGTTCTCGCCGCGATCCGCGCAACCGGACTGCCGGTGCTGACCGACGTGCATGACATCGGTCAGGCGCGCGAAGCCGCAACGGTGGTGGACGTGATCCAGATCCCTGCATTTCTGTGCCGGCAGACCGACCTTCTGCTGGCCGCAGGCGAAACCGGTGCGGTGGTCAACATCAAGAAGGGTCAGTTCCTGGCCCCCTGGGACATGGCCAATGTCGCCGAAAAGGTCGCCTCAACTGGCAACAGGCGCATCTTGTTGACCGAGCGCGGGGCAAGCTTTGGCTACAATACGCTGGTCACCGACATGCGCAGCCTCCCGATCATGGTGCGCACCGGATACCCGGTGATCATGGACGCCACCCATTCGGTGCAGCAGCCCGGCGGCCAGGGCAATTCCTCTGGCGGCCAGCGCGAATTCGCGCCGGTGATGGCGCGGGCGGCGGTGTCGCTCGGCATCGCCGGGGTGTTCATCGAAACCCATCAGGATCCGGACCACGCCCCCAGCGATGGGCCGAACATGGTGCCACTGGACCAGATGGCCGCATTGGTGGCGAGTTTGATGGCGTTCGACCGACTGGCCAAAGTCGATCCACTAAGGGTATGACGCACGCGCGAAACCGGCGCGACCTGCGCTTGACAGCGCAAATCGCCTCGCCGACACTCAAGCGCACGTGAACTCGCCATGTCAGGATGCCTTTGTGCCAACGCGTCGTCGTTCTTGCCATCCAGGGTTTACTGAACCAGATCATCGTCACAATGGCACTGCACCGGCGGCGCTGGCGGCCAAAGACCTGGCGAACGCCGCAAGACAGCGGACCAAGCCCGAGGGGCATCGCGGTCTTGAACAGACAAGGTCGGCCTAGGTGGTCATCGCATCCTTCTGGACCGGCGCGCCCCTGTCCTTTTTTGAACAGGTCTGCCTGAAATCCTTTGCGGCACATGGGCACAGGACGGTGCTCTATTCCTACATGCCGGACCTGAATACTCCGCCCGGCGTCGAACTTGCCGATGCCGCCGATATTCTGCCGGAGCCTGCGGACTTTGGCTATTCCGGCGGATTTGCGCAGTTTGCAGATATCTTCCGCATCAACATGATCAAGAAGACCGGCGCGACATGGGTCGACTGCGATGTTGCCTGCATGCGCCCGATGCCGGACACACCCTATCTTTTTGCCATGGCCGGCCGCTGGATGGGCAATGCTGTCCTGGGGCTGCCGCAGGACTCTCCGGCGCTCGACTATCTTGTGGAGCTTTTCAACGCAAAAGACCTGGTG
Source organism: Rhodobacterales bacterium (assembly GCA_031378845.1). Taxonomy (GTDB): domain Bacteria; phylum Pseudomonadota; class Alphaproteobacteria; order Rhodobacterales; family Rhodobacteraceae; genus JAJNPS01. Next base: position 57,054 of record JANNES010000003.1, read on the forward strand.
CTGCCGCCGGATTGGCCATGGCGACACCTGCTTCCGGACGACATCAAGAGTCAGGACACCGCAGACCAAGGGTTCCGCATAGATGCCGAGGCGCGTAAAGTCCTGCCCTACATGACCTTCGGTCCCGTCGCACTCAGCTATGCGCTCGCGAAGACCGGCGAAGACAAGCACCAGTCGCCTTGGCACTACTTTTATCCCGTGCTTCCGATCCTTTTGCGCCGGAATTACTTTCGCCCCAGATTGGGACGCTTTGAACTTGCCGATGATGTGGTCAGCGTCCACCACATTGGCGGCAAGCCGTTTCGAAACAAGTTTCGGTCATTGGGTGAATTCGTGCTGCCGCACGACTACAGCTTTATCGGCCAGCTTTGTAAAAAGCACGGCATCAATCCGGCGGACGCGCCGCTCCACGTCAATCCAACCGATAAGGTCGAAGAGGACATCGACACCGACGAGGACGAAGGCGGCAGAGTTTAGGGTCAGGGTGCGGGCAACCCACCGGGTCATGCAAAAACTGAACAATTCGTCAAAACCATGATGTCAAATCATTGATGCTGTTTTCTTTTTTTTCGTCCCGACTGGGGACGCCCCCTCATACCACCTGCCCCGCCGCCCAGCCCGATGACCACGCCCACTGAAAGTTGTAGCCCCCGAGCCAGCCGGTCACATCCACCACCTCGCCAATGAAATACAGACCCGGTCGCCCGCGCACCTCCATCGTCCGCCCGTCCAGCGCCGCGGTGGACACGCCTCCCAGCGTGACCTCCGCCGTGCGGTAGCCTTCCGACCCTACCGGGACCAGCCGCCAGTCAGTCACCATCGCCGCGACCCCTTCCAGCAGCTTGTCCGGCACCTCTGCCAGTGGCCCCGTCACACCCGTCGTCGCCTCGATGTGCCGCGCCAGCCGCTCCGGCAGAATCCGGCCCAGCGCGGTTCGCAAAAGCCCTCGCCCCGCCTCCGCCTTGGCGGTGCGCAGGCTGGCGCGGATGTCCAGACCGGGCACCAGATCGACCGTGATCGCCTGCCCCTCGCGCCAATAACTGGAGGCCTGCAGGACCGCCGGGCCAGACAACCCCCGATGGGTGAACAACAGCGCCTCCTCGAAGGTCGGCCCCGATGCCTTGACCCGTGCGGGAACCGAAACGCCTGCCAGCGTGCTGATCCACTCCAGTTCCTGGGCCGCAAATGTCAGCGGCACGAGGCCCGGCCGGGTCTCGGTCAGGGGCAGCCCGAACCGCTCCCCCTGCCGATAGCCATAGGACGTGGCGCCCATCTTGGGGATCGACTTGCCCCCTGTCGCCACAACGACCGACGCCGCCCTCAGTGGTCCGCGCGCCGTGCCAATTTGATATCCAGACCCGACCGCGTCGAAATCGTCTGCCGCGCAGTCCAGCCACAATGCCCCGCCAGCCCGGGCAAGATCGTGCACCAGCATGTCGACAACCTGCCGCGCCGATCCGTCGCAAAAAAGCTGCCCCAGCGTCTTTTCGTGCCACGCAATCCCGGCACGATCCATCCGGGCAATGAAATCCCACTGGGTGTACCGCTTCAGGGCCGACAGCGCAAAACGTGGATTTTCCGACAAGAAGCGTTCGGGGGAGATCCCGAGATTGGTAAAGTTGCAGCGCCCCCCGCCCGAGATGCGGATCTTTTCGCCCGCTGCCTTTGCGTGATCGATGACCACGACACGCCGCCCGCGCCGCGCGGCCTCGATCGCGCACATGAGCCCTGCAGCGCCCGCGCCAAGGATGACGACATCCACCTGTTCCATGGTGCCTCGTACCTCGCCGGGCCGTCGGGATGCAAGAACGCCCGCGAACACAAAAACAAAGACAAGCCCCCTTGCGGGCTAAGGCACGCTTGGATAAACACCGCGCCAGTTGGGGCGTCGCCAAGCGGTAAGGCATCGGTTTTTGGTACCGACATTCGGAGGTTCGATCCCTCCCGCCCCAGCCATCTTTTCCGGCCCGCACCGACCCCTTCTGCGTCGCCGTTGCGACACAAATCACAACGCTTGAGACGCGAAAAGCTGCGCGAGATTTTCGCGGTAGGGCGCGCGGATGATGCCCTTTTCCGTGATGATCCCGGTAATAAGTCGCGCGGGCGTCACATCAAAGGCAAGGTTCAGCGCCGTGGCACCCGGTGGTGCCAGCGCAACGCCATCAAGGGCCAGCACCTCGGCGGGGTCGCGCACCTCGATCTCGATATCGGCCCCCGTGACAGTGCCAAGGTCGATGGTGGACATCGGCGCTGCCACGTAAAAGGGCACATCATTGTCGGCGGCAGCAAGCGCCAGATTGTAGGTGCCGATCTTGTTGGCGGTGTCTCCATTTGCCGCCACCCTGTCACAACCCACCACGCACAGATCGACATGCCGTGTGCGCATGATGTGGGCCGAGGCGCCGTCCACCACGACCGCATGCGGCACGCCGTACTGCAAAAGCTCAAACGCCGAAAGCTTCGCGCCTTGCAGCCGTGGACGCGTCTCATCGAGATAAGCCATCACCTCGCGCCCGGATTCGTGCGCGGTACGGATGATGCCCAAGGCGGTTCCCAGATCGACCGTCGCCAACGCGCCGGTATTGCAATGGTGAAAGAACACCGCCCTGCCCTCAGGCACCACGGCCATCGCATGGGCAGAGATCGCGCGGTTGACGGCGACATCTTCGGTCTCGATGGCCTGAGCGGCATCTGCCAGAGCCGCCGCCAACGCCGCAGGGTCTGCATGACCGGCGGTCCAGATGCGGCGCATCCGGTCCAGCGCCCAGCCAAGGTTGACCGCAGTCGGCCGGGACCGGCGCAGGATCCCATCTGCTTGGTCAAGGCGGGCGCGCAGGGCATCAAGCGGTCCTTGCGGCGCGTGACGCGCCGCCGCAAGCATCCCGTAGGCCGCGGCAACCCCGATGGCCGGGGCCCCGCGCACCGTCATATTGGTGATGGCCGCGGCAATCGTCTCGGGTGTGGCAAGGTCGACATAGACCGTCTCTGCCGGCAACCGACGCTGATCCAAGAGCCGCAGACAACCCGCCTCGGCGTTCCATGCGATGGCCCGAAATCCCATTTGTCGCCCCCCTGACTGACGTCCAGACTAAGTTGCCAAAGCCGCGCGATCCAGCATATCGCGCAAACTGCGGATCACCGCCCCCATCGCTGCCCCTGCGTGCAAAAGACTGCCGCCCAAGAGATAGACCGTATCGGGGCCGTAACTCGCGGCAAGCTCCGGCATCCGTTTGGGCGTCATGCCGCCGCCGGGGCTGGGCAGGATCGGCAGGCCCGGATCTGGCGCGCGGCAGGCCGCGACGATCTCGCTGCACGCGGCGGGCAAAAACGCAAACCTGCCGCCGTGGTTGGGAAAGACCGAGATGTCGGCGCCCGCCAGCCGCATCAGCGTGCCAAACATCATGCCGTGCGAAAACCCGGTATCGGGCGACAACACATGCGGGCCAAGAAAGGCCGGATGTGCCATGACCGGCAAGCCCAACCCCGGATCACGCACCAGCGCCGCCATCGTGTCAAATCCTTGCAAACCCGGAATGATCAAAAGCCCGTCCGCGCCTACCTCTTTTGCCAGATGCGCCATGCGCAGCACATCCGGCGTCAGACCGTTCAGGTTGGGAAAGTACAGGCTTTGCGTCTTGTCCCCGTTGGCACGGCGGACCGCATTGGCGCGCCCGACGGCCTCGGCAATCGCCGCAACACGCGTGGCAAACGGGGCGGCGGGCTGATCGGCCAGACCGTGGTCTTCCTTGATGATGTCAGCGCCGGCCAGAACGGCGATCTCGGCCAAAGCTGCAAGCTCTGCCGCCGAGCGGCCCATGGGTTTGAGGACGGGACACAGATAGCCCGCATCGGGACGCCTGACCAGTTGGCGGACCCCTGCCGCACCGAACCGCGGCCCGGGAAATCGTGCTTGCATGGTCGGGCCCAAGGTCAGGCCGACAACCTTGATCCCCTGCTGCAAGGACGAATTGCCAAAGATGACGTTCAAGATCTGCGGCAGGCTGTCGCCGACAGTATCGGGATGATAGGCAATGCGGGCGAGATAGCGACCCGAGGCCTGCTCGGACACGGATTGCACATGGCCGAGAATGGTGTCTTCGATGTTCCCCTTCGGCACGACGTCGCGCGGGATCTCGACCGTCTGCTCCAGCGCGATTTCGCGCGCGCGGTCTTCGGCCTCGGCCAAACTCACGGCACTGACCCGGTAGTCCACCTGAAAACGCGCCGCGCTCACAGCGCTTCGGCCTTGACCGGCGAATGCACGGCGTCAATCCGAGCGGCGGCGAGGTCGGTCTCTTTGATCCCGAACTCCGCGCCCATCATGCGTTCGACTGCTCGCACCAGCGCCAGCGCGTCGAGGCCGTAGTGCCGCATGAGGTAGGCGCGCGATCCGCCATGGGCAAAAGTATCGCGCAGGCCCAGCCTGATCAGGTGTTTGCCCACCCCCGCCTCGGCCATGGTCTCGGCCACCAATGACCCGATGCCACCGTCGATCACGTGGTTCTCCAGTGTGATGACGCCGTGACGGACAGACCCGATGTGATCCAGCAAAGCCTTGGCATCAAAGGGTTTGATGGTATGCAGATGCAGGTGGCGGATCGACACGCCCGCCCCGGCCAATGCGGCACGGGCGCGCAACGCTTCTTCGGTCGTGATGCCGGCGGTCACCACCAGCACATCGTCGCCATGGGCCAGTTCGCGCATATCGCCCACCTTGATCGGCGTGTCAAACAATCGCGGCACGGTGCCCCGCAGGACCCGGCACCACACCGGCCCGTCGATGCTGTCGGCAGCGGCGCAGATGCTTTCGACCTCGGTGGCATCGCCGGTTTCCAGAATCGTCATGTTGGGGATGGATCGCATGACCGAGATATCTTCGATGGCTTGATGGGTCATGCCACCCGGTGTGGTCACCCCCGGCAGAAAACCCATGAGACGCACCCTGCGGCACGGATAGGCAATGGACGCGATCAACTGGTCATAGGGACGCCGGTACATGAAAACGCCAAAGGTATGCAGGAACGGGCGAAACCCGCCCAAGGCCAGCCCGCCCGCGAAACTGAGCATGTTCTGTTCGGCCATGCCCAACGACAGGAACCGCCCCGGATGGCGGTCACGAAAGCCGTCCACCTCGCAAGACGAAGTCAAATCTGCGGACAGGCACAGCACTTCGGGGTTCGCCAAGGCGTGGGCCTCGAACGCGGCGGCATAGGGGCGGTTGACGATCTCGATCATGCCCGGCCCCTAATGCGCATAAACGACGGGCGGCACGCCCAGCTCAGCTGCGATGTCACGGTTCATCCGGGCGCGTTCGTCGTCAGACGTGAAACGGACGTAATGCAGCCGGGGAAACCGTGCCTCCAGTGCCTTCATGGCATGGAAGGGGCTGGTGCGCGCAAGGATGATCAGGGGCTGGCCCGGATGGGGTTCGCGCAGGGCCTGGCGCATCGCGCCGATGTCATGGCCGTCGATCTCGACACAGGTTGCCCCGAACGCGCGGAACTTGGCGGCGATGTCGCGCACCTCCATCACCGAGGACATCGCGCCATCACATTGCTGGTCGTTCACATCCATGATGGCGTAAAGACCGTCGATCCCGTGATGCGCGGCGGCCTGCACGGCTTCCCAGGTCTGACCTTCCTGCACTTCGCCGTCCGACATGAAGACCCAGGTGCGGCCGGTCTCGCCCTTGCGCTGACGGGCCCAGGCGAGGCCCGCCGCGGTCGACAGGCCGATGCCGAGGGTGCCGTTATGGACCTCCATGCCGGGGGAGTGTTCGGCGCCGATCATCTCGACCGAAGTGCCGTCCTTGTTGAACATCTCAAGCCCCTCTGGAGCCATCCGGCCAACCTCGATCAGGGCGGCATACACCACCAGCGCGTAGTGCGCGGGAGCGATGAAGAGACGGTCTGCATCGGGCGCAGGCGCGCCATGGTAGCCGGCTCCGGTGACGTAGGCGGAATTGTCAGCGCTTGGCACGCCGCTAAAGGCCAAAGGGACCATCGGCAAGGTCGGCGCGCCAAACCGCATCTCCTCGTGGTATAGCCAGGCCAGCTGATCCGCCGCCGAACAGGCCTGGCTGAGATAGCCGCCATTGTTCAGGATCGTATGCTCAAATACCCTCCGCCGGATGCCAAGGGCCACATCCTCGGTCGATCTTTCGTTCTTGTGTTGCACACCAAACCCCTGCCCGCGACCGCCTTTTTCCGACATACTGTGCAAGCAGCTCAGCGCCCGCGCAAGGCGTCTGACATCATATTGCCGACAACGTCCAGTGGCACGTCTTCGGCCACGAACGCCTCGCCGATCCCGCGCGCGAGGATAAAGCGCAACCGCCCGTCCACGACCTTTTTGTCCTGTCCCATCATCGTCAGCAGCGCCTCGACACCTGGCAGATCGCCGGGAATATCCGCAAGGTCGGTCTTCATCCCCATGTGGCGCAAATGCGCGCGCACGCGGCTTGGAACCTCTTGGGCGCAAAGGCCAAGCCGTTGGCTCAGGTCAAAGGCGAGCGCGCAACCCACCGCCACCCCCTCGCCATGCAACAGGCGGTCGGAATAGCCGGTGGCTTTTTCCAATGCATGACCAAAGGTGTGGCCAAGGTTCAAGAGCGCACGTTCGCCTTCTTCGGTCTCATCGCGACTGACAATCCCGGCTTTCATCTTTACGGATTGGGTCACGGCGTATTGGCGCGCTGTCTTGTCACCATCGCGCAAGGCCGCGCCATTGACCTCAAGCCAGTCAAAGAATGTGGCGTCCCCCAGAAGCCCGTATTTCACCACCTCGCCGTAGCCCGCCAGAACGTCGCGTTCGGGCAGGGTGTCAAGCACGTCGATATCTGCCAGCACCAGCGTCGGTTGATGAAACGCGCCAATCAGGTTCTTGCCGTGGTCGCTGTTGATCCCGGTCTTGCCACCGACCGAACTGTCCACTTGCGCGAGCAGGGTCGTGGGGATCTGCACAAAGCGCACACCGCGCCGCAATACGGCAGCCGCGAACCCCGCCAGATCGCCGATGACGCCGCCACCAAGGGCCACCACGACATCGCCCCGTTCGACCTTGTGTTCCAAAAGCCATTCGACCGCGCGGCTGAAATACTGCCACGACTTGGTGCCTTCGCCCGTGGGCAGGGCCAGCGCCGTCAGACTGATCCCGTGCGCCTCCAGCCCCAAGCTCAGGCGCAGCAGGTGCGTCATCGCCACGGTCTCGTCGGTAATGACCGCGACTTTGCGCCTGCGCAACAAAGGCGCGATATGCGCATGGGCGTCATCAAGAAGTCGCCGCCCGATCACGACATCATAAGATCGCGCGCCAAGCTCGACCCGCACCACGTCTTGCTTGGTCACTTGAGCCCCTCCTCGAGCACATCGGGCCGCGACTTCAGCGACGCGATGACCTTTTGGGCCATTCCGTCAACCGACAGGTCATGTGCAGCATCGACAATCACATCGGCCAGCGCATAGACCGGCGAGCGCGCCTCGTAAAGCGCCGCCAGGGTGGCCCGTGGATCAGGGGTCCGAAGCAGCGGGCGCGTGGACTTGTGCCGCACCCTTTGCCAGAGCAGATCCAGATCTGCGCGCAGCCAGACCGCCACGCCGGCCTCATGGATCATAGCGCGGTTCTGCGCATTGAGAAAGGCCCCGCCACCGGTCGACAAGACGACCGGCTCGCCCTGCAACAGCCGTGCGAGAACTTCGGTTTCGCGCGTGCGAAAGAATGCCTCGCCGTCGCGTTCAAAGATTTCCGCAATCGAGCGGCGTGCGGCTTTGGTGATTTCATCGTCCGAATCGAGAAACGGCACGCCAAGCATTCGTGCCGTTGCCGTGCCCACGGCAGTCTTGCCCGCACCCATCATGCCGACCATGATGACGCATTTGCGCAGCCGGAACGATCTTGGCGCGCTGTTTTTAAGGCCTTCTTGTGCCGCCATGCCCCGCGGGTTCCCCTGCCGCCGCGCAAACCACCGCCGAGATTGCGCACACCATAACCTGAATGGCGTGAACTCGCCCGAAATGCCATATATATAATGTGAAGCGTGTGATGCGCGGTCGCAGGGCCCAACCTGTGGCAGATGGGCGCGAAAATGCGCCCTGGGCAGTGAACGAAAAGGCGCGGCGGCAATGATGCGACTGGTCAAATTTCTCTTGTTTTTGGGGTTTTTTGGATTTCTGGGGCTGGTCGGCTATGCCTATTTCGGTGATATGAGCCCCACACAAAGCGAAGTTAAACAACCGGTGACGCTGGATGCGAACTGAAATTTGGGTGGCTTTGGCCCTGATTGGCGCCAGTGCCGCCCCTGCCGCGATGGCGCAATCTCAAGAACCGCTTTCCGCGATTGACTGGCTGTCACAATCGGTCTCGACGCCCGCAGGGACCAAACTGCCGCCCGCAGACGCCAAACCCGATGAGCCGCCGGTCACCGAAAAAGGCTTTTTGCCCGATACGGTCGCAACCTCTGTCATTGACGGACCGTCGCGCGATGCGATCGGCTTGATCCCGTCCAAGAAAAGCGGCCTGCCAGAGCGGCTCTGGGGGGTCGGTCTGACCGACGAGATCGCGGCCCATCTGACCGGCGAAGAGGTCGAGACCCTGCCCGCCTTGCAGGGTCTTTTTCGGACGATGCTTTTGGCCGAGGCCAAACCTCCGGTGGACTCGGATGGATCGGGCCGCCTGTTGATGGCGCGGATCGACAAGCTCTTGTCGCTTGGCGCTCTGGATGAAGCTCAGGCCCTGATCGGGGCAGCCGGTGCCACCGGACCAGAGCTTTTCCGCCGCAGCTTTGATATCGCCCTGCTTACCGGGGCCGAAGATCGCGCCTGCGACCAGATGCGTGCCGCGCCGGACCTTGCCCCAACCTTTCCGGCCCGCGTCTTTTGCCTCGCGCGATCGGGTGACTGGAACGCGGCTGCGCTGACACTGCGCACAGCACAGGCCCTGGGCTATATCAGCCCGGAGCAAGACGCGCTTTTGTCGCGCTTTCTCGATCCTGATCTTTACGAAGGTGAGCCAACGCCGGCGCCGCCCGTCCCCGTCACGCCGCTTGATCTGCGGATGTTCGAGGCCATCGGCGAGCCTCTGCCGAGCCTCGGACTGCCGCTGGCCTTTGCCCATGCCGAGCTTGGCCCGAGCACTGGATGGAAAGCGCAACTTGAAGCCGCAGAACGTCTGGCCCGCGCAGGCGTGCTTGAGCCGAACCGGCTTTTGGGCATCTATACCGAGCGTGAACCCGCAGCGTCGGGTGGCATCTGGGACCGGATCGATGCCTTTCAACGCTTTGAATCGGCGCTGGGTGCGGGCGCGGCCGCGCGCGTGGCCGACACGCTGCCAAATGCCTGGGACCGGATGACCGAAGCGGAGGTTGAAACGGTGTTTGCCGCCCTCTTTGCCAACAAGCTGATGGCATTGGACCTGACGGGCGAGGCCGGGCGCATCGCTTTTCGCGTGGCACTTTTGTCGCCTGAATTCGCCAGCGCTGCGGCGCGCCGGGAACCTTTGGACATCACCGAAAGCTTCTTGATTGGTCTGGCCAAGGGCGACGTTTCGGGCATGATTGCGCCTGATAGTCTGGGACGGGCGATTGCGCCGGCCTTCAACGGCCCGCCGGCCCCGCCCGAAGGCACGGAATCGGGGCGGCTTTTGACGCAGGATCGTTACGGCGAGGCGGTTCTGACCGCCATCGAGCGCATCTCTGTCGGTGTTCAGGGCGATTTGCGGCAAGTGACCGAGGGGCTGTCGACGCTGCGCGCTGCGGGTCTTGAGGATGTCGCGCGGCGCACCGCGCTGGAGCTGATGCTGCTGGAACGACGCGGGTGACCGATGGTGCCGCGCCCGCTAAAATGGACGACTGGATATCGGTCTTTCTTGAGGCGCAGATGGCCGAACGGAACGCGGCGCGCAACACCCAGCTGGCCTATGGGCGCGATCTGAAGGATTTGGCCCAGTGGCTGGGCCATCGCAACAACGGGTTTGCGGCTGCAGCCAAGTCCGACATCGCGGACTACCTGATCCACTGCGACGCAATCGGGCTGTCCAAGGCGACCCGCGCACGGCGGCTGTCCTCGGTCAAGCAGCTGTTTCGCTTTGCGCATGAGGAGGGCTGGCGCGATGACAACCCGGCCTTGCGCCTGCCGGGTCCGGGCAAGATGCAGCGCTTGCCAAAAACGCTGTCGCTTCAAGAGGTCGAGCGTCTGTTGACCACCGCGTGCGCGCATGGCCGCAACGCCGCTGACCGTCTGCGCAATCGGGCGCTGGTTGAACTCCTCTACGCGACAGGCATGCGGGTTTCGGAACTTGTCGGGCTGCCGGTTGCCGCGGTCCGGGGCGACCCGCAGATGGTTCTTGTGCGCGGCAAGGGCAGCAAGGAACGCCTGGTGCCGATGTCGCGCCACGCGCGTTTGGCGGTTGCCGAATGGCTGGCCGAACGCGATGCATCCATCGCCGCGGCCAAGGTGGAAGGCCAGGCGCCCAGTGCCGCCGCCGAACGCGCGTTGTTTCCGGGCAACGGCGCCGATGGACATCTGACGCGTCAGTACTTTCATGCCGTGCTCAAGGACATCACGATAAGGGCAGGCGTCGACCCTGACCGCGTGACACCCCACACGCTGCGGCATGCCTTTGCGACGCATCTTTTGGCAGGGGGGGCCGATCTTCGCGTCATTCAGTCGTTGCTGGGCCATGCCGATGTTGCGACGACCGAGATTTATACCCACGTCATGGATGAACATCTCAAAGATCTGGTTTTGCAGCACCATCCCCTGGCCAAGAATACCGCGCGGACCAGTCGCAAACCTTGATTGCCCGTCGCCAAACCCTGATAAGCGGTCCAGCGGCAGTGTTTTTCCAAAGGATACCATGGAACTTGCGCAATTCGACTTTGCTTTCTGGCTGACAACCGGGATCATCCTTCTTTTGTTGATGGCGTCGGCCTTTTTCTCGGGGTCAGAGACGGCCCTGACGGCCTCTTCGCGCGGCAAGCTCAAGGCACAGTCCGACCGCGGCTCCCACGGCGCGAAACAGGCCTTGAAGATCACCGAAGACAATGAGCGGATGATCGGTGCGCTTTTGCTGGGCAACAACATCGTCATTATCTTGTCTGCATCGCTTGCGACTGCGCTTTTGACGCGTATGTTTGGCGCTAGCGGGGTTGCGCTCGCTACCTTCGTGATGACGGCCCTTGTGCTTGTTTTCGGTGAGGTGTTGCCGAAAACCGTGGCGATCACCTATCCGGAGTTTGTGGCCACCCGCGTGGCGCCGGTGGTGCGGCTTGTGATCATGCTGTTCTCGCCAATTGTCTCGGTGGTGCGTGCTGTGGTGCGCGGTATCTTGCGGCTCTTTGGGATCACGGCCGATCCGGGCGCGCATGTGCTGGCGTTGCGTGACGAGATCCTTGGGGCGATTGCCCTCGGACACTCCGGTGGCGCGGTGGAAAAAGAAGATCGAGATCGCCTTTTGGGTGCCCTTGATCTGTCGGATCGTACCGTCGATGAGATCATGCGCCACCGCCGGCAGATCGAGATGATCGACGCGGACCAGACGCCGGATGAGATCATCACCCAAGTCCTCGCTTCGCCCCACAGCCGCCTGCCGGTCTTTCGCGGCTCAGACGACCACATTCTGGGCGTGATCCACACCAAGGAACTGTTGCGCGAAGTGGACCGGCTGGTGCGGGGCGACGCTGCCCCTGCGGGTATCGCGGGCCTCGATATCGCGAGGATCGCGATGAAGCCCTATTTTGTCCCTGACACGACGGCGATGGACGAACAAATGCGCCAGTTCTTGAAACGCCGGACCCATTTTGCGCTCGTCGTCGATGAATATGGTGGGCTCAAGGGCCTTTTGACACTCGAAGACATCCTCGAAGAGATCGTGGGCGAGATCACCGACGAGTTTGACGTGGTCGACAAGGACAGCCGCATTGCGCGCGCCGGTACCGAAGAAGCGGTTGTCGATGGCGCGATGACCATTCGCGATCTCAACCGGGCGATGGATTGGACCCTGCCCGACGACGAGGCCAATACCGTCGCGGGCCTTGTGATCCACGAGGCGCAGGCGATCCCGAGCGAAGGTCAGGTGTTCAGCTTTCACGGCTTTCGCATCGACGTCCTCACCCGGCGCGAAAACCGCATCACCAAGCTGAAGCTGCGGCGGCTGTGACGGGGTGCGCCTTGATGTGCGCGGTGAAGCGGAGGGTTTTGCACCCTCCGCACCTCCCGCAGGATATTTGTGCAAGGTGATTGCCGAGAGCGGTGCTAACGCCGCCCGAAGATCGAGCCGAGGATGCCGCGCACCACCGCCTGACCGGATTTGGTGCCCAGCTGACGCGCAAAGCTTTTGGCAAACGCGGTTCCGATGGAATCCCGGCTGGAGGTGGCCGTGCGCTTTTTCGGCAAGGCGTCGTTGCCATCATAGCGGCGCGCATGGGCAAGTTCTTGTTCTTCTTGCGATTTCTCTGCCGCGTCGCGTTCAGCCGCTTCTGCCTCGCGCGCGGCGGTCTCGGAGCGCGCGCGAAGCCGTTCATAGGCACTGTCGCGGTCCACGGTGACGTCGTATTTGCCCGCGACGGGCGAGCCTGCGACCAGAGACGCGCGCAAGGCGGGGTCGATGGGTCCCAACTGCGACGAGGGCGGCCGTATGAGGGTGCGTTCGGCGATACCGGGGATGCCCTTAAGCTCCAGAAATGACGTCACTGCCTCTCCCGTCCCCACATCGCGGATCACGTCCTCGATGATAAAGCGCGGGTTGGGGCGGTACGTCTCGGACGCCATTTTCAGGTCCTTTTGGTCCTTGGCGGTAAAGGCGCGCAAGGCGTGCTGCACCCGGTTGCCCAGCTGGCCAAGGATGTTTTCAGGCACATCGGCAGGATTTTGCGTGATGAAATAGACGCCCACACCCTTGGAGCGGATCAGTCGCGCGACCTGCTCGACTTTGGCGACCAATGCCTTGGGGGCATCGGTGAACAAAAGATGCGCCTCGTCGAAAAAGAACACGAGCTTGGGTTTGTCAGGATCGCCGACCTCGGGCATCATCTCGAACAGTTCAGACAAGAGCCACAACAGAAACGTCGCATAAAGGCGCGGCGAATTCATCAGCCGGTCGGCGGCAAGGATGTTGATGCGCCCGGCCCCGTCGGCATCCGTCAGCATCAGGTCCGAGAGTTCCAGCGCCGGTTCGCCGAAAAGATCTGCACCACCTTCGTTTTCAAGCACCAGAAGCCGCCGCTGGATGGCTCCGATCGAGGCGGTCGCGACCAGACCGTAACGCGTGCTGATCGTCTCGGCATTCTCGCCGATATAGACTAGGAGGGCTTGCAGATCCTTGAGATCCAGCAGCGGCAACTCTTCTTCGTCGGCCAGCCTGAACGCCACGTTCAACACGCCTTCTTGCGGATCGGTCAGTTCCAGCAGGCGGCTGAGGAGCAAGGGGCCCATCTCGGCGACCGTCGCGCGGATCGGATGACCCGCGTTGCCCCAGAGGTCCCAAAACACCACCGGAAAAGCGCGGTAGGCAATCTGGTAGCCGATGGTTGCCGCGCGTTTGGAAAAGGCCTCGTGCAGTTTGTGATCAACGCTGCCGGGCGCGCCAAGCCCGGAAAGATCGCCTTTGACATCCGCCATGAAGACCGGCACGCCCGCCGCAGAAAAGCCCTCGGCCAGCACCTGCAGGGTCACCGTCTTGCCAGTGCCGGTCGCCCCCGCGATCAGCCCGTGGCGGTTACCATAGCGCAACAGCAACGACTGAGGTGCCCCATAGCCTTCGCCGCCACCGCCCACGAAAATGCTGTCCAGCTGTTCCAAGTTGCACCTCTTCTTTTGACTTAACCCGAGCGTTGCACGCGCGCCGGGCCCATGCGGTCCGCCCAAACATACATCGTTAACTTCCTTGGGCTAGTCCTATCGATGTTGGCGCTGCTTTGGTTGTGGTGCTGGCCGTGACTTCCTCCCTGTCAGACTGGCCGCGCCTTTTTCGGCGCGGCTTTTTTTATGCTTTTCGCCCCCGCAACCACACCAATTTGTGTTGACGACGGACCCATTCGTCCCTAGCGTTTTCACACAAAGTCGGCCAGTCCGACAGGGAGCAATAATATCTGTTGGAAAGGGCCGGTTATCCGGCCCTTTTTTCATGTGGCGAAAGGCCGGTGATGCTACGGTCGTTGCGGTTGCGAGAAATGCATGCCGCAGACATGCGCGCGTTTCCGCTGTGGTCCCCGCGATTGCCCGCTGACTTGCTGCAAGCTCCATGCTAAACCGCGCCCGATAGCCATTCCCCAAGTCCAGGATAGTTTGATGACCCTTACGCGTTTTGCTCACATCGCCTTTTGCGGCGTGCTGGCCTTGCCCTCGACCTTGTGGGCGCAGGAAACTGCCGCACCGGCCACTGAACCTGCTCCGGCCGAGACACCTGTTCCGGACGCGACCACACCGGAAAACAACTTGCCACTCGGGCAAGAGGTTGGCGATGGCGGCATCGGGTCGACCTATAGTGCCGGCGCCTTTGATGACTGGGACCAGCGCTGTGCGCGGTCTGGCACCGACGCCGACCCTTGCCAGCTTTATCAGCTTTTGAAAGATCAGGCGGGCAGCTCGGTGGCCGAGTTCACGGTCTTTGGTCTGCCCGCAGGGACTGGCGGCGAAGCTGAAGCCGGCGCCACCTTTATCTCGCCGCTCGAGACGCTGCTGACGGCGGGCCTGACCTTGCAGATCGACGGCGGCAAACCCAAGGTCTACCCCTTTGCGTTCTGCGCCCAGTTGGGCTGCGTGGTCCGCCTTGGTTTTACGCCTGCCGAGATCGAAGCGATGAAGAAGGGCAACAAGATGACGGCAACAATTGTGCCCTTTGTCGCACAGGATCAGCGTATCAACCTCGATATCTCGCTCAAGGGGTTCACCAAGGGTTATGACGCGGTCAATGCCGCCAACGTCAAGGCCGACGCAGCGGCAGCGGCGGCCGCACCCAAGCCCTGAGCCAGGACCATTGCTGGGGCAGGCTCACACCTGTCCCAGCACCAGAACCGCATTCAGACCGCCAAAGGCAAAGGCATTGCTGGTCACCGTGGAGACCGCGGCCCGACGTGCGACATTGGGCACCACATCCAGCGGGCAGTCAGGGTCAGCCACCCGGTATCCAATCGTTGGCGCGATGACGCCGTCGCGCAGGGCCATCAGGCAGGCCAGAAGTTCCACCGCCCCCGTGCCGCCGATCAGATGCCCGTGCATGGATTTGGTCGAAGACACCATCAGGTGCCTCGCATGAGGTCCGAACACCTCCGCAATCGCGGCGCATTCTGTCCGATCATTTGCCGCCGTACCCGTGCCGTGGGCGTTCACATAGCCGATGTCTTCGGGGTTGCGCTGTGCATCGCGAAGTGCCGCCGTTATCGCCCGTGCCGCCCCATCGCGCGACGGCATCACCAGATCGCCAGCATCCGACGTCATGCCAAATCCCAGCACTTCGGCCAGAATCTGCGCACCCCGCGCCCGCGCCTGATCGTAGTCTTCGAACACGAAGATGGCGGCCCCTTCACCCTGGACCATACCGGTCCGGTCGGCGCTGAAGGGACGGCACCCCTCGGCGGACATCACGCGCAGGGCCTCCCATGCTTTCAGACCACCGAACGACAGCATCGCCTCGGATCCCCCGGTCAATATCGCCGTCGCACCGCCCGCGCGGATCATCTGGAAAGCCAGCCCCATCGCATGGTTTGAACTTGCACAGGCGGTGGAGACGGTGAACACCGGGCCGGTTATTCCGTAAGCCATCGACACCTGGCTTGCCGCCGCGCTGTGCATCAGGCGCGGCACGACAAACGGCGGCACGCGGCTTTTGCCGTCGCGATAGACCGCGCGATAGCTGTCGTCCGTGGTCGTAAGGCCACCCCCGCCGGTGCCCAGAATGACGCCGGACCGCGACCCCCGCTCGCCCTGAAAGATCAGCCCCGACTGTGCCACAGCCTGGCGGGCGGCATAGAGCGCAAAGAGTGCAAAGCGGTCGCATTGTGCGATTTCGGCGCGGGAGAAATGTGCCTCGGGCGACCAGTCCTGAACTTGCGCCGCGATCCTCACTGCCAGCTTGTCGATATCGGGCACATCCAGCGCGCCGATGCCGCAGCGCCCTTCGGCCATCGCGGCATAAGTACCCGGCACGTCCGATGCCAGCGCATTGATTGTGCCTGCACCGGTGATGACGACGCGCCTCATGCGGCCTTTTGCGCCAACAGCCCCTCGACCGCAGCCACGATCGTCTCTACCGACGTGACATCAAATGCCTGCGCATTCGGCGCGTTCACGTTGAACGGCACGTGGATGTCAAATGCCTCTTCGATGGCAAAGATCGCCTCCACCAGTCCCAGACTGTCGATGCCAAGACTGTCCAACCGGCTATCGGGTTGCACATCCTTGACATCCAGGACCGCATGTTCGGCGATGATGGCAATGATTTTGTCGCGCACGCCAGGGTTCATTCCGCGATCTCCTTTGATCCGTGCGACGATCTAGTCTGACTCGGGTAACTTTGAAATGACCTTTTCGATTTCTGCCATGCGGTTCGCCAGTCTCGGCAGGCGGCGCAGCGCTTTTTGCATCTCGACATGGGTCTCCATCCTGACCGCCGGATAGCCCAGCAGCACCCGGCCTGCTGGCGCATTGGTAAAGATCTTGGTCGCCCCCCCGGCAATGACGTCATCGCCGACAAAGATGTTGTCATTGACGCCACATTGCCCGCCCAGCACGACCCGGTTGCCGATTCTGGCAGAGCCTGCGATGCCGACCTGCCCGCAGATCAAGCAGTCGCGCCCGATTTGGACATTGTGGCCGATATGGACAAGGTTATCGAGCTTGGTGCCAGACCCGATCACCGTGTCGCGGATTGTGCCGCGGTCGATGCAGGCATTGGCGCCGATCTCGACATCGTCGCCCAGCGTCACGGCCCCCAGCGAATGCAGCCGCGTCCAGCTTTGGCCGCGAATCTGGTCGCGCGCGCCCAGGGTCTCGCGGATCTCTTCCACACCCGACTTTTCCGGCGTCACAAAAGAAAATCCATCCGAACCGATCACCGCCCCGGGTTGCGCGATAAAGCGGTCGCCGATGCGCACATGATGGCCAATGCGCACCCCTTCGAGGATCAGCGCATCCATCCCGATCACTGCACCTTGGCCGATTGACGCATGCGCTGCGATGCGCGCGGCGCGGCCGATGACCGCTCCGGCGCCGACGGTCACAAACGGGCCGATGGCGGCGTCCGGGCCGATCTCGGCGCCATCGCCGATCACGGCCAGCGGATGCACCCCCGGCGCAATCGCGGGCCCACGATCCAAAAGCTGCGTCAGACCCGCCATGGCAAGCCGCGCACGTGGCGCAAAGATCGCGGCCTTCAGACCAAACGCGCGCCAATCCGCACCCGGCCACAACATCGCGGCCTGTGCCTGGCCTTGGCCAATGCCTTCGGCATAGCGGGGGTCCATCGCCAGCGCCAGCTGATCGGCGCGCGCTGTCGCAGGCTCGGACGCACCCGTCACGGTCAGCTCAAGATCACCCTCGGCGACGGCGCCGAGGGCCTGGGCGATATCTGCAATCCGATGGGCCATGCGGTCCCCCCAATGCCTGGCAAAAGGCCCGGCATCCGGGACGTGTTTAACCCTGAACACCCGGCAAGACCACCCCGGCCGCCTGCAACGCGGCCAGAATAGCGGCATCCCGGCCATAGACATCGCGACGATAGCTCATCTGACCCTTTTGCGTTGGATAGGCGGTGAAATAGACCAGGTGCACGGGCACCGCTTTTTCCAACGGCACCATCGTCTCGGACCCGGTTACCAGAACACGTTCGAACTCTTCTTCGGCGGCTTCGGACTGAACCGACAACAACTCATGCGCCAGATCAAACGGGTCAGCCACCCGGATGCAGCCGTGACTGTAGGCCCGCACCTCGTTGTCAAAGAGGGATTTCGACGGCGTATCATGCAGATAGATATTGTGGGTGTTCGGGAACATGAACTTGACCTTGCCAAGCGCGTTGCCATCGGAGGGCGGCTGGCGCAGCGCGAAAGGAAAGTTGCGCGCCGTATAGGCGGCAAAGTTCACCGCCCCGCGCGAGACAACGCGCCCCCTGCCATCGATCACCTTTAAATGCGAGACCGCGTTGGGGTTCTGCTGCAAAAGCGGCAGATACTCCTTGACCGTGATCGAGCGTGGCACCGACCAGGACGGATTGATCACCATGAATTCCATCTGATCGGAAAATTCCGGGCTCCGCTGATCGGGGACGTTCTTGCCAATGACCACGCGCGTCTGAAACACCGTCTTGCCGTGATCCATGATCTTGGCGGTGAAATCGGGCTGATTGACCCAGATATGGCGCGCCGAGCGATCAATATCGAGCCAGCGCTCGCGCTCCATCGCAACGATGATCGAGCCGAGGCGATCTTGCGGGCTGCGGTTGAGTTCGATGAGGGTGCTTTCGCCTGCGGCGCCATCCGCCGTAAGGCCATGGTTGATCTGAAGGGCCGTCACCGCACGTGCCATGTCAGCATCGTAGATTGCCGTCACCGATCGGCCGAGATAGCCCATCTGCATCAGCCGATCGCGCAACGCCACCACCGCAGGTCCAACATCCCCAAGCCCGAGCGCGCCGCCAGGTACGACCTGTCCCCAGCCACCGGCGGCGATCTTCGCCTCAAGCTGCAGCTTGGCGCGCATCATCTGGGCATAGACAGTCGATTGCGGGACCAAACCCCGCAGCACCTCGGTCGCGTCGCCTTGTGCCATTGCGGCAAGATGGACCTTGGGGTCGGTCACGTTGATCTCGCGCACGATGCCGCGATCAATCTCCGACGGGATCAGTGCGCCGGAGGTCATATCTCGGGCAAAGGCGAGATAGGCCTTGGTCATCGCAACCTCGAGCCGGGCCCGGTCACCCTCGGTCCGGGCGTCCGCGAGCGCGCGCGTCAGAGCCTGCGGATCATAGCGGTTTTGCGGCAGGCCATGGTCAGGTGCCGTGGCGAAGGCAGCCAAAAGCGCGCCGCGCCGTTCGGCGTCTACCGGAGAAGTCCACAACGTGGCGTAGCCGCTGTTGCGATACCACTGCGAGATCCCTTCGTCGTCGGCCGCTGCTGTGGCCAGCGACTGCGTAAAGGCGGGCAACATCTCTGCCCGGACGGCGCCTGTCTGGGCACCGATTCCCAACCCGAATGCCACGGCAAGAAGAACGTTCGACATACGCAACGAGAACCGCAAAACGGCACTTTTGAAGGGCGGAAAATGGGTCACTTGGCAGCTCTGATAAGGGTGGGAATCCATCGTGCGGATACCTGTCAGCTTTTTCCAATTCCCCGCCAGTGTCTATTCACAAATGAGACGAAAATTCGGTAAACGCGTTCTTTTTTTGAAAGTTTTTCGAACTGAGACGATTTTGGCAACGATCCGGTCCGCCAGATTGCAGGCATGGGCTTTGGCGAGAATATGCCCGTTCAGCAAAAATTTGCCGATTGGCCTTCAAATGGCCACAGACGGGCAATCTGCGCTTGGGGATCGAATCGTCCTGTGCCATAAGTTTGGCGCTCAGGGATGAAGCAACCAAGAGCCGAAGGCCGAACGGCCAAAGGCCAGCGAAGGACAGTCGCTCAGAATGACGAACTTATCTTCAGGCGGATTTTCGCGGCGTGGCCTGCTTGGTGCCTTTGCCGCGACCTTGGTTGTTGCCGCACCAACCTACAGCAATGCATTTGGATTGTTGAAGGGCGCAGGTGACATCCGACGCATTCGCATGACGTCTGGACGCACGGGCGAGAGTGTCGATACAATCTACTGGGTCGAGGGGGAGTACATTCCCGAAGTAATGAAAGAAATCAATAACTTCATGCGTGACTGGCGATCCGGAGATTCGGTCAAGATAGATGCGCGTACGGTCGATATCATGGCTGCTGCACACCGTCTGCTTGATGTGAATGAACCTTATATGTTGCTGTCGGGCTATCGCTGCCCCAAGACCAACGCCATGCTGCGGTCGCATTCGCGGGGCGTTGCCAAGAACTCTTTGCACATGAAGGGTCAGGCTGCTGACCTGCGGCTCAATTCGCGGTCGGTCGGTCAGATGGCCAAGGCGGCAGCGGCCTGTGCGTCGGGTGGCGTCGGTCGGTATTCGCGGTCCAACTTTGTCCATATGGACTGCGGGCCGGTTCGAAGCTGGGGCGGATAAACCTAAAATTGTCTGGATTTTGGAAACGCGGGCGGATTAGCCGCCCGTTTCGCGTTTCATCCCCAGGTTGAAGGTCGTTTCTGACCCGCGATCAGTCTGCGTCTGGCGCTGCGTCGACCGGTCGCCGATATCCCATCGCCACCACGAACTTTTCTGAACTGTCGGCACGGCTGGCGGGGGGTTTGACATTCGCCACTTTGGCAAAATTGCGCTTGAGCAGTGCCTGAAGCTGGTTCTCGGCGCCACCTGCCAAAACCTTGGCGACAAATGTGCCGCCTTCTTCCAGCACGTCAAACGCAAAATAGGCCGCCGCCTCGCACAGCGCGATGATCCGCAAGTGATCCGTGCCCTTATGGCCAGAGGCGGCGGCCGCCATATCGCTCATCACGACATCCGCGCGTCCGCCAAGCCAGGACTTCACCTTGGCATCGGCATCATCGTCGAGGAAATCCAGCTGATGCAACTCCACCCCGGCTATTGGCTCCACCTCTTGCAGATCGACGCCGATGATGCGGCCCTGAGGTTTGCCGGACTTCGCAGCCAGGGCGTTCACGCGCGGCACTGCCACCTGACACCAGCCGCCCGGTGCACAGCCCAGATCGACAACGCGCGCACCCGGCGTCAGAAACCCGTACTTGTCATCCAGCTCAAGGATCTTGAAGGCCGCGCGGCCACGATAGCCCTCTTTGCGCGCCTGAATGACGTAAGGGTCGTTCAACTGCCGTTCCAGCCAGAGGGTGGACGAAAGCTTGCGCCCCTTGGCGGTCTTTACGCGCACCCGCAATTCGCGCGCGCCGCGTCCGGACCCGGTGGGTTTGTCGATCACAGAAAGGGTCCATCCTCAAGCACACGATCCGCGCTCATCTGCGCATAAAGCAGCCCCTCGCGCAGGCCCCGATCCGCAACCGACAGCCGGTCCGTCGGCCAGATACGCATCAATGTCTGCAAGATCGCCGCGCCCGACATGATCAGCGAATGCCGGTCGCGGCCGATCCGCGGATCCGTCCGGCGCCCCTCCGGGCCCAATGACAGATATTCACGGATCACAAAATCGATCTGATCAGAGGTCATCACCAGCCCGTCGACCTTGTTGCGGTCATAGCGGCGCAGACCCAGAAAGGATGCAGCAACCGTCGTGACGGTCCCCGAGGTGCCGATGATCTGAAATCCCTCTTTTGGATGCTGCGCGTTGTAGGGCGAAAAATTCGACAAATTCTCTTCAAAGAACCAGCTCATCAGCGCAAAACGCGCACCATCATCCTGCACGTCGCTGAACTGGTCCTTGAGCGTTGCCACCCCCAGCGGCACCGAAATCCAGTCGATGACCCGCGCTGCCGGACCCTCGCCCTGACCGTCAAAACCCAGATGCAGGTTCATGATCGACCGAGGCCGATCCTCGGGCGCTACCGATGACAGGTTGATCCAGACAAGTTCGGTCGAACCGCCACCGATGTCGACGACCAAAAGCTGTTCGGTACGCGGGCTGACCAGCGGCGCGCAAGAGATGACAGCCAGCCGGGCCTCTTCTTCGGGCAAGATGATCTCGAGGCTCATGCCCGTTTCGCGACGCACCTGACGAATGAAATCACGCGCATTTGTCGCGCGGCGGCAGGCCTCGGTTGCAACCAGCCTTTTGCGCGTGACGCCATGCTTTTCCAGTTTCCGCTGGCAGATGCGCAACGCCTGGACAGCGCGCTCCATCGAGGCGCGGCCAAGCCTGCCAGACGCCTCCAGACCAAGGCCCAGCTGGACGGATTTGGAAAAACTGTCAACGACCGCAAACTGCGTGCCTTTGGGTTCGGCAATCAGCATCCGGCAACTGTTTGTTCCCAGGTCCAGCGCAGCGTAAAGCGCAGGACCGCGATCGTGGGAGGCAGACGACGCGTTCACACGGGAAGCCTGATCTTCGACCTCGACCGTTGCATGCTTGGCGCCCGCCTCCTGGGGACGCACGGGCGTCATGTCGCGCCCTCCATCTGTGGTTGCCCCAAACGATAGTCGCGCCCCCCGTGTTCTGCAAGCGCGCAATCACCAGATTCTCGGCACCCGCCGGCGTCGCATGACGATCATGCTGAAAATTCATGCAGCCGCTCTTGCACAACGGCGCGCGTTCGGGCAGCGAGGCTGTTGAAGGCCAAGGGTCGCTCTCGCACATAACCATGTCGAAATCCGACATTTGCTGTCGGTCACCGCCCCATACAAGCAAGATCAACAACAAAGGGAATCGCGTTCATGGTCGATGTCACGGTGGTCTACTGGCGCGACATTCCTGCGCAAGTCATCGTCGGCAAAGGTCGTGCGGCGTCCAAGGTCCAGTTGAACGAACGGTTCGAACAGGCCATTGACCGCTGCGCGATGAAGATCGGCGCACGCGACACCGACAGCTATCTCGCCGAATGGCGCAAGGCCGCGCCCTATGCGGTCGAAGGTGAGCCTGCGGATGTGGCACGCGCCGAGGCCGCCCGGCTTGAGGCCGAACACGATGCCCAACGGCTCAAGTCCCTGATCGACTCCGACGGATGGGCCAAGGCGCCCTCTTCCCTTTAACACGATTAAGGTTCCGACCATGGCTTTGTTCAATCTGCGCCGCGCCCCTGCCGCAACCTCTGCCCCGCACGACGTCGAGGCCTTTGTCAAAGGCTATTCGATAGAAGTCATGCCCCGTACGGCGGAAAAGGTCGCCAGCTTCCGCGCCATCCTGCCAAAGGGCACGCGCGTGTTCATCGCCCATATCGACGGCACCCCCATCGAGGACATGGTGGCCACCGCCAGGCGCCTGAATGCCGAAGGTTTTCCGGTGATGCCGCATTTCCCGGCCCGGATCATTCCCGACCGCGCCACGCTGGCCGACTGGATTGCCCGCTACCAGGGCGAGGCGGGTGTGAAACAGGCGCTTCTTTTGGGCGGCGGTGTGAACACCCCGGCGGGTGACTTCGGCTCTTCGATGCAACTGATCGAGACCGGACTTTTTGACGGGTTTGACCGTCTGCATGTCGCCGGCCATCCAGAAGGCAACAAGGACATCGACAAGGACGGCGGCGATGCCATCGTGCTGCAGGCCCTGAAATGGAAGCAGGCCTTTGCCGATCGCTCGGATGCAAAGATGGCAATCACCACGCAGTTCTGCTTTGACGCCCGGCCGGTCATCGCCTGGGTCGACCGTCTGGCCGCCGAGGGGATCCGCCTGCCGGTGCATATCGGCGTTGCGGGACCGGCCAAGCTGCAAACCCTGATCAAGTTCGCCATTGCCTGTGGCGTTGGCCCGTCCTTGCGCGTGCTGCAAAAACGCGCGATGGACGTGACCAAGCTGTTGCTTCCTTACGAGCCGACCGATGTCATCGCAGCCCTCGCGGCACACAAGGCGGCCAATCCCGCCTTTGGCATCGAACGGGTCCATTTCTTCCCTCTGGGCGGCATTACGACCAATGCTGCCTGGGTGACCGAAAACGGCGGCGCCTCCGGCGTTCCCGCCGAAGCAATCTAAAGGACCAATCCCATGACGCGGACCGTGATCGAATCAAAAACCAAGACGGTCGTCATCGGCTTTGATGAACCCTTTTGTGTCATCGGCGAACGGATCAACCCCACGGGCCGCAAAAAGCTGGCGGCAGAGCTTGAGGCTGGCGATTTCTCCACCGTCGAGCGGGACGCATTGGAACAGGTCGCTTGCGGTGCGATGGTGCTGGACGTGAACTCGGGTGCGGTCTTTACCAACATGATGGCCAAGGACCCGCGCTATGCCGACAACAACTTTGTCGAGCCGCCGCTGATGAAGGAGATGATCCTGCGCATTCAGGCGATTGTCGATGTGCCCTTGTGCATCGACAGCTCGGTCCCCGGTGCGCTGGAGGCGGGCCTGATCAATTGCGAGGGCCGCCCGCTCTTGAATTCTGTCACGGGTGAAGAAGAACGTCTGGAACTCGTGCTACCCTTGGTCAAAAAGTACAACGTGCCGGTGGTGGCGATCTCCAACGACGATACCGGCATTTCTCAAGACCCCGATGTACGCTTTGCGGTGGCCAAAAAGATCGTCGAGCGCGCCGCTGATTTCGGCATTCCTGCGCATGACATCGTGGTCGATCCTTTGGTCATGCCGATCGGCGCGATGGCAACGGCGGGACATCAGGTCTTTACGCTGGTCCGGCGTCTGCGCGAAGAGCTGGGTGTCAACACGACGTGCGGTGCCTCGAACATCTCGTTTGGCCTGCCCCATCGCCATGGCATCAATGCGGCGTTCTTGCCGATGGCAATCGGGGCTGGCATGACCTCAGCCATCATGAACCCGGTCCGACAAGTTGAAATGGAAGCGATCCGCGCGGCGAATTTCTTGAACAATCAAGACGCGAATGGCGGCGAATGGATACGCTTTGCCAAGGTTCTGGAAGCCGTCCAAGCGGGCATGAGCTTTGCCGAGGCATCGGCGGCGGCATCTCAGGCCACGTCGGGCCGCCGGGGCGGTCGCCGCGCACGCGGGTAGAACGCCGAACCTGACATCCCCGCGCGGGCGGGGATCCAACATCTTCAATCCACCAACGCGCGCTTGAACCGGGTCCCCACCTGCGCGGGGATGACATTTGTGGCGCTCACTCCGCCGCCAGCGCCGCCGCCAGCGCGGGCACGAACCGCCGTTCGTAATCGGTCCCCACCAGGGGCCCGACAAACTTGAACGCCACCGTGCCATCGCCCCGGATGATGAATGTCTCGGGCGGGGCGGTCACCCCCCAGTTCACGCGATTGCGCCCCTGCGGATCGGTCGCCAGTGCAAAGAACGGATTGCCGTCCTCTGCCAGGTACGCTTGCGCCTTGGCGTCATCGTCCATGATGTTGATGCCCGCCACGCGCACGCCGTCCGCCGCCATCGCCTTCAGCACCGGATGCTCGGCCCGGCACGGAGGGCACCAGCTGGCCCAGAAGTTCACCACCGTCACCGCACCCGTGCGCAGGTCGGCATCCGTGAGGACGGCAATGCCTGCAAGGCCGGTTAGCGGCACCGCCGGCGCGGGCCGGTCGATAAACACGGACGGCAACTCTCCGGGATTGTCGCGCTTCATCCCGAACCAGAACATCGCAACCAGCGCCACAAAAACCAAAGGCGGCACGAACATCAGGACCCTAGACATCGGATTTTCCCACGCGCGCCTCAACCTCAGCCAAAGCACGCCGTATCCTTGCGCTCTGCCACAGTGAAAAGGCCACCAGTGCCGCAAGGATCATCAGACCCAAGGCGTAGGACCACAAGACCGGTCCGGCATATTTGCCAAGATCAGGCATCATCCCCGACGCTCCCGCGATAGCAGCGCGCTCAATCGGCGCGCGCGGATTTCGGTCCGTGTGCGCAACAAGACCAGCGTGACAAAAAGCAAGACAAACCCGGTGATGCACACAACCAGCGGCACCCAGAACACGTCGGCAATATTCTCCTGCTTGTCCAGCGACAGGGTCGCGCCCTGATGCAGGCCCTGGTTCCAGAAATTCACCGCATACCGGCTGAGGATCGCAAACACCGACCCCACCATGCACAGCACCGCCGTCAGGTCGGCCGCGGTATCGGGATCCTCGATCGCCGACCAAAGCGCGATATAGCCAAAATAGAACAGCGTCAGGATCAAGAACGATGTCAGGCGCGGATCCCAGGCCCACCACGTGCCCCACATCGGCTGGCCCCATAGCGCTCCTGTCACCAGCGCGATCACGGTAAAGGCCAGACCCACCGGTGCCGCCGCCTTGGCGGCAAGTGCCGAGACGTGGTGCCGCCGCACCAGCCAGATCAACGACGCCACCAGCATCATGCCCCAGGCATTGATCGCCATCATTGCACTTGGCACATGCAGATAGATGATCTTGACCGTGGCGCCTTGCTTGAAATCATCGGGGGTGAACAAGAACCCCCAGATCAGCCCCACAATGACCAAAATACCTGCAACAACCGCCAGCCACGGCAAGATCCGGGCCGTGGTCTGCATGAACCTCTTGGGGTTGGCATATTCCCAGATCGACATAGGCTACGACTTACGTCCTCTTGCCGGGGGGCTCAAGTCACTATCAGGTCACATGGCAGCGACGCGTCAGCGCAGATTGGCACGCAAGGCGGCTGACGCGGCAAAGGGCAAGATGGCGACTGCCCCCAAGGTGATCGCGCCAAGCAGTGCCAAGGGCGTGCCAAGGCCAATCCCCAGCGCCGCACGGCGCACCACCTCCGCGCCAAAGATCAGCGTCGGCACATACATCGGCAAGACCAACAGCGACAAAAGCAGCCCGCCGCGCTTGACCCCCACCACAAGCGCGGCACCAAAAGCGCCGATGATGCTGAGGGCCGGCGTGCCAATCAGCAAGGACAGCACCAACCCTCCATAGGCCCCGGCGGGCAGGTTCAACAAAACCCCAAGCAGCGGCGCCACCAGCGTCAGCGGCAGGCCCGTCACCAGCCAATGCGCCAGCGCCTTGATGGCGACGACGCCTTCCAAGGGCATCGGCGCGGTCGCCAGCAGATCGAGGGACCCATCCTCGTAATCCAGTGCGAAAATCCGGTCGAGGCTCAAAAGACACGCCAAAAGCGCCCCGACCCACACGATGCCGGGCGCGATCCGGGCCAGAGTGGTGCCCTCGGGGCCAACCCCAAGCGGCACCAGCACTGCCACCATCAAAAAGAATGCAAGGCCGAGCCCGAAGCCGCCCCCAGCCCGAAACGCAAGCCGCAGGTCGCGGACCAACAGCGCGGTCATGCAAAGACCTCGTCAAAGCCGTCAGGGCGCGACGACTGCCGACCGGTGACATGATAGGGTGCAAGTTCCAGCACGGCTGCCTCATCCAGCCCGAGGTCGATGTGGCTTGCGATGACAGCCGCCCCACCGGTCGCCAGATGCCCCCGCACGGCTTGGGCAAAAAGAGCCACTGATGCGGTATCCAAAGAGACCGTCGGCTCATCCAGCAGCCAGATCGGCCGGGCCGTGACCAATAGTCGCGCCAGACCAAGCCTGCGCTTTTGCCCCGCCGAAAGATGGGCCGCCAGCCGGTTTCCAAGCGGTTCAAGGTCAAGGGCCGCAAGCGCCGGTTCGATCGCCGCAGCCCCGTGGACCGCGGCCCAGAAGGCGAGGTTCTCGGCGACGCTGAGCATCGCCTTGATCCCGTCCGCATGTCCGGCATAGGCAAGGCTTTCTGGCGGCATCGACACGTTGCCTGCGGCTGGCGGCTGCAACCCAGCGAGGGTGCGCAGCAATGTCGTCTTGCCGATCCCGTTGGGGCCCCGCAACACCAGCGCCCGAGACGCCGCCAAGCGGAACTCCACGCCCCTCAGCACCACGGACCCGCCGCGCGCCACTGCCAGATCATTGACAACCAATTCCATGGTGCTCAGCCCTAGCGCAAGCACGGGCAGGCGAAAAGGGGCAGCAGAGCCCCCCGCCCTATGGCCCCCACCGCCTTCGCCCGCTATTCTCTCGCGCAACCCGGAGGTTCCCTATGCTCTCATCACATCTGTTTGGCCGCACCGGCCGCAAGACGACCCGCATAGGCTTTGGTGCCTGGGCCATTGGCGGCACCTGGGGCGAGGTCACAATGGCGGATGCAAAGGCAACTTTGCATGCCGCGCTCGATGCGGGCATGACCTTTGTCGATACGGCAGATGTCTACGGCGATGGCCGATCAGAGCGCATCATCGCCGAGGTTCTGGCCGAGCGCCCCGGGCCACGGCCCTATGTCGCCACCAAGGCCGGGCGCAGACTGAACCCGCATATCCCCGCCGGGTACAACCGAACCAATCTCGAGGCTTTCATCGATCGCTCGCTCATCAATCTGCGGATGGAGCGGCTGGATCTGGTGCAACTGCATTGCCCGCCGACGGCTGTCTATGGCGATATTGGCGTGTTTGATGCGCTCGATGCGATCAAGGCCACAGGCAAGATCGCGGATTACGGTGTCTCGGTCGAAACCATCGAAGAGGCGCATGCCGCCTTGCGTCAGCCCGGCGTCGTGTCGGTGCAGATCATCTACAACATGTTCCGCCCCCGCCCCGCCGAGACATTCTTTGCCGAGGCCCATGCGCGAAACGTGGCCGTGATCGCGCGTGTCCCGCTTGCTTCGGGGCTGTTGACCGGCAAGATGTCGCTGGCCAGCACTTTTGCGGCCGATGATCACCGCAGTTTCAACCGCAATGGCGAGGCCTTTGACAAGGGTGAGACGTTTTCAGGCGTGCCCTATGATGTTGCATTGCATGCGGTCGAAGAACTGCGGGCTCTGGTGCCGCAAGGTGCCACGATGGCAGCCTTTGCACTGCGGTGGATCTTGATGTCGGAGGCGGTCAGTGTCGTCATTCCCGGCGCCAAGACGCCCGACCAGGCGCGCGCGAATGTCGCGGCAGGATCAATCCAAGCGCTTTCCCCGGCAGTCCTCGCGGCGGCAGAAGATGTCTATTTCCGGCGCATCGCACGCCATGTGCACCATTTGTGGTGACCAATTTCCTTCGAAGGAAATTACAAAATTCTTCGAAGAATTTTGGCGTCAGACCGGGATCAGGCAGACAGCAATCCGTCGACCCTCGCTCAGGAGCACATTATAGGTGCGGCACGCTGTCGGCGAGGACATAGCCTCGATGCCGATCCCTGCCGCGTGCAACCTGGTGCGAAACGCCGCTGGCGGGTGACCGATATCCGCACCCATGCCAAGAAACAGCACATCTATTCGTCCCGCCAGCGACAGTGGCGCCGCGGTATCGTCAAACCCGCCCCAAAGACCCGCATCCCACGGTGTGATCAGGCAAGGCCCGCGCAGCACATGCCAACCGATCCGAAAGAAGCCGGGGCCGTAACCTTCGATGGGTTTGGCACTGCCATAGCTGATTTCGGTCAGGCGCATCGCGGCCTCAGGCGTCAATATTGGCAAACTCGTTCTTGTCTGTTTTCTTGGGCTTGTCGCCGCGATCAAGCCCTAGGAACAGAACGATGTTCTTGGCGATATAGAGCGTCGAATAGGTACCGACGATCACACCAAAGAACATCGCAAAAGCAAATCCGCGGATCACGTCACCGCCGAAAATCAGCAACACCGCCAGTGCGATCAGCGTGGTCGTCGCCGTCATCACGGTCCGGCTCAGCGTTTCGTTCGCGGTCAGGTTCATCATCTCAAGAAGCGGCATCTGCTTGTACTTGGCCAGATTCTCGCGCAACCGGTCAAAGATCACGACGGTATCGTTCACGGAATAGCCAAGGATGGTCAGCAGGGCAGCGACAATGGTCAGATCGAACTTGAGCTGAAAAAGCGAAAATACCCCGATGGTCGCAACCACGTCGTGGGCCAGCGCGGCCACAGTGCCCACGGCAAACTGCCATTCGAACCGGATCCAGACATAGATCATGATGCCGATGGACCCCGCGATCACCGCAAGGATGGCCGACCAGATCAGCTCTCCCGACACTTTCGGTCCGACAGATTCCACCGCCGGAAAGGTGATCGAGGGATCGACAGCTTTCAGCGCCGCCTCGACTTGTCCGATCACTTCGGGGGTGACAGCCTCTTCGCCTTCGCGTGCCGAGATGCGCACCATCGCCACATGCTGGTCGGCACGGAAACTTGGATCAAAGACCTCGCTGATGCTGACATCGCCGAGCCCGAGACCAGACAGTGCATCACGGTAGGCCCCGACATCGACAGAAATGGTCGATTCCGTGCGGATCGTCGTGCCACCCTTGAAGTCGATGCCGAAGTTCAGACCCCGCGTCGCCAGCAAGATGACGGTGGCGATCAAGACGACGATGGACGCGCCAAACGTGATGTATTGCCATTTGAAAAAGTCGATATTGGTCTTTTCGGGGACCATCCGCAAACGCCATGCCATGACCCTATTCCTTTCAGACCTGAATCGTCTTTGGTCGTTTCCAGTTCAGCCATGTCTCGATGATCAGCCGCGTCAGATAGACGGCGGTGAACATCGACGTGATGATACCGAAAATCAGCGTGACCGCAAAGCCGCGCACCGCGCCAGAGCCGATCCAGAACATGATCAATGCGGTCAGGATTGCCGTGACGTTGGAATCCGTGATCGCCGACAAGGCGCGCTGAAAGCCGACTTCGATGGCACGGCCCGGGGACATGCCGCCACGCAATTCTTCACGGATGCGTTCATAGATCAGCACGTTGGCATCCACCGCCATGCCCATGGTCAGAACGATGCCCGCAATGCCCGGCAAGGTCAGCGTCGCGCCGATCACGGACATCATTGCGACCAGCATGACAATGTTTACGGCCAAGGCGACGCAGCTCATCACGCCGAACAGGCCATAACTCGCGATCATGTAGGCCATGACGCAGATCATGCCGATGATCGCGGCGGTCTGGCCGGCCTTGATCGAGTCCGCCCCGAGTTCCGGCCCGATGGTCCGTTCCTCAAGGAAATTCATTTCTGCCGGAAGTGCGCCTGCGCGCAACAGGACGGCAAGCTGCGTCGCCTCTTCCACTGAAAAGGACCCCGTGATGATCCCGGACCCGCCCGCGATATGGCTCTGGATGGTGGGGGCCGAAATCACCTGGTCGTCCAGCACGATGGCAAACGGATTGCCGATGTTCTGGGCGGTGTAATCCCCGAATTTGCGCGCGCCGGTCGGATTGAACCGAAAGTTCACCGCAGGGCGGTTGTTCTGATCAAACGCAGGCTGGCTGTCGACCAGTTCCTCGCCGGTCACCACCGCATCTTCGCCCAACACGTAATAGGTGCCCGGCTCATCCGACGAGGGCAGCAAGATGTTGCGCGGGCCGGGGTCGGCGGCTGAATCCGTGGTACGGCGCACCACCGGGTGAAAAGTCAGCTTGGCGGTGGTGCCGATCAGCTTTTTCAGTTCGGACGCAGATCCGATACCGGGCACCTGAATCAGGATGCGGTCGGTGCCTTGCCGCTGGATCGTAGGCTCACGCGTGCCCACCTCGTCCACGCGACGGCGGATGATTTCAAGCGATTGCTGGATGGTGCGGTCATCGGTGGCGGTCTTTTCGGCCTCCGACAGCTGCACAACGATCTCGTCGCCTTCGACCGTCACCGCGATGTCATTCTGGCCGACACCGGTCAAACTGACCACGGGTGTGGCCAAGGCATTGACTGCCTCGATCGCCTTTTGCAGGCCTTGGGGGTTGGAAATGGCGATCCGCAAAACGCCGTCGGGCGAAGGCTGACGGCGGATCGTGCCGATCTCGTCACGCAGATCGCGCAAGGTATCGCGGACTTCAGGCCAGAGGCCGTTCATGCGGTCCTTGTAGACATCAGCCAGTTTGACTTCGGCCAGCAGATGCGCCCCACCGCGCAGATCAAGGCCAAGGTTCATTAGGTTCGACGGCATCCAGCCGGGCCAGCTGGCGAGATCCATCGCCTGTTGCGGCGTTGCAACCCCGCCCGCCACTTCTATCGCTGCAGCGGCATCGTTGTGGCGTTCGACGACGGCGTAATCCGCATTGGGGACCGCCAGCAAGATCCCCAGCAGGCATAGCCCGATGATCAGCAACCGTTTCCAGAGCGGGGTCGGCGTCATCTTTGATAACTCACGCAGCAGGTTCGGTCTTGGACATCACTTGCGTGATCGTCGAACGCAGGATCTTCACGCGCACGCCTTCGGCAATCTCGGCCTCGACCATGCCGTCCTCTTGCACCTTGGTGATCTTGGCGACGATGCCGCCCTGGGTGAGAACCTGGTCTCCGCGACGCAGCGCCTCGACCATCCCGCGATGTTCCTTCAGCTTTTTCTGCTGCGGACGGATCAGCAGGAAATACATGATGAAGAAAATCAGAACCAGGGGCACGAATGACCCCAAGGCAGAGCCCATGCCGGGGGCTGCGGCTTGTGCGAAGGCGGGTGTCACGAACATGGTCATCCTTTCGGTCCGAAGGGGTGCAATGGGCACGCCTATCTTCGGTCGCGCACCCTATCCACGGTGCGGTTGGAAGACAAGCCAAGCCAAATTGCGCGGTCTTGAGGGGCACTGCGTCCCGGTCTGATCCCGAGGCGCATATACGAATTGCGCAGGGAAATGCCAGAGGAGATTGATGCAAATCGCCGCACAAATGTCGTCCGCAATGACCCGCCACGCCGTCTGATCGCCGCTTCACTAAGGATGGGCAATGTTGCATATGGGTGGTGACACCCCTGATCCATCGCCAAACAGGACGCCACATGCACGACATCCGCCTGATCCGGCAATCGCCCGACGCCTTTGATGCAAGCCTTGGCCGCCGGGGTCTTGCGCCGATGTCGGACGACATCCTGAAGGTTGACACCGCCCGTCGTCTGGCAATCAAGGCGGCCGAAGACGGTTTGGCTCTGCTCAATGGCCTTAGCAAACAAGCAGGGACCGCGAAGGCTGCGGGCGACAACACGGCCTTTGAAAACATTCGACAAGGCATCGCCGCCCGCAAGGCGCTGATCTCCGAGCAAGAGGCCCATGCCAAGCAGCTTGATGCAGACCTGCAAGAGCGTCTGGCGGTGATCCCCAACCTGCCGTTGGCCGAGGTGCCGGATGGCCGCGACGCGCACGACAACGTGGAAATCCGCCGCTGGGGCACGCCACGCAGCTTTGACTTTGCCCCGGCAGAGCATTTTGCAATTCCCGGCATTGCGGTCGGGATGGACTTCGAGACGGCGGCCAAGTTGTCCGGCACGCGGTTCGTTGTCCTCAAGGGCACGGTTGCCCGGCTGCAACGCGCCTTGGCGCAATTCATGCTCGATACCCATGTCAGCGAACATGCGCTGACCGAGACGTGGACGCCCGTGCTGGTCAAACCCGAGGCGATGTATGGCACCGACAAGCTGCCGAAATTCGGCGAGGACAGCTATCAGACCACCAATGGCTGGTGGCTGGTGCCAACCTCCGAGGTGACGCTGACCTATTCGGTGGCCGAGATGATTCTGGACGCTGCCGCCTTGCCCATCCGCATGACCGCCCATACCCAGTGCTTCCGCTCCGAGGCGGGGTCGGCGGGCAAGGATACCTCTGGCATGCTGCGCCAGCACCAGTTCGAAAAGGTCGAGATGGTGTCGATCACCACCCCCGAGACCAGCCTTGCCGAGCACGAGCGTATGACGCGCTGCGCCGAGGCGATTCTGGAAAAGCTGGGCCTGCCGTACCGGACGGTGGTCCTTTGCACCGGCGACATGGGGTTCGGGTCGACCAAGACGCATGACATCGAGGTCTGGTTGCCGGGGCAGAACACCTATCGCGAGATCAGTTCAGTCTCAGTCTGCGGTGATTTTCAGGCGCGCCGGATGAACGCGCGCTACCGCGCCGCCGGAGGCAAGCCGGAATTCGTGCATACCCTGAACGGATCGGGGCTGGCTGTCGGGCGCTGCCTGATCGCGGTTGTCGAGAACGGCCAGCAAGCTGATGGGTCGATTGATCTGCCTGGCGTGCTATCTGCATATCTTGGGGGCAGGACGCGGATATTGCCCTCCGGCGATTTTGCCTGACGCGGTAGCCCTTCGAAGGACGTTTCATGACACCTCAGATCCGTGCCGTGCTCTTGTTGTTGGCAACCGTTGCGTTTGGCATCGCACCGTTCATCACACCGCCCTTTCGGGGCTATGATCCGGCGATGTTTCGCGTGCTGATCGACCGCCCGTCGATCCAGCCCGCGGCTTACGCCTTTGCGATCTGGTCGGTGATCTATCTGTGGCTGGCCGCCCATGCAGTGTTTGGTCTGTGGAAGCGTGGCGAGGATCCCATGTGGGACAGCGCGCGACTGCCGCTTGCAGCGTCGGTCTTGTTGGGTGCGGTCTGGTTGTGGATCGCGCCAGACTATCCGCGGATCGCCACCGCGGCGATCTGGGCGATGCTGGCCGGGGCAATGGTCGCATTCTTGCGCACGCCGACCGAACCGGACCGCTGGCTTCTTTCAGCGCCCATCGCCATCCTGACCGGCTGGTTGTCTGCGGCGTCGGCGGTGTCGCTCGGGGTCGTGCTGGCGGGGTATGGGGTCTTGTCAGACACCGTGTCAGCCGTGGCGATGCTGGCACTGGTGCTGGTGATCGCGGTGACCGTCCAGATGCGCAAACCCGCGATGCTGGTTTACGGGCTGACGGTGATCTGGGCATTGGGAGGCGTCATCATAGCCAATCGCAGTGACAACCTGACGGTTGCCACCATCGCGGCATCCGGCATCGTCATCATGGCCATCACGCTCTGGTCGATGCGCCGCAAAGCGTGAGATCCGGCTATTCGCCGGTATTCTTTTCCATGTGCTTGCGCAGACGGCTTGGCGTGTGGAACTTGCGGTTCTTCCACGGGTTCTGGTCGCCTTGACTGCGGAAGTACAGGCGGATCGGCGTGCCCGGCATGTCAAAATGATCGCGCAACCCATTGACGAGATAGCGCTTATAGCTTTCGGGCAGTTCGTCCGGACGGCTGCATTTGATAACAAACCCGGGCGGGCGGGTTTTGACTTGGGTGATATAGCGCAGCTTTATCCGGTGGCCGCCGGGTGCGGGCGGGGGATGCGCCTCGGTCATCGCACCCAGCCACGAATTCAGCCGCGCGGTCGCGATTCGGCGGTTCCAGACATCATGCGCCTTGCGGATCGCGTCATGCAACCGGTCAAGGCCACGTCCCGTCTTGGCGCTGACGGTGATCAGGGGTGCGCCCCGCAACTGCGGCAAAAGACGCTCGAACATCTCTTTCAGCTCGGCCAGCTTGTCTTGCTTTTCGTCCTCAAGATCCCATTTGTTGACCGCCACGACGACCGCGCGCCCTTCGGTTTCGGCAAAATCGGCGATGCGGAGATCCTGAACCTCAAACGGGATTTCCACGTCCAGCAGCACCACCACGACCTCGGCAAAACGGACCGCGCGGATGCCGTCTGAAACGCTGAGTTTCTCAAGCTTTTCATAGATCTTCGCGCGTTTCCTCATGCCCGCCGTATCAAAGATGCGGATGGGCGTGCCCTGCCATTCGGCGCGCACAGAGATCGCGTCGCGCGTGGTTCCCGCTTCGGGACTGGTGAGCAAACGGTCATAGCCGAGGATCTTGTTGATCAGCGTCGATTTGCCCGCGTTGGGCCGCCCGATAACGGCGATCTGCAAGGGCTTTTTCTCGGTCGGGTAGTGGGCTGTCCCGTCCGCCTCCAACGCCGCGTCATCTTCGCTCAGATCCAGGTCAACAAGCGGGGCATTCTCGGATTCGCGTTCGGCGAACTCCCCCACCAGGGGGCGCAGGATGTGGTAAAGATCATCCATCCCCTCGCCATGTTCCGCCGACAGACGCACCGGCTCCCCAAGACCCAGCGACCAGGCTTCGATCGCGCCGGCATCGCCGGCCTTGCCCTCGGCCTTGTTCACCCCAAGGATCACCCGCGCACCCTTTTTGCGCAAGATGCCGGCAAAGACCTCGTCGGTGGGGGTGACACCGACCCGACCATCCAACAAGAACAGGCTGATATCGGC
Source organism: Rhodobacterales bacterium (assembly GCA_031378845.1). GTDB lineage: Bacteria > Pseudomonadota > Alphaproteobacteria > Rhodobacterales > Rhodobacteraceae > JAJNPS01. The sequence continues at coordinate 92,648 of JANNES010000003.1, forward strand.
CATCTCGACGGCGCGTTCGGTCAAACGGCGCATGCGCCCCTGAAGGCTGTCATCGGTGACTTCCTCTAGCCCCGCCGTGTCGATCACGGTAAAGCGCAAATCGTGCAACTTGGCGTCACCCTCACGCAGGTCGCGCGTCACGCCGGGCTGGTCATCGACCAGCGCCAGTTTGCGGCCCACAAGCCGGTTGAAAAGCGTGGATTTACCCACATTCGGGCGCCCCACGATCGCAAGGGTAAAGCTCATGACCTCAGTCCGTCGGTGACAAGCCGCAGCCCATACACCCGCGGCGGCTTAACGGAAAGCGTGAAGTTGCCCGTTGCCGCCCATCACATAGATCACGCCGCCCGCCAGCGCCGGTTGTGCCGCAGCACCACCCGGAATGTCGAGCGTGGACAGCAGCGACCCATCGGTCGGGCTGAAGAACCGCAAGAGCCCGTCCGAGGACGCCACGACCAGCCGCCCACCTGCGAGAACCGGGCCGTAGTGGGCAAAGATGCCTTTGCGTTTCTTGGGTTTTTCATTCTCGAAATAGGGCATGTCGACCGACCAGATCACGGTGCCGGTTGCCGCATCCAGCCGCACCAGCCGCGACTGATCATTGACCAGAAAGACCGAACCGCCAACCGGCAGAACGGGACCCATGGCGCCCTCGCCCGTTGACCAGATACGCTCACCCGATGAGGATGACAGCGCGATTGTCCTGCCAGCGGAGGTTCCCGCATAGGTGACATCACCCTGAACAACCGGATCGGACGTGACATCATAGGTCGCGGCAAATGCACGGCCAAGCCGCTCGCCCGCAGTCGATGCCGACCAGACCTTGAGGCCGCCCAGCCGCGTCACGGCCATGATCTCGCCACCAGCCGACGGGAAGATCACCGCGCGTTCACCGACCGCCGGCGCCGATGTGCCAAGGACACCCAGCTTGGACGCGGTACCGGCCGCCTGCCAGAGGACCTTGCCGTTCTGGGCATCAAGGCCCCACGCGGTGCCATCGCGCCCAACCACGAAAACCGCGCCATCAACCGCTGCAGGTGCGCCGCTGACGGGGGAATCCAGACGCTGGCGCCAGGTCACCGCACCCGAGGCCGGGTCAAGTGCGACCAACTCACCAAATCCGGTGGCCACAAAAAGCCGCCCACCGGCGATGGCAAGCCCGCCACCCGATTGCGCGCCGCCCCGGTCAAAGCTGGCGCTGAGATCAACCGTCCAGAGCGTTGCGCCAGATGTTGCGGTTGCCGTGACACCCGACAGGGCATCCATCGTAAAGATGCGGCCATCGGAAACCACGGGCGCGGCCGAGACGCGCGATTTCCGCGACGAACCTTTGCCGACATTGGCGCTCCAGACCCGCACAGGGGCGCTGGATAGCGCGCCATGGGGCATCAGGTGGCGGGCATTTCCTGCGCGATGGGTCCAGTCGGCATTGGCGACCGCAGCCGGCAAAGTGATCGGCTCAGACGCGGTGACCTGACCAGAAATCGGCGCTTCGGGTGTCGGCTGACCCTCAACCGGCAGAGACGCCTCAAGCGGCGTCCGGGTGGTAAAGCGTTCCCCTTCCAGCACCAGTTCACGCTCGCCGCAAGCGGCGAGCAGCACCAGGCCAATCGCCGGGGCCAAGAAAGCCCATCCGCGCCGTGCCACCATCGTCATGCCCATAACTCTGTCCCTTGCCGCCACATGTCAGCCATTCGTCTTGCTGGCTTCGGGGGGGATGCCGCCCAGCGCCACAATGACCTGTGCCGCGCGACCGCGCAGCGCAGCAGACGCTTCTTGATCTTGCACCAAACCCGACAGCGCCTTGATCGCCGCATCGATCTGGCCTTCTTCGATCAAAAGATATGCCAGCTGTTCCTGCGCCAGTACACGGAACGGGCGCCCTGCGGATGCGATTGCCTCCAAGGCGCTGCGCCGGTCAGACAATGGCATCGCATCCCCCGCGACAACCACCCGCCGCAACGTCGCAAGATCACGGTAAAGTGCCGGTTGTGCAGGATCAGCAATCACCGCGTCCAAGGCCTTCAGGGTGGCTGCGGCATCATCTTGCGGGTCCGTGGCCAGCAGCAACTGCAACACCGACGCTTGTGCGCCATCCGCCGGAACCGCCGCGAGGGCCGCGCGCCGCGCCGGTGCATCCGTCAAATCCAGTGCTGCCGACACGGCATCGCCAAAAACTTCGGCGCGAGCGCTGTCTTGCGCCTTGCGCCATTCGTTCCACGCCGATCCGCCAACGACGCCCAGAACCAGCACGATGCCGATCCAGCCATACTTGCGGAAGGTCCGGAAAAGCTTGTCCCGGCGAACCTCTTCGGTGACCTCGTCGATAAAGCTTTCAGGATTGCTCAAGGGGCCCGCTCCATGTCGTTGACCCGTCTTACACGGGAAGCCAAGCGCTTGCCAAGCCCGGCGGGCTGGCGGCAGGCGTATTTCGGACAGGCAGACAGCCGCGCCGGTGGGCCAACCGCTAGACCCCGGTCAAGGCAGGAAAGTTGCCGTTACCGTCCCGGGCCGTATAATCCATGTTCTTGCTGACACCTTTGGCATCAAGTCCGTCGGTGACAGACCTTTCCGATCCGTCATTGGAGGACTGGCGCTCCCACATCGCGGCATAGCGACCTTTATTGGCCAACAAGGCGTCATGGGTGCCCTCTTCGACGATCTGGCCCGCCTCCAGCACCACGATGCGGTCGGCATCGGCAATGGTTGACAGGCGGTGCGCGATGGTGATGACCGACCGACCCTTGCCCATCTCGTTCAGGCTGTCCTGGATATCGCGTTCGGTCTGGCTGTCCAAGGCGCTGGTTGCCTCGTCCAAAAGCAGGATCGGCGGGTTTTTCAGCAAGGTGCGTGCAATGCCCACGCGCTGCTTTTCGCCGCCCGACAGTTTCAGGCCCCGCTCACCCACGGTCGTCTCATAGCCCTGCGGCAGGCTTTCGATGAACGTGTGGATCTTGGCCGCACGCGCGGCATCCTCGATCTCTTCGCGGCTGGCGTCGGGGCGGCCATAAGCGATGTTGTAAAGGATGGTGTCATTGAACAGCACCGTGTCTTGCGGCACCACGCCGATGCGGGCGTGAAGGCTGTCTTGCGTCACATCCCGCAAGTCCTGCCCGTCGATGCGAACCGCCCCGCCCGTCACGTCATAGAACCGGAACAAAAGCCGCCCGATGGTCGATTTGCCTGACCCCGAAGGGCCGACCAGTGCCACCCGCTCCCCCGGACCCACGCGCAACGAGACCCTCTTGAGGATGACGCGGTCCGGGTCATAGCCAAAGGTCACATTGTCAAAGACGACCTCGCCCGCGCCGACACGCAGGTCCGGTGCGCCGGGCTTGTCCTTGACCTCGGCAGGTTGCGCCAAAAGCCCGAACATCTCGCCCATATCGACCAGCGACTGCCGGATCTCGCGGTAAACCGTGCCCAGAAAGTTCAAGGGCATGCTGATCTGAACCATGTAGGCGTTGACCATCACGAAATCGCCGACGGTCAGGGTCCCCGCCTGCACACCCGTTGCAGCCAGAACCATCACTGTCACCAGCCCGGTGGTGAGCAGCAACGACTGCCCGGCATTGAGCAGGCTTAACGACTGGCCGGTCTTGACGGCGGCCGTCTCATACTTGCCCATCGCCTTGTCATAGCGCCCCGCCTCGCGCGTCTCGGCCCCGAAATACTTGACGGTTTCAAAATTGAGCAGGCTGTCCACCGCCTTTTGGTTGGCATCGGTGTCCTGGTCGTTCATCTCGCGCCGCAGTTTCACGCGCCACTCGGTCACTTTGAACGTGTAGGTGACGTAAAGCGCGATCATCACCACCACGACGGCGGCATACAGCCATCCGAACGCAAAGACGAAGATACCGACCACCAGCGCCAGTTCCAGGATCAGCGGCCCGATGGAAAACAGCATGAACCGCAAGAGGAAATCGACGCCCTTGACACCGCGTTCGATGATCCGGCTCAGACCACCGGTCTTGCGGGTGATGTGATAGCGCATCGACAAGCGGTGAATATGGGTAAACGTCTCCAGCGCCAGTGCCCGCAAGGCACGCTGGCCGACCCGCACGAACACCAGATCGCGCAATTCGGCAAAGGCTATTGCGGCAAATCGGGCCATGCCATAGGCGACCGTCAATCCGATGGCCCCGACGGCCAAGAGGACGCCCGCATCCGCCTTTGTCCCGGTCAGGGCGTCAACCGCCAGTTTGTAAAGATACGGCGTGGTGACGGCGATCAGCTTGGATGTGAACAGCAGGACCATCGCCAGCAACACGCGCCGTTTCACCCAACCCTGCCCGCTTGGCCAAAGATAGGGCAGCACCCGCGCGATGGTCTGAAAGCCGGAGGCAGGCGGGGTCGTCCGGTCAGCGGACGTGGCGGTATGGGTAACGCGGCGCATCTTGGTCCTCTGGCGAGCATGCAGGACACTTGACCTGCAGCGTAGCTTGACTATGGTAAGTTCAACATTTCATGAGTAGTTGAAGGATGGAACGAAGTAAAGCGCTCGCGGCATTGTCCGCACTTGCCCACGAAACCCGGCTGGACCTCGTGCGCCTTTTGATCGCCGCAGGCAACGAGGGTTTGCCTGCAGGCGACCTTGCGCGCACCTTGGACCATTCCGCGTCACGGCTGTCTTTTCATCTCGCACAGCTTGAACAGGCAGGGTTGATCCGCTCCAGGCGGGTGGCGCGCAACATCTATTATGCCGTTGACGCAAAGGGAATGGGTGCCACGATTTCGTTCCTGATGGCCGATTGCTGTCAAGATCATCCCGATGTGATGGCCTGCTGTCGCCCTGCGCAAGCGGCCTCAGCGGTGCTCAAGGTGCCGGAACTGCCTTCGGTATCGTAAAGACCTGCCCCGGATAGATCAGGTCCGGATCGCGGATCTTGTCGCGGTTGGCGTCAAAGACCTGCACATAGAGCACCCCGTCGCCGAATTCCTTTTTCGCGATCCCCCACAGGGTAAAGCCGGGTTGAACAGTCACCGTAACGGGCGACGCAGCAGGTTTGGGTGCGACAGCGGCTGGGGCATCGGCGACTGCCACGGGCTGCGCAGCAGTGACGGCGGGTGCCTCTGCGACGACCGATGCAGTTTTGCTGACGTCAGAGGAGGCCGCGTCAGGCGAAGCAGGCGCGGCGGCAGGTTCGTCCGCGGTGGCGACCAAGCCTTGTTGCGATCCGCTGGCGGGTTCTGCCGGTTCGGCGGGCACTGCGGCGTCAGAGGTCGCGAGCGTCGTCTCGGTCGCTGTAGCACCGGCCGCCGCAGCCAGGGCCTCGCGCGTTTCGCGCTTGAACGGGGTTTCAAACCGCGACGCGACCTTGCCAGCCGCGTCCAGTTGATCCACGCGCAAGGTGTAAAGCCCGGGCGCAATCTCGGGCAGCGTCAGCGACCATTGCGCGGCTTCGGGCATCAGTTCAAAAATCAGGGCATTGTCGAGATAGAACCGCAAAACTTGTCCAACTGCGCCTCGCCCGGACAACTGGACCGCACCGCTTGGCGTATAAGCAATTGCTTCGATGCTGACCTTTGCGGCGTCAGTGGCGGCGTCCGGGTCGCCCTGCAGCACGGTCGCACCCTCTTTTGTCACCAACAGCGTCGCAGGCGCAGATGGCTCAGTCACAGCAACCGTGTCGCGGGGCGGGGCCGTCGCAGTTTCAGTTGCCGGGGTCTCGGTGGTTGCAGGGTCTGTCACGGCAACGTCAGCAGGTGCGGTTTCAGGCGCGGAGGCTTCGTTTGCGACATCAGGCACCGGTGCCTCAGCCACGGCGATCTTCACCGGTGGCGCAATTGGCGCGATCGCGACACTGGACCCGGATTGAACTTCAACCCCGTCAGCGCCTTTGAGCACCATCGACAAAAGGCGCGGCGTATCGCTGGGGGCAAGTGTGAACATCGCGACGAAATTGCCCGACGCGTCCGCAGTTGTCGTGGCGATGGGCACATCGTTCAGCCGAAACTCGACCACCGCATCGGGCGCTGCCTGTCCCGCCACGAGGGCCGCACCGTCAGGTTCCACGCGCACCAGGTCAAACGTCGGGCTTGCAGGGGTCTCGGTCACCACCTCTGGCATGCTGTCAGGCGCGACATCGGCCACCCCGGTGGACGGCGCGTCCGCGCTGACATCCGCGTCAGCTGGCACCTCGGCCACGCCGTCTTTGGCGGTCACCTCTGCCGGGGCGATGGTTGCTGCAGGCGCGCCCGTCGCCACGACCGGCGGTGGATCCGGCGTGGGGGTTGGTGTTGCGGCGGCGGGCGCGACTGCGGCTGTCGGGTCATCAATGGCCGCCACGACATCCGCTGTCGGGGCCGCGTCTTGCAACGGATTTGGCCGAAACACGACATAGCCCGCGCCGCCGACGACGGCGGCCCCTAATGCCATCCAGATCGCCCGCTCTCGCGGGGCCATTGTTGCCCAACCGGCCATTTTCATTCCCCCTGCGCGGGGCCTGTTGCCGACCCCTGCTTTGTATATCTCAAGGAACCGCTATATCTGGCATCATGGCAATAGTTTCTGCACCAATCCCCGCAGACTGGAGAAGATCGTGACCGCCAGCCCTCACTCTTTGCGCTCCGTCTGCGTATTTTGCGGTTCTCGAGCGGGCCGCAACCCGGTCCATGTGGCAGCGGCCCGCGCAACCGGCACGATGATCGCCGACCAAGGCTGGCGTCTGGTGTATGGTGCGGGCGATGTGGGCCTCATGGGCGAAGTGGCCCGCGCGGCGCAAGCGGCGGGCGCCCGGACTCTGGGGGTGATTCCGACGCATCTGATGGACCGCGAGGCAGGCAAGCGCGACCTGTCCACGCTGATCATTACCCAAGACATGCATGAACGCAAAAAGGTAATGTTCATGAATTCTGATGCGATCATTGTGCTGCCCGGCGGCGCAGGATCGCTTGACGAGTTTTTCGAGGTGCTGACCTGGGCCCAGATCGGTCTGCATGCCAAACCGATCTATGTGGTAAATGCCGCCGAGTACTGGACACCGCTTGCGGGTCTGATTAACCACATCGTGACCGAGGGGTTTGCCGATGTCTCGATCAAGACCCTGTTCCAGCTCGTCCCGGATGTGTCTGCCTTGACCGATGCACTGCGCAAGGCGTTTGCCTGAAACGAGGTCGCCCGCGATGGCGTGACCGCAGCGGGCGAGGCTGGTCAAGTCTGGCTCGCCTACATCCGGGCGGCGACGGCGTCCCAGTTCACCAGCTTTTCAAGGAAATTGGCAAGATAGGCCGGGCGTTTGTTCCGGAAATCAATGTAGTAGCTGTGTTCCCAAACATCGCAGGCCAGCAGCGCCTTTTGCCCAAAGCATAATGGGTTGACGCCGTTCTCGGTCTTGGTGATCTGCAGGTTGCCATGACTGTTCACGACAAGCCACGCCCAGCCCGACCCGAACTGCCCCGCGCCTGCAGCGGCGAAATCTTCCTTGAACTTGGCCACGGATCCGAAATCCCGGGTGATCGCAGCTTCCAGCGCGCCCGGCATCTTTTTGTTCTCGCCCGGCCCCATCACCTGCCAGAAAAGGTTATGGTTCCAATGCTGGCTGGCATTGTTGAAGATGCCGTTCTGCGCCACAGCACCGGCCTGGTAGGTGCCCTTGACGATGTCATCAAGGCTTTTGTCCTCCCATTCGGTGCCCGCAATCAGCTTGTTGCCGTTATCGACATAGGCCTTGTGATGCAGGTCATGATGGTATTCGAGCGTCTCTTTCGACATGCCCAACGCGGCCAGAGCATCATGCGCGTAGGGAAGATCAGGCAGGGTGAAAGCCATCGAAGGGTCTCCTGTTTCAGCGAAAATCAATCCCTTGGAATAAGGGCACGTTGTCTGGGAAGGTCAAGCCCAGAGGTCCAGAAAACGGCGCAGGCCGCTTCCTTGACCACCCCTATCAGAACACAAAACCAACGACAAAGCGACGCTGCGGGTTCCCGCATGCCACATCTTTCTGCCGGATCGGGGCGCCCAATCACCCGATCCTGCGGTCGGCACAAGCGCCAGATCGACCGTTTTCGCGTCGGGATTACGTGCGATCAGCAATGCAACCACGACCAGCACCGGCTTGGCAGAATCATGCACGAAGATCCCGTAATAACGCTTGCTAACATATATTTAGGCGGAACACCTCAACCGGCAAAGTCACGCAACCTGCGTCAATCCTGAGGCGAAAGCTCGCTGCCAGCCTTGGCGGAATGCGTCAAAAGCCCCATCACGTAGCTTGCAACCGACCGAAAGCACACAAGCGTATAGCCGTCGTGCTCTTTCCAGAACGCCGCCGCGACCTGCGCTGCGCGGGTTCGCCGCAGTTCTCCCGGTTCCAGACGCGCCAGATCGACGGGACAAAGCTTGGCCAAGACATCCTCGGACCTGACGCCTTCGATGCGAAAGACCGCGCGGGCATCCGAGACATCGACTGCCAGGTAATGGGCGCCCTTGAGCGCCTTGTCGACGGCCGCCAAAGTCTTGGCAACCTCAGCGTAAGGCACAACCAACAGATACTCGTCCGGGCTCATCCAGCCACAGGCGCGGTCACCTGAGATCACGATCTTGCGCATCGCCGGGACTTTGGTGCCAGTTGCAGCCTTGATCGCTTTATCCAGACCTGGCAGGCCTTTGGCCCGCAAAGCTATCATGCCGACGGGTCCGATTTCGCGGATCTTTACGAACCCATCAAAGACGACACCGCCAAGGGCCGACACCGGTTCAGACATTCTGCTTTTCCCCGTCCTTGTCATAAAAAACCGGGCTGGTCACGCGCGCTTGCACCGTCCCGCCACCGACCATGTTGAACGACACAACCTCGCCGATCCGGTCGGGCCCGTGGCGCAACAGCCCCATCGCAATGCCGCGCGACAGCGTGGGCGACGGGTAGGTCGAGGTCACCCGCCCCTGCACATTGCGCTGGCCATTGGCATTGCTGCCGTCCTCCAGCACATAAGCGCCATCGGGGATGACCGAGCCGTCCAGCGTCTCGAATCCGACCAGTTGCCAACGATCGGGGTTGGCAAGGTGGCTGCGTTCCTGACCACGTTTGCCAAGGTAGTCCATTTTCTTTTTGGAGATCGCCCAAGCCAGGCCCAGGTCTTGCGGGATCACAGTGCCATCGGTCTCGTCACCGATCATGATAAAGCCCTTTTCGGCGCGCATCACATGCAGGGCTTCGGTGCCGTAAGGCATTGCACCAAATGGTTTTCCTGCCTCCAGACAGGCGTTCCAGAAGGCCAGCCCGTGACTTGCCGGAACCGCGATCTCATAGCTGAGCTCGCCCGAGAAACTGATCCTGTAAACCCGGACCGGGTAACCGGCCAAACGACCGTCCGCCCATTGCATGAAAGGCAGTGTGTCGCGGGAAACATCCATTCCGCCAAGGGCTTGCAGGAGGTTCCTCGCGTTGGGTCCGACCACCGCAACTTGAGCGTATTGTTCGGTCACATTGGCAGTGTAGACCTGCCAATCCCACCATTCGCATTGCAGCCAGTCCTCCATCCAGGCGTGGATCCGGTCAGCGCCACCAGATGTGGTGTGGCACAGCCATGTGTCCTCGTCGATGCGGGCAACCACGCCGTCATCGCTGAGGAACCCCTGTTCGTTGCACATCAGGCTATAGCGGCACTTGCCGATGGGCAGTGTGCTCATCACGCCGGTATACAGCATGTCGAGGAATTTCCCCGCATCAGGGCCTTTCACCACGATCTTGCCAAGGGTCGAGGCATCCAGGAGGCCAAGGGCAGAACGGGTGTTCAGCACCTCGCGATGCACCGCCTGTTGATGGGTTTCGCCGGGGCGCGGAAAGCAGTAGGGCCGTCGCCAGAGGCCCACCGGTTCGAAATAAGCCCCTGATTTCACGTGCCATTCATGGATCGGCGTCTTGCGCAGGGGTTGAAAGATGTCGCCCCGCGCCTCACCGGCCAAAGTGCCGATGGTGACTGGCGTATAGGGCGGGCGGAAGGTGGTGGTGCCGACGGCCGGAATGTCAGCGTTCAGCGCCTGAGCAAGCACCGCAAGGCCGTTGATATTGCTGAGCTTGCCTTGATCCGTCGCCATGCCAAGCGTGGTGTAGCGCTTGGTATGCTCCACGCTTTCATAGCCCTCGCGGGCGGCCAGTTGCACGTCGCTGACCTTGACGTCGTTCTGGTAGTCCAACCACATCTTGGTGCGCAGTCTGGGCGCGGCCCCCTGCGGCATGACCCAGACGGGGTGTATGTTTCCCGTGTGCTTGGCGTGTGCCAGACGTGTGCCATCCGTGCCAACACCCATCGCGGCAGACTCACCAGAGGCGCGCGCCTCGGCCGTTCCGAAAAGTCCCGCCGCAGCCCCCGCGACGGTGACCATCGCGCTGCCGTCATGGTTGACGGGCGGGCGGGCCGGATCGGGAACAAAGCCCGCGATATCGTCATCCCAGGTCAACTTGCCGCCGCAATGGGACCAGAGGTGGACCACGGGCGACCAGCCACCGGACATCGCAACCGCATCACAAGCGACCTCGTCGGTCACCGCCCCTTCGCCCGCCTGCAGGCAGAGGGCAACGCCGGTGACGCGTCTGGACCCCTGCACCTTGGCAATTGCGGTGCCCGTGGCGATGCGGATGCCCAGCGCGCGGGCTTGGGCCGGCAGATCGCCGGTGACCTCGGTGCGCGCATCGACGATGACCGGCACCTCAAGGCCCGCAGATTTCAGCGCGATTGCGGTCCGGTACGCGTCGTCATTGTTGGTCACGATCACCGTGCGGTCGCCGGGGCTGACTCCGTAGTTCGTGACGTAGTCACGGACGGCGGCGGCGAGCATCACGCCGGGCACGTCATTTCCAGCAAAGGCCAAGGGCCGCTCAATGGCGCCGGTTGCCGTCACGATGCGGGCGGCCCGGATCCGCCACAGCCGCTGTTTGGGCCGGCCGTCGCCGGGCGTGTGGTCGGCCACGCGTTCATCGGCCAGCACATAGCCGTGGTCATAGACCCCTGCCCCGGTCGTGCGGACGCGGATCGTCACGGTGTCGAGCGTGGCCAGCGCGTCGGTGGTGGCCTTGATCCACGCTTCGGCGGGTTGGCCGTCGATCAGGTCACCATCGACGGCGGCGCGACCGCCCAAGTGGGGCGTCTGTTCCAGTAAAAGGACGCGCTGGCCCGCGCGGCCGGCCGTCAGGGCCGCCTGCAGACCGGCGATACCACCGCCGACAACGAGCAGGTCGCAAAAGGCATATGCCTGTTCATAGCGGTCGGCGTCGCGGAGTTTGGGGGCCTTTCCCAGACCGGCAGAGCGGCGGATGATCGGCTCGAACACATGTTTCCACGCGGCGCGCGGATGGATGAAGGTCTTGTAGTAAAAGCCTGCGGGCAAGAGGCGCGCGGCATAGTTGTTGATCACGCCCACGTCAAACTCAAGGCTGGGCCAGTGGTTCTGACTGGCGGCGGTCAGCCCGTCGAAAAGCTCGGTCGTGGTGGCGCGCTGGTTCGGCTCCAGCCGGTCGCCGGTCCCGAGGTTCATCAGCGCGTTCGGCTCCTCGGGGCCTGCCGCCACGATGCCCCGCGGGCGGTGGTATTTGAAACTGCGACCGACCAGCATCTGGTCATTGGCCAGCAAGGCCGACGCAAGGGTGTCGCCTTGGAAACCGCGCAGGCGTTTTCCGTTAAAGGTGAACTCTTGCGCGGTGGTGCGGTCGATCAGACGGCCGCCGCGGGACAGGCGGGTGCTCATGGGCGGGCTTTCGGATGGGTGGATTGTCTGGTGCGGTGACACCCCCCCTCCCCGGCCCTCCCCCACGATGGGGGGAGGGAGGCGGCGGGGCGGCTGTGGGTGCGCGGGTGGTGAAGGGCGGAACGCAGCCCCTCCCCCCGCGTGCGGGAGGTTGGGTGGGGGGGCATCGGGGTCATGTCAGCGTCCATCCTGGCCGGCGGGCCCTGATGGCGGCGATGATGCCGGGTGGCGGGCCGCTGGTTTGTGCGGGGTAGGTTCCGAACACCTCCAGCGTCGCGGTGCAGCGGGCAGCAAGGAACCATTTGCCGCAGCCATAGGCGTGGCGCCAGCGTTCGAAATGCACGCCTTTGGGGTTCTTGCGGGCGAACATGTAGGACTCGAAATCGTCGTCGGTGGAGCCGGGGCCGTAACGATTCAGATGCGCCTCGTAGCCGGGGGTGAGTTCGGTTTCATCGGCCGAGACGTGGCAGTAGGGGCATTCAAGGGTGAGCATTGTTTACAATCACCTCCCAGAGCATTTTTCCGTAAGTAGATTGTAGCGCGCCAAACACTACCAAAATTGTCTCGGCTTTAAAGACCCGCGCTACATTGTCATTGTTGAATGGAAATTGTCTCTGATCCGTTTCATCGAGCCAAACTCCAGCTAGGGCTTTGATCGAAATTTGCTCTACAGTGACGCCAAACGTTGTTGCACCTACCAAAACTGACAATATGCCAGCCTTTTCAAATTGATCGGCGCCCCAAAGTACTCCGATGGCTATGGAAACGGCAAAACAGATCGCAATTGCTATGGTTGCCGTTCTAAACGGGTGAACAATTGCTTGGCGAGCAAGAAACGGCATTTCGTCTGATGCGCTTGCCATCAATGCGCCACCCCCGCCGCGACGGACTCATCAATGAACCGCCCCTCGCGGAACCGCTCCATGCCAAACGCGGCGGCCAGTGGTCCCGGCTCTCCCTTGGCCATCAGTTCGGCCATGGCCCAGCCTGACCCCGGGATCGCCTTGAAGCCGCCCGTCCCCCATCCGCAGTTGATGAAACATCCCCCCAACGGCGTCTTGGAGATGATCGGCGAACGGTCCCCGGTCATGTCGACGATGCCGCCCCATTGGCGCAGCATTTTCAGGCGGCTGATCATCGGGAAGGTTTCGACGAGGGCGCGCAGGGTTTCCTCGATATGGTGAAAGCTGCCGCGCTGGGTATAGTTGTTGAACCCGTCGGTGCCGCCGCCGATGACCATTTCGCCCTTGTCGGATTGCGACATGTAGCCGTGCACGGTGTTGGCCATCACGACGACATCCATGCAGGGTTTGATCGGCTCGGAGACCAGCGCCTGCAGGGCCACCGCCTCGACCGGCAGACGAAAGCCCGCCATCTCGGCGACCTGGCCCGAATGGCCGGCCACCACGATGCCCATCTTTTTGCAGCCGATATGGCCCCTGGTCGTCTCAACCCCGGTCACCTGACCGGCCTCAGACCGCACCCCGGTGACTTCGCATTGCTGGACGATGTGCATGCCCATGTCACTGCAGGCCCGCGCATAGCCCCAGGCGACGGCATCGTGGCGCCCGGTGCCGCCGCGCGCCTGCCACAGCGCGCCGAGGACGGGATAGCGGGGGCCGTCGATGTTGAGGATCGGGCACAGCTCTTTCACGCGCTGGGGGGTGATGAATTCGGTGGTCACACCCTGCAGCGCGTTGGCGTGGGCGGTGCGCAGATAGCCGCGCACCTCGTGATGGGTCTGCGCCAGCATCATCACGCCGCGCGGGCTGAACATCATGTTGTAATTCAGATCCTGGCTCAGCGTCTCGTACAGGCTGCGGGATTTTTCATAGATCGCGGCGGAGGGGTCCTGCAGATAGTTCGACCGGATGATCGTGGTGTTGCGCCCCGTATTGCCGCCGCCAAGCCAGCCTTTTTCAAGGATCGCGACATTGGTGATGCCGAAATTGCGGCCAAGGTAATAGGCGGTCGCCAGACCGTGCCCCCCTGCCCCGACAATCACCACGTCATAGCTGGCTTTCGGCGCCGGCGAGGCCCAGGCGCGGTCCCAGCCCATGTGCTGGCGCATGGCTTCACGCGCGATGGCAAAGACGGAGTAACGCTTCATGGGGCCTCTTGTCGGGTGCGGGCGTCTGCGACTGTCTTGGAACGATGCGGGCTGGGGGCCGCACCCACCAGCGGCATAATCGAGAAAAATGCGACATAGGACAAGATCGCTTCAGACGAATACCCAAGGCCGCGATGCGACCGATTGGCCCTTTTGCGCGGGGCGCGCAACGATTACATGGCAAGGTGGGATAAATTGCGGACAAGACCAGTGCAGGTGATCGATAATTTGGGCTTTTGGGCAGCGGCGGCAGCGATGGCGACGGCTGTTGCGGCGATCCTGATCATGACCCTCCGCCGCGCGCAGCCGGTTGAACCTGCGGCGCGTGCGACACAGCTTTACCGCAATCAGCTGGCCGAGGTGGACCGGGATGTCGCACGCGGCACGCTGGCGCTGAGTGATGCCGAGCGGCTGCGCACCGAGATCGGCCGCAGACTGCTGGAGGCCGACCGCGCCGACAGCCGCGCGCCATCGCCGCAGACATCCGCGTCCGTCGGGGCCGTTGCGGTGGTCATTATGGGCCTCGCGGCCTCGGTCGGGCTATATGCATTGTGGGGCGCGCCGGGATACCCTGACCTGCCGCTGGCCGCGCGGCTGGCCCAATCGGACGCGGCAATGGCCAACCGCCCGGATCAAGCCAAGGCCGTGTCCGAAGCACCGCCAGCGCCGCCAACCCCTGCCCCCGATGCCGCCTTTCTGGAGTTGATGGACAAGCTGCGCGCGACCCTTGCCACGCGGCCAAATGACGTGACCGGGCTGGCATTGCTGGCGCGGAACGAGGCGGGTCTGGGCAACCTTGCCGCCGCCGAGGCCGCGCAACGCCGGCTGATCAAGGCCAAGGCCGACACCGCCAGCGCGGACGATCATGCCGGTCTGGCCGAGGTCATGATCCGCGCGGCTGGCGGCTATGTGTCGCCCGAGGCCGAAGCCGAACTTGTGCGGGCTTTGGCGCGGGATCCGAAAAACGGCGCCGCGCGGTACTTTTCGGGGCTGATGTTCGCGCAAGGCGGGCGATATGACCGCGCCTTTGCACTGTGGCGGGCGCTGATCGACGAAGGGCCTGCGAATGCGCCGTGGATCGCACCGATCCGCGCGCAAATCGCCGAGGTGGCTTATGGTGCCGGCGTCAGCTACGACCTTCCGCCGGAGCAAGGTCCCGGCGCGGATGACATTGCCGCCGCTGCCGAAATGACGCCGCAGGAACGCCAGACGATGATCGAAGGGATGGTCAGCCAGCTGTCGGACCGATTGGCCAGCGACGGCGGACCGGCAGAGGACTGGGCCAAGCTGATCCGCGCCTTGGGCGTCTTGAAACGCACCGATGACGCCAAGGCGATCTATTCCGAGGCGCAGACCCGGTTTGCGGGCGACGGTGCGGCCCTGTCGTTTCTGTCCGAAGCGGCGTTGGACGCGGGCATCTCCCCATGACCCGCCGATGATCTATCCTGACATCATCGCCTTTGCCGCCGGTCTTGCGCCGAACCGCGCGATTGCGGGGCTGGACCTTGGCGACAAGACCATTGGCGTGGCGATCTCTGACCTGCGCCGGTCAGTCGCCACCCCGGTCGAGGTGATCCGGCGCGTCAAGTTCACCCAAGATGCCACGCGGCTTTTGGCGTTGCTGACCGCACGGGGGGCGCAGGGCATCGTGCTGGGCCTGCCCCTGAATATGGACGGAAGTGCCGGCCCGCGCGCCCAATCCACCGAAGCCTTTGCGCGCAACCTGGAGCGTCTGACGCCGTTGCCGATCACCTTTTGGGACGAACGGTTGTCCACGGTCGCTGCGGAACGCGCGCTGCTGGAGGCGGACGCGTCGCGCAAACGCCGGGCGGCGGTGATTGATCAGGTCGCGGCGGGGTACATCTTGCAAGGGGCGCTGGACCGGATGGGACATCTGACGCGACAACAAGGCGCGGACCAATGATGCGGTGGGGGACGCTTGGTCTGGCGCTGATGCCGGGGGCTGTCTGGGCCGAAGGCGCACCTGCCGCGTTCTATGTCGGACTTTACCGCGTGATCGGGGTGGATGGCGCGGGTCCGGTCGACACGTTCTTGCGCATCGACGTAAAAGGCGAGGATCTGATCGTGACGACATGCGGGGCAACGGGCACGATGGTCCTGCCATCGGTTGCGGGCGATGAGCATTACATTTCGGTTGTCATCGACGGGCGGTCACTGACATGCGATCCGTTCAGCACCTATGACAACTATCCCCTTCTGGCCTGCTATGATGATGCCGACACCGAAGCGCGGCTGACGCTGTGGCCCGCGGATGATTTTGCAGAGCCGCTGCCCTGTGGAAATTGATCGGCGGTGCCCCGCGCCTGCCAGCGCCACGGTGCCCGATTGTGGTCGCCGGTCAGCGCCCGATCTTTGCCCAGTCCGCGGCGAATTCGTCGTCAAATGGTCGCAAAGTGGCCTTGGAACAGCGCGTTACCCGATATATTTGGCAACATGTTTTGCCGGGCAGCCGATGATGGGGTGGCCGTCGCATGAAGGATGAGGCCAAAGACGTGAAGCACGAGGTGTGGATGCGCGACGAAGTACAATCGCCTTGCATCAAGCTTTGCGTGGTGCATCCCGAGGAACGCATCTGCGTCGGCTGCTACCGCACAATCGACGAGATCGGCACCTGGTCGCGCCTTACCCCGGCCGAACGGGCCGTGATAATGGACGACCTGCCTGCCCGCGCGCCGCGTCTGCGCCAGCGCCGTGGTGGCCGGATGGGGCGTCTGGACCGCTGACCCCCCCGGCACCGGGCATGACGGCGAACGCGCAAACCTGCCAGACAAGCGCGCACCGTCGGGCGGTGTCAGATCAGCGTCATCCATTCTGCGACAGAGGTGCAGAGCGGGCGGAAATAGGCAATGATGCGGTCGTCGTGACCCTCCACCGGAATGGTTGCACCCCAAGGCGCAACCCCGTGGATCGTCATCGGATGCAACAGGGTCGCCTCGCCGGGGCGCACGTAAACCTCGATCCGGCGGCAATGCTCAAAGACATGACGTCGCGCAGCCTGATAGGCCTCGGTCACATCGACATCGCCCCACATGTCCGGCGGATGGCCGACATAGGCACGCGCAAGCGCCTTGTGGATGATCGGAGCCGAGCCATCCCAGACCACCAGAGGCGAGGCGCCCGCCCCGCAATCGGTCAAGGGCAACCCGAGGACCCAGACGTGCGGTTCGCGCATCATGCGCCGGCGTGCCGGTCCAACCGCCAAGAGCCCGTCCAAATGGGCCGCATCGCGGTCGTGGCGAAACCGAAACGCCGCGTCGCTTTCGCCGCGCTCGCGTTTTGGGTACCCCGCGCGGATGGTCGACAGCTGTGCGGTATGCAGCGGGACCGGCGACAGCGGCAGGGCGGACCACGGAAAAGCAGTCCTTGCAACATCGCCCGAAATCTCGTTCGCCAGAGCGTCAAGGCCGACGAACCATGTGCCCCCCGACCGCCAGGCGATCTTGGAGGTTGCAATCACCTCGCGTGCCAGCGGCAAGGCCGCCGCGACCCAGGCCAGAATCTCCAGATCCGGTCCGACGACTTTCCAGCCAAGCCCCTCTCTTACCATCCGATCACCTTGCGCAGCATGTTCAACGCCACCAGAGTGATGAAGATCGCGAACGCGCGCTTTAACGGCCGCGCGTCCATCGCATGTGCCAGACGGACGCCCAAGGGTGTGGTGATCAGCGTCATCGCGATGATGACGAGAAACGCGGGCAGGTTCACCGCACCGATGGACCAAGGCGGGGCATGGTCGATGCGCAAGGTCAAAAACCCCAAGGCTGCAGGCACGGCGATAACAATGCCAAAGCCCGAAGCGGTGGCGACGGCGCGGTGGATCGGCAGGGAATAAAGCGACATCATCGGCACACCGAAGGTGCCGCCGCCGATCCCCATCAACGACGAAAAGAACCCGAGCGCCCCGCCAAGGCCGATCCGTGTGACGCCGCCGGGCATCGATTTGCCAAGCCGCCACTCGTCACGCCCGAACGCCATGTAAAGTCCCGCAATCAACGCCAGCACGCCAAAGATTGCCTGCAATGCCGTGGACTTCAGTGCCGCCGCCAACAAGAACCCAGCTACCGCGCCTGTCGCGACATAGGGACCCCAGGCGCGCAGGATCGCCCAGTCGACAGCTGCCTTGCGGTGATGCGCAAGTGCCGAGCGCGCCGAGGTCACGATAATGGTGGCAAGCGACGTGCCAAGACAGATCTGCATCAGTTGATCGCCGCCATAACCAAGATGATCGAAGGCATAAAAGAATGCGGGCACCAAAACGATGCCGCCCCCGACCCCCAAAAGACCGGCAATGACACCCGCAAAGGCACCGATCGCCATCAGCAGGACCAGCATCGGCAAAAGCGTGGAAATCTCGGGCAAGAACCAATCCTTTGGTAGCATCGGGGCCACCCTAGCGGGCGATGCGTCATGCGGCCAGTGCATGGCGGATATTTTCTGGCCGATGCTCTTTCCATTGTCAAAAAAGCCGCGTAGCCATCCACCCTTAAACGAAAAAAATTGGCACAAAGGTCGATCATGGCACGTACCCTTTCTTTGACAGCCTATTCCGTCATCCTTGGACTGGTGGCCGCTGTCGGCCCCTTTGCCATCGACATGTACCTGCCTGCGATGCCCGCCATCGGGGCGGAGTTCGGGGCCTCGATGCAGTCGGTGCAATGGACCATCGTGGCTTATTTCATTGCGTTTGGTCTGGCGCAGATGGTTTACGGGCCATGGGCCGACAATTCCGGACGCAAGCCGCCGATGTATACCGGGCTGGCCCTTTTCATGGCTGGCACGGTCTTTTGCGCAATGGCCCCGAGCATCGGCTGGCTGATCCTTGGCCGCCTGATCCAGGGATTGGGCGGGGCTGCCAACATGGTCGTGCTGCGTGCCGTGATCCGCGACCTTGCCACGGGGCATTCGGCCACGCGGATGATGTCGACGATCATGATCGTGATCGCGGTGTCACCCTTGCTGGCGCCGCTGTCGGGATCAGCGCTGCTAACCTTTGGCAGCTGGCGCCTGATCTTCTGGGCCCTGTTGGTCGCGGCGGCGTTGAGCTTCTTTCTGATCCACTATGCGCTGCCCGAAACCTTGACCGAGGCGAACCGGCAAAGATTTGATGGCCCAACGATGCGCGCAGGGATCAAATCGCTGCTGATGGACCGTCCATTCATGGTGATGACGTTTCTGGCGGGCTTCGCCTTTGCCAGCTTTTTCGTGTTCATCGCCAGCGCATCATTCGTCTACACCGAGCATTTCGGCCTTAGCCCGACACAGTTCTCGCTGGCCTTCGCGCTCAATGCGATCGGGTTCTTCGCGGCATCGCAGTTCGCAAGCCCATTGGCGCAACGCATGGGCACGCTGCGGATGATCTACTTGGCCACAGCGGGGTTTGCGGCTGCAACCTTTGTTGGCTTCGGGCTGGGGCTGGCGGGGCTGGCGAGCCTGCCCGTGACGATGGCGGCCCTCTTCATCGGCAACATGTTTCTGGGGGTGATCCTGCCCACAGCACAGGTGCAGGCGTTGGAAGATCACGGGTCGAACGCAGGCCTTGCCTCGTCGCTGGGGGGCACGATGCAGATGGTGGCGGCGGGCGTGCTGGTCGCGGCGGCGGGGCCGTTTCTGGACGGCACGGTTGTCCCGATGCAGGGCGCGATTGCGGTCTGCGGGGCGCTGGCTTTGGGTCTGTCGTTGCTGATCCCGCGTCAGGCGGCTGCGGTTTGAAGTGCCTCCAGCGCGAGGTCAAGGGTGTGCAAACCGGCCCCTTCGCGTGAGGCGTTTTCGGACAGGACCCGGCGCCAGCCGCGCGCCCCTGGCCTGCCGGTGAACAGACCAAGCATGTGCCGCGTGATGTGATGCAGCCGACCACCCTTGGCCAGATGGTCCGAGATATAGGCGCGCATCGCATCCGCCACGGCAAAGGGATCCGGCGCGAATTCGTCGCCCCACAAAGCATCCGCGCCGATCAGGATATGTGCCGGGTCGTGATAGGCCGCCCGCCCCACCATGACGCCGTCCAGACCTTGATCCAGATATCCGCGCGCCTGATCGAGGTTCGAGATGCCGCCGTTGATCGAGATCACCATGTCGGGAAAGGCCGCCTTCATCCGCAACACAAGACCGGGGTCGAGGGGCGGGATCTCGCGGTTCTCCTTGGGGCTGAGGCCTTGCAGCCAGGCCTTGCGCGCATGCACGATCACCTGCCGGATGCCGGCCCCGCGCATCCGGTCGATAAAGTCGGGCAACACAACCTCGGGGTCCTGATCATCGACGCCGATCCGACATTTCACCGTCACAGGCAGGTCGCAGGCCCCTTGCATCGCCGTGACGCATGCGGCGACCAGTTCGGGGCGCTCCATCAACACAGCCCCAAAACAGCCTGATTGCACACGGTCCGACGGGCATCCGACATTGAGGTTGATCTCGTCATAACCGTAGGGAAGCGCATGGCGGACAGCCGCCGCCAGTTCGCCCGGAACCGAGCCGCCCAACTGCAAAGCCACCGGACCATCGCCCACATGGCCCAAAAGCCGGTCGCGCGGCCCGTGCATGATCGCCTGCGATGTCACCATCTCGGTATAAAGCATCGCCCGCCGGGTCATCTGGCGGTGAAAGTACCTGCAATGGCGGTCTGTCCAATCCATCATCGGGGCAATGGAAAATCTATGTGATTGATACTCTGTCATTTTTTTTTAGTCTCAAATCGTTAGCCCACCCGCCTGCCCGCCGTTTGCGCGCTCCGTTTCGCCCCTTTTTGCCACAGTACGACGACTCACTGCACACGACATGCCGACCAACGCAAAGCTTCCCTCCGGCTCGTGGCGCGCGCAGGTCCGCCGCAAAGGTCGGTACGTCAGCGAGACGCACCTCACGGCGCGATGATGCGCTCCGCTGGTCCCGTTTAGCCGAGCTGTCGGTGGACCGCAACGAAACGCCGGTCAGCGCGCGGATCGGTCGGCTGACGAAGTTCGAAGACCTGGTGAAATTGCATATCGAGGATATGACAGCCGTCGGAAAACCGCCGCGCCGTTCCAAGGCCGCGACCTTGGACATGCTGCGTGAACTGGGGGCGATCAAGATCAACGCAGTTGACCGGGAAAGGCCGATCCAGTTCGGACGCGCCCGGTCAGAGGCAGGTGCTGGGCCAGTGACCCTCGGGATCGATATCGGGGCAATACGTCCGCTGTCCAAGCTTTTCGGAGGCCCTTAACGCTGAACGGGCTCGGCGCTGAGACGTAGAATTGGGAAAAACCACAGGAACCACGCGGCCCAGAACACACGTCTCGCCCGTGCAGACATCGCGGCGGGGACGGTATCACTTTGGCTTGAAGTAGAGCCTTTCGAAAAGAAAGCCCAATGCGGGAAGGACGATTGAGGCGGAAAAGGCCAGAATGAAACTTCCCTCTGAAACCGCGTAGGCGCCGCATGCCGCATATACGGCCGCGACCCCCAGATTGGCCATTGAGGTAATACGCAGAAACGGGATGAACGGCATTCTGAGAGCGCCCGCCATCACGGTTGTCGTCTCGGCCAGCACAGGGACGGCGCGGGTCGATGCCAGAACCATCGACCCACGCGTCTGCAACAACTCCGCAGCCTGACTTTCCTCGGCCTCGCTGACAAAGGGTCGCAAGAGCCAGTGCCCGCAATTGGCCCCGATCCAATAGCCAAGCATGCAACTCGCGGTTAGTCCTACGCACCCGACCAATGTACCCACGGCAAGACCGAAGAAGGCTCCAGAGGCGACCAGGACCAGGCTGGAGGGTACGGGCAACAGGACATCCAGCAGCAGGCAGCCGACAATCGCCACCGCAATCCACGGGCTTGGCGCAGAGCCTGTCAAGGATCGCTCGATGTAGCCCTCAATCTGCGGTCCTGCCAAAAAGAACGGCAACAGAACGACGAGGATCAGGATCGACAGCGGGAGAAGCCATCGCAGGGTCCATGTCTTACTCATTGCGGGCGCTCATGTGTTGGGATCCCATGGCCAGATTGGCGCGTTCGGCCTGCCTCCGACTTGATCGCTGACGAAACTGGGCACGTCGGTCCTGCGGGTTCGATCATGATGTGACGAGTGTCCCGATCGGCTCACCTGCAAGCGCCTTGGTCAGGTTGCCAGGCACGAGACCGTTGATGATCCGCACGCTTTTGGCCAGCTTCGCGCGTCCGAGCAGCGTCAGCAAAACCGTCTCGAATGGAAGCGTCGGAAGGTTCATCCCCGCCAATTCGGCAACGTTGATCTCTGGGATAAGCTTGGCCCGCTTGGTGGTTTTTGGGTCATCGGTGTAAAGACCGTCCACGTCCTTCAGCAGAGTGATGGAACGCGCCCCGAATACCTCTCCGACGAGGTAGCTGCCGACATCGCTGCTGTGCGGCGGATCCCTGCCATGCGCTGGGGGATGCTCCCAAAGATCATAGGGCGGGATGCCATTGAAAACAGCGCCACGGGCAGAGGCGAGGATCGCTGGCAAAAGCTGCACGATGAAAGGAGCCTCGAGATAGACAAAGCCGTTCTTCGCCAACAGGCACGAAACCATATAGGCGTTCTGCGCTGCCGATTTCGACGACAGGGTTGCAACGGCACCGGTGGGCAGTCCAAGGCCAAGACCGATGGAAATGACATGGCGCGCGCGCACGCCGGGCCCGACACCGACAACCTGGATATGGTCCTTTTGATTGCGAACGATCTCGCCCATCAGGGGCAGAATGGCATCCTTGCCACGGTCCATGATGGACATGCCGCCGATCTGGACGACATTGAGATCTGGAAGAATGGGCTGGATTGGCACCGACGTTCGAGAAATGACGTTCCTGTCCATCAGGGATTCGCGCATCAGGCTTGATGTGACGTGCTTTTGCCCCTCGTTCGCGATCTTATTTTGTTGGTCATCCAAATCTGCAATCTCCGTTGTAGATCACGGTTCCCACCGGTTCGCCGTTGAGGGCAGCCGTCAACTGACCCGGCTTCAGTCCATTCACAAACTGGATTTCGCTGACGGAACGCGCGTTCTGCATCAGGTCGAGCACAGCGCGTTCGACGATCAAGTCATCCAGATCAAGCGCCACAAGTTCCTGGACGCTGATGCGCGGGATAAGTCTTGCGGTCGGGTCCTTCTTTGGATCGGCCGTGTACAGCCCATCCTCATCCTTCACGTAGATCATCTTTCTCGCGCTGAAGACTTCGGCGATCAGGAAACAGCCGGTGTCCGTGCGTTGCGGCGGAATGTTGCCAACATCCGGATTTTCCTGCCACAACTTGAACGGCGGCATGCCCTGACAAACCACCGCCCCCCTTTCGATGAGGTAGTGGGCCAATGAGCCGAACTCTTCTGGTTCAAGAAAGGCAATGCCGTACTGGGCCAGAAGAAACTGCAGCATCTGGGCGTTTTGCCAGGCCACGGCGGTGCCCAATACGGTCAGCACACCCACCGGAAGGCCCAACTCGATTGCCAGACTGTAGACATGCCGGGCGCGCGTGCCCGCGCCGGTGCCGAGGATCATTTTGTGCATTTTCAGATTCCGGACGACCTCGTCCACCAAGGGAAGCACGGCATCACTGCCGCGGTCCATGATGCTCTGCCCGCCGATCTTGACGACGTTGGCCCAGGGAAGAATGGGGTAGGTGCGGACCTCCGCAGGCGCGCCGGATACCCCGCCAATTCCGGACGGGCCCTTTGCCAGCATGCTTCCCAGCTGTGCGAGCGTGCTGCCTTGCGCTATCTCAACATCCCGCTTCAACGGAAATAATCCGGCAATTGCAGCCACCCCAAGGCGACAGCGCCGCCCGATGCCATGACAAAAATCGCCAGCAGGCGTGCGACCTCGACGCCATCGGTGCTGGATTTTGTCCCCACAATCAGCGCGCCCGTAACGATCACCAACGCGATATTCGCCATGCCGACCACAAACATCAAAGCCAGAATCGCCACACGGTATCCAGCACAGGCATGACGATAGGAAAAGCCGATCCTGGTGGCCCGAAGCACTGCCCCGTCGCCGCCATGCCAGTGTCGCGCCAAAAATCCAAAGGGGCGGCGGCGGGCCTGAAGGCAGGAATTGGCAAACGGCGACAAGCCGCTCGGCGGCATCTTGGCAGCCGACATCGCGGCCCGGCTCAAAAGGAAGACCGCAACCGGGGTTGCGGAAAGTCCCGCGACTGCGGATGCGCCGAGGTACTGATGCGTCGCGGGCAGCATGCTCGATACATATAGCGCGGCCAACCCCGGCAGGGCGGTGATGGATACGACCGTCACGGGCAGCCGCGCAAACGGACTGGTGTGGAAAAGCAGACTTTCGCCTTGCATCACGGTCTGACTTTCGTGCGGGTTTCGGCAAAGCTAAAGTGCGTGAACATAGGAGAAATGTCCCTTCATTGCGCTGCGCCCCCTGAGGTCCATCTCCATGCCGAACGCGGCAAGGCCGACCCGAAAGCGCCAGCTTTCCCCGATCTCGGCCGGCGAGCCCAGGACTTCGCCCAGCTTTCCGTTGTTCAGCGTCATGCGACGGCCATCGGGGCCCTCTGTCGCAGCGCTTTCGACCAGTATCCGCCGGCCAACCGACAAAGTGGAAAAACGGCCTTCATGCCGGATCACGATGTTGGCCGTCTGCACGTCAAGCAACTCTCCCATCAGGCGCGCCAGTTCTTGCAACGGGCCGCCAAGCGAGCCTGTCAGAGCCGCAACGAGGGCTTCCGACTGTTTTTGCGAGGCGATCTCGTCAATGAACAATACGACGCGCTGTTTTGCATCGTCGCCGCGAAAGCCTGCGTGATACGAGACGCTGACGGCGCGCAGCCCAGCCATATCGATGCCGTCTATTGCGCCCTGGTCGATTTCCCAGGCGAAGACTCCGGTGCAATGGCCATCATCGGGATCACCCCCGGTCCAGCAAGGGCAGACTGTCAGGCAATCGCAGGCTTCATAGAATGAGCCGGAGAACTGATACGGTGCCCGGCGTATCTCGATTCCCGTGGTGCGTCTGCTTGCGTGTTCCGCGTCGATCATCTCTGCCATCTGCTGCCTCCGATCCCATTGCCCACGGTCAGGCGCGGTGCCCGAACGTGCCGGGCACGTCCAGCTTGGGGGTATGCGAATAAGAGAAGCGCCCCTTCATGGTGCTGCGCCCACGCAAGTCCATCTGCATGTCCTGGTCCTTCAATGCGATTACAAAGCGCCCACTTTCCCCGACAGTCGCCGGCGATCCCAGGACCTTGCTGAGCTTTCCATCGCCAAGGGTCATGGGTTCGCCCGTCGGTCCTTCGTTGGAAATTCCCTCGACATGAATTGCACCGCTGACCGAAAGTGTCGTCAGTCGACCGTCCTGGCGAAGGTCTATTGACGCGCGCTCAACCCCGAGCATCTCTCCCAGAAGTCCTGACAGTTCCTGTAGCGGTCCACCCAGTCCACCACTGAAGGCGGCGCTGAGCACGTTAAATTGCTGCCGGTCCGCCCGCTCATCGACGAACATCATCACACGCTGCCTGGCGCCCTCACGCTTGCCGGCGTGGTGGGACACGCTGACAACACGAAGACCGGACACTTCGGTGCCATCGATCGAGCCTTTCTCGATTTCCCATGCAAAGACACCCGTGCATTCTCCGCCGTCGGGGAGTGTCCCGAGCCAGCACGGACAAATCGTGAAGCAATCGCAGGCCTCATAGAAAATTCCACGAAGGCGAT
Source organism: Rhodobacterales bacterium (assembly GCA_031378845.1). Classification (GTDB taxonomy): domain Bacteria; phylum Pseudomonadota; class Alphaproteobacteria; order Rhodobacterales; family Rhodobacteraceae; genus JAJNPS01. The sequence goes on from JANNES010000003.1 coordinate 118,128, forward strand.
AGGCCGCAGAGTTGCGGTCAACGGGCGCCTTGTCCGTTACCATATGCCGGACGGAGAGGCTGGAGCTGCCATGCATCAGCCGTCCGCCTTCGGCAAAGAACTCTGCGCGTACCCGGCGCAGGCCTTTGGGCAGGGCGCCGGTCTTCAAGGTGGCACGACCCAGTTTGTCAATCTCGATCGGCTCGGTGATCGGGACATCATCGACGAGAAACAGGATGCGACCGCGCGGGATCTGCACCTTGCTCGACATAGCCGACACGCTGGCCGTAAAGACCACGCTTTCGCCCGGGCGGGTCTCGGTCTTGTCGGCGACAAGTTGGACCGCTGTACCTTTTTGGCGCAGCTCCTGGGCGTGCAGATAAAAGTCGACAAGTCCTTCGTCACCTGTCGTGGCGACGTCAAACACGCAGCCAAGGTTGAGGTCGTCAAGTATCACTGGCTTGCAGATCTTCTCGGCGACGGCCAGATCAAGGTTTTCAAGGCGCGGCCGGGCACCCGGAATCTCGAACTGCGGTTTCACCTTCTGACAGGGTGGTTTGTCCGAGGGCCAGTCCGCATCAGCGAAGTCCTTGGTCGATGTTCCCGGCTCATAGACAAACAAGCTGGTCTGGTCGGTGACGCGCCAGGCATCGGCAAAAACGCGGTAAAGCGTGTCGTAACGCGCATTCATGTCTGCGGGCAGCGGGCCGACGGATGCCCCGTTGGGCAACAAGGGCAGCCAGGTCTGCGCGGGTATCCGGCCCATCAGGCCCATATCGGCGTCCGTGTGGGCGACGTTTATGTTCAGGATCCAGATGTTGTAGCTGCTCCAGAAATACGGTGTCACCGTCAAGGTGGTGAAGTCCGCAAAGTCCACCCGCAAGGCCGTCATGCCGGCAAACGGATAGGCCGTCACACGGCCATGTTCGAGGTCGATCCCCCGCTCACCCAGATCAATCGCCTTGCCATCCAGATAAAGCTGAAGCGGGCCCTTGCCAAAATCGGCAGGCTGGAACGCGATCCGGTGTTCGCCGATGCGCGCGGCAACCGCCGTGTTGACGCTGACACAGACGGTCAGGCCGCTATGCGGGTCAGTAACCGGCATTGCAGTTGGCACGGGCGACTGGCGGACCTGTATCTCCAGACCCTCGTCACCACGGAGCGCGGTGAATTCCCCCACTGCCTGAAAGTCATAATAGTTGCCATCCACGGTGCGGATATGCGGATCACCGATGTCGCCACCATCGTCAGGCGCGCCGACCTTGACGCGGAACACTGTCTGGTCCCGGCGACCTTCGGAATCCGTTGCCGTGATGTAGACGTAATTGGTGATATCGGGTCCGCTATACGACCAGGTCCATGTGCCGTTGCCGTTGTTCTGGACGACAGCACCCAGGCTGGTGGTCAGCGTCACGGCAATGCCGTCGGGTGACCCGAAGGTGCCGCGCCTGGTCGCGATGCCGCCAGACGGCGCATAGGCCCACGAGCCGAAGACATCGACATTGGGCTTTTCGCTGCCATCGTTGCCGGTCGCCACAAACTCGCCGATCATGCCGTGGTGGTGGTGGAAAAAGATGTGGCAATGAAACAGCCAGCGGCCAAGATGACCGCCCAAAGTGGTGCCATCCAGCAGCGGACGGTCATCCAGCCTGACCCTGAAGGTCAAGGTGTAAGCGTCTGGAATATCTATGTTGTCGCGGAACTCTCGATAGGGCCATGTATAGGTCGGCAGTGCGCTTCCGGTCAGCGATATCGGCTGGAAGGAAAAACCATGCAGATGGAACGGGTGATGCGCACTGGTCGCATTTCGCACCGCAAGCTGAAGAATGCGCCCGGCTTCGGCGTAACGTGTCGAGGCGATATGCGGAATGCTCGTATAGGGCACGCCATCAAAATGACCGACGATATTGTCGATACTGGTCGTGCCGCCCGCGTTCAGCGTTATGGTTTGGTTGGACGATCCGAACTTTGGCGCGACAAAGCCACCCGCCGGCGTCAGAAGGGTTGCGGTCGCGGCGGGCAACTGCTCGACCGCGGCACCGACGATCGAGGACCGTAACGCCGTTCCGGCACCGATCGCATAGGCCGGTGCCACTGCGGCGCCTGCCACGGTCAAGTGCATGACGGGAACCGTCGGCAATTTGGCAAGTCCCTGGCCCGTCCGCGAATAATCGCGCGTCCAAAGTGTCAAAACACTGCCGACGGGTACCGTGTTGGGGATCGCCGCGACCATGTCCGCCCGGCATCCCGGCGGCAGCAGAATTTCGCCCGACAGGTACTTGGTATTGAACGTCCCGATGGTGCCGCCCTCGACCACGGCCGCGTCCAGAAGGCCGCCTTCGCCGCCGATGCGCACCAGAGGAACCTGCACGCCCGCCTGCGTGGTCAGCACCAGTCTGAAATAGCGGATCGCGGCGCAATTCGCGATCTGCAAGCGCAGGCCCTGACCCGGCTGCACGTTGATCGACTGCGCGCCTGCATTCAGGGCCCCCGGTGTTAGCGGCTTGCCCTTGCGGCCCCCGACATTCATGCCATTGGTCAGAACCGTCTGGCCCTCGTTGTGGCGACCGGGTGGACGGATGATGCTCGGGATATCGCCCGCGGCATAGGAGACAACCGCAGGTGTGCCGTCGTCTTTGGTCGACGAGTTTCCAGGTCCGATTTCGCACATATTGACCGGGGTCGGCGCGTCTTGCGCGTTGACGCCCGCGATCCATTCCGCCGCATCCGAGGCCGGGACCACTGTGCTTGGATCGACATATGTCGCGGTGTCGTTGAGCCCCGGTGCCTTGCAGACCGTGATGTCGCTGAGCACCAACTGCCTGGTATTTCCCGCTACCGGAATTGTCCCCGAGGCGATCACCGCCGCGTCATTTGGGTCGGTGACGACGATCATTCCGTACAGGCCGCGGAACACGCGGTTCGACGCCAGATGATGATGCGGGTGATACCAGTAGATACCCGGGCGGGTCAGTTTGAACTTGTAGAGATACGTTCCGCCGGGGGGTGCGGGCACCGGTGGTGGCGCAAGAAAGCGTGGCGCCACTGCTTCTTGCGTCACCTCAGTGCCATCCATGGAATTGGCCAGTTCAATGCCGTGCCAATGAATTCCTGTCGGATGTCCAAGCGTGTTGATCAGCCGGATGATCGCCGTATCGCCGACGTTGAAGCGCAAGGTCGGCCCCGGAATAGCGCCATTGAACGTTTCGGCGTTGGCCATGACCCCGCCACCGATATCAACGACCGTATGCGCCGCAATGATGACCGTTTCGAGCACGGTTGCATCGCCGGGATTGGTGTCCACGGGGGCGGGAGTAACGTAGGGTCCGATACCGCTTGTCATTCTCGACATACCCCGGAAAGCGCATGTGATTCAAAATGCAGCCCGTTCTGGCCAGAAAGCCAGACTGCAAGGGTCTATTTCGGCCGTCCTCGCAAAGGTTCGTGAAAGCCCGCTATGATCAGGCTCGGGCTTGAACTGGAATAAAAGTTGAATTCTCCGCCGCCGGTATAGACGGCGCGGACCCTGTGATCCCCCGGTTTAAGCTCAGAGATCACGGCCTGGGCGATGCCCCTTTGGTTAAGCTGGACGGCGCGCTGCATCGGCATGCCCTGCACAACGATCATCACGCTGCCCGTGGGGGTGGGACGACCGGGCGTCAGTGCGGTCACCGTGACCCTGAGGCGCACCTTGAGGCCACGATGGCTGGGAGCCTTTTCGGGCACCTCGTCGGCGACCCGGTTTTGCGGGGCGGAACTGTCGAGGACTTCCAGCCTGACCGCAGTGCCGTACAGGCGCAGCTCCTGGGCAAAGACATAGCCCTCTGCAAAGGTCTCGTCGCCCGTTGCGGCCACGTCGAACACGCAATTCGCTTGCAGGTCCTTTTCGGTGACGACCCGGCAGATCTCGGCCGCCTTTTCGATTGGCATGCCATTGAATACATTCGCACCGGGCACGTCGAACCCGGGCAGCGGCTTGCAATCGCCATCCATTCGAGGCCAGTCGGGGTCGGCAAAGGTTTTGCTCGACTGTCCGGCTTCATAGACAAAGAGGCTGGTTGCGTCCGATACGCGCCAGGATCCCGCGAATTTGCGGTACAACGTGTCGTAACGGTCCTGCAGGCCGGCAGGCATCGGGCCGACGCTGTCGCCACCGCGCAACCGTGGCAGCCAGCTGTCAGACGCAATGACGCCCATGATGCCACGATTGGCCGATGTATTGGACACGTTGACGTTCATATACCAGATATTGTGGTTGTTCCAAAAGGCTGGCGTCACTGTCACGACGGTCTGGTCGGCCATATCGACGCGCAGCCCGGTCTCGCCATTGGCGTCAAAAGCGGAAATCCAGTTGCCGCCCAGATCAAAACCCTCGCCCGTCAGCTCCGACGTCTTTCCGTTCACATAGAACCCAAGCAGTTTCCCTCTGCGCCTTGGCTGAAGCGAGATCCGGTGCTTGCCAAAACGCATCGCGACTGCGGTGATGACGCTGACGCAAGAGGTCAGGCCCGAATAGCCGTCGGTGATCGGATTTTGCATTGCCACCGGCGTCTGGCGGGCCTGGATTTCAAAGCGCTCGCCGTCCTCAAGCAGTGTGAACTCACCGACCGACTGGAAGTCATAAAAGGTGCCATCGACGGTGCGGGTGTGCGGATCGCCGCTATAGCTGCCATCCGCATTCAAATGGGTCAAATGCCCCTTGTGGTAGCCGCAAAGCTCATCTGAGTGAAAGGCAAAGGGACTCCACTCGACGTTGAAGGATCCGAATTCGGACAAGTAGTTGACGACGCACGATCCCGCAGGGGCGAAGCCAAGGCTTGCGTCGACTTTGCCGTGATAAACCTCTTTGTTTGCCCAACCCTGTACAAGGGTGCCGGGTCGCGAAAAGAAGGCGCCTGGATTGGCAGCCTGGACCGCTGCGGCCTTTGCCGCACTGACCCGGCTCAGCAGATGGCCGATGCGCCGCGCCAGATTGCGCCGGGTCGCGGATGCTCCAGCCGGCAGGGCGTCGAATTCCGTGACCAATTGATCAATGCGCGTCTCGCTGAAAACCTGAAGGCTTGGCAAACCGAACTCTGTCAGCTCGGCCGCCGCAGGGACCAGTCCATTGGCGATCGGACGAGAATCCGGACTGCGCGTGATCTGGTTCACCGCAACCGACTTGGCGACGAACGGACCGACGCGTGATGCACCGCTGAACATGGTGCCGATCTGGATCTGGAACAATCCCAGCGGCTCCTGTGCCGCTCCAAAGAATTCTTCCGGCGCGGGATCACCGGGGCTTTGCGGATTGTTGCCGGCGAAATACGTGTTTGCTCCGAAATCGACGGCCTTGCCGATGATCGGATCGCCGGTTGTGAAGGTTTCAGTACCAGTATTGGTGTCACCCGATATCGCAACCACCGTCGAGACGACCGGAGCCGCCTTGGATCGCAGCGCCGAAGGATTGTTCAGCCGAATAACCCGCCCCACTGGCGTTTCGAGGTTTTCGGGGACGTTGCCAACAACCGGCACGAAGTCCGGCTCACCCTCCAGACCCCAGGTCCAGCCCGGCGGGACCACCGTATCCAGCGCGGCGGCATATTTGGGATTGCGGTTGAACGGGGCCCCGTCGGTGGCAAATCGCGCCTCGAAGCGGCCGGAGAAATGGACTTTCGGATGCGTGATTGACGTGAGTGTAAAACTGGCCACGACGGTGACGCCATCAAGCACCTGGATCGTCGTGTCCCCGCGTGTCGTGCTTGGCGACATCGCGTGAACAAGTACAATCGTCGGGACGGTCGAAAGCGCAACATTGGTCGTCGAAAAGACCACACCCGCCGGATTTGGCGAAGCCTGGAGCACGACGTTGAGTACCCCTGCGTCCGTTGCGATGCTAAGCTCAGCGTCGTAGGTTGAAGCTACTGGGGCGACAAGGAAACCATTACCAAACGAGTTTCCGCCAAGAGACAATAATACCGCCATTGAACTACTCCAACTGGCCGTCTCACATGTCTAAATATCGTGAAATGATGTCACGAAGACGCCAAAGAGTCAATTGAGTCGCCAACACAAACACAACTCTGGATAGTATCTAGAATATACTTTTGCGGCAGGGACTTGCTGCCAGAGACGTGGCCGACAGCGATCTTGTAGGCCGCCGAGGCGTATGAAGCAGGGCCGTTTTTGCACAGCAACGCCAAGTGCGCCTGCAGGTCGAACCACGGCCAAGCCTTGGCCCGGGCACTTGCCCCCACCTGCAATGCCGTCGGCCGGGGGAACCGAAGCTCAACCATTCCTCAGCGCCAAACATCGTCAGGCTAATTAAATTTCAAGCCTCTGGATCAGAATACAAACTGATACTTCTCATAATATCAGTGCTTTATCGAAAAAACGCTTCGACTGCCGTCCGACCCGTGCCAATACTCTTGTCGCCAGCAGTTCGCCTTGGGACCGCGCCTTGCAACAGTTGCTGCCTTCTGCCAAGGGCAGAGCCCGCAATTCTGCGCCCGATCAAATGTCAGGACCGCCGCCTTTTGTGTCCGCAGGTTTGGGGGCCTGCATCAGACTGCGTGGCAATGCTGCTTTCGGCTGGCCCCAAGATCGCCAACTCCAAGCGACGCGTCGCGTCGCACACCCCTCGCGATGCTCTCTTGCATTCACTGGTTGTAAGCGATGCCAAACGCGCAGATGTGCACTTTGCCAACAGGCCCGTCGCGACAGCGAACGACACCGCTGCCCTATTCCGGTCGGTCATTGGCGGACAGTCCCTCACGAGGCCAAGACGAGCTGCCACGGACGCACCTTTCACGCTTTGGTCGACCTCGGCGGCCATGCCCGCGACACCTTGGAATTGCCAAGGCTGGCATGGGCGGAGACGATCGACCCAAGGCTGTGGCGGCGTGCTGATCGTTGCCCACCATCAGCGCAAAGCGGTGTCAGGGCAAACCTGTCAGGTTCGGTTGGCTGGCAGTCCGGCCCCGTAAAGCACGTAGGTTGCCGGACAAGACTGGCAATGATCGAGACTGCCAAATTCAGCCTCAGCCCAACTGGCAAGGGACGCGAGCAGTGCGCGCTTTTCTTTGTCAGGGACATCACAACCTGCCAGACCGCTCCGGTCTGCCCATCCTGTCAGTGTTGCTCTTGGCGTCAAGGAAACGGACCATTGACCAATTTGGACCTGTTCAAGTCTGCTTGCCCCGTTTGCCAACAAGGCAAGCAGCACATCGCCGGTCTTGCTGGCCCCCTCTGACACGGTGTAACCGCTTGACCGCAACTGCCGGTTCATTTGACGCTTGAGCACAGTATGAAGGCTGTCGGATGGACGCTCCACACGGCCAATTACAAACGTGCCGCCTGCCTTGCTCATCAGCCGCATCACCTCTGCGGCTACATGGCCCGGACGGATCAAATGCAGCGAACGAGACCCGAATATGAGCCGCGCCGAAGCAGAAGCAACCGGCCAACAACCCCGGCAATCCGCTTGCAAAAGCAAACAGCGATCCGACTGCTTCGGAAGTTTTCCGGCACAGATGTCAAGCATGGCTTTGGACATATCGATCCCGATAAATCTGATCGGATGCTGGCATAGCCAACGCGAAACCTGCCCGCTCCCGACACCAATCTCGACTGCCAAATCGCCGTCACCCATGCCCGCAATTGACACGAGTTTTGCTGCGGTTGCCTGCCAAACATGCTCCGGCACCAGCGCCCGGTCATCGTAGTTGTTGGCTTCGCATTCAAATCGGTCCTGAAACACGATCAACCCCAGTCGCATCCAGAATGTCTATTTCAGTTTGGTTGTAGAGCTGTACCGCGGATCAGGCAAGCAACGGCTAAGGGACCGCTGGTTTGGACAGACACGACATTAGATTCTGCGTTGACGCCGCCGCAATACGCCGAGCGATATTGTCGACATAGCGATCCGCGGACACTGCCAACGTGATGTCACCTGCGCAACGACGATTTGCCGCTGTGCGGACGGGGCCTCGACCGATCCGCAAGCAATTCAGGGTTGAGTGTATTTGGCAGACCAATTGCGGGGTGCTTGGTGAACGCTGAGCTGCAAAGGCTGCCACCAGCCTGTTGTCGCGATCCGGCGCAGGCGACCGCGTCTTGCCACCGAAAGGTTTGCGGGGTCGGATCGGCGACGGGTGATAACCCTGCCGCTCCCGCACCTCCCAGTCTGCCAGCCGCCCTTACTGGTGGATACCTTCCGCTTCGCGGCCAAGGGAACAACGATCACTTACAAAACGACTGACCTTTTCGTCGTTGCGACTGCGGTCCCTTTTCGGGCGCGAACGGTGTCCTTTGACGACATCGGAATGCATTGACCGATCATCATGAACTTGCGCGCACAAAGTCTTGCCGGCGCTTGGATCGCTGCCGACCGGGCTACAAGATTGAGGACAGCAGCACGTTACCTGATCATCGCCTGCTTGATGGCGGCGACTGCTGCAATCCTGGGCTTTGGAAACGACACCATTCCATCTGCGTGCCTTGCTGCACAGCGCTCGTCGCGGGCGATCCACATTGTGAATTCGGGCGATCAAGCGGGTCCTGTGACAAACCAGCGGCCGCCCCCTACCGCGCGACGAACTGGTTCAGCTACAACTCCGCACTTCGAAGGTTCGGGTCGCCGCCGATCTCGCTGGACACGGAAATGGCCTGGCCTGCGCAGGATGATCCGCGCCCGGGCCGTCCTGCGGTGTTTGCTGATGTCAGTAGCGCAAAGTGCATCTGGCAATGGACGCGGCCACTGCCGACTTCTGCGCCGTCGCGCACCCCAAACTACAAGCGCGACAACCCGGTGAAGCTGGTGCTGCTCCATCAGATCCCCAAGGACGAAGACATCGGCACCGTGACTGCTGGCGGTGCTTGAGATACGCGCGACCGACACGGTGCCAAGATCGAACGGCAGGCAAGTGCGATCACTCCGATGCGTAACTTGAAGTGGACCTTCACCGTCAGCCGGAACCCTACGGCGACCGCCGAAAGTTCGATATACGCGTGGTGCGACACGCGCTATCGCATCCTGGTCTTTGGCCAGATGTCCCGGGAAACGCACTTTCGCAATGCAGCATGACGCCCCGGCAGTTTCAACCTGCAATTGCAGACGGCCCGATCTCTGTCCCGTGCCCCGTAACCTCAAGGATTCTCGATATGAATTGGCAATAGCCAAAGACGCGCGGTGCCGCCTCAGCGCCCCATCGAAAAAAAAGCTGACGAATCGGACAGAATCAGGTATGGTTTTGTGGTATGAAGATTGACTGCTTTGCATGGATTGTGGCGGTTCGACTCGGAGGATCAAACCATAGTTCTCTTTTAACAGAAATTCCCCTTTGACTTCCGCATGGCTTTTTCGAGATGAGAAAGCAGCCGATGAGATTTTCCCACGAACAAGATATGTAGGCGAATAGAACGAATAAATATTTTTCATGCCTTGCAGTGTGAAATTTGGTGCCGAGCTTATCATTGATGATTGGTCATGGCAGATCTGATTGGTCACGATAGATCTGATGATTAGTTTCGTGCGTCAATTTGAATTGCTACAGGCTGACTTTCGAATTCCAATAAAGCAAGTCGCATCATCCTTTCTGGCTGCATATATCCTCGTTTGAGCGAGACAATGCCATGAGCTGCAGAAAAAACCAAAATAGCCTTAGCGCCGCGGAACGTACCGCATATGTCGCTGCTGTGCTTGCCCTCAAGGCTGCACCCAGCATTGCCGGAACCGCAAACCGGTACGACGATTTCGTCCAGGAACATGTCAACTCGATGACGGGGGGCAATGCCTGGGCGCATCGGCGACCTGCATTCCTGCCCTGGCACCGCGAGTATCTGCGCCGGTTCGAACTTGCGCTGCAAGCACACAATCCTTCGGTGACGCTGCCCTACTGGGACTGGACCGTCGACAACCTGCCAAGCTCGTCGATCTGGAACAATAATTTCATGGGTGGCAATGGGACGGGTCCGAACGCCGAGGTCACGACCGGACCGTTCGCGCACAACACCGGAAACTGGAACCTGACAATCGGTGGCACGGCATTTCTTCAGCGCGAGTTTGGAATTGACGTGCCTGCCCTGCCGACAACGATACAGGTCAGCGACTGTCTGCTTCAAACGCCCTATGACGGGCCGAACTGGAATGACTCCGGATCGCTTGTATCGTTTCGTAACCGGCTGGAGGGCTGGTTCGGCGCGGGCTCCATCCACAACCGTGTGCATCGCTGGGTCGGGGGCTCGATGCAGCCTGCCTCGTCGCCGAACGACCCGGTCTTTTTCCTGCATCACTGCAACATAGACCGGCTGTGGGCCCAATGGCAGCGCGAGCATCCTGCGGAACCCTATCGGCCGCAGGGTGTCGGTGGCGAGGTCGGGCCGGCAGGCCACAATCTGAACGATTCCATGCAGCCATGGGGCGGTGCCGCGACCGTGGCAAGCAATCTCAATCATCATGCGATGGGATTCTGGTACGATACCGATCCGCCCGAGGTCACGCTGACGACGCCCTCGCTCAGCTTTGCGGATGTGCCCCAAGGCCTTGGCGGCACGGGTCGCACAACCTACCGCGCGATCGTGTTTGAGCTGCGGTCTTGTGCTCCTGTCACCTTGCAGATCGTCGCTGGCCCCTCGGGTGGCTTCACGACAACGCCGCTTGGTACCAGTGTGGTGGTGCCCGCAGCGCATGGAAACGTACCCTCGATCGGGCGTCTGTGGATTGCCTACACCTCCACCAATCCCGGCGATGTCGCAAACGGCAGCGTGACCGTGGCGCAGGCAGGGTCAACCAACCAGTGGATCATCGCACTTGTCGGCAATACCATCGCACGCCCAAGGTCTGCCGTCGCATTGTCGCTGGATCGCTCTGGCAGCATGTCGGAAAATGCCGGCGATGGGACGACCAAACATGCAAAGCTGATCGAGGCCGTCGGGGTCTTTGTCGACACGATGCTGGACGGCGACGGCCTTGGGATCGTCGGATATGACGACATCGTGGACCGGCACCTCGACATCACCGATGTGGGCCCGCAGCCCCCGGTTGCTGGCTCGGGGCGCGCGCTGGCGTCGGCAATTCTGTCGGGGTCCGCGCTTAATCCGCGCGGCTTGACAGCTATTGGCCCGTCTTTGGTGGAGGCGCAGGATGTTCTGAACGATGGACAAAGTGCTGCCGCCATACCTTATGATCACCTGTCGATCGTGGTGCTGACAGATGGCGTCGAAAACGTCGCGCCCTTGATTGCGACCGTCATGCCCGGCATCACCGCATCAACCTATGCCGTTGGCTTGGGCATGCCATCGGGGATCAGCACCAGCGCGCTTGACGCCCTGGCAAAGGCCACGGGCAAGTATCTTCTTGTGACCGGCGCGCTGACGACGGACCAGACTTTCCGGCTGAGCAAGTACTTTCTGCAGATCCTCGCGGGGATCAGCAGCGCCCAGATCATCGTCGACCCCACCGGAAACCTGGTGCTGGGACCGACGCACAGGGTGCCCTTTGATGTCACCCATGCCGATTACGGGATTGATGCCATTCTGACATCTCCCTTTGGTCAGGCCATCGACTTCAGGCTCGAGGCGCCCGATGGCACAATCCTCGATCCCGGTCAGCCTGCGGTTTCGGGCAGCTTTGTTTCGACAAGGTCGGTGACCTACTACCGGCTTGCGCTGCCGTTCGGCGGGCCTGGGTCGCAGCTTCAGGGAGGGCGCTGGCACGCGCTGCTGTCAATCGACGAAAAGCGGCTGAGAAAGCTGCTGTCGGATGACGGGCAGCGCGGCGAAGTGTTGCGCGCGATCCGCGGCGGATCGCTTGCCTACAACTTTCTTGCTCACGCGTATTCGTCCCTTACGCTCGATGCGTCGGTGCTTTCGGGGACCGTGCGGCCCGGCGAGGTCGCCCTTGTCACCGCCTCGCTCAGCGAGTTCGGCGTTCCGGTGGAGCAGCGCGCCGAAGTCTGGATTGACGTGACCTACCCCAACAGGACGGTCCAGATGCTGCAGATGGCAGAGGTTGCGCCGGGCTCATTCACCGCCGAGATCAAGACCTTCATGCCCGGCTTGCATGACCTTCGCGTCCGCGCTCGCGGGCATACACTGCACGGGGTGCCTTTCACGCGTGAGGCCGCACTCAGCCTTGTCGCGGTCGGCGACCGGGGCAGGCAGCCCGAGGACTATCGGGGGGATCCGCGGATCTGGGATCTGATCGAATGCATCGTCAAGAACGCAAAGACGGAGGTCCTTGGCATGAACCCTGACGAGATTCGCAAGTGCCTTGAGCGCGCAAAGAGCCGCAACGCCGTCCGCAGACCACGTGAAACCACGCCTGCGCTGCGTTCGAAGGCATTGCCGGTCGCGCCGGACTTCCCGATGGCAAGATTGCAGGAACCGCCCCCGCCCCCGGAATTCCCGCATGAGGAGCATGACGAGAACATGCCGATGTTCGGACTTAGCCCCGAGGACCAGAAGATCGAGGATGAACGGCGTCGCACGCTTGATGCGGCAACGAAACCGCCTCGGCGCAATCCTGGAAAAGGAGAACCGAAATGACTGGCGGGCATGGTATGGACCCCATCACCCTGCCCGAAGCGCGGCAGGCCAAGTATAGCTTGAAGGGTAATTTCCTTGAAGTTTGCGACTGCTTCACAATTTGCCCCTGCTGGACAGGCCGTGCGCCGGACGAAGGTTCGTGCACCGGCGTCTTTGGCTGGATGATTGAGACCGGTCGCATCGACGGTGTCGACGTCAGCAAACGCAAGGTGGTCAGCATCTCCACCCACGAAGGGCACCGCGAAAACGCCCACCAAAAGGTGATGATCTTTGTCGATGCAAAGGCAAGCGACCGCGAAGTTGACGTGCTGGCGGCTGCGTTTGCAGGACTGCTTGGAGGTCCGCTTGGCGAGTTGGCCGTGATTCTGGGTGAAATCCTGTCGGTTGAGCGGATGCCGATCGAGATCACATCCGAAGGACGGCGCAGTCACATGACAGTTGGCCGTACCATCGAGGCCGACACATACGTGCTGGTTGGCGCGACAGGCCAGAACACGACGCTGTCGCAGGCGCGGCTTTCGGTCGTTCTTGGCGATCCGGCGGAGGTCGGCGTGGCAAGCCGCCTCAAGGTCGGCATGCCTGGCCAAGGCATCGACTTTGATCTGCGCGGGCGCAGCGCCATTCGGGGCTCGTTTCACTATCAGCACGACCCGAAAAAGCCCGCATGACCCGCAGCTTTGTCATTGCTGCGGCGACCGTCGTGCTGGCGGCCCTTTCCGTCACGTTGCTGGTGACGCTGGAACGCGCGGGCTGGATGCAGCACGGTGCCCCTACCAGGGGTGAAAGCGTTCTGCTCTGGGCTTTTGCATTCATTGCGGGATGGACGCTGATGATGGGCGCGATGACCTTTCCGACCTCGACGCCCTTTTTGAACAGCGTTGTGCGGGTCGGCGGAAATGCCGCAGCGGGGTTTGCGGCTGCGGGTCTGTTTGCCGCCTGGTTTGTTGTCGGTGTGCTGTTTTGCGGCGTGCTTTGGGTTGCGGGTGGCGCACTTTCATCACTGGCACCTGGAGGGGTCGAGCGGCTGGCAGCCACGACGCTGATTGTGGCGGCCGCGTATCAGGCATCGCCGTTCGCACGCGCCTGCCAAAACTTCTGCGCCCAGCCCTTTGCGATTCTCGCGCGGCACTGGCGTGGCGGGGGGACCTGGCGCGTCAACGCGTTTCGTTCGGGTCTTTCCTATGGTGCTAGCTGCGTCGGCTGCTGTGTGCCGATGATCGCCCTTATGTTTCTTTTCGGGATGAGCGACGTGCGATGGCTCTTCGGACTTGGGGTCATGATGATCTTGGTCAAGGACCCTGTCTGGGGCCGCTGGATGGAGGTACCCGCCGTAGTTCTGCTTGCATCGGGCGGGATCGCCATCGCGACGGGCTGGTGGCAGCCTGACCTTGCATCGCTGCGAGAGCTTTGCGGCGTTTGATATCGCGCTGAGCAGACTTGCCATGTCGCGCATAGTGGTGCGGTCAGACGAATGGGAACGCGTCTCAGTTTCCCCTACCCCGTCAGACCGGCCGACAGCGCGCAGGCAGCACTACCCGGTGAGAGGGACGACGCGAGTCAACGTGCAATGGTTGTGGGTCACGAGATCGCGCTTCGTCAGGACGTGCGTATGGATTGACGCATGGATGGACCCAAACGTCTGCAATATTGGCATGCACCGGGGCAATCGGCCTTGTGCTGCCACATGCAGCGACTGTGCATGGGTTGCCGATCTCGAGGGGACAGGTGGCGCTGGCCAAGATTGCGTCGAAGCGGCTTGGACTGGTCGGAAAGGGCATGCAGCGGGACCGTCGTCCGACGGAAAGCGAAGTCGAGGCCGTGATTGCCCAGTTCGAGGCGAACGAACGCCAGATCATCCCGATAGGGCGATCATCCGCTTCGCCATTGCCACGGCCATGCGTCTGGATGACATCTGACGGGTGGATTGGGCGGACGCGAACGAACGCACGAGGATACTGCTGATCCGCGACCGCATGGACCCGCGCAACAAGCAGGGCAACGATCAGCGAACTACGTTGTTTGGACCAAGTGGTCACGATGGCTGGAGGGTCGTGGCCGAACACTCGCTCCACCTTGTGGCGCCAAAGGGAAGGCTATTCCCGAATACAGTCGGTCTGTCGGCACCGCGTTTGGGGGCGCTGCCCTCGCGTTGGGGATCGGAAGCACGCGCAACTGATCGATGCCATGCGCGACCACCACTGGCGTGACCCGGATCCGATGACGCTCCGGCGCGGCAGGCGCGAGCATCCGTTCGGCACCATGAACGCATGGATGTGCGCCACCCATTTTCCGACGCGCCACCTGACGCGCGTCAAAACCGAGATGGCGCTGAAGGTTATGGGTTGCGACATCACGCGGATGGTCGCCCTGATCGGTATCGGGCGGCTGATCGAGGCGACCCCGGCTGATCGGACAGGCTCGACACGCCAACTCAGCCAGACCCACCTCCTTGCGCAACCACAAGATCAAGCACGGACCTCAGTTCGTGAATTTCCACACCACCTCGACCGGGGTCAGATCCAACCGCCGTCCACCACAAACGCCTGCTTGGAACACATTCGGCTATCATCTGCGGCAAGCCACAGGGCCATTCGCGCGATGTCGGGCGGGTAGAGCTTGCCGGGCAGGGCCTGCCGTTCGGCGAGCTGCTTCTCTCCGGCAGCGTCGAGCCAGAGCGAGATCTGCCGCTCGGTCATCACCCAACCCGGCCAGATCGCATTGACCCGGATGGAATGCGGACCGAGCTCGGTCGCCAGCGCCCGGGTCATGCCGTGGACGGCGGCCTTGGAGGTGACATAGCACACGCAGTCGCCATCAGCGACCTGCCAGGTGATCGACGACAGGTTGATTATCGACCCTCCACCTGCGGCCTTCATCTGCGGGACCACCGCCTTCGCAGCAAACAGCTGGTGGCGCAGGTTCACGGCGATACGGTCATCAAAATAGTCTTGTGTCACGTTCTCCAGCCTGTGGCGGTCATCGTTCCCTGCGTTGTTCACCAAGGCTGTGATCGGCCCCCGCCGCGCCCCCAGATCAGCGATCAGAGACTCCAGCGCGACGGTATCGCGCAGGTCGAGTGCATGTGCCTCGGGCCGTGCCTTGCCCGTCGCGGCAACCGCTTCGGCCACAGCGTCGCAGGCAGCACCGTTGATGTCGCAAAACGACACCAGAGCATCCTGGTCGGCAAAATGTTCGACCAGACTGCGACCGATGCCCGACCCGCCTCCGGTAATGAATACATGTCGGCCCTTCAGGCTGGCAAAGATCGCACGGCTGGGCATCAATTCGTCGGTCATGGTCTTGGTCCTTTGCAAGTACGACGGGCTATCAAAAGCCGGAAATGGTGCGGAAAACCAAGGCCGGCTGCGGCCGGGAACCTCGCTGCGGCCTGACGCACGGTCCGACGTCGCTTACCAGCCGGTTGAGGTCCTACATCATGGCGCGGCATCCGTGGTAAAGGTGAATTCCATGACGTGGTGGTAGGGCTGGTGCGCGCGCAACGTCGCGTCCGGGAAATGTGCGTGGTTGGGAGCACCGGGAAACTTTTGCGTCTCGAATGTCAGCCCGGCAAACTGGCACATCCGCCGCCCTCGCTTGGCCGCGATGCGGTCGGTCAGGTAGCCGCCGGTGTAGATCTGCACCCCCGGCTCGGTGGATTTGAGGCACATCCGGCGGCCCGACACCGGGTCGGACAGATCGACGACATCGCGCATCTTCACGCCTGCATCGCCGAGGCACCAGTTATGGTCGTAGCCCGCGCCGACAAGATCGCCCACAGCGAGAACCGGCAACGCGTCGATGTCTTGACCGATGGGCTTTGGCGTCCGGAAGTCAAAGGCGGTGCCGTCGACACTGCGCACTTCGCCGGTGGCGACCAGATCGCCATCCACCGGTGTATAGAACCGGCTGTTCAGCTGCATGACATGCCCGCGCAGATCACCGGAACCCTGACCACCCAGATTGAAATACGAATGATGCACCATGTTCATCAAAGTATCGGCATCTGACACGGCCTCCATTGTGATCAGCAGGCGATCATCTTCGGTCAGATGGTAGGTGGCGCGCAACTGGCAAGCGCCGGGGTATCCCATCTCGCCGTCATCAGACGCCGCTGTCAGGACCACGCGCGCTGGGGCTACCTCGCTGATCGCCCAAACTTTTCGGTCGAACCCCGCCTTGCCGCCGTGCAAGTGGTTGCGACCTTCGTTCTGATCGAGCTGGTAATCGACGGTTCCAAGCCGGAATCGGCCATTCGCGATCCGATTGCCGTAGCGACCGCAGGTCGCGCCGAAATAGTGATCTGTTGCCAGATACTCGTCCAGAGTGTCAAAGCCCAGAACGACGTCCGCCAGTTGGCCAACCCGGTCCGGCACCCACAATTCGGTCAGCCGGGCGCCAAAGGTAATGATACGGGCGCGCAGGCCATTCCCGTTTTCGATTGTAAGCGCACGCACCACGAAAGATCCGATCCGCCCGAACTCCTCGCCCAGAGTGTCCATGTCTCTCCCTGTCTCCTTTGATGTGATTGCCCCCCGACATCCCGGTTCAGGGTTGCAGCATGACCCGCATCAACCGGGACGTCTGTTGCAACCGGATCACCGCGTCGCACCGCAGCGCGACGGCAAGCGCTGTGTCATGCCCGCCAACCGGGCAAATGCATTTCCTGCCGGCCTTTCGCCGATCACAAGCAGGCAACCACCGCCAACCGTGGCTCGGCATGACGCACCTTCGGGCCATCGACACAGGTTTCAGCCCGGCGCGGGTTTGGCGAGGCGGGACTGCAAGACCACAACGATGAACAGAAAGGTGCCCCGCACCACCGATTGCCAATATGCCGAAAGCGAAATCCAGCCCATGCCATTCTCGAAGTTCAGGATGGTGAAGATCACCCCGAGCAGCATCGCCCCCGCCAGCGTGCCCCAGATCGACCCCTTGCCCCCGGTCAGAAGCGTGCCGCCGACCACGACGGATGCGATGGCAAAGAGTTCCCACCCGACACCTTCAATCGGCTGGCCCGCACCGAACTGCGAGGCCAAAATCACCCCGGCCATGCCCGCGCATGCGCCCGAAATCAGATAGACGCTGAAGATCGTGCGCGTGACCGGCAGCCCCATCAGGCGCGAGGCATCCTCGCCGCCGCCCACCGCCAGGACATGGCGGCCAAAAGCCGTGTGGGACAGCACCACGGCACCTGCAATATAGGCAGCCAGGGCGATGAACGCCGGGATCGGAAATCCCAAGATGAAGCCCAGCACGCGGCCAAGCGCGCCCGCGTCATCGCCGTCCACCCATTCGGGGCGAATCGCGGTGAACATGTCGCCCTGACCCAAAGTGGTGAAGGCCGTGTCATAGGATACCGAAACCGTCTGGTTATCGGCCAGCAGCAGCGCGGTGCCCGAGGCCGCGAGCATAGTCGCCAGCGTGGCAATGAAGGGCAGGATCTTCAGCCGGGTAATGATCAGCGCATTCAACAGCCCCGCCAGCAGCCCGAAGCCAAGCCCGCCCGCCAGCCCCGCCACCAATCCGTAGGGGCTGAGGATCGCGGACACGACGCTGGACGCCGCAGCCACGGTACCGACGGAAAGGTCGATCCCGCCCGTCATGATCACAAAGCACATCCCCAGCGCCACCAGCGCGAACATGGAGATGTAGCGCAGCACCGACGAGATGTTGTAGGCGCTGGCAAAGCCGTCATAGCGCAGCATGGCGAACGTGGTCAGCAACACCAGCACCAGCGCCACGGCAAAGGTCGGCGACAGGATCATGCGGCGCAAGACAGTGGCGGGATCGCGCATCAGGTTTGCTCTCGTTGTTGCAGCCAGACGGCAAGGATGATCAGGCTGGCCTTGGCGATCAGGGCCACCGGATCGGGCACGCCATTGGCCAAAAGCGTGTAGCGCACCAGCTGAATGATCAGCGCGCCCAAGAGCGTGCCGATGATCGTGGCCCGCCCGCCGGTCAGCAGCGTGCCACCCACGGCGACGGCAGCGATGGCGTCAAGCTCCATCCCCTGACCGATCAGGTTCGCATCCGCGGCAGAGTTCATGGCAATCACAATCAGCCCGGCCACGCCTGAACACAAGCCGCAGATCCCATAGACGATCAGTTTGATCCGCGTCACGGGAACACCCGCCAGGCGCGCCGCCCGTTCGTTGCCACCCACGGCAAGCACCTGCTTGCCGAAAACCGTGCGCTTGAGGATGAACGCGACCACCAGCACAAGGGCAAGCATGATCCACACCTGAAACGGCACGCCCAGCACGCGCCCAAGGGCGATGGCCTGAAACTCGGGCACCTTGAACACCTGCAGGTTGCCGTTGGTCGACACTTGCGCAAGGCCCCGCCCGGCGATGAACAGCACCAGTGTGGCCACGATGGGCTGGATCGAAAAGCGGGTGATCAGCCAGCCGTTGAACATCCCGAACATTCCCGCCACCAGAATGGGCAGCACGATCCCAAGGGTGATCGCCAGCCACAAGGGCGCAATCGGCACCAGCGTGCCCATGAAGATCATCGGCGACAGCGCGCCCGCAATCGCCATCAGCGCGCCCACCGACAGATCAATCCCGCCGGTGGCAATCACCAGCGTCATGCCAACGCCGACGATGACGATGGTGCAGACCTGCGTCAGGTTCACCGAAAGCGTCTGCATGGTGGCAAAGTTCGGGGTGACGGCAAGGTTGAACAGGATCAGCAAGGTCAGGGCCACCAGCGCGCCATAGCGCATGATCATGGGTCTGAGGTTGGTCATTCTGCCAGCCCTGCGTGCTTTGCTACCGCCGATGTACCAAGCGCCATCGCATTCATCACCGCTGCTTCGCTGATCTCAGCAGGGGCCAGTTCCTGCACAGTGCGGCCATCGCGCAGCACGAACACCCGGTCCGCGCCCTCGACGATCTCTTCGAGTTCCGACGAGATCATCAAAACCCCAAGGCCGTTGTTGGCCGCGGCGCGGATCAGGCCTTGAATCTCGGCCTTGGCACCGACGTCGATGCCGCGCGTGGGTTCATCCAGAATCAACAGCTTGGGGTTCATCGCCAGCCAGCGCGCCAGCAGCACCTTTTGCTGGTTGCCGCCCGACAATTCGCGGATCTTCTGATTGGGGCCTGTGCATTTGATCCCGATGCTGGTGATATAGCGTTCCACCACCTTGCGCTGTGCCGCCTCGTCCAGCAGTCCCGACCGTTTCAGCGCAGGCATCAGGGCAAGCGCCAGATTGTCGGCGACCGACATGTCGGGGATGATGCCTTCGACCTTGCGATCCTCGGAGCAGAACCCCATTCCGGCGGCGATGGCCTGTTGCGGCGATTTGAATGCGGTTGTCGTCCCGTCAAACCGGATCGCCCCGCGCACGGCGGGGTCAGCGGCAAACACGGCGCGGGCGGTTTCGGTCCGCCCCGATCCCAAAAGGCCCGCAAGGCCCACGATCTCGCCCTTGCGGATGGCAAGGCTGGCGTCGCTGACACGGGTACCGATGGCGACATTTGCCACCTCCAGCAGGCCGTCCCCGATGGCGGTCGCCTTGGTAAAGGCAGTCGCGCCACTGCGCCTTACATCGGCCAGATCACGGCCCAGCATGGTGGCCACCAGTTGCAGCTTGTCGGTGCCCTGCGCGGGCAGCACGGCCACCGTCTCACCATCACGCATCACCGTCACGCGGTCGCAGATCTGCCCAAGCTCGTCGATCTTGTGGGTCACGAACAGGACCGACACGCCTTCGGATTTCAGCTGCCGCACGGTGCGCAAAAGCACCGCCACTTCGGCGTCGTCCAGCGACGAGGTCGGCTCATCCATGATCACCAGCCGCGCCTCGAACGACACGGCGCGGGCGATGGCGACCATCTGCTGGATGGCAGTGGAAAACTCGCCAAGCGGGCGCGTCACGTCAATGGTGACATCGAACCGCTTGAGCAGCATGCGCGCGCCTTCGTTCATCGCAGGCCAGTTCAGCAGGCCGGCAAACCGCGTTACTTCGCGCCCAAGATAGATGTTTTCGGTAACAGACCGGAACGGGATCAGGTTCAGTTCCTGAAAGATCGTGCTGACACCTGCGCGTTGTGCCGCCTGCGGCGATCCTGCCGTCCAGACCTGCCCGCCAAAGGTGATCGAGCCGTGATCCCGCGCATGGGCGCCGTTGAGGATCTTGATCATCGTCGATTTGCCCGCACCATTCTGGCCGATCAGCCCCATGATCTCGGCTGACTGGATGGAAAGCGAGGCCCCAGACAAGGCTGGCACGCCGCCAAATGCCTTCTCAACGCCCACCATCGACAAAAGTTCGCCCGTCATCATTCCTCACCTTGCAAAGATGCAGGCCGGATCACCCGGCCTGCACAAAGTTGAACCTTGGCAATCTACCACGGTTTGGGAGGAAGACTCAGTACGCTTCGGGCATGTATTCTGCTGCGTTTTCCGCGGTGAAGATGCGGTCCTTGTTCACCAGTTTTGGCGGCAGCGTCTCGCCGTTGCCCAGCCGGACGATTGCATCGAACGCTGCAGGGCCGAACTTCGGGTTGCATTCGATGACGACAAGCACCTTGCCGTCGATCAGGGCCTGGGTCGCATCCTTGGTGCCGTCGATGCTGGCGATGATCAGATCCTTGCCCGGAACCTTGCCCGCCGCTTCCATCGCGGCGATGGCGCCCATCGTCATCTCGTCGTTGTGCGAATAAAGGGCGGTGGCATCGGGGTGCGCCTGATACAGCGTCTCGAAAACCTGGCGGCCCTTGTCGCGCGCGAAATCACCCGATTGCGAGGCGATGATCTGCATGCCGGGATGGTCCTTGATATAGTCGGCAAAGCCCGAGGCGCGGTCATTGGCAGGCGATGACCCGGTGGAGCCTTCGAGCTGGATGATCTTGGCCTCGCCCTTCATGAAGGCGGTCAGCACTTCGGCCGCCATGTTGCCTTCCTTGACAAAGTCCGACCCGATGAAAGCGGCATAGTCAACGCCGCCAGTTGCCATCGTTGCATCGACGTTGCGGTCGATCAGGATCATCGGAATGCCCGCCTTCTTGGCTTCCATCACGGCGGGGATCAGCGGCTTTTCTTCGCGCGGCGACAGCAAGATCACATCGACGCCCTGCGCGATCATGGACCGCACATCGGCGACCTGCTTGGCGGCCGACCCGGCAGCATCGGTGTAGACCAGCTGCCAGCCGCGTGCGGCGGCCTCGTCCTGCATGGACTTGGTCTGCGCCAGACGCCAGGGGTTGTTGCTTTCGGTCTGGGCGAACCCGACCTTGTAGGTGTCTTTCTTGGCAAGCAGCGGCAGATCGGCATACGCGGCGCGCAGGCCAAGCGTACTGAGTGCGGCGGCACTTGCGCCCACTTGCAGCACGAGACGACGTGTAATGGTCATGGTCAGACTCCTCCCAAAATCCTGTTTCATATGTGCTTGGGCGCGCAGACATCCGCCGCGGCCTGCGCAAAGCATGGGCAATAGTATGATTATTCGTCAAGTATAAAATACTACTTTTTTACGGATGCTGAATTGGTCGGCGACTTCAATGGCTTGATGATGCGGAACTGTGCGCGGGGAAAACTGCTGGCTGTGGGTCCTCGGCTAGGCATTTCTGGTCCGCAACATATTGAAATCACCAAGAAACAGCCTGCAACGACAGGTCTCGTTCAGCATCGATGATCGCCGCCATGGCTCCGCATGCGGCGTCGCGGTCAGCGTTCTCCACGGCGGCCACAAGGGTGTTGTGCTGGCGAATCTGGTCGCCCCGATCAAAGGCCGGATCCACCTCGATGCTGGCCGAAACGGTCACCGCCAGCGACAGTTCCACCATGCTGCACGCAGACCGCAGGAACGGGTTCTGCGAGGCATCCATGATCAGGCGGTGCAGTTCCAGTTCCGCCAGCGCGAACGGTTCAGGCTGATCGCGTGACAGATCCATCTGATAGGCCCAGTATTTCAGCAGGCGGATGTGTTCGCCGGTGCGCAACTGCGCCGCCCGATCCGCCGCAGGCAGTTCCAGCGACCGGCGCACATCGAACAGGTTGTCGACAAAGCTGCGATCCGATTTCGTCTCGAAATGCCAGGACAATACTTCGATGTCGAACATGTTCCACCGGCTTCGCGGCGAAACACGGGTGCCGACCTTGGGCCGCGCCTCGACCAGACCCTTGGCCTCCAGCGTCTTCAAGGCCTCGCGCAGCACGGTGCGCGACACGTTGTATGTGTCCATCATGGCCGCGTCGTTCGGCAGGATCGAGCCCACCGGAAAGCGGCCAGACACGATCCCGGTTCCAAGTTCGCTGATCACGAAGGAATGGAAATTGCGCGCCGCCGACCGGCCCGAGATCTGGCGTATCAAGCTGCCTGGCTCGGTCAACGCACGATATCCGCTAAAAGCCTGTTCATGTGGTGCGCCGCGGCGTGGCAGCAGAGAACACAAGCCTTTGCATCAGGATGAACACGAACAAGAGAAAGCCGATCACGATCTTTGTCCACCAGCTGGACAGGCTTCCGTCAAAGATGATGTAGACCTGCACAAGCCCCTGCATCATCACGCCGATGAACGTGCCCACGACAAAGCCGTAGCCCCCCGCCAGCAACGTGCCGCCGATGACGACGGCGCAGATGACGTCCAGTTCCACCCCCACCGCCGCCAGCGGATACCCGGCCGAAGTGTAGAGCGAGAAGACGATGCCGCCCATTCCGGCAAGAAAGCTCGACAGCGTGTAGATCAGGATTGTGGTCTGACCGATCGGCACCCCCATCAGCGACGCAGAGGTGGCGTTGCCGCCGATCGCGTAGACATTCGCGCCAAAGCGCGTGCGATGCGCAAGCAGCGTCCCCAGCGCAAACACCACCAGCATCAGCGCGCCGATGGCCGTGATCCGCCCGCCGCCGGGCAGTTTCAGAAACAGGGTCGATACCTCGTGATAGAAGGGATGTACGATGGGGATCGAATCCTGCGTCAGGATCGAGGCCGCTCCGCGCGCAAGAAACATGCCCGCCAGGGTGACGATGAACGAGGGCACCTCAAGATAATGGATGACGCACCCCATGGCGGCGCCAAAGGCTGCCGCCACAGCCAGCGTGATGGCAAAAGCCACCAGCGGGTGCACGCCGCCCCAAGATATCAGGACCGCCGCCAGCACGCCGCTGAACCCGATGACGGCGCCGACCGAAAGGTCGATCCCGCCCGACAGGATGACAAAGGTCATGCCCACGGCGGTGATGCCCAGAAAGGCGTTGTCGGTCAAAAGGTCGCCCAGCACACGCGTGGACAAAAGTGCCGGATACTGCAGAACCGCCGCCGCATACGCGAGCACGAAGATCAGGCATGTGGCGGCCAAGGGCCGCAAGGCGCGATTCATGCCGGTCGCCCCCGTTTTCGGCGCAAAAGCCCTGCGGCGTGCGGCGATTGCAGCACCAGGATCACCAAGATCACGGCGGCCTTGACGATCAGGTTGAATTCGGGTGGCAGACCCGAGACGAGGATGCCGGTATTGGTGGCCTGAATGATCATTGCCCCGATGATCGACAGCACAACCGAGAACCGCCCCCCCATCAGCGAGGTGCCGCCGATCACCACGGCAAGAATGGCGTCCAACTCCAGCCAAAGGCCCGCGTTGTTGGCGTCAGCCCCCTGGATGTCCGCCGCAGCCAACAGCCCCGCAATCCCCGCGCAGAACCCGGCAAAGCTGTAGACGAGCATCACCACCAGCTTGCTTCGCAGCCCCGCGAACCGCGCGGCTGAGGGGTTGATGCCAACCGCCTCGATGAACAAGCCAAGCGCCGTGCGCCGCACCCCGAGGATCGTCACCGCCGCCAAGACCGCCAGCAGGATCGGCGCCATCGGCAGGCCGAAAACCGTGCCGTTGCCAAGATAGGTCAGCAAAGCATCGTCAAAGGTGACGATGGAGCCTTCGGTGATCAGTTGTGCAACGCCGCGCCCTGCCACCATCAGAACCAGCGTGGCAACGATCGGCTGCATCTCCAGCACCGCGATCAAAAAGCCATTCCATGCACCGCAAGCCACCCCCGCCACGAGCGCCAAGGGCACCGCAACGCCTGCGGGATAGCCCGCCTCGACCAGCGTGGCCGCGATGGCCCCCGAAACTGCCATCACCGCGCCAACCGACAGATCCACCCCGCGCGTGGCGATCACCAGCGTCATGCCCACCGCGAGTATGGCCACCGGCGCGCCCCGGTTCAGCACATCGATCAGGCTGCCGAACAGCCGCCCATCCTGAACCGACAGATCAAAGAACCCCGGAAACAGCGCCCAGTTGCCCAAAAGCACCAGCACCAGCACCCCCAGCTGCACCGACATGGCCGGTCGCAGCCGGTGAAGGAGGCGTGACCGTTTGGTCACAGGGTGGCCCCCGATTGCGTGCCGATTTCGCGCACGATCACGTCGGGCGATATATCCGCGCCGCGCAGCTCGCGCACCAGCGCGCGGTCGCGCATCACCGCGACACGGCTGGAATAGGCCACCACCTCGTCCAGTTCCGACGAGATCACGATCAGCGCCAACCCGTCTTCGCGAAGGCGGTTGATGCAGCGGACGATTTCGGCATGCGCCCCGATGTCGATGCCGCGCGTAGGCTCGTCCAGGATCAGCAGCGTGGGGTCGGTGGCCAGCCAGCGCGCCAGGATCACCTTTTGCTGGTTGCCGCCCGACAACAGCTTGACCGCCATGTCGGGCGACGCCGCGCGGATATCCAGCGCCTCGGCAAAGCGGCCCGCGATGTCGTGCTGTTCGTCGCGGTTCAGTGCGCGAAACATGCCCAGCTTGCCCTGCAGCGCGATGACGATGTTTTCGCGCACCGACAGATCACCGAAAATGCCGTCGGCCTTGCGGTCTTCGGGGCAAAAGCCCCAGCCAAGGCGGATCGCGTCGGCAGGTGCGTGCACCGCGACTTCGCGGCCCGCCACCCGCATGGTGCCCGCATCATGCGGATCAACCCCAAAGATCATGCGCGCCATTTCGGTCCGCCCCGACCCCAGAAGGCCCGCCACCCCGATGACCTCGCCGGCATGGATCTCAAGCGAGAAGGGCTGCACCTGCCCGCTCAGCCCCAGCCCGTCAAAGCTGGCAATCGCGGCGCCGGTCGGGCGTTCCTCCGCCGCAAAGGATGCGCCGCCAAAGGCGATGTCCTTGCCCAGAATCATCCGCACCAGATCAGACTGCGAGGTCTGCCGCAGATCCTGCGAGCCCACCACCCGGCCATTGCGCAGGATCGTCGCGTGATCGGCGATCGCAAAGGCCTGGTCGAGGTAATGGGTGATGAACACGATTGCCAGACCCTGATCGCGCAGCGTCCGCAGCACGGCAAACAAGCGGTCAACCTCCAGCCGGTCAAGGCTGGCCGTCGGCTCGTCTAGGATCAGCACCTTGCCCGACAGTTCCACCGCGCGGGCGATCGCCACGATCTGTTGCACCGCCACGGAAAAGCTGCCCAGTTCAGCCCGCACATCGACCTGAAGCCCATAGCGCGCCAGAAGTGCGCGCGCTGCACCTTCTGTCGCGCCCTTTTGCACCAGCCCGAACCGGCGCGGCTGCCGCCCGAGCATCAGGTTTTCGGCAACCGACCGGTTGGGCAGCAGGTTTACCTCCTGGTAAACCGTGCCGATCCCGTGGTCCTGCGCATGCTGCGGATCGCGAAACGCCACGCGCGCGCCTTCCATCATCACGTGCCCCGCATCGGGGTGGTAAACGCCCGTCAAGATCTTGATCAATGTCGACTTGCCGGCCCCGTTCTCGCCCAGCAGGGCATGGATCTGCCCCTCCTTGAGCGCGAAATCCACCCCGTCCAGGGCCGCATGCGCGCCAAATGCCTTGCCCACACCCCTTGCCTCAAGGACTGTGCGCGCCTGTGCCATACCCGTCATTGCCAGCCAGCCCCGCTCAATATCCCAAGGCCTTGCGGCGCTTGTATTCCCCGGCCGGATCATCCGCCTGCGTGTATAGCGTCGAGGGGGTCACGATGTACTTTGGCGCAGGCGTTCCGTCGCGCAGATAGGCCTCCAGTACGTCAAACGCCGGCCCCGCCATGTTCGGCGTCAGTTCGACCGTCGCATTGGCCTCGCCCGCAGCCATGGCTGCAAAAATGTCGGGCACAGCGTCGATCGACACAACGAGAATGTCGCGGCCCGGTGCCAGCCCCGCCTCCTTGATCGCCTGAATTGCGCCGATCACCATATCGTCGTTGTGGGCGTAGACTGCGCAAAGGTCGCGCCCGCCGCCCTCGGCCTTCAGCATGCCTTCCATCACTTCCTTGCCCTTGGAGCGGGTGAACTCGCCTGTCTGGCTGCGCACGATCGTTACGTTGGGTGCGGTGGCGATGGCCTCTTCAAACCCGTTCTTTCGGTTGATCGCGGGGGTGGAGCCGACGGTGCCCTGCAATTCCACCACGCGGCAGGGCTGGCCCGCCACGACATCCACCAGCCATTGGCCGGCGACGCGCCCCTCCTTGATCTGGTCCGAGGCAACCGAGGTCAGAAACAGCCCCGGATCCGCATCCACGCCGCGATCCAAGAGGACGACCGGAATGCCCACCTCTTGCGCTTCGGTCAGCACATCTTGCCAGCCGGTGGCCACGACGGGTGCCAGCAGGATCGCGTCCACCCCCTGCGCGATGAAACCGCGGATCGCCTTGATCTGGTTTTCCTGCTTTTGCTGGGCATCGGCAAACTTCAGATCAATCCCGCGCGCCGCAGCTTCGGCGCGTGTCACAGCAGTTTCGGCCGCGCGCCAGCCAGATTCCGACCCGATCTGCGAAAATCCAACCGTCAGGCTTTCGGCCTGCACGGAGAGCGGTCCACCGCCAAAGGCTGCCGCCAGCCCGGCAACCACGATGAAGGATTTCATGGCTCCCCCAATGGACTCATTTGTCCAAGACTTTGATGAACCTGGACCTAGCCACATGGAAAGTCCGATGTCTCTGCACGGCACATTGTGCTAAAGTAATACTATTGGCAAATGAATAATCCGGCGCGGGAATGAACGCCCAAGTGTCAACCGATTGATGGGCCCCCTTGTCAATCGTCGTGCAGAGATACTTGCCCGCATAGGAACGCCTGCATCGAAAGGCTAACTTTCAAGGCACGAATGAACACGCCGCCCATTGCCAGACACCGACGCCGAAACGCGCCTTCGGTTCACATCCGGCGGCAAAACCAAGCGGCGCGCGACTGGCGGATCAGGGAAAACATGGATCAGTGCGTGGGTTGGCAGTTGCCCATTCTGAAAGCCGTGCAGCGGCGGCCTTCATGTCAGGACCTGATCCAAGTTCAGCCGCGTAGATCAGGGCGCCGTAAACAACAGGCGGCGAGACTTTCTGTTGGGTTCCAAGCACGCTTTCGCCGCCTGGGCAGGTGCGGGTATTGCCGGTCGAACCAATCCGCCCATCGGTCATGATCCGATGGCCCAGCCAAACGGCACCTGATTGCCAAGCGATATGGAGGTGTTGTGCGTCTAACTGACGATAACCGGTCAGCAGCAGATCAAGGGCCAGACGCACCGCCACGGCCTGATATGTCGTGTCTGATCCGCCATCTTCGACGAAAACGCCGTCTCGCCGGCTTTGGCTGAGCGCGAGCGCAACAAACTGTCCGGACAGGATCCGCGTATCAGTATTTTCAGCCAGAACCCCACAGCCTTGATAGGCCAGCGCGTCATAAAGCAAACGGTTCGGCGCGCGCCGATCCACCCTTTCACGGTCATCAGACTGTGTGATCAACCATCTAAGTCCGCAATCAAGTGCGGCAATGACCTGCTCTCGGCGTGCCGCATCGGCAACCTCGCCTGCGTCCGGGCTGGTGCCAAGCGCAATCAGGGCCGGGCAGGCATCTGCCATGAAAAATGCGGCACCGCTTGCCGCGACGGCAGACGTAAGTTGTGCCCCGACGGGTGCATCAGGCGGCTTGACCGACACCACGTCACCATCGGGGCCGATTGCAAATGTGGCCGCTTCGATGGCACGATAGCCGTTGATCGCCATCTGCTGATCCATGCGCAGACCAACCCGCAAAGCAGCCCCCGCGCCAAGCAGCAGTCGAGGGCTAACTATCGCACAAGGCGCTTAAGCTGTGATGTTGCCAGCGTGGGCTTGGCCAAGGCATCAAGGTCCCGGACGCGGCCTGAGCCTCTGAAACAGTTGCGAAGGGGCAGACGCAGGCGACATCGCAGGAACTGAAGATCGCACGGTGGCCCGGCCAAACCGGAGCTTTTTTCCCTGAAACTTGGAGGGTTGCGCCAATCGGCGCTGTTTTTCGGCTTGCCCATCGAATAAGCGCCTTGCCGAGCCGTTTTCCGGGCGCAGCCGTTGATGGCTGCGTGTTCCACGGAAGGAAACCGCCGAAAAAAACCATTGCGAAAGTCGCCACCGTCGCGTTCATTGCCACCTCGTTAGCAGCCCCTGCCAATGCCGATGGTCAAGATGGCATGTTCTGGCAAGACACGGAGTTCGCCACCGATGACGACGGCTCGAACAGCAACTCCAACTCGAACGGCAACCCGGACCCGGTGGCGTGACCATCGTCCAGGAATTGTGGAACCTGCGCAGCGGCCAGATTGCACCACAGATGTATGAACGCCCTGAATTAACTGTCGCTTCGTACAACATCCACAAAGCGGTGGGTGCCGACAGGCGGCGCGATCCCGCACGCACGGCGGCGGTGATTGCCGAAATCGGCGCCGACATTCTGGCCTTGCAAGAGGCGGACATGCGGTTTGGCAACCGCGAAGGTGTGATGGATCTTGAGGCCCTGCGCCGCGATCTGGGGCTGATCACTGTTCCGAACGAAAGTATCGGAGATGCGCATGGATTTCACGGCAACCTGCTGCTGGTGCGCAACGCTCTGGTCGAGGTCGTCCATCACCTGCACCTGCCGGGTTTTGAGCCGCGCGGCGCGCTGATGGCCGACTTGCAGATTGCAGGACAACCTCTGCGGGTCATCTCGGCGCATCTGGGGCTGCTGCCGCGGTCGCGCGCGCGCCAGACCCGCGCCTTGATGGACAAGCTGGCGACACTGGACGACCGGCCCGCCTTGCTGATGGGCGACTTGAACGAATGGCGGCTGGACCCGGGGTCATCCCTGAGGCCACTTGCGGCGCGTTTTACGGGTCCGGCAACGGTCCAAAGCTACCCTGCGCGCTATCCGCTATTTTCTCTGGACCGGATGATGACCTGCCCGCAGGGCGAATTGACCGATCTCATGGCTCATGTCACACCGCTGTCGCGGATCGCGTCGGACCATTTGCCGATCAAGGCGCATCTCAGGCTGACACAAAGCGCCGCGACGTTGGCAAGATGAGCATTGGGCTCACCGGTTTGATCTGGCTGCTTGCGGCTGCAGTTCTGACCTTGGGTGCCTCGACGCTCGCCTACAGGTCGTGGCGTCGCTATGCCAAGAGGGCGCGGGGGGCACCTGGTTGTGCGCTGCCTCGGAGCGCGCCGCCCACATCGCTTGACCAACTCTTCGATGGCCCCCAAGCGGCGCATCCCGGCGACAACGGTCTTGGCGGCCTGTTCGATAATTCCGACGCCTTTGCCGCCCGTGCCCTGTCGGCGCAAAATGCCGGGCGCAGTCTGGATCTGATGTCTTACTTGTGGAAAACCGACCTTACGGGCTGGTTGCTCTTGCGTGACATTCACGCGGCGGCCGACCGGGGCGTCCGGGTCCGACTGCTGTTGGATGATGCAAACGTGCAGGGCTACGATCTGACGTTTCTGGCACTGAACCAGCATCCCATGATCGAGGTGCGGCTGTTCAATCCGATCCGGAACCGGGGCCATGTGCTGGTGCGCTGGCTGGAAATTGCTCTTGGAATGTCGCGCTTTAACCGCCGGCTGCATTGCAAGGCGTGGATCGCCGATGGCCGCATGGCGATCATCGGCGGGCGCAACATTGGCGATACATATTTCGGGGCCACCCGTTATGGCCGGGCCGGGCTGGGCCAGCGGGCATCGCGAGATGCCGATCTGCTTGTCGTGGGTCCACTCGTGACTGAGATCGAGGCGCTTTTCGACGCCTATTGGAACCTTGGGCTGGTGCTGCCCATTCTTGCGCTCTGGCCAAAATTCCGCATCAGCCCGCGCCGTTTTCGCAAGCGGCTATCCCAGCGCGCAAATGCAGCCACAGCGCGCGCGTTCCTGGAAAAGGCGGTGGCGGGACGGGATGCGGCGGCAGTGCTGGCCGACAGCTTGCGCTGGACTGACACGGCGCGCGTTCTGGCAGATCCACCGAGCAAGGCCTATGGGCATCGAAAGCGGCCATGGATGGCCGAACAGGTACACGCCGTTCTGAAGGACGCTGAACACGCGGTGCATCTGATCACCCCGTATTTTGTTCCCGGTAACGACGGGCTGTCAGCGCTCAGAGGTCTTTTGCGGCGCGGGGTCGCGGTGTGCCTGCTGACCAATGCGCTGGCGGCCTCTGACAATGTCTTCGTGCATGGCGCCTACCGGCGCTATCGTGGGCCGCTGCTGGCGGTCGGGGCGCAGATTTTCGAGTTTGCACCGCCCGCGCGCAATCGTCGCCAGCGCGACGTCCTGCATTCCAAAGTGTTCGTGATCGACCGGCGCAAGGCGATTATCGGGTCGTTGAATTTCGACATGCGTTCCGCGCATACCAATTCTGAAATCGGCATCTTGTTCGAAGAGCCCGATCTGGTGGCCGAAGTGCTCGCGATCTTTGAACGCGATGCGCGCGCCGGTCTTGCCTATGCCTTGTCGCTTGACGGCGGTTCTGTGCGGTGGGCGGTGGCCCGGAGCGGACTGCCAACGGTGATGCACGTTGAGCCGGAATCGAATGTGTTTTGGCGTTGCGTCTCGTGGCTTGTCGGGCGGCTTCCTATCCGTGGCTGGCTGTAAGCCCGCAATGCAATCGGTCGACCCCACAAAGGCGGCGCCGCAGTTGTGGCCAAATTTCCCCTGGCCGCAGATACCGCTCACTGCCGTTGCGCATGTGGGGGGCGCGGTGCCGCTGTCTGCCCCCGCCCGACCCCCGGCGCGCGTTGGAGTCGCCGGATCAGTACGTCGCGCGCGCGCTCATCCACTGTGGCGGCCAAGGCATCTTTGATATCAAGGATCAGCCGCGACACGTCATTGTGCCAATCCGGACGGGCCAGTTTTTCTGGTGAACGTCGCGGTTCGGTCGTGGGGGACTGGCGCTGAACGCCCTTGGGTGTCAAATCGAATGCCGCGTCAGGAACCGGGCAAAGGATGTGGTCTGCGGCCCCTGTGCCGACCCGCCGGGCCGCCAACGCGTCAGTCGCCGTTTCGTCTCCGTGCACCAGAAAGAGCTTATGACGCACCGGCAGGCGCGCACGGTTCCAGTCGACCAATTCGGTCGCATCCGCATGCCCCGATGACATGTCGAGCGACCAGATCCGCGCCCGCACCGTCGGCACGACCTCAAAACGTCTTGTATGGTTTCGGTTTGAACTGCCCGAGGCAGGCCGTTGCATCCGCCATGCTGTAGATCGGTTCAACCTCGTGCCGATGACGACGCGCCGACCGGCGGTTCAACTGTTTTCGTTCAAACTCCTCAATGTGCGCGCCGCGCCGCGAGATGTCAGGTCTGGATGAACCATGACATACCTCTCTTGCGCGCCGTCGGTCCTGAGGCCGAAACGGGCATGCAAGTGTCCGCTTTCATTCCTTTTTGGCGGGCTCCGCGCCTCTGACGACTTCGACCTTTACCTCGGCAACAAAGGCGGCCAGTGCCCCGATGACGGCCAGCAACGGTGCCGCCAGGATGACCGCGCCGCCTGCGATCGCGCCGATTGTCAAAGGCATCTCTATCATGATGTCGCCGTCAGGCTCGATCACGCGGATGCGTTTGACCTGCCCTTCGGCCGCAAGTCGCTTGACACAAGCGACCAATTCATCGCCGCGCACATGAATCTGTTCGGTCCATGTGGGTTTGGGTGCATGCTCATCCGCAGCAGCCATTGTTTTGGCCGATACTTCCTTGGTGTCGTTTTGTGCCATGATGATCCCTCCGGCGCGTTATGAGACCGCAAGAATGGCAGGTTGTGCCGCCAGCAAATTGATACGGATCAATCCTGCAAGGGTCGGTGAATGCGGTTCGGGTCGCTGCCGCTAGACCTTGTCTTGCGGCTCGCGGCCGGCTGCCATCAAGCCGACCAACAAACCCAAAGCCGTGGCGATCACAAAAGCCTTTCCGCCCATGAGGTCTGGCACGATGGCCTTGGCCGCCTGCATCGTCCGGTGCCATTGGGCCAGTTCTGCACGGTGCCTGCGCCGCGCCTCTTTCGCCTGCTGGGCCACCACGACCAAAAGCAAGATCGCCACGGCAAATGCCGCTGCCGCGATGATGAGACAGGCAGCAAGCACACCAAAGCGGGCTGCAAGCGCAACCCCGATTGCCGCGATGGCCGCGATGATGCCAACGCCCACGAACAGCAACGCCAGGCCGCCAAGCAGTGCGCGCGTCATCTGGCGCCGCGCCGTGCGCCTGACGCGCGCTTTCAGCGTTTCCGCGAGACTTGCCAGAAGATCCATCATGCTGGCATCCGGCCTAACGCCGAAACAGCAATGACACCAGCAAACCCAGTCCAAACGCCATCAGGATGCTTTGCAACGGATGGTCTTGCACGCGGTGGTCCAGTGCCTTTTCCGCTTGCTCCACCCCCTGCTCCATCTTGTCACGTGTCTTGCGCGCGCGCGTAGACGCCTCTTTCGCGGCGGCCTCTGCGGTGGCCCCGAAGGCATGCACCTTGTCGCTCACGAATGCGCTCATCATTTCGGTCATCGCGGCGACTTCATCGCGGATCGCCTGCAATTGCGCGTCGATATCGTCTTCGGCGGCGGTTGGCTTGGACCCACCGGGTTTTGCGGTTTTTGATGTGATGTCCGACATGGTCTGGTCTCCTTGATCTAAGGCTGCAGCGCGGGCGAAGGACGCGTGTGGCTTTGCGACAAGCCGTCATGAGCGGCCCTTTGGTCCGGCATGTTTGGCCGCGTCATGCGCGTCATCCCTTTGTAAAGACGTGATCGGTCACGATCCGTCGCAAGTCGTGCGGGGTCTCGTGCAACAGGTTTTTCGCCACTTCCATGATCACGGCATGTTCCAGATCGGGTGGCAGGCCATCGCGCAACAGCCCCAGCATTTCCGGGCCAGCAAAGATCGCAAGATGGGTGAAGTCATGCTTGGCAAAGTGCTGATGCAACAGGGTGACTGCCTCGTCGACGAAAACCCTCTTGGCGTCTTTTACCGGGTCGGATGCGTATTCCATTGCCGAGCGCCCCGACCCGACGGACGAAAAGCTGCGCCCCGGTCTATCGGACATGATTTCGCGAAGGTCCTTGTGTTCGGTGCGCAAGGCCAGTTCCGGCATGTCGCCCTTTTCGCCCTTGGCGATGCCCTTGATGATGCGCGCCTGCGTTGAACTCATGACCAAAGCCCAAACCACGTCTTTCATCCAAGCAGTCCTTTTATCAGCACCTCAGGTGGCGCAAGGCGATCAGCTGACGTGCATCGTCGCAGGCACGTCGACGGCCCGCATTGATTTCTGTCAATATCGCGCAAAGTGTCCGCGTGATGGGACAGGCCTGCCGGGGCAGTTACAGCTGGTCGCGGGCAAGGAACGTCGTCCACACCGCAATGAACATCGCGGCGACGACCGGCCCGGTGATGAACCCCTGAAGCCCGAACATGGCAATGCCGCCAAGCGTCGAAATCAGCACAATGAATTCGGGCATCTTTGTTGCCTGACCCACCAGAAACGGGCGCATGAAGTTGTCGACCAGTCCGACGATCAGAACGCCGTAAACAAGCAGTCCCGCACCCTGCAAGATCTCTCCGGTCGCAAGAAAGTAGATCGCGAATGGCGTCCAGACCAAAGCTGCGCCGAAAAGAGGCAGCAGCGCCAAAAAGGACATCAGCACTGTCCAAAGAATGGTGGCGTGGATACCAAGGACCCAAAAGCCAAGGCCACCCAGCCCGCCTTGCACCATGGCAACAAGAATATCGCCCTTTACCGTGGCGCGAACAACCAATGTGAACCGCGTCAGAAGCGCGTCTTGCAGCGACGGGCGAAACGGGGCCGCCATCTTGATGTGTCCGATCAGCGTCTTGCCGTCGCGAAACAGAAAAAAGGTCAGGTAAAGCATCGCAAAGATGCTGATAAAGAAATTGACGGTACTTTGTCCGATCGAGAATACCTGCGGCGCAATCGCCTGGACCCAGCCACTGAGTGCCGACGCGATGCTTGCCTGAACAGCCTCAAGGTCGGTCAAGCCGACCCGTGTCAACATCGACTTCAGCCATTGGGGCAGCACCGCCAAGGCGTTCTGAAAGACGTTTTGAAGGGCGATGTCATCCGACTGGATGTTCGCTGCCACCGCCGTTGCCTCTTGGATGATTGCGACCGCGATCAAAAGCAACGGGATGACCACGATCAGGAACACGATCATGACTGTCGCCAGCGAGGCGAGGTTGGGACGGTTGTTCAGCGCGGCCAGCAGGTTTTCATACAGCGGATAAAACACGATCGCGATCACAACGGCCCAGAATATCGCTCCGACAAACGGCCAGAGCACCCACCCGAATGCGAGTGTTGCCAGGCCGACCAGCACCACGAGTGCCCTGTTGTCGCGTATTTGGTTGATGGTTTCGCCCTCGCTCTGTCTGATCTCGCGGCCCAAACGATGCCGATTGCGGTGCGCAGCGCAGCCCCGCGGGCCACGAACCCCAAGCCCCGAATTCCGCCGCCCGAGCCATACAATAGACGGTCGCGGCGCTGGGCGAGTTGATCCCTGTCAATGCCGCACTCCGGATCGGCGCTAGGCTTTGTGAAACCCATGTTTCACGGAGCAATGTGATGATCGGACCCAAGGCACGACTGGCCGCCCTGATCTTGCTGACATTGACAAACCCCGTACAGGCCGAGGTGCAGATCGAGATGGTCGGGGGCGACACGTTGATGTCTGGCAGCGGGCCGACGGCCCCGATGGCGGCGGCGCGCGATGTCGTCGCAGCAGGCCCGACGGTGACGCTTGGCGGCTCTGTCGCGCAGGATCTGCATGCGATGGGCTTTGACGTCGAAATCGACGCGACAACAGCCGCAGACCTTACCGCACTGGGGTTCTCGGTCAATCTGCGCGGGCCGGTTGGCGGTGATCTGACGGCATCGGGCGTGACCTTGCGCCTGTCGCGCGCCGCCGAAGTTGGCGGCAACGCCCGGCTTGCCGGTGGCACTGTGACAATCGACGGACCCGTCCGTGGCAGCCTTGCAGTCACGGGTGCCGCCGTCATCCTGAACGCGGAAATCACCGGGGACGCGCTGATCGGGGCGCAATCAATCGTCTTTGGACCACAGGCGCGGATCGGCGGCACCTTGAGCTATTCCGCCCCTGCCAGGATGGACATCCCCGACAGCGTCATCGCGGCCCAACGGACGACATTCACCCCCCTTGATCACCGCGCGATGATGCACAACGCAGGCGAGATGTGGCGTGACTGGGATTTTCCGGTTCTGCCAACCTTCATGTCCGTTCTTGGCGGCTTCATTGTTACCTTGGGCTTTTTCTTTGTGCTCGGCGCGATTTTTCTGTCCTTGGTGCCGAAAAAGGTGGGCCTGCTCGAACATATCATCGCACAACGTCCCGGATCGGCGCTGTTGTCGGGGGTGATCGGGCTCTCCATCCTTTTTGGGCTGGTGCCGATCAGCGCGCTGACGATCGTCGGCATCCCCCTTGTGCCGATTGTCCTTCTGGCCACAATCGTTGTCTGGACGCTTGGCTATATCCTTGGCGCATATGCCGTGGCGATGCGCGTGCTCAGCGGCACGGGCGCACCCGAAAATCCAACGATCTGGATCAGGCTGATGGCGCTGCTGGTGGGCGTGACGCTGATCGCCTTGCTGAATTTTATTCCGTTCCTCGGCTGGATGGCGAACTTTGCGCTGGTGCTGATTGGTATTGGCGCAATGACCATGGCGCTCTTCAACCAGATGATCGGCGCGACCGACCCGGTTCTGGATGGCGACATGCAACCCTTCAACAACAATCCGAAATAGGAGAAGATGATGTCTTCCCAGGGCCTTGAGGTGATTGATCACACCGTTCAGCTGACCCATGAATGGATCAACGAGCTGTCCGAGCGGCTGAACTGGACCAGCC
Source organism: Rhodobacterales bacterium (assembly GCA_031378845.1). Classification (GTDB taxonomy): domain Bacteria; phylum Pseudomonadota; class Alphaproteobacteria; order Rhodobacterales; family Rhodobacteraceae; genus JAJNPS01. The sequence goes on from JANNES010000003.1 coordinate 154,746, forward strand.
ACCGTGATGCGCTGCGACTGTTGCGCGCGACGCTCTGCCAGATCCGGGATCACCTGAACCATGAAGAGGTCGCACAGTTCTCGGCCCAGATGCCCTTGCTGGTGCGTGGCATGTTCTTTGAAGGCTGGACACCGGCCCGTACGCCGATCCGCGACCGCAACGCCGATCATTTCGTGGCCGCAATCAGCGCGCGGGTCGGTGATGTGACGGGTTGGCGCGGCGCTGACGATATCGTCGCGGTATTCAAGACGCTGAACGCCAAGATATCCGCAGGCGAGATCGCCGATATCAAGGCCGGTCTGCCGACACCCATTCGTCAGACGTGGCCGGACTGAACGCTCCGGAGACGCGCGACAGTGTGACCATCATGCGTGATTTGGTGTGCCGGCTGATCAACAAGATGCGCGCGTTGATGCCGGAAGATGCGCGCATGCCGCAAGATGCAACCGACTATGCCTTGCGCGGATCGCATCACCTGATCTTGCAAGAACACACCGGTGCGGACCTGTCGCACGACGCACTGGTCGAAGAGATCGACAAGATGGACCCCGACCATCCGCACCAGCCGGTCGCCCGGACGCGGGTCGGAGCGCGGGCTTTGGTGCCAAAGAACGCGGCGACGCCGTGGTGGTGGCGGCACAGCGCGCCAACAGTCCGGCGGCCCGATACCTGCTGTCATGTCAGGAGACCGCCGCCGACATTGCCTGCGACCCAAAGCCGTTGGCGCATGACCACATCTTGCATGACGGCAGCCAGGGCGGCGGTCGCCTTAGTCGGCGTCCGACACCTCGGCAAGGCGGTCTACATCCCGCACGATGATGAATTGCGGCGCGTGCAGTGAAATAATCCCGGAATTTCGCAACTGCGTGAACGTCCGGCTGACGGTTTCAATCGTAAGTCCAAGAAAATCCGCGATATCCGCGCGTTTCATCCGCAACTCGATCGTCGACGTTTGGCCCTGCCGGGTGCCAAGCCTGTTTGCCAGGACCATCAGGAACGAAGCCACCTTTTCCAACGCCGACTTGCGCGCCAACATCATCAAATGATCTTGCAGCGCGCTGATCTCGCGGAGTGCAGCCATCAGCAGTCGGCGATGGGTTTCGGGGTTCCCTTCGCCGTTCTCAAGCGCCTCGCGCCGGTGCAGGACGACCTCGCAAGGTCCGATGGCGTCACAATCGGTATGGTGCAGGTCGCCATTGGGAAACCCCACGATATCGCCCGGCAAGGCAAACGCAATCACCTGCCTGCACCCGTTTTCAAGCACGCGTGTCTGACGCAGGATGCCACTTTGCACCTCGTAGAGGTGGCACGCCTCATCGCCTTCGCGAAAAACGTGGGCACCCGCCGCAAGGCGGCGCACCGGGCGCGTCGGGGAAACTGGTGACTTGAACGCGACCCGGGCAGGCTGCTGGAACCCCTCGGTCGTCCGGTTCGATAATGTCACGTGCATGCAACGTCCCCCTGGTCTGGTTCACGGGCACATTCGGGGACGCGTGTCGCACCATCACGGTCGGTTGGTATCAATTTGTACCCGATTGTATCTTGCGACCGGATGCCACGTTTTGACTGGCCCCGTGGGGCGCAGTCCGGTACCTTCGGGGATGATCTGGTCAGCGAAGCCGATGCCACAAAAACGTATCCTGGTCGTCGACGACGACCCCAAGATCCGTGACCTTCTCAGGCGCTGTCTTGAGGCGGAGTCTTTTGTCGTTGATGAAGCCGCGGATGCAGCGGGTGTCCGTGCGGCGTTCGAGCGTGCGATGCCGGACCTTGTGACCCTCGATCTGAACCTCGGTCAGCAAGACGGGCTCGATATCGCGCGGGAAATCCGACGCAAATCAAACGTGGCGATCATCATGATCACCGGCAAGGATGATGTCATCGACCGGGTTGTCGGGCTGGAACTCGGGGCCGATGACTACATCACCAAACCGTTTCATATCCGCGAGATGCTTGCACGCGTCCGCACCGTGCTGCGGCGCGCCGAAGGTCACGGCGGCACGATCGACGCCAAGCATTGCATGGGCGCCGACAGCGGCCCATTGCTCGGTCTGGACGGGCTGACCATCGACCGTGACAGGATGGTCCTGACGGGTCGAAAAAATGAAGCCTGCGACCTGACAACTGCGGACTTCAAGCTTTTATGCGCCTTTATCGACAATCCCAAACGGCCGTTGTCGCGTGACCGTTTGATGGATCTGATCAACGGGCCCGCCTGGGTTCCGCTGGACCGCGCAATCGACAATCAGGTCGCGCGCTTGCGCAAAAAGATCGAACGAGACCCGGCTCAACCGCTTCTCATCAAATCGGTGCGCGGCATCGGCTACATGCTGACGGAGTCCGCTGTTTTGCAGGCCTAGTCGTCACCGAAGGCGGCGCGAATGGCTTTGACAAGGTCGGCTTGACGATACGGCTTGCGCAAAATCGGATAGTCCTGCCCCAGACGACCGTCTCTCAGCATGCCTTCGGAAAAACCCGAGGTCAGCAGGATCTTGATATCCGGCTTTTGTGCAGACACCCGTTTGGCAAGGTCGTAGCCCGAAAGTTTGCCCGGCATCACAAGATCGGTAAAGACGAGGGCGATATCATCCCGCGCCGCGATCATTGCGGCCGCCTCGTCTCCGGACCCCGCGACGATGCAATTGAACCCCAAATCCACGATCCGCGCCTGCGAAAGGCGCCTGACGGCGGGGTCATCTTCGACAACCAGTACCAGTCGCGCATTGCCCGCCACCGATGTTGGCCGCATGGCCGGACGAACGGCATCAATTTCGCCGGGACCACCACCGAGTGCCGGGAAATACAGACTGACCGTCGTGCCTTTGCCAAGTTCGCTGTAAATCGCCACATGGCCACCCGATTGGCGCACAAAGCCGTAAACCATCGACAGGCCAAGGCCCGTACCTTTGCCAACTGGCTTGGTGGTAAAGAATGGCTCCAGCGCCCGCTCGCGCGCCTGCGGTGTCATGCCCTCGCCGGTATCGCTGATGGATAGGCGCACGTAGCTTCCAAGCGCCACATCGAGATCTTGCGCCACGTAGTTGTCATCTACGACGACATTGCGCGCTTCGATCAGCATCCGGCCACCATCGGGCATTGCGTCTTGTGCGTTCAGCGCAAGGTTCAGGATCGCGGTCTGAAGCTGCGTCGGATCTGCCTTGATTTGCCAAAGATGGTCCGATATCGCGGTCTCGATCCGACAATGAGCAGCAATCGCGCGTTTGAGCAGCGCCATCGACTGGTCCACCGTTTCGCCCAAGTCGATTGCTTCTGGACGCAAAGAGCTTTTGCGCGAAAACACCATCAGTCGCGCGGTAAGATCGGCGCCAAGCTCGGCTGCCCCCAGCGCATCAGAGATCAGAGCAGCGCTCTTGGCAGCCGTTTCTGCCATCTCAAGCAGTTCCAGATTGCCGATGATGACCGTCAACAGGTTGTTGAAATCATGGGCAATACCGCCTGTCATGCGGCCGATGGCATCCATTTTTTGCGACCGGACAAGCGCGTCTTCGGCGGCGCGCCTGCGGGTCAGGTCGTGCAGAATGGCGACAAAAGCAGCCTTGCCCGCGATCTCGGCCTTGCCAACGGACAGATGCAGCGGAAACACGCTGCCGTCGCTGCGCAGTCCTTCGACATCGCGACCGATCCCGATGATCCGCTTTTCACCGGTTTCCAGATGGTGATGCATGAATCCGTCGTGACGCGCCGCCATGTCGTGCGGCATCAACACGCGCACATTCTGGCCGATCATGCCGTCACGCGTATGGCAAAAAAGATCGGCGGAGGCTTGATTGGCGCGCACAATCGCGCCGGTCTGGTCAGAGACGATGATCGCATCGACCGCAGCGTCCAGCAGGGCGACGAGCAAAGCACCATCATCCACGATGTTCACGTACAGATCTCCCCGATCGGGTACTTGCCAACCATTTGGCAGATCGCACAGCGAAAAACCAGCCGACTACGCCGCGTGTCGCTGCAACTCCTCGGCAACGTTCAGGTAAGACACAAGATCGGACACCGTGATGACGCCGACAAGCGTGGTGCCGACAACCACCAAGAACTTGCGCCGTCCGGTCCGACCGATCCGGTCGAGCAGTTCGCGGCCCGGCAGATCAGGCGAGACCGAGTTCTCGTTGCCGATGCTTTCGATCACGTCATCGACAACGGTCGTCGTCCAGTTCTCTCGGTCAATCCGTCGGACCATATGGGTGTCCACATATCCCAGCACGGCGCCATCCTCGACCACCGGTGCAAAACTGACGCCGTGGTCCAGAAACACCCGGCTGACCAGTTCCGACAGCGATTGATCCGGCCGCGCCGTGCAAAGTTCGCGGGACATCAGATCGGCGACCGTACGCCCATCCAGTGCTGCCATCAGTTGCACCTCGCTGCACGCGTTCCGCGCTGTCGACAAAAGGAAAAGACCAATCACGACGGGCCAGAGCCCGCCCGCAGCATCGCCCGAGAACACACTGAAAAGACCCAGCAGAATCAGGAAGATCGAAAACACCACAGACAGCCGGGTGGCGCGCAGGGTCGCGTCGACAAGATCGCCCGACCGGATCCACAGGATCGCACGCAGAATGCGCCCGCCGTCTAAGGGAAAGGCTGGGATCAGGTTGCCAAGCCCAAGGATCAGGTTGAGGACACTCAAATACGACAGCACGGCCACGGCAAGATCGAAAGAGCCCCCGTCGTCCGCCAAGCGTCCACCCGACCACAGCACCAAAGCCAGGCCAAGGCTGACGACTGGCCCCAGGAGCGCGATCCAAAGCTCGGTAAGCGGTGTCGGCAATTCGCCGTTGACCTCGGCGACGCCACCAAACACAAAGAGCGTGATGCATGACACGCGCACGCCCTGGGCCCGGGCGGCGATCGAGTGGGCAAGTTCATGCAAAAGGATCGAGGCGAACAATCCCGCAAACCCGACGAAAGCCAAGACAAGATGCGTGACCGGCTGCGCATCCGGTAACTTGGCCGGGAAATAACTGGTCGCGAGGCTCCAGATCACCAGACTCGCGATCAAAAGCCAGCTCGCGTCGACTTTGACGTCAAAGCCGCTGAGCCGGGCAATTCGGACCGACCTACCCCACATCTTTGCTCCCGGGCGTCACTATTTCCCGACCGGCGCAGTTCTTGAAATCACGGCAAGAGTTCACCATTGCGATGCCTGTGGCACAAGTTCCTTGAACGTCTGATTGTGCTGGGATTCGAGCTTTGACCCTTTGAGGCAAATCAATTGGCAGATGTCGGACGCGCGGCGTTTGGGGGGGTGCGCTTGGGCAAGGCAAACTTTGCCATTTCGGGAACAACGATCAGGGGCAACGCAAGAAGCCCGATGGTGATCCAGTGATCCATGGTCAAAGGCACGGTGTGCAACAGCCTTTGCAGGGGTTCCCAGTACACCGCGCCGACCTGCACCATCAGCGTGACGCCGACAGCACAGATCAGCAGCGGGTTGGAAAACCAGCCGATCCGCGTGCAGGGCTGATCCAGTGACCGAAACGCAAACACGCTGACCTTTTCGAACACGATCATGCCTGTGAACGCCGCCGTCCGGGCAACATCAACCCCCACGGGCAGCAATTGATAGAATATCCACAGACTGGCGGTTCCGGTGTACGCCGCAAAGAGGGCGACGACCGCCGCACCCTTCAGCCCGAGGACCCGTGCATTGACGGGCGCGGGCGGGCGGCGCATCTGGTCAGGCTCGGATTTCTCCAGACCGAGGGCCACGGCGGTGACGCTATCGGTCACAAGGTTCATCCACAGGATTTGCGTGGCCAGAAAGATCAGCGGCCCACCGAGCACGATATTGGTCAAGATCGCCACGATCTCGCCCGCGTTCGACGACAAAAGATAGCGGACAAACTTCTGGACATTGTCGAACTGACGCCGCCCTTCGCGGATCGCCGCGACAATGGTTGCAAAGTTATCGTCCAAAAGGACGAGATCGGCCGCATCGCGCGCAACCTCAGTTCCGCGTTGGCCCATGGCAATGCCGATATCTGCCTGTTTCAGCGCGGGCGCGTCGTTCACCCCGTCGCCGGTCATCGCAACGATCAGCCCCTGCGCCTGCAACGCCTTGACAAGACGCATCTTGTGGGCGGGTTTGGTGCGTGCAAAGAGGGCGTCTTTGGCAAGAATGGCCTGCAATTCAAGGTCAGTTGCGGCGTCGATATCTGCCCCGCTCATCGAGACACTCACCGGAAGATCAAGCTGCCGGGCGATTGCCGTGGCCGTGACGGCACCGTCACCCGTGACCATCACGGTGCGGATTCCGGCATCGCGCGCAGCGGCGATGGCGGCCTTTACCTCGGCGCGGGGTGGATCAATGATCCCGACCAGCGCCGAAAACTCCAGATCCCGCTCCTCGGTGTCGTCGACGTTGCTTGCCCGGCGAGACGCCAGCGCCATCACCCGCAAACCCTGCAAAGCCATCGCGTGATAGGCTGCATGAATGGCGTCACGCATTGTTTTGTCTGCGGGCACCGGACCCGCTGGCGTCAGGATTGCCGTGCAGTAGTCCAACACCTGCTCGGGCGCCCCCTTGCAATGCAGCATCAGGGGATCACGCGCCAGAACGCTCATCCGCTTGCGCGCACTGGTAAAGGCGTTCTCGTGCAGCAACACGTCGGCTTCTGGCAGCTCTACCCACCCCTTGTAGGCCAGCGTCACAAGCGCGGCTTCGGTCGGATCGCCGTGCATGCGCCAGACCGCGCCATCCCGGATCAGGCGGGCGTGCGAACAGATGATCGCCGTGCGAAGTGCGGACGCAAGGCACGGATCGTCCGCCGCGCGGATGCGTCGTCCGTCATGCGACAGATGGCCCGTCGGGTCATATCCGGTTCCGGTGACATCAAGCGATGCATGCGGCATCCACACCTCTGTCGCGGTCATCTGGTTTTCGGTCAGGGTTCCGGTCTTGTCCGTACAGATGACAGAAGCCGCGCCCAGTGTTTCAACAGCCTGCAAACGACGCACAATCGCGTTCTGGCGGGCCATCGCCGTGGCCCCGAGCGCCAAGGTGATCGTGACCACCGCCGGCAGACCTTCGGGCACAATGGCCACGGCAAGCGACAACCCGACCATGAACAACTCTGATAGATCGCGGCCGGAGTACAGGCCGACCGATACCACGGCCACGGCGATAAGGATCGCCGCCACGGCCAGACCGCCCGCCATGCGCGCCAACTGCGCCTGCAGATGGGTCTGCTTTTCGGCCACTTTCCCGGTCAGGCCGGCGATTTGTCCAAACTCGGTCTTCTGTCCGATGGCGCTGACGACCCCTGCCCCGCGCCCTTCGACGACGGAGGTTCCGGCAAAGACTTCGGTAGCCTCCGCCCCCAGACCTTTATCAACCGGCACGGATTCGCCCGTGAGCACACTTTCATCCAGTCTCAATTGGGTCGACCGGATCAGTCGCAGATCTGCGGGAACCTTGTCGCCTGCTTTCAGCAATACATGATCATCTGGCACCAGTTCGCGCGCCGGGATGGTCTGTTCCTTGGCATCACGGATCACCCGCGCGGTGGGCGACATCATCGATCGAAGCGCCTCCAGCGCTGTCTCGGCACGCCATTCTTGCATAAACCCAAGGGCGCCGTTCAAAAGGACGACCATCGCGATGGCAAGGGCATCGACGCGCTGCCCCAGATAGAACGCGATGCCCGCCGCAAGGATCAAGATCACAACCAGCAGCCCGGTGAACTGGCGCAACAAGACACGGAGCGGGTGGGCCTTCTGGGCGCGCGGAAGCTCGTTCCAGCCCGATGTCAGCCGACGCGATGCCACGTCGTGCGATGTCAGGCCCGTCGCGGTGTGTCCCGGATCGCTCCGCATGCCTTTTGCCTTCTTCATGACTTTGCGCGACTTATCACTGAGGCGGGTCGGCTGGCTGTTGATCCGGATCAAGTGAACGGGGCGGGAACTGTGGTAAACTCACGCATACTAGAACCGACGCAGGAGGCAGACGATGTCTGAGAAAGCGACCACTCCACAACCCGGCGCCGCGATCCCCGACCCAATCAGCGCGTTGCGCCCGCTTGCACCCGTTGCGTGGATGAGCACCGCCTGGATCGAAAGCCTTGCCGATCTTGGAAGTGAAATCACGTCTTTTGTTGCCGAACGGATCCGCGAGGACGTCAAGACCCAGCACGCGATCCTGCATTGCAAATCCCCGGCCGAATTGCAGCACGTGCAGGCTCAATTCATGCAGCGCGCCTTTGATCAATATGCCGCCGAAACCGGCAAGCTGGTCGACATGAGCAGCGAAATCGCCGCAAAGATCAAAACCAGCACCAAAGCCAGTAGCTGACCCGGGCACCGATCGCCAACAACGCCCGCCCCCAGATGTGGCGGGCGCTTTTTCGTCTCACTCTCTCGCAACGACCGATACGCCATCGGCGAGATCGTCGCCCGGATGGGTCAGGATCATCTCACCATCAGTCAAGCCATCGAGAACCTGTGCAACTTGCGTATTGCGTTTGCCCAGCGTGATGGACTGCAGCCGAACTTTACCCGCAGTGACGACAAAAACAGACCACGTCTTGCCGTCCCGAAACGTGGCAGACAACGGAACCTGCACGACGTCATCATCCTGCCATTCCACCACCCGCAAAAACACCGAAAACCCGTCGCCCAGTGCCGGTCTATCCTGCGGCGGCGATGTCAGGTCAAAAAGTGCGTCCACTCTCTGCTCCTCGATCCCGAGGGCCGAAATGCTGGTCCGGGCTGTGGGTTCGATACGGGTCAGTCTTGCCCGCAGCGTCGTGTCGCCACCCCAGCGTTCGACATCGGCCGTCGCCCCCACCCGCAGCCGTACGGCATCGGACGACAAAAGGTCGGCCACAATCTCCAGATCGGCGCTATTGCCAATGGTGGCAAGCGGGGCACCAGCGGCCACCGGGCGGGCGCTGATCGTCTCGACCGCCAGAACGACGCCATCAACAGGGGCGGTCAGCGTCACGCAACAGCCGCCAGCCGCCGGTTCTGCGTCGCCCGGCTCGATCACCGCCGCAATGGCACTGTCGCGCGCGCTGCGGGCCATGACGATGCGCGCCTGCGCAGTATCGACGGCAGCGCCGGCGATCGTCAGGCTTTGGGCAGCATCTTCCATTTGGGTCATCGTAGCGACGCCGCGATCCAGCAAGGTGCTGGTCCGGTCGAAATGCGTCTGCGCATGCGTGTGCGCTTCCAAAAGTCGGGTCAGGTCGGTTTCAGCCACCTGCAAGGCCGCGCTGGCCTGGTTGATCGCGGCGTCGGCCTGCAACCGGCTGCGCGCATCCAGAAGGCTGGGGGCGACCGGCTCGACCACCGCGACAACAGTTTCGCCTTTGACGACTCTGTCGCCCACCTTGACCGGCGACCTTTGGGCGACACCGGCAATTGGGGCAGCAATTTCATAAAGATCGCGGATGCGCGTGCGGCCATCGACATCAATCGTCACCCGCATCGGGCCTGCCGCGACACGGTAAAGATCGACCGGTACCGGATCGGTGCGAAAGCCGAAATAGGTCAGGCCACCGACAATTGCGGCACCGACTGCAATCGCCAGGATCGTGCGTGGCTTTATCGGCATCGGATCACTCCCTCGTTTTCATCACGGACACCAGATCAAGATTGTCGAGCCTGCGCCGGACAATCAGCACAGATCCGAGCGCTGCGAAGAGGACCACGAGGCTGGCTTTGGCATAGGTTGCAGGCTCCAGCACCAGTGGCAGCCTGTACAGGTCGCTGGAAAACGCGCGCATCATTGCGGTGGCCAGCAATCGCCCGATCCACCAACCGACCGGCTGCGCCAGCAGTGCCAGCAGCATCGTCTCGCCGATCAGGATGTAGGAAACATGCCACCGCGTGAACCCCAGGATGCGCAGCGAAGCCAGCTCGCGCGAGCGTTCCGACATCTGGATGCGCGCACCGTTGTAGGCAACTCCCACGGTGATCAGCACGGCAATGCTGATGTAGATCGTCGTCATGATGCTGACATTGCGGCTAATCGTCTGTTCAAAAGACCGGCGGGCTTGGGTCAACATGTTTGTGGCGGCCAGATTGGGAATGTCTTTCAGTGCGATGTGCAGATCGCCAAGTTGCGCCTCGTCCAAGGTAATGTTCGCCACGCTTACCAACGGCGACTGACCGAAAAGCTGGTTCAGATAGGTCAGGTCAACATAAGCCCCGAGCCCGAAATACTGCGTGACCAGACCCGTTACCCGCATCTGGTACGTGCCGCGCTTGCCGGTCAGGAACTCTACCTCGACCATGTCGCCCACCTGCAGATGCAACTGCGACGCCAGCAGTTCCGATAACAGGATGCCGCCGGGTGCTGGCTCCAGCACACCGCCGTCTTGCGAGACCACGCGGCTGAGGTCAGCGCCGGGCAAACGCGCCTCGACCGAAACGCGCTTTTGAAACTGCGCGTTACGCAAGACGGCGGCATGAAACTGCTGCCCCTCGACCTGCAGCACTCCGGGCAGGCGTGCAACATCCTCGATCACCGAAACCGGCGTCTCTTTGGCAAACACCAGCATGGCATCTTGCCGGTTCGACTGAACGAAAGCCTGATCGATGATTTCGTCCAGCGCGCCACCCATGAACGACGATGCCATCACCGCCGCAACCGCGAGCGACAGGCCAAGCGCGGTCAGGGCAGACCGCACCGGCCAGCGCATCAGGCTGCGCAGGATCATCACCGTCGGTTGGGTAAACCGCGCCCGCGCCATCGCGACATCGATCCAGGTTCGGCGGAACCGGGGCGGCGCTGGCGGCTGCATCGCCACCGCTGGCGACAGACGCGCCGCATTCAGGGCGGCGCGGGCAGCCCCGAACGTGGTGGTGGCAATCGCAAGACCTCCTGAAAACCCGTAAACCCATGACGAAACTTGGAAAATCAGAAATGGAAAGTCGAAAAACTCGACGTACATCACGGACATTCCTCGGGCCAGCCACGTGCCGACAACCCAGCCGATCAAGATACCAAAGATAGCAATCAGGCCCGCCAACATCAGATAATGGAGACAGATCTCGACATCCGAATAGCCGAGCGCCTTCAAAAGGCCGATCTCGCTGCGTTCCAGCGCAACGATGCGGCCCATGACCATCGCGACCAAAAAGGCTGCAATCGCAAAGAACATCGGTGGCAAGACCAACGCCATGCTGCGCAACTGCTTGATTTCCACGTCGATAAAGCTGTTGGACAGCTGCTGGTCACGCCCATTGGCCCCAAGTCCGCCATAAGGCGACAAAAGATCGTCCACCGCATCCAGAACCGGCTGCAGGCGCGCCTGACGGTCCAGCTTTAGCGACAGATCGTTGAAAGCGCCGACCATGCCGAACGCCGCCGCCGCTGCATCGCGCTGCATCCACAGAATGCCGAAGGTGCGGTTGTTGGGCATCATCGCACCAGGTCCCAGGGTGTAGATGAATTCCGGCGACAACAACGTGCCCGAGACGGTCAACACCCGTTTGCGCCCATTCAGGTTTGCCGAAAATTGATCGCCGGGTTGCAGACCATTGCTCAGCGCGAACGGCTCGTTGACCGCAACTTCCGACGGCGTCTGTGGCAGCCGGCCCGACCGCAGAACCGGAACATTCAACGACGGCTCGCCGTTTTCGGGCAACGACAGAACCCGCCCGACCGCGGTCTCGCCCAAGCCTGGCACGTCCAGAATCACATCGCCCGCAATCCGCGCCTCAACCGCCTGCACCCCGTCGATCTGGCCAATTTCGCGCAAAAGCCCCAAGGGTGCCCGGCGCACCGCGGCGAAAACATCGGCAAAGCGGTTGCGCTCATAATAAGCGGTGCGGGTCTGATCCAGTGCCCGGTACATGCCCAGCGACACAAGCAGGATCGCCACCCCGCACGCCAGCACCATCGCGATCGCCAGCGCCTGTGCCCAGAGCCTGCGGAAATCACGGATCAGTTTGCGGTCGATGGCATGCATGCCGCTCACCACACAATTTCCGAAGGGGCGAGGCGATGCGCATTCACCGCAGTCTCGACAATCCGCCCATCCTGAAACCGGATCACCCGATGCGCCATTTTGCGAATCTCGGCGTTATGGGTAATCACCACAGTCGTCGTGCCAAAGCGCGCGTTGATCCCATGCAGCGCCTCTAGCACCTGAACCCCGGTCTTGCTGTCCAAGGCACCGGTCGGTTCGTCGCAAAGCAATATCTCGGGCCTCTTTGCAATGGCGCGGGCGATGGCGACACGCTGCTGTTCGCCGCCTGACATCTCGGACGGAAAGTGGTCCATCCGGGGGCCAAGGCCGACCAGCTCCAACGCCTCTTCGGCTGGCATCGGGTTGATGGAGACGTCCGTCACAAGCTGCACATTCTCGCGCGCGGTCAAACTGGGAACAAGATTGTAGAACTGAAACACAAACCCCACATGGTCGCGCCGATAGCGCGTCAGGGCGTTGTCGCCCAGCGTGGTAAGTTCTGTGTCGCGATACCAGACATGCCCGGCGGTCACATGGTCAAGCCCGCCCAGAATGTTCAAGAGCGTTGACTTGCCGCTGCCCGACGGGCCTAAAAGCACGGTCAACTCGCCCGCGTAAAGCGCCATATCGACACCGTCCAGGGCGCGCACCATCACCTCGCCACTGGCATAAACCTTGGTGACACCTTCGGTGCGAAACACGATCTGAGTTGTCGGCTGGGGCACCGGGTCGGTCATGCGGGCCCGGCCTGTAACGCCGTCATTTCTATCTTGGCAACATATGCATTGATGCGTCTGTCCATCTCGGGCGTGTCGTCGATCCCGTTTGGCACGCTTAGCGTGGCTGCAAATGGCCGTCGGCAAAGGGCGCCCGCCATCTTGAACACCTTAGTCGGAAATGACGGGTCGGCGCTTGTCACGAACAAGCCAACCGTCCGTGGCATTGCTGGCGATTGCGCAAGATAGGCCCGCAGTGGTGCCGCAAGACAGGACGCCCAGACCGGCGATCCTAGGGAAAGGCTGGCGTAATGCGACAAGTCTGCGATGGGCGCGATCTTTGGAAGCCGCCCGGTCAGACTGTCAAATCCGCCAGCCATGTAGCCAACCCAACCGCCCCTGTAGGAGGTGGTCGCAATCCGAATTAGATCGCCGCCCAGCCGCGACGCCAGCTTGTGCGCCAGACGGTCAGTATGGCCGTCACGCGAGTAGTAGAGGATGGCGTGGGAAGACTTTGAAACAGGCATTCTGGCATCCGGGGACGCGGCAATCTGGATCAAGTGTCGTCGAACGCGTCGCAGGATGTGTTGATGCAGATCAAAAGGGCGCCTTGCCCGATACCGTAAAAATAGCCAGAGACAATGGGGTCATCACATGAAAACAAGACCCAAGACCTTTGGCAAACCGCCCGGCAGCGCTGCATTTGCGAACGCGTTTTGCCAGCGCCTCGCGCCGGACCAAATCCTGCGCAACAGCGGCGAATGGGCAACCGATGCGGCCATCGAAAGGTTGCTCGACCTTCTTTTTCAATGCCCGTCCAAGGCGTCGTCGCTTCGGGATCTGACCGATTTCCGGTTTGCCATGCCCGCTGATCTTGGCGCGACGTTAGACGATTTGATCGCCGCGTCGGCAGAGATGCGCGGCCTGATCTTCCGGGCATGTGCCCGCCGGATCAACGAGCTGATGCTTGAAGCGGGCGCGGGCCCTTTGGTCCTCCCCCGGCCGGCCATAACCCGCAGGCTGAACTGAGGGATGCCGCAAACCCGTGGCGGTGCGATGCCGGTTCCAAAGACCGATAAAGGGGAACGAAAGTCCGCGCATCCGGCAGATTTGCGTCCATCCAACCGCAATGGCGGCTTGGTCGGGTCCGCGACCTGCCAAGCGCCTCGCGCCTTGAAGCCAAAGCAACGCAGCCTGATCCCAACAGCTTTTAGAACCTGGACTTGATCCGTATCAACACGGGCTCTCCGATGGTGGATACGCTGATCGGGCAACTGTGCAATCCGACTTTGGCCCAGAGGATCCCGCAATGTCCGATACAGTCCCCGCCGCACTGAAAGCCGATTTGCCCGACGCGTCGCCAAAAATCCACGACAGGTTTCCGTCCGCGTTCACGATCCTGTTTGCGCTGATCTTGGTTGTGGCGGCGCTGACCTGGATCATTCCTGCGGGGCAATATGAGCGTGTCCCGAACGAAGCATTGGGCAAGGATACGCCGGTGCCCGGCACCTATCAGATTGTCGCAAGCGATCCTCAGGGCATTCTGGATGCCTTGCGCGCGCCGATTGCGGGTTTTTATGACCCGGCCTCCTATGTTGCAAACGCCATCGACGTGTCGCTGTTCGTGCTGATCATTGGCGGCTTTCTTGGGGTTGTGAACCGCACCGGCGCCATCAACGCAGGCATCACCGCCGCAATGCGCCGGATGCAAGGGCGCGAAAAATGGATGATCCCGATCCTGATGGCCCTCTTTGGTGCCGGGGGGACGACCTATGGCATGGCCGAGGAAACGCTGGCGTTTTACGCCATTCTGATCCCGGTGATGATCGCTGCGGGATATGATGCGGTCACCGGGGTTGCGATCATCCTGATCGGGGCCGGGATCGGTGTGCTTGGCTCTACCATCAATCCCTTTGCCACCACGATTGCGTCGAACGCGGCAGGCATTCCGTTTACCGATGGCCTGATCCTTCGGTTGGCGATCCTTGGGATCGGCTGGCTGATCTGCGTCGCGTTCGTGATGCGCTATGCAGCGCGCGTGAAGGCTGATCCTGCCCTGTCCATCGTCGCCGACCGCCGCGACGACAATGCGCGGCACTTTCTGGGCAAGAATGCCGTGATCGAATCCGGCGTCACCACCAGGCAGTCCATCGTGCTGATCCTGTTTGCGGCCACGTTCGGCCTGATGATCTGGGGCGTGTCCTCGCAAGGCTGGTGGATGGCTGAGATGTCGATGCTGTTTCTGGGCGCGGCACTGGTCATCGGGACGGTCGGGTGGATCGGCGAGAAGCCCTTTGTCGAAAGCTTTGTCGATGGCGCACGTGATCTGCTGGGCGTGGCACTGATCATCGGGCTTGCGCGGGGCATCGTCGTCGTCATGGATGCCGGGCTCATCACCGACACCGTTCTGAACGCCTCCGAACGGGCCATCGCGGGGACATCCCAAGTGGTGTTCATCAACGCGATGTACTGGATCGAAGTGGCACTCAGCTTTCTTGTACCGTCAACGTCAGGCCTTGCGGTGCTGTCCATGCCCATCCTGGCGCCGGTGTCGGATTTCGCGGGCGTCGACCGGTCGCTGGCCGTGACCGCCTATCAATCGGCCTCCGGCATCGTGAACCTCATTACCCCCACGTCCGCCGTGGTCGTCGGCGGGCTTGCGATCGGGCGCGTGCCCTATGACCGCTGGCTGCGGTTCATCGCCCCGCTGCTGGGGGTCTTGACCGTTCTCATCATGGCCGCGCTCAGCCTTGGGGCGATGCTGTGACCGCGCTTGGGGTGCATTCCGAAACCGGCAAGTTGCGCCGCGTCATCGTCTGCGCGCCGGGCCTTGCTCAGGAACGCCTGACCCCTGCCAATTGCGACAGCCTTTTGTTCGACGACGTATTCTGGGTGCAGCAGGCGCGCAGCGATCATCGTGATTTTTGCGACAAGATGGCGGATCGCGGGGTCGAGGTTCTGGATGTCCATGACCTTTTGAGCGGGGTGCTGGCACACAAGGCTGCGCGCCGCTGGGTGTTGGACCGTTGCCTGACCGAAAACAGCATTGGCGTCGGCATGCTGGACGAGATGCTGGGCTGGTGCGAAGAAATGCCGCCCGAAGCTCTTGCCCGGTTTCTGGTGGGCGGGATTGCCGTTCATGATCTGCCTTTTGCGCCATCTGGCATGGTCGCCTCGGTCCTGGGGCCCGAAGGGTTCTTGCTGCCGCCGCTGCCCAACATGATGTTCACCCGCGATACGTCATGCTGGATCTATGGCGGGCTGACCGTAAACCCGATGCACTGGCCCGCGCGTCAGAACGAAACATTGCTGATGGCCGCGATCTATCGGTTTCACCCGCTTTTCGCCAAGGCGGCAAAGGTCTGGTGGGGCAACCCCGATACCGATTTCCGCCCGATCAGTCTGGAAGGCGGTGATGTCATGCCCATCGGGCACGGCATCGTCCTTGTCGGAATGGGTGAGCGGACCACGCCACAGGCGGTGGGCCAGCTGGCCCGCGCCCTGTTTGCGGCAGGCGCGGCAACCCGTGTGATCGGGTGTGCCATGCCCCCGTCACGTGCCGCCATGCATCTTGATACCGTCTTCACGCTGTGCGACCGCGACATTGCCACCAGTTACATCAACGTTGCCGAAACGATCACCTGTTACAGCATCCGGCCCGACGACACCGCAGGTTTGCTGGATATCCGGCGGGAATTTGACGGCTTTTATGCCGTGGTGACGCAAGCCCTTGGCATCAAGCATCTGCGTGTCGTGCCCACCGGGGGCGATGCTTACGAACAGGCGCGCGAACAGTGGGACGATGGCAACAATGTCGTCGCGATCGAACCCGGCGTGGTCATGGCCTATGACCGCAACACCCATACCAACACGCTGCTGCGCAAGGCCGGCATCGAGGTGATCACCGTTCGCGGCTCTGAACTCGGCCGTGGTCGCGGTGGTGGCCATTGCATGACCTGCCCGATCCAGCGCGATCCCCTTGAAAATTGAAAGGCGCCCCCGATGTCGATCAACCTGCACAATCGCTCGTTCCTGTCGCTGCGCGATTTCACCCCCGCCGAGATCGGGTTTTTGCTGAACCTGTCGGCAGATCTGAAGGCCGCCAAATATGCGGGAACCGAGGTGCAGCGCCTGATCGGCAAGGAGATTGCGCTGATCTTCGAAAAAGACAGCACCCGCACCCGCGTCGGGTTCGAGGTCGCGGCCTACGATCAGGGCGCGCATGTGACCTATCTTGGCCCTTCTGGCTCGCACATCGGCAAAAAGGAGTCCGTGAAGGACACCGCACGAGTTCTGGGCCGGGTCTATGATGCCATCGAATACCGGGGTTTTGCGCAAAGCATCGTCGAAGAGCTGGCGAAATGGGCTGGGGTGCCAGTTTACAACGGCCTGACGAATGAATTTCACCCCACCCAGATCCTCGCCGATCTGCTGACCATGCGGGAACACTGCGACCGCCCACTGAAACAGATTTCATTTTGTTTTCTTGGAGATACCGGAAACAACATGGGTGACAGCCTAATGATCGGCGGCGCCAAGATGGGCATGGACGTGCGCCTTTGTGGCCCTAAAGACCTTTGGCCCGACGCGGCCCTCGTTGCCCAAGCGCAAGAAATCGCAGCAACCACAGGCGCGCGGCTGATGCTGACCGAAGACGTGGCTGCAGGTGTGAAGGAGGCTGATTTTCTATACACAGATGTCTGGGTTTCGATGGGCGAGCCCGACGATGTCTGGGACGCGCGGATCAAGGCATTGCTGCCGTATCAGGTCAACGCCGCGATGATGCGCCAGACGGTCTGGCCGGACACCAAGTTCATGCATTGCCTGCCCGCCTTTCACAATACCGACACCGAAGTGGGCGCCAAAATCGCAAAGACCTATGGCCTGGACGCGCTGGAGGTGACCGACGAAGTGTTCGAAAGCCCGGCCTCCATCGTGTTTGATCAGGCGGAAAACCGGATGCACACCATCAAGGCCGTGCTCGTGGCCACTTTGGGTGGCTAGGATGCTGGTTGTTGCAGCCCTTGGCGGAAACGCGATGCTGCGCCGGGGCGAGGCGATGACGCCGGATGCGCAGCGCCAAAACGTCGAAGGTGCCGCCCGCGCCTTGGCCAAGATCGTGCGGGCCGGGCACCAGCTGGTTGTAACCCATGGCAACGGCCCGCAGATCGGCCTTCTGGCGATGCAGACCGACGCCTGGCCGCTTGATCTTCTGGGGGCACAGACTGATGGCATGATCGGCTATGTCATCGAACAAGCGCTGGAAAATGCGCTGGATCATGACCGCCCGATCGTCACCTTGCTGACGCAAGTCATCGTCGATGCGAAGGACCCGGCCTTTCGCAACCCAACCAAGTTCGTAGGCCCGGTCTGGTCGCAGGCCGAGGCCAGAGCCGCCGCAAGACCGCGCGGCTGGCAGATTGCCCAAGACGGGGATCACTGGCGGCGCGTTGTGCCATCCCCCCTGCCGGTCAGAATTCCCGACACCAAGGTCATCAGAGCATTGCTCGATCTGGGCGCGGTCGTGATTTGCGGTGGCGGCGGCGGAATTCCCGTCATCCAACACCCAGGCGGCGCATTGCACGGGATCGAAGCGGTGGTGGACAAGGACCGCGCCAGCGCCCTGCTTGCCCGTCAAATCAAGGCGGACGCGTTGCTGTTACTGACCGACGTGGCGGCTGTCTTTCGCGATTTCGCAACCGCGCAGGCAACCGCGATCGACCAGATGACCGTTACGGCGGCGTCAGCCCTCATATTGCCCGACGGGTCCATGCGCCCAAAGGTCGAAGCGGCGGTCGATTTCATCCGTGCCGGGGGTGGTTTTGCAGCCATTGGCCGGCTGGAGGATGCGCTGGAGTTGCTGACGGGTCGGGCCGGCACCCGCATTGTCGGGGACGACGGGCCGGTCCGATAGCAAATGCGCCGTGTCTGCTTAGGCTCACGCATCTGCAAGGCAACGGCCGGTGCCGCAAAAGATGTCGGTAACCTAACGTCGACCACTGCAGGTCGCTCAGACGGGCGCACGGCCGGCGCAACGTATCAATGCGCCATGAAAACTGCGAGATCAGGTTGTTCGACAAGCCTCCGGGTCGTTCCCCCAAAGACGATCTCGCGCAAGCGGGAGTGGTCATACCCCCCCATGACAATCAACTCGGCGTCCCGTTCACGCGCACACTTGATCAAGACATCACCGATGTCGTGGCCGCCGCTCGGGGTTTGCTGGACGGTCACCTTGCATCCTTGATGGCTAAGCCAGCGGGCAGCGTCGGCGCCGGGATCTTCACCGTCGCGCATCACCGTCATGATCGGATCCACGATGACAAGCGTCACCTCCTTGGCACCGCGCAGGATCGGCATGGCGGCGTGTACGGCCCGCGAAGACGCCTTGGTCGGGCGCCACGCAACAAGAACCCGCTTCGGGGCCAGTGACGATGGTGACGCCATCCCGTTCAACACCACCCCGGCAGGGGCGCGAAACAGCGCGGCCTGGACAGCGACATCAAAGAGTGCCGCAGTCCGGCGCAGATCGTTCGATACCAGAACCAGATCACAGACCATCGCCCAACGCGCAATTGCATCGGCAATCGCCGCTGCCTCGGCACACACGATCGAGACGTTGTGCGCAATCTGCTGGCTCGTGAGGTATTGCTGGATGGACTTGGCAGTCTTGCCCAGCGCGGCGTTTTCGTTCTCAAAGTCCTTTTGCCAGTCACCGACCATGACCGTTGCACCATATTGGCCCAAACCATCGCTGTAGTATGGAAATGCCGGTGCCTCACCAATCATGATGACCGAGATAAAGTGCTTGTTCGTCCGGGCCAGTTCGACCAGTCCCTCGATGTCGGCAGACCGGCCCGATTTGCCCATCAGCACGAGCAGGCTATAATTCTTCATGGCATTTATCCCCTGTCACACTTTCCCCGACTGTAATCCTGCCGACGGCATCCCTATTGACTTCGATCAACTTCATCGCACCCCACGACGGGACGCAGCGGTGGCAAGGACCGGCACCCCAGTTCGCCCGGATCACGCCGCCAGCGCCTCGTGCGGGACAATGCGCAACGCGCGCAACGCATTTAGGATGACGGCCACGTCGATCAACTCTTGCAAGACGGCCCCCTCGACCGGCGTCAGATAGCCCAATGCCGCGGCGACCATACCGGCGCAGGACAAGCCGATGCCTGCAAAGACGCTTTGCACCGCGATCTTGCGCGACCGGCGCGCGATCTCGACCCCCAACGGCAAAGGATCCAGCCGATCAACCAGCAAAACCACATCGGCCGCCTCCGCGCTTGCCGCGGCACCGCGCGCGCCCATGGCAACGCCAAGATCGGCAGCTGCAAGCGCCGGCGCGTCATTCACGCCGTCCCCCACCATCATCACGGGACCGTTCTTGCGCTCACTCAGCACCAACAGAACCTTCTGATCCGGCGTAAGGTCGGACAAGACAGCATCGAGGCCCAGACCGCTGGTGATCGACATCGCGACCGCCTTGCGATCCCCGGTCGCAAGCACGATGCGCCCGACGCCCTGACGTCGCAATCGGGCCAGAAAGTCCGCCACGCCGGGGCGTAGCGCATCCGCCATCGTGATCCGTCCCGCAAGCCGCCCATCGATCCCAAGGGCGACAACAACCGAACCGGCATCGTGGGCGGACACAACGTCGGCCTCGTGGGACACCCGTGCCATCACAAACGCATCGCCGCCGACAATGATCGCGCGACCCGCGATACGGCCTTCGACCCCCTCTCCGGGCGTCTCGTGGATGTCTTGGGGAAAGGCCAGAACCATGCCGCGTTGGCGCGCCTCGGCGACCAGCGCCTGTGCGATGGGGTGCTTGGAGGCCTGATCCAGTTCCGCCGCGAGGCGCAGGATTTCACCTTCGCCATATCCCGCAAACGCCTCAACCAGCACAATCTGCGGTCGTCCATCCGTCAACGTGCCGGTCTTGTCGAGAACCAAAGTCCGTACTTGTGCCAGCATTTCCAAGGCTTTGGCGCCCTTGGTTAAGACGCCGAACTTCGCCGCGCGCGACAGCCCGGCTGTCAGCGCAACCGGCACGGCAAGGATCAGCGGACATGGCGTGGCCACCACCAGAACCGCCACGGCGCGGATCGGATCGCCCGTGAACCACCACGCCGCCCCCGCAATCCCTACCGCAAGCATCAAAAACACCAGCGAATATCTGTCGGCCAGACGGGACATCGGGGCTTTCGACTTTTGCGCGGCATCGACCAGCCGCACGATCCCCGCATACGTGCTTTCGGCAGCCAGGGCTTCGGCTGACAGATCAAAGGCGTCGCCGCTGTTGGTCGACCCACTCATGACCGGATCGCCGTTGCTGAAACGCACCGGCATTGCCTCCCCGGTCAGGGCAGATTGGTCCAGCATGGCCTGCGGCCCAGCCAAGGTTCCATCGACCGGTACCACCTCGCCCTGTCGGATCAGCAGTCTGTCGCCGGGACGGATATCGTCCAGATCGACCTCTTCAAGACCCGCAGCACCGTACCGCGTTGCCGAGCGGGGCACCCTGCTTAGCAAGGCATGCATCTCGCGGCGGGCGCGACCTTCGGCAAACCGCTCCAGAAACGTGCCCCCCGAATACATCAGGGCAACAACGCTTGCGGCAAGATTTTCGCCAAACAACAGCGCGGCGGACATCGACAGCGCGGCGACAACATCCAGCCCCACGTCGCCGCGCGCAAGTCTGCGGACGATTTCCACACTGAGCGCAAGCAAGACCGGGATCGTCCCGACGAACCAGACCCGCGCGGCCAGGTCGTTATCGCCGTAAAACCACGCGCCGGAACCCGTTATGAGCCCGGCTGCGGCAAGCACCAGCAGCGTCCTGGAAATACCGTTGCGCAGCGTTTCAGCGGGCATTCGTGTGACCCTCGTCCCATTGGAGGCAATCGAATGCTGCCACCCCGTGACCGACTTTTACGCGCATGTACCGGCCCAGTTCATGACATGGGTCAACTCGACACGGCACGGACGCCGGGCCGTGTCGCCCAAACCCGCGCGGCGGGCAATCGTCTTGATGGCTCGGACAGGTCGCGCCGGGTCGGGTGCATCGCAAAGACTGGCTGAAAGCGAAAGCGTCCCAGGCCTTGATACAGGTCAAAGCTGCCCCGCCGAAAGGGCGCTAGAGTTCTGGATGAGGGCTGTTTCGGGCGCATCCTGCCGCGCCGGATCGCCGCGCAAAGCGTTACATTTTGATCGGGCAAGTCGATCTATCCACGAAACCAGCTGCAGAATTCAAATGGAGCAGACCATGCAGATGATGAAAGCCGCCATCTTCGTCGAACCGGGCCGTATCGTGCTGGAGGACAAGCGGGTGCCCGATGTCGGGCCGCTTGATGCGCTGATCCGGATCACCACCACGACGATCTGCGGAACCGATGTCCATATCCTGAAAGGCGAGTATCCGGTTGCCCGAGGCCTTACTATTGGCCACGAACCCGTCGGTATCATCGAAAAACTCGGCTCTGCCGTGACGGGCTTCAGCGAAGGCCAGCGGGTGATCGCGGGGGCCATCACGCCCAGCGGGCACAGTGCCGCCTGTCAGTGCGGCCAATCCTCGCAAGACGGGCAAGGATCACCGCATGGCTGGAAAGCCATGGGTGGCTGGAAGTTCGGCAACACAGTCGACGGCGCCCAAGCCGAGTATCTCATGGTCCCCGATGCGATGGGCAATCTGGCACCGGTGCCCGACGGTCTGACGGACGAGCAGGTGCTGATGTGCCCCGACATCATGTCGACAGGGTTCAGCGGTGCCGAAAGGGGCGGCATCCGCATTGGCGATACCGTTGCGATTTTTGCCCAAGGGCCGATCGGCCTGTGCGCAACGGCGGGGGCAAAGCTGATGGGCGCCACCACCATCATCGCGGTTGACACCTTGCCCAACCGGCTTGCCATGGCCAAGAAGCTTGGCGCAGACCACGCACTGGACTTCAACAAGGTTGATCCGGTGGCCGAGATCATGCGCCTGACCAACGGTCGCGGTGTCGATGTCGCAATCGAGGCTTTGGGAACACAAACAACGTTTGCGTCCTGCCTGCGCGTGCTGCGCCCGGGCGGGACCCTGTCCAGTCTGGGGGTCTATTCCAGTGATCTGACGATCCCGCTTGGTCCATTTGCGGCGGGTCTGGGGGACCACAGCATCATCACCTCGCTGTGCCCGGGTGGCAGTGAACGCATGCGCCGTCTGATGGCCGTGATCCAAACTGGGCGGGTCGACCTTGGGGCAATGGTGACGCACCGGTTCAGGTTGGACGATATTGAGAAGGCGTATGATCTGTTCTCGCATCAGCGCGACGGCGTGTTCAAAGTGGCGATAACGCCATGAGGCGGTCGGTGCCGCGCAAATCAAGGTGTCGCCGACATGGATGATGTGATGGCAAAGGCGGCTGAACCGGCCCAGCACACGCAGCTTGACCGGCTGCTGGCACGGGTCGCAAAACACGCGCCGCTGCGCACGGCGATTGTCCATCCGTGCGATCCCATCTCGCTCGGTGGTGCGATGCAGGCCTATCGGTTGCACCTGATCGAGCCGATCCTGATCGGTCCGGCGGGAAGAATTGCGGCGGCAGCCCTGCAGGCGGGAGAAGACCTGACGGGCATCGAAATAATTCCGACCGAGCACAGTCATGCCGCCGCCGAAGCCGCCTGCCGGCTGGCGCGCTCTGGCAAGATCGGCGCGATCATGAAAGGCAGCCTGCATACCGATGAGTTGCTGCAAGCTGCGGTCCATCCCGACACCAGCTTGCGCACCGACAGGCGGATGAGCCATGTCTTTGTGTTTGACGTGCCCACCTATCCACGCCCGCTTTTTATCAGCGATGCGGCAATCAACGTGGCGCCGGATTTGGCTGCAAAAATGGACATTGTCCAAAACGCCATCAACTGCGCGGTGGCGTTGGGCACCATCCTGCCCCGCGTAGCGGTGTTGGCCGCGACGGAAACCGTCAATCCCGATATGGTCGCGACGGTCGATGCGGCAGCGTTGGCCAAGATGGCCGATCGCGGCCAGATCGTCGGGGGCCTTGTGGACGGACCGCTCGCTTTTGACAACGCGATCTCGAAAACCGCGGCGCGTCTGAAGCAGATTGTATCGCAGGTTGCAGGCGTTGCCGACGTCCTGATCGTCCCCAATATCGAGGCCGGCAACATGATCGCCAAACAGCTGACCTATCTTGCCAATGCCCAGTCTGCGGGCATCGTGATGGGTGCGCGGGTGCCGATCATCTTGACCAGCCGTGCCGATGGACACGTATCGCGAATGGCATCCTGTGCCGCAGCGGTGCTGGTAGCGCGACACGAAAGACCAAAGGCCGCGCGTTGAGGGGGACGAATGTGCTGCCAAAGCCGGGGACAAAATGCGCCACTTTGACCGACCGAACGCGTCCACGAAGGCCCCATGATGGTCGTGCGCGCCACCCGATGTTTGGATGATTTGAGCCAGGACTGGACACAACGATGCAAGAGGCAGAGCTGTTCTCGCGGCTTGCGGTCGCGCTGGCCATCGGTCTGATGGTCGGGATCGAACGCGGCTGGCAGGCGCGCGATGCCGAAGATCACGGGCGGGCGGCGGGTCTGCGCACCTTTGGACTGTCCGGCCTCATGGGCGGCATATGCGGCGTCCTGACCAGTCAGCTTGGCGTGCACATCGTTGGCATCGCTTTGGTCGCCTTCACGGGCGGATTTGGTGCCTTCAGCTGGCTGGAGGCCAAGACGAACGGCATGGCAAGCGCCACCGGCTTGATCGCCGGCATGCTCACTTTTCTATTGGGTGCGATGGCCACTGTTGGCGATGTCACAGTGGCCATCGCGGCAGCCGTCAGCATGACGGTACTTTTGGCCCTGCGCACGCAGCTTCACCGCTGGCTCGCCGCGATCACATGGGTGGAAATCCGGGCCGGTCTGGTTCTTGTGGTAATGTCATTCCTGTTGCTGCCGCTGCTGCCAAACCGGGCGATTGATCCGTGGGCTGCCGTCAATCTGCACGAGGTCTGGCTGCTTGCCATCTTGGTGGCGGTGATCTCGTTCACCGGCTACGTCGCCGTGCGCGTGTTTGGCGACAAGCTGGGGATCATCGTGACAGCCGCCGCCGGTGGGCTCGCCTCGTCGACCGCGACGACACTGACTTTTGCGCGGCTGGCGCGGGAGCAATCGGGTGCGGTCAATCTGCTGGTCGGGGGCATCTTGATCAGCGGGGGCATCATGGCCCTGCGCGTCGGTGCGATTGCGTCTGCGCTGAATCCAAGCCTGTTGCGACCGCTGTTTGCACCGCTTGGCATCGGGGCTGCCGTGCTGGGTGTGCTTGCGGTGTTGTTCATTGTCGGCAATCGCCGCAAGCCTGGGGATCAAGCGGGCCCCAGTTTGACAATCGCCAACCCGCTCGCGGTTGGTACGTCACTTCGCATTGCCGCCTACATCATCATCGTCATGCTGGCGGCTGAATTTGTCCAGCGCGCCTGGGGTGATGCGGGCGTGCTGGTCGTGGCGGCCTTGTCGGGCGCGGCCGATGTTGACGCGATCACGCTGTCGATGGCCCGCATGGATACAAGCGTACCCCTTGCGACCCAAGCGATCTGCGTGGCTGTGGCCGTCAACACTGTTTCAAAGGCAGCAATGGCCGCATGGGTTGGGGGGCTGGCGGTGGGTCTGCGCGTTGGATTGGCCAGCGCGGCGGCCTTGGCAGCGGCAGTTGGTGCCTATTTCCGGATCGGATAGCTTTGCAGGCGACATTGGTTGTCGATCACCCGCTTCTGTTGGACGATAACAAAGTCAACGCTTTAAGAGGCGTCCTTTGGGGGGCGTTTCTGGCTTGGAGGGCTGCGAACAACCGGCAATCCAGGCAAAATCTGCGCGATTGAGGGAAAGCTGGGGGGGACGGAATCGGCGGTATTCGGCGCTGCTGCGCGAATTTACGGCCCAAAGTGATGCGCCCGTCTGCCGAGAGACCCTCTTCGCAGCCCCGACGACGCGCGACCTTGGGAAGGCGCCCGCATTGCCATGATATCGTCAGCAATTTCCGCATCTGAGCCAGCCTGCGAAATTCCGACATTGGCGAAAGCCATGATCTGGTGTGCTGGCCTCCAATGAACAGGAGGACAGACATCTCGAAACGCCGGAACGACGACGCAGCCTTCAAGGCGCGGCGTGTGCCGCAGGCCCAAAAAGGGCGCGCACGCCGTATCGGAACTGGCCGCTGCCTCTGGTGTTCATCCGACGATGATCCATACGTGGCAGAAATCGTTACCGGAGGGTGCCGCAGGCATCTTTGAGCGGGGCGGCAAGGCGGCACCCACCGGGATTGACGAGGATACTGTTCACGATCTGCATGCCAAGACCGCAGATCGGCGATGTCGACATCGCGGACCGGCTGGTCTGGTTTCTGGGCTGCTTGACGTGCGCGAACACCGGCGCGCAAAGTCTGCTTGTTACTGCGCAGGACAAGGCCGGGTTTTGGGAGACGGCATCGACAAATGCCCCGAACGACCGTCCGATCAAGATCTTGAACCGCCGGCTGGACGCGCGCGAACGCAGACTGACCTGATCGAAATGGGCCATCCCGGCGACATGTTCGCAAGACGCGGTGCGCCGCGACATGAGCCTGCAACGACGCGGCAAGGGCGGGCCCCAAAGCACGCAGACATGGTAGAACTGGGTGTCGCGGAGATCACCGTCGACTGACGACCGCGACGCGGCATTGTTGCAGAACTTGCGCTGCTGTGTCAGCAAAGACCGCCGGTCGACTAGGGCCAACGTCTGGCGCCGCAAGCCCAAGCCATGCCCTGTTCCTGCCACCTGCTTGCACCTGCGCGCCTGCGTTGACCGGCACCGATCCGCAAGCGCCGCGCGTTCTCAACGCGGCGTTCGCGATTTTTCTCGCACCAACGGCGCTTTCAATGGCGCACTGGCTGGACCAGTGCGTCATGCGATCGCGGGCGGGCGACGCAATCTGCAGACACCCCTTGTGACGGCATGGACCCACGATGTGAAATCTTCGCAGTCAGAGTGGCGCGACAACACCTTGCGATGGCCGAACCGAGGCGCAGGTCATCTGCCTCAAGAAGGAATCCGTTGACAGAAAAGACTCGCGGATCATAAATGCGAGTTAGGTGAAACCTGTCTGACAGGTTTGGGGGATTCGGTTTGGAACAGGTCGGGGCCACAAGCCTAGTTGGAACCACAATCGGTGCGATTTCCCGGCATATCCGCGAAAACGTCCTGATGCCCGGTGACAAGCTGCCCTCCGAGGCAATCCTGTCCAAAGAACTGAATGTGTCTCGAACCGTGGTACGCGAGGCGTTCCGGTCACTGGCGGCCATGCGCATCATCGAGCTGGCGACGGGCAAGCGCGCGACGGTCGCGCAGATCGACCATGGTGCGATGTCCTTGATGATCGAGCATGGCGTTCACACCGAACAGATCAACATCCAGCAGATCTACGACGTCCGCCGCACCATTGAGACCCGGATCGTGACATTGGCGGCGATCCGCCGCAGTGATGCCGAGGCCACCGATATCCTGGCCCTGGCGGCGGCGATGCGGGCCGATGTGGGCGAAGCAGCCAAACTGATGGAACATGATCTGGCATTCCACATGGCGTTGGCGCGCGCCTCACGCAACCCGGTCTACGTCCTGATCGTCGGGGCATTTCAGGGGATTACGCGGCAAACCTGGCCGATGGGCTGGAAAAGCCGCCCCACACAGGCCTCGCGCGATCTGATGATCGCCACCCATCTCGATATCGCCCGCGCCGTCGTCGCCAGCGACCCGCAACAGGCCGCAGCATCGATGTCCTTGCATTTCGACGAAAGCGTGCGCGCGCTGCTGACGGCGGGCATGTCGTGAGCCGCCCATGAAAATCACTGCACTCGAAACCGTCCGCATCGCAGAACGACCCAACCTGATCTGGCTGCTGGTGCACACGGATGCCGGCCTGACGGGCCTCGGCGAGACGTTCTTTGGGGCATCCACGGTCGAGGCGCATGTGCATGACTACATCGCGCCCCGCGTCATCGGGCACGATCCGCTGGAGATCGACAGACTGTCGGCGGACCTTGTGGGGTATCTGGGGTTTCGATCCTCCGGGGCCGAAGTGCGCGGAAACTCGGCCTTTGACATCGCCCTTTGGGATCTGTTCGGCAAGGCGGTGAACCAGCCGATTGCCCAGCTTTTGGGCGGATTCACACGGCGCGAGATCCGCACCTACAACACCTGCGCCGGAACAACCTATGTCAAGAACACGACCGGACAGGTGACAACGAATTACGGCATCGGTGACAGTAACGAATATGACGACCTGAACGGGTTTCTGAACCATGCCGACGATGTGGCCCATTCCTTGCTGGAAGACGGCATCACGGCGATGAAAATCTGGCCCTTTGATCGCGCAGCGGAACTGTCGCGCGGTCAGTACATATCGATGCCGGATATTGATAAGGCGCTGGAACCGTTTGAGAAAATCCGGCGTGCCGTGGGCAACAAGATGGATATCATGGTCGAGTTCCACTCGATGTGGCAGCTGTTGCCCGCGATGCAGATCGCCAAGGCGCTGACGCCGTACCAGACGTTCTGGCACGAAGACCCGATCAAGATGGACAGCCTGTCAAGCCTGAAGCGCTATGGCGAGGTTTCGCCCGCGCCCATCTCGGCCTCTGAAACGCTGGGCTCGCGCTGGGGGTTCCGCGACTTGCTGGAAACCGGGGCGGCGGGCGTGGTGATGCTGGATCTCAGCTGGTGCGGCGGGCTGTCCGAGGCCCGCAAGATCGCGTCGATGGCCGAGGCGTGGCATCTGCCGATCGCACCACATGACTGCACCGGACCGGTGGTCTTGTGCGCCAGCACGCATCTGTCGCTGAACGCGCCAAATGCGCTGGTACAAGAAAGCGTGCGCGCGTTTTACCGCACGTGGTACCGCGATCTGGTCACGGCATTGCCCGAGGTCAAAGGCGGCATGATCACGGTTCCGCCCGGAGCAGGGCTTGGGATGGAATTGCATCCCGACATCGACCGGGCCTTTACGACGTCGCGAAAAACATCCGACGCAACGACGGTCTGACAAGACCGCAACATGGCTCATGGGAGGAGCATACGATGAAGAAAATTAAGAGACTGGCCATAGCGGCCCTGATGTCGACGGCTGCGACAGGGGCATTTTCCCAAGACCCGCTGGAAATCGTGTTTACCGTCCATTCCGGCGCGTCGAACACCTTCTGGCAGGCGGTGCAGAAGGGCTATGAAGATGCGTGCACCAAAATCGCGGCCAATTGCCAGATGGTCTATGTCCAGACCGACGGATCAATCCCCGAGCAGGTCGCCAATATGGAGGCCGCCATCGCCCGCGGCCCCGACGCCCTGATCACGTCGATTGTCGACAACACCGCGTTTGACGACGTCATCCAGCGTGCACGCGATGCCGGGATCGTCGTGATTGCGTCCAACGTGGACGATCTGGAAGGCGCGGCCGGCAACGCCCGTCAGGCATTCGTCGGGCAGGGTTTTGAGCCTGCCGGTTATGGTCTGGCGCGCTCGCAATGGGCCAACATGCCAAAAGAGGGGCCACTGCACATTCTCGTCGGCGTCTCGGGTCCCGGCCAGAACTGGTCAGAAACCCGCGCCCTTGGCGTGACGAACTTTCTGGACGAAATGATCGCGGCCAATCCTGACCGCAAGATCACCTATGAAAAGATCGACTCCGGCACCGATCTTGCCATCACGTCAGACCGCGTCGGCGCCTATCTGTCGGCCCGTCCCGAAACCAACGCCTATTTCGACACCGGCTTCTGGCATGCCGGGGTTGCGGGCGTGCTGCGCGACCGCGGCGTGCCACCGGGCCAGGTGTTGCTGGGCGGCTTTGACCTTGTTCCGGTTGTGCTGGACGAAATGGACACCGGCTACATTCAGGTCGCGGTTGACCAGCAACCCTACGAGCAGGGCTTTTTGCCCGTGATGATGGTCTATCTGGCCAAGACCGTGGGCCTCGCCCCGGTCAACATCAACACGGGCGAGGCGCTGGTCTATCCAAAGGACGTGGCCTCTGTGCGCGAATTGTCCGAAAAGGGCCTGCGCTAAGGGTCTGCAGCTGACCGGCGCGGGGTTGCGCCCCGCGCCGGTCCCATCTTGAGCAAGGAAAACCGCCCGATGCGTCGCCTTTTCAAACTGTCGCTGCAGAAGCCGGAGCTGGTCAGCGCGGTATTGCTGATCGTTCTGGCCCTGGTGTTTCAGATGAGCTCGAACGCTGCATTCCTGTCTCTCGACAACATGCGCGGCATCCTTGGTCTTCTGCCCGAGACGGCTTTGGTCGCAGTGGGCGTGACGCTTTTGATGATCTGCGGCGAGTTTGACCTGTCGGTCGGTTCGGTCTTTGCCCTGATGCCGATGACGATGGCCGTGCTGATCGTGGGAGGCTGGCCGTTCTGGCTGGCGGTGCTGACGGGTCTAGCCCTGTGCGCTTTCATCGGGTTCCTGAATGGCTGGCTGACGATCCGGTTTGATATCCCGTCGTTCATCACGACGCTGGGAATGATGTTCATGGCACGGTCGATGACGGTCGTGGTGTCAGGCGGCTTTCCCCCCCGCATCAAACCCGGCGAGGTGCCAAGCTGGATGTTTGTCGGCTTTGTCGATGACGGCAACCTGATCCGCGCCTCGGTTCTGTGGTTCGCCGGGATCGCCATCCTGATCGCCCTTCTGTTGGCGCGGACCAATTTCGGCAACTGGATCCGCGCAACCGGCGGTTTCATGCCGGCGGCCGCCGCGATGGGCATCCCGACCGGCAAGGTCAAGATCGCCTGTTTCATGATCTGCTCGGTGTTGGCAGGCTTTGCCGGAATGATCCAATCGCTGCGGCTGAATTCATTTCTGCCCTCTATCGGCGAAGGGATGGAGTTGCAGGCCGTCGCCGCTGCCGTGATCGGTGGCACCTCGCTTGCTGGCGGCATCGGGTCGATCCTTGGCGGGTTGATCGGCGCGACCCTGATCCGCGTCATCGACAACGGCATGGTGATGAGCCAGGTCGATGCCAGCTGGTTCAAATTTGCCATCGGCGCGCTGACGATATTCGCTGTCGTGGGCAACGCATGGCTGCGCCGTCGTGGTCGCGCGATGAAGGTGGAGACGGACAAATGAGCACCCCCATCATCGAAACCCGCGACCTGCACAAATGGTATTCGGGCGTCCATGCCCTGAAAGGTGTCAGCCTCAAGGTGGAGACGGGCGAGGCTCTTGGTCTGGTCGGCGATAACGGCGCAGGCAAATCGACCCTGATCAACATCCTGTCGGGGCTGCACCGGCAAGATAGCGGAGAGGTTCTGGTCGAGGGGCAACTGACCGATATCCGCAACCCCAAGGATGCCATGCGGTTGGGGCTTGAGACGATCTATCAATACAACTCGATGGTCCCGCTCATGTCGATCTCGCGCAATGTATTCATCGGACGCGAGCCTTTGAAATGGTCCATCGGGGGCATCGGCGTGCTGGACGAACGCAAGATGCGCGACGACAGCGTCAAGGCGATTGCCGATGTCGACCTGCATCTGCGTTCGCCCGACGCGCTGGTGGGGGAACTGTCGGGGGGACAGCGCCAGGGTGTCGCAATTGCGCGCGCGATGCATTTCAGGTCCAAGGTGATGATCCTGGACGAGCCGACCAACCATCTGTCGGTCAAGGAAACCGCCAAGGTCATCGGCTTTGTAAAGGGGCTGAAGGCGCAAGGCGTGACTTCGATCTTCATCAGCCACAACATGCACCACGTCTTTGCCTGCTGCGACCGGATCGTTGCGATGGCGCTGGGGCAGATCGTGCTCGACAAGCCTGCGGCCGAGACCTCGATCGAAGAAGTTTCGGAGAAGCTGTGAGACCATGGCCGTGATCCAGCTCAGCGCAAAACATGCCCTGATCACCGGCGGGCTTGGGTCCATCGGCGCGGCTCTTGCCGCGGCTTTCGCGACAGCGGGCGCCCGCGTCACCGTCCTTGACCGGCCTGACGCGATCGCACCGACCAGCTGTGGCTGGCTTGGTGTCGATCTGAACGATCCGGCCCGCGCGCAGGTCGAGGTGGCTGGCGCGGGGCCATTTGATATCTTGATCAACAATGCCGCGCTGATCATCAACAGGCCGTTCGAAGAGTTCAGTCTGCAAGAGTATGACCAGCAGATGCGGGTGAACGCCTCGTCGGCCTTTGCCCTGACACGGGCCTGTGCGCCGGGCATGAAAGCGAAAGGCTGGGGACGCGTGATCAACCTGACCTCGCTCACGCTGAACGGACAATGGGAGGGATACGTGCCTTACGTCGCCTCCAAGGGCGCGATGCTGGGATTGACAAAGGGGCTGGCGCGCGAACTTGGGCCAAGCGGGATCACCGTCAACGCAATCGCCCCCGGCGCCGTGGTATCGGACGCCGAGAACCGGGTCTTTGCCGGTCATCTGGAAGAGTATGATCGGTGGGTCCTTGATCGCCAGTCCGTCAAGTCCCGCATCGTGCCGCAAGACGTGGCCAATCTGGCGGTGTTTCTGGCGTCGGACGGCGCGCGGATGATTTCGGGCCAGAATATCGGCATAGATGGTGGGTGGTGAATGATCACGCTGGCCGCAGGCACCGCCAAGGCAGAGATCGCCCCGCAAATCGGCGGCGGCTTGGCCAACCTTTGGGCAGGCGATCTGCCGGTGTTGCGGCCATGGTCGGGCGATGTTTCGGCAGGTCCCTTTGCGCTTGCCTGCAACCTCTTGGTTCCATTTTCCAACCGGATTTCGCGCGGGGGGTTCGCGTTTGACGGGCACGACCATGCCGTGTTGCCGAACGCGTCGGGTGAGCCCTATCCCATTCATGGCGATGGCTTTCAGCGGGCGTGGGACGTCGCCGACAACAGCGCGGCCGCCGCGCGGTTGATCCTGACGGATGGGGGCATTGGCCCATTTTGCTATGGCGCCGAGGTCATCTATGAACTGACAGCAAGATCGCTGGAAACCCGACTTTCTGTCACCAATCGCGGCGAGGTTCCGTTGCCCTTTGGCCTTGGCCTGCATCCGTGGTTTCCGCGCAGCCCCGCCACCCGTTTGCAATTCAAGGCGACGGGTGTCTGGCCGGAAACGCCCGATCATCTGCCCGCCACCCTGCAGCCCCAACCCCTTGACGACCATGGCCCGTGGGGTGATCTGGCCCCGCTGCCCGAGGGCTGGATCAATGCAGGCTTTTCCGGTTGGGACGGCCACGCCCGGATCCGTCAGGGACGCGATGCCGCCTCGGTCCGTTTGACGGCGAAGAACCTTGGCACCGCACTGGTCTACGCGCCGTCAGCCAGCGCCGATTTCTTTTGTTTCGAGCCGGTCTCGCATCCGGTCGATGCCCATAACTTGCCCAGCCAGCCCGGCCTGCTACGTCTCGCCCCAGCAGAGACCCTGACCGCGAGCATGACCTTGACCTGGGGACACTCTATCTCAACGCCACAGCCTTCAGAGGTGCTATGATGACCATCACCGTGACAGCCATCCCCGTGGGAAAGCGCGACTACAGCCTTGTCGGGGCCGACGGACGCCGCGCGATCGAAATCGGGCTGGCCTCCGCCGACTGGTATCATTCCGAAGTGCCCCGCGCTGCGATGAAAGAGTTGATGAAGCGGACAGACGGCCCCGCAATCCGCGACACGATCCTGTGGTTTGCGCTGCTTTTCGGCTCTGCGGCGGGCGGCATCATGTTCTGGGGCAGCTGGGCTTGTGTGCCGTTCTTCATCGTCTACGGGGTGATCTACGGCTCGTCATGCGACAGCCGCTGGCACGAATGCGGCCATGGCACGGCTTTTCGCACCGCGTGGATGAACGATGTCATCTACCAGATCGGCAGCTTCATGGTGATGCGCAACCCGGTAACCTGGCGGTGGAGCCATGCGCGCCACCACACCGACACCTACATTGTCGGGCGCGACGCCGAGATCGTGTGGATGCGCCCGCCCAAGACCTTGATGGCGGTTCTGGCCCTGTTCGATGTGATTGGCGCAATCAGGTCGCTGCTGGCGCTGGCGCGAAATGCCGGCGGCACCCTTTCACCGGACGAAAAGGACTTCATCCCCGATACCGAATGGCCAAAGGCGGTCTTCGCGGCGCGGGTGCATATGGCGATCTATGCGGCCACCATCGTCACCGCCGGGGCGATGTGGTCCTGGTTGCCATTGATGCTGATCGGACTGCCCCGGATCTATGGCTGCTGGCATATGGTGATGTGTGGGCATTTGCAGCATGCAGGCCTGGCGGAAAATGTGCTGGATCATCGCCTGAACAGCCGGACCGTCTACATGAACCCGATCAGCCGCTATATCTATTGGAACATGAACTACCATGTCGAACACCACATGTTTCCGATGGTGCCCTACCACGCCCTGCCGCGCCTGCACGCGCTGATCAAGGACGACCTGCCGCCACCCAACACCTCGATTTTTGACGGCTACCGCGAAGTCATCGCCTCGCTCCGCCAGCAAAAAATCGACCCGGAATACTACTGTCGAAAAGCGTTGCCGCCCTCTGCGCAACCTTACCGCGATGAATTCCACAACCTGCATATCGCCCGCCCCGGCGCATGAGGACACCCGCCATGACAAGATCCAAGCCCACCATCGCCGATCTGCGTGCCCTGAAGGGCAAGGGCCAGCTGACCATGCTGCGCGTGATGTCTCTGGACGAGGCGGCGGCGGCGGAACAAGCGGGCATCGACATCGTGTCTGTCCCCGCCGAAGTGGTCACCCATCCGCGCTACCGCGAGGTGGCCCCCACCCTGTTTTCGATGACCGGCCAGACGCATCTCGAGGCCGGGACGCGCGACGACTATCTGCGCTGGTCTTGCAAGGTGATGCTGGCGGGGGCGGATGCGGTCTATTGCTCGGGCGGGCTTGGCACGGTGGAACATGTGGCGCGCGAACATATCCCGGTGGTGGGGCATGTCGGTCTGGTGCCCAGCCGCGCCACCTGGACCGGGGGGATGAAAGCCGTCGCAAAAACGGCGCAAGGCGCGCTTGCCCTCTTGGAAGAGGTACGCGCCTATCAAGCAGCGGGCGCCTTTGCCGTCGAGATCGAGGTCGTGCCGGTCGAGGTCGCAACCGAGATCAGCCGCCGCGTCGATTTGCTTTTGTGGTCGATGGGGGCCGGGCCGGGATGCGACGCGCAATACCTGTTTGCCGAAGACATCCTGGGCACCAACCGCGGCCACATGCCAAGGCATTCTAAAGTCTACCGAAACTTCGCCGCCGAATACGACCGCCTGCAGGCCGAACGGGTGGCCGCGTTTCGCGAGTTCGTCGCGGACGTGGCCGCCTCGGCCTATCCCGAGGACAAGCATGTGGTCAAAATGGCCGCTGACGAGTTGCGCGCCTTTCGCAGCGCGTTGGAAATCCCCGCAGCGGGCTGAGGCCTCACATTCTGACAAGGAACATCACCATGCCGCAATGGATCCGCGCCTGCGCGACCGATGATATTGACGCCGAAGACCTCATCCGGTTCGATCACGCCGAAGCGAGCTATGCAATCTATCACGCACCAGATGGCACCTTCTACGCCACCGCAGGCCGTTGCACGCATGAAGACGTGCATCTGAGCGATGGTCTGGTCATGGGTCATCTGATCGAGTGTCCCAAGCACAACGGCCAGTTCGACTATCGCACCGGTCACGCCAAGCGGGCGCCGGTCTGCGTCAACCTCAAGACCTTTGCGGTAAAGATCGTCGATGGCGCTGTCTTTGTTGAGGTGCCCTGAGAACCCCCAGGTTTTCGCATCAATCCGTCCAGAATCCGGAAAGGAATCGCCAGCCTTGGTGGGTTTGGGCCGTCCTCACTTCGAACGGCCGGTGGGCAACGCGGGTGCGTCCACAACCCCGGCCCCATGGCGGCTTTCGGGCCCGCAGACGATCCGTTTTGCGAGAGCAGTTCAGGTTAGACCGGAATCGGAAATCGCTGATTCTCGCTTCGCTCGAACGCGTTTTCCGATGCGTCAGTTTCCGCCAAAACCTGAACCACTTTAGTCCGCAACGATCAGCCGCTGCAGCATCGGATTTGGAAAGCGGCGGTGGAGCGTGACGGCGTAGAATGTCTCGCTGATGCCGGGCAGCCGGTCAGCCTCGACCAAAGCGCCCTGTTCCAGTTCGTCCTTCACCGCGATCAGTGGCAGGACGGCAAGGCCCACATCCTCACGCGCCAAAAGGCGCATCATCGCCATGTCATCGACCTCGGCGACGATCCTGGGGCGGATGCCCAGCCGTGCGATCAGCGCGTCAAAGCCGATCCGGATCGAGCTGCTGGTGCTGGGCAGGATGATGGGCAGCGTGGCCAGACGCGTGGCCAGATCATCGGTGCCGTGCAGGCGCTGCACGGTGCCGACAAGGCTGGCTGGCTGTTCGGCCAGACGGTGAGACACGAAGGGCGTGGTCGCATCTCGCTGCGACGGCTGATTGGTCAGCACCACATCGAGGTTAAGCGTTTCCAGCCCGGCCAAAAGCTCGGTCAGGCTGCCAGAACGCAGGATCACCTCGCTGTCGGGTTGCCCAAGGACGGGGCGCAAAAACCCCATCTGAAAGTTGCGCGAAAGGGTGGCCAGCGCGCCAACGCGCAAGACTTGAAGACCGCGCCCCGCGTCGCGCAGCGTGCCCAGTAGCTCGTCGCCCACCGCAAAGATCGCGTCGGCATGATCCAGCGCGATGCGCCCCGCCTCGGTCAGGTGCAACTGCCGCCCGCGCCGGTCAAACAGCGGATGGCCCAACCGGTCCTCCAGCTTGCGGATCTGCACCGAGATCGCAGAT
This sequence comes from Rhodobacterales bacterium, assembly GCA_031378845.1. Lineage (GTDB taxonomy): Bacteria > Pseudomonadota > Alphaproteobacteria > Rhodobacterales > Rhodobacteraceae > JAJNPS01. The sequence continues at coordinate 191,189 of JANNES010000003.1, forward strand.
TGCGACAGGTGCAGCTTTTCCGCCGTGCGGGTCAGGTTGCCGTCATGCGCGACCGCCCGGAAAAGATGCAGGTGATGGTAGTTGAGATCCCTCATTCGTTCTTTTTAACAGAACGGTTTGTCGCAAACAATGTATTTTACAGCATGCAGCGCCTCGGTTACGACCGGGGACGCACGTTTACCCCGAAAGGACCCATGCCTTGAGCCCAGCCTTGATTGTCTACCTCGCCCCGCTGATGTTGGTCCTCGGTGCGGCGTTGGGTTTCCTGCGTCCGGGACGCCGCCCTGGCGCGGTTGCGCCCGCAGCCGAGGCCGCCGGGATCGCCGCGATGGCCGTCGCTTTGGCCTCGGTCGCCGTGCTGATCACACATGGGCCTGCAACTGCGGCGCTGCTGCCGGGCATTTCGGTGCGGCTGGATGTGATCAGCGTGGTCATGCTGTGTCTGGTCAGCTTCATCGGCTGGGTGGTGCTGCGCTATGCGGGCTCTTACGTCGACGGCGAGGCGCGGCAGGGCGCGTTCATGGGCTGGATGTGCGCCACGCTGGCGGCGGTGCTGCTTTTGGTGACGGCGGGGCATCTGGTGCAACTGGTGCTGGCGTGGATCGCGACCAGCCTCAGCCTGCATCAGTTGCTGCTGTTTTACCGCGACCGCATCGAGGCCCGCCGCGCGGCCCACAAAAAGCTGGTCACGGCGGGGCTGTCCAATCTGGTGCTGATCGTGGCGGCGATGGTGCTGTGGCGTGGCTTTGGCAGCGGCGATATCGCGACGATCCTTGAAGCTGCGCGGACAGGCGCGGCCCCCACGGCGGCGGCTTGGGCAGCGGCGTTGATCGCGCTGGCGGCAGTGCTGAAATCGGCGCAGTTCCCGACGCATGGCTGGCTGACCGAGGTGATGGAGACACCGACCCCGGTGTCCGCCCTGCTGCATGCGGGCGTCATCAACGCGGGCGGGTTCCTGATGATCCGGTTTGCCGATGTGATGCTGACGTCGCCGGGCGTTTTGGCGGTGCTGGTAATGCTGGGTGGGTTCACCGCGATCTTTGGCGGTATGGTGATGCTGACGCAAAGTGCGGTGAAGACTTCGCTCGCGTGGTCCACGGTGGCGCAGATGGGGTTCATGGTGCTGCAATGCGGTCTGGCGCTGTTTCCCTTGGCGCTGCTGCATATCGTGGCGCATTCGCTGTACAAGGCGCATGCCTTTCTTGGCTCGGGCGGCGCGGTTGCGGCGGTTGCTCTGGTGCGCAGACCCGGCCCGATTGCGGTGCCATCGGGTGCCAAGGTCGGGCAGGCGTTCCTCGCGGCGCTTGCGATCTATGCGCTGATGACGCTTGGCTTTGGCATGGCAGGCGTTGGCGTTAAGTCGCCGCAAGGGGTCGCGCTGGGTGCCATCCTGATCTTTGGTGTCGCTTATCTGATCGCGCAAGGGCTGGCGGGTGCCGCGCCCCGCGCGCTGACCCGCGCGACGGTGATCTATGCGCTGGCGGCGTCGCTGGGATACTTTGCCCTGCAAGCCGGGGCCGAGGCGCTGACCGCAGGCACCCTGCCCGCAACGCCTGCCCCCGGCCCGCTGGAATGGGCGCTGATCGTGCTGGCGGTGCTGAGTTTTGGCCTCGTGGCCGTGGCCCAAGCGCTGTTCCCGCTTTGGGCGCACCATCCGGCTGCGGCGGGATTTCGCGTGCACCTGACCAACGGGCTTTATGCCAATGCGGTGTTCGACCGGTTGCTGGGCGGCTGGTCAAAGTCGCCAGGCGCCTGATTTCCTCCTTCATCTTACCCAAGGTATCCAGACAATGATGATCCATCACCCCGAGCTTGGCCAATCCCCAAGCGCCGCCCTGATTGCCGCCGCCAATGCGGCCGCCCGTGCGATCCCGCCGCTGTTTCCACTGGCGTCTAGCGTTGCGGTCAACCCCTACCTTGGCCAGACGGGCGACACTCTTGCGCTGACCGCAGCGCGCCTTGGCCGGGTGTCGGGAACCCCGGTGACACAACCGCGCGACTGGTATCTGGTGCGGATCGCCGACGGCCGGATCAGCGATGCGGATCTGGCGGCGGCACTGGCGGCCTGCGCGGACACCGGCCGGCCGGCCGGCCTTGGCGCGCTGAAAGCGGCGGCGATGCAGTCTGGCGGCGCGCAAACGGCGCTGCCTTCGGTGGCCGAGCTTGCGGCAGAGGCGTCAGGCATCGACTGGCCGGCCTTGGTGAATGGCCGGATCAGCGCCTGGGCGGCGGGGCATTTCGACACGGGTCAGGCACTCTGGACCACGGTGCCGGGCACGCAGGCCTACCCCGCATGGCGCAGCTTTGCCGCCCATGACCTGACACCCGAGATTGCCGGGCTGGCAGGCTTTGCGGCCTTTGTGGCGACCGCCCCGGCACGCGCGTCCGAGGCGCTGGCCTGGGCCACAGCCCGGCTTGGCTTGCCGAATGCGGCGCTGGACACGGCCTTGCATGCCGCCCTGATGTCGCTGGGCGGGTGGAGCCAGTATGCGCGCTATGAATTGTGGCAGGCCGAACTGGCCGGGGGAACGGACAGCGATGTCACCGACCTGCTGGTGATCCGGCTCTTGTGGGATGTCGCCCTGCTGGCACAGTATCACGACCGGATCGGCGCAAGGTGGGCCGTAGTCGTTGCGGCCCATGCCGAGCCGCTGCAGCCCAGCCCCGCGCAGGTGATCGACGCCATTTTGCAAGAGGCGACCGAGCGCGCAGCGCAGCGCGACATGGCGGCGGCCTTTGGCGCCCCGGCCCTGCCGGCCACCCAAACCCGCCCCGTACTGCAAGCGGCATTCTGTATCGACGTGCGGTCCGAAGTGTTCCGCCGTGCACTCGAAGGGGTCGACCGAGGCATCCAGACCGTCGGTTTTGCGGGGTTCTTTGGCGTGTTTGTCGCGCACCGCGCCTTTGCCTCGGAGGTGTCCGAGGCGCGGCTGCCGGTGCTGCTGAATGCCACCGTGACATCCTGCGCCATCTCGCCCGATGCTGGCGCCGAAGAGGCCGCCCGCATCACTGCACGCTCCAAACGCGCATGGGGCCGGTTCAAGCTGGCTGCGGTGTCGTCGTTTGCCTTTGTCGAGGCGACCGGGCCGGTCTACGCGGGCAAGCTGGTGCGCGATGCGCTTGGCCTCGGCCCGTCGCATCTGCCGCATGATCCCGCACCGCAGCTGACACCGGGTCTGGATCTGGCGCAAAAGCTGGCCTCGGCGGAAATGGTGCTGCGCGCGATGTCGATGACCGACGGTTTTGCGCGCCTCGTGCTGCTGGCGGGGCATGGCGCGAATGTCACCAACAACCCGCATGCCAGTGCTTTGCACTGCGGGGCCTGTGGCGGCTATTCGGGCGAGGTGAACGCACGGCTTCTGGCGAGCCTGCTCAACGATGCGGGCGTCCGGCAAGGCCTGCCCGCGCGCGGCATCAGTATACCCGATGATACCCTGTTTGTGGCCGGTCTGCACGACACCACCACCGATGATGTGGTGGTCTACGAAGGCGATCATCCGTCAGAAAGCCACGCCAAGGATCTGACCGACCTGAAGCGCTGGCTGGCTGCTGCCGGGCTGATCGCGCGGGGCGAACGCGCGTTGCGGCTGCCCCGTGCCAAGGGCGCAAGGGCTGTCGCCGGGCGGTCACGCAACTGGGCCGAGATACGCCCTGAATGGGGCCTTGCGGGGTGCCGCGCCTTTGTCGCGGCCCCGCGCAGCCGCACCGCCGCACAGAACCTCGGCGGTCGCGCCTTTCTGCACAGCTATGACTGGCAGCAGGACAAGGAATTTGGTGTGCTGGAACTGATCCTGACCGCCCCGGTCGTGGTGGCAAGCTGGATCAGCCTGCAATACTACGGCTCGACCGTGGCCCCGGCGGCCTTTGGCGGCGGCAACAAGCTCTTGCACAACGTCACCGGCGGCATCGGCGTGGTCGAAGGCAACAGCGGGCTGTTGCGCACGGGCCTGCCCTGGCAGTCGGTGCATGACGGCGCGGACCTCGCCCACGACCCCTTGCGACTGTCGGTGATCGTCGAGGCCCCGCAAGCCGCGATCAACGACATCCTCGCGCGCCATGAAGGGGTCAGGGCGCTGTTCGACAACCGCTGGCTGCACCTCTTTACGCTGGATGATAAAGGACAGATGCACGCGCGCTATGTGGGCGGGTTGGGTTGGGAACCCGTGGCAGGCACGGCCGACACCAAGGCGGCGTGAGCTGCCAATGCGGCAAAGTCGCACTGTGCGGACCGGCAAGACGGACCAGAAAGAAAAGCGTGCATCGGCCCGTCTTGTGTCCCATCGGTTGGGCCACCACCGGGGATAGCAGCCGACCGTCATGCCCATGGGAGGCTAAACCCTTCCGGCCGGACCGGTCGTGCGGCGACAGTCCTGGTCGCGTGGTCTGGACGCCGTCGCGCACAAAGTATATGAGTCCCCCGACGTCAAATTATTGGGTCAAACATTGGACAAGGCGCGCAACGCGGGCGCAGTTTTGGATGAATTGGCCATATTTTTCAATAGGTGAACGAACTTGGCTTACTTTCCGAAAGCTCATCGCGTTGCGGCGTTCATTGTGCTGGTTGCGGCGTCTGCCTGGATCGTGACGGGCGAGTTTTCGTCTGTCGGCAGTGCGCAGGGAGAGGCCGTCAGCAACGAGGCAGGTACGCAAATACAGACCTCGGAGGGCGCGCCCGCCGCGCCGCAAGCGGCTCTTGCACCGGTGCTGCGCACGGTGGCGGTCGCCGAGCCGGTGTTTGCGGAACATGCCCGCACGATCCGGCTTTCGGGCACGACAGGAGCCGACAAGCGGGTTGTTCTGGCGGCGCGTTCGGATGGCGTGATCAACGCCCTCGGCCTCGTGAAGGGGTCAACCATCGCCGAGGGGGCGGTCGTCATGACGCTCGAAAGCCCGGAGACGCTGGCGCAGGCCGAAATTGCAGAGATCACCCTTGCGCAGCGCGAACGCGAACTGGCGCTGGCGCAGCGGCTTTATGCCGGCGGCAACACACCCGAGAGCCAGTTGAACAATGTCCGCTCGACACGCGATGCTGCGGCCGCAGAGCTTAACCGCGCCAGGGCAGCTTTGGACCGGCTTGAACTGAAGGCACCTTTCGGCGGGATCGTCGATCAGGTCGAGGTAGAACTGGGCGAATGGGTGCAGACCGGGGCCCCTGTGGCGACGATCCTGTCGCTGGACCCTATCGTCGTGCGCGCCGAAGTCAGCGAAGTCGACGTGGGCAGCGTGGCGCAAGGGTCAAAAGCAATCGTGACTCTGGTAACCGGCGAGAAACTGCAAGGGGTTGTTCGGCTTATCTCGCGCGAGGCATCTGCCGAGACGCGAACCTTTCCGGTCGAGATTTCGTTGCCGAACCCCGATCTGGCGCTGCCTTCGGGGATGAGCGCAGAGGTGGGTCTGCTTGCCGATCCGGTGCGGGCCGTCATGGTGCCCCGTTCCGTGATCACGCTGTCGGAAACCGGGGAATTGGGGCTTCGCGTTGTTGACGCCGATGACGTCGCCCATTTCGTGCCCGTCGCCATTATCGACGACACCGAGGCAGGTCTGATGGTGGGCGGCGTGCCCGACGCCGTGCGGATCATCGTGGCGGGGCAGGATCTGGTGCGCGACGGCGAAAAGGTCGCAGTTGCTCCGGCCGGGGTCAGCGAATGAAGATCGTCGAAACCGCCATCAACAATGCGCGCCTGACGATCTCGGTCTTGCTGTTTTTGATGCTGGCCGGGGCGATGGCCTATGTCAGCATCCCAAAGGAAGCAGAACCGGACATCCAGATTCCGATCCTCTACGTGAGCATGGGGTATGCGGGCATCTCACCGGAGGACTCCGAGCGCCTGCTGCTGCGCCCGATGGAGACAGCGCTGAAATCGATCTCTGGCATCAAGAAGATGGACTCCACCGCCTATCAGGGCGGCGGCAATGTGGTGATCGAGTTTCAGGCCGGAGCGGACCTCAACAAGGCCTTGGACGATGTCCGAAACAAGGTGGCGCAGGCCCGGCCAGAACTGCCGGATGGCGCGGACGAACCCACGGTGAACGAGGTCAATATCTCGGAGTTTCCGGTGCTTGTGATCACCCTGTCTGGCGATGTGCCCGAACAGGTGCTGGCGCGGGCGGGACGCAAGCTGCGCGACCGCATCGAGGAATTGCCGGGGGTCCTGAATGCGGATCTGCAAGGCGTGCGCGATGACCTTGTCGAGGTCGTGATTGACCCCGGCAAGCTTGCAACCTACGGACTGCGGCCGGATGTGTTGATCGAGGGCTTCAACTCCGGCAACCAGTTGGTGGCGGCAGGGGCGCTGGAAGGCGCCGAAGGGCGCTACGCGATCAAGGTGCCCGCGCTGATAGAGACGGCCGAAGATGTGGCCAACCTGCCCGTGATCTCGACCGGCAAGGCGATTGTCCGGGTCCGCGATATTGCCTCGATCCGACCCACCTACAAGGATGCTGAAACGATCACCCGCCTGAACGGCGAACCGGCGGTCGCGATCGAGGTGTCCAAGCGTACCGGCGCAAATCTGATCGCCACCGTCGATCAGGTGAAGGCCATTACCGGCGAGTTCAAGGCACTGTTGCCGGAGGGTACTCTGGTGACGTTCAGCCAAGACAAGTCGAAAGACATCCGCCAGTTGCTGGGCGACCTGCAGAACTCCGTGCTGACCGCCGTGATCCTGGTCTTCATCGTTATCCTCTATGCCCTGTCGGCGCGCGCATCGCTGCTGATCGGGCTGGCAATTCCGGCCTCGTTCCTGATGGGGATGCTGGCGCTGTCGCTGGGCGGATACACGGTGAACATCGTCGTGCTCTTCTCGCTGATCCTGGCGGTGGGGATGCTGGTTGACGATGCGATCATCGTGACGGAATTCGCCGAACGCCGGATGGCAGAAGGCATGGACAAGCGCGAGGCTTTCGCAATGGCGTCGCACCGCATGGCGGGACCCGTGACGGCAGCCACGATGACCCGCGTGGCCGCGTTCTCGCCGCTGCTGTTCTGGCCCGGGATCGTTGGCGAGTTCATGAAATACATGCCGATCACGCTGATCGTCACACTTTCGGCGTCGCTGCTTTATGCGCTGATCTTCGTGCCGACCTTGGGGTCGATCATCGCCAAGCCCTTCAAACATCCGCCCGAACGCAAGGACGGGGCCTATATGTGGGTGGTCGGCAAGGCGGTGCGCCACCCGTTCATCGTGCTGTTGCTGGCGCTGGGGCTGCTGGGCGCGGTGCCTTACGCCTATGTCAAATACGGCAGCGGGGTGGAGTTCTTTCCGGACGTGGAGCCAGACTTCGGCCTGCTGTATGTCAAGGCGCGCGGCAATCTTTCCATTGATGAAAAGGATGCGCTTGTCCGGCAGGCAGAAGATCGGATCCTGGGCTGGCCGGGGATCGCCACGGTCTACACGCGGTCCGGCGCGGCCGGTGGCGTAGGCAACGACGTTGCAGCCGACGTGATCGGTGTCATCCAGTACGAATTCGTCGACTGGCGCGAACGCAAGAATGCCAACACCATTCTGGCCGACCTGCGCGCGGCGATGACCGGGATCCCGGGGGTGGATATCGAAGTATCGGTGCCACAGGCCGGCCCGCCGACCGGCAAAGCGATCCAGATCCAGCTCTCTGCCGTTGATCCTTCGGGGCTTAACGACGTGGCACGCGCGGTCGCCGACAAGTTGGCGATGATCCCGGATGTGATTGATGTCACTAACGGTCTGCCCCCGCCTGGCGTCGACTGGGAGCTTCGGGTCGACCGGGCCGCCGCCGCGCGCTACGGCATCGCGCCGGGCACGGTTGGCGCGATGGTGCAACTGGTGACGGGTGGGCTTAAATTGTCGGAGTACCGCCCCGCGGGCTCGGACGATGCCGTGGACATCGTGCTGCGACTGCCGTCTGACCAGCGGACAATCTCGGCGCTCGATCAGCTGCGCATCCAGACCGCGGCAGGCTCGGTGCCGATCTCGAACTTTGTGACCCGCGTCGCCGCACCCACGACCGGGACCCTGACCCGGCTCGATGGCGAGCGGATAGTGACCGTCCAGGCCGGCATCCGCGAGGGCGTGCAAGCCGACAAGGTGCGCGAGATCGTGACGGCGGAACTTGGCAAGGCCGGGCTCGACAAGTTCGGCATCCAGTGGAAGCTTGCCGGTGAGGACGAAGAACAGGCCGAGGCCGGGGCGTTCCTTTCCAAGGCGTTCGGCGCCGCGATCTTTTTGATCTTTGTGGTGCTGCTCGCGCAGTTCAACAACTTTACCTCGGTCTGGCTGGTCCTGTCGGCGGTGATCATGTCCACCATCGGGGTGCTTTTAGGCCTTTTGATCATGGCGCAGCCCTTTGGCATCGTGATGACCGGCATCGGGGTCATCGCGCTGGCGGGTGTGGTTGTGAACAACAACATCGTGCTGATCGACACCTTCGACACACTGCGCCGAGAGGGCAAGCCAAAGATCGAGGCGATCCTTGAGACCTGCCGCGAACGTGCGCGTCCCGTTGTGCTGACCGCGCTGACGGCAATTCTGGGCGTGCTGCCGATCGCGTTTGGGCTGAACATGGAGATCCTGCACCACGAGACGACCATCGGGGCACCGTCAACGCAGTGGTGGATTTCGCTTTCAAGTGCCATCGTGTTCGGGCTGGCCTTTGCGACCGTGCTGACATTGATCGTGATCCCGTCACTTTTGATGCTGGTCACACGGTCTGACAATCCACGCCCGTGGTTCTGGCAGCGCGCAAAGCGCCGCGTGTGGAACGCAGCACGACCTGCCGAATGATGAGGCCGACCAAGTCATTGATGCAAAATGAGTATGACAGAGCGAGCGCGACATCGCTGCCCATCTCGGCCTGTGGCGCGAGGGCGCCTGCCGCCAAAGTCCAGCCGCAAAGGCGCCCCGATGCGTTCACCGCTTGAGGCGGGTCAGACCAGTCCTCGGAGCACCTGGCGTGCGGCAAGGGTCACCGGCGCTTCGGTCTCTTTCAGCAGGATCAACCGATCAAACCGGGCGGGGTCCGCATTGACCGCCTGGCGCAGCGCCGCGCCGAAAGCCATCCGCAATTCGGTGCCGATGTTGAACTTGCAGACCGAGGTGTGGCGCGCGAGGTGAAGGCGCATTGCGGCAGGCACGCCTGATCCGCCGTGAATGACCAAAGGCGTGCGGGTTGCGGCCATGATGGCGTTGACCGCTGCCACGTCAATGACCGCTGCCGCGGACTGTTGCAGATGGACGTTGCCGACGGAAATGGCCATCGCATCGACCCCGGTTTCTGTCGCAAAACGCGCAGCATCGGCGGGATCGGTACGCGCAGATGCCTCGCCCGCCGCATAGCCGACAAAGCCGATCTCGCCTTCGCAAGACACACCGGCGGCATGCGCCATGGCCGCGATCACGGCCGTTTCGGCGATGTTGCGGTCAATCGGCAGGCGCGAGCCGTCATACATGACGGAGGTAAAGCCGCAGTCGATGGCCTGCCGGCACTCCTCGGCGGACGCCCCGTGATCCAGATGTGCCACGACCGGCACGCCCGCGCCTTCGGCCAGAACGCGGAACATCGCACCCAGAACCGGCAACGGCGTATGCGCGCGGCAGCCGGGCCCCGCCTGCAGGATCACCGGCAGCCCTTCGGCCTCGGCGGCGGCGACATAGGCGCGCGCATCCTCCCAGCCCAGCACCACCAGCCCCGCGACGGCATAGCCCCCGCGAAGGGCCGGTTGCACAACCTCGGCCAGCGTCGCGCGCGTCATTTGAACTTGGCCACCATGTCCTTGATGCCGGGGATGGTTTCGATCTGATAGGCATGGGTCGGCTGGAAATACTGCACCAGTGACCGCTGGCTCAGCCCGCCAAGGATGGTGAAGTAATACATCTCGTAGCCCGGCAAAGCGACGCAAGGATGATATCCCTTGTCCAGACAGATCGTGGAGCCGTTGACGATGTGATAGGCATCACCCGGCAGGTTGTCCTCACGCTGCAGCATCTGCAGACCCGACCCGTGTCTGGGGCGAAAGCGGAAGTTGTAGGTCTCGTCATGCCGGGTTTCCAGCGGCAGACGGTCGGTGTCGTGCTTGTGGCTGGGAAAGCCGGACCAGCCGCCCTGCCCCACGGTGAACAGCTCGCTGACCAAGAGCCGCCCGACACGGCCATGGTATTTCGTGCCGAAGATGTGCTTGATCTTGCGGTGGGTCTTGGTGTCGTCGGAGCCGTACTGGATGGTGTCGAGGTCGGGGCTGCGCACATCGAACGGCTCCAGCACGGTATCGAACCGTGCCCCGGCGACAAAAATTTCGGCGCTGTCCGAGGTGCAGACCATCAGCGCCTTTGATCCCACCGGCACATAGACGCCCTCCGGCTCGCCGTCCCAGACATCCACCCTGCGATTGCCAAGGGCGGCAAAGGCGACCCCTTCGACCTCGACATCCACGGTGCCGGTGGCGGGCACGATGCAGGTCTCATAGCCGGGCACGCGGTATTCAAACGCCTGACCCTTGGTCAGCTTGACGATGTTGAAATAGTTCAGCGGCACCAACGGGTCATCCGCATCCACGATCGGCCGGTTGGCATTGTCAAAGGGGGCGATGTGCATGCGGGTTCCTAGGTGGTTTGGGTGGGGCCGGGATGGGTGGCCAGAAACGCGGACAGCTCGGTCGGTGTCGGCATGGCCGGGGCGCAGCCGACGCGGGCCACGACGATGGCCGCACAGGCAGACCCGCGCAGCACCGCCTCTGCCACCGGCCTGCCATCGGCCAGTGCAGCCAGAAAGCCACCAAGGAACGCATCGCCTGCACCGGTCGGTTTCAGCGCGGCCACAGCATAGATGCCTGTCCGCACTTCCTGGCCGCCAGCAAAGGTCACCGCCCCCGCCTCACCCATCTTGTAGACGACGATACTGGCGGTGGCACCCGAAAGCTTGCGCGCCATCGCAAGACCCTTTTCCTGCCCGCCGGCCATGAAGCCGAATTCTACATCGTTCCCGACAATGATCGCCGATCGGGCGGCAGCACGGGAGTAGGCGCGCATCGCTGCATCCGCAGACGGCCAGCTGTAGGGCCGGTAGTCGATGTCGAACACGACCGGCAGCCCCGCCGCCTCAGCCAGATCCAGCGCATGGAATGTTGCCGATTGCGAGGGCTCGGCTGCGAGGGCCGTACCGGTGGTTACCAAGGCTCCAAAGCCCGCGTAGTCCACGGCCTGAACATCCGCCACGGTCATCTCGAAATCCGCCGCGCGGTTTCGGTAGATGACGGACTGAGTCTCCACAAGCCTCGTTTCGACGACGGACAGCGAATTGCGCGCCTCACCCCCGACCGTCCGTACATGGCCCGCACCGATGCCGTAGCGGCCCAGTTCGTTGCGGCAGAACCGTCCCACGGCATCATCCGACACGCAGGTCACCAGATCGGCCTGCCCGCCGTGACGCACCAGCGCCGCCGCGATATTGGCAGCAGAGCCACCCATACAGGCGTGAAACTGCGAGGCCACTTCGGTGCGCGTGCCCGGCGGATCGGCGTAAAGGTCCATGCCGACCCGGCCCAGCACGACAAAACGGTTGCGCAAAATGCGGTCGAGATTTGCCATCATGCGCCCTGACCATGCTTTGCGCGGCGCGACATGATCGTCATCATGCGCGCGCGATCATTGCTGGACTTCGCGTGGGCGCGAGCTTTGGCGCGCAAGATCACGACACCCGCCGGCGACACCGCAAGGGCGACAGGCTGCGTTCTGGCACGGCGGATGGCATCAGACATGTCTTCTCCGGTCGAGAGACGAATATTGCGCGGCGACACAGTAGAATTCTATTGCCGAGCTGGCCCGTCCAAGGATAGATACTTTGCAACCGCTTGCAAGTCGATAGATGGAAAGCCGCTGGGAATGACGAAAATCGGAATCGGAATCGTTGGCGGCGGGTACATGGGCAAGGCCCATGCGGTGGCGATGCAGTCGGTTGGCGCGGTCTTCAACACCCGGCTACGCCCGACGCTGGAAATGGTCTGTGCGACGACCCCCGCGTCGGCCGAGACCTACCGGCAGGCCTACGGCTTTGCGCGTGCCACGGCGGACTGGCGTGTTCTGGTCGCCGATCCTCTGGTCGAGGCGATCATCATCGCCTCGCCACAAGAAACCCATCGCGCAATCGCCGAGGCCGCGTTTGCCCTTGGCAAACCGGTCTTTTGTGAAAAGCCGCTGGGCGCGGGCCTTGCCGACAGCAAAGCCATGGTTGCCGCAGCCGAGGCCGCCGGGGTCATCAACATGACAGGCTTCAACTATGTCCGCACGCCCGCCACACAGTTTGCGCGGGAACTTGTCGCCTCGGGCCAGATCGGCAATGTCGTCTGGTTTCGAGGCGAGCATACCGAGGATTTTCTTGCCGATACCAGTTTGCCGGCAAGCTGGCGCACACGGGGCGACGCGAACGGCACGATGGGCGATCTTGCGCCGCATATGATCAACGCGGCCCTTGCCCTGGTCGGACCGATTGCGACGCTGAGTGCCGAGATCGAAACCGTCCACCACACGCGTCCCGGTGCCAAAGGCCGCGAAGCCGTGACCAACGATGATCAGGGGCAGATCATGTGCCGCTTTCAGGGTGGGGCCATGGGGCATCTGTTTTTCAGCCGCATCTCGACAGGGCGCAAGATGGGCTATGCCTATGAAATCACGGGTACCACGGGGGCGATCCGCTTTGATCAAGAAGATCAGAATGCGCTTTGGCTCTATCTCGCAGAAGGTCCGCAGGATTTGCGGGGGTTCCGCAAGATATTGACCGGGCCGGAGCATCCGGACTATCTGCCCTTTTGTCAGGGCCCGGGCCACGGCACGGGCTATCAAGACCAGATCATCATCGAGGCGCATGACTTTCTGCACGCAATCGAAACCGGCAAACCCGACTGGCCGACCTTCCGCGATGGCCTGAACGTCAGCCAGATCGTGGCGACGGCACGCGAGTCTTCCGCGCAGAAGGCGTGGCTGACGGTTCCAACCACCTAACGCATGACAAGGACGACCAAGATGACGATCGAGATCGGCAACGCCCCGTGTTCCTGGGGTGTCGAGTTTGCCCAGGACCCGCGCAACCCGGATTGGCGTTCGGTGCTGAAGGACTGTGCCGCTGCGGGTTATCGCGGGATCGAGCTGGGGCCGGTCGGCTTCATGCCCGAAGATCCGGTGATTCTGGCCGAGGCGCTGCATGAAAACGGCCTCAGCCTGATCGGCGGTGTGGTGTTTCGCCCCTTTCACGATCCCGCCGCCTGGGACGAGGTGCTCGACGCCGCGCACCGCACCTGCAAGGCGCTCACCTCACATGGCGCGCAGCATCTGGTGCTGATCGACAGCATCTCCGCCCGCCGCGCCCCCACTGCCGGGCGTGCCGCCGAGGCCGAACAGATGGCCCGTGACGAATGGACGGCCTTTCGCGACCGCATCGCCACCGTCGCGCGCATCGGGGCCGAGGAATACGGGCTGACCGTCGGCATCCACGCCCACGCCGCGGGCTTCATCGACTTTGAGCCGGAGCTGGAGCGGCTGTTGGATGAGGTGGACGAGCGCATCCTGAAAATCTGCTTTGACACCGGCCACCATTCCTATGCGGGATTTGATCCCGTCGCCTTCATGCGCCGCCACCTGGCCCGGATCAGCTATATGCATTTCAAGGATATTGACCCGGTGGTGAAGGCCCGCGCGATTGCCAATCGCACCGGGTTCTACGATGCCTGCGGTCAGGGCATCTTCTGTAATCTTGGCAAGGGTGACGTCGATTTCCCCGCTGTGCGAAGACTGCTGATGGATGCAGGCTTCAATGGCTGGTGCACGGTCGAACAAGATTGCGATCCAACGCTGGATGTGCGCCCCTTGGACGATGCGCGTGCGAACCGGGAATACCTCTCATCCATCGGCTTCAACTAAGGGTTTAGAGACATGGCAATCTTGAACTGGGGCATGATCGGGGGCGGCGACGGCAGCCAGATCGGACCGGCGCATCGTCTAGGTGCCCGCGTCGATGGCGAATTCGCTTTTGTTGCAGGGGCTTTGGACCATCGCCCGGAGGAGGGCCGCGCCTACGGCCAACGCCTCGGGCTGGCCTCAGACCGCGCCTATGGCAGCTGGCAAGAGATGCTGGCAGGTGAAAAGGGCCGCCGCGACCGCGTCGATCTGGTCACTGTCGCCACCCCGAACGCCACGCATTTCCCGATCACCAGGGCGTTCCTCGAGGCGGGCTTTCACGTCCTTTGCGAAAAGCCAATGACCATGACGGTCGAGGAAGGCGAGGAAATCGTTCGCATTTCCCGCGCGACAGGGGCGATCTGTGCGGTGAATTACGGCTACACCGGCTATGCCCTCGTGCGTCACATGCGCGCGGTGGTGGCGCGCGGGGATATCGGCAAGGTGCGGGTGGTGAATGCCGAATTTGCCCACGGTCACCACGCCGATGCGGCTGACGCCGAAAACCCGCGGGTGCGCTGGCGCTATGATCCGGCCCAAGCGGGCATCTCGGCCCAGTTTGCCGACTGCGGCATCCACGCCATGCACATGGCCAGTTTCGTGACTGGCCAGGAAGTGGAAAAGCTGTCTGCCGATTGCGTCTCGGCCATCCCCTCTCGCGTGTTGGAAGACGACGCGATGGTCAACTTCCGGATGAGTGGCGGGGCTGTCGGGCGGCTGTGGACGTCGTCCATCGCCATCGGGCGCCAGCACGGGCTTGGCATTCAGGTCTTTGGCGAAACCGGCGGTCTGCGCTGGTCGCAAGAACAGCCGAACCAGCTATACTACATGCCGCTGAAACAGCGCCTGCAGATCATCGAGCGCGGCGAGGGAAACCTGTCGCCCGAGGCGGATCGCGCCAGTCGCGTCACGGTCGGTCACGCCGAGGGCATGCCGCTTGCATTTGCGAATATCTACAAAGACTTGGCCGAAGCAATTCATGCTAGAAACGAAGGAAGGCCGATTGACCCCGCAGCCGATCTCTACCCCAAGGCCGAAGACGGTCTGCGCTCGATGGCAGCGGTCTATGCTGTGGCGCAATCGGGCAAGGCCGATGGCGCCTGGACCGACGCCCGCCCACCTATGTTTCGCTGACCCCGACGGGCAGCGGGCGCAGGGTGCCGCGCTCGATCAGAACGCAGGGAAAGATCCGTGCCTCGGTGGACCGGTCCGGGTCATCGATCTGCGCCACGATTGCTTCCAGCGAGGCCGCGATAATTTCGGGGATCGGCTGACGGATCGTGGTGAGATTGATCACCTGCCAGCGCGACATTTCCATATCGTTCAGCCCGATGATGCCAACATCATCGGGCACCGACAGACCCGCCGACCGGATCGCGCTCAGCGCCCCGATGGACAACACGTCATCGCCGCAGAAATACGCCTCGGCCGGATGACCGCTCAGAAGGCGGGTCATTTCTTGCTGACCGGCATCGTAGGAGTACGCCGTCGCAAAGCTGTGGCTGACGATGATGTCAGGGTGCCGCGACAACTCGTCCTGAAATCCCGTCCAGCGATCCTGCGTTGTGGTAGCGGTTGCAGGCCCACCCAGAAACGCGACCCGACGGTAGCCTCGCAACGCCAGACTGCGCGCGGCCATGCGCCCGCATTCGACATTGTCGATCCCGACCACATGGACGCCTTGGGATGCTGAGTATCGTCCGAACGAATGCACGATGGGTATTCCTGCTGCCCTGAAGGCGCGCGGGAACGCGGGCGGCACCGTAGAAGACGCGATGATCACCCCGTCCACGGAATACTGGCGCAGCAGACGCAACAGGCTCTGCGGGTCAACGACATCGGACAGATTGACCAGCAATGGCCGCAGCCCCTTGACCTGCAAACCGCGCGTAAATTGATCAAAAACCTCAAGAAAAACGGGATTGTGAAAATTGTTCGAGACCAGCCCGATCATCTTGGTGCGCCCGGTGGTCAGGCTGCTGGCCAGCACATTCGGGCTGTAGCCAAGATCGGATGCCGCCCTTTCAACCTTGAGACGGGTCTTGGTTGAAACCGAAGCGCCAACGGTGAAGGTGCGCGACACCGCCGAGGTTGAAACTCCGGCGCGCTCTGCGACTTGCTTCAGCGTTACTTGCATAGGCACGGACCCCGGTTGCCAAGCCCCTTGATAACGGCAGATGGCCACCGGAGCAAACGGAACAGCGGCGCGCGCCTTTGTTGCAACTAGTTGCAAGAAAGCAGCCGCCATGCTGGGCGCGATGGCACGATTTCCGCGTGGCGGGTCTGTTCGGCCACATCCACCAAGCCGAAATGCGCGGACATCGCATCGTGATCGCGGCGCGCGCGATCGCATCCACAAATTTGTCGTGGCGCAAATGTGTTTTGCAAAGACGCCTCGCACCGTTTTCAGCGCTTGGAATGCATCAGACTTGCGGTAAATATGCGACCCAAGTTGCGCGGGACGGACGCAGGGCAGCGCCACAGATAATTTGGGGTGAAAATGCCCCCGCGCCCCCGGCTTGTGCAATATTCACCAGACGCTTTGTAACGCAGCAAGTTGGACGGCGAATGGACAAATGTCGGAGCGGACAAAACGGCCAGTCCCGCGAAATGGAACAAAAAATGCGCTTCGTGATCCACGCCTTTGCCGCAACGCTGATCGCGGTTTTCCTGTCTTTGCCCGCGCGGGCCGAAGTGCGCGGATCGCCAGATGTTCTGGTGCTGGGGGATTCACAACTGACTTTTGGCGCAGGCGTGGCCTTTGTGTCGCTGTTGAACCAGATGGCCGGGGACTGTGGGCTTGCCGCCGATGCCACAACCGGTGTGATCGGCGTGCGCTCCAGCACGTTGGTGTCATGGACCGGACAGAGCAAATCTGCCAAGGGCGCGATTTGCAATATTGATCCGAAATGGAAGGTGAATGCAGGGGCTTATGGCACGCTGTCACAAGGCGAAAATCCCTATGTCCAGATCGGGCGCGGCGCGCAGTTCCAGTTTTGCAGCCCTGAGCGGTCGCCGCTGGAGGCGGTCTTTCATCAAGGTTACTACAAGCCCCGGCTGTTGATCATGTTCTTGATGGGCAATGCGACTGAGCGGTGGGCGGGCAGTGCGGACGCGGCCTTGCAAGATGCCCGCGCCTTTGTCGCGGACTTGCCACCGGGACAGCCGTGCATCTTCATGACCTCTGCGCCGCCCTATGGCAAAAAGGTCCTCCGCCTGCGGCAACGCGCCCAGGAAAATATCGAGCGCGCCTTTGCAAAAGCCGGGGACCGCTGCAGCTTTGTGCCCGGCTTCACCGCCGCGACAGTCCAGGAAAACCTCGGGAATCCAGCAAACTTTCGGCGCAAACCTTCGGGCAAGGTCAAAGACCCCTTTCACCCTACAGAAGCCGCCGCGCGGCGTTTTTTGAAACTGCAACGGGCGGCCCTGTGCAAGGCGATAGCCACGCAACTGGCGCCTTAGGGTAATCGCCCCGATCACGAGCCCGCGACGGCACTGACATATGCGTAACGGCGCAAGCATGGGGCGCGAATGGACGCTCAGATGCAAAACCAGGAGCCACCCCGATGTTCAAGATGACCGCCCTCGCGCTAACTTTTGTTGCCGGGACCATCAGCGCCGCGTTTGCGGGCGAGCAATATGTCGACAAGACCGGCTTTGCCGTGTCGGGCTACGATGTCGTGTCGTATTTCGAGCTGCCGCAATCCGAGGTCGGGCAGCCGCAGCAGTCGCCGCTGCCGGGCACCGCCGCGATCACGACCGACTACAACGGTGCAACCTTTGCCTTTGCAAGCGAGGCCAATCGCGCCGCATTCCTGGCAAACCCCGCCGCCTATGCCCCTCAGTATGACGGGCATTGTGCTTATGGCGTCGCCCAGGGCGGCAAGGTTCCGGGCAATCCGACGCTGTGGCGGATCGTGGATGGCAAGCTTTATCTCAACATCACCAAGAACGTCGTGGGCTTCTGGGAAGAGGACATTCCCGGCAACCTGAAGAAATCAACCAAGAACTGGCGTGGGCTGGAGCCTGCGAAAGCCTCGAATGACAAGATCCCAAATTTCCGCTCTAGTGCGCCGGTGTCAAACTGACCGGAGGCCGCTGTTGACGACGTCTGCACCCGTCACTGAAAACGCGCAAGCTCTGTCGGGCCTGCGCGTTCTCGATTTGACCCGTATCCTTGCGGGGCCAACCGCGACACAGCTTTTGGCTGATCTGGGGGCGGAGGTCATCAAGATCGAACGCCCCGGCTGCGGCGACGACACCCGTGGCTGGGGCCCCCCGTTTCAGCGCGACGCGGATGGTGCACAGACCGGAACAAGCGCCTATTTCCTGTCGGCCAACCGCGGCAAACACTCGGTTGCGATCAATATCGCGTTGCCGCAGGGCCAGTTGCTCGTGCAGTCGCTCGCTGCGCAATCCGATATCCTGGTCGAGAACTTCAAACCCGGCGATCTGGCGCGCTATGGTCTTGACTACACAAGCCTCAGTGCCGCGAACCCACGGCTGATCTATTGCTCGATCACGGGCTTTGGGCAGACGGGGCCGAACGCCCATCGCGCAGGCTACGATTTTCTGGCCCAGGGTGAGGGCGGCTTGATGAGCCTGACCGGGACGCCCGATGGCCCCCCGCTCAAGGCCGGGGTCGGCATCGCTGATCTGCAATGCGGCCTTTACGCTGTTGTCGGCATCCTCGCCGCGTTGCACGCGCGACATGCGTCCGGGCGCGGGCAATGGATCGACGTCGCGCTGCTGGATGCGCAGGTCGCGATGTTGGTCAATCAAGGCGTTGCGCATCTGATGGATGGGCAGGTGCCGCCACGGCGCGGCAATGATCACCCGACCATCGTGCCTTATGGCACCTTTCGCGCAAGTGACGGCACCTTCATCCTTGCGATCGGCAATGACGGCCAGTTTGCCCGTTTTGTCACCGAGGCTGGCGCGCCCGGCCTTGCCGCCGACACGCGCTTTGCCACCAACGAGGCGCGGGTGCGCAATCGTGCCGTGCTGATCCCGCTGATCGAGGCGTTGACCGCCGGACGCACGGCGGCCGATTGGTTGGCCGCCTGCGCGGCACTGACAGTTCCCGCAGGCCCGGTGCATGATTTGGCGCAGGTCTTTGCCAGCCCACAGGTCGCGGCGCGCGGCATGTTGGTGCCAATGGCGGATGATGGCGGCACCATCGATCTTATCGGCAACCCGTTGAAGATGTCGCAAACCCCTGTCGCCTACGCAAAGCCGCCACCCCGGCTGGGCGCGGATACCGGCGCCGTCCTTGCGCGGCATCTTGGATTGAGGCCTGCGGAATTGCGCGCGCTTGCCAAGGCTGGCGTCATCGATGGGGACTTGGGCGAATGACCACAACCGGCGCAGACATCATTGGCGCCGCGCTGGCCGTCGCGGGCGCGACGCATGCCTTTGGCATCCCGGGCGGTGAGGTTCTGGCGCTGATGCAGGGTCTTGATACGGCGGGTGTGCGTTTTGTTCTGGTCAAGCATGAAAACGGCGGCGGCTTCATGGCCGAAGGGCTGTGGCACATGACGGGCGCGTTGCCGGTTCTGGTCGCGACCCTTGGGCCGGGAGTGGCCAACGCGGTCAACGTGGTGGCCAACGCCATGCAGGACCGTGTGCCGCTGATCTTTCTGACCGGCTGCGTCGATGCAGCTGAGGCGGAAACCTATACACATCAGATATTTGACCATCAGGCAATGCTGCGGCCGGTGGTCAAGGGCAGCTTTCGGCTGGCGGCAGGCGCGGTCGGGGCGGGCATGGCCAAGGCCATTGCCCTGGCGACATCGGCGCAGCCCGGCCCGGTGCATGTGGATGTGCCCATCGGCGTGGCGGAGGGGCTGGCCACCGAGGCCGCGCATTTGCCAATACCGCCGTCCGCGCCTGGCCTGCCCGAGGCCGCGGCGTTGGCCGCCGCTTTGAACGCCCTTGGCACGGCTCGTCGCCCTTTGGCCATTGCCGGGGTGGACGCGGTCAATGCCTCTGCCGGGCCAGAGATCGCGCGGTACTGCCGCGCCCATCATATCCCGCTGATCACCACCTACAAGGGCAAGGGTCTGATGGGTGAAGGCGATCCCTTGTGTCTTGGCGGCGCGGGCCTGTCGCCCAAGGCTGACCGGGTGCTGATGCCCTTGATGGATCAGGCGGACTGCATCCTGTTGCTGGGGTATGATCCGATCGAGATGCGTATCGGCTGGCGCAATCCATGGACGACGGACCAGACCGTCATCGAACTGACGCCCGTCCGGCGCGCTCACGGGATGCATCTTGCAACCCATGTGCTGATCGGGGGACTTGGCGAAACGCTGACGACATTGACGCATGCGGCCCCCCCCCGTTGGCCGGACAAGGCGCCCGATGTTGCGCGCAGGGCTCTCAAAGACGCCTTTGCCTGCCCCGGCCACTGGGGTCCGCACGAGGTGTTCGCCACCTTGCGCGCCGCGATGCCGCCAGAGACGGTGATTACCGCCGATTCCGGCGCGCACCGCATTCTGGTCAGCCAGATGTGGGACTGCCCTGCCCCGCGCCTGATGCTGCAATCTTCGGGCCTGTGCACCATGGCCTGCGCGGTGCCTCTTGCGGCGGGGGCCAAGATCGGCCGCCCCGATGTGCCTGTTCTGGCCTTTGTCGGCGATGCGGGCCTCGAGATGGGCGCGGGCGAATTGGCCACCCTGTGCGCCCTGGGCTTGCCCATCGTGATCTGCGTGCTGGTCGATGACAGCCTGTCACTGATCGAGATGAAGCAACGCAGCACGGAGCGCCGCAACCTTGGCGTCGATTTCGGCGGGCCGGGTCTGGCGACCGATTTCGCAGCCCTCGCCCGGGCCTTTGGCGGCCATGGGGTCGATGTGTCCGACCCCAGGACCCTTGCGGCCGAGGCCGCCGTCGCGCTGACGCGCAACACCTTTACCCTGATCGCGGCCCGCATTCCCCGCCGTGCCTATGACGGTGCCTTTTAGGGACCGTGGCCATCGGTCACGTGGCCGTGAGATCTCTGTCACAAAGACTCACGCCCCGTAACAAACGCAAGCAGGCACGCGAACCGCAAGAGATAACCGCCTGCGCTCGCCCACTGTCGGTCAGGCCCCTTCCCTGCCGCGAAAGGTTTTTTCATGCCGATGTCCGAAGACCTGAGTGGCATGCCCACCTCTCTTTCGGCGGATCTGATCGCTGATTGGAACCGCGTGATCCAAGGCATCCTGTCGCATGCAGCAAGCACCGGCCCGGTTCTGAACCGGGTTTTGGCAGCGGCCCCGGATTTTGCGCTAGGTCAGGCGATCCGGGGCGTGTCTTGCCTGCTTCTGGGTCGCTCCGAGATGGTTGCCGTCGCGCGCGAGGCCTATGCGGCAGCGCTGCAAGGTGCGCCGGCCACGATGCGCGAGATTGCCTTTGTGCACGCCTTGGGCGACTGGTTGTCTGGCCGCCCGACGCGGGCAGCCGCGCGGATTCAGGTGATCCTGAACCTGAACCCCCGCGACGCGCTGGCAATGAAGATGATCCAGGCGATCCATTTCGTCATGGGCCGCCCTGATGCCATGCGCGCCTCGGTCGAGGGGGTGATGCAGGCCTGGGACGACCATCCGGCGCGCGGCTATTTGCTGGGCTGTCATGCCTTTGCGCTGGAGGAAACCGGCGAATTCGACCGCGCCCAACGGACCGGCCGCGAGGGCGTGACGCTTGCGCCCGATGATGCATGGGGGCTGCATGCCGTGGCGCATGTCTATGACAATACCGGCCGCGCGCGCGACGGCCTGAACTGGCTGTCGGGGCGCGAGGCATGCTGGGCGCATTGCAACAACTTTCGCTTTCACGTCTGGTGGCACCGGGCGCTGATGCATCTGGACCTTGGGGAATATGACGTGGCGCTGGCGCACTATGATGCCGATATCCGCGCCGAAAAGACCGATGATTACCGCGACATATCCAACGCAGCCTCGCTGTTGTCCCGGCTGGAGCTGGAGGGCGTTGACGTAGGCGAGCGTTGGCACGAGCTTGCCGATCTGTCGGAAAACCGCGCCACCGACGGCTGCCTTGCCTTTGCCGATCTGCACTACATGCTGGCGCTTTGCGGCGGGGAGCGGGACAAGGCGGCGGCGGGCCTGATTGCGCGGATGCAATCCACCAAACCCGCCGGAAACGAGGCACAGCGCATCATCTCCCATCCCGGCCTGCACATCGCGCAGGGGCTGCACGCCTTTGCCTCTGGCGAATACTCATCGGCATGGATGCATCTGCGCGCCGGGCGTAACGACCTGCAACAGATCGGCGGCAGCCATGCCCAGCGCGACGTGTTCGACCGCATCACCATAGAGGCCGCGCTCAGGGGTGGCTACATGGACGCGGCGGGCGCTTTGCTGCATGACCGCATGGCCCGTCGTGCGGGGTCCGTAGATGGATACACCGCCGCCCGCCTGTCGCTGATTGACGCTGCCCGCATGCAGGCGGTCTGACATGACACCTGTCGCAAAACCGCGCGACCCGCGCCTCGATTTCTTTCGTGGCATCGGCATGTTCATCATCCTGATTGCCCATATCACCAACAATCCCTGGACGCTGTGGATCCCGGCGCGTTTCGGGTTTTCCGATGCAACCGAGATGTTCGTGTTCTGCTCCGGGATGGCCTCGGCCATCGCCTTTGGCGGGGTGTTTGCGCAGGCAGGCTGGGCGATGGGGACGTTGCGCATCGCGCACCGGGCCTGGCAGGTCTATTGGGTGCATCTGGGCGTTTTCCTGGTGACACTGGTGCTGATGCTGTCGCTGAATCTGACCGGAATTTTCCCGCGCGACGAGGTGGGGGCGCTGAACCTCTATCCGTTTCTCAAGAACACCGGGCCGAACCTGCTCGGGCTTTTGACGCTGACCTATGTGCCCAACTACTTTGACATCCTGCCGATGTATCTGGTGATCCTAGTGCTGATCCCCGTCATGATGGCGCTGGCGCGGCTGGATCTGCGGCTGGCGGCGCTGGCGAGCGTCGGGCTGTGGCTGGCCGCGACCGCAGGTCTGAACATTCCAGCCGAGCTGTGGTTCAGGGAACCATCCGCCCGCACGTGGTTTTTCAACCCCTTTGCCTGGCAGTTGGTGTTTTTCACGGGTTTTGCACTGATGTCGGGATGGCTGCCCGCCCCCCCGGTGCGCCGCTGGCTGGTCTGGGCGGCGGTGGCGGTGGTCGTGCTGTCGGTGCCCTTTGCCTGGGGCAAGATCATCAGCCAGGTCGAGATGATCCGTGATCTGCGCCGCGCGGGCGCGGTCTTGATCGACAAGTCGGATTTCGGCCTCGTGCGCTATGTCCACTTTCTGGCGCTGGCCTACCTCGCTTGGGTCGCGGTTGGACCGGGTGGCGTGCATCTGCGGCGGGGCGGCTGGGCTGGTGCGGCAATTGCCCTGATTTCGCGCGTCGGCCAGCAGTCTTTGGCCGTCTTTGCCGCCTCGATGGTGATGGCGCGCGTTCTGGGTGCGGTGTTGAACCTTGCAGGGAACGGACCGCTTGCGGCGCTTGCGGTGAACCTTGCGGGCTTTGCGGCCATCATCTGCGTCGCCAAGTTGGCTGCCTTTTTCAAAAGCCAGCCCTGGAGAGCCGCCACCCTGCGCGCCAAGGCCCCTGCAACCGAAGCGCCCTTTCTGGCCGAGCAGCGCACATGATTGCGCTGTCGCGGCGCAAGATGCTGTCGTTGATTGGCGGCTTGGCAGCTCTTGGTCTTGCCCCGGCCCTAGCCGAAGACGCGCCCGAAAGGGCGGGGATGACCCTGGGCCAAGCCTCCCCCTTTGATCCCGAAATGGTCATCGCCCGTGCCCGCGCGCTCGGCGCCAGCCCCTACAGACCGCCACCTGCGGTCTCGCAAGACTGGCTGGACCTTTCCTATGACGCCTTTCGCGGCATCTGGTTCGATACCCGCCACACGCTGTTTCGCGGCATGCCCAGCGCCGTGCAGGCCGAATTCTTTGTGGCCGGTCTCTACTTTCCGCACAAGATCGCGCTTCACGCGGTGGAACGTGGCCAATCGCGCGAGATCGCGTTTGAACTGCGCGCTTTTGACACCACCGACCGTTTCCCGGACTTGGACCAAGATGGCACCGGTTTCGCCGGGTTTCGCCTGCTGGGGGAACTGGAGACGGAGGATCGCTTTCAGGAATACGCGGTCTTTCAGGGGGCAAGCTATTTTCGCGCGATCGGTCGCGGTCAGGCCTACGGATTGTCAGCGCGCGGTCTTGCGCTGAATACGGCAGGCGACGGCGGCGAGGAATTCCCCGTCTTTCGCGATTTCTGGATCGCGGCGGCCGAGCCTGACGCGCCAACCGTCACGGTGCATGCGCTGATGGACAGCCCGTCGGTCGCCGGTGCCTACACGTTCCGGATCACCAAGGGCGAGACGACGGAAATCGCGGTCACGTCGCGCCTCTTTCCCCGCGTCGATCTGGTCAGTGCCGGGATTGCCCCCGGTACCTCGATGTTCCTCTTCAATGACATCAACCGCACCCGGTTTGATGACTTCCGCGAGGCCGTGCATGACAGCGACGGTCTCTTGATGATCAACGGTGCGGGCGAGACGCTGTGGCGACCGCTTACGAACCCGCGCGCGGTTGCGGTCAGCGCCTTTGGAGACACCTCGCCGCGTGGCTTTGGCCTGATGCAGCGCGCCCGCCAGCCCGGCGACTACAACGATCTTGTGGCCCATTACGAACGCCGCCCGTCGCTCTGGGTGGAACCCGTGGGCGACTGGGGGCCGGGGTCGGTCGTGCTGGTCGAAATTCCGACCGACAAAGAGATCAACGACAATATCGTGGCCTTCTGGCGCCCTGCCGAACCTCTCAAAGCCGGGCTTGAGCACCGCTTTGACTACCTTCTCTCCTGGTGCGCGACCGCCCCCGCCGAAGGGGCCCTCGCCCCGGTGATCGCGACCCGGACCGGCGCACGGGTGTTCGAGGACGGGCGCATCTTTACCATCGACTATGCACAGCATCCCGCTTTGGGTGATGACCCCGCCCGGATAGAGGTGCGGATCACCACCAGCGCGGGCGAGATCGCGGCTCAGCTTTTGCAGCAAAACCCCGCGACGGGGGGAATGCGGCTGGATTTCACCTTGAAGGCGGACGCACCAGCCGCCGAGTTGCGCGCCGAATTGTGGCGCGAAGGACAGCGCGTGGCCGAGGTCTGGTTGAACCGCTGGGTGACGCCGTGACCTTTTCGCTGCGCCAGCCTCTGGTTCCTGAGGCGACCACGACACCGCTTGCAATGCCGGATCAGAACCTGCGCGCGCCGTTCCGTGATCCGGACGCTCCGGGGATCCGCTCGGATCGCCTGACGCTCATTTTGCGCACCGTCGTGCTTTTGGTGCCGCTGGCCGTGACATGCGGCCTGGGCTGGCTTTCGCTGGGCTGGTTTGCGCTTGACGGACGCCTGACCGTTGCCGAAGGCGCGCTGGTCGGCGTGACGGTCTTTGCGTTCTTCTGGGTGGTCCTGTCGGTTTCCACAGCGACGCTGGGCCTTTTTTGGCGACCAAAGCCGCAGGCTCAGCCGCTGCACGGCCTGAAGATTGCTATCCTGTTGCCGATGTATGGCGAGGCCCCCGGCAGCACAATCGGCAATGCGGTGGCCTTGTTGGCAGCCCTTCCCGGCCAAGGCAGGCACCGCTTTGCCCTGCACATCCTGTCGGACAGCCGCGACCTTGGCCAAGCGCTTGTCGAAGAGGCCACGGTCACTGCCGCGCGCAAGGCGCATCCCGCTTTGGCCATCCACTACCGCCGCCGCGCGCAGAATCTGGACTACAAATCCGGCAACATCCGCGATTGGGTGCAAGGCCACGGTCCCGGCCATGAGGCGATGCTGGTCCTTGACGCCGACAGCGTCATGGGCGCGCAGACGGTGATGAAAATGGCCGATGCGCTGGCCATTGAGCCCGGTCTTGGCCTGATCCAGACGGTGCCGCGGGTGTTGAGCGGCGTGACCTTGTGGCAAAGCATGCAGTCCTTTGCCTCCGAGGTCTACGGCACCAACATGGGGCGCGGCTTTGCGATGTGGACGGGCGCCGAAGGCAACTTCCTTGGCCACAATGCGCTGGTGCGCATCCCAGCCTTTGCGGCCAGCGCTGGCCTGCCGTACCTTTCGGGTGCAGCGCCGCGCGGAGGCGTCATCCTCAGCCATGACTTTATCGAGGCGGCCCTCCTGCGCCGCGCCGGTTGGGGCGTGCGGATGATGCCAGAGGCCGATGACAGCTTTGAAGGCACACCTGAGGCACTGCCGGGCCATCTGCGCCGCGACCGGCGCTGGTGTCAGGGCAACATGCAGCATCTGCGGTTGATCACCACACCCGGCCTGCACCCGATGTCACGCTTTCATCTGTTGCAAGGCGCGATGGCCTATCTTGCCTCGGTCTGGTGGCTGATCCTGCTGGTCCTCTGGGCGATGCCCGGACAAGGCGCCATGCCCGACGTCTTTGGCGACAGTCCCTTTGTTCCGATCTGGCCAACGCTGCCGCCGTTCACCCAAGGCGCCATCGCGGCCTCGGTTGGCCTGATGCTGATCGCGCCCAAGCTTTTGGGGATCGCGGGCCATCTTCGTGACCATGGGCTGAAACGCGCGCACGCCTTTCGTTTCGCGGTCTCGGTCCTGGCGGAAATCGCACTGTCGGCCCTGCTGGCCCCGACGCAGATGGTGCATCAGGTCTGCTCAGTGCTGCGCACGTTGGCAGGCTTTGACGGCGGCTGGATGCCCCACCAGTCGGGCGCGCGTTTGGATCTGCGCATGCTCGCGCGCTTTCACGCAACAGAGACGATGCTGGGGTTCGGGCTTTTGGCCCTTGCCGTGGCGGGACCGCTCAGCCCATGGCTTTTTCCCGTTGCGATCAGCCTGTGCCTTTCGGTGCCACTCGCTGCCCTCGTCCAAACGCCTCTGTCGGTTTTTCAGCCGCTTGGTGTGGCAAGGCAAAGAACATGACCGCTTCACGCTTGGGCATGGGCGTGGCCGTCGCTGCGGGGGTTTGGCTTTTCGCCACCATTGCGGTCGCGGATTGCAACGGCGCAGCCACCGCCTGCAGGATGCCCAACGGCACCTATCACATCGTCTTGCCAGAGGGCGCGACTGGTCCGGTTCCGGCGATCATGCTGCTGCACGGCTATGACGGCGAGGGTCTGGGCACGATCCGCAACAAGGCGATGGTCAATCTGATGCTGGGGCGTGGCTATGCCGTGATCGCCCCGGACGGTCAGCCGCGCGACGATGGTGACGGACGCTCGTGGGACTTTCACCCCGACCGCCCGTCGACCCGCGACGAGACTGCCTTCCTGATCGCCGTCGCCGAAGATGCCGCCACCAGATACGGGATTGACCGCGACGAGATGCTGCTGGCCGGGTTTTCCATCGGCGGGTCGATGACGAGCTACGTCGCCTGCGCCAAGCCTGCGGCCTTTGCCGCCTATGCGCCCGTCGCAGGCAGTTTCTGGCGCCCGCATCCGACAAGCTGCACAGGCCACGTGCGCCTGTTGCACACGCATGGCAAGGCGGACCGGACCGTTCCCCTGCTGGGACGCGAGATCATGCCCGGCTTCGTGCAGGGCAATGTGTTCGACGCGATGCAGATCTGGCGCGACGCCAATGGCTGCCCTTCGCCGGAACCTGACAAGACCGACACCCTTGGCATCTACAAGGTCCAGCATTGGGACCATTGCGCGCCAGGCACCCAGCTGGAATTTGCAATGCACGACGGCGGCCACAGCATTCCCAAGGGCTGGGCCAAAATGGCAATGGACTGGTTCGAAGAGCGCTAGGTGGCTACCAGCGCAAGACCCGCGATCCGATCAGCGTCGAGACCAGCGTGACACCCATGATCGCCAGACCGTACCAGGTCACATAGAACAGCGGGCTGTCTTCGGTGCAATGCAGCGCATAGATTGCGGCCGAGAGGCCGGACCCGGCCAGACCGGCCACGAATCCGGCGCGTGCCGGCGCCGTCGTGGCACCCTGCCGCAAGGTATAAAGCAACGTCGCCACAGGCAGGATCGACAACAGCGGGATCGCCACCAGACAGACCGTGATCGTCTTGCCGACCGTGGCCATCTGCCGCGCGTCTACCGGCGTGGTCACATAAGCCCAAGCCAGCAGCCCAATCGCCGCTGCGCCCACCACCGCCAAAGGCCACAGCCGCGCGGTGTCGCGCCCTTCGGGCGTCGCCAGCACAAGGGCGATCCGCATCGCGGCAACGCCCAGAACGGCAGTCAGCAAGATCCGGATCGCCGAAACAGGGGTCACCAATGAGGTCGCAAGATCCGCCCGAAAGCCCAAAGCCAGCCAGACCGCGGCAACCGCGATCGTCAGCGACGGGATCAGGCCCAGCATCAGCGTGGCCTGCAAAGGACGTGGGCGCACCGTATCGGCAGCCAATGCGCGGATCAGATCGTCGGTCTTCATTTCACGTGCCTTTCCCGAAGGATGGCCAAGGTTTTGAATGCCCGGTGCAGGGCGACCCGCACCGCGCCTTCGCTCATTGTCAGCGCCTGGCCGGTTTCGGCCACGCTGGCGCCTTCCAGACCGATCTTGCGGACAATCTCCGCCGCCCGGCCGTCCAGCATCCCGATCATCTTTGCCATGTCGGCGGCCTCGGTCGGGTCGGGCCCGGCTTCGGCTGCCAGAATGTCGGCAAAGTCCTCGATCGGCAGGTCGATCTTGCGTCCGCGGGTGCGAAACGCATCGACGACCTTGTAACGCGTGATGGCGTAAATCCAGGGACGCACCGGCGCGTCTGGCCGCCAGGTGTGCCGCTTGAGGTGGATTGCCAGCAGTACCTCTTGCACCACATCTTCGCACGCAGCCTCGCCCAGACTGGCGCCCTTGGCCCTGACGACGCCCCGCAGGACCGGAGAGACGGTCTGCAGAAAACGCGCGTAGGCCCGGGCATCGCCAGCGTTCGCAGCCATCAACAGCTGCCCCCACGCGTCCATGTGTTCTGCCATCACTGCTTTCCAATTCGCATCGCAGGCCGGTTTGTTACAAAGCCGATTCGCATCTTTGCAGCCACGACCGCGCAGATACAAAATCGTGAAGACTGTAACGAACATCGCAGTCGCGCGAACAGCCTTATAGATAACCAAAGGCCGCGCCAACTGGTCGCGCCAACCCATGCCGTCGTGCGAACAAGGATAGACCGGACAACAATGCTTATAAGGCCCCACCTTCAGGCGAATGTGACCCCGTTGCCGTCCCCAGCGGTGTATCGAAAGGCACGTGGCTTGCAGCAAGGCCCGAGGGGCGCGTGGGCGGTCACTGCCTGCGCGCCCCGATTTTCCGCAATCCGACCCGGCGCAAGGACCTGAACCGATGGAACTGGTCTTTGCTTATCTCGCGGGTCTGTTGACGCTGATCAACCCTTGCGTCTTGCCCGTGCTGCCGATTGTCCTGGCCAGCAGCCTGCACCGCGACCGCCGCGCACCTTTGGTACTTGCGGCGGGGTTGAGCTTGTCGTTCGTGATGCTTGGCTTGGGTGTCACCGCGCTTGGCCCGGCGCTGGGGCTGACCACCGAAACCGTGGCGCACATTGCGGCGCTGCTCATGGTGGGGTTCGGACTGGTCATGCTGATCCCGGCACTCTCCGGCCGGTTTTCCACAGCGACCGCAGGCTTTGCCGCCCGCGCCGATGCGCAGATCGACGGCACCGTTGACGCCGGGCTGGGCAGTCAGTTCCTGTCTGGCGCCCTGCTTGGCGCAGTCTGGAGCCCCTGCATCGGTCCGACCCTTGGCGCCGCCATAGCACTTGCCTCGACGGGCGAAAGTCTGGGCCGCGCGGGCGCCATCATGGTGGCCTTTGCGCTGGGCGTTTCGACCCTGATCGTCACCCTCGCCTACGGCGCGCAATCAGCCATCCGCCGGCGTCAGACCGCGCTGCGTGGTCTGGCCGCGCGCGCCAAACCCGCGATGGGCATCGTCTTTATTCTGGTCGGTCTGGCGCTTTGGTTTGGCCTCAACAAAGGCATCGAAGGTTGGCTGGTTGAGAACCTGCCGATCTGGCTGACCGACTTTTCCGTTTCAATCTGACTGACAGGAGTTCCCATGAAACGTCGCGATTTCCTTGCTCTATCGGCCTCTTTGACGCTGTCGCCCTTTGCCTTGCGGGCAGGCGAGCCGACGCTTTACACTCCGGGCGCGGCTGAGGCCGCGATGGATGCAGGCAAGATCGTCGTGCTCGATTTCTGGGCCAGCTGGTGCTCTACCTGTGCCGCACAACAGCGTGTGCTGGCCGCGCTCAAGGCCGAGAACCCAAGCTATGAACAAAATATCGTCTTTTTCCTCATTGATTGGGATGCGTATGGCGAGGGCGCGTTGTCCAAAGCCCTGAACATCCCCCGCCGCTCCACTCTTGTGGCGCTGAAAGGCCGGGCAGAGGTCGGCCGGATCGTCGCAGGCACCTCCAAGGCCGACATCAAGGCATTGCTCGACGCGGCCCTCGCCTCGGCCTGACCAGATGACGTCAAATGCGCCGTGCCAAGGCCGTCTTGCGCATCCGCGCAGGACCAAGACGCATCAAGATGTCGTCTGCGGTATCGCTTGCACAATTCAGCCAGTCTGACCGCGCAACAAACCGACGCGCCATCAATCAGCGTTTGGATCTGGCGATCCGCAAGCGGTTTTGTCACAGTGTACCGGCAGCCCGCCCGCCAATCCTGCCGAGGAGACGTCCGTGAAGATCACAGCAATCCGCGCCTATCAGGTTGATCTGCCTCTGAAGGAAGGGCGCTATAGCTGGTCCAACGGAAACTATGTCGATGTCTTTGATACAACCATCGTGGAGGTTCAGACCGATGCGGGCATAACCGGCTACGGCGAATGCTGCCCGCTTGGGTCGGCCTACCTGCCGGCCTATGCGCTTGGTGTCCGCTCGGGCCTCGCGGAGATCGCGCCAAAGGTCATCGGGTTTGATCCACGCGATCTTGGCACGCTGAACCGTCACATGGATGCGGTCCTGCGCGGGCATCCTTATGTCAAGGCCGCCATCGACGTTGCCTGCTGGGACATCCTGGGCAAATCGACCGGGCTGCCAGTCTATCAGCTTTTGGGCGGCAAAGCGCAGGACGACATCAAGCTTTACCGGGCGATCTCGCAGATCGAACCCGCCGCGATGGCCGCCAATGTCGCGAAATATCGCGCCGAGGGCTACACCAAGTTCCAGCTCAAGGTCGGGTCCGATGCCGACAGCGATATCGAGCGCATCCGCCTTTGCGCGCGCGAAATGCGCCCAGGGGATGTTCTGGTTGCGGATGCCAACACCGGCTGGACAATGCACGAGGCGGCCCGTGTGGTGAATGCGGTGCGCGACGTGGATGTCTATATCGAACAGCCCTGCCCCACCTACGAGGAATGTCTGGTGACCCGTCGCCGCACGTCCCTGCCCTTTGTGCTGGACGAGGTGATCGGCAGTGTGGGCGACCTCACACGCGGGCTGGCCGATGGCGCGATGGATGTGATCAACCTGAAAATCTCCAAGGTGGGCGGGCTGACCAAGGCGCGCATGATCCGCGATTTATGCGTCTATGCCGGCATTCCGATGACCATCGAGGATACCTGGGGCGGTGATATCGTGACCGCCACCATCGCGCATCTGGCCCAATCCACGCCCGAGGAGTTCAGCTTTTCAGCGACAGACTTCAATTCCTACGGGACGGTCGACATAGCTGACGGTGCGCCAAAACGCGTCAACGGCGTGATGCGTGCGCCCGATGCGCCGGGGTTAGGCTTTGAACCCATCATGGCAGCACTCGGCGATCCGGTATGGCAGGTCTGACCCCGGGGGTCCCCCAAAAGGCGACGCTTGGCGCCGTGCGCGGCGACAGTGGGCTGATCAAGGCGCCGGCTGCGGGTCGGCACGGAACTCTTGAACAGTGTCGTTCACACAAGCCCGGACCCCGGGTGGCACGAGACGCCTGCCGGGGCAGACCGTCTGGACACGCAGCGGGGCGGCCATCTTGACCGGTGCGGGCCGCGACATGGCGGCAATCGGCTTTTCGACCTTTGGCAATGTCGCCGCCCGCGATATCTGAAGCCACGAGCATGACGAAGACGCGCAGATCGTGAAAAACATCGCCAATATCCGCGTGCCCTTCATCGCCGCGACCGAAGGCAAGGCGCACATCCCCGCCGCATCTGTCGTGACAGCGAGTGTCATGGTGTCCGGGGCAAGCGCCAACTTCGGCGACCTGGCGCACTTTGCGGGTGGCACCATGACGGGCGCCGACGTCAACTTGAGCGGCCCTGCCGCGCCGGTGCTGGCCGGGCCGGGGCCTTCGGCCTCAACCCCGAGCCGACCCGCGCCCAGCCCGCAAGGGACCGGGGCTTCATCTTTGAAGTCGTGGCCGGATGGCAGCGCGTTGGCCCGCACGCTCTTTGCCGGGCCTTTGTTGATGGCCCTTGGAGCCGCTTGATACACCTTTGTCTCGCGCGCGGCTGGGGCCTTCGTCCGGCGCTTGGCCCTGACCCTGGGCGCGATGGCTGCATTCTGGTTGATCTTTGACGAACGCCGACCGCGCCGCTGCCCCGTCGATTCATCCGGCTTGGCCCAAGTGCCCCGCACCACCGCACGCCGTGGTTCAGGCGGCGTCGTCGGTCGGCCTCAGGTCGAAGTATTCACCGGGAAAGAACTTGGCAAGACGAACATCGGCGGAACGGGCATGCCCCTCCATCCCTTCCATCCGCGAAATGCGCGCTGTGGCCAGCGCCAGTGATCGCGATGCCATGCGGGTCGCCCGCTGCCAGGTCACTGTTTTCATGAACTTATGAACCGACAACCCCCCCGTATAGCGCCCCGCACCAGATGTTGGCAGCACATGGTTTGGCCCCGAGCATTTGTCGCCAAAGGCAACGGTCGTCTCTTCGCCCAAGAACAGCGAGCCGTACGAGCGCAGTCGCCGCAGCCACCAGTCCAGATCGGCAGCCTGCACATGCAGATGTTCCGGCGCGTAGTCGTCGGCCACCAGCGCCATGCCCTCGGCGCTATCGCAAAGCATCACTTCGGCATAGTCGGCCCAGGCTGCCGCCGCATTCGCCGCGTTCAATTCGGGCAGTTCCGCGATCAATTGCGGCACCAACGCCATGACCTGCTCGGCCAGCGCGCGGTCAGTCGTGACCAGCCAGACCGGCGAGTTATAGCCGTGCTCGGCCTGCCCCACCAGATCCCACGCCACCAGATGCGGGTCCGCCGTCGCGTCGGCAATCACCATACTGTCGGTGGGGCCTGCAAACATGTCGATGCCGACCTGCCCGTATAAAATACGCTTTGCCTCGGCCACGTATTGGTTGCCAGGGCCGACCAGAATGTCGGCTTTTGGCAGCCCGAACAGCCCGTTGGCCATGGCAGCCACACCTTGCACGCCACCGAGGTTCAAGATCACATCCGCGCCGCACAGATCCATCGCAAAGATGATCGCAGGCGGGATGCCCACGCCGGGGCGCGGCGGGGAACACGCGGCGATATGCGGCACGCCGGCGACCTTGGCGGTGGTGATCGTCATGATCGCGGATGCGATATGGCTGTAGCGCCCACCCGGCACGTAGCAGCCTGCCGAGGAGACGGCGATCTGCTTTTGCCCGGCCATCAGGCCCGGCAGGATCTCGATGTCGCAATCCGTGATCGTGGCGCGCTGCGCCTCTGCAAAGCGGCTGATGTTGCGATGCGCAAACCGGATGTCGCCTTTCAGCTTTTCGGGCAACTGGGCGGCCGCCTCGGCCCGCGTTTCGGCCGAAACGACGATATCGCCCTGCCATTTGTCAAGTTCGCGGGCAAAGCGCACGGCGGCCGCATCGCCGTCACGCGCCAGTTCCGCCAGCATCGCCTCGACGGCGGCGCGCACATCTGTTTGCCCCGTTTCCGCCGAACGGGTCGATTTCTTCAGGTAGATCATGGTCATTCGGATCCCGCTTACATGCGGCCCTTCCAGGGCACGAGTTTACGCTCGACAAAGCGCATCAATAAATCAAAGGCATAAGCAATGATCGCGATCACGATGATGCCCATGATGACGGTCGAAGTTTGCAAGAACTGGCTGGCGGTCAGCACCATGTAACCAAGCCCCTTGGTGGCGGCGACCATTTCGGCGGCCACCAGCGTGGTCCACCCGAATCCGATGCCGATGCGCATGGCCGTCAAAATCTCGGGCAAGGCCGAAGGCAAGATCACCTGCAGCATCACCTGCCAACGGCTGGCGCCGAATGAATAGGCCGCGTGGATCTGCTCGATCGCAGCAGACTTCACGCCTGACCGCGCGCCCAGCGCCACCGGGGCCAGCACAGACAGAAAGATCAACAGCACCTTGGAGGTCTCGCCGATGCCGAACCAGATGATCATCAGGGGCAGATAGGCCAGGGGCGGGATCGGGCGATAAAACTCCAGCGGCGGATCAAAGACGCCGCGGATGAACGGGCTCATCCCCATGGCGATGCCCAGCGGGATGCCGACCAGGCAGGCTAGCAAGAAGGCCCCGAACACCCGCGCCGCCGAGATGCCGACATGTTCCATGAACGGCGTGTTGGTGAAACCCTTGTTCCAGACATCAATGAATTTGCCAAAAACCGCCTGTGGTGACGGCAGGAACAGCGGTTTGACCCAGCCCATAGAGGTGACCAGCCACCACACGAATATGATGAACAGGATCGAGGCGATCGACAGCAGCCGAGTTTCGCCCTGCCCCGGCACGCCGTAGGTTTCCCCCGGTTTGGTCGCGCGGGCTTTCATCAGGAAAAACAGCACTCCCTTCTTCTTGCCTTGGGTGTTTGGATAGGAATGTTCGGTCATGCGAGCGCCTCCTCATCTGAAAAGATGATCTTCAGAACCTCTTCGCGCAGGGCGATGAATTCGCGGCTGGCCTTGACCTCGCGCGCCGGCGCCCCATCCAGGAACTGGCGTGAAAACGGCAGATCAAAGCGGTGGGTGATGCGGCCCGGACGTGGCGACATCACGATCAGCTTGGTGCCCATGAACAGCGCCTCTTCGACCGAATGGGTGATGAAGAACACTGATTTCGCGGTGGTGTGCCAGATGTTCAGGATCAACTCTTGCGCCTTTTCGCGGGTCAGCGCGTCAAGCGCCCCCAAGGGTTCGTCCATCAGCAGCACCTTGGGGTCACAGGTCAGCGCGCGGGCAATGCCGACCCGCTGCTGCATGCCGCCCGACAACTTGTAGACGCGCGCACTTTCAAACTCGCTCAGGCCCAGCAGTTTGATGAAGCCCCGCGCGATGTCATACCGCTTTTCAGCTCCAACCCCCTGAAGTTTCAGCCCAAAGGCCACGTTGTCCAGTACGTTCAGCCAGGGCATCAGCGCGTGTTTTTGAAACACCACGGCCCGGTCTGCACCCGGCCCCTGAACCCGCCCGCCGTCCAGCAAGATCTCGCCCGATGACGGCGACAGAAACCCCGCGATCAGCGACAACAGCGTGGATTTGCCGCAGCCCGACGCGCCAAGCGCCACGACGAAATCATCATCCACGATATCCAGATCGATCTTCTGAAGCGCCTCGACAGGCGGCCGCCCGTCTGCGGTAGGATAGACCACCGACGCTTGTTTGACGTTCAGACCCATTCTGCCCCCCCTGCCCCTTGTCATGTGGCCGCAGCCAAGGCGACGCCCCGGCTGCGAGCTTGAGCGTTGACCTTACTTCGCGGCCTCCGCGATGGTGGTATTCACGAAGGGCGTGTAGTCGTCGATCGCCGCGTCAATCCGGCCGGCCTTGACCAGGAAATCGGCAGTGGTCTTCATGTTGGCGGCAGCCCCCCCCATCCAGGCCGGGGAAAGCTGGTCGGCCAAGGGGATGAAGGTAAAGCCCTTCAGGATGCCGGGCACCTGATCGGGGGCGGCACCGGTTATCTCGGCGATCTTCTTCACCGGATCACTGTCGGCGGTCCAGGCGGCCGGATCGGCAAGGTAGGCCATGTTGACCTCGTTCAGGGTCTTGGCGAACGCCACCATCTTGTCGGGATTGGCCGCCGCAAAGTCTTTGTTCACCACCCAGCCGTCAAAGGTCGGAAAGCCCCAGGCGGCGGTTTGATCTGCGCCGACGATAAAGGTACCGGTTTGCAGAATCTGGTTCTGCACCGGCTCCCAGATAAAGGCCGCATCAACCTGCCCCGAATCCCAGGCTGCGGCAATCTGGTCCGCGGGCAGGTTCATGATCGTGACATCGGTTTCGGCAATGCCCGCATGCGCAAGCGCGCCCATCAACGAGTAGTGCGCCGTCGAGCCCACCGGAACCGCGATGCGCTTGCCCTTCACGTCCTCAAGCTTGGTGATGCCTGAGGCTTTGGTTGCGATCAGGCTTTCCGCGGTGCCAAGGCCTTCGGCGATCATGAAGAGCTCGATCTCGAGGCCCTGGCTGGTGCCGATGGACAGGGGCGACGAGCCAAGCTCGGACAGTTGCACATCGCCCGATGCCATCGCGGCGATCACTTCGGTGCCCGAACCGAACTGACGCCATTCGATGGTCCAGCCGGTGGCGGCGTCGAACTTGCCTTCGGCGCGGGCAACCTGCATCGGTGTCGGGTTGCCAAAGTGGCCGATGATCACATTTTCGGCCAAAGCGGCACCCGCAGTCAGCGCGAGCACGGCGGTACCGATCAGCAGGTTTTTGAGCGTTCGTTTCATTGGTCGTCTCCTTGTTGCGTTAAAGTCCAGGCGCATTCGCGCTTCTTGTTTGCGGCCGGGTGCTGGCCATTTTCTAAGTCTCGTTCCTTTGCGTGGCAAAGGTGATGATGCCGTTGACCAATTGGTCAAGCGTATCAAAAGAAATGCTGCCGGTGGCTGCAGCGTCGGGAATCAGCGAAAATTCGGTGCAGGCAATCATCTGCACCTTAGCACCTTTAACCAAAAGCTCGGCCGAAGCTTGCTCCAGGACGGCCCGTGCCGCCGCATTGGCCCCGGTGGCCTTGATGCCGCGAATGGCGGCCAGCAGCGCGGCCTCGTCGTCGGCATAGACGGCAAAAACACCCGCTGCCGCACAAGCCGCATCGAACAAGCCAACGTGCCGCACGGCGGGGGACGCGATGATGCCGACGCGCCCGCCCTTGCCGGCAAGGCGCGCGGCATGGGCCACGGACAACTGCACCATGTCGATCAAGGGCACAGCGGCGGCGGCGCGAATGGCCGGGGCATAGTGATGTGCGGTATTGCAGGGCATCGCAAGCGCCTCGGCCCCCGCCGCCTGAAGGCGCTTGGCCATGGCAGCCAGAACCGGGCCGGGGTCCTTGCCGGTTTGTTCGATCAGATGGCGGATACGCGATGGCACCTGGGGGTTTTGATCCACGATCAACGGGATATGGTCGGCGTCGTCGCGCGCCGGTGTGGCCGCGATGATCTTTTGCATCAACAGCACCGTGGCCTGCGGTCCCATGCCGCCGAGGATCCCCACCCGACGCAGGGTCATGCCGCCCCCTCCCGCCGCATCACGTCCACCGGCGCCGCAATCGCCGCGCCGGGGACTGCCATCTGCGCGGTAAAGCGGCAAGTGAACCTGGCGCGCGCCATGGATTACTCGGCGGCTTGCTGTGTAACGGGGTCGGCAAAAACACCATCATATCCAAACAGCGCCGCCGATCCGCCGGTATGCAAGAACACCACCCGCTCACCCTTTTTGAACCGCCCCTTGCGGCAATAATCAATCAGACCTGCGGCGCCTTTGCCGGAATAGACCGGGTCCAGCAGGATGCCTTCCAGTTCGGCAAACATCCGGATCGCCTCGAGCGTGTCCGCGCGCGGCACACCGTAGCCTGCGCCAACATAACTGCAGTCCGCCACCACATCGCCGCGCGCCACGACGCCGGGACAGCCCAGCTTGTCCGCCGTGCGTTGCGCAAGGGCAAAGACGTTTTCTTCTTGTTTTTGCTGCGGTGCGCGCACCCCGAAGCCCAGCAAAGGGATCCCGGCATTGATCGCCTTTAGTCCGACGATCAGACCCGCCTGCGTGCCCGCAGAGCCGGTAGCCGTCACCAGATGGTCGATGACGATGCCACGATCGTTGGCCTGCCCGACCAACTCGAAGGCACAATTGACATAGCCAAGCGCCCCTGTCGGGTTAGAGCCGCCGCCAGGGATGATGTAAACCTTGCGGCCTGCCGCCCGCATGCCTTCGGCCACGGCCTCCATCTCGGCTTGCATGTCGACGCCGGCGGGGCGCTTTTCGGTCCTGGCCCCGTGCAGGTGGTCCAAGAGCACGTTGCCGTTCAGGTTGTAGTTGTGGTTGTTCGACCCGGTCCGGTCCTCCAGCAGGATGTGGCAGGCCATGCCCAACTTGGCCGAAAAGGCCGCCGTCTGGCGCGCGTGGTTCGACTGCGTCGCGCCTTGGGTCATCACCACACCCGCGCTCATGGCCTGCGCCTCGGCCATCAGGAACTCCAGCTTGCGGGTCTTGTTGCCGCCCGTCGACAGGCCGGTGCAATCGTCGCGCTTGATCCAGATCTCAGGCCCGCCCAGCTCTTTGCTCAGCCGCTCCAGACGCTCCAGCGGAGTCGGCAAATGCGCCAGAAAGACGCGCGGAAAACGGGCGAGATGCATGGCGGGGTCCTTCTTGAACTTGTATGGTCAGACTATTGCAGACGCTATTCGGCCGTGCAAATTCGAAACGCGCCAGTTATCATGCACAAGTTGCATATTATGAGGACGAAATGCGCCTTGAATGGCTGGAAGACTTGTTGGCGGTATCCGAAACCGGCTCTTTCCAAGAGGCGGCGGATCGCCGGCGGCTGACCCAATCCGCCTTTTCACGGCGCATCCAGCACATCGAAGCGCAAATCGGCGTTGAGTTGTTCGACCGCACCCGAAAACCAGTGCAGTTGCACCCGGCGATGGCGCAACAGCGCGACCAGATGACCAAACTGGCCAATGACCTGCGCCAACTGGTGACCGATCTGCGCCGTGGCGAGCGGATGGCCTTGAACAGGATAACGATTGCAAGCCAGCACGCATTGACCACGGCCCTGACACCGCAGATCCTCAAAGGCATACACGCAAGCCACGCAGATGTTCATGTCCGCCTGCGCTCGGCCAACCTTGATCAATGTTTCGCGCTGCTGCTGTCACGGCAAGCCGACATCGTGCTGGTCTATCGCCTGCCGGACGAGCCGCACCCGATCGGCGCAAGCTTTGTTGAAACCGCCGTGATCGGAACTGATCAGTTGATCCCGGTTATCGCCGCCTCCGAGCTGGTTGCTTTGAACCGGTGTCTGGCCTCAGGCGCGTTGCCGTATGTCGCCTATCCTGCGGAGGTGTTCCTTGGCGAGGCACTGGAGCGCCTTATTCTTCCACAGGTGCCAAGCAGCATGCGCCCAGTCCCCAAGGCGGAAACCGCCCTGACGCTCGCAGCTCTTGAACTGGCGGCGGTCGGCGTCGCTGTGGCATGGGTGCCAGGCTCATTGGCAAGACCCCGGATTGCGAACGGCACCCTTGCCGACCTATCGGGAACCTTGCCGACTTACGGGCTGGAAGTGACCGCTGTCCGGCTTTTTGGGGATGTCGGCCGGATCGTAAGGTCGGTCTGGCGCGACATCGTGGAAAAGCGTGGATCGGTGATCCCGAAAAGGGACTAGTTTCGGGCGACCGCCCTGGACCCCGTGCTTTCGGGCCTGCCATTCGCCGTCACCCACATGTGTTGACCGGCAACGGATCAGAAGCGTGCCCGCGCTGCCGCAACGGTGCATTGTCGCTGGGCCAGCCCGTCATGTGGCAGCGGGCGGGTGATCGCTTGGTCATGCGCGCGTTGCCCGCATCGACGAACGAGGGGAACCCTTGCCGGTCAGAGTTGTTCACCAACCTCAGCGCCATCTTGCAAATCTATCTCATCATCGCTGCAACATTGCCGCCATCAACAGTCAGCACGGCACCGGTGCTGGTGCGCGCCTTGGCCAGATGCACAAAGGCGGCGGCAACATCGGCGGCGGTCACTTCGCGTTTCACCAGATTGCCGCGCATATACGCCTCGGGCGTCAGGCCACGCGCCTTGCTGCGTTCGGCGACCATCTGATCGGTCATGAGGCCCGTTCGGATGCGGTCGGCATTCACCGCGTTCGAGGTGATCCCGTCCGCGCCGTGCTCGACGGCGTATTGGCGCATCAGGGCCATGAGTGCGGCCTTGGATGTGCCGTAGGGCCCGAAATCCGGCCCGGGGTTGACCACTTGTTTGGAGACGTTGAAGACAATCGCTCCGCCCGTGCCTTGCGCTTTCATCACCCGGACGGCGGCGCGGGCAATGTTGTGATGGCCCCAGAAATTCAGGTCAAACGCCTTGTGGAATTCTGCATCCGGCACATCCGTCAGCGCGCCCTGAAAGGCCGCACCAGCGTTGGAAATCAGGATGTCCACACCGCCAAAGTGGCCCGCCACCTGTGCGATTGCCGCGTCGACCGAGGCTGCGTTCGTGACATCGCAGACGATACCGATACCGCCCAGCCGCGTGGCCTCGCGCGCCAGTGCATCGGCGGCGATGTCCAGAAGGGCAACCTCGCAGCCCTCGGCGCGCAGCATCTCTGCCACGGCCAGACCCAGGCCCGAGGCCGCACCGGTCACCACGGCGACCTGTCGCGACAGCGGCTTTTCCACCTGCCCGGCCAGTTTGGCCTGTTCCAGCGACCAGTATTCGATGTCGAAAAGATCCTCTTCGGGCAGCGCCTCGAACCGGTCGATCCCTTCGGCCTTGGTGATCACCTCGACCGTGGCCTCGGCCACATCGGCGGCGGCGCGGGCCTCTTTGGCCGATGCGGCGGCGGCAAAAAGCCCGACGCCCGCGACGTAGAACACGCGCGGCATCGGGTCGAGCATGATCTTGATCGCGCCGACACGGGCGTTGTTGCGGGTGAAATAGGCGGTGTAGTCCGCAATGTAGGCCTGTACGGCGCCCCGGACGGCCGCCGCAAAGACCGCCGCATCCACCGGCGCCGCAAGTGCGACGCCCAACCGCTAGATGCGCGGCACATGTTCGGGCGTGGCGTTGCCGCGCGACGCCAGATCGCCTGCGTTGACCGCATTGCAAAAGTCCGTCACCTGCGGGCTGGCGCGGTGTTCCAGCACAAACCGTTTGGGCCGCCCCTCGATCCCGGGGTCGATACTGATCGCCCCGCGCAGGATCGGGGCCACCACCGCGGCAGGCAGAATTGCTGCGGGCAGGGTCATGCCGGAAAAGGGCCGCGCCCGTCCACGCGCAAGGCGCACCGCGGCGGCGGCGATCATCGCGATCATCGCCTCATAGGCCGTGCGCGGGTCGTCGGACCACGTGAAGATGCCGTGCTTTAACAGGATCATGCCCTTGGCGTTCGGTTCGGCTTTCATCGCCGCATCGCAGACTTTGGCCAGATCAAAGCCGGGCATGACATAGGGCACCACGATGCTGTCAGGATACCGCTCGCGGATCAGCGCTTCGCCCTGCGGCTGGTTGGTCAGGCTAACGATGGCATTGGCATGGGTGTGGTCGACATGGGCAAACGGCATGACCGCGTGCAACACCGCCTCGACCGACGGATTGGATGCTGACGGGTTCATCAGCATCCGGCGTTGCAGCATGATCATGTTGTCGTCCGACAGCGTGTCGAACCGGGTCGGCGCCTGCAGGGGTTCCAGCCGCACGGCGGGCAGGCCTTGGGGTTCGATCGTACCCATGTCCCAGCCGGACCCTTTGACGCACAGAACATTCACCTGCGTGCCATCCAGATCGGTGTCCACGGTCTTGACGGATGTGTTGCCGCCGCCTTGCAGCACCAGTTCCGGATCCGACCCCAAAAGCCGCGTTGTATAGGTGCGGATGGCAAGATCGCGGTTGATGCCGCGCGCGACATACACGTCGACCACGGATTTGAAATCAGCCTCGCACCATCTGGACTTCATCGTATCCTCACCAGAGTTCAGTGCCGGTGCCACGACCGGGCAATTGCATTGCGTCGGAACCCGCAATCAAAGGCCGCGTTCGGTCCCCGCGTCGAAAACATGCACCTTTTCAGGCGCCAACTTG
Source organism: Rhodobacterales bacterium (assembly GCA_031378845.1). GTDB lineage: Bacteria > Pseudomonadota > Alphaproteobacteria > Rhodobacterales > Rhodobacteraceae > JAJNPS01. The sequence goes on from JANNES010000003.1 coordinate 233,076, forward strand.
AAGCGCACGGGCGCGCCTTCGGAAAAGCGCGCGGCCTTGTCCACGATGGCGTAGAAATCGCCGTCGGCTGATTTTGCGCACAGCTGCGCCTCATGGCCCATGCGTTCGATCAGTACTGCCGTCGTCGCAATCGCGCCGGTCTCGGCAATTGTCACATCGTTGGGACGCACCCCGCAGATGACTTTTTGCCCGGCGCTGGCGGTGGTGCCCGCAGGCAACGCGATCTGACCCGAGGCGGTATCAACCGCCGGACCCCCGGCCCCGGTAACGACCGTGCCATTCAAAAAATTGATCGCCGACGAGCCAATGAAATCAGCCACACATTTGCTGTTGGGCCGGTCATAGACGGCATCCGGGGTGCCGATCTGTTCGATGTTGCCCGCGCGCATGACCACGATCTTGTCGGCCATTGTCATCGCCTCGATCTGGTCGTGGGTCACATAGACGGTCGTGGTCTGCAGCTTGTTGTGCAACTGGCGGATCTCGGTGCGCATATGGGCGCGCAGCGCCGTCAGCTGATCGGCGGCAAAGCACGACAACAGGGCCGCCCGGCCCGTGTTTCAGGCCCCACCCGCCAACCACATCCCCAAGTGGCGGTGGCTGTAGACGCCGAATTCAGGCGCAAAGATCGGTCGGTCAGACAGAATTTTCAACGCCATTGTCGTGCCCAGCGCCGACACGCCCTGCCCCGGCTTCGTCGCGCCGGTTACCAGAAGGGAGGCGCAGCCATCGGTCATGCCCGCCACGATTTGTACGGTTTCAGGCCATCCGAAAGCGCGCGCTGCATTGCGGGACAGCGGACCTACCACCTTACCCGGAGCCCTGACCGGGGCCAGTAAGTCGCTATCAAAGCCGGTCGCCGCGATCCAATCATCCCAGCGCCCGAAGATCGGATCATCGCCTGTCTTCGGCGCATTTCTGGTATCGCCGACCATCCGCCCGGAGAGTTGAAAGGCGATCCAGTCGGCGTGATGCAGGACCTTGTTTGGCCCAAGACGCTGCAAGAGAGGCGCGCGCGCGAGTCCCCTTGTCGGCCCCCGCGCGGCACTCGTCAGAGGGGCAAACCGATCAATGCGGGCCAGAATTTCGGGATCGCTGCAGGCATCATTGTATTTCAGCGCGTCCGCGAGCGGGTACCGGCGGCATCCACCGCCAGCACGGTGCCCGATGTGCCGTCCACCGCCACGGCTGCAACACGCCCCGGATCGACGTCCGCAAAGGCCTGTTGCAACGCCGTCTGTGCGGCCTGCCGCCAAACCTCTGGATCGCGAAGATTGCCCGCCATCGCGGCCGCGCCACGGGCCGCCTCGCGCCCGCCATCATCAATCACGGCGGCCCGTGCGCCCGAGGTGCCCAGATCGAGGCCAAGAAACAGCCTACCGGTCAGCATCAAGCGCCAGCCGGTATTTCTCGGCATCCCAATCCAGCAGCTCGGCATTCTGTGCAAGTGTCAGGTAGGTCAGCCTCGCAGCCTCGGGCACCCGGCTCAGCACATCCCCCTGACAGCACGACAACGCCGTTGCCCCGGCACTGGCTTCATCATGGATCAGTGCGCCAGCGTTTGGCACCAGCAAGAAGGGTGGCTTGGGCTTGCCCGCCGCGATCTGGCGCGCGACGGCCATGCCGGGGGTCTCCTCGGCAGACATCGCCACCGCGCCGATGCCACAAAACAGCACGTGATCTGGATAGAGGCTGCCGCCTTCTGCGGCCCGCACGAGATCGCGGTACATCGCCACACAGTGGAGAGGATGATCAACAGGCAGCGGCTCAAAACCGTCGCCCCTGCGGGCGCCGAGGGCAGCAAGGTCCGGCGTCGCGGATCGCGGCACGACCGACATCGCCTGCACCACGCGCATCAGCAGCGCCTTGGCCCCAGCAACCGTGGCCGCCGCAACGATCAGCCCGTGATTGCCAAGCACGATGACATCGGTGGCCGGGCCAAGTGCTGCACCGACCGCCCGCGCCAGCTGCGCACCCGGCTTGGCATAGGGCACGAAAGCCCAGTTGAACCCGGCAAGCCGGTCGCGCAAGATCTCTTGCGCATCCGCACGGATGGCCACCGCGATCGTGTTGACACAATGCACGTGCACAACGACGGCTTGCGCAAAAACCGCATGCAGTGAAATCTCAATGGAGGGGCGCAACCCCCCTTCCTGCATCAGAAACTCGCCCGCCTGATCCGCCCGGCCATCTTGCGCAGCCAAGGCGTCGCGCATCGCAAACAGATCGCACGGCACAAAGATATCTCGCGTCAGGGCATCGGCGAGCAATGTGCCGGAGGCCTTGATCCACATCACATGATGATCCTTGACCGAGGTGTTGCCGCCTGCCCCTTGGATCAACAAGCGGTCGGCCCCCAGTTCTGCCGAGAAACGGGCAAGATCGCCCAACATCGCCGGTGCTTTGACAAGCTCAGCCATGGCGCACGTTGCGCACCGATTTCCCCGCCGTCCTGATAGGTCGTGTCGTGCGCATGTCTCAACAACCCTGCTGGGCCAGCTTCAAAAGGTCAAAAGCGATGTGCCGCAGCCTTTGGTGGCCTGAAAACACCGCATCGTCAACACGCCTGCGCCACACATTTGGGCCTTGGCCGCGCGCCGACCATGCCACCGCGTTTGGCGGCCTTGGACAAGGGCGTTGGTGCAGCGGCCCGATCCCGCATGTCTGGTGCTGGGTTTCTGCACCGTCTTGCAGGCGTACGCATGTGTCAGGCGCGACATCATCTGGCGGACCGCCACAACAAAGCGCTGGCGCGGCCACGTCACTGACCTGCCATCGGTCGCGCATCGGGGTAGCTGCAGCCTCGGGGCGCTGCGTTGCAAACGGAGCGCGTGACGCAGCCCCGACGCGCAGACACGGCATGACCGGGACCTCGCCGTCGCGCATGGGCCTTGTCATCAGGCCGTCACCAAAGCTGCCTAGACGCTCTGCAAGCTTAATGTAACGGGGATCTCTGAAATGAACACACTGCTCAAAGTCGGCCTCGCCGCCGCCGCCACCATGTTTGCCGGCGCCATCAATGCTACTGTGGCTGCGGCTCAAGACACCATCCGTTTCGCCGTGACCGATATCGACGGCATGGAATCATTGCAGAGCGAAATGGGCCCGTTCAAGGACGTGTTCGAAAAGGTCTCGGGGCTGAAAGTCGAATTCTTTGCGGTGTCGGGCCGCACCGTCGCGGTGGAGGCGATGGCTGCGGATCAGGTTGATTTCGTGCTGACCGGTCCTGCCGAATATGTGGTGTTCAACGCCCGCATGAAGGCGCAGCCAGTGGTGACCTGGAACCGCCCTGACTATTATTCGAACATCGTCGTTCTGGACGCATCACCTGAACAAGCCGTGGCAGACCTGAAAGGCAAGAAAATCTCGTTCGGCGAGATCGGCTCCACCTCGCAGCATCTGGCCCCTGCCACTTTGCTGGCTGAGGGTGGCCTTGTGTACGGCTCCGATTATGAGCCCGTGTTCCTGAACCGCAACGTCGCCGTCGAGGCGTTGATCAAGGGCGAGATTTCGGCAATCGGGCTGAACCGCACGCACATCGAATCCATCACCGAAAAATTCCCCGACCAGACGTTCCGCGTGCTGGTCAAGGGCCCGGAACTGCCAAACGATATGATCCTGGCATCCCCGACGGTCAGACAGCAAACCATTGATATCGTTCGCAAGGCTTTTGTCGAGCATGGCGACGAAATTCTGGCGGCCGTGACCTCGCAAGAGGCCAATGCCAAGTTCATGGGCGGCGGGTTCACTCCCGATGTCACCGATGCCGACTATGATGTCGTACGCAAGATGTATGAAAACGTCGGGGTTACCGAATTTCTCGCCTTTCTCGAGTGATGGGTCGATGAACGCCTTGCACGTTGCGGGCACGACGATGGCAGGCTCCACCCCGGTGGGGCCTGTCCTGCAAGTGTCGGGTCTGGTGAAATCCTACGGCGGCCCGACGATCTTGCAGGGCGTCAGCTTTACCGCCTTTGCGGGCGTGTCGCTGGCGGTGATCGGGGCGAACGGATCAGGCAAGTCGACGCTGCTGAAATGCTTGATCCGGCTGATCGATCCCACATCGGGGCGGATCGAGATGCTGGGTCACGATGTGGGCGCGCTCAGCGACCGCGCGTTGCGCCGGTTTCGGTCGCGCGTCGGGGTCGTGTGGCAAAAGCACAACCTCGTACCACGCATCTCGGCCCTGTCGAACGTGTTGCACGGTGTGCAATCGCGGATGAGCGGGCCGCAAAGCTGGTGGCAATGGGCGGCACCGGAGCCGGTGCGCGCCGAGGCGATGGCCTGCCTTGCGCGTGTGGGTGTCGCCGACAAGGCCTTGCAGCGCGTCGACAGCCTGTCGGGCGGCCAGCAGCAGCGCGTGGCCATCGCGCGGATGTTGATGCAACGCCCGCAGATCGTGCTGGCCGATGAACCCGATGCCAGCCTCGATCCGCAATCGGGCGAGGATGTGATGCGGCTTTTGTCGGACCTTGCGCGGCAAGACGGGCTGACGCTGATCGTGATCTCGCACCGGCTGGAACATACGATGGAATTTTCCGACCGCATCATCGGGCTGTCGAATGGCCATATCGCGCTGGACGTGGCGACGGCCAAGGCTGACCCGGTCAAGTTGCGCCGGTTCTTTGACACGCCAATCGCGGGCGCGCCATGACCGGGACTGTCGCCGCCCCGCGGCGATTCCAGCACCGTCCCATCCCGGAATACGTTGGCATCATTGTGGTCATCGCGCTGGTCATCACATCCATCGCCAACACCGCGCCCCCGTTGGACAACCTGCAGCGCGGCCTTGCGCGGCTTGTCTCGCCGTCGGGATTTCTTGCACAGATGTTCCCGCCGGATCTGAGCCGCGTCGATCGCATCGCGTGGAAACTGCTGGAGACGTTGCAAATGGCTGTCGCCGGTGCGGCGCTCGGGCTGGTCTTTGCGTTCCCTTTTGCGATCCTTGCGACCGACCGTCTGTCGCCGCACCCCGTCGTCAAGATCATCGCGCGGGGCCTCATTGCGTTTTTCCGCACTGTGCCGGATCTGGTCTGGGCGATCTTTTTCATCATTGTCGTGGGGCTTGGCCCCGCCGCCGGGGTGCTGGCGCTGATGATCGACAAGATCGGCTTTGCGGGCCGCTTTTTCGCCGAAGCGATGGAAGAGGCCGACACCGGCCCGCAAGACGCGCTGCGCGCCATCGGGGCCAGCCGCATGGGCATCATCTTTTCCGCCGTCGTTCCTGCGTGCCTGCCATCTTTTACCGCCACATCCCTGTTCGCGCTGGAAAAATCCGTGCGCGGCTCGGCCGCTTTGGGCCTGGTCGGGGCGGGCGGCATCGGGGTGGATCTGAAGGTCGCGTTTGATCTTTTCAACTACGACGAGGCGCTGACCATCATCTTGATGATGCTGATCCTCGTCGTGGCGGTGGAGCAGGGCAGCAACTGGATCCGCGCCAAACTCATCTGAAAGGCGGCACGATGACGACCGACACGGCGCATCAGTACTGGAACGACCAATGGGCGATGGTGGACGCACCTTCGAAATGGGCGAGGCCCGAACCCGAAGTGATGGCCCATGCAGAAAACCTCGCCCCCCGCGCGCGCATCCTGGATCTGGGCGCCGGGATCGGGCGGCATGCGCTGGCCATGGCACGGATGGGCTTTGCGGTCTCGGCGCTTGATGCCGCACCCGCATCGCTGGCAGCCATCCGTGCGGCAAGCAAAGGGCTTCAGATCGACCTGCATCAAGCAACGATGACCACCCTGCCGTTTGCCGACGCCAGCTTTGACCATGTGCTGTCGTGGAACGTGATCTATCACGGGGATGAGACCATCGTCGCCCAGTCCATTGCCGAAATCAGGCGCGTCGTGAAACCCGGCGGCACCTTCATGGGCACAATGCTGTCGGCCCGCCGCCTGCCGGTGGAACAGGCCAAGGCGCGGGGCACCGAATTATCGCGCAACACCTGGGTGTTTGACGGCCCGGGCGACAAGGCGCACCCGCATTACTTTTGCAATGCCGGTGATCTTGTGGCGCTGTTTTCCGGCTTTGAGGTCCTTTCCCTCCGCGACCAGATCCACGATACACCGGGGTCCTGGCACTGGCACCTTCTGGCGGAGCGTCTGGCATGACGAACAGCGGCGGTCCCGTCATCTTCGAAGGCGCACAGGTGATCCTTCCCGGTGAAATCGCACGCGTCTCTGTCCGCACCGAAGGCGGTCGCATTACCGGCCTTGACGCCCCCACCGACGGGGCACGCGTCATCAGCGCCTCAGGCATGATCATCGCCCCAGCGCTGGTCGACATCCACGGCGACGCCTTTGAACGCCAGATCATGCCACGCCCCGGCGTCGCCCTGCCCCTTGATGCGGCCCTTCTGGAAACCGACCGCCAGCTTGCCGCCAATGGTATTGCCACCGCCTATCACGCCTTGACGCTGGGCTGGGAGCCAGGCCTGCGTTCGGTCGAAACCGGCTGGCAGGTGCATGACACGCTGCGCCGTCTTGCCCCGCGCCTGACCGTCGAGAACCGCCTGCAACTGCGGTGGGAGACGTTTTGCCATGAGGCGATGACCTTGATCGAAGCGGCCTTGCATTCCCCCCTCACCCCTTCGATCGCCTTTAACGACCACACGACGATGGCCTTGTTGCACCCCGATGTGCCGATCCAGGAAAGGCCATTTGACTTTGGTCCGGACTTTCCCGTCACCGACATCGACGGCCCCCGCTTTGCCGAGAAAATGGGCGAACGCGCCAAACGCGCAAACATGACCAACGCGGCCTTTGTCGACCTGATCGGGTCGATCTGGGCACGCCGCCCGGAGGTGCCGGGATGGATCGACAAAATCGCCGCCAAGGGTCGCGCCGTGGGGGCCCCGATGCTCAGCCATGACGACACCCAAGAAGAAACCCGCGCGTTTTTCCGCGCCCGGGGCGCGCGCATCTCGGAATTTCCGATGAACCGGCGGACGGCCGACTTTGCCCGCGCGGGCGATGACGCCATCGTCTTTGGCGCGCCCAATGCCGCGCGGGGCGGCAGTCATCTCGGTTCTGTCGCAGCGTCGGACATGATCCGCGCGGGGCTGTGCGACATACTGGCATCGGACTACTACTATCCGGCGATGCTGGCCGCCATCGCGCGCCTTCGCGCCGATCACGTCGGCCCGCTTGAGGCGCTGTGGCCCTTGGTCTCAGCCAATCCTGCGCGCGCTTCGGGGCTGACGGATCGCGGCCAGATTGCGCCGGATTATCGCGCGGATCTGGTCGTCATGGACTGGCCCGATGGCGGTCTGCCGGCCATACGCCAGACCTGGGTCGCGGGTCGCTGCGCCTATGCCACGACGCCGCACGGCTAGTCAACGTTTGAGAATGTAAGCGTGCGCTTGCAGGTCATAGCCGGTGATCCGATACCCTTCCGCAAACCGCTGCATCAGCGTCGCGCGCAGATCCAGCCGCAACACCAGTGCCTGTGCCTGATCGTCGACCAGCAGCCGCGCAAAGTCGCGCGCAACGGGCACCCGCAAAGACGCCGTGTCCGCCCGCAACGCCTGCCCCGCAGCGCGTCGTCTGACACCGGCTGCGTTCAGATGCCAGTCCACCAGCAAACGATCCGACGGCACACCTTGGTTGATGCCGGGCATCTCGCCGTAATAATCGGGATGATACGTCGCCGCCGTGCCACCCAGACGGGCGATGTTCAGGCTGGCATTGACGTGGCGCAAGGGATCAAAGGTCCAGCGGACATGTGCAATCCCGCGCGCAAGGCACCAGTCGCGCTGATACCATTTCAGCGCCAGTCCCAGCCCGAGTCCGCGCGCCTCGGGATGGGTGGCCAGCCGGTGCGAATGCTGGACGCGGCGGTCACGGGTCGGAAAGGCAAAGACATAGCCCAGCATGCGCCCCGCGCGGAACGCACCTGCCGCCAGACCACCTTCGGCGACGATCACCATCATGAGGTCCGCCGGATCGACCTTGTCACCGGGACCCCAGACATCCGATTGCAGGGTCTCGGCGGCCAGAAACTCGGTCATGCCCACCAGATCGCGGATCACGACATCGGTCATGGTGCAAAGGTTTCGGTCGCATGCGTCATTGCCGCCAGATAGTCGCGGTCCAGCGTCACACCGATCCCGGGCCCCTCGGGCACCGGCATTCGGCCCGCCGTCGCCTCAAGCTTTTGTTCGACGATGTCGCGGGTGAAATAGCGGCTGGCCGATGAGGTATCGCCGGGCTTGGTAAAGTTGGGCAGCGTCGAGAGGTGAATGTTGTGCGCCCGGCCAATGCCTGACTCCAGCATGCCGCCGCACCAGACCGGGACGTGATGGGCGGCGCAGACATCATGGATGCGCAAACTTTCAAGCAGCCCGCCGCAACGGCCTGCCTTGATGTTTACGACCCGCGTGGCGTCCATCGCGATGGCCTGCCGCGCCTCGACCGCCGAGCGGATGCTTTCATCGAGGCAGATCGATGTGCCCAGGCGTGCCTGCAAGGTGGCGTGATCGACCATGTCGTTCCACGCCAGCGGCTGCTCGATATAGTCGAGGTCAAACGCGTCCATCTGCTGCAAAAGACGCGTATCGGCCAGCGTGTAGCAGCAATTGGCATCGACGCTCAGATGCACGTCCGCAAACGCCGCTCGAACTGCCGCCAGCATCGCCAGATCATGGCCGGGCATCACCTTGAGCTTGATGCGCTTGTAGCCTTGATCGACATGCGCCCGCACCCGGTCAATCGTGTCCGCAATCGGCCCGATCCCGAGCGACACGCCGACATCGACCGCCGTCCCGCTGCCCCCGAGCAACGTCTTGAGCGGCAGGTTCAGCGACTTGGCCCAAAGGTCCCAGAACGCCATGTCGACCATCGCCTTGGTCATGTAATGCCCACGCCACGGCATCAGCACCCGCGCCAATGCGGCAGGATTTTCAAAGCTTTGCCCGACGATGCGCGGCAACAGGACCGTCCGAAGCAGATCCATTCCCCCGGCAATCGTCTCGTCCAGATAGTCCGGCGTGGGGTCCATCACGCCCTCGCCATAGCCCTCCAGCCGATCCGACCGCAATGTCAGCAGTGGAAAGACTTTTTCCGTCATTGTGCCGGTCGAGATCACAAAGGGGTGCAGCAAAGGCAGGCGGACCAGCCGCAGCTCTGCCTCGTGGATATGCAACGGCGCGGCTGAAGGGGTCATGGCGTCACCTTGTGCTGATCGCCGCAGCCTAGGCGAAAGATAGTTTTCTTGCAAGATTGACCGTTAGAAATTTTACTGTCAGATTAATGTATCAACTCTGCGAAGGTGAAGCCGAATCGTGGATGCCAAAACCAAGGTCATGACCAAAGGCGATTTGCGCGACCGTCTGTCGGCAAGCATGGACCATGCGACCAAGGCCGAGGCCACCATTGCCAGCTACATGCTGACCAACCTCAAAAGCCTGCCATTCGAGACCGCCGCTTCTGTCGCACAACGCATCGGCGTGTCCGAGGCCTCCATCGGGCGTTATTGCCGGCTGATCGGTTTTCAACATTTCAAGTCACTCAAGGCGCAGCTGCAGGCCGATCTGGGCGACAAGGCCTGGCTTATCGGTGACCGGCTGCGCGACTTTCACCAGCGCTCGCAACGCGGTGGTGCCGAGGCCGCCCGCGCGCTGGAACTGGAACTTGCCGCCATCGTTGCGGTGCACGAGATTGCGCATACACCGGAATTTGCCACCTGCATCGCGCGGCTTGCCAGCTGCAATTCGGTGCATGTGGCGGGCTTTCAGACCGAACGCTATCTGGCTGCGCAACTGGCGCACGGGCTGCAATACCTGCGCCCCGGCGTGCATCTGGCCGATCTTTCAGGCGGCAACTTTGCCGACGTTCTGCTCGACAATCCCGACCGCTCGTGTCTCGTCCTGATCGACGCCCGCCGCTATTCGCGGCATACCCAAAAGCTTGCAACACAGGCAAAGGCGCGCGGCATGCCCGTTACTCTGATCACCGATCCCTACTGCGACTGGGGCCGCGCCTTGGCCTCGGAAATGTTTGCCGTGCCGACCGACGTCAATCACTTCTGGGATGCCACTTCGGTCATGTCAAGCCTGATCGGGCAAATGGTCAACGGCGTTTTCAACCAACTGGGGGCCGAAGTGGAAACACGGATGGCCCAGGTTTCCTCACTTTACAGCGACTTCATCGGGCACACTGGCGACGCCCGACATACGCGTCCAACCAATAAATAAACGAACAACAACAAGGGTGTTTCCATGACCATGCGGTTTCGACACGCGGCTCTTGCCGCGACGGCAAGCTATTTCGCACTGCTGGGCGCAAGTTCTGCAGTCCTGGCCCAGGAGGCGATCTTTGTACTCCCCCTCTCCGAGGTCGGGGTGCCGAGCTATGACATCATCCGCCAAGGCAACACCAATCTTGGCGCTTACATGATCTACGACACGATGCTCGTGCAGGACGCCGACCAGTCCTTCCACCCCGGCCTCGCCACCTCGTGGACCGAGGCCGCGGATGGCATGTCATGGACCTTTGAGATCAAGCCCGGCGTCACCTTCCACAACGGCGAGCCGCTGACGGCAGCCGCCATCGTCGCCTGGCTTGGTTTTTTTGCCGACAGCGACAACGCCTTTACCACCCAGTCCATCGCCAAGGCCGAGGCGACCGGCGAGATGACCGTCACGCTGACAATGAAGAACCCCGACCCGAACCTTCTGTTCAACCTCGCCTCCAGCACGATGGGCGTGATCGAGCCCAAGGCCTATGTCGCGATGGGCGAGGATTACGGCGTCACAGACGCGGTCGGCACCGGCCCCTTCAAGATGGAAAGTTTTGCCATCGGCTCGGAAACGGTCCTTGTGCGCAACGACGACTACACCTGGGGATCAGACCTTGCCGACAACAAGGGCCCGGCCAAGATCTCCCGCATCACCTTGCGCGAAATCGCCGAGGACAGCACCGCGTTTCTGGAACTGAAGACCGGCGGCGTCGACATGCTGATGTCGGTCCCGACCGATTTTCTGGGCGAGCTGGCCAAAGAGCCCGCGATCAGCACACTGACCCTGCCGGGCCTCGAGGTCGTCTACATGCCGATCAACGTGACCAAGGCACCCTTTGACGACATCAAGGTCCGCGAAGCTGTCGCCTTTGCCGTAAACCAGCAAGAGATCCTCGACGCCGTCTATGGCGGTGTCGGTGCCGTGGCCAACCAGTTCCTGATCTCCTCGCTGCCCGAAAGCCAGGTCGATCCGAAGTATCTGATCAGCTATGATCCGGCCAAATCAGCCGCGTTGCTGGAAGAAGCAGGCTGGGTCATGGGCGCTGACGGCGTCCGCGCCAAGGACGGCGCGCCGCTGACGATCAGTCTGTGGACCCAAAGCGACGGCTCTTTCCGTCGCCTCGCCGAGGTCGTGCAGGCCGAACTCAAGGCCGTCGGCGTAGCGGCGGAGATCACGACGTTCGACAGCTCCACCATCCGCGACCAGTACAAGACCGGTGAGCAACAGCTGGCGGTCCGGTCCTACTGGTGGGGCAATGCCGACATCGTCGACTGGTTCTTTGGCGGTGACCGTCTGGGCTATCCGAACGTTTCGATGTTCAACGATCCCAAGGCCGAAACCCTGCGTGCAGCCTCGATGACCGGCTCAAAGAACAGCGCCGAGCGGATTGCCAACTTCAAGGCCTATCACGAATACGTCCTGTCGCAGTTTGCCTTTGCGCCGATCTATCAGCCGGTTCAGAACATCGGCTACAACAAGGAACGCATCATGATGCCGGCCGTGATCCGTGCGCCCCGCATCACCGGGCAGACCATCCTGTCGATGGAAGTCATCGAATAGACCGATCACGGCGCTTTGCGGTCGCCCCGCAAAGCGCGTCCCCTTTCGCGGAGTCTTGCGATGATCGGCTATTTGATCAAACGACTGCTGATGCTGATCCCGGTCTTTTTCGCCGTTTCCATCATCATCTTTGCGATCATCCACCTGATCCCCGGCGACCCGGTAGACAGCCTTTTGAAGGTCGGCTCCAGCCCCGCCCAGCGCGCCATCATCGAGGTGCGGTACGGCTTGGACAAACCCCTGCCGGTGCAATATGCGATCTGGCTCGGCAACCTTTTGACCGGTGATCTGGGCACCGCGATTGTGGGCCGTCGCCCCGTTGCCGACCTCGTCATGCAGGCCCTGCCCTATTCGCTGGCGCTGGGCGGCTTTGCGCTTTTGTTCTCGACCGTGGTCGGACTGGTTCTGGGTGTGATCGCCGCCCTGAACCGCGACACCTTGATTGACCAGATCGTCATGGGCGGGGTTCTCTTGGGGTCCACCGTACCCAGCTTTTGGCTTGGCCTGCTGATGATCCTTGCCTTTGCGGTCTATTTCCCGTGGTTTCCGGTCTCTGGCGCGCGGGGCTGGTCCTCGCTGGTGCTGCCGGTCCTGACCATCGGCCTTGGCGGTATGGCGCTGGTTGCCCGCGTGACGCGGATCGAGATGATCGACGTCGGGCGGCGGGATTTCGTGATGCTGCTGCACGCCAAGGGCTTGCATCCGATGCGGATCGCCTTGGTGCATGTGCTGCGCCATGTCTTGATCCCGGTGGTCACGATCCTGGCGCTGCGCATCGGCTGGGTGCTCGGCGGGGCGGTCACCGTCGAGGTGGTCTTTGCGCGCCCCGGTCTTGGCACGCTCTTGATCAAGGCGCTGAACCAGCATGACTATCCCGTGGTGCAGGCCTGCCTCTTGATGCTGGCGATGGCGGTGATGCTGGGCACGCTTCTGGGCGATATCTTGCAGGCTGCGATGGACCCGCGTGTCCGGGCGGCACTGGCATGAATGCGCTCGCAACCCCCATCATCCGGTCCTTGCGCCAACCCAAAGGCGCGATCGCCGGCGGCTGGCTGATCGGCCTTGTGTTGCTGGCCGTCTTTGTACCGCTGCTGTCACCTTACGCCTATGACGTGCAGAACCTGCCCAATGCCTTTGCCCCGCCCTCGGGCGCGCACTGGTTCGGCACCGATGAGTTCGGGCGCGACCTTCTGACCCGCATCTTGTACGGCGCGCGCACCTCGCTGTCGGTCTCGGCCATCGCCATCGGCCTTTCGGTGACGGTCGGTATGTGCCTGGGTGCGGCGGCGGGCTATCTTGGCGGCTGGTTCGACCGCATCGTGACCTCGATCGTCGACCTTTCGTGGTCATTCCCCGAAATCCTCGTGGCGCTGATCCTTGTGGCCATCATCGGCCCCGGCGTTACCGGCACGCTTGTGGCCATCGGCGTGGCCTACCTTGCGCAGTTCACCCGCCTGACCCGTGCGCAGATCATGGCGATCAAGTCCGAGACCTATGTCGAGGCCTCGCGCAGTCTTGGCGCCTCCAACGTCTTCATCCTTGGCCGCCACCTGATCCCGAACGCGCTGGCGCCGGTGCTGGTGTCGGCGATGCTGGCGACGGGCGATGCGATTATCTTGGAGGCGACGCTTGGCTTTTTCGGCCTTGGCGCGCAGCCGCCCACCCCCAGTTGGGGGTCGATGATGTCCTCGGGGACCGCGCAGTTGTTCAAGGCGCCGTGGATCATCTTGTTCCCCGGTCTTGCCGTGGCGATCACCGTCATCGCGATCAACCTTTTTGGTGATGCGCTGATCAAGTCGCTGGATATCCGCAGCAGGATGCGCGCCGCATGACGCTATTGTCCGTCGAAAACATGTCGGTCAGCATCGGCAGCATCTCACCGCTCAACGCCATCAGCTTTGCGCTGGAGCGGGGCGAGATCCTTGCCTTGGTCGGCGAATCCGGGTCTGGCAAGTCGCTGACCGCCCTTGCGCTGACCGGGCTGTTGCATTTGATCGGCGGGCGCGTGACGCAGGGGGCCATCCGCTTTGATGGGGTGGATCTGACCACCCTGCCCGAGGCCAGGCTGCGCCCTTACCGCGGCAAACGCATCGCGTTCATCACGCAAAATCCGATGACAGCTTTGGACCCGGTCCAGCAGATCGGCCCGCAGATCGACATCGTGTCGCGGCTGCATCTGGGCCTTGACGCCCGCGCCGCCCGTGCGCGCAGCATCGAGACGCTGACCCAGTTGCGCATCCCCGATGCCGCAGCGATCTGCCAGTCCTATCCCCACCAGCTGTCGGGCGGGATGAAGCAGCGCATCGTCATCGCCATGGCCCTTGTGGGTGAGCCTGACCTGATCGTCGCCGACGAGCCGACGACTGCCCTTGATGTGACGGTGCAGGCGCAGATCGTGCATCTCTTGGACAATCTGGTGCGCGACCGGGGCCTTGGTCTGATCCTCATCACGCATGACATGGGCGTGGTGGCCCAGATCGCAACCTCGGTTGCCGTGCTCTATGCGGGCCGAATGGCCGAGGCGCAAGAGGTCAACAGCCTGTTCAGGACCCCCGCCCATCCCTACACCACCGCCCTGATCGACTGCATCCCGCGCGCGACGATGCAGCCCGGAGAGTTGACCGGCATCCCCGGCACCGTCCCGGGGGTTGCAGACTACCCGCCCGGCTGTCGCTATCATCCGCGCTGCCCGCGCGCGCAAGACATCTGCCGCAGCGACATTCCGGCCCTTCGCGTAATTGCCGGCGGCGTGGTCGCGTGCCACTTTGCGATGGGTGCAACATGACAGCCGGTCCCCTGCTTCGGTTCGCGGCAGTCTCGCGCCGGTTCACCTCGCCCGGCGGTTGGTTCAGCCCCGCGCGCAGCATGACCGCCGTGCGCAGCGTCAGCTTTGACATCGCCAAAGGCGACGTGGTCGGCGTGGTTGGCGAAAGCGGCTGTGGCAAGTCGACCCTCGCGCGGCTTGCCTTGCGGCTGATCACGCCGACGGCGGGCAGCGTGGCCTTTCAGGGCAGTGATCTTGGCAGCCTTTCACCCCGCGCGTTGCGCGCGCTGCGCGGCAAGATGGGCATGGTGTTCCAGGACCCCTATGCCTCGCTCGATCCGCGTTACACCGTCACCGATGTCCTGGCAGAGCCGTTCCGGGTTCAGGGTGACAGCGTGACCCACGCGCGCATCGACGATCTCTTGGATCAGGTCGGCCTGCCCCGCGCCATGGCCGAGAGCTACCCCCATCATCTGTCGGGCGGTCAGCGCCAGCGCGTCGGCATTGCGCGTGCGCTTGCGACCGAGCCCGATTTCGTGGTGCTGGATGAGCCGACGGCTTCGCTTGACGTATCGATCCAGGCGCAGATCGTGACGCTTTTGGCCGAACTTCGGGCCCGGCGGGGGCTGACGTACCTGTTCATCAGCCACGACCTTGGACTGGTGCGCTATTTCTGCGACCGGATCGTGGTGATGTATCTGGGCGCCGTGGTCGAGGACTTGCCAGATACCGCGATCACCCCGCGCCATCCTTACACCGCAGCCCTGATGGCCAGCTCGTTCGCTCCGGACCCCGCACTCAGGCGCGCGATCGCGCCCCTCAAAGGCGAGATCCCGTCACCGTTCAACCTGCCCAAAGGCTGCGCCTTTGCCGCGCGCTGCCCCAGTGTTTCCGAGCAGTGCCGCTTCGAGGTCCCGCCGTTGGTTGCAGCCCAAGACGGCCACGCTCTGGCCTGTTTTCATCCGCTTGGAACCTGACGCGTCGCCGTTAAACGCCTGTAAAGTCCGGTCTTCGTCGGTCCGACAGCGAGACGATCCCGTCCTGACGATCCTGCGTGGCCGAGATCGCGCCGGTGCTCAGCGCCTCGATAAGTGCGGTGCGATCCTCGCCCACTGCGGCATGGATCATGTATTTGGCAAGTTCGCTCGACCTCGGCGCTACATTCGGCAAATCATGCGCGATCCGTTCGGCCACCATGCGCGGATCGTCGGAGATCTCGGCCACAAACCCCAAGGCGTGGGCGCGCTCTGCCGTCAGCTTGCGGCCAAAAAGCGCCATGTCCTTCAGCACCGCCTCGGGCAAAAGCCGCGACAGCCGTTGCGTGCCCGACCATCCCGGCACGACCCCGATCCCGGCCTCTGACAGCGCCAGCACCGCCTTTGGATGCATGACGCGGATATCGCATGCCGCCGCCAGCTCCAACCCGCCGCCAAAGGCATGGCCGGTGATCGCTGCAATCGTCGGTTTTGGCAGCCGCGCCAGCCGGTCAAAGATACGATGACCGTCGCGCACCCAGTGGCGCATGAAATCTGGTGGCGGCAGGTCGGTCCAGGCCGAGATGTCGGCGCCGGCACAAAACGCGCGGTCCCCTTCGGCGGTCAGGATCACGGCCCGGATCTCGGAGCGCCGCTCGATCAGGTCACAATGTTCAACCAGCTGCGCCAGCATGTCGACGGTCAGCGCGTTCAGTTTGTCGGGATTGCTCAATCGCAACTCCGCGATTGGCTGTCGCAGCAAGAGTTTCAACTGGCTCATGATATCCGTGGCCCCCCGACCTTTGCAGCGACAGAACGCCCCAAATGGACGCACGTCAATCGTTTCTCGGGTGGATACAGTGATGTTACCACGGGGCACGCCGTTGGGGTTGAACGATTGGCGCAACCTTTCCTCTCCAAGGATAGTCACGCCTGGCAAACCCGGCCTTTCAGCCCATTTGGCCAGACTTGCCAATTGATTGGGCGCGTGGTTGAGTCGCGCGCCATGATGCGTGGTGGAACTGCCGCGCCGATCCGGCGCCCCGAAACCAAGGAAGATCCCGCCGATGATCCGTGCCGCCGTGACCGTCCTGTTTTTGTGCCTGCAGCTGATCGCTTCGACCCCGGCTGAGGCTGGATCACGACCCGACACAATCGAAGTTCACCAAAGCTGGTATCGCCTTGTGCTCGAGCTTGTGCGCCATACGCCTACCTACTCGCCCCCCGTCGCGAGCCGCGCTTTTGCGTATCTCGGGGTCACCACCTACGAGGTCGAGGCTGCTCAGTCAGGTGCGCTGGTCTCGTTTGCCGGTCAGCTGAACGCGTTGACCGCCCTGCCCGCGCTGCCGTCCGGGACCATTGATCCGGCACTCGTTCTGCATGCGGCCCTGTCGGAATCGGTCCAGAACTTTTTTGGCAATACCGGACCGACGGGCCAGCGTGCCATCCAGATTACCCGCGACCAGATGACCGCGCGGCTGACCGAAGGACTGCCCCCCGACCTGATCCAGCGCAGCACCGATTACGGGCATGCTTTGGCCGAACACATCCTGGCATGGTCGGCGACCGACGGCGGCGCGGTCATCGAAAACCTCGGTTTTCCGCAGAGCTACACGCTCGGGACCACACCGGCCGCATGGGTGCCGACCAGCAAAGTCGCCCTGCAACAAGCGCCGCTCTTGCCCTATTGGGGCACCGTGCGCAGCTTTGCGATGCCCGATGGCAAGGCCTGCCCCCTGCCCCCGCCGCCCGCCTACAGCGAGGCGCCGGGTTCGGCCTTTTACGCCGAAGCGATGGAGGTGCATGACATCGTCAAGAACCTGACCGACGAGCAACGCGCCGTTGCCCGGTTCTGGTCGGATGATCCGATGTTGTCTTCGACGCCGCCGGGGCACTGGATCACCATCGCGCTGCAAATCCTCGACCGTGATCTGGCCCCGATCGAACGCCGTGCCGAGGTGCTGGCATTGCTGGGCGTGGCCGTTGCCGACAGCTTTATCGGCTGCTGGCAGACCAAATACGAATACGATCTGTTGCGTCCGATCACCTATATCCGCCGCGTCATCGACCCAAAATGGGAACCCATCTTGAACACGCCCCCCTTTCCTGAATA
This sequence comes from Rhodobacterales bacterium, assembly GCA_031378845.1. Taxonomy (GTDB): domain Bacteria; phylum Pseudomonadota; class Alphaproteobacteria; order Rhodobacterales; family Rhodobacteraceae; genus JAJNPS01. The sequence goes on from JANNES010000003.1 coordinate 250,730, forward strand.
TCCCAGCGGCCACAGCACCCAATCGGGTGCGGCGTCGGCGGTTCTGACCGCGCTTTACGGCGAAAACTTCGCCTTCGAGGATGCCACGCACACCGATGACGGCCTGCCTGCGCGCAACTATCCCAGCTTTGACGCCGCCGCACGCGAAGCCGCCTTGTCGCGCCTTTACGGCGGCATCCATTTCCGCGCCGCCATCGACCGCGGGCTGGAACAGGGCGCCTGCATCGGCGCCTATGCCGCAAAGCTGAAGACACGGCCATGATCGCACACAGCACTGCCATTGCCTGCCTTTTCGCCCTCTGCGCCCCGGCAACGCAGGCCGCAGACGATCCGCAAACCCCAAGCTTCGTGGCAGAAAGTTTCACCGGTATTGTCGTCAAATACGACGGCGACACCGACTACATGGTCGGCGGCGGTGTCGCCAGTTTCGACTGTTCGGGCGACGGTTACCCCGAGCTTTACTTTGCCGGGGGCAGCAGCAAGGCCGCGCTCTATCGCAATGACAGTCCCCGTGGCGGTGCGCTGACGTTCAGCGAAATCGACGGCGGGCTGGGCTTTGACGCGGTTCTCGGCGCCTATCCTGTGGACATCGACAGCGACGGCGTGATGGATCTGGTCGTGCTGCGGCAAGGCGAGAACGTCATGATGCGCGGGCTTGGCGATTGCCAGTTTGCCCGGGTGAACGAGGCCTGGGGCTTTGACGGCGGCGATGCGTGGTCCACCAGCCTTGCCGCGACATGGGAGGCCGGGTCCATCCTGCCCACCATCGCCATCGGCAACTACATCGACCGCAACCAGCCCGCGATGCCCTGGGGGTCGTGCACCGACAACTGGCTGCATCGCCCAAAGGCTGACGGCAGCAGCTTTGCCCCGCCCCTTGCGCTGACACCGAGTTTCTGCGCGCTGTCGATGTTGTTTACCGACTGGAATGCCTCCGGTACGCCATCTTTGCGGGTGTCGAATGACCGCGAATATTACAAGGGCGGGACCGAGCAGCTCTGGCACATCGACCCCGGCAAGGAGCCTGCCCTTTTCACCGCCAAGGATGGCTGGAAGACGCTGAAAATCTGGGGCATGGGCATCGCCAACCGCGATCTCGATGCCGATGGTTATTCGGAATACTTCCTGACCAGCATGGCAGACAACAAGCTGCAGAAACTTGTGCCCGCAAGCGACGGCCAGCCGCCGAAACCCGCCTATGCCGATATCGGATTTGCCGCAGGCGTCACCGCGCACCGGCCCTATACGGGCGACGACCTGCGCCCGTCGACCGCCTGGCATGCCACGTTCGAGGACGTGAACAACGATGGCCGCGCGGACCTCTACGTGGTCAAGGGCAACGTCGCCGAGATGCCCGACTTTGCCCAGGCCGACCCGAACAACCTGCTGGTGCAGCGCACCGATGGCACCTTTGCCGAGATGGGCGACAAGGCGGGCGTGGCCAGCACAAAGACTGGTCGCGGCGGCGCGCTCGTTGATCTGAACATGGACGGCCTTCTGGACATGGTCGCGGTGAACCGCTGGGACCTGCCAGAGGTCTGGCGCAACACCACCGCACCGATGGGCAACTGGATCGGCTTTCGGCTGTCGCAACCGGCCCCCAACCGCGACGGCGTCGGCGCCTGGGTGGAACTGCGCACCGAGGCCGGTCTGCAACGCCGCGAGATGACGCTTGGCGGCGGGCATGCGGGCGGCCATCAGGGCTGGTGGCATTTCGGCCTTGGCGCCGCGCCGCAAGCCGAGTTGCGCGTGATCTGGCCAGGGGGGGAGGCGGGGCCTTGGGTCTCGCTGATGACGGGCACCTATTCCGTCATCGGTCGCGACGGCACGGTGACACCTTGGCAGCCGCGCGACTAGCGCAGGCGGTGTCGCGGGCCCTCTGACAGACGTATCCGCCGGTTCCCGCGGCGTTGGCTTGGACAAATCAGGCGAAACGGGGTTTGCGCGCCATTGCGACACGGTGCGTGGCTTGATGCGCCCCCGCCCCTCGTCTAAGCAGATGGGGCAAAGCACGGGGGCCGCATGCGCATTCTGATCACCAATGATGACGGCATCAACGCGCCCGGGCTTGAGGTGCTGGCCGCCATCGCCACCGAGATCGCAGGGCCCAAGGGCGAGGTCTGGACCGTCGCCCCCGCGTTCGAGCAATCGGGCGTGGCCCATTGCATCAGCTATACCCACCCGATGATGATCACCCAGTTCGGCCCGCGCCGATTTGCGACCGAAGGCAGCCCCGCCGATTGCGTGCTGGCCGCGATCCATGACGTCTTTCAGGGCGACCGCCCCGACCTTGTCCTGTCGGGTGTCAACGCAGGCAACAACTCGGGCGAGAACACGCTTTATTCCGGCACCATCGGCGGCGCGATGGAGGCGGCGCTGCAATCGGTGCCCGCCATTGCGCTGAGCCAGTTCATGGGGCCCGACACCAATGTCCTTGCCGATCCGTTCGAGGCTGCGCGCGTACATGGCACCGCCGTGGTGCGCACCCTGCTGGACAAAGGCATCTGGACCGACCACGACTACCGCGTCTTTTACAATGTGAACTTTCCCCCGGTCGGCGCCAGCGCTGTCAAGGGAACACAGGTCGCCGCCCAAGGGTTTCGCCGTGACACCTCATTCGGTCTGGAGGCGCATCTGTCGCCGTCGGGGCGCAAGTTCCTGTGGATCAAGGGGGGCGACCAGCGGCGCGCCACCCTGCCCGGCACCGATGTTGCGGTGAACCTCGACGGCTTTGTCTCGGTCACGCCGATGCGTGCTGACCTGACAGCGCATGACCTCTTGGCCGACCTGACGGCGCGCCTCGCATGATCGACGCGGGCGCCCCCGATGACGGTGACGCCGCCCTGCGCCAGATGCGTTTCCTGTTCAACCTGCGCTCGCGCGGGGTGACGGACGCGCGCGTGCTGACAGCGATGGAGCGGGTGGACCGCGCGCTGTTCGTGCGCGGCATCTTTCTGGACCGCGCCTATGAGGACACGCCTCTGCCGATCTCGTGCGGCCAGACCATCAGCCAGCCCTCGGTGGTCGGCATCATGACGCAAGCCTTGAACGTCGGCCCCCGCGATACCGTGCTCGAGGTCGGCACGGGATCGGGCTATCAGGCCACCATCCTCGCGGGCCTTGCACGGCGCATCTATACCGTCGACCGGCACCGCCGTCTGGTGCAAGAGGCCGAGGTGCTGTTTCGCCAACTGGGCCTGACCAACATCACGGCACTGACCGTTGACGGCAGCTTCGGGCTGCCCGAACAGGCGCCCTTTGACCGCATTCTGGTCACCGCCGCCGCCGAGGACCCGCCCGGCCCCCTATTGGCGCAACTGAAAAAGGGCGGTATCATGGTGCTGCCGGTCGGGCAGTCCGATGCGGTGCAAAGCCTGATCAAGGTCACGCGGACCGAGACGGGCTACGAATATGACGAACTTCGCCCGGTACGGTTCGTACCCCTTGTCGGCGGCGTGGCGTCGGATTAACGAATGGTACATCGGGATCGACCCGGGTCCAGAGGCAAGAGGCGGTTCATGCGGTCCATATCATCGGTCAGGTCCCCAAAAACGCTGGGCGTTGTGGCATTGCTGTTGCTGTCGGCCTGCGTCAACTCTGACGGCCTGGACTGGGACTTGCGCGCAGGTGCGGGCAGCCTTGATACTTCCGAAGGGGTGCGCCAGCCAACCGGCGCGCGCCCGGCCGCCGACGGGCGCGGCATCATTTCTTATCCGGGCTACCAGCTGGCCCTGGCGCAGCGCGGCGATACCGTCGCGGCCGTCGCCCAACGGCTGGGCCTGAACCCCGAGGATCTGGCCCGCACCAACGCGCTGCGCCCCGGCGATCCCTTGCGCGACGGCGAGATGCTGCTGTTGCCGACCCGCGTCGCGGGCGGTGCGGTCCAAGGCTCTGTCATCGGTGGCGGCAGTGGCGGGGTGGATGTCAGCTCCATCGCGACAACGGCACTGGACCGTGTCGGCCCTTCGCAGACGGCAACGGCCAGCGGACCCGAGCCGATCCGCCACATCGTGGCACGCGGCGAAACCGCGTTTTCCATCGCGCGGACCTACAACGTCTCGGCGCGCGCGCTGGCGGACTGGAACGGCCTTGGCGCCGATCTTGCGGTGCGCGAAGGCCAGCCCTTGATCATCCCGCCGACCACCGGGCCGGCACCCGTCGTGACCGAGGCGACCGTCCCCGGCCAAGGTTCGCTGACGCCGGAGCCGCCGTCGGCGACCGAACCCCTGCCGGACGAACAGACCACCCCGGCGGCCGAGACCGTGAAAGAAACACCCGCCTCACCCGACCTCGGCGAAACCCGTACCGAGGCGACGCAGACCCGCTTTGCGATGCCCGTCAACGGCAAGATCACCCGCGCTTATCAAAAGAACGAGGGCATCGACATCTCGGCGGCCCCCGGTGCCACGGTCAAGGCCGCGGCAGAGGGCACCGTGGCTGCGGTGACCAAGGATACCGGACAGGTATCGGTGATCGTCGTGCGCCATGCCGATAATCTATTGACGGTCTATGCGGGACTTGACGGGGTCAAGGTACAAAAGGGCGACAAGGTCCAGCGCGGCCAAAGCCTGGCCGTGATCCGTGCCGGCACGCCGTCCTTCTTGCGGTTCGAAGTGCGGCGCGGCGCGCAAAGCGTCGATCCGATGCCATTCTTGCAGTAGTCCCAAAGCGTACGGGCGTTGTTCCAGACAGAACAAAGGTTTGCGATGCTTTATTAAGGTCGTGGCGGGGTCTTGCACACGCGGGTGTCACGCCATTACTTTGCTGACCAGGACCTTGTCGATGCGCAGACCATCAAGGTCGATCACCTCCAACCGGTACCCCGCTGCCGTTGTCGCCTCGCCCAAGGCCGGCATCCGGCCAAAGAGATGCAAGACAAGCCCGGCCACCGTTTCATACTCCCCCGCAAGATCACGCGGCAGACCAAGCTGATCGCAGAACTCATCCGCAGGCATCCAGCCCGCAACCAAAAGACTGCCATCCTCGCGCGCGACCAGTGCAGGCTCGTCCGCCTCGGACGAGGCAACCGCCCCGGTGATCGCGGCAAGGATATCGCCGGTGGTGATGATGCCTTCGAAGTTCCCGTACTCGTCATAGACCAGCGCCAGATGATGCGGCGTGCCTTGCAGCACCTCCAGCACCGCAAGCGCGTCGGCTTTATCCGAAATTACCGGAACATCGTGCACCAAAGCTTTGATATCCAGCGACTCTCGTCGCGACACCACCTGAAATACATCGGCCAGAAGGACGATCCCCGCCACATCGCCCTTGACATCTGCCACCGGCATGCGGGGCCGCGCGATCCGCCGGATTGCGGCCACGGATTCGGCTGAGCTTGCCTCCAGAAGCAGCATGTCCAACTCGTGACGTGGTGTCATCAGGGCGCGCGCCGTCCGGTCGCCCAGTCGCATGACCCCCGCCATCATCTCGCGCTCTTCGTCTTCCAGTACGCCACCTTCATGCGCCTCGGTCAGCAGGATATGCACCTCTTCCTCGGTCACCTTGGAGGTGTTGGCGCCGCCTTGCCCCAAGAGCAGCAAGATGATCCGCCCCGAGCGTTCCAGAAACCAGACCAGCGGTGCCGCAATCCATGACAGCGCCATCATCGCTGGCGCCATGCGAACGGCGACGGCCTCAGGGTTGCGCAAAGCCATCTGCTTGGGCACAAGTTCGCCAATGATCAAAGAGACATAGGTGAGAACGACCACGACCCCACCGACGCCCAGCGTCACCGCGAGGTCTGCGTCCATGCCCTGCGCGATCAGCCAGTTTTGCAGCCGTACCCCCAAGGTTGCCCCCGATAGCGCACCCGAAAGCACACCCACCAGCGTGATGCCGATCTGCACGGTCGACAGGAACCGTCCCGGATTCTCGCCAAGACGCAAGGCCATCGCGGCTCCACGGTTGCGGGCCTTCAGTGGTTTCAGGCGTGCGGGGCGGGCAGAGATAATGGCAAGCTCAGACATTGCCAGCACACCATTCAGGACAATCAGCCCAAGGACGAAAAGGATTTCACTGATCATAGTGCGAACGAGATACGGCATCGCCTGACAAAGGGCAAACGCGTTGTCGGGGCGGCGCGCGACGCCGCGCGCATTGCTGCAGCAGGCCGGAGGGTTTCACACTCTCCGAACCACCCGTGGGATATTTATCAACAGAAAAAGCCAAGGGGAAACCGGCAGACCCTAAAGCGCCACACCGTGGCGGGCCGCGAGGTCGCAAAAGAACTGCCAGGCGACGCGCCCCGAGCGTGCGCCGCGCGTCGCCTGCCATTCAATGGCCTCGGCGCGCAAACGGTCGGGCGGCACGGTCACACCATGGGCCGCGCAATAGCCGCCGATCATCGCCAGATATTCATCCTGACTGCAGGAATGAAACCCGAGCCACAGCCCGAACCGGTCACTGAGCGAGACCTTTTCTTCGACCGCCTCGGACGGGCTGATGGCAGTGGAGCGTTCGTTTTCGATCATCTCGCGCGGCATGAGGTGACGACGGTTCGAGGTGGCATAAAGCAGCACATTGTCGGGTCGACCCTCGATACCGCCATCCAGGACCGCCTTGAGCGATTTGTAATGCTGGTCGTCATGGCTGAACGACAGATCGTCACAGAACAGCAAGAACCGGTGCGGCGCTTTGCGCAGATGGGTCAGCAGCCGCTGGACCGAGGGCAGGTCCTCGCGGCTCAACTCCACAATCTTGAGGCTTAGCCCCTCGGCACAGATCTGCGCATGCACGGCCTTGACGAGGCTTGATTTTCCCATCCCCCGTGCGCCCCACAAAAGCGCGTTGTTGGCGGGCAATCCCCGTGCGAAATGGCGCGTATTGTCCAAGAGCGTGTCGCGCGAGCGGTCGATGCCGACCAGCAGGCCGATATCGACGCGCGCGACATGGGCGACCGGCTCCAGCCGGTCGGGGACGGTATGCCAGGCAAAGGCCTCTGCCAGGCCGTAGTCAGGCGGTGCCATCGGTGCAGGCGCCAGACGCTCCAGCGCCAAGGCAATGCGCTCCAGCCCATCGCTCACGAAGGCTCTTTCTCGTCGACCCAAGTGCCGTCGGCGCGCATCTGCGCCTCGCGGTCGCGCTCGAAGCGCGAGATGAGCCAGATCGAAATCTCATATAGCGGATAGATCACGCTGAACAAGATGATCTGCGACAAGGCGTCGGGCGGCGTCACGATGGCCGCCACGATCAAGATCAGCACGATGGCATACTTGCGTGTCGCCCGGAGCCCGGCCGCGGTGATGATCCCCGCCTTGCCCAGCAGGGTCAGCAGTACCGGCATCTGGAAACACAAGCCAAACGCCAGCACGAAGTTCATCGTCAGCGCCAGATAGCTTTCCATCGACCCTTGGAACACCACGCCCGCGGGGATCTCTGCCCCGGCTTCGGTCGTGCTATTGAACGAGGATTGAAAGCCGAGGAAGAAATCGAAAGCAAACGGCAATATCACATAGTAGGCGAATGCGGCACCGGCCAGAAACATCACCGGGCTGGCGATCAGAAAGGGCAAGAACGCGTTCTTTTCGGATTTATAGAGACCCGGTGCCACGAACCGCCACAACTGATACGCGATAATCGGAAACGCCATGAAGAACCCGGCCCACATCGCGATCCGGATCGCGGTGAAAAAGCCTTCCTGCGCCTTGATCAGCACCAGCTGGCAAGTCTGCCCCCGCGCAATCAGCACATCACAGATCGGATGCGACAAAAAGTTGAAGACCGGCTGCCAGATCAGGTAACCAATCAAAAAACACACCAAAAACGCTGTGATGGAGTAAAGGATGCGCGTGCGCAACTCGGCCAGATGTTCGATCAGCGGAGCAGAACTGTCGTCGATGTTGTCCGCGCTCATACAGCACCTTTGTCGGTCGGGGGAACATCTGCTGCGGGCTTGGCCGCTTTGGTCCGTACGCGCCCCGGTTTCTTGGCCGGTGCCAGCTCAGGTACCGCAGCGGGCGCTGCCGACACCGCGCGCAGCTTTTCGCCAGCCTCCTTGGCGATGGCGCGGCGGGCGGCGGCCTTGTCTGCAAGGGCTTGCGTCGCCGGACCAAGGGGGACAGCAGGTGCGGGCGGGGCCGCAATCGTGGCTAGGGGTGGCGTGGCGCCTGGGACGGCTGCAGGCTTTGCTGCGGCGGGCTTGGGCTTTAGCGGATCCCATTTTTCGAACTTGCGTGCCGCCTCTTTGACGGCATCCAGCCCCATGCTTTTTGCAGATGTCGCCGACTTCAGGTCTTTGGCGACATCCTTGATGCCGGATTCGTTGGCTGCCGTTTCCATCGCCCTTTGAAAATCGCGGCTCATCGACCGCAGCTTGGCGGTGAACCGCCCCAGAGTGCGGAACATCTCGGGCAGGTCCTTGGGGCCGATCACGATCAACGCGACCACCCCGATGATGACAAGCTCGGCCCAACCGATATCAAACATGACGCGCGCGCCCGACGATCAGGCGATCACACTTTTTCCTTGTCGGGGCTGGGTGTCACATCCTTGGCCGTCTCCACCACGTCTTTTTCGATTTCCTCGGTGCCATCCTTCACACCCTTTTTGAACGCGGTGATGCCTTTGCCGACTTCGCCCATCAGGTTGGTGATCTTGCCGCGCCCGAACAGAACCAGCACGACGACGGCGATGATCAGTAGCTGCCAAGGACCCATTTGCATGATCGATACTCCTATGAACCATGTGACGGTCACCCGCCGCACTCTGACATGCGTTCTAGGCGCTCTGACGCCCGGATCAAAGGGCCAACCTGTCCGTTTGCAGCCCATTGGCGCGGTCTGCCGACAGTATTTTGTCAGTTGCTTGTCCACAGAGGCGGTTGACCGGGGCCCGTGTCAAGGTCAGGCTGAACCTTATGAAACGCGACGACCGCCTCTTTGATCTGGTGCAGATCCTGCGCGATGGTCGCTTGCACACAGCGGCTGAGTTGGGCGCAACCTTGGGGGTTTCCACCCGCACGATCTGGCGCGATGTGGCGATCATGGCGGGCTCCGGCCTGCCGATCGAGGGCGAGCGGGGCCTGGGCTACATCCTGCGCTCGGCCATTGTGCTGCCACCCACGATGCTGACCTCCGAAGAGCTGGAGGCGCTGATCGAGGGCCTGCGCAGCGTTGCGGCGCGCGAAGCGAACCCCCGCGCCCGTGCCGCCCGCAGCCTTTTGGTCAAGGTCGCCACTTTGTTGCCACAGGCGGGGATCGACGCCACGCTCTGAGGCCGTCGCGTGCGATCTGGGTCAGATGAGATGCCCACCAAGACAGGGCGATCGGCGGGTTTGTTGCGTTCTGCCTTTGATCTGACGCACCGGACCTAAGACAAGACGCCATGATTCTTCGGGCGTGGCAACCATTGCTGACAGAGTGGTGTCAGTTGGCCTCTGCCATACCGCCTTCATTGCAACCGATGGAGTACCCGATGCGCAAGACCCAGTTCCAGGACGGCCCGGTGACCGAACCGGTGATGGAAGTCGTCCGTTTCCGCCTGACCGATGGCAGTGACGAGGCGGCCTTCGTGATCACCGCGCAAGATCACCGCGCAAGGCACCGAGCCCCCCGCTGCGCGCCCAGCGCGGCCTTGTGCGCCGGGCCCTGACCCGGGCCGAGGATGGCACCTGGACCGATCACGTCATCTGGTCTTCGATGGCGATGGCGATGGCGGGCGCGGACACGATGATGGCAGCACCGGCTTTCGGCCCGTTCATGGCGATGATCGACGGCCCGACCGTCACCATGCGCCACGACCCGGTCCACTGGCAGATGGATTGACCTCGGGGCTTGCGCCCCGCCACGCTCGCGCGATGCGCCGCACCGACCGCCTGTTCGAGATCATCCGGACCCTGCGCGACGGGCGGCTGCACACCGCCCGCACCATGGCCGAACGGCTTGAGGTGTCGGTCCGTACCAGCTGGCGCGACATGGCGACCCTCATCGCCTCGGGTCTGCCGGTGGAGGGGGAGCGGGGCGTCGGCTATATCCTGCGCGAGCCGATTGCCTTGTCCCCCCTGACGCTGACCCCGGACGAGGTGATGGCGCTGACCCTGGGGTTGAAGCTGGTCAGTGTCGGCGCAGACCCGTCTTTGGCACCGGCGGCAGCATCCTTGCGGGCCAAGGTCGACGCGGTGATCCCAGCCCGTCTGCTGCCCGGTGCCGAAGATGGCCATTGGGTCTATCCCGGCACCGAAGCGCTGGCCGCCGCCCGCCACCTGCCGGGCCTGCGCCGCGCGGTCCGCATCCGCGAACGCGTGATCCTGACCTACCGCGACGGCGACGGGCGCGTCTCATTGCGCCCCGTCCGCCCGCTGATCCTCGAATACTGGGGCCGGGTCTGGACGCTGGCCACATGGTGCGAAACCCGCGCGGCGTTTCGCAGCTTTCGCGTTGACCGGATCGATGCGGTGACTGCAAGCGGAGACATCTTTCCCGACGATTCCGACCGGGGTCTTGCCGCTTATCGCGTCGGCCTCAGCGGTTGAGGCCAAAGACGAAACACCGGTCGCGGCGGATCATCAGCCACAGCACGGTACCGGCCTCCGGCAAGAACACCCCCGGAACCGAGGCTGTCAGCCGCAAACCATCAAACTCCATCACGAAATCGACCAGCGACTCGCGCCCCAGATAGCGTGCGCGCACAACTGTGCCGCGCGCCGCCGTCCCCTCCAACGGGGTCGGATTTGGCCCCCGGCCAGCGCGGTCAAAGTCGATTTTCAGATGCTGCGGGCGGATGACGATATCAACCTCGGCGCCGTCCGCATGACCCGGTGTCAGGAACGCGCCAAACGGCGTCTCGGTCAACGCCCCCCGCGACACACCACGGATCACATTGATATCGCTGAAGAACGCTGCAGCAGCGCGATCCATCGGCGAGTTGTAGATGTTGTAGGGTGCGCCACGCTGGACGATCCGCCCGCCCCGCATCAATGCAATCTCGTCAGCCATGCGCATCGCCTCGTCGGGCTCATGCGTGACAAGAACGACAGCAGTACCCTCTTCTTTCAAGATCTCCAACGTGGTGTCGCGGATGCCGTCGCGCAGCCGGTTGTCGAGGCCCGAGAACGGCTCATCCATCAACATGACGCGCGGGCGCGGGGCCAGCGCGCGCGCCAGCGCCACACGCTGCTGCTCGCCGCCCGACAACTGATGCGGATGCTTGGCCGCGAACCCGTCCAGATTGACCCGCTCCAGCAATTCGGTCACCCGGGCCGCCTTGATGGCTCGGTCGCCTTTCAAACCAAAGGCCACATTCTCGGAAACCGAGAGATGCGGGAAAAGTGCGAAATCCTGAAACATCAGCCCGACATGACGCGCCTCGGGCGGCACATGCAGGCCCGTCGCTGCCATGCACACCCCGTCGATCCAGATCTCGCCTGCGTCAGCCCGCTCGACCCCCGCGATCATCCGCAAGGTTGTGGTCTTGCCGCAACCTGATGGTCCCAGCAGGCAGGTGACCTGACCCGCCGCAACCGAAAGCGACACGTCATCCACCACGGCTCTGCCGCCAAAGGCACGCGTCAGCCCCTTGACCTCCAGTCGGGTCGCTTCTCGGCGGGGTGCGGTCGGATCGGGCATGTTACCTTAGCAAATTGCTCGGAAAAGTCCGTATCAGGCGGTGGACTGCGCATCAAGCCCACTGCGCGCCGACGTCTTCCATCCGCCTCCAGCCACGCACCGGGATCCGCCGCGCACCGGTATGCTGTGCCGCCCAGATGTGTCCGCCGCGTGACTGGTCTTGCGCGCGTGAAATGGGGTGGCCCGAGATATGGCACCACAACAATGTGCCGACGCCGCCATGGCCCACAAGGACCGTCGTCACCGGGGACGGCGATCCAAGATGGGCCCCAGTGCCCGCACGACCCGCGCCTGGGCGGCAACTGCTGTTTCCCAGCCCGCCGCGCTGCGTCGTGGTTTGGAAAAAAGCGCATCGACCAGCGCCTCGTGCCGATCCTGGGGCACATAGCCCGTCGAGGCGCGGTCGATCTCGCCACTGCGCTCGGCCACGGTGATCGGCAATCGGCGCAATGTGCCGAGGTTCCCGGCGGTCTTGCGCGCCTTGCGTTCCGGGCTGGTCACGATCCGCACGGGACCACGGGGCCATCCGGTCGCCGTCAATGCCTCGGCGCGCGCGCCCAATTTGTGACAATCCCCGGTCAAGAACCCGCATATCAGGGTCGATTGCGACCTTGGGATGGGACAGATCGAAAATCATATCAGAGCGTTGCGTTCACGGCCCCGCCATCCAGAAGGATGTTCTGCCCGATGATGAAGCCAGCCTGTTGCGAGCACAGGAACGCGCACATCGCCCCGAACTCCGCCGCCGTGCCGTAGCGTCCGGCCGGAATGCTGGCGGAGCGTTCCGCCACCGCGTCTTCCAGCGTGATGCCGCGCGCCTTGACCACGCCCATGTCCAGCGCAATCGCGCGGTCCGTGGCATGGATGCCGGGCAGCAGGTTGTTGATGGCCACGCCCTTGCCCGCCACCTGCCGCGACGTGCCCGCGACAAACCCGGTCAGCCCGGCGCGCGCGGTGTTTGACAGACCCAGTTGGGCAATCGGCGACTTGACCGAGGCGGATGTGATGTTGACCACCCGCCCCCAACCACGCGCGATCATCCCCGGCAACAGCGCCTGCATCAACGCAATCGGCGTCAGCATGTTGGCATCGAGCGCGCGCAGGAAATCCGCGCGATCCCAGTCGGACCAAAGCCCCGGAGGCGGCCCGCCCGCATTCGTCACCAGAACATCGACGGCGCCTGCCGCAGCCAGAACCTCGGCACGGCCCGTCTCAGACGTGATATCGGCCGCAACTGCCGTGACCTTGACACCATAAGCGTTGCGCAACGCCGCCGCAGTCGCCTCCAGCGCCGCCGCCCCGCGCGCATTCAGCACAAGGTCCACGCCCGCCTCGGCCAAAGCTTCAGCACACCCGCGCCCGAGCCCCTTGGACGACGCACAGACCAGCGCCCGTTTGCCCGAAATACCCAGATCCATCGCGTCACCCCGCTGCTTTTGCCAAAGCGTAGCGGGGCGCAGTGGCGCGCACCAGTGGAACCGGGGCAAAAGTGACCCCTGCCCCGGAACTTTCGGCACGCAGAGCGATCAGGCCGGATCAGCCGCCGTAAAAGAATTCTTCCCGCGCAATCTTGCCGCCCGCGACGTGATAGACCGCAACTTCTTGCATCTGATCGCGCTTGCCCGTCGCCTTGTCGGTGTAGTCCACATCGAAGGTCACGGCAAAACGGTCGTCACCATGCACAAAGGGCCCGCCGACGGTTTGGCGATGCACCGTCATGCTGTTTTCCCACCAGTCATGCTTGCCTTCGATCGCGGGAATGCCCGTGACAGTCGTGCCATTGCCCATATCCGCCGCCTCCACCGAAACCGCGTCAGGGGCATAAAGCTTGTGAAGGTTCGCCTTGGCGCGGTTCTCGCGGCATCCGGCGACCAGTTCCGTGGCAATCTCGTTCAAAGTCATCGCAGCCTCCCTTGATGTTCATTTAATGTTCTCATCTTACGCCCGACTTTTGACACCTGCAAGACAGCGCGACAGTTGCGGGTCCTTGTCGGCGGCCTTATACCGCAGCGCATGTCGAACCTTGCCCCCCTGCCGCCCGAAATTGCCCGCCGCCGGACATTTGCGATCATCTCGCACCCCGATGCGGGCAAAACGACGTTGACCGAAAAGTTCCTGCTGTTCGGGGGTGCCATCCAGTTGGCGGGTCAGGTCCGCGCCAAGGGCGACGCGCGCCGCACGCGGTCCGACTTCATGAAGATCGAGGCGGATCGCGGGATTTCCGTGTCCGCCAGCGCCATGAGTTTCGATTTCCGTCACTACCGGTTCAACCTTGTGGACACGCCCGGTCACTCGGATTTTTCTGAAGATACCTACCGCACGCTGACGGCTGTCGATGCCGCGATCATGGTCATCGACGGGGCCAAGGGGGTCGAATCCCAGACCCGCAAACTGTTCGAGGTCTGCCGTTTGCGCGACCTGCCGATCTTGACGTTTTGCAACAAAATGGACCGCGAAAGTCGCGATGTTTTCGAAATCATTGATGAAATCCAAGAAAACCTTGCCATCGACGTAACGCCCGCCAGCTGGCCCATCGGGGTCGGTCGCGATTTCATCGGGGCCTATGACCTGTTGCACGACCGGCTGGAGATCATGGACCGCGCCGACCGCAACAAGGTCGCGGAATCGATCAAGATCAACGGCCTTGATGACCCGGCATTGGCCGCCCATGTCCCCCCAGATCTCTTGAGAAAACTGCTCGAAGAGCTTGAGATGGCGCGCGCACTCCTGCCCGCCTTTGACCGCGCCTCGTTCCTCAACGGCTCGATGACGCCGATCTGGTTCGGCTCGGCGATCAACTCGTTCGGTGTGCGGGATCTGATGGACGGCATGGGGGAATACGGGCCGGAACCCCAGCCGCAAAACGCGGCCGAGCGTCAGATTGAGGCCGGGGAAACCCCCGTCACCGGGTTCGTCTTCAAGGTGCAGGCCAACATGGACCCCAAGCACCGCGACCGGGTGGCGTTTGTGCGCCTCGCCTCGGGGCACTTTGAGCGCGGTATGAAACTGACCCATGTGCGGTCCAAAAAGATCATGGCCGTCGCAAACCCGGTGATGTTTCTTGCCGCCGACCGCGAACTGGCCGAAGAAGCCTGGGCCGGCGACATCATCGGCATTCCGAACCACGGGCAACTCCGCATCGGCGATGCCCTGACCGAAGGCGAGGCCTTGCGGTTCACCGGTATCCCGTCATTCGCGCCCGAGCTTCTGTCCGGGGTGCGCGCGCTGGATCCGATGAAGGCCAAGCATCTGGAAAAAGCCCTTATGCAATTTGCCGAAGAGGGCGCCGCCAAGGTCTTCAAACCGATGATCGGATCGGGCTTCATCGTCGGAGTCGTTGGCCAGTTGCAGTTCGAGGTTCTGGCCAGCCGGATCGAGCAGGAATATTCCCTGCCCGTGCGGTTCGAGCCGTCGCACTTCACGTCTGCCCGCTGGATCGCAGGACCCAAACCCGAGGTCGAGAAATTCATCAATGTCAACAAGGGCCATGTGGCCTATGACAATGACGGCGACCTTGTATACCTGACGCGCCTGAAATGGGACATCGACCGGATAGAACGGGATTATCCGGCGCTGAAGCTGACCGCGACGAAAGAGATGGTCAGCTAGGCGCCTGCTCAGGCCTGTCGCAACGCAATTACGCTTGCGTTTCCCACCGGCACGCGCAAAAAACCTGTGAACACATGGTGAACGAATGGCGCTGCCCCTGTACGAACTCGCGGCTTTGGGGACGGCCCTTTGCTGGGCAACCACGGGGGTGATTGCGGCGGACGCGATCCGGGCGTTGGGGGCGTTTCACTTCAACCTGATCCGGCAGGTGTTTGTGACGCTGCTGCTTGCGCTGATCGTCACGGCCACCCATGCTTGGGCCGGACAGACCGCGACCACAGCCCTCATTCTTGCCGCATCCGGCATCGTCGGCATCCTGATCGGCGACACGCTGAACTTTGCGGCTGTCGGGCGCATCGGCCCCCGCCGCGCCGGGGCGGTCTTTGCGCTGAATGCGCCGATGGCGGCCCTTCTGGGCTGGTTGGTGCTGGGAGAAGAGTTGCCGGTGCAAGCGGTTGTTGGCATCGGCGTGACCACCGCGGGTGTGGCCGTCGCCATCCTTGGCCGCCCCCGCGCCGACGCCCATCGGCTGGAGTCGGTTCACGGCGTGCTGATAACCGGCCTTCTCTTTGGTCTCGGGGCCGCATTCGGTCAGGCCGCAGGCTCTTTGATCGCGCGTCCCATCATGACCACCGGCATAGACGCATACCTTGCATCACTGTTCCGGGTCGGCGCGTCCGGTCTGGCCATGGGGATTATGGCTGCCTCACCCGTCGGGCCACCACGCCCCGCAAACGTCAGCCGCAACGCTCTGATGCTCACCGCCGTCACCGCGATCATCGGCCTTTTGATCGGCATGACGCTATTTCTCTATGCCCTGCAAGGATCACAAACCGGCATCATCGCGACGCTTTCGGCAACCTCTCCGGTCCTTATCTTGCCACTTTTATGGCTGCGCACCGGCCAGCGCCCGAGCCTTCTCAGTGTTGTGGGCGCTGCGCTGGCGGTCACCGGGCTGGGGTTGATTTTCTTGCGTTAAGGCAAGCAAAGGTCCAATCTGGCGCCCCGCGACGCGACGCCGCGTCATCTGTTTATCGCCAGCCTGCGTATTATCTTGGCGACATAGAAAAACCCCAGGTGACCCATGGACTCGTTGATCCTTTCCCGCATCCAGTTTGGCGCGAACATTTCGTTCCACATCCTGTTTCCCACCATCACCATCGCGCTGGGGTGGGTGCTGTTGTTCTTCAAGCTGCGGTTCAACGCGACGCGCGACCCCAAGTGGATGGATGCCTACATGTTCTGGGTCAAGGTGTTCGCCTTGTCCTTTGCCATGGGGGTCGTCTCGGGCATCACCATGTCGTTCCAGTTCGGTACAAACTGGCCGGGCTTCATGGAAAAGGTCGGCAACGTCGCGGGGCCCCTGCTCGCCTATGAGGTGCTGACCGCGTTTTTCCTCGAGGCCGCGTTCCTGGGCATCATGCTTTTCGGCGCAAGCCGCGTGAAACCTTGGGTCCATACCACCGCGACCTTTCTTGTGGCCTTTGGGACCACGCTTTCTGCGTTCTGGATCATCGTGCTGAATTCATGGATGCACACCCCCGCAGGCTTTGAGATCCGCGACGGCGTGGTGCATGCCACCGACTGGTTTGCCATCGTGTTCAACCCCTCGATGCCCTACCGGCTTGTGCATATGCTGTTGGCGTCCGGGCTGACCGTCGCGTTCCTGATCGCAGGCATCTCGGCCCTGCGGATGCTGTGGAAAGACCGGACAGAAGGCACCAAATCCACCTTGCGCACCGGCATCGTGATGGCCGCGCTGTTGATCCCCATCCAGATTGTCGCGGGTGACATGCACGGGCTGAACACGTTGGAGCATCAGCCCGCCAAGGTCGCCGCGATGGAGGGCAACTGGGACACCCAAGGCAACGCGCCCCTCTTGCTGTTCGCCATCCCGAACAAGGAAACCCGCTCCAACGACTATGAGATCGGCATCCCGAACCTGGCCTCGATCATCCTGACCCACAAGGCAGAAGGCGTGGTGCCCGGCCTGAATGATTTCGTCGCCGCGGATGGCACCGTGCTGCACCCGCCCGTTTTGCAGGTGTTCTGGGCCTTTCGCGTGATGGTGGGTGTGGGCATGCTGATGCTTGCGACCTCGTGGCTCGGGGCCTATCTCCTGTGGCGGCGAGGCGCGGCCAATATGCCGAAGTTCTATCTCATCGGCATGTCCGGGATGGCCTTTATGGGCTGGGTTGCGACCCTTGCGGGCTGGTACACCACTGAAATCGGCCGCCAGCCGTGGCTCGTCTCGGGTGTCTTGACGACCAAAGAGGCGGTCTCTGCGGTCGCGGCACCCATGGTGCTGACCACGCTCATCGCGTATCTTTTGGTCTATGGCGCGCTGATGCTGGCCTACATGTGGGTCATCACGCATCTGGCACACAAGGCGGCCAAAGGGGATGCGCCCCCGCCGGACCTCAAGAATGCTGCCCCCGCAATGATGATCGCGGCAGAATGATGATCACCGACGGCGACCTTCCCCTGATCTTTGCCGGCCTGATGGGCCTGTCGATCCTGATCTACGTCGTGCTGGACGGGTTCGACCTTGGCGTGGGGCTTTTGTTTCCCTTTGCCGAACCGGCAGAACGCGATCGCATGGTTGCCTCCATCGGGCCGTTCTGGGATGCCAACGAGACCTGGCTGGTCCTGGCCATCGGCATCTTGCTGGTGGCCTTTCCGGTCGCCCATGGCGCGATCCTGACGCAGCTTTATCTGCCTGTCGCGGTCATGCTGATCGGCCTGATCCTGCGCGGTGTGGCGTTCGAGTTTCGCGCCAAGGCGCCGGATGCGCACAAACGCACCTGGGATGCGATGTTTTTCACCGGCAGTCTGATGACCTCGCTGTCTCAGGGCTTCATGCTTGGTCTTTATGTCATGGGGCTGGCCTGGACCTGGTGGCATATCGGTTTCGCGTTGGTGACCGGCGTGTTCCTGACGGTTGCCTACAGCTTTATCGGCGCGACCTGGACGATCCTGAAGGCCGACGGCCTGTTGCAAAGCAAAGCCATCGGCTGGGCACAGGGCGGCATCTGGGGCGTGGTTCTTGGCATGGGGGCGGTCTCGATGGCCACGCCCTTTGTCAGCGAACGCATATTTGACAAGTGGTTTGGCTGGCCGTCGATCCTTTATCTGTCGCCGTTGCCGCTGATCTCGGGCGGACTGATCGTGCTCATCTGGTGGATGCTGCGCCGTCTGCCTCTGCCCGGAGACCGCCGCGCATGGGTGCCCTTTGTCGCAGCCATCGCGCTGTTTGCTTTGGGCTTTCTCGGCATGGCCTATTCGTTCTTTCCCTACATCGTGCCCGAGGCCATCACCATCTACGAGGCCGCATCGGCGCCCGAAAGCCTGTGGATCATCCTTGTCGGCGTAATGATCGTGTTGCCGGTGATCTTGGCCTATTCGGTGCTGAGCTACGTCATCTTTCGTGGCAAGGCGACGCATCTGAGCTATGACTGACGGAACTGCCACCTCAAAGGCCGCATTCCGGCGTTGTAAATCCGGGTTCCCAACCTAAAACGGACAGGCAAAGCCACGGGCGCAAGGCCGGGGCGTTGTCGCGCCGATCCATACCCCCGCCCCGAGGCTTTCATGACCGCAGACGCCCTAGTGATCTTTACCCCCTCGGGCAAACGGGGGCGCTTTGCCATCGGCACGCCGGTCCTGACCGCCGCGCGCCAGCTCGGCGTCGATCTCGACAGCGTTTGCGGCGGGCGCGGCATCTGCTCAAAATGCCAGATCACCCCGGGCTACGGCGAATTCGCCAAACACGGGGTGACAGTTCACCAAAACGCCCTGTCCGAATGGAACGCCGTCGAGGCGCGCTACAAATCCATCCGTGGCCTGACCGAGGGCCGCCGCCTTGGCTGTCAGGCGCAGGTGCAGGGCGATGTCGTGATCGACGTGCCCCCCGAAAGCCAGGTGCACAAACAAGTGGTCCGCAAACGCGTCGAGGCGCGCGAGATCCGTATGGACCCATCGGTCAAGCTGCTTTTCGTCGAGGTGGCCCAGCCCGACATGCACGACCCTTCGGGCGATCTAGAGCGTCTGTCGGATGCGCTGCGCGATCAATGGGGGATCGCTGCGGTCACCACCGACCTGCCGGTGCTGACCATGCTGCAACCGATCTTGCGCCGCGGCGAATGGAAGGTGACGGTGGCGCTGCATCAGGTCGACCCGACCGACACACCGCGCATCATGCATCTGTGGCCGGGCCTTTACGAAGGCTCCATCTACGGCGTCGCCGTGGACCTTGGATCGACCACCATCGCGGGGCATCTTTGCGATCTGCGCTCGGGCGTCGTTGTCGCATCGTCGGGCCTGATGAACCCGCAGATCCGCTTTGGCGAGGATCTGATGAGCCGCGTCAGCTATTCCATGATGAACCCCTCGGGTGCGGCCGAGATGACCGCCGCCGTCCGGGGCGCGATGAACACGCTTTTTGCCCAGCTTTGCCAGGAGGCGGGGGTGGACCGCGGGCTGATCATGGATTCGGTCTTTGTCTGCAATCCGGTCATGCACCACCTGTTCCTCGGGATCGATCCTTACGAATTGGGTCAGGCCCCCTTTGCGCTGGCGACGTCGAATGCCTTGCGACTGACCGCGCGCGATCTGGGGCTTGATCTGCATCCGGCGGCACGCGTCTATCTTCTGCCCTGCATCGCGGGGCATGTCGGCGCCGATGCCGCCGCCGTGGCGCTGTCCGAGGCCCCTGACAAATCCCCTGATCTGATGCTGGTCGTCGATGTGGGCACCAATGCGGAAATCCTGCTTGGCAACACCACCAAGGTGCTGGCCTGTTCGTCGCCCACCGGCCCCGCTTTTGAAGGCGCACAGATCTCATCGGGCCAGCGCGCCGCGCCCGGTGCCATCGAACGGGTCGAAATCGACGCTGCGACCAAAGAGCCCCGCTTCAAGGTGATCGGCTGTGACCTGTGGTCGGACGAGCCGGGCTTTGACCAAGCCACAGCCACCACCGGCATCACCGGCATCTGCGGATCGGGCATCATCGAAATGGTGGCCGAAATGCGCATGGCCGGCCTTGTCGACAGTGCGGGTCTGATCGGCTCGGACGAACAGACCGGGTCTGCCCGCATCTTTCTGGACGGGCGCACGTATTCCTATCTGGTGCATGATGGCACCGCCGAGGGCGGCCCCCGGCTGACCGTCACCAACCGCGACATCCGCGAGATCCAGATGGCCAAGGCAGCCCTTTATTCCGGCGCGCGGCTCTTGATGGACAAGTTCGGTGTCGACCGCGTGGACCGCATCGTCTTGGCCGGGGCGTTTGGCGCCCATATCAGCCCAAAACATGCGATGGTGCTGGGCATGATCCCCGACGCGCCGCTTGACCGCGTGTCCTCGGCGGGCAACGCGGCAGGCACCGGGGCGCGCATTGCCCTGCTCAACCGCGCCGCGCGGGCCGAGATCGAGGCCACCGTGCGCAACATCCACAAGATCGAGACCGCCATAGAGCCGCGCTTTCAAGAGCATTTCGTCAATGCCAGCGCCATCCCGAACGCGGTCGAGGCGTTTCCCGAGCTTGCCAAGATCGTCACCCTGCCCGATGTCAGTTTCAACACCGGCGGCAGCGGGTCTGACGGGGGACGCAGGCGCAGGCGGGGGTGACAGCCGCAACAAGGCGCGCTAGCGTGCCCGCGATGTCAGATGATCAGGTCGCCAGTTTGCTTTCCCAGGTCGCAGCGCAAGACCGCGCCGCGTTTCGTGAACTGTATGCGGCAACCTCTGCGAAACTCTTTGGCGTCCTTTTGCGTATGCTTGGGGAGAGGGGGGAAGCGGAGGATGCGTTGCAAGAGGTTTATACACGGGTTTGGCTACGCGCAGGGCGCTACGATGCAGCCCGCGCCCGGGGGATGACCTGGCTTATCGCGATCAGCCGCAACCTGGCCATTGACCGCCTGCGCGCGCGCCCCGATGCCGGGATCGGCGACGAGGCGGTGATCGACGCGTTGCCCGACCTCAGCGCTGGCGTCGAGACCCAGATGATTGCCCGGGGCGAGGCCCGCCGCATCACCGACTGCTTTGCGACACTGGAGGCCGACAAGGCCGCCGCCGTGCAAGGCGCCTATCTGAACGGCCTCAGCTACGCCGACCTTGCGATCCGCCACAATGTACCCGTCAACACCATGCGCACCTGGCTGCGCCGCGGTCTGTTGAAACTCAAGGAGTGTCTTGAGGCATGACCGACGACCGCGCCCTGAGCCGTGACGAGGAGGCCGGCCTTTTGGCGGCCGAGTTTGTCATGGGCGTGCTGGCCCTGACCGAACGGGCGGCAGCCGAGGCGCGGATCAAGACCGATCCCGACTTTGCCGCGATGGTGGCCGACTGGGAAAACCGCTTTGGCGATCTGAACGACGACTATGTCGAGGTGCCCGCGCCGGATGTTCTGCACAAGGTCGAAGCCCGACTTTTCCCCACCGAGGCAAAAGCGCGGGCGTCGTGGTTCGGCTGGCTGTCAGGGGCACTTGCCGCTGCGGTTCTGGCCGGGGCGGCGGTGTTCTTTCTGACGCCACCGCCCAGCAGCCCGGCCCCCCTGATCGCCACCTTGGGCGCAGAGGGCGGCGCGTTGGGCTTTGAGGCCCGCTATGATGGCGCCTCACTGATCGTGGCACGCGTGACGGGACCCGCAGCGGGCGAAGGCCGCGTCCACGAATTGTGGCTCATCGCCCCCGAGGCGGCCCCGGTGTCGTTGGGCCTTCTTGGTGATGCGCAACTGTCGATCCCCTACCCGATGCCGCCTGCAGGCTGGGTCCTTGCCGTCAGCCTTGAGCCGACAGGCGGCTCCACCACCGGCACGCCCACGGGCCCGGTTCTGGCCACCGGCGTGGTCACGGACCTGTGATCAACTAATTTTCCGCAGCCTGAAACTTAGGGCAAAGCCCCCCCGTAGATGCTGGTGTGAGGCGGGAATGGACCCGTCCCCGAATTCGCAATGGGAGTTGCCACAATGCTCAAATCCATCCGTCTTGCCACTGCTTTCCTCGCCCTTTCGACCGGCTTTGCGCTGGCTGAAAACCCGATGGTCGGCGGTGCCGCGATGTTCGAAGACAAGAACATCATCGAAAACGCCGTGAACTCTGCCGATCACACGACGCTGGTTGCCGCCGTGACCGCCGCCGGTCTGGTGGAAACGCTGCAGGGCGCTGGCCCCTTTACCGTGCTGGCCCCGACCAACGACGCCTTTGCCAAACTGCCTGCGGGCACCGTTGAAACCCTGCTCAAGCCCGAAAACAAGGACATGCTGGTCAAGATCCTGACCTGCCACGTGATTGCAGGCGCTGCGATGTCCTCCGACATCATGGGCATGGTCGAGGCTGACGGCGGCAAGCACAAGGTCAGCACCGTCGGTGGCTGCGAGTTTACCCTGATGACCAAGGACGGCAAAGTGATGATCGAAGACGGTCAAGGCAATGTCGGGACCGTCACCGTCGCTGACGTCAAGCAATCGAACGGCGTGATCCACGTCATCGACACGGTTCTTTTGCCGGCAAGCTAAACCGTCCAGCCGCGCAAAAGACTTCGGGGTGCGCGCGCGTGTATGTTTGTTCCGGCTGGTCACTCAGCCGGGACGGGTCTCGCGCGCCCCGAAGGCCTGACCGGGCCATGGGTCTTTCACATTGTCCCCACAACGGGGCTCACGGCCCCGGCAGGGTCTTCGGGTTTGCCCCCGAAGACCCGCTTTCATTGCAGCCCAGGCGGCGCGCGTTGCGCATTGACCGATCACCACCTGCCGCTTAGCCTGATGCCATTATCGGCCCCTTTTACGGAGAGCAGTATTGATGCGTCTCGCAGCCATTCTCATCGCCGCATTCCTGATCCCCGTCATCGCGTTTGCCGAAGGTAGATCCATTATCGTGCTGGATGCCTCCGGCTCCATGTGGGGCCAGATCGACGGGCGCGCAAAGCTTGAGATCGCGCGCGAGGCCCTCGGAACCGTCCTCGCGGGCGTCCCCGCCGATACCGAGATCGGCCTCATGGCCTACGGACACCGCGAAAAGGGCAACTGCGCCGATATCGAACTTTTGGTTGCCCCCGGACCGGGCACCGCCGCCGCCATTACCGACGCGGCCAACACTATGAAATTCCTGGGCAAAACGCCCCTGACCGAGGCTGTCCGGCGCGCCGCTGCGGAACTTAAATCGACCGAGGAAAAGGCCACCGTCATCTTGATCACCGACGGGATCGAGACCTGCGAGGCCGATCCGTGCGCGCTCGGGGCGGAACTTGAAGCCTCGGGGGTCGATTTCACCGCCCATGTCGTGGGCTTCGGGCTGACCGCCAACGAGGGCGCCACCGTCGCCTGTCTCGCCGAAAACACCGGCGGCAAATATATCGAGGCGAAAGATGCCGGGGCGCTGGTCGAGGCGCTGAAAACCGCTGTTGTCGCGGTTGAACCCGCACCCGAACCCGAACCCGCGACCGCCCCAGAGCCACCGCCTCCGGTCGCGCTTGAATTCAACCTTGCACCGCAACTCTACCTGGCCGAAGGCAGCCCGGAAATCATTAACGGAAACGCGTGGGAGCTATATCAGATCGCCGCCGATGGCACGCAAGGCGAAGGCATCTCCACCGAGTACAACAAGTACCAGGGCCGCTTGCCCGCCGGCACCTATCGGTTGGTCGCACGGATCGGCGAGGCCCGCGCCGAACAGGACATTACCCTGACCGATGCCGATCTGCTGGAACCCCGGATCATCCTGAACGCCGGCACCTTGATCTTGCACCCGAAAGTGACCGCCGACGCCCCCATTGATGGCAGTGCCGCGCTGAACCTCAGGAATGCCAGCGGAATGGATGGCACCTATTACGGCGACACGACCGTCATCGTGCCTGCCGGTGACATTCAGATCGCGGTGCGCATCGGACAGGCGCGCGCCACCGAAACCATCACCCTCGCGCCGGGTGAGACCATCGAAAAAGACATCATCGTCGGCGCAGGCGTCGCGGCGGTCGATGCCTTCTATGTCGATGGCCTGATCATGGACACAACGCAGCATTTCGTCGAAATCCTCGCGGCGAAAAAGGCACTGGATGGCAGTCAGGCCAGCATCGCCACCAGTTATGGTCCGGGCCAGCTGTTCACCCTGCCGCCGGGCGATTATGTTGCCCGCATCCGCCAGGATGCGGCAGAGACCGACACACCCTTTACCGTCAAGTCGGGCGAAAGGGTCGAGGTCAAGGTCGTCCTGAATGCGGGCGTTCTGGCGATCACCGCACCGGGCGCCCGCGCCATCGAGGTGCAGGATGCCAAGGCCGACATCAGCGGCAACCGCAAACAGCGCAGCTATGACTATGCCGAGGCGAAAACCCTTGTGGCGCCGGGCGGCGACTACCTGATCGTGGTGGAACGGGGCGACGCCAAGGTCGAGGCCAAGGCGACCGTCACGCCCGGCGAGCGCACCGAAATCGCCGTGCCATGACGCCTGCCCGCATCGCGAGAGCCTGCCCGGAAAAAGTGGAATCCGGTTTTGTCACAAGTCAGGCGACCACCAAAAAGCTGGAACATGTCCGATGCTTCTATCTGCATCGGACTTGCTCTAGCGGCTTGACGACCCGGCGCGGCTGACTTAACTCGGGGATGTCGCGGGTGTAGCTCAATGGCAGAGCAGCAGCTTCCCAAGCTGAATACGAGGGTTCGATTCCCTTCACCCGCTCCACCATCCCTTCCCTTCCCTTTTGTCCTTGCCTGCGCTAGCAAGCACCAGCAAATCGAAAGGAAATTCCATGAACGCTGACATCATTCGTTTTGGCACCGGCCCCCGCATGTCGGAGGCGGTCGCGTGTAATGGCATCCTTTGGGTCGCAGGCCAGGTGGGCGAGCCGGGCGCCTCGGTTGCCGATCAGACCCGCCAGTGTCTGGCCGAGGTTGACCGCATCCTGACCGAGGCAGGCACCGACAAGACGCGCATCCTGTCTGCGCAGATCTGGCTCGCGGATATGGCCACCTTTGCACAAATGAATGCCGTCTGGGACGCCTGGGTGCCGCAAGGCCACACACCCGCCCGCGCCACCGGCGAGGCAAAGCTTGCGACGCCGGATTACCTGGTCGAGGTCATCGTGACGGCGGCGCTATCGTGAACCGGCCGGGGGCTGTCTGCCCCCGGACCCCCGAGGATACTTGTCCAAGGTGAAGGGTCAAGCGCGCAGGAACGCCACCAGAGCAGCGGTTGAGCCGTCCTTGCCGTCGGTCCCGGTCTTGCCTTCCAGCACCGGCTGCAAGGCCAGCGCCAGTTCCTTGCCCAGTTCCACCCCCCATTGGTCATAAGAGTTGATCCCGAGGATGACGCCTTCGACAAAGACGCGGTGTTCATAAAGCGCGATGATCTGGCCGAGGACACGGGGCGTCAACTGGTCATAGGCCAGCATGGTCGAGGGGCGGCTGCCGGGAAAGACCCGATGGCGGGCCTGACGTTCCAGCTCCGCGCCGGTGGCCCCCTTTTTGGTCATGATGGCGCGCGCCTCGTCCAAAGACCGGCCCCGCATCAGCGCCTCGGCCTGTGCCAGGCAGTTTGCGACCAGGAGCAGGTGCTGATGCGCAAGATCGGGCTCATGGCCCCGCTTGGCGACCAGAAACTCGCACGGCACGGGCCGCGTGCCCTGATGGATCAGCTGATAGAATGCATGCTGGCCGTTGGTGCCGGGCTCTCCCCAGACCACCGGGCCGGAATGCATCGCAAGGTCCGAGCCGTCGATGGCCACGCGCTTGCCGTTGCTCTCCATCTCCAACTGTTGCAGATAGGCGGGCAGACGGCGCAGCCGCTGGTCATAGGGCAGCACCGCGCGCGTGGCACAGCCGCAAATCTGGTTGTGCCAGATGCCCACCAGCGCCAGCATAACCGGCATGTTCTGCCCGAAAGGCGCGTCCAGAAAGTGCTGGTCCATCGTCCGTCCACCGGCCAGAAACTGATCGAACGCGTCCGGTCCGACCGCGATCATCAGGCCAAGCCCGATCGGCCCCCACATCGAATAGCGCCCGCCGACCCAATCCTCAAACCCGAAAACCCGCGCTGGATCAATGCCATAGGCGGCGGTCTTGTCAGCGGCAGTCGACACGGCAGCAAACTGCGCGCCGGGATTGGCCACCTTTGCCGCCATCCATGCCTTGGCGGTATCGGCATTGGTCATCGTCTCGATCGTGGTGAACGTCTTGGAGGCCACGATCACCAGCGTCGTCGCAGGGTTCAAAAGTGCCAGCGTATCGGCAATGTGCGCGCCGTCGACGTTGCTCACGAAATGCACCCGCGGCCCGTCATGAAACGGCGCCAAGGCCAGCGTCGCCATCGCAGGCCCCAGATCCGACCCGCCGATCCCGATGTTGACGACATCCGTGATCTTGCCGCCCTGCCCGGTGAACGCACCCGACCGCACCGCCCGCGCAAACGCCCCCGCCTGCGCCCGAATGCGTCGCAGCTCGGGCATGACATCCGCGCCATCAACCTTGATCACAGCATCCGCGCCCGCCCTGAGCGCCACATGCAGCACGGCCCGGTCTTCGGTCACGTTGATCTTTTCGCCGCCAAACATCGCCGCCCGCTTGGCCGCCACGCCCGCGCCCTCGGCAAGCGCGATCAACAGATCCCGCGCGCCCGCGTCGATATTGGTCTTGGCATAGTCAAACAGCATCCCGTCCGCCCAAATCGAAAACCCCGCAGCCCGGTCACCGGTGGCGAAAAGGTCCACAAGCGGACGCGCCGCCACGGTCTTTTGATGCTCTTTCAGTGCCTGCCAGATCGCTTGCATCGTCTCACTCCGCCCAATGTACGGTTGCATTGTCCAAAACCGCCCGCACCGGCGCCTCCATCACATCCAGGCTTGCCGCCCGCTCAAGTGCTGCGCGCTTGTCTGCTCCGGTGATCAGGAGGTGGATGTTGAACGCGCCCCGCAGCACCGGTGCTGTCAGCGTCACGCGCGGCTCGCCTGCCGCATCGGCCCGCATCGGCATCAGGACCGGTGCATGCGGTGCCAGCGCGTCGGCCAGCCGGTCCGCGCCGGGAAAAAGGCTTGCCGTATGCATATCCGTCCCCATCCCCATCAACAGGACCGAGATCGGCAGATGCGGCGCAAGCCCCGCCATCAGATCGTCCAAAGCCTCTTCGGGCGTCGCCACGGGTTTGTACATCGGCACCAGCCGTGCATTGACCGCCCGCCCCCGGATCAGCCGCTGCCGCACCAGCCGCATGTTGGACCGCGGGCTTTCTTCATCCACCCAGCGCTCGTCGTTCAGAAAGACCGAGACATTCTCCCAATCCATCTCAACGCCCGACAGCGTGTCAAAGATCGGCCCCGGCGTCGTCCCCCCCGGCACGCACAAGGACGCCCGCCCTTCGCGCCGCAAAAAATCGCCCAACTGGCCCGCGATGGTGTCGGCCAGCCGCAGCATCAGGAAATCGCGGTCCGGATAGGTTTCCAGGATCATTCCTTGATCTCCCGCCAGCGCCGTCCGTCACGGTGCATCAGCATCAACGCATCCTCCGGCCCCGATGACCCCGGATCATAGGCTTGCGGGCGCGTCGACCGCGCGTCCCACGCGTCGATGACGGGATCGGCCCAGGCCCAGGCGGCCTCCACCTCGTCGCCGCGCATGAACAGGGTCTGGTTGCCCCGGATCACATCCATGATCAGCCGCTCATAGGCGTCGGGGATGTCCTCGGCCTCGTCGCCAAGCGCATCGGCAAAGGACATGTCCAAGGGCACCTGCATCAGGCGCATGCCGCCCGGCCCCGGTTCCTTGATCATCACCATCAGGTTCATGCCTTCATTGGGCTGCAACCGGATCACCAGCACGTTTTCCAGCCACCCCTTGGCATCGTCAAAGATCGAATGCGGCGGCGATTTGAAGGTGATGGCAATTTCCGAGGCCCGCGCGCGCAGCCGCTTGCCGGTGCGCAGATAGAACGGCGTGCCCGACCAGCGCCAGTTCGAGATGCCGACTTTCAGCGCGATGTAGGATTCCGTGCGGCTGCCGGCGTTCTCGGCATGCTCCAGATAGCCGCCCTCGCCGCCGCCCGGCAGGTATTGCCCCCGCACGATGTCCTCTGGCCTGACCGGGTCAAGCGCCCGAATGACCTTCAGCTTTTCATCGCGCACCGCATCAGGGTCAAAGTGATACGGCGGCTCCATCGCGATCAGGCACAAAAGCTGCATCATATGGTTCTGCACCATATCGCGCATCGCCCCCGAGGTGTCGTAATAGGCCCCGCGCCCGTTCACCCCGACGGTTTCGGCCACCGTGATCTGCACATGTTCGACAAATTCCGACTTCCACAAGGGCTCGAACAGGATGTTGGCAAAGCGCACCGCCATCAGGTTCTGCACCGTCTCCTTGCCGAGATAATGGTCAATCCGGTAGATCTGCTTTTCGCTGAAATGGCTGGCCAGCACCGCGTTCAGCGCCTGGGCTGATTCCAGATCGCGACCAAAGGGCTTTTCCACCACGATCCGGCTTTTGGGATTGGCGATGCCATGCAGGTGCAACCGTTCGGCCAGATCGCCAAACAGGCTCGGTGCGACCGAAAAATAGAACGCCCGGACCACATCAGGCCGCATGATGGCCGCCAAAGCCGGCCAACCCGCATCGCCTTTGGCGTCGATCGGCACGTAGAGCACATTGGCCATGAACCGGGCGATCATGCCTGGATCGCGGCGCTCGTCAGGAACAAATTCCGCAATCGAGGCTGCCACCAGCCCGCGAAACGCCTCGACCGTCAGGTCGGCGCGCGCGGCCCCGATAATACGGCTTTCGGGCGGCATCTGCCCGGCAAGGAAGCGCCGGTACAGCCCCGGCAGGATCTTGCGCCGCGCCAGATCGCCGGTGCCGCCAAAAATCACCAGATCAAAGGGATCGACCGGAATGACGCGCGAAACCATGATCGTCCTTTCGACAGGCGTGCCGTTAGCGCTGGCCCGCGTGCTTTAACCTTGCGCCGGACTGATGTCTAGCATCGCCCCCTGATTGGACAAAGCGCTTTGGAACTGACCGGTGAAACCTCAGGCGTCCGGCGCCAGGTCGCGTCGCATCGACAGATCGGTCTGCGCTGCGCCCGCCAGCTGGAAATCAACCGTTCCCGTCACAACAAATCCTTGGCGGCGATAAAAGGCAATGGCACGTTCATTTTGATCCCAGACGCCAAGAAACAGAGACCGTTTGCCGCGACGGGTGGCTTCAGCGACCACTGCGGCCATCAGCGCCTGACCCAGACCGGTACCGTGACAAATCCGGTCAACATAGAGGCGCACCAGTTCAATCGCATCGCCGTCGCTGCGCCATTGTGCCAGTCCGACCGTTGCCGAACCCAACTCCGCGATCAGGCTGGTGGCATCCGGATCGGACAACTGTGCCGCGATGATGCCGGCCGCAAAAGTGTCGGCGCAATGGCGGTCCATAATCGTCGCATGATGCGCATCATGGCCATAGGTTTCGCGAAAGAAGCGTTCGGCCGCCACGCGATAGCTCTCGACATCCTGCGGACCGGCGGGTCGGACGGTCCAGTCCGGCATCAGGCGTCCAGTTCCGCATCCCAGTACAGGTAATCCATCCAGCTTTCATGCAGGTGGTTGGGCGGAAACCTGCGCCCGTGTCCCTGCATTTCCTCGGAGGAAGGCTGACGCGGGGCGGACCGCAGATGCATCCCCGCCTGGCGCAAGGTCCGCGCGCCTTTTCGCAAATTGCACGGGCTGCAGGCCGCAACGACATTTTCCCAGCTGGTGATCCCGCCGCGCGACCGGGGCAGCACGTGGTCAAAGGTCAGATCACCCTTGGCCCCGCAATACTGGCATGCAAATTGGTCGCGCAGAAAAAGATTAAAGCGCGTAAAGGCGACACGCTTTTGGGGTTTCACATAGTCCTTGAGCACGACGACCGAAGGTATCTTGAACGCCTGCCTCTGGCTGTGAACCACGTGATCGTATTCCGCGACGATCTGCACCCGATCCAGAAAAGCGGCCTTGATCGCCTCTTGCCAGGGCCACAGCGACAGCGGGTAATAGCTCAGCGGGCGATAGTCCGCATTCAGGACCAGCGCCGGATAATGCTTCAGTGCCGCCGGGTCGCGGACAAACTGCGTTCTGAAATCCCCGTCCATCCGATCCGACCTCGCCCTTTCTTCGACGGTCTCCCTGACCTTTGGGGGCAGCACTGCGCCCCGTTGGTGTCAACTATATCTGGCATATCGCCTCGTTCAAGCCCCAAGCAACAGTGCTCGGCGTTCCGTCCCGACCGATGTGCCGCTGGCGCAGCTTTGCCGGGTCAAAGTGACACCGCCATGACGCCACATCCGGCCTATCCCCAAAATAACCCTCAGACCAGAACATAGCGCAAAGGCGCGTTCTGGCGCGCCTGGCTTTACCTCGCCCGTGAAAAACGCAATAGACATGGGGGCAAACGTTCGTGAGGGTCAAAATGTACCAGCTTTCCCGCCGCGCGCTGATCGCCGCCACCCTCGTGACGCTCGCCAATTGTGGCCGCCGCGAGCCGGAGCCTCCGCCCGCCAGTTTCGTCGGCAACACGCCGCAGATGCAGGCGCTGGTCGCGAAATACGCCGACCTTTACGACATCCCCGAAAGCCTGATCCACCGCGTCATCCGGCGCGAAAGCGGCTACAATCCGGGGGCGCGCAACGGTCCCTATTACGGTCTGATGCAAATCCTGCCGCAGACCGCAGGGAAGATGGGCTATCGCGGCGCGCCCGCAGGGCTGCTCGATGCCGAAACCAACCTGCGCTATGCCGGCAAGTATCTGCGCGGCGCGTGGATGGTGTCCGAGAGCGATGAGACAACCGCCGTCGGGTGGTATGCGCGCGGCTATTATTACGAGGCCAAACGCCGAGGTCTTTTGGAGGAAACTGGCCTCAGAACGTAAGGAAAGTGTTGCTTTAACTACCGTAACATACTGATATTAAACTAATATACTTTATCCCTGCTCGGGACACTCAGTACCAGGCATCCGCCGTCTCTGCCTTCTTGCGCGCCACATAATCGCGCAAGCCGTCCCGGACACCCTCATCCAAATCCGGCGCCTCAAACTCCGCCAGCCGCTTTTTCCACAGCCGGTTGGCCCGCACGCCCACATCCTGCGACCCCGCTGCCGC
This sequence comes from Rhodobacterales bacterium, assembly GCA_031378845.1. GTDB lineage: Bacteria > Pseudomonadota > Alphaproteobacteria > Rhodobacterales > Rhodobacteraceae > JAJNPS01. Next base: position 282,006 of record JANNES010000003.1, read on the forward strand.
CCATTTCTCAAAGGGCTCGTTGTCGGACAGATCACTGTCCCAGAACGCCGTTTCATAATGCCGCATCGTGTGGCTGCAGCCAAAGAAATGGTTGCCCGGTCCGACCTCCGCAAATGCCTCCACCGCCAGTTGATCCTCATCGATCTTGATCCCGTCCAGATAGGTGTGCAGCGCCCCGCAAAGGTCCGCATCCATCATGAACTTCTCGTAAGACATGGTCAGCAACCCATCGAGGAAACCCGCCGAATGCAGGATGAAATTCGCCCCGCAATGCACTGCCGCCAGCATCGACATGGTCGCTTCCATCATCGCCTGCCCGTCCGGCAGCTTTGACGTGGTGAAATTCCCCGAACAGCGCAGCGGCAGGTTCAGCCGCCGCGCCAGTTGCCCGATCACCTGGCTTCCGATCGCAGGCTCGGGCGTGCCGAACGTCGGCGATCCCGACCGCAGGTTCATCGAGCTCAGAAAGTTGCCAAAGATCACCGGCGCGCCCTTGCGCTCCAACTGGGTCAGGGCGCAACCGGCCATCGTCTCGGCCAGCGACTGCACGATTCCCCCGGCATTGGTCACCGGCCCCATTGCGCCACCAAGAATGAACGGCACCACCACCGCCGCCTGATTTGCCCGCGCATAGGCCCTGAGGCTGCGGGTCATCGTCCCGTCCCAGACCAGCGGCGAGTTCACGTTGACATTGCCCAGGATCACGCAGTTTTGGTCCACGAACTCCGCCCCGAACAGCACCCGGCACATCTCGATAGTGTCTTCCGACCGCTCCTCCGCCGTCACCGACCCCATGAAAGGCCGGTCCGACAGCGTCATATGCGCCAGCACCATGTCCAGATGCCGTTTGTTCACTGGCACATCGGTCGGTTCGCAGATCGTCCCGCCCGAGTGGTGAAAATTGGGCGAGGACTGCGCCAGCTTGATGAAGTTCCGGAAATCCTCCAGCGTCCCGAACCGCCGCCCGCGGTCGATATCCATGACGAAGGGCGAGCCATACGCGGGCGAGAACACCACCGACTTTCCACCGATTTCCACCGAATTGGCCGGGTTGCGCGCGTGTTGGGTGAACGTCGACGGCGCCGATTTCAGAATCTCGCGCAGCATCCCCGGTTCGAACTTGACCAGGACACCCTCAACCCGCGCCCCGGCCCGCCGCCAATGGTCCAGCGCCACCGGATCCTCGCGAAACTCGATGCCGGTCTCGGCCAGCACCCGGTCCGCCGCCGCCTCGATGCGAACAAGGTTCTCCTCGGACAGCACGTCATAGGTCGGAATGTTGCGCACAATGTAAGGCCGCCCCATTCCGCCGCCCTTCTTGGACCGCTCCAACTGCCGCGCCTGCCGCCCTGACCGTCTGTCTGACATGATGCACCTCTGGCGCCAGCAAACAGCAAGCCCGGCCAAACTCATGCCCTGAACCGACCCGATTTGGTCGTTTCCTTGCCATTGCACCTTTCGAAATACTCTCGGGGGTGCAGGGGGCAGACGGCCCCCTGCCGCGTCGCTCAGGTCACCACATCAGGCTCGGAGCGTCCGGTGTACCGCGCAATTCCCGCCAGATCATGCGCCGCCCGGATGATCGGCGCCAGGGCGACCTGCGGATCAAGGTCCAGCCCCTTTGGCCCCGCCGCATAGCGCTCCAGATAGACCCGCAGCGTCGCGCCCTCGGTCCCGGTGCCCGACAGGCGCAGCACGATCCGGCTGCCATCCTCGAACAATATCCGCACCCCCTGCGCCTTGGAGACCGAGCCATCGACCGGATCGGTATAGGCGAAATCGTCGGCACCGGCGATGGTCAACCCCTCGACCACGCGACCCTTCAGCGCCGGCAGGCTGGCCCGCAACGCCGCCATCATCGCATCGGCCTTGTCGGTCGCAATCGCCTCGAAATCGTGGCGCGAGTAGTAATTGCGCCCGAACCTGCCCCAATGCGCCGACAGGATCGCCGCCACCGACTCGCGCCGCGCGGCAAGGATGTTGAGCCATAGCAGCACCGCCCAGAGCCCGTCCTTTTCGCGCACATGGTCGGACCCGGTGCCAAAGCTTTCCTCGCCACAGATCGTGGCCATTCCGGCGTCCAGAAGGTTGCCAAAGAACTTCCACCCCGTCGGCGTCTCGTAACAGGCGATCCCCAGCGCTTCCGCCACCCGGTCCGCCGCAGCCGAGGTCGGCATCGACCGCGCCACCCCTTTCAGCCCCGCCTTGTAACCCGGCGCCAGATGCGCATTGGCCGCCAGAACTGCAAGACTGTCCGAGGGCGAGACATAGATGCCGCGCCCCACCACCATGTTCCGGTCGCCGTCACCGTCGGATGCCGCACCAAAATCCGGCGCATCCCCCCCGAACATCTCGTCCATCAGCGCCTTGGCCCAGGTCGGGTTGGGATCTGGATGCATCCCGCCAAAATCGGGCAAGGGCGTCGCGTTGACGCACGTCCCCTTGGCCGCCCCCAGACGGTTTTCAAGGATTTCAACAGCATAAGGCCCGGTCACGGCGCACATGCTGTCCATCCGCATCCGGAATCCCGAGGCAAAAAGCGCCCGTATCGCCTTGAAATCAAACAGGCTTTCCATAAGCGCGGCATAGTCGCCGACCGGGTCCACCACATCCACCACCATGGCGCCCAGGCTCTTGCGCCCGATCACCGACAGATCGACATCCTGCGCCTCGACGATGCGGTATTCGGTCATCCCGGTGGTGCGCTGAAACATGGCTTCGGTCACGGCTTCCGGCGCGGGACCGCCATTGGGCATGTTGAACTTGACCCCGAAATCCTCATGCGGCCCGCCGGGATTGTGGCTGGCGCTCATGATGATGCCGCCGTCCGTCTTGTTCAGCCGGATCAGATGACTGGCCGCCGGAGTTGACAGAACCGCCCCCTGCCCCACGATCACCCGCGCAGCACCATTGGCCGCCGCCATCCGCAGGATTACCTGCGCCGCCCGGTCGTTGAAATAGCGCCCGTCGCCGCCCAGTACGAATGTCTTCCCCTTGGCCCCGACCACGTCAAAGATCGCCTGAACGAAGTTCTCCAGATAATGCGGCCCCATGAACACCGGGGTCTTCTTGCGCAGTCCCGAGGTGCCGGGTTTTTGTCCCGCGATCGGCTTGGTTGCGACGATGGTGACGGTCATTTCGGGCCTCCAGCAGGTTCAGGGGTAAAGACGAGGATGGAATTGGCCGGCAGGGTCAGCCCGGACAGCACCCGGGCTTCGGCCGCATCCGGGCGTGTCGTGTCCAGCAGCAGACGCCACGAGGGCGCCGTGTCGGGCAAAGTCAGGCTCTGCTCGGACCCCAGGTTGAACACCATGAAAATGGCATCCTGACCCGAGGGGCGCTGGGTGCTCATCCGCACTTCCAGACCAAGGCATTTGAAGGCAGGATCGTGCCATTGGGCTGGCTCGGGTGCCTTGCCGTCGGCCCGACGCCAGATCACGTCAGCGAGTTTGTCCTCGGGGCGAACCCGGCCATGCAGGAAATGCCGCTGACGCAGCACCGGATGGGCGGCGCGCAGCCGGATCAGCCGCGCCACGAACGCTGTCAGCGCCGCGTCGGCCTTGTTCCAATCGATCCACGTCGTCTCGTTGTCCTGCGCATAGGCGTTGTTGTTGCCAGCCTGACTGTGGCCCATCTCATCCCCGGCCAGAAGCATCGGGACACCTTGCGACAGCAACATCGTGGTCAGCAGATTGCGCTTGCGCAAGGCCCGCGCCGCCACGACCTTGGGGTCCGAGCTTTGCCCCTCAACCCCCAGATTGTCCGAGTAATTCTCGGAATGGCCATCCCGGTTGTCCTCACCGTTGGCGAGGTTGCGCTTGACCGTGAAGCTGACCAGATCCTGCAAGGTAAAGCCGTCATGCGCCGTCAGAAAGTTGACCGACGACGTGGCGGCGCGGCGGTTGTGGTCGAAACTTTCCGCCGTCCCGAGCAGCCGCTTTGCAAGGTCCGACGTCAGGCCCGGATCGCCCCGCCAGAACCGCCGCACCCCGTCGCGGAACCGGTCGTTCCATTCGGCAAAGGGATGCGGATAGGCACCAAGCTGATAGCCTCCGGGACCAATGTCCCAAGGCTCGGCGATCAGTTTGACATGGGCCAGAACCGGGTCCTGCCGGATTGCATCAAAGAACCCGGCCCCCGCGTCAAATCCATAAGCTTCGCGGCCAAGCGAGGTGGCAAGATCAAAGCGGAAGCCGTCGACATGGCAGCACTCGACCCAGTAGCGCAAGCTGTCCATCACCATCCGCATCACCATCGGATGGGCGACATTCAACGAATTTCCGGTGCCGCTGTCATTGGCAAAGTGCCGACCGCCCCCGGCCAGACGGTAGTAGCTCTGGTTGTCCAGGCCGCGAAAGCTCAGCGTCGGGCCGAATTCGTCGCCCTCTCCGGTGTGGTTATAAACCACATCCAGAATGACCTCGATCCCGGCCATGTGCAGCCTGCGCACCATGTCGCGGAACTCGGCCAAGGCATTGCGCCCACCATAGCGCGGCTCGGGCGCGAAAAAGCCCATGGTGTTGTAGCCCCAGTAATTCGTCAGGCCCCGCGCCACCAGAAAGCGGTCGTCGAAAAAGGCCTGCACCGGCAACAGCTCGATCGCCGTGATGCCAAGCCGATGATAATGCTCGATCATCGCGGGCGAGGCGATGCCGGCATATTTGCCGCGCGCCCCACCCTGCACCCGCGAATTGCGCGCGGTCAGACCCTTGACATGTGCCTCGTAGATGACCGTTTCGCTCCACGGCCGTCTTGGCGCTGCATCCTTGCCCCAATCGGCCTGATCCTCGACCACCACGGATTTCGGCACGGCAAAGGCGCTGTCGCGGGTGTCGAAACTCAGATCCCCCCGCGACGCGCCGACCCGGTAACCCATCAGCGCATCCGACCAGCGCAGCCGCCCGTCAAAGGCTCTGGCATAGGGGTCCATCAACAGCTTGTGCGGATTGAAACGGTGGCCGTCCTCGGGCGCATAGGGGCCGTGGGCGCGCAAGCCATAGCGCTGACCGGGCATCATGCCCTCGACCCGCATGTGCCAGACATCGCCGTCACGATCCTGGAACAACAGCCGCGCCACTTCCTTGCGGCCATCGTCCGAAAAGAGGCAAAGCTCGATCAAGCTGGCATTGGCCGAAAAGACCGCGAAGTTGACGCCGCCCACGTCAACCGTGGCACCCATCGGCCACGAACGGCCGGCGGTCTGCAGCATGCCCGGCGGACAGCCCGGCAGGTTCGTGCGCTGCGGTGTCATCCGGTGATCTCGGCGTAAAGGGCGGCATAGGCGGCGGCGGAATGGTCCCAGCCGACATCCTGCCGCATTGCGTTGCGCTGAACCTTCGCCCACTTTGTCCGGTCACCGTGCAACGCCACCAGTTGCCGCATCGCCGTGGCAAAAGCGATGGCATCGGTCGGGTGGAACGTGATGCCGGTGGCCACGCCCGCGGCGATCGCTGCCGGATTGGCGTGGATTACCGTATCGGCAAGCCCGCCCACCGCCGCCACGACCGGCAGGCAACCATAGCGCAAGCCGTACATCTGCGTCAGACCGCAAGGCTCGAACCGCGACGGCACCAGCACCGCATCGCCGCCCGCGAACATCCGGTGGCTCAGCCCCTCGTCATAGCCGATCCGCAAGCCGACCCGTCCGGGATAATGCGCGGCCAGTCCGCGCACCGCCCCCTCCAGCGCCGGATCGCCACTGCCAAGGACCACAAGCCCGCCACCGGCATCGACAAATTCCGGAATGACGGCGGACAGAAGGTCAATGCCCTTCTGATCGGTCAGACGGCTGACCACGATTGCCAATGGCCCCGGCACCTGCAGCCCGAACTCCTCGCAAAGCGCCTCACGAGCCAGGGCCTTGCCCTTCATCGCGGTTGCCGAAAAGGGGATCGCTTCCTTTTCCGGGGCCCAGACCTCGGTGTCCACGCCGTTCAGGATCCCGGACACCACCACGGACCGCGCCGCAATGACCCCTTGCAGACCCATGCCGAACTCCGGCCGCATCAACTCGGCCGCATAGGTCGGCGAGACGGTCGTGATCCGGTCCGAGGTGACAAGCCCGGCCTTCAGGCTCGACAGCCCGCCGTAGTATTCCAGCCCGGCCGGATGAAACTCGTCAAACGGCAGCCGCAGATCGCCCATCATCGCAGCCGGTGCCCAGCCCTGAAACGCGATGTTGTGGATGGTCAGAACCGAGCCCACACCGCCCGAGCCGCCATAAGCGAGATAGGCCGGCGCGAAACCGGCCTGCCAGTCATGCGCGTGCAGAATTTGCGGCGACCACCCGTCGCTCAGCCCTTCGCGCGCAATTCGGGCTGCCACCCATGACAGCGCGGCGAAGCGCTGCGCATTGTCCGGCCAATCCCCCGCGGGCCCCGAATAGGGGCCACCTTCGCGGTCAAAAAGATGCGGCGCGTCCAGCAAAAGCAGGCTGACCCCGCCCACCTCGCCGGCCAGCACCCGCCCCTCCCCGCCCCAAAGACCGTCTTCGACCCAGACCACCGGCCAGTTCGCCGCCTGCGCCCTCAGCGCACGGTAAGCCGGCATCAGCACCCGCATCTCCCAGCCGTGCGGCGCCAATGCGGCGGGCAACGCCCCCACCACATCGGCCAGACCCCCGGTCTTGATCAGCGGCACACATTCCGACGCCACCGACAGCACTCGCCCCAGGAGCTTCATTTGCTTCCCCATTATCCGTCCAAAATATCCCACCGGGGTCTGGGGGTGTGAAACCCCCAGGGGCTGCCAAGCCCTCAGCCCTCGGCCTTTTCGCGCGCATCCACCATGCTTTGGGTGATCAGCACAATCCCGCTTTCGGTGCGGCGGAACCATTTGGCATCCACCTCGGGGTCCTTGCCGACAACCAGACCTTCCGGAATGATCACCCCGCGGTCAATCACGCAGTTCTTCAACTCGGCCTTGCGGTTGACCACCACCTGCGGCAGTGCCACCACATGCTCCAGCGACGAAAAGCTGTGTGTCCGGCAACCGGTGAACAGCAACGAGTTGCGCACCTCGGACCCCGAAACGATGCAGTCACCCGACACCAGCGACGACACGGCCATGCCGCGCCGCCCGTCCTGATCATGGATGAACTTGGCCGGCGGGACGATCTCGGAATAGGTCCAGATCGGCCAGGAGCGGTCATAGATGTCCAGCTTCGGCACGAAATCGGTCAGGTCGATATTGGCTTGCCAGAACGCGTCCACCGTCCCGACATCGCGCCAATAGGGCTCGGTCTCCAACCCGGACTTGACACAGCTGTCGGCAAAGCGGTGGGCCATCGCCTTGCCATTCTTCACGATCAGCGGGATCAGGTCGTTGCCGAAGTCATGGCTGGAATTGGGATCCTCGGCATCCTTGATCAGCAGGTCGCGCAGAAAGGCCCAGTCGAACACATAGATACCCATCGAGGCCAGGGCATTGTCCGGATCGCCCGGTATAGCCGGCGGATCCTTGGGCTTTTCCAGAAAGTCGGTGATCTGCATCGTCTTGTCGACAGCCATCACGCCAAAGGCCGTCGCTTCCATCCGCGGGACGGTCAGGCAACCGATCGTGACATCGGCGCCGGAGGAGACATGCTGCTGCAGCATGATCTCGTAATCCATCTTGTAAATGTGGTCGCCCGCCAGAATGACCACATATTTGATGCCATAGCTGTCAACGATGTCGATGTTCTGCGTCACGGCATCGGCCGTGCCCAGATACCACTTGCTTTCGCTGACCCGCTGCGAGGCTGGCAGGATGTCGAGGTATTCATTCCGCTCGGCCCGGAAGAAGCCCCAGCCGCGCTGCATGTGGCGGATCAGGGAATGCGCCTTGTATTGGGTGGCAATCGCCATCTTGCGGATGCCCGAGTTCAGGGCATTTGACAGCGCAAAGTCGATGATCCTGGTCTTGCCGCCGAAATACACCGCCGGTTTGGCCCTGAAATCGGTCAACTCCTTAAGCCGCGATCCGCGCCCGCCGGCCAGAACGAAGGCCATGGCTTGGGTCGAAAGGCGGGCGTTGGGTTTTTGCTGCATGTCATCCTCCCGAGATGCGGCGTCTTACGCCGTAGGTTTGGCAGGCCGGCGGTAAGTCAGGCCTGTAGAAAATAGATTGCCGACAACGGAGGCAAGGTGACAAGTGCAGATTGCCTCTGACCGTGCCAGCTGACGGCCTCGCTGTCCAAGCCCCCAGGATTGCCACGATTTCCCCCGCCGTAAATCGCGGAATCCGAGTTCAGCGCTTCGTGCCAATGGCCCGCCTCCGGCAGGCCGATACGGACCCGGCGTTCGATCGGCGTCATGTTGACCGCCACCACGACCTTCTTGTCGCCCGCCCCCCCCTTGCGCGCCCAGATATAGGTCGAGCCTTCGGCGTCGTTGCCCTCCAGCCATTCAAACCCTTCGGGCCGCGTGTCGTTGCGGTAAAGCGCGGGCGTGTCGCGGTAAAGCCTGTTCAGATCGCGCACCAGCGACTGGACGCCCCGGTGCTCGGCCACGTCCAATTGGTGCCAGTCAAGGCTCTGGTTGTGGTTCCACTCGGCCCCTTGGGCAAATTCGCAGCCCATGAACAACAGCTTCTTGCCCGGATGCCCCCACATGAACCCGTAATAGGCCCGCAGGTTGGCGAATTTTTCCCAGCCATTGCCGGGCATCTTGGCAATCATGCTGCCCTTGCCGTGCACCACTTCGTCATGGCTGATCGGCAGGATGTAATTCTCGCTCCATGCATAGACGAGGCCGAAGGTCATCTGATGGTGGTGGTGCTTGCGATAGATCGGGTCCTTTTGCATGTAGGACAGGGTGTCGTTCATCCACCCCATGTTCCATTTGAACCCGAACCCAAGGCCCCCGCCGCTGACCGGACGCGACACGCCCGAAAAGGCTGTGCTTTCCTCGGCAATAGTCATGATCCCCGGCACCTCGCCGTAAGCCACGACATTGGTGCGCTGCAACACGGCAATCGCCTCGTAATTCTCGCGCCCGCCGTCCTTGTTGGGCACCCATTCGCCATCCTTGCGGCTGTAATCGCGGTAGAGCATGGACGCCACCGCATCGACCCGCAGGCCGTCGATGTGGTATTCCTCCAGCCAGTACAAGGCGTTGGAGACGAGGTAGTTCTGCACCTCGACCCGGCCATAGTTGAAGATCAGCGTGTTCCAATCCTGGTGAAAGCCTTCGCGCGGGTCTTGGTGTTCATAAAGCGGCGTGCC
>JANNES010000019.1:0-24663 GCA_031378845.1 Rhodobacterales bacterium
CTGACGCCTTGTCAGGCCGCTGGTCTGCGCGATGCGAACCGCATCCCGCTTGAACTCGTCGCTGTGTATCAATGCCATTTCCGGTCTCCTTGATGGCGAGTATTGCTCTCAAAAGACCGGAACGAAACCGGTGCAGGTCCAGTTCAATCCTCAGCGGTTCGGCTGGGAGCATCGGAGCGAGGCTTGCAACCCGGGACCGCGACGCCGGCGTCAGCCCAAGCTCCGCCATGTAGCGGCCCATGAGTTCGAGTTGCTTGTTGGCGATCGAGAGCCAGGGAGACTGCTGCACATAGCCAGCTGCGGTTTTCAGCAGCATCGGCGTCGACTGCAACTTCTCCTCAGCCTCGACCCAACGGCCGTAGCATTGGCAGTAGGCCGCCAGGGCTGCACGGTCGGCGATCGTGACCACACCTATGCTGTGCAGAGGTTCTACCAGCCTTTCCCACTCCTCGCGTGCGGCGTCTCCCAAGTGGCTTGGGCAGTCCGGCACGCCGTCCGGTGCGACGGGTTCGGCGTGGTTGTAGGCGCGCTTGCCCGGGTTGCCGTTCAGGCGTCGAAGCGCGGTGGGTTTGGGTTTCGGGCCACGTGTCACCTTACAACCCCGTGGGGTCGTCGGCGACCGGTAGCGAGCTGTCCTCGTAACTTATGTAACGATCGGCTTCCGGTGGTGCTTCCCCCCCGCTCGATCGCGTCCGCGCGCTTTACGGCCGCCATCAGTTCGTTGAGAGCCACATCGCTCAAAGCACGCAGGTCGATGTAGTCGGCCTCCTTGGGTGCTGTTGCGGCGACCTGCATCGTTTCGCGCCAGCCGGCCTGGGTCTTCAGAAAGAAGATCATCGAGGTCGTGTCGCCGCTGCGCGCCTTGTTGATCAGCCCTTGAGCGATCACGCCGATGGCTTTCGCCTTCCCCCTTTTATACCGTGCGGCGATCTCCTCATCGCGCTCCATCATGCTGTAGAAGGTGCGCCGGCCAATGCCGAAGTAATCCGCCACCTGCTCGGCGGTCAGCACAGCCGCAAGCGTTTCGACCTCGGCCTTCTGCGCGTCGGTGAGCGTGAAGGGCTGACGCGCCATCAGGCTGCTCCATTAAGGCGGCGGGCGCTCCGGGCCGCAGCGAAGGTCTCGCCCGTGTCCGCCAGCACCGCCTCCTTGCCGGTGAAGGTCTGCCAGCGCTCGACCGCCACGTCGACATACGCTGGATCAAGCTCGACCGCGTGGCAGTGCCTTCCGCATGTCTCTGCCGCGATAATGCTCGTCCCCGATCCCGAGAAGGGCTCATTGACCGCCTGTCCGGGGCTCGAGTTGTTCAGCATGGGGCGGCGCATGCACTCGACGGGTTTTTGCGTGCCGTGCACGGTGGCCGCGTCCCGATCGCGGCTCGGAATGTTCCAGATCGTGGTCGGCTTGCGGTCGCCGACCCAGTGGCCTTTTCCGGTGGTGCGCACCGCATACCAGCAGGGCTCGTGCTGCCAGTGGTAATCGCCGCGGCTGAGGACTAGGCACTCCTTGGCCCAGATGATCTGGGACCGGATCGCAAAGCCGCAGGCCACAAGGCTGTCGGCCACTGTGGTGGCGTGCAGCGCGCCATGCCAGACATAGGCCACATCGCCGGGAAAGAGCGCCCAGGCCTCGCGCCAGTCGGCCCGGTGGTCGTTCAGCACCTTGCCTACCCGCTTGGTCTTTGCGGCACCCACCTGATTGCGCCACTCTGGATCATATTCGACGCCGTACGGTGGGTCGCTGACCATCAGGTGCGGCTGCACCTTGCCCCGTACCCGCGCCACTGTGGCCGCGTCGGTAGCGTCGCCGCAGATCAGGCGATGATTGCCGAGGATCCAGACGTCGCCCGGTCGCTACACCGGGACCGCTGGTACCGGCGGCACCTCGTCTTCACGCGGATCGGCTTGGCCTGAATTCAGCAGCGCATCGAGCTCCCCGGCATCAAAGCCGAGGCTCGTCAGGTCCACCGCCATGTCGCGCAGGTCGCCGAGTTCCAGCGCCAGCAACTCGCGATCCCAGCCGGCCTGTTCCGCCAGCCTGTTGTCGGCCAGAATGTAGGCGCGCTTCTGCGTCTCACTGAGATGCGCCAGTTCGATCACCGGCACGGTCGCCAGTCCGAGCTTGCCCGCCGCAATCACCCGCCCGTGCCCCGCAATGATGCCGCTCGCGCCGTCGACCAGCACCGGATTGGTAAACCCGTACTCGCGGATCGAGCCCGCAATCATCGCCACCTGCGCATCGGAATGCGTGCGGGCATTGCGGGCGTATGCGGAGGCGTTGTTCCCGAAGAACGATGAGGAGGGCAAGCGGCGCAGCCAACCATCGTTTCAGGGCATGGCGAAGTTACATCCGTCGTGCGGGATGCTGGCGAGAGCGAAGCAGACTTCAAGGAACGCATCGACGCGGCGACCGACAGAATAAAATAACGGGAAAAAATAGGGCGCTCGAAGCCGATGCAGGCAAAATAAAACGTGACCGATACAACCCCAAAGGGGCGCGACGTCCAAGGGCATCCGGCACGCGCAGGGGGAAGGATAGGGGGAAGGGGTTTTTGCTTTTCCTTATTTATCAATTACTTAGACGGGATAAATGGCGGAAGCGGTGGGATTCGAACCCACGGTAGGGTTCCCCCTACGCTCAGTTAGCAACCGAGTGCTTTCGGCCTCTCAGCCACGCTTCCGATGCCTCCATTTAACGGGGCTGCAATGATCGGGCAAGAGGGAAAGGGGGAGGGAGGGTAGGATCAATAGTTTACCCGGTGTGATTGACATGGCCACGCACACACACGACGCTTAAATCACCTCGATTGGCATTGGTGGCTATGATCCTTCCCCTCAACGCCGCGAACGTCATCGCCAGTGTTGCAGGCACCATTGCCGCTGAAACCGCCACTACGGGTGCTGGCACAGCCATAAGTGGCGCCCTTTCGCTTGCCGAAGTAGTGCGCCGATTGCGGCCCAAAGCAGCCGGGATAAACGCAAGAATCGCGGCGGATCTGCGGGATGAACTTGGCCGACATCAACTGTCCGATACGCAAAAGACGCTGATCCCCCAGATGATCGAACAAGCGGCCCCTTTGCCTGCCGAGGTTATGGCAGCGGCGCGAAACCCTGCCCGTATCTGCACCGCGAAGCTGGCCAAACTGACTGACCCTGCGCATCAAACTCCCACTGCCGCCGATGCCTATACGCGGGTTGTCAGTCCGGTGCTGACCCGCCTTTTGGCCGATACCGCCACGAATGATACCCTGCGTCCCGCCTTTGAAGATGCGTTGGCCGAAAGCATCCGCTTTATCGGGGAACAAGTTGAAGCCTTGACAGCCCAAACGCACGCCACGGCCTACAGGCTGGGTGTGCAAGATACCTTGGTAAAAGAACTCGCCCGCCGCAATGCACCGGGCATCGAGGGTGATTTCAACGCGGCTTGCGTTGGCTTGGAAAACGCCCTGCAAACCGCCGCCGAAATGCAGCAGGCGGCACGGTTACCCCGTAATGCAGCAGATCAGGTCGATGCCGTGTTGGCAAAGGTGAACGCGCTGAACACCCTTGGCAAGCCCGATGCCGCCGCTGACGCCCTGATCACCGCCCGCGATGCAGCGCGGGACCGGATTACCGAGCAAACCTAAGGGCTGGTGCGCGTGCTTTACAGCACGGTGGACCAAGCGCGGTTGCTGAATCGCCCCAACGATGCAGCCCAAGCACTTTTAGAAAAACAATTGCTCGAAACGCCGATCAATTCGTTCGACTCCCTACGCATGCTAAAAGACGACTGGTTAGCTTTCGCGCGATCATACGAAAACGATGCACGTGAGGTCTTCGCAGCAGCCCAAGCTGCGAGCTACCTCCAAAGAGTTGATCTGATCCTCGCCAAAATCGCCGCGCGCGAGGCGCCGTAGGGCGGGGTTCACCCCGCCATCCGTGTCCCCTGTTGCAGTGTGATCATGTCGCAGGAACCCACTGCAAATCGAGATCAATCGTTAACAAGACCCTGAGGTGCCATCCTTAACTGTTTGATTAAAAACAAAAGAGACTTCCCCGACCCAACCTCCTACCCGCTGAACAAAAAGTGCAGCACATCGCCGTCCTTGACCTCATAGGTCTTGCCCTCCACGCGGAACTTGCCCGCCTCTTTCGCGCCCGCCTCGCCGTTTCCGGCGATATAGTCGTCATAGGCAATCGTTTCCGACCGGATGAAACCCTTTTCGAAATCGCCGTGGATCACCCCCGCCGCCTGAGGAGCCAGCGTCCCCGCCGGGATCGTCCAGGCCCGCGCCTCCTTCGGGCCGACGGTGAAATAGGTCTGCAACCCCAGCAGCGCGTAGCCCGCCTTGATCAGCCGGTCGAGGCCCGCCTCGTGCAGCCCCATTTCTTCCAGAAACATCGCGGCCTCGTCGGGGGCAAGCTGGCTGATTTCTTCCTCGATCCGGGCGGAGATGATGACGGATGCGGCTCCTTGTCCTGCTGCCATCTTGGCGACAAGGTCCGATTGTGAATTTCCGTTCGCCGCCACAGCCTCTTCGACATTGCAGACGTACAAAACGGGCTTGGAGGTCAACAGCTGCAACAGCCGCCACGTTCGCAGATCATCCTCGGCCACCTTGACGGTGCGGGCGGGATGCCCCGCCTCCAGCACCTTCAGCGCCGACCGCAACAGGCGGTCCTGATCGGACGCCTCCTTGTCCGCGCCGCCGCGCAGTTTGCGCGCAAGATTGGCCAGCCGCTTTTCGATGCTTTCCAGATCGGCCAGCATCAGTTCGGTCTCGATCGTCTCGGCGTCCGCCACGGGGTCGATGCGCCCCTCGACATGGGTGATGTCGCCATCCTCAAAACAGCGCAGCACATGGGCGATGGCATCGCATTCGCGGATGTTGGCGAGGAACTGGTTGCCCAGACCCTCTCCCTTGGACGCGCCCCGCACCAGACCCGCGATATCGACAAAGGTCATCCGCGTCGGGATGATCTGCTTGCTGCCCGCAATTGCCGCAAGTTTGTCCAGCCGCGTATCGGGCACCGCGACCTCACCCACATTGGGCTCGATGGTGCAGAACGGAAAGTTCGCCGCCTGAGCCGCCGCCGTGCGCGTCAGCGCGTTGAAAAGGGTGGACTTGCCCACATTCGGCAAACCCACGATCCCCATCTTGAAACCCATCTCACCCTCCTGTGCGGCTGGGCAGCTTCTAGGTGGTGACGGCAGGTTCCGCAAGGCAAGGGGCGCGCCCCTACAGCAGCTTGCTCAGCAGCGCATCGCCGACGATCATCACGTCGACCGCGGCGATCCCGAACTCTTCCACCAGCGTTGGCGGGGCGGACGGCACCGAGCGACCAAGCCCGGCGGCCACCGGCCCCTTGGACCAAGCCAGCCAGTCAAGCAAGGTCGGGAATACGTCAATCATGCTGCCCGGCTTGTCGATGACCTCACCCTTGCGGGCAGGATCGCCCCACAGGATCACCGTGTTGAACCCGGCAAAACCTGGGGCCACCTTTGGCAGGCGGGGAACATGGTTCAGGTGGTCCGATATCAGCACCACCCGCGGCTCCCGCTCCCGCGCGGACTGTGCGGCGCGGATGTGCTGCAAAAACTCCAGAACCTCGTCCACCTTGCCCGCGACGACGCGCGGAATGTCCCGCGTTACCTCCGCCTTGCCGCTATCGGTCCAACGTCGCGACAGGTAGCCTTTGGCCCATGAGGCCCAACCGCCTCGACGATCAGAGCGAATGGCTTGTCCCCTCGCCAGATCGCGGTGAATCCTGCGGGCTGTGTCCAGCACCATCTGATCATCCCGAAACCAATGAACCTTCGCGGCCTCAAACTCCGCCGCCGGATACATCGCCTGCTGTTCGGGAAGGCCGGCCATTTCCGTGATCTGATGCGTGGCGTACATCGCGCTGATCCCGCCAAAATCGGTTTCGCCGCCGACAACATAGTGGCTGGCATAGCCCATTTCGGCCAGCACATCGCCCAAAAACACATGCCCCGGCATGAAAGACGGCAGGTCTTCGATCATGGACTGGAAATGCACGCCACGCGGCAAGATCGGCAACCCGGCTTGCGAGGCCACCATCCCGGCAAGGCTCCACCCCCTACCTGCAATCTGGCCGACGCGGGTGAAGCTGAGACGTTCGGCCGCAACGGCTGCCAGCTTGTCATAGACCTGCCCAAAGACCGCCGGGTCGGCAAAGCGGCTGTCGGTGCCTTCCAGCTAGACGATCACAAGATTTGGCAGCGGGCAATCATCGGGTGCCAGCCGGGGAACGCTCAGGCGGTCGGGCTGAACAGAGACGACCGGCCTTGGCAACAGACGGTTCAGACCGAAGTCCACGAAGGGATTGGCAAGCAAAAAGCGGCACCGTAACCACCAGCAGGATGGACGTTCCGGCGTTCCAATAGCTGACGAGGCAGCAGGTCGCTATCAGGATCAGCAGCGCCGAAAGTGTGGCCGTTGCAATCTCGTTCTTCAGGGATGCCAAGTTTGCACCCTGCATCCCGAATTCCTTGTGCGACAGGAACGCGATCATGTCTACGCGCCGAAAGCTCCGCGCAATGGTGACGGCCGGGATAAGGGCCAGTGCAGCAATCAGAGACCGCAGCTAGATCGAACCCGGCGTGAACATGAGATCGCCACCACCGCAAACTCTGCAGCGCCAACAAGGGCAATCACGGCGGCCAGGCCTGGTTTGTCGGGCTGCAGCGTCGGCCGAAGGATGACGAGAAGCGCCATGGCGAAGGCAACAACGAGGCAAGCGGTGACTGCGACTGGCAACATCGAAACAACCGCCTGGATACAAGAACGTCAGACACCTTTAGATACCGAATGTTCGCAAGCTTGCAACTGCAATGAAATCGGCGTTTCTCAACCTATGGCTCGCAGAAAAAGCAGGCCGTACTTTTGCCGGATCGGCATTGATTTTCCCCGCCGCCCCGTGCACACCCGGGCTCGGGATTTGCACGGGGACGGCCATGACCAGAATTGACGAGACGTTTGCGCGGTTGCGGGCCAAGGGCAAAAAGGCCTTTGTCGCCTATATCATGGCGGGCGATCCGGACGTGGCGACCGCGCTTGCGGTGATGCGCGGGCTCCCCGCTGCAGGTGTAGACATCATCGAGCTCGGGCTGCCGTTCACCGATCCGATGGCTGATGGCCTCACCATTCAGCGGGCCGGACAGAGGGCGCTTGAGGGTGGCGTGACGGTTGATGCCACCTTGCAGATGGTGCGCGACTTTCGGGCCGGGGACGCTCAGACGCCGATCGTGCTGATGGGTTACTACAACCCGATCTACGCGCGGGGCGTGGCCCGGTTCCTTGTGGACGCAAAATCTGCCGGGATCGACGGGCTGATCATCGTCGACTTGCCGCCCGAAGAGGACGCCGAACTGTGCCTGCCCGCCCAAGCTGCGGGACTGAACTTCATCCGGCTGGCCACCCCTACCACGGACGCCAAACGGCTGCCGCGGGTTTTGCAAAACACCTCGGGCTTCGTCTACTACGTCTCGGTCACCGGCATCACGGGCGCTGCGGCGGCGCAGGCAAACGAGGTCGGGCCCGAGGTGGCGCGGATCAAGGCCAGCACCGATCTGCCGGTCGTCGTGGGGTTCGGCATCACTACACCCGAGGCCGCACAACGCATCGCGGCTGTCGCTGATGGCTGCGTCGTGGGGTCGGCGATTGTTGCCGATATCGGGGCGGGCATGCCGGTCGATCAGGTTCTTGCCAAGGTTGCCGCATTGGCTGCGGGCGCGCACGCGGCCTGAGCCGTCAATGGCGTTGCCCCGGACCGTCGGATTTCTTGCCATTGCGAACGTGCGACGGCTGCATGGTCTCAGAGCGCGCGCATCCAGAATTGCAGCGTTTTCGGGGTTTCTTTGGTATCCCCCAGATCGCGCCAGTCAAAGACGGCCGTGACGCCGGGCAGGGGTGTGTAACCCCGTCCGGTCCAAAACCCGTCATTGGTGCGAACATTGGACGGACGTCGGGGATCATCCTCGCGCCGCCTGACCGAAAAGAACCCGACATGGCTGCGACCCATACGTCGGGCATATGCCTCGCGCAGGTCAAAGAACTGGTGCCCCAATCCGCGCCCGCGATAGGCGGGCATCAGCACGGATTCGGCGCCATAAAGGATCGCTGTCAGTGGCACGCCGATGTCGCGCAACGGTTCTGCAAATGCTTCGGCGTGGTCTTCCATGGGGCTCGAGGTCGATGCTCCGACCAGCGTATCTCCATCAAAAGCGCCCACCAAAAGAGCGCCAGGCTGGTCACGGTAGGTGCGCAGATAGTCGCGTTCATAGGCCAGATGACCATCGTAAAGATACGGCCAGTCGGCAAAGACCGCGAGGCGCAGGCGCGCAATGTCGTCAATCTCGGCGTCCAAGTCTGTGCCCGACAACGGGCGAATGGTGACATGGTCAAGGTCGTTCATTCCGCCTTTGCTCCCTCACTCGGCGCCCCGAACCGCGCCAGCATCCGGTCGCGGATCTGGTCTCGCGCCTGCCGATAGGCGCCGAGTTTCGCAACGCGGCTATCGCCGAGGCCGGTTGGGTCGAGGATCGGCCAGTATTCGATATCCAGATGATGATACCGTGTCAGCTCCAGCGCCATGCGCTGGCTGGCGGGCGACAGCGCGACGATCAGGTCGAACTGCGACAGGTCATCGCCCCATTCCTGCATTTCTTCAAAGCTGCGGGACCGGTGGCGGGACAGTTCGATCCCCATTTCCTTGCAGACCGCGATGGAAAAGCCGTCGATTTCCATGTCGTTCTTGACGCCTGCGGATTGGACATAGGCGCGCTGGCCATACATCTGCTTCATCAACCCCTCGGCCATGGGTGAGCGCACCGCATTGTGGTCACAGCAAAATAGCACGGATTGGGGAAACTCCGCCACGCCTACCCCCAGTGCAGGACGCAAATGAGAGTAAAGAGGCGCCGTGCGGTATCGCCGTCGACGACGGCCTTGCCCTCCAGCCGTTCTTGCAACACCCGCGCGCCTTCGTTGTGGATGCCGCGCCGGGCCATGTCGATGGCTTCGATCTGGGAGGGGGGCAGGCGTTTCACGGCGTCGAAGTAGCTTTCGCAGATCTGGAAATAGTCCTTGACCACCTGCCGGAACGGACCGAGCGACAGATGGAACGCGGTGACCGGCGCTTCGGCTTCGGTCAGAATGTCGAACACCAGCCGCCCCTCGCGGATCGCAAGGCCAAGTCGGTAGGGCCCGTCCGGTGCTGCGCGCCCGTCGCGTGGGGGCAGCGCAAAGCTGTTGTCTTCCAGCAGATCAAAAATCGCGACTCGGCGTTCCTGCTCGATCTCGGGCGTCGGGCGGATCAGGCCACGCTCGTCGATGGCGATATGGCAAAGGCGGTCGGTCATGGCGGGACTTTCGGGATCAGCGGCGAGTGATGCCCGAGGGGGGCGGGGGAAGCAAGGGCACTGTCTTGATCGCGCGCGTGTCAGGCGGCCGCGGTCAGGCTGCAGGCCCGGATCTGCCATGGCCCGCCGGGCCGGCGTTCGCAAACGGCGAGGGTGATGCCCACTCCCGTGGCTTCGCCTTCGGCGAATTCGGCGAGAAACCACGCGACGTCGCCCGATCCCCCTGCGTCAAGGACGGTCAGGGTCTTGTCTGCACCGTCCCGCACCCAATCGCGGTGCGTCGCTGCGATGGCGCTACGCCCGAGCGCGGGTGGGGCAAAGATGGACTGCATGACCGCGTTTTCGGTGAAGCTAGCCGCGCAGCCCGTCGCATCGCCCGCACGGTAGGCTGCCACATAGGCGTTGCACAAGCCTTGCAGTTCTTTCCTCAGTGCCATGCAATTCTCCTTTCGGTCGCGCAATCCACGGACACGATGGCCCGCAGCGAAAGGCACGTCAATCGTTCAACCGGTCCAGCCGCGCCCGCACGCTCAGGCCATGCGCCTCCAGGCCTTCCGACATCGCCAGCCGCTCTGCCGCCGGACCAATTGCCGCCAACGCGCCGGGGGTCATGCGCGCCATCGTCGTACGCTTCATGAAATCAAGCACGCTCAGTCCTGACGAGAACCGGGCCGAACGCGCGGTAGGCAAGACATGGTTCGGCCCGCCGACATAATCGCCGATAGCCTCGGGCGTCCAGGGTCCAAGGAAGATCGCCCCGGCATGGGGGATTTTGGCGGCAACAGATTCGGGGTTTTCCGTCAGAATCTCCAGATGTTCAGGGGCGATGCGATTGGCCAGCTTGGCGGCCTGATCCAGCGTGTCGACGAGGATCACGGCACCATTCTGCGCCCAGGCAGCCCCTGCAATCGCCCGCCGTTGCAGCGTCGTCAGCCGCGCCGCGACCGCCACCTTGACCGCCTCAGCGAGCCCGGCATCGGTAGTGATCAGGATTGACTGCGCGCTTTCATCATGCTCGGCCTGGCTCAGCAGATCCAGCGCGATCCAGTCGGGATCATTGTCGCCATCCGCAATGATCAGGATCTCGGACGGGCCCGCGATCGTGTCGATGCCGACGCGGCCAAAGACCCGCCGCTTCGCCGCCGCCACATAGGCGTTGCCGGGGCCAGTGATCTTGTCCACGGCTGCAATCGTAGCCGTGCCATATGCCAGTGCCGCAATCGCCTGCGCGCCGCCGATCCGGTAGACCGTGTCGACGCCTGCGATCTGGGCCGCCAGCAGCACCAGCGGGTTCACCACACCACCCGGCGTCGGGCAACAGATGGCCAGCCGCTCCGCCCCTGCGACACGCGCAGGGATCGCGTTCATCAGCACCGATGAGGGGTAAGAGGCGGTCCCCCCCGGCACATACAGGCCTGCGGCCGACACCGGCGTCCAGCGCCACCCCAGTGTCGCACCGCATGCATCCGTCCAGCTTTCATCGCGCGGCAGTTGTCGGGCGTGGTAGGCCCGGATGCGATCTGCCGCCAGTTCCAGGGCGGCGCGATCGTCAGGGCCGACACGCGCGATTTCGGCGGCGATTTCTGCTGCAGAAAATGCCATGGTTTCAGATGTTAACGCCAGGTTGTCATATCTGGCCGTCAGCTCGATGACGGCCTGATCGCCGCGCGCGCGCACATCGGCGATGATGGCGGCGACGGCCTCATCGACATCCTCGGCCTCTTCCCGCTTTTGGCCCAGAAGCGCGGCAAAGGCGGCCTCGAAACCCGCATCACGACTGGACAGGAACACGGGCATATGGATGACTTCCCTAGGACAACGCGACCCAGATAGCGCGGTCAGTCTCAAGCCTCAAGCGTCGCTTTCCCGTTCACCTTTGCGAAAATATCCCGCGGGAGGTCCGGAGGGTGCGAAACCCTCCGGCGGCGGGCGAAACGCGCGTCGGACCAGTGTCGGACATACGTCGGACAAACGTATGCTATCCGTCGTGACGCGGTGCCGCCCTGGCAGCAGCGCGGTGCGGCCGCGTGACGTCGTCCAGCCGGACTTCCAAAGCCTCGACGTCCAGCGCGACCGCCCCATCGCCGGCCAGCGTCAGGGTCAGCGTCCCGGTGCCGTCCGGACCCGGCGCAAAGTCCAGCGTCAGGACCGACAGGATGACATCGCGCTCGGCGCGGTCGATGCCGGTCGTGCGGACCCGTAGCGCATCTTCGATGACAAGCATTGACCTGACACGCTCATATGGGCGCGCCGCTGCCTCTGCCGCCGCGCGGTCTTCCCAGCGGAAACGATTGACCAACAGGGCAAACCGGCGACGCTTGGCGTCATAGGCCATATCGCTGATCGCAAAGACCGCGTCCTGCATCAAGCTTGCGATAACGCCGAGATCGTCGCCGTCACGCGCCATCAGCCGCAAGGGTGCATCCGTCCCGTCTTCGAACCGCGCATCCGCCATCAGGCAGCCTTGATCCGCTCGATCAGGGCCCCGCAGGCGCGCAGCTTTTCCTCGACCCGCTCATAGCCGCGATCAAGGTGATAGACCCGGCTGACGACGGTTTCACCCTCCGCTGCCAATGCTGCAAGGATCAGGCTCACACTGGCGCGCAGGTCCGTCGCCATGACGCGCGCGCCCTTCAGCTTTGGCACCCCGGTGACGGTCGCGGTGCCGCCATGCACCTCGATGCGCGCGCCCATCCGGATCAGCTCGGGCGCATGCATGAAGCGGTTTTCAAAAATCTTTTCCTCCAGAATGCTGGTCCCTTCAGCGGTACACAACAACGCCATCATCTGCGCCTGCAGATCCGTCGGAAAACCGGGATAGGGCGCGGTTGTCACATCCACCGCGCGGATGCGGCCATTCTTGCGCGCAACCTTGACGCCGCGATTGGTCTGGCTGACCGACACGCCCGCCGCATCAAGTCGTTCTGCAAATGCGCCGACAAGTTCAATCGTGCCACCAAGGCATTCAATCTCGCCGCCACAGATCGCAGGGACCAGCATATAGGTGCCAAGCTCGATCCGGTCCGCCACGACCTGGTGCGTCGCGCCATGCAAGCGGTCCACGCCCTCGATGGTGATCTGTGACGTGCCTTCGCCCTCGATCCGTGCCCCCATCTTGCGCAGACACCGGGCAAGGTCGACGATCTCAGGCTCGCGGGCGGCGGTTTTCAGAACAGTCGTGCCCTTTGCCAGGGTTGCCGCCATCAGCGCGTTTTCGGTGGCCCCGACCGAGACGAAGGGAAAGTCCACGACCGCGCCCCTGAGCCTGCCGCCAATTGCCTTGGCGTGGATGTAGCCGTCGCGCAGTTCCAGTTCCGCCCCCAATGCCTCAAGCGCCCGCAGATGCAGATCGACGGGCCGCGCGCCAATCGCGCAGCCACCGGGCAGCGAGACCACGGCATGACCATCGCGCGCCAGCATCGGCCCGAGAACGAGGATCGAGGCGCGCATCTTGCGGACAATGTCATAGTCGGCGCGGTGGTTGGTGATGGCATGGCTCGACATGGCCAGCACCAGACCGTCTTGCAGGCTGGCGACCTCGGCGCCCAAGGACTGCAACAACTGCGCCATGGTGGCGATGTCACTGAGGCGCGGCGCATTGGTCAATGTCAGCGGCTCTTCGCTCAGAAGTGTGGCGGGCATCAGTGTCAGGCAAGCATTCTTGGCCCCCGCAATCGGGATCGCCCCATGCAGTGCCCCGTTTCCCTTGACGACGATCGAATCCATGCCTCATTCCTCTTTGTCATTGGCCGCATCTGGTGTGCGGCGTGCGGCGGCCTGCGTCTTGCGGCGCGCCATGTTTGCCTTGAGCGCCGCCTTCAGCCGGGCCGCGCGCGCGCCAAAAGGTCCCGATTTCGGGACCGGTTTGCGTGTCGTGCTGCCTTGCGGCTCTGGCGTCGTCTTGGCCATGTCATTCCCTTATCGCAGAGTGTGCTCAGGGTCCAGATCCGGGGCGAAAAGGGGTTGCGCCCTTGGGCGATTGCGTCTATCCCGGCCGCCACCTACGGCGCTGCAGTAGCTCAGTGGTAGAGCACTCCCTTGGTAAGGGGCGGCGCTGGTGACGGAAGTGGTTGTTAAGGTGGGGGATTTCCGAACCCTGCCGACTTCGGGGTAACGCCCGGGGTTACGTTTAGGAAAAAGGCGGCTGTGGTAGCTCAGTGGTAGAGCACACCCTTGGTAAGGGTGAGGTCGAGAGTTCAATCCTCTCTCACAGCACCATAAATCCTCAGAAAATCAGGTAGTTGGCGGTTTCAGGCGGTGGCCATGTTCCGTTGCCCCAAATTACCCCGGCCACGCTGCACAATGTGCATTGACTACATCTGGTATAATCTGGCCAACTGCCCACAAAAAAGGGGCGGCGTTTGGCGGACGAACGATTTCACATTTCAGAGTGGTATGGCCACCCCTTCGAGCAACTGGGCGACTGGGACCGTGTTCGCTTGGCCCGGCACAAGGTCGGCGTAGCACCGATGCCGAAGGCGGATCAGGTTCGGTTGGCTGCATTAGAAAAGATCGCGGCGGCTGGCCCAATGGCGGCAAAAGATGCTTCCCGCCTAGCCACCCTGCGCGCCAAACTGGCCTTACAGCAGGAACACGAACTGCCCTGCCCGTTCAAGATCAACATCCCAAACCCGACCTGCTCGAAGCCCGGTGGGGTCTGTTCGATCCGGCCATACACCGAGGAATCAGGCGTCGTGCGGCCCGTAGACGGCAAGCGGGGCCGCGTCCGCGCGCTGTGCCCTTGGCGCTTCCATCAGGACGGGACGGCATTCGACAAGATCGGCGAACACCTCTTGGCCGACCCGAAGCCGAGGCGTTCGGGTGAAGTCGGGTTCCTTGAGTCAACCGGCAACCTCGACAGCGACGCAGGCGAAGATGTGGGCCGGATCGACATGATCTTGGTCAAGTCCAACTGCGCCGCCGGGGCACCGATGGAATGGGTCGCGGTTGAGGTGCAGGCGGTTTACTTCTCGGGCAAGAAGATGGGCATAGAGTTCGACCACCTGACCGAGACGCAGGGGAAGTTTTCCATGGCCCGCGAAAAGCGCCGCCCGGACTACCGCAGCAGCGGCGTCAAGCGCCTCATGCCCCAGTTGCTCACCAAGGTGCCGACGTTGCGCCGCTGGGGCAAGAAGATGGCCGTGGTGGTCGATGCGCCGTTCTTCGATTCAATGGGCAAGATGGAGCGGGTCGGCGACGTGTCGAATGCCGACATAGTCTGGTGTCTGGTCGATTTCGTTTACGACGGCGGCGGTGGGCCGTTCAAGCTCACAGTGGTCGAACAGTTCTTCACGACACTCGAAAGCGCCACCCTGGGCCTAACCGGCGGCGTCCCGGTTTCGCAGGGCGAGTTCGAGAAACGGATCAGGGCGAAGTCGGCAAACTAGGCGGTTGCCGGATTCACACTTTGTAGATATATCTGGGACAAAATGAGAACATCGACACAGGCGGGCACAATGCAGAATACAGCAATCGACCTATTCTGCGGCGCAGGTGGCTTGTCGGCAGGCCTAGAGATGGCCGGATTCAAGGTGTTGGCGGGCAACGATCTATTCGCGGCTGCTGGTGACACGTTTACCCGGACGCACCCCAACGCCAAGTTCATCAACGTTCCGATTCAAGACCTTTCGGTTACCGACCTAATGGCAAAGACGGGCCTGCGGCGCGGCGAACTCACGGTGCTGGTCGGTGGCCCGCCCTGTCAGGCTTATTCGGTTTACAACCACCAGCGCGGTATGCACGACGCCCGGGCCACCCTGTTCAAGGAATACCTGCGCTTGGTCGAAGGCTTGCGGCCGGAATGGATCGTGATGGAAAACGTCACGGGCATCTACTCAATCGGCGGCGGCGAAGCCGTCCGAACGATCAAGGAAGAACTTGGCGCACTGGGTTATGCTGTCGAAGATCGGGTGCTGCGGGCCGAAGATTACGGGGTGCCGCAGGAGCGGCGGCGTGTCGTGTTCATCGGCAACCGGATCGGCGCGCCGATCACGCATCCGGCCCCAACACACGGCCCCGGCCTCCAGCCCTTCACGACGATCAAGGATGCCATTGGGGACTTGCCACCGATTGCCAACGGCGAAGATCGGGGGCGCGTCCCCTACCTACCCGGCGCACTTACGGCGTTCCAGCGTCTTATGCGCGGCGATGCGATAACCGTTGCCGACCACGCCGCGCCTAGACTCGGTGCCGTCAACATCGAACGCCTTGCCCATATCCCGCCGGGGGGCAGTTGGCGCGACATTCCGTTCGACCTGCTGCCCGCCGGGATGCAGCGGGCCAAGCGGTCGGACCACACCAAGCGCTACGGTCGGATGACGTGGGACGGGCTTTCCTGCACGGTCCTGACGAAGTGCGACATCCACTGGGGGGCCTACATCCACCCGGATCAGACACGCGCGATTTCCGTGCGCGAAGCGGCCCGCCTACAGGCTTTCCCGGATTGGTTTGAGTTCTCCGGTTCGCGCACCGACCAGTATGTCCAAGTCGGCAACGCGGTGCCGCCCCTGCTCGGCAAGGCGATTGGCGACCACCTTTTGCGGTGCATTAACGCCCAGAGCGTTGCGGCCTAGCGTCCTGCGTTCGGGCCGGGGATAACCACCCCGGAAGGGGGAACTGTTCTGCCGGTTCTGCGCCCCAGATTTCAAACAGTTTTCGTCTGATCGAATCACACCCCCCGACCGTTCCCCAAAAGGGTGCGCGCAATGCAGAAACTGCCCCCAGAAAATCGGGGAGCATTGCCGAAATGATGGCAGCCCCGCGCCTTGGTATCTCTTGCCTCGTTGGCCGATTGGGTCAGCGTCACGAGGAGATACGACAATGGCGAACTACTGGCGGAGCGGTGAAGGCCGCAAGGTCATCGAGATCACGGCCCGGTGGCTGGTCGAACAGGCCGCGTTCCGGGGGCTTACGGTCCACGACTACATCGAAGGGCGGTGCAGCCTCACGGATATGGGCGTCACCAGCGAGAACGCTGTGGCAACGCTCAAGCCCCGGATCGGCATGGCCCACGAACACTACAACGACCACAGTGGCAGCAAGCAGAAGTTCGACAAGTGGGAAGGGTGGTTCAGCAATCGCCTTCGCAACCGCATCTTCTACTTCTTCCACAAGCACGACAGCAGCGGAAAGATCGTGCGGTGCGTTGCGGAATGGCCGCTGCCCCTGCCAGACCTGCCGCGCAAGTTCGATGCGAAGGTGGAAAATGGCGATGATGGCGATGATGACGTGATCGACCGCGCGGCCTAGCCCCGAAACAGCGCCACTCCCCGTTTCGCAACGGGGGGTGCGACAGAAGCATGCCCTTGCCGCATAGTGTCAACCGGCCCCCCGAAGGTATCGCGCCTTCGGTTCGGGGTCGATTGCCGTCAGTGCAGCGTGGCCGTTTCACGCGCCAGCGTGTCGGCAGCGGCGCAGAAGATGCCAAACGAAACCAGCGCATCGCGGGGAAAAGTTTCCAGCCCGACACACCGCGCGAGGTCTGGCACCCGTGCCGCATCGACCCAGACCGTGCGCCGACCAAGCCGGTAGGGCAGCAGGCCGACAAGCCCACCGAGGGCCGTCTGTTTCACGCAATAGAACCGGGCAAAGCGGATCACGTCGCGCCCCTTTGGCCAGTAGTCATCGTTGTTCGCGTTCGCGTATTCCAGCATCGCGGCGTGCGCGAGGCGCAGGTTTTCCGACAGCAGGACGTGATAACCAGACACTATCCGGGCGTCGGCTTCGGCGGCGGCTGTTTCTTGCGCTGTCATCACTTGCCGGGCCAGATGCCGCGAACGGTCGAAAAGTCGCCATCAACGAGGGTGTCGATATGCAAGCCGCCGGGCGTGGTCGCCACGTCCGTGATGACCCACCCGGCGGGCGAGAACACGTCGTTATAGCCGCGCGCCGTCGCCAGTGCGTTGGCGACCGTGATGGCAGCGGCGGGCGATGCGGCCGACACCAGCGCGCCACGGATGCCGGATGAGGTGCCGAGCGTTTCGGCGAGGGCCGGGTTGGCGGGGCGGGAAATGCGATACATGGGCATCAGGTGGTTTCCTTCTTGTTGCGCAGGGCGAGTTTCACGGCGGCCAGCGGATCGGCACGGCCACGCAAAAAGGCCCGGTTGGCGTTAAGCGCCTTCTGGTTCGCGGTGCGGATGGCTTCAACCGATGCCAGCACGGCACGGGTTTCGTCGCCGCACAGCTTGTCGGCCAGTTCCTGTGCCGAAAACGGGCGGTTCCGGGCGGGCATTGCGTCAATCACCGAAACGAGGGCGGCACCGAGGACACGGTTATGCGTGGCGATGGCAAAGGTGGCGAGGTTCGCCAGTTCGGTCGGGCCAGCAGTGGCAACCTGCATCTGGTATGCCGACCGTTCGGCACTCCCCAGACCCTGCCGCGAAAGCACAACGACGGGCGAGGCATAAAGAGTGGCGGTCAGGGCCAGACTTTCAGCCGCCGCGTTCAGTTCTTTCAGGGTTTCCCAGCGGGCGGCATCCGAGGCCTGCGTCACCTCGACACGGGCCTTGGCCCCCATCTTGGCTGCGGCCTGTTTCTGGGCTTCCTTCGGGAAATCGGCACGGGCTAGGCTTTCGGATGCCTCTGCGGCGCGGGCGGCGATGCCAGCTTCAAGGGTGGCGATGGTCGCGGCGAATTTGTCGGCGCGGCGGCTTGCGTATTCCGCAAGGTTCACCAGTTCGCCGCTGTTCAGCAGCTTGCCGCCGATCTGGGCAATCGGAACGATGGGGATTTCATTCAGGGGGATTTGGGCCGGTTCCGGCATTGGTGCGCTTCCTTGCGTCACGGGGCCACGCCATCGGGACCCATCCCCGGAAAGATACCGGATCGGCCCAACCGGGCAAAAGCGCTATCCGTTGTTGTTCAAAGGTTTGGCCCGCAGGCTGCCGTAGCTGGCGCAGGGCTGGCCGTAATGCGCGGATGTGGCCCAAAGGCCGTAGGCTGGCGCAGGCAGCCCCTATCGCGGCGGCTGGGCATCGGTATGGCAGGCGCAATCCCGGTGGCAGGGGTCCAGCGCCCGCAGGCGGTGCAGCATGGCGAGGCCGCGCGCCTCGGTTGCGGTCAGCGGGCGGTCAGGCGGTGCCAGGACCGGCGCGCAGGCCGAAAGGGCGATGGTCAGCATCAGGGCGCGCATTAGTCGCCCCGAGTCGTGCGCGGGCCGGGGAACGAGGCGATAGTGGTTCCAGACGGCGCAGGGCGGCTGGGGGCCGGTTCTGGCGTCGGATCGGGCGCGTCAGGCCGAAGGTCAGCCAACGGCGCGTGGCCGGGGTATAGGCTGGGCCGCGCCGAAGGTGTCACGTCGATCATATCGCCCTCGGCGCGCTTCATCTCCAGATACTGCTCGACCGTCACCTCGGCAGGCAGCAGCAGCACGCCCCCGGTGTTCACGTTCACGTTCACGTCGATGCCCTCGGAAGACTGGTATCCGTGCCGCGCGCGCAAGAGGAAGATCGAGGCCACTACGTTGCCCCCGGCAGCGGCGGTGTTCAGGTTCGTCACCAGCCGGTCGTGTTCCTTTGCGCGACCGTTCTCAAAGGCTTCCTCCACGGCGGGATCGCGGCGGCGCATATGCACGAAGGTTTCCTTGTTCACCCCAAGGGCGGCTGCGATGGTCACCACCGAACAGCCCTTCGCGGCGAGTTCCTCCACGATCTGCAAACCGGTCGGAGTCACGACGATTTCAGATTTGCCGAGGCTGTTCGTGATCCGGCGGGACGGCAGTTCGGGCCGGTTCATCGCGCCACCCCCTGTTCCCGGTCGAAGGCCTGACAGACGCGCTGCGACACGCCCTTGCCGATTTTCAGATCACGAGCAATCCGGTCCATCGACAGGCCCTGCGACCGAAGGCTGCGGATCGCCGCCACGGTGCCGTCGCCAGCCGGGGCGCGACCGATCTGTGCGCCTCGCGCCCTTGCCCTTGCCATCCCCGCTTTCGTGCGCTCAACGATCATCGCTCTCTCGAATTGGGCAAAGACGCCACTCATCTGCATCATGGCGATGCCAGCGGGCGTTTGCGTGTCAATGCCCTGTTGATGGATCACGAGGTCGATTTTCAGCGCGCGTAGCGTCTCGAAAAT
The DNA here is from genome assembly GCA_031378845.1 of Rhodobacterales bacterium. Lineage (GTDB taxonomy): Bacteria > Pseudomonadota > Alphaproteobacteria > Rhodobacterales > Rhodobacteraceae > JAJNPS01. The sequence goes on from JANNES010000019.1 coordinate 19,439, forward strand.
GTCCACTAGGTCGCGCAGGGATCGGCCCAACCGCGAAACATCCCAGCAAAGCAACGTGTCGAACTTCCTGCGGGCCGCGTCAGCAAGCATACGCTCCAGCCCCGCGCGCTTGGCCGTGGCACCCGATGCCGTCTCGACGTATTCGGCGGCGACGGTCCACCCGGCGCGGTCTGCCACCTCGCGCAGCACCCTAAGCTGGTTTTCCGGGGTCTGTTCCCCGGTCGAAACTCTGGCGTAGATCGCGGCGCGGCGGGGTGTGTTGGTCATCGAGCGCTCCTCCTCTGGTTGCAAGAACGATACGCGAACACGCGCATCGCGTCTATGGCCATCCACCCCAGAAAGGGCCGTCTTGCGGGTGAAAAACCCGCGCAAAACAGACCCCACATTTGCAGGGGATTATCGGCCCAGACCGGGGATAAATCAGCACAGCCTTTCAGGGTGGGGTCAGGATGGCACATTCTGCCTGCCCGGTCGCGGTTCCCATTCGCGCGCCCGAAGGCCGATCCAGTAGGGCGATGCCGTCACATAGAGCCGAACGCGGGGTCGGCGGTGCGATGGTGCGATCACCATTGTCCCGACCTTGCTTGTCGCCGATACCTTCGCCTCTGGCCAAGCATCCGGCGCAAGCACCCCTTCGCCACCGGCTTGCGAGGCGAAGGCTTCATAGGCCCTTATCCAGTCACGCAGAACGCCGGGGCTGGCAGGTCTGCGGGGAACCGCAAATAGCCCCCCCATTTCCAACATCGCAGCCCGGGCCTTCGATCCGTTGCCCTTGCCGAAATGGTAGCACAAATCGGCGAACAGGATGTGGCGCATCACTTTGCGACCATCGGGGCAACAGAACTCATTATCCTCGGGCAAATACCGGATGCCCTTTGCCTGTCCATACCGCCGCGCCAAGTCGCGCGCCGTTGCTGCCGCCAAGTCCATAGCCGCGCCTCCCTGTCCAGCGCCCCGACGATACCGCCCCGGCCCCGAGGACGCCCGCGCGGCCCGTTGTTGCTGCGGGCCTTTTTCTTGCGGCGGACAGCGCGTTTTCCGCTGGCTTCTGGCCCAAGGGGCGCAGCACATTGCGTCCGGTGTTTACGGTGTTTGTCCGGTATTTCTTGCCAACTTAATACCGGCTGTTTTTCGCCAGCCTTACAGGTGGTTACGGGATTTCCGGTGTTTACGGTGTTATTTTCCCAGAACTCGAAAGGGAAAAAAGTCCCAATTCCCGACAACTGCCCCGACAGAACGCCCCCGCCCCCCTTTTGGGCAGTAACGCGCGCGGACGGTGCGGAACTAATACCGGGTTACACCGTAAAGCGGAGTATTCGCCGGGATGCGCCACCACCCCGGCGTCTGCCCTGGGCTTTCCGTCACCCATTCACCCGCGCCAGAACATAGGTGGTGCTGGCATCCTTGGTCACGTTTTCAATCCGCTCAACCCGAAGGCCAAGGGCAATGCGGCCCTGCATCTTGCCTAGGTAACGGCCCAGCGCCTTCGGCGTCAGCCTGTTCGGGCAGGCCGCGTCCAGTGCCTGTCGCAGGCCTTCATCGCCGCCACGGTCGCCCATCGGATGGCCTGCCGCGTCGATAAGGCCCGCAGCCGTCACCGGCTTGCCGACCCCCACGGCAACGCGCCACGCATCGACCAGCACCGCCAGTTCTTCGCGGGCACTGTCGCCGCCAGCCACATTCGCACGGCTGTCGCAGGGATCGGCTTCCCCGGCCCAGACCAGCGCACCGCGCACGAGGTCCGACCACTCTTCAAATCGCCCGAAGGGTTCAAGGTCGCGCGCACCGGGCCTGCCAGCCACGACGAAGGCGCGCAGGACGGTCAGTGCCGCAGCAACAAGTTCGCCCTGCCGCCTCGGCACCTCAACCCGCAGGTCAACGTCGTAGCGCCGCGCCTCGGGCTTCTCGACCCCGGCATCTATCGTGCAAAGGATCGCGCGGGTCGACATGTCGCCCCGAAACTCGATGTTGTTGCCGGTGGCGATGATGAGGGTTGCGGTCGATACTGCGATCAGACGGTTCACGCCAAGCTGCCTGCCCTTCCAAGTCTCCGAGGTAAGGATCGAACAGAGTGCATCGCCTTCAACGGGCCGCTTGATGTTGTCGATCACCAGAACCGGGTCACACTGCATCAGCACCGAAAGCAGCCGCTTTTCGTCCTCTTCTTCGGATGCACCCTGCGACATCACGACCGCATCCCGGCCCGTCGCAATCATCGACACAACATCGGCCAGAAGCGATTTCCCCGTGCCCATCGTCGGGGCCGAAAACCCGTGCAGCGGGGCCGTGCGGACGGCGCGGCGGGATACCGCTGTCAGGATCGCAGACAGCGCCACAGACCGGGCCGCACCATCGACAAACGGGAAGCCGCCGATCACCGCCTTCAACGTCGCCATTGCGGCCAAGGCATCATGGCGGGATGGCCGGTCGGGCACCGCCGGAAAGACAACGCCGCGCGTGTCAAGGATCAGGCGAGAACCCGCGTCATAGCCGTCCACCGCCAGAACCGTGCCGTCAGGCCGGAGGGTCGGTGTTTCGGTCACGCCGCGAAGGACCGGCAAACGCCAAGCACCTTCCCGTGCGATGTAGGTGTGGGCGAAGGACAAGGGTGGCGCGATGCCCAGCAGATATTCAACGCCCTTCGGACTCACCTTCTGTTTTACGAAATTGGCCGCGCCGGTCATATATTCCCGGATGCGGTGGGCATTTACATCCCGCACCAGCAACGCGCCTGCCCGCCGCTGCACCCCGTCATCATCCTCGGAGGCGTCCAGCCGGATCGAGTGCACCAGCCGCCCCGCCATCTGGTAGATCGGGATGCCCGATGCCAAGAGCGCGCTTTCAGCGGCGTCCAGAATGTCGGGCAGCCGGTTCTCGTCATATATCACCTGTGGCCGGTCATCGCCGCCCCTGCCGCTTTCTGCCACTGCCGCCCGCGCCTGTGCGACCTGCCGCCGCGCATATTTCAGCGAACCCTTCTGTTCCAAGACGTGCGCGCTGATTCCAAAGTCGGGGTTCAGGATCACCCACAGCATCTGTTCGTCGGTGCATCCGGCGCGCACAAGGTCGCAGACCACGCCGAAAACCACGCGGGATCGGTCGGCATTCGGGCTGTCAGGGTCGTTGCCCTGGACGATCACCGCCTTGGTCCGGTCGGATACGGCGAGGGGCAGGTCATCCAAGGTCAGGCCGGTTGCCGGGGCAGCCGTAACCACCACCGCAGGCCCGTTGCCCGCGCCGACCCTTGCCTTCGGGAACTCGGCCAGCGCATAGCACCGCGACCAGTCAACATCGACAACGGTGGCCAGACGCGCAACGCGCCCCTTAAGCCGCTTCTTTTCACCCGGCATGTTCACGGTCCCCGGCAACCGCATAATCCTGTCAGCGTTGTGACAGGCATCGGCTTGCAGGTCGGTTTCGATTTTCAGGTTGCGGGCTTCGACCTCAGCCAGCCGCGCAAGGTGCGCTTCCACAAGCCCCTTTTCATCTGCCGTCAGCGCCGGTCCCGCTTCGATGCGCCGGAAAAGTTCGGACAGTTCGCGCGAACCGCCAACGTCAACGTCGCTATCGGCCAGCCAGAACGCCTGCATACCGCCGCCACTGTCCACGATAACGGTCGGCGCGGGATCGTATGCCAGCAACACCATCAATGCCCGCTCACGCTCTGCCGCCGGTTCTTCTCCGACACGGGGGTCAACATCGACGTGCAGGGCGCGGATCGCGGCGACTGCGCCCTTGTTGGGTTTCACCTCCACGTCGCCGAAAACCACGTTCACGGTAAAGTAGATGTTCTGCTTGCCCTGCCGCGCGTCAATCCAGCGGCGCATCTGCGCCAAGGTCAGCGCGGCGAAGGTTGCCGTGGTGGTCCTGCCGCCGTCGGGCACGATGCTGGTCAGCACCCAAGGCCCGCCCGGGCACCATTGGTCGAGAAACGCCACGGCGGCGTCGGTGTCGCCGGTCAACGAATTCAGTTTGGCGGCGGTGGCGGGATCGGGTAAAGTCGTGGTGCTCAGCAAGGCACCGTTACTTTCCGCCCCCGCCCGTTCACCACGGGCTGGGGTTTCTTTCATCCCGCCACCCGCGCATCGGCACGGGCCGCAACCCAGCCCTCGACTTCCCGTTCCAGCCACGCCACCTTGTTTTCGCACAGGCGCAACTGCTTCGGAAACTGGCCCCGGCGGATCAGCTTATAGATGGTCGGCTTCGAGAGTCGGACACGCGCGCCCACCTCGTCAATCGTCAAAAGTGTGTCGTTGGCTGGCATCGGTTTATCCCCGCACGCTAAGGTATCTCGGGGGATACTCGGGGAAATTGTGCCTCAGAAAAATTGAGATAGCTCCCCCCGAAACCGGGGGGAGAAACCCTAACCTCCGTCTTTTGCGCGGGGCTTCTTCGCTATGTGCCCCTCATCTGCCAGCCGGTCCAGAACTGCGATGGCATCATAGACAGCTCGCGACTGCCTAAATTCTTCGGTGCGCAGCCGGTCGCCGATCTCGTATTTGGTTGGCAGAAACTCGATCAGTGTCTTTGCCAAGAAACGCGAAAACTCGCTCGGGGCTTCCCGGCTTCCGACCAAGACCGTCTTGCCGCGCGCCTCCCAAATTTCGATTGCCGCCAGTGCCACGGCAGCAGCTAAAGGGTCCGGGCGCAGGGGCCGGATGCTCTGGGCGTAACTGCGAACCTCGTCGAAGATGCTGGCTAGGTCAAAACTCGTTTCGAGCCGTTCAACGAACTCCGTCTCCGTTTCGTCCGGTCGGGGCGACAAGAGGGCCAGAGCACGGGCGCGGATCACGAACGATATGTCGTTGCGGATGCTGGCCGGAAGGCCTGCCCATTCCCGCTTGAATGAGTCCAGCTTTCGGAAGTCTTTCCCGGCGTCGTCTTTCAGAAACCCCTTGTGCACATCATCGCCGGTGAACCGCCTCACCTCGTCAATGGCGCGGTTCAACAGGTCGCGTTCGGCCCCGGTCACTTCCACAGTGCACCCCATGTCTCAAGCGCCGCCCGCTTTTCGTCTAGGTAGGAGTAGCGGTTATACGTCCCCGCCACGCCTTCAATCGCGTGGCCCAGCACCCGTTCGATGTGTTCCTGCGCGATGCCCAGCCGCGCCATGTGGGTGGCGGCAGACCGGCGCAGGTCGTGCAGGGTCCACCCTTCGACCTTCGACAGCTTGTCGATCCGCGCCTTGGCCTTCGAGAAACCCGACACCGGCACCTTTCCCGCCG
>JANNES010000023.1:0-50405 GCA_031378845.1 Rhodobacterales bacterium
GATTGATTGATTGATTGATTGATTGATTGATTGATTGATTGATTGATTGATTGATTGATTGATTGATTGATTGATTGATTGATTGATTGATTGAAACAGACATAAAGATGCAGGTCAAGTTGCTTTAGCACCCCCCCTCACATCCTCCCCGCCACATCCAGCATCCTGTTTGAGAACCCCCACTCATTATCATACCACCCAAACACCCGTAGCATCCCCCCCGCCGTCACCCGCGTCTCGGGGCAGGCCATCACGATACTCTCCGCCCGCGCCCGCATATCGGTAGACACCAACGCCCGGTCCGTCGCCCCGACAACGCCTCCAGCCCCCCGAAACACCGCATTCACCGCCTCCGTGCTGGCAGCCCGTTCCGTCATCACGCACAAATCCACCGCTGAGACGGACGCCACCGGCACCCGCACCGCAGACCCTTTAATCCGCCCCGCCAACCCCGGCAGCACCACATCCAGCAACCGCTGAGCGCTCGTCGTCGTCGGCACCATCGACAGCGCCGCCGCCCGGCTGCGCGAAAAATCCGCCGCCGGGGCATCCGTGGTCGGCTGCGACCCGGTATAGCAGTGGATCGTGGTCATCGACCCGGTCACCACCCCGAACTCTCGGTCCAGCAACCGCACCAGCGGGGCCAGCGCATTCGTCGTACACGACGCGTTGGACACGATCCGCTGATCACCCAGCACACCCTCATTGGCCCCCAGAACCACCGTCACATCCGCCGCAGCCGAAGGGCCAGAGATCAGCACCCGCCCCGCCCCCGCCCGCAACCCCCGTTCCGCCACCTCGCGGGCATCCGCACGGCCCGTGCATTCCATGACCACGTCGACGCCGCGCAGGTCCAACCCGGAAATGTCCCCTGTCCGGTGCAGCGCGATCGCCCGTCCATCCACCACCAGCGCCCCTTCCGTCAGCGCGACCGACCCGCGCCACGGCCCGAACACACTATCGTATTCAAACAGATAAGCGCACATCTCCGCAGCAGCGATGTCGTTTATCCCGACAACTTCCAGCCTCGGCCATTTGGCTTTGTCTCCGGCCCATGCCCGCAGCACCGATCGCCCGATCCTGCCAAACCCGTTGATGAAAACACGCATTGGCGACCCTCCCCGATGGCCAAGTCTGACCACGCCAATATCTCTGGTTCAATGGCGATGGCACCCAGGTTTGATCATATCTTGTACCCGAAACAAATCTGCGGCCCCGGCCCCCTCACTCCCCTTGCGCAACCCGAACCAATCCCCGACCCTCTCGCCAGTTTAGGAGTGCAACGCCAATCGAAAGCAGAACCCGTTCTGGCCGGGGGCTTGGCAGGTCCAATCAGAGAGTGGGCAACAGAAATGTCGAACGGGTTCTGGTTCACAGTCGTCGTTTCCTCCATCGGCGCCGGTACGGCAAGGGCTGATGTGGCCGCCAAGGTCGACACGATCAACCCAACCAACCTGCCCCCGCTCGCGATGTTTCAGGACGGCGATGCCTGCCCCGAGATGATCGTCATGCCGCCCGGCGCTTTCATGATGGGTGCGATACCAGGCGAGTCTCGCAACCGGTTCGACATCTATGGCGAGAACGCGACCCGCCGGATACGCGGACCTGATGAGGTGAATATCATGCCGAGCGAGCACCCCGGCCACCGGGTGGAGATGGATATCCCCTATGCCATCGCGCGCAACGAGATCACCCATGCCGCGTGGATGGCCTGCGTCGACGGAGGGGATGCAGCCATGTGCCCGACCACCCTGTCCTGATGCCGGGTGGATACAAGTCGCCGAGGCCCAACCATCCCGCGATCAACGTGTCCTATCTCGACACGCTGGAATATGTGGCCTGGCTCAACGCGCAGGTCGGCGCGCCGGTTTACCACCTGCCGACGAAAGCGGAATGGGAATATGCCGCCCGCGCCGACACGGAGACCCCCTTCGCGCAAAGCGAGGCGCTGACGGCGGAACAGGCGAATTTCTCCCGCAGATCAACCGAACATGTGCTGGGGAAGGTAATGCCGGAACTTGTCGACCTGTACCAGCCGGTAGAGGTCGATGACTTGGACGCGGCCAATACTTGGGGCGTGCGACACATGTCAGGGTATGCCGATGAACTGACCCTTTCTTGCTGGTCGGAACTTCATCTAAGTGTCACATCCCGGAAGTTGATATGGCTTTTTCTTGAACAACTCCGGTTTCAGTTTGTGCCAGTCCTTCATCGCCTGCAAGGGTGTCTTGCTGCCCAAGGCTGATTGCGGAAGCTGTTGATTGTAGAGCAGCACGTAGCGGTGCAGCGTGGTTTCCAGTTCCTCGCCGGAATGAAAGTGGTGCGATTGAAGCACCTCCTCGATCCGGCCGTTGAATCGCTCGACCCGTTGCCCGGCAGGCGATTGCCGGCAATCGCCGAAAGGGATGCCGTTGGTTTGCGGGTGCTGCGGCGGGGCCACGCGGTGTTCGATGCCGAGGTCGGCGCAGAGTTGGTCGAACTCGTGCTGGCCGCTGGCGGCGCGCTTGCGCAGACCGAACAGCCATGCCGGTGAACCCGGGGCCATAGCATGTTGGGAATGACGCGCCGTTGAAGGTTATGGCCGCCTGCGCAGCCTCCAAAATTGCGCAGCAGGCGGCCATAACCGGGTCTCGGGTCTCTCTATGGTGGTTTTGCGAACCACACCACAGAGGAGACTGGCCATGGCCAGGATTGAGCAGACTTCGGATGCCCGTGTTCTGGTAGGCATCGACATTTCCAAACACCGCCACTAAGTGCTGATTGCCGCCCCCGGCAAGACGCGCCGTCGGCGCATGACAATCACCAACACCACTGAAGACTTCGTGCGGCTGATCGCGAGCTTGCAGGAATATGGCATGCCGGTCCGGATCGGTTTTGAGGCTACCGGCAACTATCATCGCGTTTTGATGTATCATCTCGGCGTCGCCGGGTTCGACCTGAAGCTCGTGTCCTCTGTCGCCTTGGCCCGCACGCGGGAGGCCTTGCAGAACAGCTGGGACAAGAACGACCCGAAGGACGCTCAGGTCATTTTGCACATGCTGCAAATCGGCGCGGTGCAGATCTTTCAGGACCCGATGGTGGCCGGCACGAACGATATTCAAGAATTGTCCAAGACCCATGATGTCGTGTCGGGCGCAAAGACCCAGCTCTGGCACCCGTTGTCCGGCAGGCGATGCGAGCATCGCCGTGAGGGGCATCCTGACCCATTACCTGCCGCTCTACTTTCCCGAAGCCGACGATTTCCATCGCAGCTCACGCACCGATTGGTTCCTGGCCTTCCTTGAGATGTTCCCTTCTCCACACATGATCTCTGCCCTGACCAAGGAGGAGTTCACCAAGGCAGCATGGGAGGTGGTCGGGCGGAAGGTGGAGAAGTCGCTCATGTCGTCAGATATTTACGAGACGGCAAAGGTGTCGGCAGGATTGCCGGTGTCGCCGGATTCAGATGCTATCCGCATGTTCCGACTGATGCTTGCCGAGGGCAGAAGCCTGATCCGCCAGCGCAATGCCATCGAAGATCGGGCCGTCGAACTGCTGAGTGAGCGGCCCGATTACCAACTGCTGCGCACCATACCCGGCATCGGGCCGATCAATGCCCGGACCATCTTGGCCGAGACAGGCGATCTGCGGCGCTTCCATCATCACCGGCAGTTTCTGAAGTTCTGCGGCATGGATCTGGCAACTGTCCAGTCCGGCATGTTCCGCGGTCGAAGCAAGATTTCCAAATATGGCAATGCCCGCCTGCGCCGCACTTTATGGTTGGCGGGGCAGACCGCGGTCCTGAAGAAAGCCAACAGCTTCCGCGACAAATTCGAGCGTTACATCGCGCAAGATCGCCACAACCCGGATCTGCGCCGCAAGGCCTACACCGCCATCGCTGCAAAGATGGCGCGCACCATTCACGCCGTGATCAAATCCGGCGAACCCTATCGCCCCTTCTTCGAAGGGGTGAGCCCAGGCGGAAGGACCTCTCTCTCAAAGGGCCGTGCAGGCGCATGACGCGACCGCGTAGATAATGTTCGGGCCTTCCGCTTGGGATTTAGGATCTCGTCTTGAGGACGGTGAGGGCGGCAATCAGGCCGACCCTGTATTTGCTATGGGAGAGACCACTTTTTGACGGCGGAGCCCGCCTGGGCAACTAACTTCAAGGTATCCGGTCGCTCGGATGCCCCGTGATCTGACGCCCTAAACCGCGTTTTGTTCCCGAGCTAAGACGTTGTTGGTCAGCACGGTGCGGATGCGCAGCGGGCAGGCCCGTTCGAGATCGCGCAGGAAGCGGCGGGCATTGGCTGCGGTCTTGGATTTGCAGATGCGGACGAACACCCAGCGGGTTGCCCGGTCGATGGCGACGAACAGGTAGCGGCGCGAGGTTTCGTCAGCTATTTGAGGGAGATACTTCACATCGACATGCAGAAAGCCGGGCTCGTAGGCCTTGAACGTCTTGTGCTTGGGCCGGGGGTCTTTCGCCTGAAGGTCGCGCAGGTTGCCCACCCCGTGCCGTCGCAGGCAGCGGTCGAGGCCCGAACGCGAAAGCTCCGGATTCAGGAATTCCCGCACCACCGCCAGCAGGTCGTCAATCGACACCAGCAGCGTCTTGCGCAAGCTCACCGCCACCGCCTCCTGCGCCGGGGTCAGCGTGGTCTGCAAGCGGTGCGGCGTAGGGCTGCGGTCATGCACGCTGTCGCGGTGCTTCCATTTGTAGACGGTCTGCTCGGTCGCTCCAAACCGCTCCGCCAGCGCTGACGCAGGCGCGTCGTTGGCCTGAATGGCCGCCCAAACCTTCGGCGTCGTCGTCGCTTGGCTGTGAAGATGGATCAGCATGCCCGCACCCCGCTTCGAATGTCCCTCAAAACCGATCTTGCCATGAAAAACGCAGCCCGCCGAGGGGAGATGTGATCATCCGGGATGGAACAGCTAGGCTTGGGAAGCGACAGCGCCTATTTGGCCAACGCAGAGTCACAACGTTCATGTATGCGTGTAGCGAAGGGTGGCACATACACCACCGCCATGGACGGCCTTCGGGCTGCCATGCGTATTCGTCCAACCGAGGATTACAGGCGCAGCTTTCTTGGGTTTCGCGTTGTTCGCGAACGTGACAGCACCGGGGGTGAGTGATGGCAGTCGCAGATCAAAAGGAGACAGCATGGACCACAACTTCTGGCTCAGCCGCTGGCAGGCCAACCGGATCGGCTTTCACCAGGCCGAGGCCAATGCCCACCTGGTCAGCCATTTCCACGCCCTTTCCCTCGCACCGGGCGCGCGCATCTTCGTCCCCCTCTGCGGCAAGACACGCGACATCGCGTGGCTTTTGTCCAAAGGCCATGCCGTCGTCGGGGTCGAGCTGAGCGCGCTTGCGATCCAGCAACTGTTCGAAGACCTGGGCGCAACTCCCACCATCATCGATGCGGGCTCCATGCGCCACTACAAGGCCGCGAACCTGGATGTCTTTGTCGGCGATCTTTTCGATCTGACGCCGGACCTTACCGGCCCGGTCGACGCGGTCTATGACCGGGCCGCACTGGTGGCCCTGCCCACCTCCATGCGCACCCGCTATGCCGCCCATGTGCGCGGCATCACGCAACGGGCGCCCCAGCTCATGGTCTGTTTTCAATATGACCAGACCCAAATGGACGGCCCGCCCTTTTCCATCGACGCGGTCGAACTCTATCGCCTTTATGACGGTCACTATGGCCTGACGCTGCTGGAGACCGGCCCGGTGACCGGTGGACTGGGGGGGCGCGTCGCAGCAGAAGAATCCGCCTGGCTCCTGCGGTAGAACCTTTCCGCGCGGATCAGACCTCGACCCGCGTCCCCAGGCCGCGTTCTTCGGCCCGACGCATTGCCACCCCGGCCACCGCCAGGTCCTGCAGGCCCACTCCGGTCCCGTCGAACAGCGTCACCTCGCCCGCCGAGGTCCGCCCCGAATGCGCCCCCACCAGCACTGTCCCCAGCGGCGTGATGGCCTCTGCCGCCTTCAACCCCATTCGCACCGCATGCTGCGCCTCGCCCAGCGTCACGCTTTGCGCCACTTCGTCGGCAAAGACCGTCGCCCGCGCGACCAGTGCAGGCTCCACCTCCTGCTTGCCCAGCGTATCGGTGCCCATGCAGGCCAGATGCGTCCCGGCCGCGACATGGGCCGACATCAAGCTTGCCGCGGGCGACGAGGTGATGGTGATGATCACATCCGCCTCGACCATGCGCGGCAGGTCCACCGACTCGAATGGCAGGCCCAGCTCAGCGGCAATGGCCCCAAGCTTGGGCAGCATCTCCGGATGCAGGTTCCACGCGATCACGCGCTCAAAACGACGCGCGCGCGCGGCCGCCCGCAGTTGGAACCCCGCCTGATGCCCGGCGCCCACGATCCCAAGAACCCGCGCGTCGTGCCGGGCCAACCTGTCGATGGAGATCGCCGAGGCCGCTGCCGTCCGCAACGCTGTCAGCAAGCCGCCGCCCACCATCGCCGTCGGTCGCCCGGTCTCCGGATCGAACAGAAACACGGTCGACTGGTGGTTGATGATGCCCTTGGCGGCATTGCCCGGAAAATATCCCCCCGCCTTGACGCCCAGCATCCCGCCTGCCCGGTCCAGCCCCGACTTAAACCCGTATTGCCGCCCCTCGCCCAGCGCCTCGCGCACGACCGGAAAGTTGTATGCCTCCCCCCGCGCCATCGCGGCAAACGTCGCCTCCACAGCGGCAAAGGCATCGTCGGGCGACACGAGGTCCGCAATCAGCGCCTCGGGAACAATCAGCATGCGACACGCCCTTTCATCTTTGCAAAAATATCCCGGCGCGGCGCGCTCCCGCCCGTTCGTCACCTTTCGGGACGGATGTCCGACATTTGTCCGACAGAAGTCCGACAGATGTCCGACGCCGCTAATACGCCTTGCCCCGCGCCGAAACCGGCCAGACGACCTCGACCTTGCCGCCGCGCACGCCCACATACCAGTCATGCACATTGCAGGTCGGATCACAGTGGCCGGGCACCAGTTTCAGCTTGTCATTGACCTTGAGAACGCCGGACAGATCCTCGACGACACCATGCTCATCGCTGCATTTGACGTATTTCACATCCGTCCGCCCGAACACCACTGGCAGACCGCTATCCACCGACTGCGCCTTCAGCCCGGCATCGACAATCGCCTTGTCAGGCTTGGCGTGGGACATCACGCTGGTCAGAATGAACAGCGCATTCTCCCATTCCCCCTGGTCGATCCGCTTGCCATCCTTGTCGCGGATGCGTCCGTAATCCGCGTCCATGAACGCGTAGGAACCACACTGAAGTTCGTTGTAAACTCCTGATGTGCTTTCGAAATAATAGCTGCCGGTGCCACCGCCGCCGACGATGTCGCAGTCGATCCCACCCGCCTTCAGCGTATCGACCGCATCCTTCACCTGGGCCACCGCCAGCGCGATCTTGGACTTGCGATCCTCATAGCTGTCCATGTGCTGCATTGCACCCTGATAGGCTTGGATCCCAGAGAATTTCAGCCCCGGTGCCGCCGCGATGGCCGACGCAATCGACACAACTTCGGGCGTCGTCTTGACCCCGCACCGCCCCGCCCCGCAGTCGATTTCCACGAGACACTCGATTGTGGTGCCATGCCGCACCGCCGCCGCGCTTAAGTCCGCAACGTTTTCAATCATATCCACGCAGCAGATCGTCCGCGCGCCCAGCTTTGGCAATCGTGCGAGCCGGTCGATCTTGGCCGGGTCGCGCACCTGATTGCTGATCAGGACGTCCCTGATGCCGCCCCGCGCAAACACCTCAGCCTCGCTCACCTTCTGGCAGCACACGCCCACCGAACCGCCCAGTTTTTCCTGCAGCAGCGCCACATCCACCGATTTGTGCATCTTGCCATGCACGCGGTGCCGCATTCCATGCGACCGGGCATAATCGCCCATCTTCTTGATGTTGCGTTCCAGCGCGTCGAGGTCCAGCACCAGGCACGGCGTCTGGATGTCCGCCTCATTCATCCCCGGCAGCGCGGGAATGTCGTAACCGACTTCCAGACCCTCAAAATTCATGTGCGTGTTCATGGCGTTATCCTTTCATCCAAGGCAATGTGTCCAGATCGACGTTGCCGCCGGTGATGATGACGCCGACGCGGCGCCCCCGGAAAACCTCCGGGTTGGCAAGGATCGTGGCCAGCGGCACGGCGCAACTGGCCTCGATGATGATCTTCATCCGCTTCCAGGTCAGCTTCATCGCGGCGATGATCTCGGCTTCGGTGGCGGTGAAAATGTCGGTCACATGATTGCTGACGAAATGCCAGGTCAGGTCTTTCAGCGGCACCTTCAACCCATCCGCGACCGTCTCGGGCGCGTCATCCGCGATGATGTGACCCGCCTTGAAGCTGCGATAGGCGTCATCCGCGTTTTTGGGCTCGGCAGCGTAGACATTCACCCCCGGCGCGGTCGACGAAACGGTCAGGCAAGTCCCTGAAATCATTCCCCCACCGCCAATCGGCGCGATCACGGCGTCCAGGCCGGATACCTGCTCCAGCAACTCCCGCGAGCAGGTAGCCTGCCCGGCGATCACGCGCGGATCGTTGTAGGGATGCACGAAATCCGCCCCCGTCCGCGCCTGCACGTCGGCAAACACCGCCTCACGCGAACTGGTCGAGGGCTCGCATTCCACGATCACCCCGCCATAGCCGCGCACGGCGTCCTTCTTGGCTTGCGGCGCGGTGCGCGGCATCACCACGTTGCACGGAATGCCCCGCCGACCAGCGGCATAAGACAGGCTCAGCGCATGGTTGCCGCTGGAATGCGTGGCGACACCCCTGGCCAGTTGATCCTCACGCAACCCGAACACCGCATTCGACGCCCCGCGCACCTTGAACGCGCCCGCCTTTTGAAAGTTCTCGCATTTGAAGAACAGCTCGGCCCCCGTCAACTCATTGAAATAGCTGGAGGTCAGTACCGGCGTCCGGTGAATATAGGGCATGATCCGCGCATGCGCTGAGATCACGTCGTCAAAGGTCGGGATCACCAAGGGAACCATATCGTTCATCTCCTGCCGCGGCCTTCGCCGCCTCCTTGTCGCCATGGCGATAGTAGGCTTGCGCAGCCGCAACACCAGACCCCAGCGAGATCGGCCAGCCAAGATCGGCCATGCACATCTCTGCCGCAGCCAGCCCCGACAGCATCATCACATCCGTCAACATGCCTAGATGCCCGATGCGAAAGACCTTGCCCGCGACCTCACCAAGACCGACGCCAAACGCCACGCCATAGGTTTCTGCGGCCAGTTTCACCAGGTCGGTGCCATTGCACCCCGGCGGCACCACAACCGCCGTCACCGTGTCGGAGTACAGTTCCGGACTGACCGCACAAGGCGCCATCCCCCACGCGGCCACTGCGCGGCGCACACCTTCGGCCAAACGGTGATGGCGGGCATAAACCGCCTCCAGCCCTTCATCTTCAAGCAGGGTGATGGCATGCGCCAAACCCGCGATCAGTCCAACTGGCGGCGTGTAAGGAAACCCACCCGCCGCATTGGATTTCACCATATCCTTGAAATCAAAGAAGGTGCGCGGCAGCGTCGCGCCCTCCATCGCGGCAATCGCCTTTGGGCCGACCCCAAGGATCGCCAGACCCGCAGGCAGCATGAAGCCCTTTTGACTGCCCGCCACCGCAATATCGACGCCCCAGCCCGTAAACTCGAACGGCATGGAGCCTATCGACGATACGCCATCGACAAACAGCATCGACGGATGCCCCGCCGCATCCATCGCACTCCGGATGCCCCCGATGTCGGACTTCACGCCCGTCGCCGTCTCGTTATGAGTGGCCAGAACCGCCTTGATCTTGTGGCCGGAATCGGCGCGCAACGCGGCCTCGATCGCGGCCAGGGGCGCGCCCTGCCCCCAAGGTGTTTCGATGATCTGAACATCCAGCCCGTGACGCTGGCACATGTCGATCCAGCGGTGCGAAAACATCCCGAACCGCGCTGCAAGGATCGTATCGCCGGGCGACAGCGTGTTGGAGATCGCCGCCTCCCAGCCGCCGGTTCCGGTCGATGGCAGGATGATCACCTCTCCCGCCGCCATTTTCAGCACACGACGGACCCCGGCGATCGCCGGTTGGAACATTCGCGCAAACGCGGGCGAGCGGTGATCCAGCGTGGCCATGTCGCAGGCTTTGCGCACCGAATCCGGGATGTTTGTCGGGCCGGGAATGAAAACGGGGTTTTGCGAGGACATCAAGAGACACTCCACTTTGGATGGCGCTATCTTACGCCAGGCCACCCCTGATCACAATTTTTTCGAAATTATTTTTCATCCTACATGGAACATGATATTCCCTCGTCAAATCAACACTTCACGCTTTTTCAGCACAATACTTCGCATCAAGGGCTTAGCAAAATGACCACCCGTCCTCGCGGCAGACCCAAGGCGTTCAACGACAAGACGGACCAGAATACCGTGCAGGCATTGGATCGCGCCTTGGGCCTGTTGGAGCATCTGGCGCGCGAACCGGGTCTGACCCTGTCGCAACTGGCCGAAACCACCACCTTGCCGGTTGCCACGGTTTTTCGCGCGCTGGTGACATTGCAGAGCCATGCCATGGTCGAGGTCGAGGAACCGGGCCAGTTCTGGCATATCGGGCCGGGAGCGTTCCGCGTCGGCACCGCATTCCTGCGCCGCACCAAGGTCGTGGAACGTGCTCAGGGCGCGATGGAGGCGCTGATGCGCGACACCGGTGAGACGGCGAACTTGGGCGTCGAGGTGCAAGGCGAGGTGCTGTTTCTTGCACAAGTCGAAACCAACGAGGCGATCCGCGCCTTTTTCCCGCCAGGCACCAAGGGGCCGATGCACTCCTCGGGCATCGGCAAGGCGCTGCTGGCATGGTTCCCGGCCGAAAAGGTTGCGGCGATCATCGCGCGCCACGGCCTGCCCAAGTTCACGACGCTTACGCTGACCTCCGAAGGGCTGTTGCAGCGCGATCTGGCCCGCACGCGCGACCGCGGCTTTGCGGTCGATGATCAGGAACGCACCGAAGGCATGCGCTGCATCGCAGCGCCGATCTTTGGCCCCGGCAGTCAGCCTGTTGCTGGCCTGTCGGTGTCAGGTCCGGCATTTCGGCTTGGGCTATCTGACGCCACCAAAATCGGCCGCCGCGTGGCTGAAGCGGCCGATCAGGTCACGCAAGCAATCGGCGGCCAAAGGCCCTGACAGCGCGTCAGGTCAGCTCAGCCGCCTTGGCATGCAGATGGTCGACCAGACCGCCGTCTAGTTTCAGTGTTGCTGCCAGTGCCGCAAGATATGCTTTTTCCGCCGGCGCATCCGGGTCGACAACCAAAAGTGAGGCCGCATAGATCTGGGTGGCCTCTTGCTCGGTCCGGGCAAGGCCAGCAACGCGCCCTGCGTCCAGTGGCTGGTCAAGCTCGCTGGTGATCATCGCGGTTGCCTCATCACCCAGACCCAGATTGCCCAGCTGCGCATCAATGCGGCCACGTTCGTCGGCGGTGATATGGCCATCGGCCTTGGCCGCTGCGATCATCGCTTGCAAAATCCGCGCTGACAGGTCGTCGGCGGCATCCGCATCCTCGGGTTGAAATGCCGTGCCTTGCGGATTGGGCAGGGCCACTGGCCCGTCGCTCGTGCCAGCCAGTTTGCCCGATTTCCAGTCCTCGTAGGCCTTGTAGGCCAGCCCGCCGATCAGCGCGGCAGCACCGATCTTTGCCCCCGTGCCCAAAAGCCTGCGCCCACCGCCGGTAAGCAGCACCCCAAGCAGACCGCCCGCAAGGGCGCCCTTGGTCAAGGTCGACTGCCCGTCCCATGTCTCGCGCGCCTTGTCGGTCAGACCCTTGACCCCGCCCGGCCCCGTAACCTGGTTCAGACCGCCCATGACTTGGTCGAGAATCGATTTTGCGTTGAACATGAATGCCTCCTTGTGACCTACAGCGTCAAAATATGGGTGCCGCATGACAACAACGCAACGCGCCCCTGCGCCGTCGGCCTTGGACCGCCTGCCGCAGGCGGAGCCGTCACGCCCGGGCGGCGGCAAGCGGGCGTCCTTCGCGGACCGTGACGGTCGGGCTGGCGCGTTGCGGGATAAGTGCGGCAAGCTTGGCCAAAGTACCGAACGGGTCGCGCGTTTTGGCAGGTGCGCGCGCGAAAATGCTTGCAGTTCATGCATGTGGGACATGATCCGTTCGGGCCGCGCAGACACATGGCCCCAACAACTGATCTGATCGCAAGGCCGGCGCGTCGCAGGCTGGCTGTCGAGCGGAACCTTAGCTTGAACGGGGGTGTCATCAGTCCCGGCGCTCCGGTTGCCAAAGCGGCAAAGCGTACGTTCTTGTGGCTAAAGCGGTTTGCTTTCAATCCGGGTCAGATTGCCTGCACACCAAGACACGCGACCGGCGGGCATGGTGCATCTTGCCCTTGATCTGGCACACCAGATCAAGGGCAAGACGCTTTAGGCAAGCTCCTTGGCGCCAGCAGGGGTGCCAGATGCCTCAGGCCTTGCCGGTCTTGGTGGCAAAGAGTTGCACAGCCGACAACGCGATCCTGATGCCGGTTGGTCATCGATCTGTTCGGGCGTGCCACCCTGTTCGATTACGCCCTTGTTCCTTACCACCAGCCGATCCGCCGGGGTCATGCCTTCTTGCTGGTCATGGGTCACCAAGACCGAGGTGGCGTGGATGCGGTTATGGATGCGGCGGATCTCGTGGCGCATCTGAACGCGCCGCTTGGCGTCCAGGTTGGACACTATCCTGCACGGCCTTTGAAGGGGGCCTTGTCGTAGAAGCTTTCAGCTTTCCGAGGGGGGCCTGGTCACCGGGATATCGCCGGTTTCGGCAATCCATCACTTCTCCTTCTGCGGCCGGGCGAGGTGCTTCATGTACTCCGCCGCACCGCAATATTTGCCATCGGACTTGCCTGACAGCACCCAAAGCGAGGCCCCATGGACGACCGAATTATGGCGCAAGGTGTCTGCGAAGATCGGCAGCATGACGACATCCCTGAGGTTGACCGACGAATGCGACGCGGTGCAGCCGAAATAGAACGCGCACCGGTTTTACGCGAACGCATCCAGCGCGGTGGCGCCGGTGGCTGCGGTCTTCATCTCGGCAAGGCCGTCCTTCAGCCAGCGTTGGATGTTTTCCATGTGCCGGACAGGCATCGTGATGTTGTAGGTGAACTTGGTTTCCCTCCCGTCATAGCCGTTGTTGTTGGTGGCGGTGCCCAGATTGTGGATGGCCAAGACCGGCTCCAGGTCAGTCCAGACCGATGGCGCATAGCCAAAGGCGCATCGCGCGGGATCAGCCGCCTTGATGGCCGTCAGCGCCGCTTCGAACTGCCCCCAGGTCTCGAGGGCTGTCAGCCGCTCTCACGCAAGCGCTGGCTCCCGCAAAGTCGTCATGATGTCTGCGTTGCCGTCGAGGCAATCCTAATTGAGAACGGTGGTTGAATGCCCGGCACCACGGCCATCTGGCCTGGACCATCAGACATTTGAACGGCGCGTCCGGCTGATCGGCGTTGAAGCTGACCGCGTAATGCCCCTCGCCAGATCACCAGTCGCGGCAAAGACCGACGGCCAGAGATTGTTGCCCGCACCGTTCATCCAATACCGGTCGGCATGACCATCGGCGTCTTGCAGATGGATGTGGTTCAGCATCGCCCCGGCTGATCAGATGAAATAGCCCATCGGCGGCGCGCCGTTCGATCCATACGCAGATCGCGCATGACCGGTATCGACCAACAATTGCAAGGCCGGGGAGCCAGAGCCTTGGCACAACAGTTTGCGGTCCGCAGGGACGATGTCCTCGATACTCTTCATCACTAGCATGACGCCCAAATCCGGGGCGCGTCGGCAAGTTGGGTCAAGAATACCGTGCGCGTTTACGAACAGTCGTTCACGTTTGCCTGCCATCTGGTCAAAGTTGTTGTAGTCCCGCGTCGTGAGCGGCGAATGCGCCGCCATCTGCGTGGCCTCGTCCACGTCACAATCATCCAGTCCCTGCCCCAGCCGCTTGCGAACGATCTCGTGCACCAGGTGGGCTGAGGCATCCAGGCTCTCCAAAAAATGTCGCGATCTTGAAGTGTTTGTGATGCCAGTTCGACAAATCCCAGATGACAGCCATGCGAAATGTTCGTGTCGGTCGTCGCTTTGCGTTCGCGGGGCAGGGGTCGGGCCGAGTGCCGTCTGCGGTCAGGCAGGCCCGACGCTGACGCGGTAGCGGGTCACAAAGACTTTGCCCGCATGAAATGCGTACGCGGTTGGTCCGCCCAACCTGTTGATTGGATTTGGTGCACCGCAGATCTGCGTGCCCAAGTCAAAAGCCGCACAGACAGGCTCCACCCCCAGCGCCAGATGGCGGCCATTCCATGGAGTATTCTGGCGGCCATGATTGCTGAACCAGAGCAAGAGGTCAGGGAAATGCGCGGCATCCCAGTCCAGCCGGACGCGGTAGTTTTCCGCGCGGTTGTGCAAGATTGCCTGCCCCGGCACGCCGATCAGTTGCAACAGATCCTCGGTCCGCTGCATCAGTGGCAGGCAGCTCGGGTCCAGCATCGTACCATCAGTCAATGCAATACTGTGCCAATCGCTGACGATCTGACCGGGCGCAAAGATCGACGAGGCATCGACCTTTCCCGGAAAGGTCGCGGCTGTCTTGGCGGCAATCTCAAGCCGCATCGCCCCCGGTTCCGCAGGCAGGCGAAAGACCGGATGCAAACCAATCGGCAGGGTGCAATCGGCGCGTGGATACACCGACAGTTCAAACGCCACCGCGCATTCTTCGGGCACGGTGCGCACCCGGCGCTCCAGCCGGGAAATCGGATGGTCGGGCGGATAGTCTATCGCTAGAGCAAGCTCTGTGTCCGATCCCGCCAGCCAATGCCAATCGTGGTTTGACCCATATCCATGCGGATGCGGGTCAGGTTCCAACGCCGCGCGCGAGGCAGGCCAGCCGCCCGTCGCCGCGCGGTCCCCCGCAGCCCCGAACGGCACGCAAGGCCATTCGCCCCGCAAGCGTCGCAAGATGCCGGGCTGGTCCGCCGCCTCCTCCTCCGACCAAGGTGCGACGTGAAAGGGCGCGATCTGGCGGCCATCGGGCAGCACGAACACCGCAGGCCCCAGCATGCCGCCCAGAGTTTCGACGCTGACGACGCCATGCGACCAACTGAGGCTTTTGCTCTGCACACCCGTCAAGTCGGCCCCCCGCTACATGACGCCAAAACGCTCGAACGCCTCGACGGTACTCATGCCGCCTTCGATGGCCAGCCGCACCTTGTTTTCGGTCGCTACCTTTTCGAACGCGCGTGCAATCGCATCAGCCTCAGCCTCGCGCGGGATGACCAGCACGCCGTCCCGGTCGCCAAAGATCACGTCGCCGGGCCGGATCCGCACCCCTCCGATTTCGATTGGCACGCCATAATCCACGACCTTGCCGCGCGGCCCCTGATCCTGTGCATAAGTGCCATACGAAAACGTCGGAAAGTTCAGCGCCAATATCCCAGCGCTGTCGCGGCAATACCCATCGACGACAGCGCCCGCTGCCTTGAGATGCAGCGCCCGCGTCGACATCAACTCCCCCCACAGCGCATAGCGTGGTGAGGCGCCCGAGGCGACATAAACTTCATGCGGTTTCAGGCTGTCGAGGGCATGGAACATCAGGCCGAACGGCTTGGCGCTGATCTCGGCATTGCCAGAGCGGTCCGAGACGCCAAAGAAATCCGCCTCCAGCACCGGCATCGCGCGGCCCAGCACCACCATGTCGTCGCGCAGAGCCCGGATGTTGGGGGGCAGGAACTGGTGCAGGAGGCCCATCGTATCAAGGATATCACCCACCACGGCGGTGAAAAGCCGCGCCCGCATCGCGGCAAAAAGGGCAGCGTCGTCGGCATAAGTCGTCATGGTCTTTGCCCCGCGCTCATCGCCATGACGCCGTGCATCACGCCGCGCAACTCTGCCAACCCCTTCAGCCGTCCGATCAGCGAATACCCCGGATTGATCCGCGCCTTGCCGATGTCATCGGCCAGCAGGTGCCCGTGATCGGGGCGCAGGGGAATGTGCCAATCCGCCCGACCCGCCGTTTTGCGCCGCGCCTGCTCCTGCATCAGGGCGATCACCACGGCAGGCATGTCGGTCGATCCGCCCAGATGATCCGCTTCGTGGAACGAGCCATCCGGCTCGCGCGTCACGTTACGCAGATGGACGAAATGGATGCGCGGCCCGAACTCGCGGATCATTGCCACCAGATCATTGTCGGCACGCACGCCAAACGACCCGGTGCAGAATGTCAGCCCATTGGCCATCGTATCGGGCGCGGCAAGGATGATGCGAACATCCGACGCGGTGGAGACGACACGCGGCAGCCCATACAGGCTGAACGGCGGGTCATCGGGATGGATGCACATCTGCACACCGGACTCTTCGGCGACCGGCACGATCTCGTTCAGGAAATGCCGCAGGTTTGCCCGCAGATCGTCGCCGGTCATTCCGTCATATTCCAAGAGCGCATCAAGAAAACCCGCGCGGTCAAACTTGCGCTCGCTGGCGGGCAGCCCGGCGATCAGGATGCGCTCGATCCGGGCAATGTCGTCCTCCGACAGGTCCTTGAACCGGGTTTCAGCCGCTGCAATCTGCGCATTGCTGTAGTCCGCGCTCACCCGCGGGCGGCGCAGCACAAACAGATCATAGGCCGCGAAATCCACGGCATCGAACCGCAGGGCATACCCCGTGGACGGCATCTTGTACGTGAGGTCCGTGCGCGTCCAATCCACCACGGGCATGAAGTTATAACAGATCGTCGTGATCCCCTGCCGGGCCAGCGCGCGGATCGTATCCTTGTACCAGCCGACATAGCGGCCCCGATCCGGCCCCGCGATCTTGATCTGGTTGTGCACCGGAATGCTTTCGACCACGCGCCATGCCAGCCCAGATGCATCGACCAGCGCCTTTTGGGCCGCGATGTCGGCGTCGCTCCATCGGGAACCATCATAGATATGGTGCAAGGCCGAGACGACTTCGCTCGCCCCCGTTTGCTTGACGTGATCCAGCGTGACCGGATCCCCCGGACCATACCAGCGCAGGGTTTCTCGCATCGGTTCCATCATTACCTCACGTTGGCATGCATTTTTTGTTGGACCACATCACGACTGATTTGGCAAGTAACCAGATAAACAGGCTGAATTTGTCCGGAAAACGTCCGCTTCCACGAATCGCATTGACTGAATGCCATACTTGGTCCAACAAATAAGGGCCTCAGAGCGGAGATACGCCACCAATGACCATGGACGCCATGCTGTTTGCCTCTTTGGCCGCCGATGCCGCGCCCGAGCCTGCAAAAGTGTCTGCTGTGGATCGTCTGGTCGAACAGGTTCGCGAAATGGTGCGGGAACGCGGTTTGGTGATCGGCGACGCGCTGCCCACTGAACGCGATCTTGGCGAACAGTTTCAGGCTGGTCGCAACACCGTCCGCGAGGCGCTACAAGTGCTGAAAGCTTACGGCATCGTTGAGGTCCGTCCAAAGGTCGGCGCCGTGCTCAGCGACCGTCACGAAGAAGCAGTCCGCAAGCTTTTTGCCTTTCAGAACGACATCTCACCCGCGTCTTTCATGGACGTGCAGGGCTACCGTCGCATCGTCGAGGCGGGCATCGGCGACCATATCATCTTGCACGCGACACCGGCGGACCTGGACCACCTTGACGAGGTGAACGCCCGCATTCTGGTCAACCAGGGCGTGGATGAGGCCGCACGCTGCGATTTCGAATTTCACGAGGCCCTGGTGACGCTGGCAGGCAACCGTACGCTTCTGGCCAACTACCGCCTTTTGCAGCCTGTGATCACCCAGATCATGCGGGTCGGCAAAGCGACACGGCCCGTGCAGATCGACACCTTTGAGGTCCATGCCCAGATCATCAACGCGCTCAAATCCCGCGACCGCGTGGCCTACACCTACCTGATCAGCCGCCATCTGGAATACGGCCTGCAGTTTGTCGGCACGGAAAGTGACCGGGGCGCCCGATCAGGTTGATCTACGCCACATGCCGGATCGAAGGCTCTCTCGACCCAGCAAACCGAAACAAGAGAGCACACGCGCAAACCCATATGGGAGGAACACCACCATGATTACCAGACGAAGCATTCTTCGATCGACCGCAGCGGCGGCAGTCCTGGCCGGCACGACCTTGCTGCCCACAATGTCGGCCGCTCAGGACCGCGCCATTGCGGGCATCGTTTTCCAGCAAGACCAGTATATGAAAACTGTCCAGATGGGCATGGCCGCCACCGCCAAGGCAACAGGGGTCGAGCTGCTGGACGCCAACAGCGACAACAAACTGGAAAAGGAAACGCAGCTGATCGACACCTACATCGCGCGCGGTGTGCAGGCGATTGCCCTGACCCCGCTCAGCGCGGACGGCTCGATCCCGGCCATTCAAAAGGCTGTCGATGCAGGCATCACCGTGATCACCTTTGGCACGACGGTGAACAGCGACCTGCCGTCAGCCTCCATCACCAGCAGCAACATCGACCTCGGCAACAACACCGGCATGGAGGCGAATGCTTTCCTGAAAACCTTTGCCCCCGACCGCAAGGTCAAGATCGCGACAGTTGCGTTCAAATCGCTCTTGCCAGAACAAAGCAATGATCGGGTGAACGGATTCCTGGAAAAAGTCGCCGATCAGGTCGAGGTGGTGTCCGAACAGGACGCCTGGCTGACCGAAAAGGCGATTGCCGTGGTGTCCGATATCCTGACGGCAAATCCCGAGATCGAGCTGATCTACGCGGCCAACGAAGGCGGAACCATCGGCGCGGTTCAGGCAGTGAAGAAAGCAGGACTTGAAGGCAAGGTCTTTGTCTTTGGCATCGACGGCACCGAGCAGCTGGCCAACATGCTGCTTGATCCCGACAACGTCTTGCAGGCCGTGACCGCCCAGCAGCCCTTTGAGGTCGGTCGTCTGGCAATCGAGGCGGCGAACGCGGTTCTTGACGGCAAGACCGTCGAAAAGAACCAGTCGGTGCCGGTTCTCAGCCTGTCGCGGAACAATCCCGATGGCGTCAATACCTTCCTTGAGCAGCTGAAGACCCTGCAATAACGTCATGCGCGTCCGGTCTGCCGCTTTGGTGGGCCGGACGCACCCTGTCTTTGCGAAAGCAGTGCACCCTTCATGCTGGACGCCATGACCCCGCAGCAACGAACCGGCGGATTGCTGGAGTTTGATGCCGTCACCAAAACCTACGGCCAGACCGTGGCACTGTCGCAATTCTCGCACCGGTTCGAGCCTGGGCGTGTCCATGCGTTGATGGGCAAGAACGGCTCGGGCAAGTCGACACTGGTCAAGATCCTCGCGGGCGTTGTCCTGCCAACCGAGGGCACGATCCGCGTCAACGGCGCCGACGCCGCCTTTCACACCCCCCACGACGCCTTTGGCGCGGGCGTGGTGACCGTCCATCAGGAACTGTCGCTGATCCCGTCGCTGTCGATTGGTGAGAACATCTTTCTGGGCCGTCTGCCGATGGGGCGCAAACTGGGGCTGCAGGTCGTCGACTGGCCAAAGCTGCACCGGGATGCGACGGCGTTGTTGAAAGACATGGGCCTTGATCTGGACTCGCACAAGTTGGTTGCCACCCTCAGCGTCGGCCAGCAACAGGTTGTCGAGATTGCCAAGGCAATGTCCTTCAGTCCCTCGGTCCTTTTGCTGGATGAACCCACCTCGGCCTTGGCCACGCGCGAGGTAAACCTGCTTTTCACCCTCGTGCGCCGGCTCCGCGAACGGGGTGTGACGATCCTCTACATCACCCACCGCATGAATGAGCTGTTCGAGATTGCCGATACCTGCACCGTCCTGCGCGATGGCCTGTTCGCGGGCTCGGTCGAGATGACCCAAGCGACGCCCGCTTTGATCGTCGAGATGATGTTTGGCGAAACCGCCCGCGCCAAACGCCCCGCGCGCAAGGTTATCGACCGGACCGGAGCGCCCGCGCTGGTGGTCAAGAACCTCACCCGCGAGGGCCACTTTGCCGATGTCAGCTTGGATCTGCACCGCGGCGAGATCCTTGGCATCGCGGGTCTCTTGGGTGCGGGCCGCACCGAAGTCATGCGCGCGATCTTTGGTGCCGACCCCGTTGATGGCGGCAACGTCACGCTGAATGGCAAAGTCGTCACCTCGGCCACGCCCAAGGCGATGAAGGACGCAGGCCTCGGCTATACACCGGAAAACCGCAAAGAGGTCGGGCTGGTGCAAATCCTTGCCACGCATGACAACCTGTGCCTCGCCAGTCTTGGCGATATCGCGCCCTCGGGCGTCGTCACCCGGGCGCGCGAAGCACCTCATGTCCAGCGCCAGATCCGCGATCTTGCCATCAAGGTCACAGAGCCCATGTTGCCGGTCAGTTCGCTGTCGGGTGGCAACCAGCAAAAGGTGGTGATCGGCAACTGGCTGAATACTTCCCCCAAGGTGATGTTCTTTGATGAGCCCAGCCGCGGCGTCGATGTGCAGGCCAAACGCCAGATCTTCGACATCATCTGGGACCAGGCCGAACAGGGCTTGGCCGCCATCTTTGTCTCCACCGAGCTGGAGGAAGTGCTGGAGGTCGCCGACCGCATCCTCGTGATGCGCCAGGGCCGCATTGTGGCCGAGGTCGATCCGACCACAACCACATTGGCCGAGCTTTACCGTCTGTGCATGGAAGGACCCGCAACATGACCTCTGCCATCGGCACCAAGGCGGGCCCGAACCTTGCGATCCGCCTGATCAAGACCTACCCGATGGAACTGATCCTGGCGGTGCTGATCCTGATCCTGGTGTTTACCGCACCGGGTTTTCCATCCTTGCGCAACCTGTTGAACGTGCTGCGGACCGTGTCGATGCTCGGCATCATCGCCTTTGCCATGACGGCCGTGATCATCGCGGGCGAGATCGACCTGTCGGTCGGCGCGGGGGCGGCCCTTGCGGGATGTATCGTCGCGTGGTTTGCGGGCGCATTCGATGACAGCCTCGGCGGCACCACGGCGGTGATGATCGGCTTTGCAGCGGCGATGCTGGTGGGCTTTTCCGTGGGCTTTTCCGTGGGAAAGTTCCGCCAGTGGTTCAATGTGCCCAGTTTCATCTGCACGCTGGCCCTTTTCACCGCCCTGCGCGGGGCGGCCAACCTGATCACCGGCGGCTTTCCCCTGTCGACCTTTCCGACATGGTTCGGCTTTGTCGGCGGCGGCTACCTTTTCGGCATCCCGTTCCCGGTCTACCTGTTCGCGCTGACCTTTGCGGGCATGCATTTCTTGATGAACTTCACCAGCTTTGGTCGCGCCGTTTATGCCGTTGGCGGCAATATGGAAGCCGCACGGCTATCGGGCATTGACATCTGGTGGGTCAAGTCGATGACCCTCGGCATCACGGGTGCTGCCACCGCGCTGTCGGGCACGCTCATCGCCTCGCAGATCGGATCAGGCACCGGCACCACCGCCACCGGGATGGAGCTGGACGTGATCGCCGCCGTCATCATCGGCGGCACGTCGCTCTTTGGTGGCAAGGGGCGGATCTGGGGCACGCTGATCGGGGTGCTGTTTCTGGGCTGCATCTCCAATGGGATGACGCTGCTGAACGTCAGTGAATACTGGCAATACGTCGTGCGCGGCGGCATCATCCTTGGGGCGGTGCTGCTCAATCAGGTGCTGGAGCGGGTGAGGTAGACGATGACGGATTTCACCGCAAAAGTCGCGCTGATCACCGGTACGACCGGCATTGGCCTGGCCTGCGCGATCCGGCTGGCGCAAGGCGGGGCCAAGGTTCTGGCCTGCGGCATTGATGATGCCGCCAATGCCGCGCTGGCCACCGACGCCACCGCGCGCAACCTGCAGATCCATGCCCGCAAGACAGACGTGTCCGTCCCGGCAGAGGTCGAGGCTGCCGTGGCCGAGGCCGTCCGCCGCTTTGGCGGGCTGGACATCATCGTCAACGCGGCCGCCGTGCATCCCTTCGGCACGGTCGTCTCGACGGATTTCGAGATCTGGCAGCACTGCATGGCCGTCAATGTCGGCTCCATCTACCTCACCGCGCATTTCGGCGTGCCGGAAATCGTCAAACGCGGCGGCGGAGCCATCGTCAACATCTCGTCGGTGCAAGGCTTCAACTGCCAGCAGAACGTTGCGGCCTATGTCGCCTCCAAAGGGGCGATCCATGCCCTGACCCGTGCCATGGCACTGGACCATGCGGATCAACGCATCCGCGTGAATTCGGTCAGCCCCGGCTCGGTCCGAACCCCCATTCTGGAATTGGCCGCGCGCACCTATGGCGGCGAGGGCGTCAGCGTCGAAGAAGCCTTTGCCCGCTTTGGCGCCGCCCACCCCATCGGCCGTATCGGCGAACCGCAGGAGGTCGCGGAACTGGTGGCCTATCTTGCCTCGGACAAGGCCGGGTTCTGCACCGGCAGCGATTACAAGATCGACGGCGGTCTGACCGCTGGCATCGGCGTGAAGTAGGAGATTGCCCATGAAAATCGGCCTCGGGCTTTACCGCGACAGCCTCACCCCAGACAATTTCGAATTTGCCACTCAGGCGGGCGCCACCCATATCGTGGCCCACATGACGAACTACTTTCGCGGCCGTGATCCCAGCATCTCCAGTGGTGACAATGTCGACGGTTGGGGGGATTGCTCGGACGATACCTATTGGACCTATGACGAGATGTCAGCATTGACCCGATCGGTCCGCGCCGCCGGTCTGGAACTGGCCGCGATCGAGAATTTCTCCCCCCGGTTCTGGTCGGACATCTTGCTGGATGGTCCCGACCGCGCTGCACAGATCGAGGGGATGAAACGCCTGATCCGCGATGCGGGCCGCGCAGGCATCCCGTGTTTTGGCTACAACTTTTCCATTGCCGGTGTCTGGGGCTGGACACGCGGGCCCCTTGCGCGCGGCAACGCCCATTCCGTCGGCTTTGACATCACCGCCATCGACCCCAATGTGCCGATCAGCGACGGCGTCGTCTGGAACATGCGCTACCGTCCCGCGCGCGCCGGAGCCAAACCCGTCACCGTCTCGTCCGATGATCTGTGGCAGCGCCTGACCGCGTTCCTGCAAGAGATGGTCCCCGTGGCCGAAGAAGCGGGCGTGCGCCTCGCCGCCCACCCCGATGACCCGCCCGCCGACCAACTGCGCGGTACCGCCCGGCTGGTAAACCGGCCAGAGAAATACGACCGGCTCATGGACATCGTCGACAGCCCCGCCAACGGGCTGGAGCTGTGCCTCGGATCGCTGCAAGAGATGCCCGGCGGCGACATCTACGACCACGTTCGCCGCTTTGCCCGCCGCGACCGCATCGGTTACATCCATTTCCGCAACGTGCGCGGCAAGATCCCCAAATACGTTGAAACCTTTGTCGATGAAGGCGACATCGACATGGCCGAGATTGTGCGCATCCTGCGCGACGAAAATTACGGCGGCGTGCTGATCCCGGACCATACCCCCAGCATGACCTGTGCCGCCTCGTGGCACGCGGGCAAGGCTTTTGCCTTGGGCTACATGCGTGCGCTGGTTCAGAACGCCGATAGCCTCGGGCCATCCTGGTCTTTGGAGAAATCCATGGCGGCGGAATAGCGGATGGTAGACGCAGTCAGGTGTCTGGTTCCGACGGGGGACAAGTGCGGTGAAGGGGCCGTCTGGTCGGCGACGGAGGGTGCGATTTACTGGACCGACATCAACCGGTTCCTGATCCACCGTTACGACCTGGCCGCCGGCTCCGTGAAATCGTGGTTCTTTGACGAGCCGGTCGTCGCTATCGCGCTGACGACCAAGACGGGTCAAATGCTGGTCGCCCTCGCCTCGCGTCTGATCCATTGGTGGCCCGCCAACGACCGCCGCGCCGATCACGGCTTTGCCCTGCCCGGTTTTCCCCGCGTGCGCCTGAACGATGGCCGCCCCGATCCTGCGGGCAATTTCTGGGTCGGCTCGATGAAGAACAACGTCCTGCCGGATGGTGAGTTGGGCGAGGCAGGCCCCGGCGAGGGCATCCTTTATCGCATCGACCCGCAGGGTGACGTGACCGAATGGCGCACGGATCTCGGGATTTCGAACACCCTGTGCTGGTCGCCGGACGGTGGGACATTCTACTTTGGCGACACGCTGGAAAACGCGCTTCGCGCCTATGACTATGACAAAACCACGGGCGCGATCAGCCGTGAACGCCCGTTCCTGACGGGCCATGCACGCGGTTTTCCGGACGGCTCGGCCATCGACGCCCAAGGCTTTGTCTGGAACTGCCGGTTCGCAGGCGGCTGCATCCTGCGCATCGCACCCGACGGGTCGGTTGACCGTGTGATCGAAATGCCTGTGCAGAACATCACCACCTGCACGTTTGGCGGAAAAGATCTGAAAACGCTTTTCATCACTACCGCCAGCATCCTATCGCCGCCTGGAAACCGCCTTGCAGGCAGCCTTTTCGCGCTGGATGTCGAGGTGCTGGGACTGCCGGAAAACCGGTTCCGCCTGACCTAGCCCAAAGCGGTTCAGGTCTTAACGAAAGCAGAAGCATCGCAAAACGCGTTCGCGCAAAGCGAGTGGCAGCGATTTCCGATTCCGCGCAAACCCGAACCGCTCTAGATGGTGATCCCGCCGTCGATGCACACCGCCTGACCCGTCATGAACACCGAATCGTCCGACGCCAGAAACGCGCAAAGCGATGCGATTTCCGACGCTTGCCCGAACCGCCCCGCGGGCTGGCGGTCGATGAAATACTTCAGCGCCGCCTCGCTGCCCATCGTCTGGGCCAGCCCGGCGATCCGTTCGCGCAAGGACGGGCTGTCCACGGTCCCCGGACAGATCGCGTTGAACCGAATCTTCTGCGCCAGATAGTCCGCCGCACAGGCCTTGGTCAGCCCGATCACCCCGCCCTTGGCCGCGCCATACGCCGCGCGGTTGGCAAAGCCCTTGATCGACGACGCAACCGAGGCAATCGTGATCACCGACCCGCCATGGGCCTTCATCTTCGGGACCACTGCGCCCAGCACGATATAGGCGCTGTCGAGCGTGATCGTCATGCTACGCCGCCAGTCCTCGGGCGTCGTCGCCTCGATGCTGCCGTGGTGCACGTAGCCGACCGCATGAACCAGCACATCTACCCGGTCGAACCGCGCGGCGTAGGCCGCCACGGCAGCCGCATCGGTGGCATCGAGCCCCGTCCGCGAGGCAACCGCCAATCCTTCCAGCAACGCGGCATTTCGGTCCGAGGCATGCACCTCGGCCCCCTCGGCAGCAAGTCGTTCGGCAATCGCGCGGCCAATGCCTTGCCCGGCAGCAGTGACAAGGGCGGTGCGGCCCACCAGCCGACGCGGCGTTTCAACTTGGGTCACGGGACTCTCCTTTGTTCAATCTGCGGCTTCACGCGATCTTTGCCCCACCACGTCCCCGCAAGCGGCGCACCGCCGACAAAGCGACCAGCGCCGGGATCGTCCGCGATCCGCAAACATGCATTCCATTTTGCCATCCGTTCGGATCGCGCAAACGAGCCGACCTTCAACTGCCCCGCCCCCAGCCCGATGGCCAGATCGCAGATCGAGGTATCCTCGGTCTCTCCCGACCGGGCCGAGACAACGCTGCGGTAACCTGCCGCATCCGCCGCCATCAACGCCGCGATGGCCTCGCTGACGGTGCCCGCCTGATTGACCTTGATCAGGGCTGCATTGCACGCCCCCGCCGCTTCAGCTTTGCGGATCAGGGCGGCATTCGTGACCAGATAGTCATCCCCGATGATCTGCACCCGATCACCGTGCGCACGGGTAAAGGCGGCCATCCCCGCCGGATCATCCTCTGCCAGCGGGTCCTCGATGGAGACGATCGAATAGGCGTCGATCCAGCGTCCCAGCATGTCGATCATCTGGTCTGATGTCAGATCGCGGTCTTCCAGCGCCAGTCGGTAGCTGCCCGCCCGACCGAACTCCGACGCCGCAATATCCAGCGACAGCACGACGCGGTCGCCGGGGGTCTCGCCCGCAACAAGGATCGCCTCGCAAAGCGTCTCCAGCGCCGCCTCGTTCGAGGTGAAACTGGGCCACCAGCCGCCTTCATCGGCGACCCCTGCGCGCTGCCCCCGCCGGGCCATGATCGCCCCCGCCGCATGGTAGATCTCGGCCGTGATCTCCAGTGCCTCATCAAAGCTGGCAGCACCCGGCACCATCACCATGAAGTCCTGCACATCGACACGCCTGCCGGCATGGGCACCGCCGCCAAAGATCTGGATCTCCGGCAACGGGATCGAGGGCACACGGTCATGGCGTTGCGCCAGATGTCGCCACAAAGGCAGACCTGCCGACGCGGCCTGTGCGTGCAGACACGCCAGCGAGGCCGCGACAATCGCGTTGCCGCCAAGCCGCGATTTCAGTGGCGTGCCATCTGCCGCGATCAGGCTGGCGTCGATCCCGGCCAGATCGTCCACCTGTCGCCCGATCAGAACCGCCGCAATCGGCCCTGCGATGTTGGCCAAAGCCCCCTGAACATCGAGACCCTTCAACCGCATGCCCCCATCGCGCAAATCCACCGCCTCACGCGATCCGCGCGACGCCCCTGCGGGTGCAATGGCGCGGCCAGAGGTGCCATCGGCAAGCCGCACCTCCACCTCGACCGTTGGATTGCCCCGGCTGTCCCAGACCCTTCGCCCGGTGACGGCTGAAATGGTACTGACGATCACGCGCAACCCTCCCCAGCCGCAATATCCGCCACAAGGTCCCTGAGCCCTGCCCGAGGCCGCGCCAGAAAATACAGCGCCTGTCTGCGCACCCGGCTGCGGTTCACATCGGACAGGTATTCCACGGGCGATTTCCCATCGACGCGCGCCAGCATCAACGCGGGCAGCAACGCCACCACACGCGCCTCCAGCGCCTCGGGCGCTTCCCAGTCCACATGCGCACGGTAGGCATCCCAGAACGCGATCACCGACCCCAGCAATCGGTCGCGCGAGGCGGGCAGATGCACCGATTTCAGCACCAGATGATTGAGACAGAAGGCGACGTCGAAACACCCATCACCCATGCTGGCACACTCCGCATCCAGCAACACCGGCTGATCCGCGACAAAAAGGATGTTCTTGGGGCTGACGTCACCATGCACCAAAGTCATGCGCGCCGCATCCAGACTGGCGGCCAGCGAATGCAACTGAGGCGCAAGATCGGGGTGGCCCGCCGCGGTGTATGAAAGATAGGGCTCAACCCGGATCGCGTGGAAATCCGCGCCGTTGTCAAACGGGCCGCGATCAAACTCTGCCCGCGCACCTGCGGCATGGATGCGGCCCAGCACATCGGCCACGCGCGCCGCTTCATCGCCGACCGGATCGCCGCGCAGCAGCGACGTTTTCCACAACCGCACCTGCGGCCCCGCCAGATACGCCATCGCAAAGCCATGCCTTGCCGGCGAATACCCGTAGAGCTGCGGGGCAGCACCCGGGGCCACCCGACCCGCAACCGACAGCCACGCATATTCTGCGCGGCTTCGATGCACGGGCGCATACCAGTCCGCCGCCACGCGCAATTTTCCCAGCGCGAACTTGACGCAATAGCTGTGCTGACCCACCACGACGCGCGCGATATCGGATGCGACACCCCCCGTCAGTGGCACCACCTCGCGCACATCGCGCGACCGCCCCAGCCCCAGATCGACGATCAGATCAACGCATCTCTGGGTCAGATCAACCGGCATACGTGTTGCTTGGCCTTGCAAGTGTTCACGTGAACATTTATCATCCCATGGCGTTGAGAACAAGATGCTCCCGGCAGAAACTGTGTCCGTCAGACCCCGAAAAGGCAGTCCGTGTCGACCAGAGTCACCCTCAAATCCATCGCCGAGGACCTTGGCCTGTCGCACATGACGGTTTCCCGCGCGCTGTCGGGCCATGGGAATGTGCAGTCTGACACCCGCCGCGCCGTTCAGGAACGCGCCCGCACCCTTGGCTATGTGAAAAGTGCTGCCGCCAGTGCCATGCGCGGGCGACCGACGCGGATCGTTGGCCTGCTGGTGCCGAACCTCGTGAACGAATTCTACGCCCTGTTTGCCGACACCATGGCCCGTGCCTGCGATGCCGAGGCGCTGCAGCTTGTGATCCATGTCACCAATGACGATGCCGCCGTCGAGCAACAGGCACTCCAGCGCCTGCGCGAGGTTCAGGCCGGCGCGGTCGTCATGGTGCCCGCGCCGCAGTCGGACCGACCAGAACCGGCCAGACCCGAAGACATGCGCATCGTGCAGTTGATCCGCCGCAGGGATCAGGCTGCGGCGCTGTTGATCGATGATGCGGCGGCCATTTCGGCGGCCGTTGATCATCTGGTCGCACGCGGACATCGCCGCATCGGGTTTATTGGCGCAGACCAGCAGCTGTCGTCGGGCCGGGAACGGCTTTTGGCGTATCACCATGCGTTACAGCGCCATCAGATTGCGCCAGATCATACCCTGACGATCACCGCGCCGCCGTCGTTTCGCATGGGGCATGACGGCGCTGCGACGCTTCTCGATGGCAAGGTGTCCGTCACCGCGCTGATCTGCGGCGGGTTCGAGATTTCAAACGGCGCTTTGGAGGCCTGCCTCGGGCGCGGCACGCGCCTGCCAAACGACCTTGCCTTCGTCGGCTATGGTGACCCTGCGGCGTATCAATGGATTGCCGGGGGGATCACCACGATCCGTCTTCCCGTCGCAGAGATGGCGCGTGGTGCCGTCCGCGGTCTGGCGCAGACGCTTGGCCCAACATCCGAACGTCAGATCAGCGACAGCTACCCCGCCAAGTTGATCATTCGCCGCTCGTCGTGATGCCGCAACGCTACGATAGAGCGCAATGCCGCGACATGTCGTGATGCACCGACCTTGTGCGGATAAAGGCGCCCGTTCGCACCGCTAGTCTTTTGCGGCCGCTTTGCGCGCGAGCCGCCCTGCGATCCGCTCTTCGTGCCGGTTCCTTCGCTTTTCCGGCACCACAGGCGCCGCCGACCTCTGTCCCCGCAAAATCGCCGTGAAGGTCAATTTCTTGCGCTTCAGCTTGTCCTCGATCTCGCCGATGGCCTTTGCCAGATCTGCGTCGGTCAGGGTTGTCCACGCCACGTCGGGCGAAACAAATCCCGCTTTGCCAAGCGCATCGCCCAATGCCGCAAAGTCCAGCTCTCCGAACGAAAAACGATCTGCTTTCTTGCGATCCGACCGAATCCAGTCCTGCCGGACCGCATCGATCACCAAGGGCTCACTTTGGCTGAATGTCGCAATATGCCGCACGATGTTGTCAGTGGCACCGCTGTCGCGTCGCTTGATGATGGCAACCCGCTGATCAGACGTGCCAACCATCCCCAAAAGGTGCAAGGCAGAGCCATCCAGCGCCACGATCTGCCGGGCAGCCTTGTAGCGCGCGACCTGCTCTTGCATGGAATGCTTTTGGGGGTGAAAGATCTCGTAGCCGTGGTCGGAAAGATACCGCTCCAACCGGGTTTCTTCCAAGATCCCGCCCCGCACCGCACCAAGTTCGGACCGCGAGATGTACAATCGTTCAGACCCCACCGGTGCTATGGACTTGGCAAAGCGCGTCTGCACGAACCGGCGAAACTGGTCGGTGCCGCTGGCCAAGGGGCCGATGCCAAAGCCTTGCCCCGGAACCTCCAGAACATCGACGCGGGTGGGCTTGGCGATGACCTTGATGGGCACGGTCACACCCATGAGATCGAAAAAAATCTTGTGATAATCCTTGGGTCCCAGATTGTCGTCGCCGACTTCGCGCTTCGAGATAAAGACGATGCCGTCAACATGGCCTTTGACCGCATCAAGCGCCCACAGACGCCCCGTGCTTTCTGTCAGAAAATGGCCAAAATGGTTGAGCAGAACGCCCCCCCAGATCCAGCGCCCCGGCAAATGGTCCTGGACGTCCGGCAAAGGTGGCGGAACCATCAAGGCGCGCCCGCGCCACAGCACGCCCTCGTGGATGTAGGTGCCCGCTGCGTCAAAGATGCCCGATGGCTGGATCATGTCGTTCTGTTCGGTCGCCACGATCAGGGCGTTGGTCAGCGTAGTCACACGGCCGGACCAGCCACCCAAAGGGCTTGGCGCCTTGGTCGCATCGTCAAGATCATCCACGAACGCATCTCCGAACTGTGTCAGCACCAATACCTGTTACACAGCCGCAAGCCGTATTCCAGACATCGTCAAGTGCGGACCTTGCCAGAGCGCCCGCTGCAGCCACGATCAGTGCCGAAAAGGTCACGCGACGGCACCAATCAGCGGCCTTGTACAGGCACCACGATGCGGCAACTCTGGCGTGACCACATGGTTTGAGCCTATGAAGGCGCATGCGCCGAGGCAACTGTGGTGCCTGAAAAACAGCCGTTAAGAGTGATGGCTTGACGTCATCTGATCACGATCCAGACAAGCCTTCTTGGGGAACCGAAAACGTTGGCATCAAAGCAGAAAAATCCTACCGCAACGGTGCTGAGCAGGTCCATGAACCCCATCTTGTTGTCGGGGCAAGTGCTGTTGGGCGCGATCAGGCAGGGTGCGGGCCCCCACTTCAGGGCCTTCTTTGCAGTCGGCAGCGATCTCGCCGAATTCGCGCCCCCCGCAGCGGGCCGCGAAGACGCCCCAACGCCCTATTCTGGCAACATCAGCGAGGTCCGTGGTGTGTCTGGTGGCATAATGCTTGCCGGGCATGACCGGGCCGCATCCCCGCAGATACAGCTTGCCCACGGGTCCATCACGCTTGACCCGATTGCAGATGAACACAGCCTCTTTGCCGGACTGAACGTCATACTGGCCTTTCGGCTCCATGAATCGGCCAACGTGGTTGCCGACTGGCTGGCATACCATGCCCAGCATCACGGATTGCAGGCAGCATTGATCTTTGACCGGGCTGCCCCGCGGTCGACCAAGGACAAGACCGCAGGTTTCACCGACATGCTTGGTGCAGCGATGTCGGTGCGCGGGTTGTCGCACCTTCGGGTTGTCGTGCTGAACCCGGGCATTCCCCTTGGCAAGGCCGGATCGCCCGCCGAGAACCACATCTGGACGGCCCCGGATGCCCCGAACAAGGATCGCATGATCCCCCCCCCGGACGATCCATGGCGCGCGCCCCTGGGCGAAGAGCTTATTCTGGAACTCGCGAAATGGTGGTTTTTGGCGGATGCGCGGGCCGTTCTGTTGCTGGATGTGACCGACCTTGTGGCACCTATGGCCGCAGCCAAGGTATCGGTGTTTGATCTTTGCGTGCAGGCCCCCAAGGGCGTGATCGCCTTGCATGGCAAGAATATCTACCCGTGGCGTCTCCGCGATGATCACGCGCCACAATTCGGCGACCATATCTGCAGCCAGTTTGAAGTCAAACCCCCGATCTTGCGTTGGGGTGTTGCCCCTGCCGTCGCAGGGTTTGAAAAGACCTGGCGCATGGCGCGCGTGTCCTATTCCAAGCCGCAAGCCGATCAGAGTGTTGCCTTCTGGCGCGCCATGGCCATCCGGATAGACGGGCAGGGCAATCCTGCCTTGGCAGCAAAAGCATCGCTGACCGAAGACCCGGAATTGCTGCGGGCCTCGACCGCACTCTTTGGCTACAAACCAGTTCGGATGCCCGTCGCCGCAATCAAAAGCGGCCCCAGCAATCGCACATGCATCGTAACCACGATGAAGAACGAAGGTCCGTTCATTCTGGAATGGCTGGCCTACCACCGCGCCATCGGCGTCGAAGACGTCTTGGTCTACACCAATGATTGCACGGATGGCACCGATACGCTGCTGTCGATGCTGCAAGACAAAGGTCTTTTGCAACACCGGGCGAACCCGTGGAAACCCGATGGCACGACCAAACCCCAGCATGCCGCGCTGCAGGCCGCCGAGGCCGAAGCCATTGTGCAGAATGCGGGCTGGGTCATCTGCATGGATGTGGACGAGTTCATCAACGTCAAGCTGGGCGACGGCAAGCTCGCGACCCTGTTCGCCGCGATGGAGGCCGCCCTTCCCGGCGCAAACATGATCAGCATGACATGGCGTCTGTTCGGCAACAGCGACGTGCATCACTACACCGATACCTTTCTGACCCAGCAATTCGCCCTCTGCGCGCAAGAAGTGGTGCGCAAACCGCATCAGGCATGGGGCTTCAAGACCCTGTTTCGCAATCTTGATATCTACAAAAAGATCGGCGTCCACCGGCCAAAGGGCCTCGCGCCGTCCCTGCACGACAAGGTCAAGTGGCTCAATGGCTCGGGCCGCGCCATGCCGGACAAGATGCTGCGCAACGGCTGGCGGTCGAGTCTGGACACCTATGGCTATGACTGGGTACAGCTCAACCATTACGCGGTCAGATCGGTCGAAAGCTTTCTGGTCAAGCGTGACCGCGGCCGCGTGAACCATACCGAGCGCGATCAGGGCCTCGCCTACTGGTTTCGGATGAATCACAATGCGGTCGAGGACCGCTCCATTCAGGCGCGCCACGCCTTGTTGCAGGCGGAATGGGACCGACTGATGCGCGATCCCGACATTCGCGCAGCACATGACCATTCAGTCGCACGCCATCGCGCAAAAATCGCCGAACTGCGGGCAACGCCAGCCCATGGCGACTTTTACGATGAGCTGAAGGGTATGCGGATGCAAACACTCTCGCGCCGCCTGAAGCATTTCGGCACTGCGGTTTTTGCCGCCGGACCAAGTGTCGTTCCCGACGAAATCGCGCTCGCGCCTGACCTGCCGCCCGACTTCTTTTTCACCATCAAGGCGCCTGAGGATCACGCACAGGATCACGACGACGCGGACGCAAGAGACCAGGCCGAAACCTGAAACGCCACACCGTTCCGTGTCAGTCGCGAAGTGCTGCTGCTTTTCGCAACCGACGCTCGGCGCGACGCGCAAGCTGGCTTTCTTTATCTTCCCTGGGCGGAGCATCCGGCGCAATGATCTGGCGCGGAACGGCTCGAAAGGTCAGCCGTTTTCGCGCCAGTTGCTGCTCTATGCGTTTGATCGCCGCCGCGGCCCCCTCGGGGGAAAGAGAGCTCCAGACGACATCGCCAGGGATAAAGCCGGCCTTGGCAAGTTCTTGGCCCAGTGCTGCAAAGTCCAGCTCGCCAAACGAAAAGTTGTCGGGTCTTGGACGATCGGAACGCACCCAGTTCTGCCGGACCACATCGAGGATCAGGGGGTCGCGTCGAACGAAGGCGGACAGATGCCGGACAAGACTGTCAGTACCGTTGCTGTTGCGCCGCCTGACAATCGCAACCTGCTGATCGGGACCTGCCACCATCGCAAAAAGATGCAAGGCAGAGCCATCAAGCGACACCACGTGCTTTGCCGCTTTGTAGCGGGCAACTTGTTCGCGCATGGAGTGGTTCTGCGGGTGAATGATCTCATAGCCACAGTCTGCAAGGTGCCGCTCAAGCCGGACTTCATCCAGAATTCCGCCCAGTTGCACGCTGAGTTCGGACCGCGAAATGTACAACCGCTCACCGCCGCTGGGTGCAACATTCGTGCCAAACCGGCTATGGATGAAACTGCGGAACTGATCTGTACCGCCAGCCAGCGGGCCGATCCCAAAGCCCTGGCCGGGCACTTCCAGCAGGTCGATCCGCGTTGGCTGCGCGATGACCCTGACCGGCACCCTCAACCCCAAAAGCTCAAAGAAAGCCTTGTGGAAACTGGTCAACTCCGACGCGCCGACATCACGCTTGGCGATGAAGACAATGCCGTCGACAAGACCTCTGATGGCGTTCAGCGCCCATAGCCTGCCCGCACTTTCGGTCAGAAAGTGGCCAAAGTGGCCGACCAGGACGCCCCCCCAGATCCAGCGCCCCGGCAGATGGTGCAGCACCTCCGGCAAAGGTGGGGCGACCAGCAAAGGACGGCCACGCCACAGCACGCATTCGGGCACATAGGTCCCGTTTGCGTCAAAGACGCCCGCCGCATGAACCAGGTAACCCTGCTCGATCGGCGCCACAAGTGCGTCCGGTACGGTCCTGATCTGCGACGACCAGCCACCTTCCGGGCGCGGCGCCAATGAGACATCATTCAGATCGACCAACAGGGCATCTCCTGCTTGCTGACAGTCTGATCACAAGGCACAGCCCATACCAAAGGCAACAGTGTTGCGGCCACGACAAGGCCGGGATGCCGAAAGGATCGCGGTGTCCTATTCACGGCCAGTGCCCGTTCTTTCCAACCGCCTTGCCTCTTTGCGCGCCAGTTTCCGCGCTTGGCGTCGGACCTCTTTGTCCGGGGCGTTTTCAGCGTCATCTGTTGGCTGCACTTGCCCCGTACCTCGATAGGCCTGCAGAAACGTCCGCATGACCAGCGCGACACCGGCTTCGGAGACGTTTCTGAGGTTGGCATCATAAAACTGGCCAGCCGCCTTGGCCGAAACGATCATTTCGTATGACGGAAAATAATCGATCTCGGGATGGTCGGCATAAAGCTCGCCCGCACAGGCGCGAAGAACGGATTTAGTATAGGTAGAGGCCGCCAGGACATGCGTGCCTCCCGCTGTCGCGGTCTTGGGGACAGGCGAGACCGTCAGAAGGATGCGCAAGCCGGGATTGATCGCCTTGAGCTGGGTGAGAACCGCCTCGAAATCCTCTTTGATCTGCCCCACACGAAAATTTGCCAGAACATGCTGCGCGGGGTCATAACGCCCCGCGAGAACGCCGGGCGCCACAGGATAGACCTGCCCCGACTGCCTGTGGATCCAGGCCTCGGTCAGGCCAAACGTAAAGATAAAGACATCTGCTTGTGCAAAAGCCTCGCGCACGCAGGCCAGATGCGCTTTTCGCGCTTTTCGGACATCTTTGGGGGACCCAAAACCGTTCGGTTCGATATTCGGGCGCAGCGCGTCAAAGTAACGCCCGTCCTTTTCCCAGACCGGATCACCAGGTTCGCGCTGTCCATACGCCTCTTCCAGTAACTGGCGCAGCTGCCGCACGGTGTAGATATTGCCGTAGCGCGCGGAGTAAAGCCCATAGCCATGGGCAGCAGCCTGATCGCCAAGATCGCGCGGATCGCTCGTGACCGGCTCGGTATCGACCAGCCGAAATCGTTCTGCCCGCAATGCGCGACCCAGCCGTTGCGAAAAACACGACCCGGCAGTGACGATGCGGTCAGTGCGCGCCAGCTGCCAACGCGGGGAAAAAAGGTCCGGCGGCGGATAGGCCGCCTCAACCACGCCCGTGCGCCAAAAGGCACGCGCGGGCAGACCGGCATAGGGTGTTGCAGCATCGCTCATCAGGCGCTCCTTTTTGGGCGGGCGCGGCGGGATTTTTCCGGAACCGGCTCCGCGAATGACAGCTGGCCCGCAGCCTCGGCCCACCAGACCGCCCCATAGTCTGCGTTCATGTGTGCCGCGTCGCTTTCCTTGCCGTCACCGGTGATGAACTTGGACGCGCCCTTGTTGTATCTTGCCCGCGTCACGATGCCGTGCTCGATCGTCGCATCAGGCTGCCAGATCAACGTCGCATCGCGACCAAGCGCCTGCGTCATGGCCGCCGCAAACGTCTCGGCGATCCGGTCTCCGTCGCCCGAAGCCGCCGCCTTTGCCCAGCCGAAATCACCGCTCCTCGCGACATGATCTGGCTTCGACGCGGCCCAATGAGGCTCTGCTGTCACAAAGGTCGGCTTGTCGGTCGCAGACCGCACCAATTGCGCCACCTGCCCCAGACGTGTGCCCGCATAGCCCATCGCAAGAAACGCCTGCGCAAACGCCTGGCTGACCACGGTGCAACCGGCGTTCTGTTGCAGGCCAAACCAGCGATGCGTCCGGTAAAGTCGCAAGGTCCGTTTCATGCTGGCACCAAGGCCTACCAGCAGAAACCCGTCATAGGCGGCAGGGTCAATTTCCGACCGCCCGTTGGACATGCGCTGAAAATGTGCGGTGACCGCCTCATTGAGCGACACCAGCCGCCCGTTACGCAGCGCGATATGCCTGATCCCATCGCGTGGCGCACCAAAGAATGTCGGCGTGATCGCGGCGATGCGCGCGTCCTTAGCCTCTTCCAGCTGGTCCCAACCCAGCTTGAGCGCCGCCAGATGCGAATTGCCGATGACGCACAGCCGATAGGTCATTTGCTAAAGGCCTCCAGCAATTCTTCTTCACAAATGACTGCGGTTTGATTGCCACCCTGCTGCGCCCGGTCAGCTCTTTTCTGCGCACGCCTTGCTCTTTTCTTTGCCATCGCCGCATCGGCGTCGTCCGCCGCAGCAAGCGCTGCCAAAGGTGCCACCGGGGGGGCGGCATCATAACCCATGCAAAGCCAGGCGGCTTGCAGGCCTCCCTCTGCGGTCAACTGTCCTGTTTCGGGCGAAAACTGCCCCATGCGCGCCAGTTGCCCGGTGCAAAGTTCCCACAACGGCAGATAGTCGACCTGTGGCCGCGTCGCCGACCAATGGGCCATCATGACGCGAAGATCCGACTGCTGGCGCAACGCTGGCAATGACAACGCGAAATCCGACCCCGCCTGATGCTGGTCAACCGGCAAGGGCACCAGAGCAACCCGCAGCAAGAGCCGCGGGTTGATCCCGGACAACAAGGCACAAATCTCATCAAAATCGGTGTTCAGCGCCTCCAGATCACTGGCGTGCGTGACGAGACTGGCACCATCGGGCAGTCGTGTTGTCACATCGGGCGCATCGGAATACGCATCCCCGTGTTGGGCATCGACGACGCAGCTCGCGCCCGTCAAAAGCAAGATCAGCTCATCTGCTGTCCGCAAAAGCTCCAACAACGCCTTCTGATGCGCGTGGCGCAAAAACAGCAATTCTGCAGCCGTTGCCACGCCACCGGGATCAATCCGCGCACGCAGCCCGTCGACAACGGTGCCGTCTGCACGCGTCCACATCCAGTTCGCGGGCAGATGGCCGCTGATGGCCGTGCGCACGACCTGCAATAGCGCCCTCAACGAACCCACCTCCCCCGTTCTGGCGGAAAGTGTTCGATAGCCGAATTGCGTTGCAAGCGCGTCAGTCGCGGCAGCCGGGGGGGGCTCTGCATCAAGCAAGACCGCCGACACGCGGCGCAGATGCCCTGCCAGATCAAGCGCACCGGCCGCACCCAGCAAAGCCAGCTTGGGACGACCGCTGGGTGGTGGTGCATCGTTGGACAATTTGCCTGTCACGTTAGACCCTCCACAAGACGGCAAGCTGACCGCAAGGGCCAAGCACCGAAGGCGTGCGTGATCATGGCGTCAAGGCGCCTGACCACTGCAACCCTAAATTGCGCCAAAGATTGATGCACGCCAAGGTCCAAGGTGCGCATCACGACCAGAAGACCGGCCGCACGACCCGCCTCATCTCTTTGACGCTTT
This sequence comes from Rhodobacterales bacterium, assembly GCA_031378845.1. GTDB lineage: Bacteria > Pseudomonadota > Alphaproteobacteria > Rhodobacterales > Rhodobacteraceae > JAJNPS01. The sequence continues at coordinate 37,235 of JANNES010000023.1, forward strand.
CTTTGGTTTATCCAAATCCTTGGCACCAAGCCGAATGTCATCAAAGATCTTGTATCCCGCGGCACTGAATTCAACCGGATCTACAGGTTCAAAAGAACCGTAAAAGCGATCCAGACCAAAGGTGACGAGGTCAATCTGCGTCCAATCGGCAACGATCTTGTCATAGTTCTTTTTGAGGTCTTTGTTGTCAGGATCGAGATTTGAAATCAACACAAGCCCCGTCGGGTTGCAATTCAGGACAGTCAGCTTCAAATCCGGCCGATATTTGCGCAAGATGGGGATCAACTTCCAGACGTCGCCGGTCCATGCTCCACCGGGAATATTGTCGATGTCACGGGTCAGCATGCCCTCGTTGAACGGGACACAGTCATGCAGCGCAATGACCCCATGAGGATCGCTGTTAGCCTCGGTATTGTAGAAATCGCGCAGCAGGAATTCGAACAGATGCAGACCATCAAGGAATGAAAAAGACAGCTTGATGCCCATCTGTTTCAGGAACTTCGACGCAAAGAAATCGTCACTTTTTTCCTGAAACACGAACAAGCGCGGCTTGGCGCCGATAATATTTCCATCCGCCCTGAAGAGGGGGTCCACCGCGATGGTCTTGCTGGCAACAGGCGCAAATGTGCGGCCGGCGCGGCACCCGATTTCCATGTACCAATCAAACGCCATCTCGCGATGCAGACGGTCCAGAAATTTGGCATAGCGCAGCCCATCATTGGCTCTGAAAGAAGTCACTCCGCCCATGCCATTGTTTCCGCTCGTAAATTTTTGCTCGCGACAGGTGGCGCAGGATGCGATCACACAACGACAAACCAACCCCGCCGCCGTCCAGCCCACCGGCTTTCAAGTTACAAGAAGATCGTGTCCCTCGGCAAGAGCAGTGGCTTTGTCAAAGAATTTTGGTGCCATCGCGCCAAGCCCCCAATCTTGTCTTGTCATTCTGCCAGCGGTACGAACGTGGCCACTTGCATGGTCCAGCGGGCTAGCACGGGCTGGGGTTGAGGGCGGCGATTAGGGCCAATGCAGACCGCCTTGCAGACGACCTCGCGGTGGTCTTGTCGGACATCCCGACAGCAAAAGCCACGACCCGGCGCGCCATTGCCGCCGCGTTGACCCGGCGCAGTATGCAAACCCGACGCGGTCGCAAGTGGCCGGTTTCAAATGGGCGAAACCTGCGGCGTCGGCGACGAAGGCCATCTGCTGCAGCCATCTCTGGCACCGTCGTGTCGCTCTTTAATTGGCGCGCGACGCGGGCTTAGTTGCAAAGAGCAAGAAATCACGAAGCGAGACGAGACCCTCGTCCTGACCGTCCTTGAGCAGGCTGTCGCGTGGATGCCATCTGCCATTGTCCTGCCGCAGGATGGAGTTGGGATTGTGGGCCATGAGACCGACCAGCGTGTCGCCGATGATGTGGCTTGCGGTCGGGCCAAGGCGCTCGCCGCCCTCCAGGACACGCGCCTCGCACAGGAGATAGAGCCAGGCAGGCGTCTCTTTGTCGATGCCGAACTCCTTGGCCACCGCTTTGATTTCTCTGGCACCGCCGAAATCCGCGCCCCCGACCGTCCCTTCGGGCATGGCCGAAAGCACTTGTTCCGGGCAAAGGCGCGGAACCGGATACTGTTCGGCAAGTTTCTGGCCAAAGGGCATCCGGCGGTGAAAGCCGCGCATCAGATTGCGGAACAGGATCGAGCCGTGTTCGGGTACGTTGGATTCGCCCACGAGGTTCAGCATGTCCGGGGCAAAGTTCAGGTCGATCTGCTCGGCCCCGCCCAGTGCGTCGGCATCAGCGCCCGCGGGTCTGGGCGGTCGGGTCATCCTGTCCCAGTCGATCACCCAATGATCCGGCAGTTGCTGGGTCGGGTCATCCGGACGCTGCATGTTGCCGCGCGAGGTGAAATCGAAAAGGTCTGCCAACGACGCACCGGCCGTCGAGATCCGGCCCCCCACGCCGAAGTTCTCGTTGAAATCATAGGCCCGGCCGATCATCGAATGGCCAAAGCGGAAGGCGGCCGTGGTGAATTCCATCGGCACCTTGTTGGCTTCCTTCAATTTTGAGACCCAGGTCGCGAGCGGCCGTCCCCGAAGGACTTCTGTGGACATGAGTTTGGGCAGATAGTCGTTCAGGATCAGCCAGTGATAGTGCAAGGTCACCAGCTGGCGCGCCTGGCGAAAGCATTCTTCAGATGTCTGACCGGGCTGCTCCAACGCGTCGACGGCCTTGTTGTGGAACAGCATGAAGGCCAGATGAAGCTGGCTGAGGATGAGGTTGCCGTCGTTCCGTCGGTCGGCAATCAGAGGCTTCCGGTCCCGGCGGAGAATATCCGGTGCGCCGGTTGCGTGAACGATTTTCGCGGGATCTTTCTTCCGGTCTTCGAAGAATTGATCGTCCGCCGGAGTGGTCGAGGGACGGGTCGTCGCAAGGCGAAAACGCTTGCCGTCAGCTTCGTAAAGCTCAGTCACCTCGGGATCGTCGCTGGCGGGGCCGTCGCCGTAAAGACTTTCCAGCGACAGCGGCACCGCGTGTTCATTGACAAAGTGCTCCAGGATGGTGGCGGTATCCTTGCGCCATTCCTTGCTCAGACCGGCCGGATCTGCCGTTCCGATGATGCCTGCGGGGGGAACCTTGCCCACGTTCACCAAAAGGCCGCCGATCGGTGCGGAAATGTCATGGTTCACGAATTGGCCAAAGTAGGTATAGGCGGCCGGAAGCTGGATCAGCAGAGCCGCAGGGGTGCCGTGGGAAGGAAGCTGACACGCGAGTTCGAATTTTTTCAGCCGCGAGACGGTCGTTTCCTCGTCGGTTCCTTCAAAGCAACCTGCATCGGCCTGCTTGGTTAGATCTGGGTCGGACAATTCGGGAAAGAGATAGCAGTAGCTTGATCGCTTGGCTTCGTGGCGCACTCCGGCTGGCGGGGCGGGCCTGCCATCGGCGAGGTCCAGAAGGTCATGCGTGCTTTTAATGGCGGACATCGGAATCCCTTTCAGGTGCTGGCTAAAATGGTTCGGGCAATTGCAGCGATGATCCGCCGGGGCAGAGGCGCGTGAAACGAGGCGTGTCGGTGCGCCCTTGCATGGCGCAGAGGCCCGGAACCAGGACGCGCATGCTGGGAAGTGGATCGCCAGACAGCGTCAGATCGACGGCAAGCACCCGGTGGCCAAGGTCGGCCAACCGACGCACGAGGCCGTCAGTCGATAGCGGCGTCGACGCCAGAGGCTTCTCGGCCATCGGCCGGAACTGCGGCTGCACTGTGGTCGAGGCATGGACCGCCCAGGCACCAAGTTCGGCGTCGCCGGCGTTGCGGGCCTCGTCCATGCTGATCTCGGTCTGGACCATCTCGGTCACTGCGGCGAGGGCGGCGTCCGCAAGCAGCGGGCGGGCGGCAGAGCCCATGGCGACAAAACGGCCATCGGGATCGGCCGAGACGGCGGCCACCACCGGCAGGCCGATGTCGGTGGAAAGGTCCAGAAGCTGGGTCGAACGGGTACGCTGGTGCAGCCACCAGAAAAGCCGCGGCTGCGGCGCGTCGATAAGGTCGAGGGACAGCAGGCCCGCGGGCAGGCTGCCGTGCCACCACAGCGCGACAGCATCGCGTTCGACGCATTCCAAAAGCGCAGCCGCGGTTGCGTCGTACCGGGTCGGGCCGGTGGCGCAGCCGGTGGAGTTGGCGTCGTGCAGAAGCGGTTCGGACAAGGTTGCGGCACAGTCGAGGTACACGTCCTGTGCCGCGACGGGCACGGTCTCGCCGGTCAGCAGCTCAAGCGCGGACGCCATCGCGATGCCATCGTGACGCGGCAGTCCGGCAAGCTCATCTGCGCGGCGCTGGGCGAGGCTGGCGCGCAGTTCCAGCGCCTCGGCGCCTGCGGCAATCAGGGCCTGCTGCAGGGTCATGCCCCGGCCAGCAGGCAGGCGCGGCTTCAGACCCGTCACGCCTTCGGCCGCGGGCCACGCAATCGCCAGAAAGACCGGAGACTCTGGCGTATCAAGCTGCATGAGCCTGAAATCATGCGCCAGGGCACGGTTGAGAAGCGCGATGGTTTCCGCCGGGTTTTGCTTCATGACAGGTATTGGACACCCGCCTGCCCGGCCAATCAAGCGATGATTCCGGCAGGGCAAGCCTGTTTCACGCTTGTATCACGGGGCGCCCGAAATACTGGCCTCGCCGGGCCCGGAGCGTCTGGCGGCACACAACAGGAGAAAGACACCATGGTCGGATTTTTCAATTTGAAGAGTGCCGCCCTGAGAGATCAGATTGCCACGGGCAATGCGATCATCAGGGTCAGTAAGAGCGTCTTTCAGAACACGCCGACGTCCGAATGGAAAAAGTTCAACGACGATACCCGAGGTTGGCTGCACGCAAACGGCTACCTCTATGACGGGCCCGGTGCTGGCCCGAACGGAGAGATTCCTACCTCGGTCAATATCGTTCCGGTTTATGACACGCCGAACACGATGCATGTCCGCGTTCCGTGGTCGGGCAACTTGGAGAATCCGCCCATCGTGCGGGACGAGCCGAGCTATGGTCCCGAAGACAGCCCGAACCGGTTTCCGGTCCTGCTGGCGCGCTACTTCATGCGTAAGTGTCGCTAGGCTTTGCTCGGCTCAGGCTTGTCCCGCCATCTGGCGGGCAAGCCGCAGGCCATCCAGCAGGCTTTGTCGGCCTTGGGGCCAATTGATTGGCAGTACGTCCATGATCCAAGCTTCAAGACCGTCATGATCCGCTGGTCGGACCCCTTCCCACTTTGCAGCAGTCACCGTGAAAAAATACCTGTAGGCAGCAGCAGCCTCAGGCTTGCGTCCCAGATGCGCCCAGGCTGCGGCGGCCAAAACCGCGCGATCAGGAATCCCGTCATGGCATTTCTCGACCGCCAGGATCGTCGCCTGATAGTCGCCGCCCATGAAGTGGACGTAGGACAGGTAGTCCAAGTAATACTCGGGATAGATCGGGTTCATCTGCACGGCTTGCCCCGCAAGGCTTTTGGCGTCGTTGATGTGTCCAAGGTAGGCAAGGCCGACTGCAGCGGCGATCAAGGTCTCGGAATCATTTGGGTTCAGGTCGACCGCCATCCGGAAGTGCGAGTTCCCGCGTTCCGCCGACCTTGCGATCAGCCAGTTCCAAGCCATGCTGATATGGCAGCGCGAGTCGTAGGGGTCGAGTGCAATGGCATCCTGAGCGTGACGAAAGGCCGCCGCGCAGTCTTCCTTGCGGTTCCGGTAGCCGGGTCGGACGATGCCGCGGGTGCTGAGGACTTGGGCAAGGCTTGCGTGGCTGCTGGCAAGGCCAGGGTCCAGCGCAATCGCCCGCAAGAAAAGGGCCTCCGCCTCGTCATCGGCTTCGGTCGACCAAAGGCGCGAAAGCTGATGGCCGCGCAGCCACAGATCATAGGCGACCGGATCGCCCCGTGTGCTGCGGGCATGGCGCAGCAAGGTGATGTGGTTCACCTGCGAGGCGAGGTTTGCCGCCACCGCACCCGCGACAGAGGAACTGATCTGCTGCAACTCATCTTCGGCCACGGCAAAGAGGCTGGACCAGACCTCGCTGCCATCGCGGCAATCGATCAGCGCGACGTAGAGCTTGCCCACGGCCGAGCGCCAGTCAAACACGCAGTCGACGGCAAAATCGGCGTCGATCGCCCGGCCGATGGCGGTGAAATCGACCAAAGTGGCCGAATCGTAGCCGGTCGCGGGCCAGGGGATGACAATCCAGCAGCGAAAGCGCGAGAGGCAGGACTTGGTAAGAAAGGCAAAGCCCTCGCCAAGGTAGTCTTTGCTCGCGTCAGAATGGCGGGTCAGCGGTGGGCGGATGGTGATACGCGGCGGGCCGTTGCGGGTAAGTGCGGGCGCTACAATCACCGGCGCGGTGGCCACGCGCTGCAGCGAGACCTCGCCGCTTTTGATCGCCACCAGAAGTTCGCTCGAGGCCTCGCTCGGCTCGCTGTCCAGCTCTTCGGCCAGCGCCTGTTCAAGCAGCCCGAACTGGCGCAGTGCGGCGGATTGGTCGCCCCGGAGCGCGTGAAAGCGCATCAGGAACTGATGCGCCAATTCATGGCTGGGTTCGATCCGCACAAGCGCTTCGGCGATACTGGTGTCCGAAAAGGCGTTTGCGGAGATCATCTTTTCCAGATGATCGGTCAGCGCCATGGTCAGGGCAGACCGTAGCCGCGAGCGTTCGATCTGCAGCCAGGTCTCGAAGACCGGCGCGCTGGGCTGAGCGGGGCCGAAAAGCTCGCCCTGCCAGAGGGCTGCAGCGGCAAGAAGGGCCGACTGGTCGCCGTTCCCGGTCGCGATAAGCTCGCGAAAGCGGAGCACATCGACGGCAAAGGCCGACCCGCGCAGGCCGACGGTAAAGTGGTCGGTCTCGATCAGATCCTCGCCTTCGGGGTCGAGGACTGCGCGCAGTTCCTTTAGTGCCTGGCGCAGGCTGCTGCGCGCCAGGGCCTCGGGGGCAGGGTCCCACAGAAGCGAGGCCAGCTGTTCGCGGTTCATCCGGCAAGACGGGCTGAGCAGCAAAAGGCCGAGCAGGCACCGGGTCTTGCGGGTGCGAAAGGCGACCTCCTGACCGGTCGCAAGCCGCACCGCGCGGCATGAACCCAGAAGATCCACCTGAAACTTGATCATGCAGTTGGGCCCCGACCTCTGCCATTGCGGTCAGGTTGCACAACCGGTGCCGTGCTTTCAACTGGTGAAGCGGGCAATCCCTCCGGAACATGGCGTTTCACGTCAGGGTTGTCAGGCCTTTGCCAAAAGCGCGGGCGTGGGCAGCGAAGACGGGATCCGGGCGGCAATGATCACACCGAGGATGATGCAAAGGCCGCCAAGGCCGCGCTGGGGACCAAGGGTTTCGCCAAGGACAAGGGCCGCGATGATGGCGCCAAAGACGGCCTCGGCGCTGACCAGCACGGCCACGCAAGTCGCCGAAATATGCTGTTGGGCGATGGCCATCAGCACATAGGCTAGTCCCTTGGAGACCACTCCGAGGAACAGGATTTCAGGAAGCGCGGCGATGAGCATGCTGTACGACGGCAAACCGTGAACGATCGCACCAAAGCTGGTGCACAGCACGCCGCACAGGGCAAGCTGCACGACCGTCATCAGGATCGGACGGCGATAGCGCATCACGTAATCGGCGACGACAAGCGTCCAGATCGCAAAGGCCGCCGCCGAAAGCAGCGCCAGCAGGTCGCCGGAACTGAGATCGGAAAAGCTTGCCCCCGCCATCAGGAACACCCCGACAAGTGCCAGAAAACTCGCCGGCCAGATGGCCGCGGGGGGCCGCAGGCGAAAGCAAGCCCAGCTCAGGATCGGGGTCAGGACCGCAGCGGTGTTGACCAGAAATCCCACGTTGGTGACTGTGGTCAGGCCGTAGCCGAACTGCATCACCGTCGCGGCAAAAGTAAAAAGCATCGAGACCGCGAAGAGGAGTGGCAGCGACCCCTTCGCCGAGGGCAGAGGACCCTTCGCCTCGCGCCAAGCAAGCGGCGCGAGGATAGCGGCCCCGATAAGCGCGGTAATCCCGGACGCCGCAAAGCCGTCAACATGCTCGAGGATCGTCTTTTGCGACACATTGCCCGAACCCCAGGCCAGTGCAGCAATAAGGGCAAGGCTGTTGGCGCGAAACGGCGTCATTGCCGCACCGGTGCTGTCGTTGAAGCGGGAGCGCCTGAACCCGGCGCATGGATGACGAAAGGCATGGCAATAAAGCTCCGGTTCAATCCTGCGGTGAAATGAAAGGGGCGGGGGGGGGTGCCCCGCCCCCCCTCGCGGTCAGTGAAAGGCCTTGCGGGCGGCAACTTCGTCCAGGGTCAGGATCAGGCGGTGGCGCGCAACGCTTGCGTAGTAGGCGATGGCCAGCGCCAGCCAGACGAGCACCCAGAAAGAGCCTTGCAAAAACAGCGGATCCTGGATCTGGCAGAACAGTGTGATCAGGCAGATGGCGATGGTCAGCCAGCCACCGAACCGGCCCATCGGGCTTGTGAACGGGCGCGGCATCTGCGGGTAGTCCCGCCGCAGTACCAGAAAGGCCGCCGCGCGCGAGAGATAGGAAAGCATCGCCCCAAAGACCGCCATGTTGAGGAGGACCGAGCCGATGAGTGTACCGGCATCGGTTTCGCCCAGCGTGACGGACAGCCCGAGCATGAAGGCAAGGCCCAGACCCGATCCTGCCAGCATTGCCAGAATGGGCGTCTTACGTTCGCCATGGGTCAGCGAAAGACCCGAGGGCAGATAGCCCGAGCGCGACAGCGCAAAGATTTGCCGCCCTTGCGCAAAGAGGATGGCGTGAAAGCTTGCGACCAGCCCGGAAAGCGCGATCAGCCCGAGGATATCGGCGCTGGCCCCGCCAAAGATCGCGCGAAAGCCGTCAAGCACCGGCTCGCCCGATTGCGCAAGGGCATGGGCGCCGATGCCTTTGATCGCCGGGTTGATCGCCACGATCAGAAACGCCGTGAGGATAAGTGTGGCCAGAGCGAAAAGGATGCCTCTGGGCATGTCGCGCACCGGATCGACCGATTCCTCGGCGGCAAGGGGTGTCTCTTCGATGGCAAGGTAAAGCCAGACCGCAAAGGGAAGGGCCGCAAGCACCCCGGCCCAGCCCATCGGCAGAAAAGCCCCGTTGCCGCCCGGAAGTTCGCTGCCATCGCTTGCGATGTTCAGCGCCCAGCGTGCAAAGTCCACATGCGGCAAGGCGACAGCGCAAAAGAAAAACAGCACTGCAAGCGACGTCAGGGTAACAACAAGCGTGATGCGGAAGGTCAGCGCCACGCCCAGCATGTTCAGGACCACAAAGACAGCATAAGTGCCGATCCACCAGACCGGCTCGGGCACCACTGGCCCGAAGATCGCGGCAAGATAGGCCCCGATGAAATAGCAGATGACGGCGGGGGTCAGCACATATTCGATATGCTCGCAAAGGCCCGAGACAAAGCCCCAGAACGGACCAAGCGCAAAGCGTGCAAAGGGATACGAGCCGCCATTCAGGGGCAGGGACGCGCTCATCTCGGCAATGCAAAACGAAAGGGCAAGAAACATCACCGCCATGATCGCGGCAGCCACCAGCATCCCGCCCCAGCCACCGACGGCAAGGCCAAGGTTCCAGCCCGAAAAGTGGCCCGAGATCACGGCCCCGACCCCCAGAGCCCACAGCGACCAGACCCCGGCATAGCGTCTCAGGCCCCGCTTTTCAAAATAGCCGGGGGCAACGTCAATATAGGTCGCGGCAAGCGGCGCGGATCGGTTGGAATCGGATTCGGTCATTGCAATGTCTCCAGAAATGGAAGCGACAAATTTCCTGCGCCGCAGAGTCGGCGTGACAGCAGGGTCAGCCCTGACGCGTGACCGCGACGTGAGCCGACCGTGAAATCCGGACCCGCCAGGACTGTCGGGCCTGGTCGAGGCAGGTGCCTTGCAATTCTCTGATATGGAATGTTTTCACGCCACCGGGCCGCCTTGTGGACGATCAAGCAGGCCGTGCGGAGGTAGTTTGGCAGTTCCCGGACATATCACGCAAACATCACGGAGGCGGGTGCAAGGTGCCCCTGTCGGTCTGGCTTGCCACCCTGGGCAAGGCCGTACCGAACCGATGAACGCATTAAGCCGCACAACCTTTCCAGAGGAGTTCCACCAGATGAAACCCAGCTTTGTTTTCACCCTTTTCTTGCTTGCCAGTCTTTCGGGCCCGGCTGCGGCCGATACCGCCGAAACCCTGCCCAAGGGTTGCAACCTTGCCGGTCGCCCGGTCGACGGGGACGATGCCTGCAAGGAGATGCGCGTCGCGTTCCGTGCCGACGTCAACACCTGCATGGCTCGGCTTTCGGTCGAAGCCGAGGCCCGCGCCGGTGGGAACGAGTCGCTTACATCGCATTCCTATCGGGCCCGCTACCTGCTGTGCGACGCCGAAGTCCGCGACTCAATTGCACGCTGATGGCGGGGCGGGCGCGTGCCCGCCCTTGCCCATCCAGCACCTGGCCACGCACGGCGCCGCTTCAACACGACCCTGTTCAAGGAATACACCATGACACATGCGTTTCCACGTGGACCGTCCCTGCACCGGTCCTTGAACGACGAAATGCTGGACCGGCTTCTGGAAACCGAACAGCGCATGCGCGCCGCGCATCGGACCCATCTCGGCTACCCCTACAACCTGTCGTTCGGGCCCGGTGTGCCGGTCACGTTCCAGCATTTCTTGATCAACAATCTCGGCGATCCCTATGTCGGATCGCATTATGCCTCGGAGGTGTGCGGACTGGAGCGCGAGGCCATTTCCTGGCTCATGCGCCTCTGGGGATGCAGCAATGTGGAGGACTACTGGGGTTCGATCGGGGCCAGTGGCACCGAGGGCAACATCTGGGGGCTATATCTGGGCCGTGAGGCCTTGCCCGATGCCGTCCTTCTCCACGGGGCCGATGCACATTACTCGATCCCGAAGGCGGCGCGGATTCAAAGGATCGCAGCCATCGAGGTGCCATCGAACCCGCAAGGTGAAATCGACCTTGCGGCGCTGGCCAGCACGATCACGGAGTTGGACGGGCGCGCGGTGATTCTGGCCCTGACCTGCGGCACGACGATGAAGGGCGCGCATGACGACATCGCCGGTGCGCTGGGTGTCCTCGATGCGGCCGGATACGACCGGGATCGCCGCTATGTCCATGTTGACGGGGCGCTGAACGCGATGGTCGTGCCCTTCCTGCAAGCCGCGCCCGACGCCATCCGACCGACCTTCGCGCTGGGCATCGACAGCATCTCGACCTCGGGACACAAGATGATCGGCACGCCGATGCCTTGCGGAGCGCTTGTGGCCCGCAAAGAACATGTCGACCGCATCGCCCGCGCGATTTCCTATCTGAAGTCGAACGACACCACGCTGATGGGGTCACGCAACGGCCATGCGGTCCTGTCGATCTGGTCGCGCCTTTTCGGTCACGGCTACGCCGGCTATGCGCAGAACGCGCTGACCTGCTCGCTGAAGGCCCAGGCCCTTGCGACGCGTCTGCGCGCCAGCGGACGGCACGTGCTTTGCAATCCACATTCACTGACCGTGGTCTTTGACGAGCCTGACGCATCCGTGGTGAAGCACTACCAATTGGCCAGCAGCAACGGGCTCGCCCATGCCATCGTGATGCCAAACGTGACCGATGACCTGATTGATCGGTTCGCGACGGATTATCTGAATTGGCACAAGTGGTCGGGCCGCTGACCGCAAAGTCCCAAACGTCTTGGCGTTGCATCTCATGGGGCGCCCTCGGACGCGGGTTTGTCTGCCGGCGGGCCCGAAGCGACGCACCCGATCCCGTCACCCCGCGCATTTCCGCGGCCAGACCAAAGCCCGAAGCGGCAGTGGCAGTTGTGCGGGCGGCGCACCTTGATGGGCTCTGCCGGGATCGACCGGATCGAGGTGCCAAAATCGGACCCGACCCATTTGGCTGCACATAATTCGCCGGATCGAGGCGCCAAAAGGGCCGGTAGCTGCAAGTCGATCCATGCCACCGCCTATCCATCAAAGCCGTTGATGGCGCGCATCATCTCGCCCAATGCCTGCGGTCGGTGCCTGCGGCCCTTGGCTTTGCGGTTGGCCGGATCAGCGCATTGCACACAGGATAGAACCGATTGGTCATCACGGTGCCACTGACAACGGCATCGCAAACGACGACGCGGACCTTCGCCCCGCAAGGGTTTGGCTGTCGCATAGTTTCCCTTCGCTATCACCTCGCGTAGGCAGCTGTGCACCACGGGCTGGTGATTTCGGACATCGGCGTGCGACTAAAATTGTTGATCGCCAAATGCAAAAGCCACGCGGACTTGGACAACGTTGTGACCACCCGTCCCTGCTTTTTGGTTCTAGCGCCGCAGGCCTGAGCCTCGCACTTGAAAGTCAGCCCGCGTCGTTCCTTTTCGCCCCGCTTGCGAAGTTGTTTCGCGTCGCTTGGGTCTTTGCCCGTCGCCAAGAATGCCCGTGCGGCATCTCGCGCGATCCAGGCCCGCGCCACGCTGATCTCGGGGCACGCCCCAATGGCCAAAAGCCGTTCCTTGCTGTCGACACGAACCTCCTGATGCCAAAAGCGCGACGCTGTTGGCTTGACCAGCCCGACCGGCCCTTCGAAGTCTGCGACCTTGTAGGACTCGTGGCGCGGCTTGGGGCGTCGAATCGTGGTATCAGTTGGCGGGATGTTGGGGGTATCGCCTGTTCCGGCAAGTCGCCGATACCCCTCGAGAACGACCCCAAAATCGGGCATGCCGGTGTGGCTTGCGCTGGATGGCATCAGGCGAACCGACCCTCTTAAATCCTCTTAAATCAAGGAATTTCGGGTGTCACGAGAAAGGAAAAGTGGTGGCGAGGGGGGGACTCGAACCCCCGACCCCGCGATTATGAGTCGCGTGCTCTAACCAGCTGAGCTACCTAGCCACTAAGCAGGGGTGGTTAGTGTGACCCTATAGAAGCGTCAAGCGGATTCTCCCGGTCATGCGGTCCATTTGATCTGCTATTTCAAAAAGCCCGCGATGACCGTGATCGTCGCCTCGGGGTTGTCGATCTGCGGGAAATGGCCCGCATCCGGGATCAACTGCACCGCGGCGCGCGCGATCCGGGCGGTAAACTTTTTGGCCAAGGCGGAGGCGAACAGCTTGTCATTGGCCCCCGACACGACCAGCGACGGCGCAGTGAGCTTGGCAAACCACTCTTTCAGACGCGGCGAGGCAAAACGCTCTGCTCCAAATCGCTGCAATCGCCGTTTGCCGCGACGCGACATAGGCCCCGAACACTTTTTCGGCCAGACCGGGCGTCCGCGCGACAGCCGAATTGATCGCATTGTCGATCAGCTTTGGCAACTCTTCGGCGTCATTGGGGTCGAGGTTAACCGGTGCAGTGCCCTCAAATATCGCGTTGAACCCCACGGCGTCGATGATCACCAGCCGGTTGATGCCTTCAGGGTAGGTCACGGCAAAAATCGTGGCCACCGAGCCGCCAACCGCTTGCCCACCAGATCGGCGCGCGTGATCGCATTTTGATCCGACAGCGCCTGCACCGCCGCCGCCTGCACTGGACCTGCACCGGTATCGTTCCGGTCAGGTGCTCATGTTAGGCGACCTTCTGTTCGTAGGCCACGGGGGATTTCCAGCCGATCGCTGAGTGCCTTCGGCGGGGATTATAGAAGCCGTTGATGTATTCGAAGATCGCGA
>JANNES010000006.1:0-100957 GCA_031378845.1 Rhodobacterales bacterium
CCCCCTGAGGAAAACAGGTCTTAACAATTCATGTGCTCAAGCTACCGAAGTAGCCAGAACCCACAAACCGTGAAGCTTTCTCCAAGATCATCGGTCGTCACCCTCACGGACAATCCCCTACCTGGACAGATATGCTAGCGCGAGACGCCGATCGCGCCCAAACCGCCCACATATCACTTCATCAATTCTACATCTTCAAAGAGCGATCTTCAGACAAAATTTCACGAGGCGCCAGTCTCCTAGCGTGTCCTCGTTTGCCTTGTCTTCAGATTTTCCGACCGTTTCCGACCGTCCCCGTTGCACTGCTGCTTCGGTGAGAGGCTGTTTACGGACGCCCGTCGCAAGCCGCAAGAGGGAAAATGACGATGGTCGCAATTTTTTCATATTTTCGGAAAACCATACAAAATCTTGGGGTTGGCATTCCGATTGCTACTAGAGAGGTCGTAGTGGCGACATTTTCTTGCGTTCCGGCCCGTTGTTCTGACGCTCAAGCGGTGGTCGTGCGACGGCGCGACACGCCAACAGCACGAAGTGCCAACAAGGTGGCGACGAGTGCGGCATAGATCAGCGGCTCCACCGTGATGACCTTGACCAAAAGCAGGTAGTGAACAACGCCACCGATGGCGATCACGTAGGTCAACTTGTGCAACCGTGACCAAGCCTTCGGACCGATGCGCCGGATCGCCAGATTGTTGGACGTCAGCGCGAGGGGAACCATCGCCACAAACGCCGCAAACCCGATTAAGATATAGGGGCGCTTCCACAAGGCCGCGAGAATCTGGCTGCCATCCAGACCCATATCAAGCACGATCCATGTCGAAAAATGGAGCAGGATGTAGAAAAAGGACAAGACCCCCAAGGCACGGCGCATCTTGATCAAGTTTAGGCCAATACGGCGCAATGGCGTGATGGCAAGCGTGGCAATCAGCAGCTGCAGCCCCCAAAGGCCCGCGTGCCGTTCGATGTACTTGACCGGATCGGGTCCGAGACCCCCTGTCGCCGTCATCCAGACCAACCAAAGAAACGGCATGGCACCCATGACATAAAGCACGCCGTTGGGCACACGTCGTGCAAGGCGGTTGACCGCGTCGATCATCAGAAATCCCTTGTCAGATCCTGGCCTGAATAAAGTGCCGCAACCTGTTCGCTGTAGCCGTTGAACATCAAGGTATCCTGGCGTCCGGCAAAAAGCCCCGCACCGATCCGACGCTCGGAGGCCTGGCTCCAGCGCGGGTGGTCGACCTGCGGGTTCACATTGGCATAAAAGCCGTATTCTTGCGGTTGCAACATATTCCAAGTGGTCTTGGGCATATCTGCAACCAACGAGATGCGCACGATCGACTTGATCGACTTGAAGCCGTATTTCCATGGCGTGACCAAGCGGATCGGCGCGCCGTTCTGGTTGGGCAGGGTCTCGCCGTAAAGGCCGGTCGCAAGGATCGTCAGCGGGTTCATGGCCTCGTCCAGGCGCAGGCCTTCGCGATAGGGCCATTCGATGAAGGGGCTGGACTGACCCGGCATTTCCTCAGGCCGCACAAGCGTCTCGAAGGCCACGAACTTTGCGCCCGGCTGAACACCGACGCGGTTCAGTAGCCCGGCAAGCTCAAACCCGATCCAAGGGACGATCATCGCCCAGGCCTCGACGCATCGGAACCTGTAGATGCGTTCTTCCAGCGGCTGGTCCTTGACGACATCGGCCAGATCATAGGTGCCGGGCTTGTCGACAAGTCCGTCGATAACGATTGACCAGGGATCGGTGGTAAGGCCGCCTGCATTGGCGGCGGGGTCATCCTTGCCGGTGCCTAATTCGTAAAAGTTGTTATAGCTGGTGATATCTTCAAGGCTGTTTGGCGCGTCCGCAGTTGAAAACGCACTTGGAGCGGCATCAATCTTGGCTAGGGCAGGTGTTGCAAGCAATGCAGCTGCGCCCGTCATCAATTGACGTCTGTCCAGCCAGGCAGATTTTGGCGTCACTTCCGACCAGCCGAGATCACTTTTGAACCGCATCGCATTCTCCATCACAATTTCCCACAAGATGGCCGATCGGCGGAAATTTGCAAAACAAACCGAGTCACGTCTGCGGCAGGGTGTTGAAACAAAGGCGATTGCGGTCACGCAAGATCACCGTTGTTCACACAAGCTTGAAAACCCGCATGGGTTTACGTCGCTTAGCACGGAGAGCCGCCGAGGCAAGGCTAACTCACGGATATTTTTGGGTGATCCAGAAGGTCGCACGACCTATATAACCTCTGCCAATGACGGCAGAGATCACACGGGAGTGACACCATGATCCGCAGAACCTTTATCGCCCTGACCGCCGCCGCCACGTTCGCCCTGCCCGCCTTTGCGCAGGACAAGGACATCGTCGACACCGCCGTTGCTGCAGGCAACTTTACCACCCTTGCGGCAGCACTGACCGCCGCCGGTCTTGTCGAGACATTGAAAGGTGCCGGACCGTTCACGGTATTCGCACCGACCGATGCAGCTTTTGCCGCGCTGCCTGCTGGCACCGTCGAGGACCTGCTCAAGCCGGAAAACAAGGACAAGCTGATCGCAGTCCTGACCTATCACGTCGTGGCCGGCAAAGTGATGTCGACCGACCTGACCGAAGGCATGATGGCCAAGACCGTTCAGGGCGGCGAAGTGACGATCACGCTGGACGGCGGGGCCAAAGTTGATGGCGCCGTCATCTCGGCCGCCGACATTGCCGCATCGAACGGCGTCATCCATGTGATCGACTCGGTGATCTTGCCCAAGATGTGATCGTTTAAGATCACCGCAGAAACGATCAGGCCCGTCTCTTTCAGAGGCGGGCCTTTTCTTGCGTGGCATCAGAGGTTCTTATGGTCAGTCGGGAATAAACCCGTGCCTGCGCGCGTAACGTCCTTGCGAAAGATCGCGCGGTTTTCCGGACAGCACAGAGGCCATGGTTGCAATACCCGTACATTCCCGCATAACTCTGGTATCCCGACAATCGCGGCATGGACCCACGCGGGCGTCGGTTTCCTTGGCATTGCACCTTGTGCGCCGTCGCATTTCAAACCGGACGATTTTGACCCTGATGCCGTCACACGCACATCTTCGCAAGGATCTGGTGGCCCTTTTGCCCCGCCTGCGCCGGTTTGCGATCAGTTTGACGCGCAATGCGGCGGATGCCGATGATCTGGTCCAGGATGCTTGCATGCGTGCGATGACCGCCAGTGACGGCTGGGACCCTCTGCAAGGCCTGGATCGCTGGGTGTTTCGCATCTTGCGCAATCTCTGGATCAGTGAGTTGCGCAAACGGCAGGTGCGGCTGGGCATGGGCCAAGTTGACGTCACCGAAACCGACGAACTCCGGACTGAAATGACCGGAGAACATGACCTTGCGGTCAAACAATTGATGGGAAGGTTGGCTTCTTTGCCATCCGGCTATGCGTCTGTGCTGCTGCTGGTGGCCGTCGAAGGCTACAGCTACAAAGAAGCAGCGGAGGTGCTGGACCTGCCGCAGGGTACGGTGATGAGCCGCCTTTACCGGGGGCGCCGGATCATGGCCGAGCAGTTGGCGGAAAAGGCAGAGGCCACCCGATGAGCGATCATGGACCCAGACTCAGTGCTTGGCTTGACGGCGAACTGCCCGCTGACGCGGCAGCAGCATTGGCTGCCGAAGTCGAAAAAGACCCTGCGCTGCGGGCGGAGCTTGCAGGCTTGCGGGCAGCAAATGATGCTGTCGCTGCCGATTTTGCTGAAATGTTGGCGATGCCTGTTCCTTTGTCGCTGGTCCGGGCAATCGGCCGAGATCCGGCACCTCACGTCAAACCGGCATGGGCGTTGCCCAATTGGGCCGCGATTGCGGCCAGCGTTGCGTTGCTTGCTCTGGGCGGTGCGGGTGGCTTTATTGCGGGCCAGCGCGAACAGATCACCGCATCGCGTGACTGGGTTTCGGACATCGCAGAATATCATGCTGTCTACGCGGCCCAAAAACGCCATTTGGTCGAGGTTCCGGCGTCTGAGGCCGCACATATCAAGACCTGGCTAACCGCACAGGTTGGCACGCCGTTCGAGATCCCCGATCTGGCCGCGCTGGGACTGGAGTTTCAGGGCGCGCGTCTTCTGGTCGCTGCGGGCAAGCCTGTTGGTCAACTTATGTACCTGGACACTGGTGGCCGCGTGGTGGCCCTGTGCTTTGTTGCTTCGGACACGCCTGCATCGGACGAGGTGCAAGTCCGCGATGCAAACGGATTTCAAATGCGCAGCTGGGGTGTCTCAGGCGCGCGTTACGTCCTGATCGGTCCGCAAGACCTGCTGGACCTTTCTGCCATCGTCAAAGCAGCCCAAGCCGCCTAAAGACGCCGATCTTCGCGCCGGACATGCCGGCAGAGGAAAATGGGCGAGGTGCTCACCACACCCCGCCCGACACCTTCAAAACAACCGTTCAATAATCAGATTCGAAATTGCTGCTGAAATTAGGGGCGCGCTGCACTCCAGACACCGCCGACGCCGTCGCCAGTCGTGTCACCTGCGGCCTTGTCGTTCATCCAAAAGTATAGCGGCATGCCTTTGAAGGCCCACTGGTAGGTCTCGTCGTTCCGCTCGATGATCGTGAAGTCGCCAGACACCGCGTCTGCCTCGTTCGCAAAAAGCGGCGGCCATTTCATCGCGCAGTCGTCGTTACAGACCGACTTGCCTGCAGCATCCTTGGAAAACGTATAGAGCGTCATACCGTTTTCCCCGACGAGGACGTCGCCGATGGCCGTATTGGCAGTCGCGATGGGTGCCGCGAACGCACCCGAGGCCATCAGGCAAAGGGCTGCAGAAAGAGCAAATTTCATCATGTCATCGTCCTTTTCTGTCCGAGAGAGCCGCGTTTTGCGGTCTCACCACGATTACGCCGTCGGGCTGCAGAATATTCCCGAGCGGCACAGAAAAATTTGCGCACACCAGAAGACAGGGCTTTGTCGTTCTGGTCCATGAGCTTGAGTTCCAACCGCTCTGGTATCCGCTGCGTCCAATGGTTTTGTCATACGGAAACGTGACAAGGCGCAGGCAAAAACAATCTGTTGTCCGGAAATAACTACCGGGCCACGCGCGTAAATCTGATGAGCATGGCCGACTTCGCGTCGGGTCCGCTCGAGATCAGGGATATCCACTCATGGTACGATTTGTTGCTGCAATCTGGCTGCTGAGCGCAGCTTTGACCAATGCGGCACCTATAGCCGAAGGAGCATCGCCGTTCGGCAAGGTCCTGGTCGGTGAAAACGACCTGACGCTTTATGCCTTCTCCAAAGACACGCCCGGTGCGTCGAACTGCAGCGATGCCTGTCTGGAACACTGGCCGCCGCTGTTTGCACAACAGACCGACATACCGGAAGGCCGGTTTACGGTGATCGAACGCGGGGACGAAAACTACCAATGGGCGGTCAACGGACAGCCGCTCTACTTCTACTGGGAGGATCAAAAGGCTGGCGACACGCTGGGCGAAGGCCGCCATGGGACGTGGAAAGTTGCACGGCCTTGAGGTGACCCGCCGGGTAGGTGCGTGAGGATCACGTAACCTGCCCCCGATTATCAAAGGCGGGTCAGGCCAGACGGTCCTGACCCGTCACCCGCACCAGCGGATGCGCAAATATCCGTCGGATGCGGGATCTGGCTTCTTCGGGCAGTCTTTCGACCCTGCGGGAATGCGCGGTTGCCGCACCGGCGTGGGAATCATCGTCAAATGCGGCGAGGCCCGCCGTGACGCTGTCCTGCGGCAAGCCACATCGAGCAAAAATCTGCCCCAGTGTTCCGGCGCGGTCTTCCAGCAGATCCTCATACCGAAAGCTGTGGAGCGGGACGTTGGCCGCGATCGCCCGGGCATGGCTTTGCACATGAAGCGACCACGCGACTGCCGCCAGCGTGTCGAAGGTGGCCTGCGGCGCGGCCATGTCCACCAGCCCGTCCAGCCGGGAAATCGGTGTATCGGCGGACATCATCTTCCAAGAAAACGCCCGTTCCTCTGGCGACAATTCAAGCCCACCGCCGAGGCGCTGATGAAAACCGTAAAGCGAATTGCACCAGGCCTCGCCGCCCCGATACTGGAACAGACTGGTCGCATCCGGTTCGGCAAGGTGGCATTCTGGCATGATCGTGGTGATCTGGCTGAAGTGCTTGATGATGAGCCTGCGGTCACCCGGACCGGGATAGCAGCGCAACATGCGCAATCCCGCACGCAGCAAGGCCGCCAGCCGATCAGCCGCAAGCGCGGCACGGTTCATCGCCAGATCAAAGGTGAACAGCGGCTCGGACAGGCACCATGCCGTCCCCGACTGGTTGAACACATGATGCAGCAATGTTGATCCGCAATGACCCATGTTGAAAAGATGCACGAGCGGCGTGCCGACCGGACACCTGTCGGCGAGGTCGAGAAACGCGGGCAACTTCATGCGGATGACGCGCCGCGCGGTATCGAACTGGCGCTGGTAGCTGAACGGTGCGGGGGCCAGATCGGCGTCGGCACCGATGTACACAAACACGGCCTCATCTGCCGCGAAGTCCATCGAAAAGAGCGTCCATCCAGGTTCGGTCACGACCAGATCGTCCGGGGCAACATCTGGAGCATCGGTCTGCAAGGCTGCAGCCATGCTGCCCATGAAGACGAACCCCTCCGGTCGACCGGTAACTTGCGCGATCTCGCTCATCGTCCCCCCCGTTGGCTGGGGCGATAATGGGCACGCCTGCCCCTTGGGGCAAGCGGCGTTGTCAGGTTCAGTGCACGACCGCTTCGCTGGGCCTTGTACGGCGCGATGCGCTGATCCGATCCCCGATAATCAGCCCATCGGGTCCTGCGCTGATGGCGACAACTGCCCCGTCCAATAGATCACCCGAAAGGATCATCTCGGCCAACGGGTCCTGCATATGGCGCTGCATCACCCGCTTCAGGGGCCGCGCGCCGAAGACCGGATCGTAGCCTTCGTCAGCCAGCCACTGCCTGGCCTGCGGATCCAGCTCCAGCGTGATCTTGCGCCCGATCAGCCTTGCCTCCAGCCGCTTTAGCTGAATCTCGACAATCTGGGCCATATCGGACCGGTTGAGCCGGTCGAAAATGATCTGCTCATCCAGACGGTTCAGGAATTCCGGGCGGAAGTGCTGGCGCACGGCTTCTTCGACCTCGCGTTTGGCAGCGCTGGGATCAGCCCCTTCGGGCAGTTCGCTCAGCACCCTTGCACCAAGGTTTGAGGTCAGGATGATCAGCGTCTGCTTGAAATCAACCGTGCGACCCTGACCATCGGTAAGCACACCGTCATCAAGCACTTGCAACAGCACGTTGAACACGTCGGGATGCGCCTTTTCGACCTCGTCAAAAAGCACCACCTGATACGGACGACGCCGGACCGCTTCGGTCAGGACACCGCCCTCGTCATATCCGACATATCCGGGCGGCGCACCGATCAGGCGCGAGACCGCGTGCTTCTCCATGAATTCAGACATGTCGATGCGCACCATCGCGTTGTCGTCGTCAAAGAGGTACTCGGCCACTGCCTTGGTCAGCTCGGTTTTGCCGACACCGGTGGGGCCGAGGAAAAGGAACGACCCCAGGGGACGCTTTTCATCATTCAACCCCGCCCGCGCGCGCCGGACGGCATTCGCAACCGCGGTCAGGGCTGCGCGCTGTCCGACGACACGTTTGCCAAGCTCGACCTCCATCCGAAGCAGCTTGTCGCGCTCCCCCTCCAGCATCTTGGACATGGGGATGCCGGTCCAGCGTTCCACCACTTCGGCGATTTGTTCGGGGCGGACGGCTTCGGCCACCAAAGCGTCGCCTTCGCGCGCCTCTGCCGCAACCAGCTTTTTCTCAAGCCCCGGGATGACGCCGTAGGACAGCTCTCCGGCACGCCCCAGATTGCCCTCGCGCTTGGCCTGTTCCAGTTCGGCGCGGGCGCGGTCGAGGTCTTCCTTCAACGTCCGCGCGACCTCAAGGCTGTCGCGTTCGGATTGCCATTTCGCGGTCATCTCGTCGGAGCGTTCCTGCAGGTCAGCCAGTTCCTTTTGCAGTTTCAACAGACGGTCCTTGGAGGCGGCGTCATCTTCTTTCTTCAGCGCTTCGCCCTCGATCTGCAATTGCAGGATCTGGCGGTCCAGCGCGTCCAGCTCTTCGGGCTTGCTGTCGACTTCCATGCGCAGTCGGCTGGCGGCCTCGTCCATCAGGTCGATGGCCTTGTCGGGCAGAAATCGGTCGGTGATGTAACGATGGGACAGTGTCGCCGCAGCGACCAGTGCCGCATCTGCAATGCGCACGCCGTGGTGCAGTTCGTATTTCTCCTTGATGCCACGCAGGATGCTGATGGTATCCTCGACCGTCGGCTCGCTGACAAAGACCGGCTGGAACCGGCGGGCAAGGGCCGCGTCCTTTTCGACATACTTGCGGTATTCGTCCAACGTCGTGGCACCAACGCAGTGAAGCTCACCACGCGCCAAGGCCGGTTTGATCAGGTTGGCCGCATCCATTGCACCGTCGGCTTTGCCCGCGCCTACAAGGGTGTGCATCTCATCGATAAAAAGGATGATTTCACCGGCGGCGCTGGTGATCTCGTTCAACACCGCTTTCAGCCGCTCCTCGAACTCGCCGCGATACTTGGCGCCCGCGATCAGCGCGCCCATGTCCAGCGCCATCAGTTTCTTGTTGCGCAAGGATTCAGGCACATCACCGCTGACGATGCGCAGCGCAAGTCCTTCGGCGATTGCGGTTTTGCCAACGCCGGGCTCACCAATCAGAACGGGGTTGTTCTTGGTGCGGCGCGACAGCACCTGCATCGCCCGGCGGATTTCCTCGTCGCGACCGATGATGGGGTCGATCTTGCCTTGTGCGGCTGCTTCGGTCAGATCGCGGGCGTATTTCTTCAAGGCGTCATAGCCTGCCTCGGCGCTGGCCGTATCGGCGGTGCGACCCTTGCGGATGTCGTTGATCGCGGCGTTCAGTTTCTGCGCGGTGACGGCGCCCGCATCAAGCGCCTCTTTGGCCTTGCCGGGCAAAAGGGCCAGCGCCATCAAGATGCGTTCCACAGGCACAAAGCTGTCGCCCGCCTTCTTGGCGATCTTTTCCGCCTCATCCAGGACTTTGACGAGTGTTGTATCGGTATAGGGCTGCGCATCGCCCGAGACTTTGGGCATCTTGTCGATCGCCGCAGTTACGGCCGCGATGACGCGCGATGGATCGCCGCCCGCGCGGCGGATCAGGTTGGCGCTTAGCCCCTGATCGTCGTCCATCAGAGCTTTCAGCAGATGTTCGGGCGTCAGTCGCTGGTGGCTTTCGCGCGTTGCGATCGTCTGGGCAGCCTGCAGGAAACCGCGCGACCGCTCGGTGAATTTTTCCAAATCCATCCGTCACTCTCCTTTGGTTAGCACCACTCGCCTGCACCCTGAAAAGGCGCGCAAGCCATGGCCTTGGATGAAAGATGGGAAAGATGCGTCATGCTTGCAAGTCGCGTCCGGAGTTTTGGCTAGAATTCTACAGACTTTAGGCTATGGCTCGTAACGGACATAGGCAAACGCCGTGCCGTGGGGGTCCCAGTTGGGGACGTTCATCGTGCCTTGTCCGCCCGTGAACGACGCTAGCGAACGGCGGTTTTTGCCATCCGGATCGCTCAGCATGATCGAGACCGGCAAATCGCGCGGGTGCCCCTCAGTGCCTGCCGGGTAGGCGAGATAGATCAGGTAGCGACCGCAAGGCGAGGGATGTGGAAACCAGTTGACATGGTCGTCGCCAAATAGCTTGCGCGGATCGGACCCGTCTGCCTTCATCACCCAGATCTGCGCATGCCCGTCACGGTCGCAGTTGTAGTAGATGCGCGATCCGTCGGGCGAAAAATCCGGGCCGTCGTGGTGTCCCTCGCCACCGGTCAAGCGACGTTCCTCGCCCGTCGCCAGATGCAGTTTGTAGATGTCCAGAATACGGGTCGCACCACGTACAGCGGGATAGATCAACCATTTGCCATCCGGTGACCAGCCGTGAAACCAGCTTGGCGCGGCAGGACTGATCAAGCGGGGATCGCCACCAGCGGCAGGGACAAGACAGATCTCGGACCCCTGTTCTTGATGGTGCGAGGACAGCGCGATCCATTGCCCATCGGGGCTAAAGCCGTGGTCGTTGTTGCATTTCACCGCAACTCCTGTCGGCACCGGATGCAGATCCGGGGCCTCAAACGGCACACGCCAGAGTCTGCCTTGCGCATTCACCAGCAAGCCCGAACCATCGGGGTACCAATTCGGCGCCTCGATCAGACGGTCGGTTGTCAGGATATGGCGTACGGTCCTTGTGGCCATCTCATGGACTTCGAGGATTGACGTCATGTGCGCACCTTGGGCGTCAACAGGCGCTTGGGGCGCATCGCCTCGGCAGCCTTGAACAGGCTGAAGGTCTGGTTAACGTAGTTCACCACGCCCGACACGTGTTCCAGATAGGCGGCCAGTTCCGGGGTCCGGTCTGCCTCGACCAGTTGCACGGGCCGGTCGGGCCCCCGGCCTTCGAACTGGACATAGAACAACGGATCACCACGATTGATGATCAGCTCCTTTTCCGGCTCGTGCCATTCAAAGGCCCACATCAAGGGTCGCGGCCAAACATTCACCGGATAGCGCCCGCCAAAGAGGGTGCCGGGCAGCGGATCGCGGCGGTAATGCGCGAACGGACCAAGCTGGGTCACATACACCAATTCATCGGCGATAAAGCAGTAGGGCAGCCGCATCTGCAGGGTCGGGCGATCTGCAAAGCGCCACTCGGCCTCGTTCACCAGCACGAGCACTTCGTTCAGCTTGCTGGACCGGATCGGGCTTGCGGTGCCCGCACGGTTGACAAGAACCGCCTTGCCCTTGTCATCACGGCGAAAGGCCACGTGGATGTCAAAGGGCGATTTGACAACGAAATACCGGCTTTCCATCTGGATGATGGCGGGGCAGCGGCTGGCGGACTTGGCATGGGTCTTGTTGGTCTGCCGGAACATGAGACGTTCGGGTGGATCGTACATGACCGCACCCTTGTCCGATGTCAGAAACCACCCGACCGTGATGGGACCCGTGTCCGGGCCTTCTTCGGGGCGGTCGAAACTGAGTGTGATATCCATCGTCTCGCCCTGCTATCGCGGTCTCGTCATGACATCCCGGCGGACGGTGGCTGTCAATCCGACAGTGCGGCACGAAGGGCGCGAAGTTCGGCCGCGCTGGTTTGCCGCCGCGTCGGTGTCGAAAACCCCAAGGCGACGGCAGCAGGCGCGACCGCGATTGCATTGGCGCAGGACGCATGGACTTCGGCCAGCGGCAAGTGACGCAAGGCGTGGATGGTTTCAGCATTGATGCCGGAGCCCGGCATGATGGTGATCGCGCCATTTGCAAGATCAAACAGCCGCGCGAGTTGCGCACGTCCGTCGACAGCAGCGCGCGCGCCGCCCGATGTCAGGACGCGCGGGATGCTCAGGGCAATGACATCTTGCAGCGCGCGCTCTTGGTCAGGCACCAGATCAAACGCGCGGTGCAGCGTCTGACCGATGCCAACCGAGGCGCCAACCAGATCGCGCAAGACTGCCAGGTCCAACGTGCCATCCTCACAGCTTGCACCGAAAACCACCCCCGCAAGTCCAGCATCACGAACAGCCTGAATATCAGTCAGCATCACCTCGACCTCAGCCAAGCCATAGACAAAATCCCCATCGCGCGGGCGGATCATTGCATAGACCGGTACGGGCGCGCGCGCGGCCAAAGCCATCAACCCCGCAGAAGGTGTCAGACCGCCGACGGCCAATGCGGCGCAAAGCTCGATCCGATCCGCTCCCCCTGCGATCGCGGCGGCAAGACCCTCGGCACTGTCGACGCAGACTTCGATCAACGGACCCGGCATTGCGACCTCATCAAAGGGGTGACACGTCGTCAGCATGCCTCAAAGCCCTGCCGCAACCAAGCCGGTTGACAGGCGGTTCGATGCGGCCCATCACCCCGACCAAACCCGCGTGTTGGAGAGTGCCCGTGCCAGATGACCGCCTGATCGTCGCGCTGGATGTGCCAAACATCGTGGCGGGGCTCGACATGGCCCAGCGCCTTGGGGATGCGGTCAGTTTCTACAAGATCGGGCTCGGGATGCTGACGGGCGGCGGCCTCGCGCTGGCCAATGAGCTCAAGCAGGAACAGGGCAAGCGGGTCTTTCTGGACCTCAAGCTCTTTGATATCGGCGCGACGGTCGAGGCGGCGGTGCGTGGTCTTGCGCAATATGACTTCGACTTTCTGACCGTGCATGGCGACCCGCAAGTCGTGCGCGCGGCAGCCCAAGGGCGTGCGGGCAGCAATACGCGGATTCTGGCGGTGACGATCCTGACCTCACTAGATCGCGCGGATCTCGATGCCAACATGATCCGCGCAGGCGATCTGACCGAAATCGTCGTCGAACGCGCTGCGCGGGCAATTGCAGCCGGGGCGGATGGGGTGATTGCCAGCCCGCAAGAAGCGCGGCTGATCCGGGCTTTGCCCGAGGCGCAGGGCAAGGTGATTGTCACACCGGGCGTGCGTCCCCAAGGGGCGGCGGCAGGCGATCAAAAGCGGATCGCCAGCCCGGCTGAGGCACTACGGGACGGGGCGGATCACATCGTCATCGGGCGCCCGATCTGGGCCAATGCACATCCAAAGGCTGCTGCAGAGGCGATCCTTGCGACGATGCGCTGAACCAGACCCGTCAGTCGTTGATGTCCTTGTCCCAGACTTTGACCTGACCGCGCCGCACACCCATCGTCTTGCGCAGCCCAAACCAGGCTGCAAGCGAGACCACAGCAAAGATCAAGATCAGCGCCGCAAGGCTTGACGGTGCCAAACCAACGCCGACCAGAATCCCGGTGACGACCGCGCCGATGGCAAAACCGAGGAAAATGAAGCCCGGCACCAGAACCTCAAGCACGCCCAAGGCAAAGCCTGCGACAATCCAGACCCACCAGACCGTCCACATGTTACACCCGCCCTTTCAGCATCTTGAACGCATCCGAAAACGCATCCAGTGCCTGTGCAGGAACGATGATCATCTGCTTGCCAGTGCCTTGCCCCACCGCGGTCAGAGCCTCGACCTGTTTCAGCGCAACTTGGTATTGCGCGGCCTCGATGCCGTTTTCCTTGATGGCTTCGGCGATCACGCCGGTGGCATAGGCTTCGGCGTCGGCCAGAACACGACGGGCCTTCGCCTCTTGTTCGGCGGCATAAAGTTCGGCATCGGCGTTGAGTTCCACCGCACGCTTCTTGCCCTCGGCCTCGGTCACTTGGGCGCGGCGGGCGCGCTCGGCGTTGAGCTGCTGCAGCATCGCTGTCCGGGTGGCCTCGTCCAGATTGACGTCCAGAATCTCGGCGCGCGTCACTTCGATGCCCCAGTCGTCGACCAAAAGCCGGACCTGCTCGCGGATGTTCTGCGCGACCTCCGCGCGATTGGACTGGACCTGATCAAGCTCCATCTTGCCGATCTCCGAGCGCACGATCCCTGCCACGGTGGTGGCGATCGCGGCATCGACATCACGAATACGATAGACGGTCTTTTCAGGTTCGGTGATGCGGTAGAACACGCTGGTTTCCACCTTGACCAGAACGTTGTCGGTGGTGATCGCGTCTTGTTGTGCCGTTGGCAGCTGGCGTTCCAAGATGCTGATTTTATGTGCCACGCGGTCGAGGAACGGCACCACAAAGTTGATGCCTGGCCCCAGCACAGACCTTAGCCTGCCAAAGCGTTCGACAACATGCTTTTCACTCTGCGGCACGATCCTGACGCCCAGGAAAATACAGATTATGATAAAGACGGCGAATGCCGTGAGCACCGCATTTCCACCGAGGAATTGGCCGAGATCCATCAATACTACTCCCGTTTCAGATTAAGGCGCACTTTGGCTAAAGACTTCACATCCGGCAAGCGTTGCTTTGCTGGATGCGGATCGCCCGGATACGGCCGTTATCCGACAAACCACTGCCCAAAAATCAGCGGCTCGGGGCATCATCCTCGTCGTCATCATCGCCATGTGGCAAATTGAAAAAGCTATCGGCGTCGGAAAAGTCGCCGGGATGGTCATCTTCGTCGTCCTTGCCAAAGGTCTCCAGACCCGCGATTTCGGTCGGCATCTTTGCTTCGGGCGCCATGCTCAACGATTGTTCTGTCGAGACCAGCTTGCGGCGTTCGTCATCGGACATCACAACACCATCGGCGGCCTTTTTGCGCGCAGCGGCCTGCACAGCCGCGTCAAGCTCGGTTTGCCGACACAGGCCCAAGGCAACGGGATCGATCGGAGTGATGTTGTTGATGTTCCAGTGGCTGCGTTCGCGGATCGACTGGATGGTCGGCTTGGTGGTGCCGACAAGCTTGCCGACAGCACCGTCCGACAACTCGGGGTGAAACTTCACGAGCCACAAAATGGCTGCCGGGCGATCCTGGCGTTTTGACAGGGGCGTATAGCGTGGGCCGCGCCGTTTTTCCTCGCCCACAGCCGAGGCGTTGAATTTAAGCTTGAGCTTGTACAAGGGATCGGACTGACCACGTTCAATCTCGATCGGATCAAGCTGATTGTTTGCCACCGGATCAAACCCTTTGACCCCGGTCGCCACATCGCCATCGGCAATGCCTTGCACCTCAAGTTCGTGCATCCCGCAGAACTCTGCCACCTGGCGGAAGGTCAGCGTGGTATTGTCCACCAGCCAGACGGCGGTGGCCTTTGCCATAAGGGGCTTGTTCATCGGATCTCTCCTTTACAAATCTTTCCCGGGCCGGGAAAACGGCGGCGAACCTTGGTCCGCGATTTCCACGAATTCTGGGAAGTCGAGGTCCGTATAGGCCCATTTCCGGTGAAGGAAAAGCAAAAATGCGGGCGTTGATGCTGCTGCTGGTCGTGCTGCTTTTCGCAGGCCCCGCGCGGGCGGATGGAGAGCGTGCGGGGGATTTCGACTATTACGTGCTGTCGTTGTCATGGTCGTCGGCGTGGTGTGCGCTCGATGGCGATGGGCGCGGCGATCCACAATGCGATGCCGGGCGGGGCCTGACCTTCGTGCTGCACGGGCTGTGGCCGCAGAATGAGGTCGGCTGGCCATCCTATTGCCGCACGACCGAACGGGATCCGTCGCGCGGGGAAACTGCCGCGATGGCCGACATCATGGGTGGGTCGGGGATCGCGTTTTACCAGTGGAAAAAGCATGGCCGCTGTTCGGGTCTGACGGCGCGCGATTTCTTTGCGACGGCCCGCAAGGCTTATGCGTCGATCACCGTGCCGCCACTGTTCGCGCAGGTCCGCACGGATCTTGAGGTGCCGCCCGAGGTGATCGAAAGCGCCTTTCTGGAAAGCAACCCGGGCCTTTCGCGCGATAGTGTGACCGTAACCTGTCGCGACGGGCTGATCCAGGAAGTCCGCATTTGCCTGTCCAGGGATCTCTCCCGCCGCCTCTGCGCCAGTGATACGATCCGCGATTGTCGTCAGAAAGATGCCGTTCTGGAGGCGGTGCGCTGAGCGCGTCTTGCCAAACACCAAACCCGCGACCGCCGTCAAATGGCGCGATCACGGGTGAGGGTCGATGGGGCAAAGGGTGGCGGGATCGGAAGTACTGGGGAACACTAAACCATGGAAATAACGAACTGAAATCAACAACTTTACAATACTCGGTCCCAACCAGCATGGGGGTACTGCCTGGGTAAGGTAAGGATCGAAAACAACCCGATCCCGCCAACTACAGGTATAGCATCTGACCGATCAAAACGCGCGTTAAGAAACCGTCAATGTCGCGCGCCTTGCGTGATAACCACGCGACGCTGCGTTCACGCGCGTTCGACTTTCAACACGATCTTGCCCATGTGACCCGGGCTTTCGACGCGCCAATGCGCTGCGGGGGCGTCAGTCAACGCGTATTCGCTATCGACCACCACGCGAAAAGCGCCGCGCGCTATCATTGGCCACACCTGCGCCTCTACGGCCTCGGCGATCAGGGTTTTTGCGAAATCGGATTGTGGTCGCAAGGTGGACCCGGTCAGCGTCAGCCGCCGCATCATCACCTCGGCAAAGTTTACCTCGACCTTGGCGCCTTGGAGAAACGCGATCTGCACCAGCCGCCCGTCATCGGACAACGCCTTGATGTTGCGCGGCAGATATCCACCGCCGACCATGTCAAGGATCAGGTCCGCCCCACCCTCGGCGCGCAGGACATCGACGAAATCCTCGTCCTTGTAGTTGATCGCGCGCTCCGCCCCGAGTTCGCGGCAGAGGTCGCATTTTTCTTTGCTGCCGGCGGTCGCAAAGACCCGCGCGCCCAGCGCCTTGGCGATCTGAATGGCGGTCGTGCCGATGCCGGAGGTCCCGCCATGAACCAAGAAACGCTCCCCCGCCTTGAGGCCACCACGCATCACCACATTGGACCAGACGGTAAAGCACGTCTCCGGCAGGCAGGCCGCATCCCTGAGCGACATTCCCGGCGGGATGGGCAGCGCATGGGTTTCGTGGGTCGCGACATATTCCGCATAGCCGCCGCCGGGCAACAACGCTGTGACATGGTCGCCCATTTGCCAGCGCGTGACGCCCTGCCCCATGGCCACCACTGTCCCCGAAGCCTCCAGCCCCGGCAGCGGCGAGGCGCTGGCAGGCGGCGCATAGGCGCCCGCGCGTTGCAGCGCATCCGGACGGTTGACCCCGGCAAAGGCGACCCGGATGATGATCTGCCCGTGGCGAGGAACCGGCACTGGCACTGAAGCGGGCTTCAGCACATCCGGACCGCCGGGCTGGGATATCTCCATGGCCAGCATGCTGTTCAACAGCGTCATCGTACCCTCTGGCGCATCAAGGAACCCTTCGTCCCATGCCCTGCCACCGTCCTTTTGCCTCCTGAAGGCTTTCCAGAAACTTGGTCGGGCCGGAAAAGATGGCCTTGGCAACGGAATTGTTGTTGACCGCAGCCTTGAGCTTTTCGATCTCCATCACATCGGCGATGCGGCGATCAAGGAATTCCCACGTTGCCTGATGATCCGGGCTGTCATCGCCGAGCCAGAAAAGCACCGTGGCCCCATAAACCGCCGACAGCGTGGCGCGCTTGGTGTACCAGTTCAAATCGCGCGTGGTGTCGCCCAAGGCGGTCCAGATCGCGTCCGCCGTGCCCCAGATTGCACCGGCGCCGTGGGCGACGTTCTGTGGCAGCGAGAAAAGGGTGGTGCCCCGTCGGACCAGTTCGATATCGGCAGCCTCGATCCGCAACCGCACCGCGCGCGCAATTCGGTCGCGAAAGCGCATCGCGGTCAGGTCCTCGGCTGCCAGCGCCTTTTGCATCTTGGCATCGCCACGCTGATGATACGCCAAGGCAACGTCCACGCCCCCTTTCGGGAACAGCATCCGCGCGGCCGCGGCATCGATACCCGATTCGGACATCGCGGCGCGCAAGGTCGCGTCAGACCAGCCGTCAAACGGGACATGCGCCATGGCGGCGTCCAAAAGACGGTCTTTTGCGGTATCCTGGTTCATCTTCGTCTCCAAACTGGCTGGCAAGCTATCGCGAGGTTGCGCGCGGTAGACAAGTGCCCCCCGCCTTGTTATAGGCCGCATCGCCTGCACATACAGTGCAACTTTAACCTAGGAAGGTGGTGACAACCACATGCAGGTCAGCGTCCGCGACAATAACGTCGAGCAAGCCCTTCGGGCTCTCAAGAAAAAGCTCCAGCGCGAAGGCGTGTTCCGCGAAATGAAGCTCAAGCAGCATTTCGAGAAACCCTCCGTCAAGAAAGCACGCGAATCCGCCGAAGCCGTGCGCCGTGCGCGCAAGCTCGCCCGGAAAAAGCTTCAGCGCGAAGGCGGTCTTTAGTCGGCGTTTTGTGCCGCTGGGGAAGCGTTTCCCATCCGATCAACCCCCGTCCATCAGGCCGGGGGTTTTTCATTTCGCGCGGCATACAGCCAGCCGCCAACGCCCGCCGCCAGCAATGCGCCAACGATTTCCGCCATCCAGAAGCAGGGTAGGTCGACCGGACAGATGCCCGCAAACGTGTCGGTAAAGGCCCGGGCCAACGCGACCGCCGGATTGGCAAAGCTGGTCGAGGCGGTGAACCAGTAAGCCGCGGTGATGTAGGCCGAGACGGTAACCCCGACATTGCCGCCCGCGCGCATCGTTCCGAGTATTGTCAACACAAGTCCAAAGGCCGCGACTGCTTCGGAAAACCACTGGCCAGTCCCGGTGCGTTCGGTTGTCGAAACATGCCAGATCGGCAGGTCGAACATCGCATGTGCGGCGAATGTCCCGGCAAGGCCGCCTAAAATCTGTGCTCCAACGAAGCCGAGGGCCGGGCCTGCTGCGAGCTTGCGCCGAAGCGCAAAGACAAGTGTCACGACCGGGTTGAAATGCGCACCGGATATCGGCGCAAAGATCGTGATCAGCACCAACAGCGCCGTCCCCGTCGCCACGGTATTCGCCAGCAGCGCCAGCGCCACGTCATCGGTCAGCCGGTCCGCCATGATCCCCGATCCGATTACGGCAGCCACCAGCAGCGCGGTGCCCAGCGCCTCGGCCACAAGACTTCGGGTGATCATGACTGCTCGCCGATTTCGCTCAGACGCGCCCTCAGGGTCAACTTGTCCAACGTCGCCAATGGCAGCGCGGTGAACGCCTGAATGCGGCGGTTAAGAGCGCGGTAGGTTTCCGCGAAAGCCACCGCCTTTTCAGCATCGCTGCCCACGACCGCCGCCGGATCAGGCAGGCCCCAATGGGCGCTGACCGGCTGGCCGGGCCAAAATGGGCATTCCTCCGCCGCTGCGCTGTCACATAGGGTAAAGACGAAATCCAGTTTCGGGGCACCGGGCGCTGCGAATTCATCCCAGCTTTTCGACCGGGCAAACGAGGTATCGACCCCCTCGCGACGCAAAAGATCAAGCGCGAAAGCGTTCGGCGACCCGGTCGGGCGCGACCCGGCGGAATAGGCCGCAAACCTGCTCTTGCCCTCGCGGTTCAAGATCGCCTCGGCAAGGATCGAGCGTGCGGAGTTTCCAGTGCATAGGAACAACACGTTCCAAGGGAAGTCGGCCATGATTGGTCCTCAGCGGGCGCAGGCGATACGGTCCAAGACCGGTGCACAGGTTTCAGGTGAGCCGCCGCAGCAATCTTGCAAGAGCCAGGCCATCAACGCCCGGAGCCCGGCCATGTCGGCGGCATAGTGGATGGATCGCCCGTCACGACGCGCCGAGATCAAACCCGCCGCCTGTAGAATGGCAAGGGGCGACGACATCGTATGGCCCTCGCCGTCAGCCGCCGTGCGATCTCGCCCGCCGCAAGGCCGTCAGCCCCGACGCCCAGCAACAACCGAAAGACCGCCAACCGTGATGGTTGGCCCAAGGCTTCAAGTAAGGTGGCGGCGCGCCACGTGTCCATAGTTCTGGGAGTATCGAAGCAAGGTAACGCGCGGATAACGGTCTAGACCGACAGCGCGGTCGTCTTGACCACCGTGCGCAGCGCAAAGCTTGACTGCATCTGCCGCACGCCGGGCAGGCGTGACAGGAACTGGCGGTGGATGCGGGCGAAATCCTCGGTGTCTTCGGCCATGATCTTCAAAAGATAGTCGGCGGTCCCCGCCATCAGGTGGCATTCCAGAATGTCCGGGACGCGCGCCACCTCGCGCTCGAATGCGTCCAGAAGATCGTCTGCCTGCCCTTGCAGCGTGATCTCGACAAAGACGGTAGTCGCGCGGCCCATCTTGCGGGTGTCCAGAAGTGCCACATAGCCCGCGATGAACCCGTCGCTCTCCAGCCGCTGAACACGCCTGTGGCAGGCGGATGGGGACAGGTTCACACGTTCGGCGAGGTCCGCATTGGTGATCCGCCCATCTTTCTGAAGCGCCACCAGAATGCGACGGTCTGTTGCGTCAAGGTCGATGGTCATGATGTTTTCTTCGATGAATGGACTGATTCATCGAAGAATCTACCACAATAACCTGTTTCGACCACACAAGTTTCAAAGCATCGCCAGACGATTTGAGCGATCCTTCACAGGACCGAAGAGGAGAGCGCACATGAAAATCGGATGCCCGAAGGAAATCAAACCGCAAGAGTTCCGCGTCGGAATGACGCCAGGTGCGGTGCGCGAGGCCACGAATGCGGGCCATGACGTGCTGGTCGAAACCAATGCCGGGACCGGTTCGGGCTTTAGCGATGCCGACTATGTCGCGGCGGGTGCCAAGATCCTTCCGACGGCCGAAGAGGTGTTCGCAAAGGCAGACATGATCGTCAAGGTCAAGGAGCCGCAGGCCATTGAACGCAAACGCCTGCGCGCGGGACAGGTTCTGTTCACCTATCTGCACCTCGCCCCGGACGCCGAACAGACGCATGATCTTTTGGCCTCGGGCGTGACAGCTATTGCGTATGAGACGGTGACGGATGATCGCGGCGGATTGCCGCTATTGGCGCCGATGTCCGAAGTGGCGGGCAGGCTGGCACCTCAGGTCGGCGCATGGACGCTGCAAAAGGCCAATGGCGGCCGTGGCGTCTTGATGGGCGGTGTGCCCGGTGTCTTGCCCGCGCGGGTGCTGGTGATCGGTGGCGGGGTGGTCGGCACCCACGCGGCAAAGATCTCGGCCGGGATGGGGGCTGATGTGACGGTTCTTGACCGGTCAATCAACCGTCTTCGCTATCTCGATGACGTCTTTGGCGGGCAGTTCAAGAACGCCTATGCCGATGCCGCAACGACGATGGACCTGGCACGTCAAGCCGATCTGATCATCGGCGCGGTATTGATCCCAGGGGCCGCCGCGCCCAAACTGATCAGCCGCGCTCAGCTCAAAGAGCTAAAACCCGGTGCGGCGCTTGTCGACGTGGCCATCGACCAGGGCGGGTGCTTTGAGACAAGCCACGCCACGACCCATCAGGACCCGGTCTATGAGGTCGACGGCATCATGCACTACTGCGTGGCCAACATGCCCGGCGCTGTTGCGCGGACCTCTACGCTGGCTTTGGGCAACGCAACGATGCCCTTCATGCTGGCATTGGCGAACAAGGGCTGGAAGCAAGCCTGCGCCGATGACCGGCATCTGCTGGCCGGCCTGAACACCCATGCCGGCAAACTGACCTACGCGGCAGTTGGCATAGCGCTTGGCCTGCCCACCATCACGGCGACCGAGGCGCTGGCACACTGAGCACGCGCCACTGACCCCAGACGATCAGCGCGGCCAATGCCAGAAAGATCGTCCATTGTCCCAATATCCAGACCGTGCCCAGCATGGTCTGGCCATAAAACAGGAAAAGCCCGGCAAAGCCGATCTGGATCGCAACCAGCAGTAACGCCATCGCCCCGTTCGGGTGTCGCGCAAGCCACAACAGCGCCACCGCCTGGACTGCCAGCAGGATCGTCACCGCGTGCCACACCACTGCCGAGATCGCGCGCAGCGGCAGATCAAGCGATGACGCCTGAATCGGCACATGAAACTCCGCACCTCCACCGATCACGTGCAGCGCAACCGTTGCCACCATCAATCCGGCTGCTGCCAGTGTTGGATATTGCATCTTGCACCTCCTCCTGATTCCATACGCTACCGTATGGATCATGTAACCTTGTTTGGAACAATACGCCATCGTATGGTTTCGGATGGGCAAAGTGACGCAGCGATTGACCCGAGAGGACTGGATCTTGGCGGGCTTTCGGGCACTGGCGGCCGGTGGCGTTGGCGCATTGCGCGTAGAGACCGTCGCGCGAGATCTGGCCGCAACCAAAGGATCGTTCTATTGGCACTTTGCCGACCCGGCGGATTGGCGAAAGGCCATGCTGGACTATTGGGAAGATGCGGCGTTTCGCCAGATCATTGCAGGGCTGGAACCGCTGCCGCGTGGACTGGCCAGATTGCAGGCCCTAGCAAAGATCGCGACCACCAAGAACCATGACCCGATGCATGGCGGGTCTGGCGCAGAACCCGCCTTGCGCGAATGGGCGCGCTTTGCGCCGGACGTCGCGCTTGTGGTGCGGCGGGTGGATGCCGGACGCATCGCATATCTCGATGACTGCCTGCGAGATGTCGCGCCCAAAAATCAAGACACATCACTGGAGGCGCGGATGGTCTATGCAGCGCTGCTAGGTTTGCAGACCCTGCAGGGGAACGCGGCCGATGATGCGCGCACGCTTGCACGGCTGATCGCGGCGTTGGCCTCGGCAGGCGGCAAATGACATGGGCCCCTGGCGTGTGCCAAGGGCCCAAAATGAAGTGCCGCGAAGATCAGCGCGCTTTGAGTGAGTCGCGGATTTCGGTCAGCAACTGTTCTGCGGTCGGGCCAGCCGGCGCTGCGGCGACTTCTTTCTTGATCAGGCCGTCCTTCATGCGGTTCACGCCCTTCACCAGAAGGAACACGACCCATGCGACGATCAAGAACTTGATCACGGCATTGATGAAGTTGCCATAGTTGAACGAAGCTTCACCGACTTTTACGGCAAGGCTGCCAAAGTCGATCCCGCCGATGATCAGGCCGATGATCGGGTTGATCAGATCGTCAACCAACGACGTCACGATCGCGGTAAAGGCCACGCCGAGGATGATCCCTACGGCAAGGTCCATAACGTTGCCCTTGGCAATAAAGGCCTTGAACTCATTCAGCATTCCACGGTTCCCTATTTTGAAGCCCGCCTTTTTTGGCGGGTCTTACCTACAAATACGCACATGCGCGCAAAAACTATGCACAGCTTTGCGCCCTTTCGCACGGGGAATTTTCGCATATCTAGGTGCAGAAGAGTCTCTGAGGGTACATTATGACACAGCTCGCCGATTTTCCGATCACCAAACGTTGGTCCCCGCGCAATCCGCATGCAATCCAGCTTTACTCCTTGCCGACACCCAACGGCCAGAAGGTTTCCATCGCATTGGAAGAGCTCGGACTGGCCTATGATCCGCATCTGGTGGATTTTTCGACCAGCGATCAGATGAGTCCGGCATTCCTGAGCCTTAACCCCAACAACAAGATCCCCGGGATCATTGATCCCGATGGTCCGGGTGGTCAGCCGCTCGCGCTGTTCGAAAGTGGCGCAATCCTGGTTTATCTGGCGGAAAAGACCGGCAAACTGCTGCCAGCCGACCAGCGTTATCAGGTGTTGCAATGGTTGATGTTCCAAATGGGTGGCATTGGGCCGATGTTTGGGCAGTTGGGCTATTTCCACACCTTCGCCGGCAAGGAAATCGAGGATCCGCGCCCGAAAGAGCGCTATCGCACGGAGGTGGAGCGCCTGTTGAAGGTCCTCGATGGCGCGCTTGCAGGCAAGGATTGGGTGGTCGGTGAGTATACAATCGCAGACATCTCGATTGCCCCATGGCTTGGCACCTTGCGCGACTTTTACAAGGCGGCGGATCTCGTGGGATGGAACAAGCTCAAGAATGTTCCGGACTATCTGGACCGGTTCCTGGCGCGGCCTGCAGTGCAGAGAGGCCGGGCGATCCCGGCGCGGCCCTAGCCGCGTGGTGCTGCGGCGCGGCGCAGGCGGTCATTGATCGCCCGTCCAAGTCCTGTCTCGGGAACTGGCGCAAAGGCAACATGCCCACCCGGTCCGGCCAGACGGTCAGCCGCGCGCAGGGTTTGAAACAACGCCGCGGCTGCCTCGACCAGATCGGCATTTTCCGACAGTGTCAGATCACCCTTGACGGCACCAAAGCCGACAAGAACCTCTCCTGGTCGCGCGTCGGTCGCGTCCAGACGCAGAAAAGCCTGTGGCGCGTAGTGCGAGGGCAGCTGACCCGGAGCATTGGGTATCGCCGGATCGTTGTATCGTGCCAATGGCTCTCTCAGCGCTGCTTCCAGCGCTTCGACCGGCAGACCGCCCGGCCGCAGCAAGGCAGGCTTACCAACCAGCCCGAGAATCGTGGACTCGACGCCGACCGCGCAGGGACCTCCGTCGATGACGGCTGCGATCCGCCCGGAGAGTTCGTCAAGAACATGCGCAGCACGCGTTGGCGACATTCGCCCAGAGGGATTGGCCGAGGGGGCGGCCAACGGGCCGCCATAGGCCTGCAAGAGTGTTCTGGCCAAAGGATGTGCCGGCACCCTGACCGCGGCGGTTGGCAATCCTGCGGTGGCCAGATCAGACAGCCCGGCCCCGGGCCGCAGGGGCAGCACAAGCGTCAGCGGGCCGGGCCAAAAAGCCGCGGCGATACCGCGCGCGCGATCGTCGAACACGACCAGCGCCTCCGCTGCATCCACGTCCGCCACATGCACGATCAGCGGGTTGAACCGCGGTCGCGCCTTGGCCTCAAAAATACGCGCGACGGCCTCGTCGGACCGCGCATCACCGCCCAGCCCGTAAACGGTTTCGGTCGGAAACGCGACAACCCCGCCACTGCGCAAAATCGCCACGGCGCGCGCAATTCCGATTGCATCGGCAAAGAGTTTTTCAGTCAGGGGCATGGGTGCGGCGCAGAGTCCGTCTTGTGTTGATGTCAACGAGGCTTGGACGTGCTTTATGCGACCACTTCGTGTTTGCCAAGACAACGGCATTTGGGTAGCGGCCAGGACCACTTGCGCCCAGCGCCAAATCTGGGTTCCCTAGCGGCGACGGGCCAGCACTTCATCGCCTACCCTGTAGACGACGGGACATCATGACGACCGCACCAAAAAGACCTGCCCCCCGCAAAGCCGCCAAGACGGAAATATCCTTTGGACCCGCCGCCTGGGCCTACAAGCGTCTGGTCACCTATATCCGGGGCTTCGAAGCCCAGTTGAACCCCGCCGAAGAGGTTGCCATGGGGTTCGCAGGCGGCGAGTCGGGCATCTTGCGGATCGAAGGCATCGGCTTTTCGGACCCCGACATGCTTACCTTTTACGGGCGCGACGACGACGGTGCGCGCACACAGCTTATCCAGCACGTGTCGCAGCTATCGGTGATCTTGCGCGCGGTTCCCGTTCGCAGTCCCGACGAGCCGCCACGACGGATCGGATTTCGCCTGCCAGAAGGATGGCATGGTGGCGATGCCGGGGATGCCTCGGCGTGAAACCCGCGCACCACAGAATGATCCTCACGCGAAGTAACCCGCGACGCCCCGCGTGACACCGGCACCTGAATCAGATATCGCACGGCAAAACTGACAGCTTTCCGGAGGAAAATCGACATGGCCAACCACGACAAAGATGCCGATCACATTCAGGGAACAATGGACATCCGCACACAGGAAAAGACCTTTGCGGGGTTTATCCGCATGGTGACCTGGGGGGCGTGTATCTCCATTGGCATCTTGATCTTCATGGCGCTCGTGAATTCTTGAACTGACCCTTGGGACACAGCATCATGATCCGGAAATTCATTGCCCTCGCCGTCGTGCTGGTTCTGTCCGCCTGCGGGGCAGAGCCGACATGGGCCCCGCAAGAGTCGGTTGAAGCCGCGCGGTTTGTGTCCCAAGACCCCCCGTCGTTGACGCTTTACACGGTGATTAATGTGCGCAGCGGCGCAGGTGCGCATTCCGGGCTTTTGATCAACGGGTCTGAGCGCGTGATGTTTGACCCTGCCGGAACCTGGCACCATCCGCGCCTGCCAGAACGCAATGACGTGCATTTCGGCATGACCGACAAGATGATCCTGTTCTACATCGATTATCATGCCCGCGAGACGTTTTATGTGATCGAGCAAAAGCTGCCAGTCTCGGCCGGGACGGCAGAACTGGTCATGGCGCGTGCCAAAGCTTATGGTGCCGTGCCCAAGGCGATGTGCGCCCAGTCGCTATCGTCGATCCTGCGTGGTGTGCCAGGATTTGAAGGTTTGCCGCAAACCTACTATCCAAAGCAGTTCGCGGACGCGTTCGGGGCGTTGCCAGGGGTCACAACCCGCAAGATCACCGACGACGATGCGGATAACAATCATGGTGTCTTGCTGGTCCAGGCAAGCGCTGCCACACCCTGAAGGCGCGGCGCAAGCGGTGCCCGCCAGAGACCGGTCGGTGGCGCAAGAACAGGTGGGTCCGTTGCGTATATTTGGCGTCATCCTGGCAGGCGGAACGGGACGGCGGATGGGAGGCGGCGACAAGGCCTTGATGGGACTTGGGGGCATTCCACTTGTGCAACGTGCCAAGGAGCGGTTGGCCCCACAGGTAGACGCCGTTGCGCTTTCGGCAAATGGTGGCGCGGACAGGTTCGACTTTCTTGGGCTTCCGGTGCTTGGCGATGACCCGGTGATCACGTCGCGCGGGCCTTTATCGGGCGTGCTTGCTGCGTTGGAATGGGCGGGGGCGTCGCGGGCCACGCATGTGGTCAGCGTGGCCGTGGATACGCCATTCTTTCCATGTGATCTGGTGCCGCAGCTTTACCTTGCGGCCGAAGGCAGCCCAAGCCGGCTCGCGATTGCGCGCAGCGCCGGGCGAGACCATCCCACCTTCGGCCTGTGGCCAGTCGCGTTGCTTGCGGATCTTAGGACTTATCTTGCACAGGCCAGTTCTGCCCGCGTCCTGGATTTTGCCGATCAGCATCGGGCGGCACGGGCCGATTTCCCGGATCCGATGATGTTCACCAATCTCAACACATTGCAGGACCTTGCAGAAGCCGAATCGCGCCTGATAGGTCGTGGATGAGGGTCTTTGGCATTATCGGATGGAAGAACGCCGGCAAGACCGGCCTGATGGAACGGCTTGTCACCGAGATCACTGCGCGCGGGTTCTCCGTCTCGACGGTAAAGCACGTGCATCACGACGTTGATCTCGACCGGCCCGGTAAGGACAGTTACCGCCATCGCATCGCCGGTGCGCGTGAGGTCATACTGGCGTCGGCGCAACGATTTGCGCTGATGGCGGAGCATCGCGGACCAGAGCCGACACTCGAGAGCGTTCTTGCCCGGCTTGCGCCCGTCGATCTCGTCCTTGTCGAAGGATACAAGCGCGACGCGCATCCCAAGCTTGAGGTCTTTCGCGCCGAAGCGGAGCATGCGTTGATCCAGCCCGGTGATCCGACCGTACTGGCCGTGGCAACGGATAGTGTCCTTGCACCACTGTCCGTGCCAAAGCTCGATCTGAATGACACACGCGCGGTTGCTGATTTCGTTTTGCTGCAAGTTGGCCTGCAACAACCGGTCGCGATCCGATCCCGCGCAAGCTCCGAGTTTGACACGGTGGCGATTGTGGACTGGTCGGCAAGCGCGGTCCCGTCACCGGCGCGCCCCTCGCGCGATGCGATCTGGATCGGCATTTGCGATGCTGCGGGCGAGCAGGCAACCTATCACCGGACGCGCGCCGAAGCTGCAAGCGTGTTGCAAGCGCTGATCGACCAAGAGCGCGCTGCGGGACGACGCCTTTTGATCGGATTCGACTTTCCGATGGGTTATCCAGCTGGCTTTGCCCGCCGTATCACCGGACAGGATGGGGTACGAGGTCTTTGGGCCTGGTTCGCTGAACGGATCAAGGATGACACAAAGAACGCCAACAATCGCTTTGCCGTCGCCGCCGAAATCAATCGGGGAATGGGAAGCGCGGGCCCGTTCTGGGGCCGCCCGGAAACCACGCGTGCCGAAGGCCTGCCAACAACGAAAACGGTCGACTACAACGCCATTGGCCTTGCAGAACGGCGGCAGGTCGAGATGCTGCTGCCCGCAACCAGCCCGGTGTGGAAACTTTACACGACCGGGTCGGTGGGATCGCAATCGTTGATGGGGCTTCCGCTGATCCACCGTCTTGCGCAATCGCCGGATGTTGCGGTCTGGCCCTTTCAGTCCTGGACGACAGCGCCGGTAGTCCTGGCCGAAGTCTATCCCTCGTTGCTGGCGCCGCTGGTCCGCGCCAGTGGGGATGCGATCCCCGATCGTGCGCAAGTTTCCCTTCTGGCGCGCGCCCTGTGGCGGCTGGCGCAAACCGGTCGGCTGGCGCGTCTTTTCGATGTCCCCGCCAGCGCGCAAGAAGAAGGCTGGATCCTTGGCGCGGGGCATCAAGACGTGCTGATGGAGGCCCTGCGATGATCGTGCAACGCGGACTTCCAACCACCCTGCGCGCGGATGCCGCACGGCTCTATTGGGAGGCGTTTGGCGACAAGCTGGGTCCGGTTCTTGGACCCAAACTGCGCGCATTGCGGTTTTTTGAACGGGTCATCCGCGCGGATCACTGTTTTGTCGCGCTTGATGATCTGGGAAACCTCATTGGCCTTGCCGGCTTCAAGACATCGGAAGGCAGTTTTGCCGGGGGTAGCAGCGCCGACCTGCGAAAAGTCTACGGGGCAATCGGGGCATCATGGCGGGGTATGCTTCTGTGGGCGCTGAACCGCGAAGTCGACAACGATCGTTTCTTGCTTGATGGGATTTGTGTCACCGCCTCGGCGCGGAGTCAGGGTGTCGGGTCGGTGCTGATAGACCACATCTGTGACGAAGGCCATCGACGGGGATACATCTCCGTTCGGCTTGACGTTGTTGACAGCAACGCACGCGCACGCGCGCTTTATGAACGACTGGGCTTTGTTGCGGTGCAGACAGCGCCGATCGGCCTGTTACGTCACATCTTTGGATTTTCTGCGGCCACCACGATGGTCAAGCCGATCGCGTAGCGCCACCCAGCGCCCCGGCTAGTCGAAGGTCCCCGTCACGCGACCGAACAGCATAAAGGCGCGCGCGGTGCGGGTGTCGGACAGATCCGCGAGTTCTGCATCGCTCGCATTGGCTTCGAACATCGCGAATGTCTTGTCGAAGGTGCGCAAGAAATGATGTCCTGCATCGCGAAAGACCATGTCTTCGCGCATCCGTGCAGCGGTCAGCGCAAGACTTGATCGGTCGCGAATGCCGCCCAGCGCTGCAATCGAGCGACCACGTTCACCGCCTGCAAAACGACGCCAGACTTCGGGCTTGGCCAAATCAGGCTTGAGATCATCCATATAGATGCCCTCCTGGCTGAGCAGCGTGAGCACATCCTGGGCTGCACGGATCAGCTTGGCGACATTGCGGTCCTCGAGCGCACGGCGCAGGGCGCGAAAGCCCTCTTTGTCATCGGGCGTTTCGGGGAAATTCATCGCACGAATGAAGTCGCCGACCGAAAGAGGCGCGCGCAGATCTTCGGCCGGGGTGCCCAGCGCCAGAACAGGTTGCTCTTCGCCATCCGATGCGGCGGGAACAGTCAGCGCCGCCTTGCGGTCGGCCGAGGGGACGGTCAACGCCGCGTCCCGTCGCGAATTGAAGGTCGCAAGCGCGAATTCTGTTTGCTTGGCGGCGGCCGCAATCTCGTCGATCTTGCGTTCGACCGACGGTTTGAACCCGCCCGAGGCCTGCGTTTGCTGCGCCAGGACATAAGCGTTGCGCATCGCATCGACTGCGGTCTGCAGGCGCCCGGCCTCGGCGCGCAGGGCCCGCACCGTGCGCAGCGTCACCACCGACACCCAGATCAGCACGATGGGAAGAAACACCACCAAAAGCGTCATCACGAGGCCAAGGGTCTGGCTGTCCGTGGCCGGAGGCGCCGACAGAATATATGTCAAAACCGCCACCACCCAGACGACGCTGAGTGCCCCGCCCGCTATGTCGGTCGCGTGCACGCCTTGCGGCGGTTCTTTTCGGGGGTA
This sequence comes from Rhodobacterales bacterium, assembly GCA_031378845.1. GTDB lineage: Bacteria > Pseudomonadota > Alphaproteobacteria > Rhodobacterales > Rhodobacteraceae > JAJNPS01. The sequence continues at coordinate 29,448 of JANNES010000006.1, forward strand.
CAGACCGAGGTCGACTGGTTTTTCCGGGGGTTGAGCCATGCGGCGGATCAAGCGTATCTGATCGTCAGGATTTCGTAAGACTTGACGCCGCCCGGGGTTCGAACATCGACACTATCGCCCTCGTCTTTGCCGATGAGCGCGCGTGCCAGCGGCGAGCGAATGTTCAAGAGCCCGTTTTCGATATCGGCCTCGGTTTCACCCACGATCTGATAGGTCTTTTGCTCTCCACTGTCCTCGTCGAGCAGCTTTACGGTCGCGCCAAACTTGATCGACCCTGAAAACTTTGTCGGGTCAATCACTTCGGCCAATGACAAGATGCCCTCAAGCTCCTTGATCCGGCCCTCAATGAAGCTCTGCTTTTCGCGCGCCGCGTGGTATTCAGCGTTCTCGGACAAATCGCCATGCTCGCGCGCCTCGGAAATCGCACGGATCACCGCCGGGCGTTCGATCGATTTCAGGACCTTCAGTTCTTCGTCCAGCGCGACGAAACCGGCGCGCGTCATAGGTATCTTTTCCATGGGCCTTCCGCGTCAAAAGCGAAGCCACAGCTCTTGATCAAGAGCCATGGCCTTGGGGGTCTTGAGTCCAACTGACCCCTTCGGGACAGCAATTGCAAGCCCCATGGCGCAAGGCCTTTGGGGGCAATCCGCCGGTGGTCACAAAACCGCGCAACTGATCCCCGAATGCTGCCGCGTCACTTGGTTGCAATTGACGCGGGCCGGTCAGTGGGGCAATGACAACACGCCTGCCAGATGGGTCCGCGGGGCAGTGTCCAAAGGAAGGCCAATGAGATGACGACCGACGTTCAGCGTGAATCGATGGACTATGACGTGGTGATCGTGGGCGCAGGGCCCGCAGGACTGTCTGCCGCCATTCGACTGAAACAGCTAGACCCAGACCGCAGCGTGGTCGTGCTGGAGAAGGGCTCTGAGGTCGGCGCGCATATCTTGTCAGGCGCAGTGCTGGATCCATCGGGGCTGGATGCGCTGATCCCCGATTGGCGCGCCAAGGATGCGCCCATCACGACCAAAGTGACCGAGGACAACTTTTACCTGCTCGGGCCCGCCGGCAAGATCCGCATTCCGAACTGGCCGATGCCGCCGCTTATGTCGAACCATGGCAACTACATCGTCTCGATGGCCAATGTCTGCCGCTGGTTGGCGGGACAAGCCGAGGCATTGGGCGTCGAGATTTTTCCGGGCATGAGCTGTTCGGAGATGGTTTATGGCGATCATGGCGAGGTCCGGGGTGTCGTCGCGGGCGAGTTTGGCCGCAACACCGACGGCACGCCGGGGCCGAACTACGAGCCCGGCCTGGCGCTGTTGGGAAAGTATGTCTTCTTGTCCGAAGGCGTGCGCGGGTCGCTCTCCAAAGAGGTGATCGCGCGCTATGAACTGACCAAGGGCAAAGAGCCGCAGAAGTTCGGCCTTGGCATGAAAGAGATTTGGGAGATCGATCCGGCCAAGCACCGGCAAGGCACCGTCACCCATACAATGGGCTGGCCGCTGGGCAAGAACGCGGGCGGCGGGTCGTTCATCTATCATCTTGAAAATAATCAAGTCTATGTCGGGTTCGTGGTTCACCTGAACTACAGGAACCCCTACCTCTATCCTTACATGGAGTTCCAGCGCTTCAAGCATCATCCGATGGTTGCAGAGCTGCTCAAGGGTGGCAAACGCGTGGCTTATGGTGCACGTGCGATCTCTGAGGGCGGCTGGCAGTCGATCCCCAAGATGGTGGCACCGGGGGTGGCGCTGCTGGGGTGCAGCGCCGGGCTGGTGAACGTGCCGCGCATCAAGGGCAATCACAACGCCATGCTGTCAGGCAAGGCCGCAGCCGAGGCCGCGCATGCCGCCATTGTCGATGGCCGTCAAAGTGACGAGTTGACGGCGTATGAGACCAATGTGCGCACAGGGCCGATTGCCAAGGATCTGAAGAAGGTGCGGAACGTCAAACCCCTGTGGTCCAGGTATGGGCTCTGGGCATCGCTGCTGGGTGGCGGGGCGGATATGTGGGCCAATACGGTCGGGCTAACAGTGCTGGGCACACTGAAACACGGAAAAACGGATGCTGCGGCTACCGGCAAGGCAAAAGACCACAAGGTGATCGACTATCCAAAGCCTGACGGTGTCTTGTCGTTTGACCGGCTGACGAATGTGGCCTTTTCCTTTACCAACCACGACGAGGCTCAGCCCGCACATCTAAAGTTGCAGGACGCCTCCATCCCGATATCGGTCAATCTGCCGATCTATGCGGAACCTGCGCAGCGTTACTGCCCGGCGGGCGTCTACGAAGTCGTCGGCGCAGGGGACACAGCCCGCTTTCAGATCAACTTTCAGAACTGTGTGCACTGCAAGACATGTGACATCAAAGACCCGTCGCAGAACATCAACTGGACCACTCCGATGGGCGGGGGCGGTCCGAACTATCCAAACATGTGATCTTCACGCAGTATTGTGCGCCAAAACCGCGACCAGGCGTGCCCACCGCGCCGGTTGCATTGCCACTTGGGTCCGGGACGGCTAGTTTTGGATCAGCCGGTTGCATTTGGGGAAGCTGATGCCGCGATCACGACGTTATCCCGTTCTTCTGGTTTTGTTTTTCATGGCCGCGGGCTCGGTGACGGCACCTGTTGCTGGTGCCGAGGATGCTGGCGCGTATCTTGCGGCACGACTGGCGGTGCAAGATGGCGACTATCGCTCCGCAGCCGACTGGTATGATCGCGCTCTTCGATCTGACACGGACAATCGCCAACTGATGGAAGGGCTGGTCGCGGCAAGAATGGGCCTCGGCGAGATCGAGCTTGCAGAAGAGACAGCCAAGTCACTCGTCGCGCTGGGCGGCAAGTCGCAGGTGACCGACTTTGCCCTGTTGGCGGCGGAGGCTGGCCGCGAAGACTACGAGGGCATCCTCAAGGCACAGGCCGATGGCCGACGCATGGGCGATCTTCTCGACCGGTTGGTGGCCGCGTGGGCTCAGCTTGGTGCCGGGCGCATGTCTGGCGCACTTGAAGACTTCGACGCGATTGCGGCAAAACCCGGAATGGAAGCCTTCGGTCTTTATCACAAAGCCTTGGCCCTGGGCCTGGCAGGCGATTTCGAAGGTGCGGACGCGATCCTGTCGGGTCAAGCTGCCGGCCCGATCAGCCTGACAAAGACAGGTGTTTTTGCGCATGCCCAGATTCTCAGTCAGTTGGAGCGAAACGCCGACGCGCTGGCACTATTGGACCGCACGCTGGGCAAAGAACCTGATCCGATCGTGGACGCCTTGCGCGCGCGGCTGAGTGCGGGCGAGCCGGTGCCTTTCGACACCATCCGGTCGGCCAAGGACGGCATGGCAGAAGTGTTCTTTACCATGGCCAATGCATTGGCGGGCGAGGCTGCGGTCGGCTACACCTATCTGCACGGTCGGATTGCGATGTATCTCAACCCTCGGCACGACGATGCGATCTTGTTGTCGGCAGGGCTCTTGGAGTCGCAGGGACAACATGACTTTGCGGCGGAAACCTTTGCACTCATCGCAAAGGACGACGTGGCTTTTCCAATCGCGGAAATCGGCCGCGCGGACTCGCTCTTTCGTGCCGATCGCAAGGACGAGGCGGTTGCTGCGTTGCAGGCTTTGGCCTTGACGCATGGACAGTTCTTCATCGTGCAGTCCTCGCTTGCCGACGCGCTTCGACGGACTGAAAAGTTTCCCGAATGCGTCGCGGCCTATGACAAAACCGAAGCCCTGATCCCAAAGATCGAAGAGCGGCACTGGGTGCTCTTTTACAGCCGAGGCGTCTGTTATGATCGTCAGTCCCAGTGGGCCCCCGCCGAGGCCGACTTTCGCAAGGCACTAAAGCTTTATCCCGACCAGCCGCAGGTGCTGAACTACCTTGGCTACAGTTTTGTCGATCGCGGCGTGAATCTCGACGAGGCGCTTGGCATGATTGAACGCGCCGTCGCGGCGCAACCAGATTCAGGTTACATCGTCGACAGCCTGGCCTGGGCGCTCTTTCGCCTCGGTCGCTATGACGACGCGCTCGTCCACATGGAACGCGCGTCGCTGCTGGAGCCGGTTGACGCGGTCGTGACGGACCATCTGGGCGACGTCTACTGGGCCGTTGGGCGCATCCGCGAGGCGGAGTTCCAGTGGCGGCGCGCGCTTTCGCTGGATCCAACCGAGAAAGACGCTGGTCGCATCCGGCAAAAGCTGGATCTCGGGCTTGATGCAGTTCTGACCAGCGAGGGCGCTCAGCCGATCAACCCGGTCGAGGCGGCGGGTGGCAATTAGGGTCTTTGCACCTGCCAAGATCAATCTGGCGCTTCATGTCGTGGGTCAGCGGCCAGATAGCTATCATCAGCTTGACAGCCTCGTTGCCTTTGCGAATGTCGGCGACTGGTTGACACTCAAGACCAGTCAGGCCCCCTCGTTTGTCGTGTCGGGCCCCGAGGCTGCTTTCGTTCCGACCGACGGCTCCAATGTCGTCATGCAGGTTGCCGGCGCCTTTTGGCACGCTGGCCCTCTTGACCTGCACCTCGAGAAGAACCTTCCAGTGGCATCGGGCATTGGTGGCGGTTCGGCAGATGCGGCGGCGTGTTATCGCGGTCTTCGCCAGCTTTTGTCGGGGTCGGTGGATGTTGGCGTCCAGACTTCGCCCGCCGATCTGCGCAGGCTCTTGGCGATGGGAGCCGACGTGCCCATGTGCGTCGCCAGCCGACCGGCACGCGTGCGCGGTATCGGCGAGCAGATCGAGCCGCTGAACAGGTTTCCCATTTTGCATGCCGTGCTTGTCAATCCGCGGGTGCCGGTGCCGACGCCGGCCGTATTCAAGACGCTGGCACACAAAGACAACGCGCCTTTGGACGAGATCCCGCAAGAAATGCCGGACAGTCATGTGTTGATGGGGTGGCTCGCCCGTCAGCGCAACGACCTGGAGGTTGCGGCTATCGCGCTCGCACCGGTGATCAGCGTGGCGTTACAAGCCGTTGACGCAACGAAAGACTGTCTCTTGTCGCGCATGTCAGGTTCCGGCGCGACCTGTTTCGGCCTTTACGCCAGCGGTGATCGTGCGGCTGCGGCAGCAGACTCTTTGCGCGCCGCATACCCCGATTGGTGGATCATGCCGACGATTCTGGGTGGCAAGCCCCGGGCGCACGCAGACATTTCGTAATGCACGTCGCGATACTTGTCCCAACCAGAAACCCGCTGCAATTCTACCCGCAGAACCGAGGGCATTCCTTGATTAGGCCAGCTTTGATCGTCGCGTCCATTGTCGCAACCTTTGCACTTGAAACACCGGTGCAGGCCGAGGTCTTTGCCTGGCAGTTCTGGAGCCGCCCGGATGGCGAAGGGAACCTGTCAAACTGCAGAGCGACGGATTCCTATACCGAGCCTTGTGTGAATTTGTCTTGTGGACCTGATGGCACGATTTTTCTGCGCGCCTTTACCGATGCGGTCCACCGGCCCCAGCGATCGCCCGCGACACTGTTGCTGAACGGAACGCCGACCATGACGGCGATCTTTTCGCTGGTTGTCTTGGACGGGTCTCAGGATCGCTACGAAACACCGATCCCAAACGGGACAGCCATCGGATTGCTGGACAGGCTCGCGCGCGCGGACACGTTGTCGTTCAAACTTGAGATCACTGCCCTCAATCGACCTGAACTCGCCGCGATTTCGCTCAGTACTCTGGCCGCGCCACTTGCATCGTTTCGCCAGCATTGCAACCTTATGAATGAGGCGCAAGCAGGCACCGAGACGCCAAAGGCAGCCCTACAGATGACCGGGTCGGAACCTTCGATCATCGAACGCGGTGACCCCGACCCTGCCAGCGACAAAAAGCGTTTTGTCGATATCGAGGCCATCTCGCTCAGCGACGACGTCACGGTTGCATTGGGGCGTCGTTTGCTGGCCGGACGGATCGCCGAGGTCGAGGCCGATGTCGGTGAACCGATCAAGGTTTTGACCAACCTGATCCCGTTCGACGATGGGCGCGCGCTGATGTTCGTGTTTCTTTGTCATGCCACATATTTCGGGATCACCGGCTGTTACACCTACACATTTTACACGCCCCCGGGTGGCACTGACCTTGTGTTTCTCAATGAACGGATCGGTGGCGGCCCTTACTGGCTGGATCTGCAATCCAGCAAGGAAGGCTGGCCTGACCTCATCTCGATGCCGAGGACGGCCAAGGGTGCCTTTGTTCGGTCGAACTTTTGGTATCTGGAAAACTAGAGCGGTTCAGGTTTGAGCGGAATCGGAAATCGCTGCCTCTCGCGTCGCTCGAACGTGTTTTCCGATGCTAGTGCTTCCGTCAAAACCTGAACCGCTTTAGCTGAGACGCGCCACGACATAGCGCGTCAGATCGTCCAGGATTTGCCGCAAGGGGTGGTCGGGCAGCGCATGCAGCGCCTGACGCGCCTTGCCCGCCCAGTCCAAGGCATCTGATCGGGCGGCTTCCAGCGCGCCGTGACGCCGCATCAGCGCGCGCGCCTGGGCAAGATCGCCGTCGCGCTGATCGCCCTTTTCGACGACACGGACCCAAAAGGCACGCTCTTCGGGTGTGGCTTTTGCCACCGCCTTGATCAACGGCAGGGTCACCTTGCGTTCGCGGAAATCGTCGCCCGTATTCTTTCCGATCGCGGCGTCCTCGCCGCTGTAATCCAACACATCATCAGCGATCTGGAATGCGATGCCCAAAGCATCGCCAAAGGTCGAAAGATGGCGAATGTGGACCTCAGGCGCGCTTGCAATGACGCCGCCGACTTCGGTTCCAGCGGCGAAAAGTGCCGCCGTCTTGCCCCGGACGACTTGCAGATAAATGCTTTCGTCGGTTGCCAGATCTTGCGATGCGGTCAGCTGCAACACTTCGCCTTCGGCAATCGTCGCGGATGCGTTTGACAAGATGTCGAGGACGCGCAGCGACCCCGTTTCGACCATCAACTGAAAACTGCGGGCAAAAAGGTAATCCCCGACCAGCACGCTCGATTTGTTGTCCCAAAGCAGATTTGCCGTCGGGCGCCCGCGTCGACGCAGGCTTTCGTCCACCACATCATCATGCAGCAGCGTGGCGGTGTGGATGAACTCAACCGTGGCCGCCAGATGGATATGATAGGGACCTGCATAACCCATCATCCGCGCCGCCGCCAACGTCAGCAAAGGGCGCAAACGTTTGCCGCCCGCATCGATCAGGTGGGCGGTCACCTCTGGAATGCGGGGGGCGTTCTGCGATGCCATGCGATCGCGGATCAACAGGTTCACCGCTGCCATATCCTCGGCAAGCCACTCCGCGAGCCTGTCTTGCGGCTTGTCTGTCACGACGTCCAACCCAATTCCCCTCTAGCCGTACCGCCGGACCGATCAGTGGCTCTCGACAATTCCCGGATGGCCGCGCTAACTCGATCCGATGAAAGAGCTTTTGCGCACAACCGACCCGACAATCATCGCCTTTGCGACAGCCCTTCTTGACGGCGAGGGTATAGCGACCTTTGCCTTGGACGTCCACATGAGCATCCTGGAGGGCGGTATCGGTGTCTTTCCGCGCCGCTTGATGGTGCGCGATCAAGATCACTTCATCGCGCGGCAGGTGATGATCGACAATGATATCCCGCTGGGGCAGTAGGCGATGTTTGCCCAAGACGACCTGAGCGATGATGCATTTCTGTGCGGCAAGCTGCGGCTGTGGCAGCCAAAGTCCGGTTATCGCGCGGCGACAGATCCGGTTCTATTGGCCGCGGCATGCCGAGCGGTGGCAGGCGAAAGTGTCCTTGACCTTGGCTGTGGTGCGGGGGCTGCGTCACTTTGTCTGGGCTGGCGGGTGCCGGGACTGCGTCTTGCCGGCCTGGAGGTGCAACCAAGCTATGCCGAACTTGCCCGCGTGAATGCCCAGCGCAACGGTATCGACCTGGAGGTTGTCGTCGGCGATCTCGCGGATATGCCCGCAGCACTGCGTCGGCCCTTTGACCACGTCATCGCCAATCCGCCCTATTACCCGCGCGGCGGTAGCGCATCGCCGCAGCCGGGACGCGATACGGCGCTGCGGGCAGAGGTCCCTGTGTCGGCGTGGATCGCCGCTGCCGTGCCCAGATTGCGGCCCGGCGGGTGGCTTACGCTGATCTGCGGCGCGGACAGCTTGCCCGAGGTGCTGTCGGCGCTTGCGCCACGCCTTGGCAGTGCTTCTGTGCTGCCGCTCGCCCCGCGTTCTGGCCGCGCAGCGGGGCGTGTCCTGCTTGTGGCACGCAAGGGTGGGCGGGGCGCGTTTCGCCTTTTGGCGCCCTTTGTCATCCACCGCGGCGATCAGCATGATGGCGACCGTGAAAACTATCTGCCTGCAGCCAATGCGGTATTGCGCGACGGCGCCGACCTCCTTGCGCAGTTCGGATGATGTTTATGCAATTGCTTTGGATTGGCTGTGAGCGGGTTGTGAAGTTGTCGTGACAAGCCCGGCAGATTGTGGTCCACTTGGGCTTGCGAGAACCATTTGCAGGAGACTTCAATGACTGTCGCTTCGCATCTTCAGGAACTGCGCCGTAAACATGAGAATCTGTCTGAAATGGTGGAACAGGCCCAGCGTAGCCCCGCCACAGACGCCCTCAAGATCGCCGAGTTGAAGAAGCAGAAGTTGCGATTGAAGGAAGAGATCAGCCGCCTCAGCCGCGGCTGACAGATCGGGCGCTGGCCCAAGCCGCCAGCGCTGCGCCCAAGGCAATCAGAACCGCCGCGATGATGATCGCGAAGGACATCGGCGTTATTCCCGTGGCAACTAGAACCATGGTTGACAGCAGGGGCGCCGCATAAGATGCGACGCCCAACAGCTGAATGTCGCCTTTCTTCATGCCGATATCCCAGGCAAAGAACGCCAGGCCCACCGGAAACAGCCCCAAGGCGAGCACCGACGCCCAGCCAAGCAGACCAATAGGCCACAGCGTATCTTCAAGCGCCACATGTGCGACCGCCGACAAGGCGGCCGTGGCAAGGCAGTATACGGTCACGGCCTGGCTGGGGACCGCCCCTAGTCGGCGTGAAAGCACCGAATAGGCGGCCCAAGTGATCGCACATAGCAAAGCAAGGCCCAGCCCCAGGCTTGACGCTTGCCCCACATCCGGGCGCGCGAACACGATCAAAGCTGCGCCCGAAAACGCAACAAACGCGCCGGTAATGTGCATTGGGCCAAGCCGCTCACCCGGCAAAAGCCCGGATGCCAGGACAATGAAAAGTGGCCAGAGATAGGCGATCAAGCCGGTTTCTGCGGTCGGGGCGAGCCGGAAAGCGGTAAAGTAAAGGAAATGATATCCAAAAAGTCCCAGTGTCCCAAAGGCATAGACCTTCCAAGATATGGTTTTCAGCACGCCAAGCCCCGGACCACGCAGCGTCCAGACCAGCCCGATCGCCCCGCCAATGCAAAAGCACAAAGCATTCAGCAGGAACGGTGGCACCGGGGCCGTGCCAATCGTGAAGAGTGCCAGCAGCGACCACATGAGAACGGCCGAAAATCCGATTGCCGTCGCCTTTGCGCGCGCCATTCTGCCCCCGTTGATACAACCAGAAAGCCTTAGAGGATCTCGGGACAAAGAAAAAGGCACGCCCTTGGGCGCGCCTTGGCTATCTTGTCGAACTGCGGCGGCAGTCAGACGACGAACTGACCCCCGTTGGCCGTGATTGTCGATCCGGTGATAAATCCTGCATCGTCTGACGCGAGGAACACCACGATCCGCGCCACCTCTTCTGGTTCGCCCAGACGGCCCACGGGAATCTGCGGCAGGATGCGCTCGTTCAGTACTTTCTCGTCGATGGCGCGCACCATTTCGGTGCCAATATAGCCTGGGCAGATCGCGTTCACGGTGATGCCAGCCCGCGCACCTTCCTGCGCCAGCGCCTTGGTAAAGCCTAGGTCGCCTGCTTTGGAGGCCGAATAATTCACCTGTCCTGCCTGACCCTTTTGTCCGTTGATCGAACTGATGTTGATCACCCGGCCAAACTTGCGGTCCCGCATGCTCGACCACAAGGGATGGGTCATGTTGAACAGGCCACTGAGATTGGTATCGAGGACCTCTTTCCACATCTGCGGTGTCATCTTGTGAAACATCGCATCGCGCGTGATCCCGGCATTGTTGACCAGCACGGCAACCGGCCCCAGATCTGCCTCGACCGTTTTGATGCCTGCGGCGCAGGCGTCATAGTCGGCGACCGACCATTTGTAGGTCTTGATCCCGGTTTCAGCACTGAACTTCGCAGCTGCCTCGTCGTTGCCCGCAAAGTTTGCAGCCACGGTATAGCCGGCAGCCTTGAGTGCCACTGAAATCGCGGCGCCTATGCCTCGCGACCCGCCGGTGACCAGAGCGACTTTCGACATGATTCCTCCTCCCAGAGACGTTCTTGTAATGTTGTGACATGGCAAAAGGCCGACACGCAATATTATTGCGCATCGGCCTGTATGGAATTTGACGTGTCAGCCGCGCTCAAGACACATGGCGACGCCCATGCCCCCGCCGATGCACAGGGTCGCAAGGCCTTTTTTCGCCCCGCGACGGCCCATCTCAAAGATCAGCGTGTTCAGGATCCGCGCGCCCGATGCCCCGATCGGGTGGCCGATGGCAATCGCGCCGCCGTTAACGTTCACAATCGCCGGATCCCAGCCCATGTCCTTGTTGACGGCGCAAGCCTGCGCCGCGAAGGCCTCGTTCGCCTCGACCAGATCAAGGTCCGACACCTTCCAGCCTGCCTTGGTCAGCGCCTTGCGGCTGGCATGAATCGGGCCTGCGCCCATGATGGACGGATCGAGCCCGACGGTCGCATAAGAGGCGATCCGTGCCAGCGGGGTCAGCCCGCGCAGTGATGCTTCTTCGGCGGTCATCAAGACCATAGCCGCAGCGCCATCGTTCAATCCGCTTGCATTCGCCGCGGTGACCGACCCGTCCTTGACGAAGGCGGGCTTCAGCTTTTGCATCGCCTCCATCGTCGCGCCGTGACGGATGTATTCGTCCTGATCGACGATGGTGTCGCCTTTGCGGGTCTTGATGGTAAAGGCGATGATCTCATCGGCGAACTTGCCGGCCTTCTGCGCGGCTTCGGCCTTGTTCTGGCTGGCCAGTGCAAATTCGTCCTGCATATCGCGGCTGATCTGCCACTGATTGGCGACGTTCTCGGCCGTCTGACCCATGTGATAGCCGTAAAAGGCGTCCCAGAGACCGTCCTTGATCATGCTGTCGATGAAGTTCAGGTCACCCATCTTTTGACCAGCGCGCAGATGCGCAACATGCGGGGCAAGGCTCATGGATTCCTGGCCGCCCGCGACGACGATCCGCGCGTCGCCCAGCTGAACATGCTGTGCCCCCAAAGCAACTGCTCGAAGACCGGAACCGCAGACCTGGTTCAGCGACCACGCGCTGGACTCCTTGGGCAGTCCGGCCTTGATATGCGCCTGGCGCGCGGGGTTCTGACCCTGGCCGGCGGTCAGAACCTGCCCGAGGATCGTCTCCTCTACTTCGGACTTGTCGATCCCTGCGCGGGCCACGACGGCCTCGATCACTGCGGCACCGAGGTCATGGGCAGGAGTGTTTGCAAAGGCACCGTTAAAGCTGCCGACGGCTGTGCGTCCGGCGGAGACGATCACGACATTGGTCATAGTCAGGATATCCTTTTTCGAAACCCGGTTTGCGCGCGGAAGGGATCGCCGCTGTGAACGCCCTAACGTCTGTGGCAGTCGGGCGCAAGAATCCTCGGCGTCAAGCGGTCTCCGCCGGACCAGAGGTAACGATCCGGGCGCGATTCGGAAATGGCGAGTCAGCGGGCATGCGGCAGTGGTTCTACGCCTGCTTTGCGGTCGCCTGCGTGAGGAAATCGGGTTTGACGGTTGGGCTGCCGAACAGGTAACCCTGCAGGCAATCCAGACCTGCGGCACGAAGGTACTCCGCCTCGGCGAAAGTTTCGACGCCTTCGGCCACGGTAAACATCTCAAATGTCCCGGCCAATGCCACCAGCGCTTCAACCATCACCTGGCTGTCGGGGTTTGCATCGACCCCGTGGATAAACTGGCCATCAATCTTGACCATGTCGAACAGGAAGTTCCGAAAATAGCGTGGCGCCATGAAACCTGCGCCAAAATCATCCAGCGCAAAGCTGATGCCCTCTTTTTGCATATCGTGCATGAAAGCGATAACAATCTCGGGCACCATCATCGCAGAGCTTTCAGAAATCTCCAGGATCAGCCGCTCGCCGATCCTGGGACATGCCTTAAGTGTTTGCCGAAGCACGCGCGTCCAGCCCGGATAGCCTATGGATCGCGCGGACATGTTGATCGACAACCGTAACGCGGGCAAACGCGCCAAGGTGTTCAACCCCATCTGCAAAACCGCGCAATCAATCCTGCGACCGAGTTCCTGGGTTTCGACGACGCCTATGAAATCGCGCGCCGGAATCGTGCGCCCCGAGGGGTCAAGGACCCGAATGAACCCCTCGTAAAAGCCGATGCGATCGGTATCGAATGTCATGACCACAGGCTGGAACGCCAATCTCAGTCGCCGGGTCTCAAGTGCCGCGCTGACCATTGAGAGTGTCTGACTGTCCGTCTGCGAGATCGCAAAGCCTAACGGGCTTGCCTCTGCTGCGACATAGTCTGCCTTGAGCTTGGGCTTGGGCTTGTGTTTTCCCGGCATCTCGAATGACATTCTGGGCCCACGCTCCTGTTGTGATCCGCTGCTGATCAACCTGCGGTCAAAGCGGTTAACCGCCAGTAAATTGCGGCTTTTGATTTGAATTTTCGCAAGGAGGCCCGCGATGCCGACCGACACCCCCGTACGTTGCCCCTGGTGCGGCAGTGATCCGCTCTATGTGGCCTACCACGACGATGAGTGGGGGGTCCGCACGCATGACCCGCAGACCTTGTGGGAACTTCTGATCCTCGAGGGATTTCAAAGCGGTCTCAGCTGGATCACGATTCTGCGCAAACGCGAAAACTTCCGCCGGGCATTTGACGGATTTCGTCCCGAAGCGGTTGCGCATTATGGCCCGAAAGAGGTCGAACGGCTGTTGGCGGATGCCGGGATCGTGCGGCACAGGGGCAAGATCCAAGGCGCAATCGCGTCGGCCCGCGCATATCTTGCAATCGAGGCCAACGGGGGGTTTTCGGACTTCGTCTGGCAATTCGTCGATGGCAGGCCGGTGCAAAGCGCGTTGAAGTCCATGACGGATGCGGTTGCCGAGACGTCGACCTCGCGCGCGCTTTCAAAGGCGTTAAAGGCAAAAGGCTTTGCCTTTTGTGGGCCGACGACGACGTACGCGTTCATGCAAGCAGCCGGTCTGGTCAACGATCATCTGACCAGTTGCCACCGGCATGCCGTGCTGTCGGGTGCAGCTACTGGTCAGACATAAGGGCGTTCAGGATGGTCTTGGCATGTGCGGAATCCCATTCTGCATCGCCGATCAGGCGCGCCACTTCCTGCCCTTTGGGGTTGAGGATCACGGTGATCGGCAATCCCAGTACACCCATGTGTCGCGCCAGATCCGACTTGGGATCGCGCAGGATCGGAAGATGGATCACGCCTGCTTCGGCATAGAACCTTTCGATCCCTTCGACCGCGTTTCGACCCGTTGCGACCGGGACCACCGCAAGCTCCGGCATCGCCGCTTGCAGCCGATCAAGCGCCGGCATCTCTTGCCGGCATGGCGCGCACCACGTGGCCCAAAAGTTCACGACGACCCAGCGCCCGTGATAGTCGGAAAGTGCCGCTGGCGCATCGTCGGCGGTTAGCAATCCGATTTCTGGCAGATCCAGCGGTTGCGAATGGATCGCCAGTTTCTTCATGTCACCTTCGCGCAAGGCCGCGATATCAGCAAACGCTGCGGTCGCCCCGAGATTTGCACCAAGCGCCAAGGCCGTGTAGACGACCACCAGTGATTTCCGCAGCATCATCCCTCCAAAAGGCACCGGCCATGACCGTAACCCCACCCTCTGCTGCCGCCAACCAGATGTGGGGCGGTCGTTTTGCCGAGGGGCCGGATGCCATCATGCAGGCGATCAATGCCTCCATTGCATTCGACCAGCGGCTCTACGCGCAGGACATTGCAGGCTCACGCGCCCATGCCGCCATGCTGGCCGCCACCGGCATTTTGACTAGTAAGGACGCCGAGGCCATCGGGGAAGGGCTGCTCACGGTGTTGTCAGAGATTGAAACGGGCCTGTTCACGTTTCGCGTCGATCTCGAGGACATCCACATGAATGTCGAGGCGCGCCTGAAAGACATCATCGGCGCACCAGCGGGGCGCCTTCACACCGCGCGCAGCCGCAATGACCAGGTTGCCGTCGACTTCCGTCTTTGGGTCCGAGACCAGTGTGATGTCGCCATCGCGAGCCTGACCGCGCTGATGCAGGCGTTTCTTGCACAGGCGGAGGCTGGCGCCGACTGGATCATGCCGGGCTTTACACATTTGCAGACCGCGCAGCCGGTGACATGGGGCCATCACATGCTGGCGTATGTCGAGATGTGCGCGCGAGACAGGTCGCGGTTTGTCGATGCCCGCGCCCGGATGAACGAATGCCCGTTGGGGGCTGCGGCGCTTGCGGGCACCTCGTTCCCGATAGATCGGCACCTGACGGCCAAGGCGCTGGGCTTTGACCGGCCAACAGCCAACAGCCTCGATTCGGTGTCAGACCGGGATTTCGCGCTGGAGTTTCTTGCAGCCTCCAGCATTTGCGCCATGCACTTGTCGCGTTTTGCCGAAGAACTGGTGATCTGGTCCTCGGCGCAGTTTCGTTTCGTGCGGCTGTCCGACAAATGGACAACCGGCAGTTCCATCATGCCGCAGAAGAAAAACCCCGATGCGGCGGAGCTGTTGCGGGCAAAGCTGGGCCGCATTCTGGGGGCCACGGTGGCCTTGTTCACGATCATGAAGGGTCTGCCGCTGACCTATTCCAAGGACATGCAAGAGGACAAGGAACAGGTATTCGATGCCGCCGACACACTGATGCTGGGTCTGGCCGCAATGACGGGCATGGTGACCGACATGACCGCCAACCGCGAGATCCTGAAGGCAGCCGCCGCAAGCGGTTTTTCCACCGCGACTGATCTGGCCGACTGGCTGGTGCGCGAACTGGGACTGCCGTTCCGCCAAGCACATCATGTGACGGGCTCGCTGGTGGCGATGGCTGAAACGGCTGGCTGCGACCTACCCGACCTGCCGCTGGTCAAGATGCAAGCGGTCCATCCCGGCATAACCGAGGCGGTGTTTGATGTCTTGGGCGTCGAGAATTCGGTGCGAAGCCGCATCTCTTATGGCGGCACCGCACCAGATCAAGTGCGTCTGCAGGCTGCCAGATGGCGCGAGGCACTTGGATGACGGTGCGACCGCGTGACGCCGTGATCTTTCGATGGATGGAGGGACCAAAGTGATGAAGCCACTTTCGATCGCCGCCCTTTTGCTGCTGACTGCCTGCACGAACCCCGCTTTGACCGCGAACCTGGCCATCGGGCCCGGTGGCGTTTCGGTCAGACCGGCTTTGTCGGGAAATGTCGGCGGCGCAAACGTAACCGTAGCACCCTGAGGTTCCCATGACCCGATCCACATTCATGCTGTGCCTGTTTGTGCTCGCCGCATGCGGCGCCGATGGCGAGCCCAAAAAGCCCGGGCTGGCCGTCAGTGGTGAGGTCGGCGTCGGCGTTGTGCTGAAGTGAGCCCGATCCGGCTTGCCTATCTGGCGCTTGCGGTCTGGGGGACGATCCACCCGATGTATTGGTTTGTGCGCCACATGCGCGAAACCGGCACCGGTCTCTCGGGCCTTATCGATGCATGGTACGTGAATGCCTCCACCACCGGGTTGACCTGGGATCTGACCATCGCGGCCATTGCGCTGACGGTCTGGGTGCTGGCCGAAACCCTGTCGCGCAAGACTTGGATCAACCTGATCACGATCCCCGCGATCTTTTGCATCGGAGTCAGTTGTGGCTTGCCGCTTTATCTGTTTTTGCGGTCACGGTCGGTATAGCGCAGATGGCGCGCGCGCTTCGCCAGACTGTCTTGGTGGTGGCTGCCCTCAACCTGGCCTATTTCGGGGTCGAGTTCTTTGCAGCCATCAAGATCGGTTCGGTGTCCCTGTTCGCTGATAGCATTGATTTTCTTGAAGATACTTGCGTCAACCTCTTGGTCTTCGCGGCGCTGGGCTGGACGGTGGCCCGCCGGGCGCGGGTCGGGATGGTGTTGGCCGCGATGATCGCGATACCGGCATTGGCGTTCTTGTGGACCTTGGCACAAAAGTTCTTGGCTCCGGTGCCGCCAGATGCCTCCGTGCTGACGCTCATCGGGGCCGGCGCTTTGGCAGTAAATCTCGCGGCGGCGTTCTTGTTGGCGCGTCATCGCGCAGAACAGGGCAGCCTTACGCGCGCGGCATTCCTGTCTGCGCGAAATGATGCGGTCGCCAACGTTGCGATCATTGTGGCCGGCCTGATCACCGCGTTGCACCCCTCGATCTGGCCAGATGTGATCGTGGGGCTTGCAATCGCCGCGATGAATCTGGACGCCGCGCGCGAGGTCTGGGAGGCCGCGCGCAAAGAATCAAAAGAGGCGCAGCCCTGAAGGGTCAATTGCGCGGCGGATTCCATCTGCTATACCCCTGTCTGCGCGCAAGATAGGACATGCTGGATGGACCATTTTCTCTATCGCAATGGCATCTTGCACGCCGAGGACGTGGCGATCCCCGATATCGCGGCAACGGTCGGCACACCACTTTATGTCTATTCCACTGCGACGCTGACGCGCCACTATCACCTCTTTACCGAGGCGCTGTCGCCGCTGCCGCATATGGTCTGCTTTGCGATCAAATCGCTGTCGAACGTCGCCGTTCTGAAAACGCTGGGCGATCTGGGTGCGGGCATGGACGTGGTGTCGGGCGGCGAGTATCTGCGCGCCAAGGCCGCAGGAGTGCCGGGGGACCGCATTGTCTTTTCCGGGGTCGGCAAGACGCGTCAAGAGATGCGCTTGGCACTGACCGGCGGCATCCGCCAGTTCAACGTCGAAAGTGAGCCGGAACTGCGCGCGCTGTCAGAGGTGGCCGTCAGCCTTGGCCTGACCGCGCCGATCACCATCCGCGTGAACCCGAACGTGGACGCCAAAACCCACGAGAAGATCGCGACAGGCAAAAGTGACAACAAGTTCGGCATCCCGATCGCGCGCGCCAGCGAGGTCTATGCCGAAGCCGCCGCGCTGCCGGGGCTGAAAGTCATCGGGATCGACGTGCATATCGGCAGCCAACTGACTGAGCTTGAACCCTTTGAACAGGCGTATCTCAAGGTCGCAGACCTGACCCGCCAGCTTCGTGCCGAAGGGCATACCATCAGTCGTCTCGACCTTGGCGGCGGTCTGGGCATCCCGTACGAGCGTTCCAACAGCGCGCCACCGCTGCCGACCGATTACGGCGCGCTGATCAAGCGGACAGTGGGCGATCTGGACTGCGAGATCGAGATCGAGCCGGGCCGCCTGATATCGGGAAATGCGGGGATCCTTGTCGCTTCGGTCATCTACGTCAAAAACGGCGAGGGGCGGGATTTCCTGATCCTCGATGCTGCAATGAACGACCTGATCCGCCCGTCGATGTACGGCGCACATCACGACATTGTCCCAGTCCGCGAACCCGCGCCGGGGACTGCGGCTCGCGACTTCGATGTGGTGGGCCCGGTTTGCGAAACCGGCGACACCTTTGCCAAGGCCCGTCCCTTGGCACCGTTGTCAGAGGGCGATCTTGTGGCGTTCCGCTCGGCGGGCGCTTATGGCGCGGTCATGGCGTCAGAATACAATACGCGCCCGCTGATCCCGGAAATTCTGGTGAAAGGGGATCACTTCGCTGTCATCCGGGCCCGTCCGACCTTTGACGAAATCCTGAACCGGGATACCATACCAGAATGGCTCTGACGTGACCGCCAGCGCCGAGTGATGAAAAAGGGAAGTCCGATTCGTCGATCTGATGACATCTTTGCCGTGTTGCGCTGGCCGCTGCGGCTGACTTGGGCGGGTCTTTGGGCCGAGCGTTCGGTACGGGCGTTCTGGCCCTTGGTGACGCTGGCGTTATCGCTGGCGTCGGTGATGGCCTTTGGTGTTCAAGATCAACTGACAGCGATGCAGCTGCGGGCGGTCGTCGGGGTCTCGTTTTTGGCGCTGGCAGGACTGGCGATCCTTGGGTACCG
Organism: Rhodobacterales bacterium; assembly: GCA_031378845.1. Classification (GTDB taxonomy): domain Bacteria; phylum Pseudomonadota; class Alphaproteobacteria; order Rhodobacterales; family Rhodobacteraceae; genus JAJNPS01. Next base: position 47,603 of record JANNES010000006.1, read on the forward strand.
CCGATTTCACGCGCCACTGCGGGCCGAGGTTCTGGCGCGGCTGGACGGCAGTCTCAAGGGCAATCCGATTGCGGCATTGTCGGACAGTCAGGCCATCGGTACGGATGACCCTGCCTCGCGTCTGGTCTGGGAAGCGCACAAGGCTCGAATGGCGCAGCGCGCGGCCTCGGCCAGGGCGGTGGTGCCGAACTTGCGCCTTGCCAGCCGCGACCCCTATGCTTTGCGCTATGTCGCACTGACGGCATTTGTCATGGCGATGATCTTTGGCTCGCTCTGGCGGGTCGTCACCGGCAACCCGCTAGCCACAGCCGATGCTGCGATCATGGCATCGGGACCCTCGTGGGAGGGCTGGGCGCAGCCGCCCGCCTATACCGGCAAAGCCGCGATCTATCTGGCCGACATCACCGCGCCGACGCTGGAACTGCCTGTCGGAACCCGGCTTCAGCTGCGCCTTTATGGCGAGCGAGCCGATCCGGGCGTCGTCGAAACCGTTTCGGACCCGGCCGTCACGCAGATCCCGCCCGACCTGGCCAGGCAAACAGCTGCAAAGGCAGGTGAGGATCCGGCCAAAGTCGACGCCATGCCGAACACCTATGACTTGATGGTGGCGCGGTCTGGCAAGCTTGAAATCACCGGCGATGATGGTCGCGTCTGGGAGATTGTGGCGTTGAAAGACGCGGCTCCGACCGTGACGCCCGAAGGTGAAATCGGGCGCGAGGCCGATGGACGGATGAAACAGATGTTCAGCGCCAAGGACGATTACGCCGTGGTGTCTGGCCAAGTGACCATCACGCTTGATCTTGCTGCTGTCGACCGCCGCTATGGCTTGTCGATCGCGCCAGAAGCGCGCGAACCCGTCGTTCTGGACCTGCCGATGCCGATCAGGGGCAACCGCGCGGATTTCAAGGAAACGCTGGTGGACGATTTGTCCCAGCATCCTTTTGCGAATCTGCCGGTCAAAATGGTCTTTGCGGTCGTCGATGAGGCGGGCCAGGCCGGTACTGCGGCGCCTTTGTCGGTGACGCTGCCTGGTCGACGGTTCTTTGATCCGCTGGCGATGGCCGTGATCGAAATGCGCCGCGATCTGCTTTGGTCGCGCCAGAATGCACCGCGGGTGGCCCAAGTCTTGAAAGCGGTCACAAACGCGCCCGAAGGATTCATTCGCAACGAAAGCGCTTATCTGCGGTTGCGCGTCGCTCTGCGCCGACTGGACACGGCATCGGCGAACCTGACGCCGGAACTGCGTGACGAGCTTGCCGCCGAGTTGTGGGCGATCTCGCTCATGGTCGAAGAGGGTGACCTTGCCTCGGCGCTGGAGCGTTTGCGGCGCGCGCAGGACAAATTGGACGAGGCCATCCGTAACGGCGCCAGCCCCGAAGAGGTTGACCGTCTGATGAAAGACATGCGCGAGGCGCTGAATGACTATATGCGCCAGCTTGCCGAAGAGCAGCAACGCAACCCCGACAGTCAGGCTTTGCAAGGCCAGCCAAGCCTTGAGATGTCACAAGATCAGCTGCAACAGATGCTGGATGAGCTGCAAAAGCTGATCGAAGAGGGCCGCACCGCCGAGGCCGCGGAACTGATGGAACAACTGCGCAAGTTCATGGAAAACATGCAGGTGACCCAAGGTCAGGGCCAAGGTCAGGGGCAAGGCGGCCCCGGCCAGCAAGCGATGCGCGACATGCAAGATACATTGCGCGACCAGCAAGAACTGTCCGATGACGCCTTTCGCGACATGCAAGAAGGCAACCAGGGGCAAGAACCGGGTCAGGGCGAGGACGGCCAGCAAGAGGGTGAAGGCCAGGATCCCGGTCAGAGCCAGCAACCAAGACAACAGCAGGGCGGTCCACAAGATGGCCAGGGCCAAGGTGGCGGGTCCCTGACCGAACGCCAGAACGACCTGCGAAACCGGTTGGGCGATTTGCGCAATCGCGCATTGCCGGGCGACGGGACCGACCAGGGCGAGGCCGGTCGCGAACAGCTGGACCGTTCGGAACGTGCCATGCGCGAAGCCGAAAAGGCGCTGCGCGATGGCGATCTGCCCGGCGCGCTGGATCGCCAAGCCGAAGCGATGGAAGCCCTGCGCGAAGGCATGCGCAGTTTTGGTGAGGCCTTGGCAGAAGAACAGCGCGAAGAGCTTGGCGGCAGTCGTCCTGCCGAGGACGTGGGTCGCGCCGATCCCAATGGCCGTGATCCACTGGGGCGCGAACCTGGCGATTCTGCGCGTATCGGGTCAGATCGCAACATGCTGCAGGGCGATGACGTTTATCGTCGGGCACAGGAACTGCTGGATGAAATCAGACGCCGCTCCGGCGATCAGTCGCGCCCGGACTCGGAACTCGACTACCTGCGTCGTCTGCTGGACCAGTTCTAGAATACGGCACGCTGGTCAAGCGTCAGCCTTGTGATTCAAGCATTCCGTTCAGGCTCGCAACCACTGATCCGATCCACAGGCGCAACGCGTCGATGCCCGCCACATAGGCATCGAGCGCACCCTTGGCCGCGGGAAACTGTTCGGCGAGGCGCGGCGCGAGGATATAGGCGACGACAACAATCACCGCCAAAAGAACGGATAACAGAAAGCCGCTTCGAAAGCCGCCTTGTCTGCGGATTGGCGGCAGGTCGGGCATGGGGTTGTCGTCGTCACTGGCACCGCTGGACGAGCGCAATGTCGAACTGATCACCTCGACATCGGGCAAAAGGTCACGCCGCGCCGCCGGACGCACCGAAGCGCCGGGGACACCCGAGATATATTCAGCGTCCGAGGACAGATCGCTGAAATCATCGACCGGCGCCACTTTCTTGATGCTGGCATCAGCCGGGGCCGCCAAGGCCGCATCAAGGCCAAGTTCGGGCTGCGTTTCAATGCCACGGCTCGCCTCTGCGCGGCGCTGGGAAACTTCGCGCTCTGCTTCTTCGCGCAGGACGGCCATCAGACTGTCATCAAGGCTGCGCTGCGATGGCGATGGCGATGGCGCAGGCGCGGAAGGCGCCTCCGGCGAGGTAACGGCGGGCTCGACCGGAACGGCGACTTCGGCTGCGGCAAGCTCGGCCTCGGGTTCGGCTGGTGGCGCTATCTCGGCATCTGCATCAGGTGTCGCCACAGCGTCGGGCGCAGGCGCCGCGTCGGATTGGTCGCTCGAAGCAGTGCTCGAAACTGTCGGTTCAACCATTTCATCAGACTTTGGCGAAGGTTCCGCAATCTTGTCGACGGCGGCTGCTACCTCAGCAGTTGCAACATCGTCTGCTGCAATGTCGGCTTCTTGAGGGCGCTGGAACCATGCATGCCCGCAATTGGAACACTGCACGTCCCGACCCGCAGCCGGAATCGCGTCATTGGCGACCTCGTACTGGGCACCACAGTTAGGGCAAATCAGCCGCATCGCACCATAATCCAACCAGCTATCCCAGTACTTTGGCCCGGTTGTAACAACGATGCCTGCCATATCCAAGCATTTGTAGTTAACTTCTGCATCAATGAACCTTAGTGTCGCCGCCGCGCCAGCCTGCATCCCCTTTTTTCGAGGGATGCCAACCCGCGCGGCGCAGGGCAAGGAAAGATCAGCCGTGATCGTATTCGAAAACGTTGCCTACAACTATGGCGGTGGTGAGCTTTTGTCCGAAGTCTCCCTGAAACTTGCCCCTGGTTCCTTTCATTTTCTCACCGGACCCTCGGGATCCGGCAAATCGACCTTTCTGAAACTGGCCTATGCTGAACTCTTGCCGACGTCGGGTCATGTGTCTTTGTTCGACCGCGAGGTGAAGGGACTTGACCGCGACGAGATCGCCTTTGCGCGCCGTCGGATCGGTGTGGTGCACCAAGATTGCCAGTTTCTTGATCACCTGACCCTGTCGGAGAACGTGACTTTACCGCTGCATGTCGCCAAGCGTGCGGCCTCGGCGGATGATCTGACCGACTTGCTGGCGTGGGTCGGGCTTGGGCATCTGGCGGGCGCACGCCCCCCCTCGCTGTCAGGAGGCGAGCGTCAGCGCGCAGCAGTGGCGCGCGCGGTCATCATGGGGCCTGACGTGATTCTGGCGGATGAACCGACGGGAAATCTGGATTGGGACATGTCAGTGCGGCTCTTGACGCTTTTGATGGAGCTGAACCGGATGGGTAAGACGATTCTGATTGCAACCCATGACATGAACCTTATCCGGGCGGCCAAAGCACAGGTTTCTGCCCGCGTCCTGCGAATCACCAATCGGCGCATTCAACTGGCGGGGTCCGATTTGTGATGCAGCGTCTGCTTGGGGGAATTGCGGGTGATCAGACTGCGGTCCGTGTGGTTCCACCCTCGGGTGCAACGGCATGGCTGACCAGCTTTACGGCGGGTGCCATGGCGTTTCTGGCGGTGTTCGCACTGGCCTTGTCTATGGCGGCTGGGCGGCTGGCTGATCGCTGGTCAGACGCGCTTGCGCGTACCGCCACGGTGCGCATTTCTGCGCCTGAGGGTCAGATGGATGCGCAAACCGAGGCCGTGCTTGCCGTCTTGTCGACGACGCCCGGCATCGCCGCCGCGCGTGCGCTGGACGATGATGAACAGCGCAGATTGCTTGCGCCCTGGTTCGGGCCCGACCTGCCTCTTGACGCGCTGAACTTGCCGCGACTGATCGACGTCACCGAAACCGATTCCGGATTTGACGGCGAAGGCCTGCGGCTGCGCCTTGCAGCCGAGGCGCCCGGTGCCGTGCTGGATGACCATAGCCGGTGGCGCCGTCCCATGGTCGAAGCCGCGTCGCGATTGCGCCTTTTGGGGCTTTTGTCGATCGGGTTGATCAGTGCCGCGATGGCCGCAATGATCACGCTGGCCGCGGGTTCGGCACTTTCGGCCAACCAGCAAGTGATCCGGGTCCTGCGCCTGGTCGGCGCCCAGGATACCTACATCGCGCGCGCCTTTGTGCGCCGCTTTACGATACGGGCGGCCCTTGGCGCGCTGGTCGGTACCCTGCTGGGAATGACTGCTGTGGCGTTTTTGCCAAGAATGGATGCGGCGGGGGGGTTCATGACGGGTCTGGGATTTCAAGGCGCCGGTTGGCTTTTGCCTCTGGCACTCCCCGTGCTCGCCGCCGCTGTGGCTTTCGCAGCAACGCGCTTTGCAGCCCGTCGCAAACTCAAGGAACTTACCTGATGCCAGTCTTGCGATGGGTCCTATCCCTGATCTTCATCGTCCAGATGTACCTGGCAATGGCGGTCATCGCGATTGCGTATCTGCCGTGGGCCATCGTGTCGCGCAACGGCGCTTTTGCCGCCTGTCATGCCTATTGTCGATGGGTGATCATTACCGTGCGCCTGTTGTGCGGGCTGCGTTGCGAGGTTCGCGGCTCACCCCCGACGAACGAAGTGGTTGTCGCGGCCAAGCATCAGAGCTTTCTCGACATCATCATGATCTATCACGCCGTCCCGCGCGGAAAATTCATCATGAAGCGCGAGCTGATGTTCGCGCCGATCCTTGGCCAATATGCATTGCGGATCGGTTGCGTGCCGGTCAACCGCGGCAAACGCGGCGCGGCCATCACCAAGATGAAGGCCGATGTCGCCAAGGGGGCCGCCGATCCCGGCCAGTTGATCATCTATCCGCAAGGCACCCGCGTTCCGCCGGGCGACAAACGCGCCTACAAGGTCGGCACCGGGCTTTTGTATGAACAGCTGGCCCAGCCATGCGTGCCTGTTGCCACCAATGTCGGACACTTCTGGCCCAAGCACGGGATCTTGCGTTACCCCGGTATCGCGGTTGTCGAGTTCTTGCCAGAGATTGCACCTGGACTAGCGGTCCCGGACTTTATTGCCCGGCTGACGGCCGAGGTGGAGGAGGCGTCGGACCGCCTTTCAGCGGAAGCCACAAGATGAGCACATCGGCCGCCACCATCGACCACATTCTGGACAGCCTGTCGGGCCTGCCTTTGACGGCGCGCAAGATGTTTGGCGAATACGCGATCTATCTGGACGGCAAGGTCGTGGCACTCGTTTGCAACGACCGGCTTTTCGTCAAGCCTACCACGAGTGCCGTCACCCACATGCCGGACTTGCCAATGTCAACGCCCTATCTCGGTGCCAAGCATCATCTGGACGCGACCGAGTTGCTGGATGATCCGGACGTGATGGTCGAGGTGCTCCGCGCCGTGGCCCGCGATCTGCCGGCGCCGAAACCGAAATCCCCGCGAAAGGCCAGGTGATGGACTGGATCACTGACTTGAATGTACTCCACGCGCATTACGGGACCCCCAAGGCTCCGGCTTTGCGCAAGGTGTCGCAAAGACTTGTGCCCGCCTACCGCGACTGGATCGCGCAAAGCCGCTTTTGCATCCTGTCGACGATCGGCCCCGAAGGCACCGACGGCAGCCCGCGCGGCGATCGCGGTCCAGTTGTGACGGTCGCCGATGATGAAACACTGCTGTTGCCCGACTGGAACGGCAACCAACGCATCGATTCGTTGCGCAATATCGTCCGGGACGGGCGTGTCAGCCTGATCTTCCTTGTTCCTGGATCAACCAGCTGTGTCCGTATCAACGGCACCGCGCGCCTAACCGCTGACCCCGAACTTAGCGCCCGGTTCGAACGGGATGGCCAGCACCCCCGGACCGTGATCGTCATCCGCGTGGGCGAGGTCTATTCCCAATGCGCCCGCGCGCTGCAACGGTCTGATCTGTGGACGGTTGGCGACTGCTCCGATGGTCTGCCAAGTCCCGGTCGCATGCTGGAAGACGCGACGCGCGGCGAGATAGACGGTGCGGTCTATGACGCTGAACGCGCCACCCGGGCGCATCTGGGCTGGTGGTAGGGGCCACCAGTCGATGCGGTGATCAGCTGCTCGGGCAGTCCGCGACGACAACGTTCAACGCGATGTGCTTGTCCGGGCCATAGTCGCGCCCCGAGACATTGATGAAAAGGGCACCGGTTTCGGCATGGATGTCGGTCTGGCTCAGTGGCATTGTCGTCGCCTTTGTGTCGATTGCCACCAACTGGAACAGCGCGCATTCCGTCTCGAACCGAAGGACATAGCCGTTGAATGTCGAGGCGTAGAATTGTCCCGACCCAAGCGGATAGGACAGCTCGATCCGGCTTGGCCCGATTTCGACCGTGACCGGGACCACGTCGAGGCCGCCGGTGAACCCTTCGGGGCCAAGGCCGAACTCCACCCCTTGTCCGACCATGACGGTCTTGCCGCGTGCCTGCAGGAACGGTTGTGCGGGTTCGTCATAGGTAAACACGCTAAAGGTCACCAGCCGACCCTCAAGCGTATCCTCGGCCATGGCGGGCAGGGCAGCCAGAACCAGCGCCAGGGCCATCCATCGCTGCGGCCAGGTCAGCACCTCAGGCCGCCAGTCCCTTGGCACCCATGTCCAGAAACTTTTGGCGACGGTCTTTTACAAGCTGATCCGGCTTTTTGCCCGACAACTCCTTGAGCATCAGCTCGATACCCTTGCCGACCGCCTCGATCGTCTCCTTGGCACCGCGTTGCGCACCGCCCAAAGGCTCTTTCACGATCCGGTCGATCACGCCCAGTTTTTGCAGGTCTTGTGCCGTCAGGCGCAGTGCCTCGGCGGCTTCGCGCATCTTTTCGGCATCCTTCCACAAGATCGAGGCGCAACCTTCGGGACTGATAACCGAATAGACGGAATGTTCCAGCATCGCGATCCGGTTTGCCGTTGCAAAGGCAACCGCGCCGCCTGACCCGCCTTCGCCGATCACAACCGAAATCAGCGGCACGCCGATTTCCAGGCACTTTGCCGTGGACCGCGCAATTGCCTCAGCCTGACCGCGTTCCTCTGCACCCTTGCCGGGATAGGCGCCGGGCGTGTCGACCAGCGTAATCACGGGCAGGCCAAAACGGTGGGCGATATCCATCAGGCGGATGGCCTTGCGGTAGCCTTCGGGGCGCGCCATGCCAAAGTTCCGCTCGATCCTGCTTTTGGTGTCGTTTCCCTTTTCATGGCCGATCACCATCACCGGCGTGTCGTTGAACCGTGCAAGGCCGCCCATCACGGCGTGATCCTCGGCAAAGTTGCGATCCCCCGCGAGGGGCGTGAATTCGGCAAACAGCGCCTCGATGTAATCCTTGCAATGCGGCCGGTCCGGATGGCGCGCAACCTGGCATTTCTGCCAAGGCGTCAGGTTCTTGTAGAGGTCACGCAGCGCTGTTTCGGCCTTGCGGTCCAAGGCTTCGGCCTCACGACCGACATCCATGCCGGATGCGCTTCTGGCCATCGCGCGCAGTTCTTCGGCCTTGCCCTCGATCTCTGCCAACGGCTTTTCGAATTCAAGGTAGTTCATGGAACTCTCCATCCAGCGCCAGTTGTCTGTATGGCCGCAGCCCGCGAAAAGTGCAACCGGCTGACCGGCCATGCGCCTGCGCCCGCATCGTGTTGCCCGCGCTTTGACGTTGCGCGGTTTGGCCGGGGCGGGTTAGCGTCGGGGACAGTTCATGTATCGGCAAGCAGGTGATCTTGCAACTTTTTCTCGCGAATGACACATCCCCCGCCCCACATGCCGGGTGCAAAGCGGTCATGCGGTCGTTGCGCGCGGCCATTGCGGGGGTCCCGGATCTTGTGGTGACGGGGACGCATGTTGTGGGCACCAACGATGTTGATGAGACCGCATTTACCCAAGCCGACATCCTGATGATCAATGGCGAGGGCACGCTGCACCATTCCGGCCATCGCGCCCGGTTCTTGATGGCAATGATCGAAAAAGCCAAGGCAAGCGGCAAGCGCGTCATGTTGGTCAACGCGCTGTTTCAGCAATATGAGTGCCCCAGCGACGATCTCTTGGCGGGGCTGGCTCTTTTGACCGTGCGAGAGCCGCGCAGCGCCGCCTTTGCCGCCCGTTTTGGTGGGCGACCGCGTTTGTTGCTGGATTCTGCGGCTGACCCGGTTTTCCTGACCGGCGGCATCGCCCGCCCCCTGCAACATGGCCGCGTCATCGGCGGCGTACACAAGGATGGATTGCTCGAACGCCCCTTTGCCGGAATGCCGGGCGACCGGCTGCGAATGTCCGATGCCAGTTTTGAGGATATCGTGGCCACGTTGCGTCGGGCCGAGATCTACCTGACTGCGCAGCATCATGGTGTTTACGCCGCGGCGCTGGCGGGATGTCCTTTCATTGCAACCCCGTCGAACAGCCACAAGATCGAGTCCTTCATTGAATGGACCGGGCTGCCCGTTCCGATCTGCCTGCGCCTAGACGAGATCAAGCCTGCGATAAAGTTTGCCCTGCGGAACCGCGCGATGTTTGTCGAGTTGCAAGATTTCATGCGCAGCCAGTCGGTGTTGACGAGCGCGATGATCGCCGAGGCGCTGCGCTAGTTCGGCAAGATTTGTACCAGACACTTGTGGCATCCAAAGCCGGTGAAAAGGTGGAGCGGGCAATGGCCTCAGTTTACGAAAAACGCATCCTGCGGGTACTGGACTACATCCACGCCAATCCAGCGGGTGATCTGTCGCTGGACGCATTGGCCGATGTGGCGGCGATGAGCCGGTTTCACTGGCACCGGGTGTTTCACGGCATGACGGGCGAGACGCTTGCCGATGTCGTACGCCGGATCAGGCTGCATCGCGCAGCGTGCTGGCTGGTGCAGACGGACAGGTCAGTCCCCGAACTCGCGACTATGGCGGGCTTTGGAAACGTGAAAACGTTCACGCGTCTTTTTCGGCAAGCCTACGGCCATTACCCAGCTGCTTTTCGCAAACTGGGCGAGTTGACTTCGCCCTATCAACCCAAAAGAAAAAGAAACCCTGTCATGTTCTCGGTTGAAATCGCCTATGCCCCGCCCGCCGCTTGCTGGCGGTGCCACATCGCGGCTCGTATATGGAAATCTCGAAAGCCTTCGAAAAGCTCAGTGCGATTGCCGCTTCGCGCAACCTGTTTGCACATGCTCGCGGCATGGTTGGGGTCTATTACGACGACCCGTCTGCCACCAACGTCGCCGATTTGCGCAGCCATGCGGGGCTGGTGGTGGACGCGAGCCTGCCAGCGGTTGATGGCTTGGAGGATGTGCAGTTGCCTGGCGGTCGTACGGCGGTTCTGCGCTACAAGGGCCATTACTCGGGTCTGCCTGCGGCTTACGATCACCTGTATGGCACATGGTTGCCGGCATCAGGATTTGAGTCGGGCAACTCCCCGGTGTTTGAGGATTACATCAACTCTCCGATGGACACTGCGCCAGACGATTTGCTGACGGATATCTGTTTGCCTTTGGCCGATCGATGAGCACAAGCGACGTGCCAATGTCGCCAGAGGTCAGGGCAGTTTTCGATGCATGCCCGGCCGAGACGCGTTCCGGCATGGCATTGCTGCGCGCGCTGATTTTTGCGCGCGCCGCCGAGCTGCCCGCCGTCGGGCGCGTTGTCGAGGGCTTGCGCTGGGGTCAGCCAGCCTACCTCACGCCAGACACCGGCGCTGCTTGCAGTCTGCGCATCGGCCCGGCACCGGGTGGCGACTTTGCGCTGTTCGTGCACTGCAAAACCGCGCTGATCGAAAGTTTTGTCCGCGGACCCGGTGCAGGGATGCGGGTGCAGGGAACCCGCGCTGTCTTGTTCTGCAAAGCCGAGGATGTGCCAAAGACGGCAGTCTCAATGTTGATCGGACAAGCGCTGACGTATCATTGTCCAAAGCGTCGGACGGCGCCCGATTGACGCCTGAAAACAGCAGCGCCCCGCAGCTTGCGCTACGGGGCGTGCATCCTCCCCTTTTTGCTGCACGGGGCCTCCCGTCCCGGATGTGCAGCGCGGGTATTCTTTTCAAACTGCCACTTTTCTGGCCGCCGATCTAAAAAGACTGCCCCTGTTCCAAGCGGTCTGTCAACAACTGCCTTTTTACCTTTTGGTCAACTCGGACTGGCGCACAATGACCTCTGCCTGCTTGATCGAGGCGATATCCACAAGGCGGCCTTTATACACGGTCGCGCCCTCACCGCGCGCCTTGGCGTCGGCCATCGCAACAAGGATTTCGCGGGCCTCGGCGACGGCGACATCGCTCGGGGTAAAGACCTCGTTGGCCAAGGCAACCTGCTTGGGGTGGATCGCCCATTTGCCGACCATGCCCAAAGTCGCAGCCCTGCGCGCCTGCGCGCGAAACCCGTCATCGTCGCCAAAGTCGCCGAACGGGCCGTCGACGGGCAGAACGCCGTGGGTCCTGCATGCCGCGACGATGGCTGCCGTCGCCCAGTGCCAAGGGTCCGGCCAATGGCGCGCGCCTTCTTGCAGCATGTAGTAGTTTTCCTGCGTGCCACCGATCCCGGTCGTCTGCATGCCCATCGACGCCGCAAAATCCGCGGCGCCGAGGCTCATCGCCTGCAGACGCGGACTTGCAGAGGCGATCTCTTCGACATGCGTGATGCCTGCAGCGCTTTCGATGATCACTTCAAAACCGATGGCCTTGGTCCGGCCCATCGTGCGTTCGACCGCTGTTACCAGCGCGTCGACCGCGTACACGTCCGCTGCGCAGCCAACCTTGGGAATCATGATCAGATCAAGCCGATCGCCACCTTGCTCCAAGAGATCCACGACATCGCGGTACCACCATGGTGTGTCGAGCCCATTGATTCGCACCGATAAGGTTTTGCCGCCCCAATTGACGTCACGCGTCGCTGCAATGACCGTGGCCCGCGCAGACGCCTTGTCAGATGGCGCAACCGAATCCTCCAGATCGAGGTTCACCACATCCGCTGCTGACGCCGCCATCTTTTCAAAGAGCGCTGGACGTGAGCCGGGACCGAAAAGCTGGCACCGGTTCGGGCGGGCGGGCGGGGCGGGCTGTGGGCGGAACGACATGCAGACCTCGGCAATGATGTTTCCAAATCAATCGCCGATTGGTTAGATTATTGCGCAGCCGCTCGCAAGATCGTTTTCGCAACTGCAGCAACATGGACTACTTTGCGCGCGCCCGGTTGTTGCGTGGCGCATGCTCCAGCTCGATCAGGCCCAAAAGCTCCATCACGGGTGTCACGTAATTCGCAAAGCGGCCCCGATAGCCCTTTCGCAACCCGTAATACCCGCCCACGGGGTTATTTTCGTCGCGTGCCCAGGACTCGACTGACCCCTCAGGCGTCGGCTTGCCCTCGTCGGCGTTGCCCAGCGCGACCCAGTCTCCGGCGGCCCTGAGCATGGCATGACAATCCTCGATGCCCCGCAACTGATAGCTCAACTGGGTCGTGCCGACCTGCACCACGAGGCGCGGCACGGGTGCCTCGGCATCCCGCCAGACCTGGAATTCGGACGTCAGCGACGGCGTTTTCAAAAGCCACGGATCATCCTTTTCGCCATTGCCATACCTCACCTGACCCATGTTCCGCGCTCCCATTGCGTTTGCCGACTCAAGCTTAGGGCGTGTAAGGTGACATCTTGTGTCATACATGTAGGGCGCAGACATGCGGGCCGCGCGATTGTTGCAGATGCTCTTGATCTTGCAAAACCGGGGTCAACAGACATGCGCGGCGCTGTCGACGGCGCTGGAGGTTTCGCGCCGGACCATCTTGCGCGATATCGACGCGCTGACCGAGGCCGGGCTGCCGGTGATCGTCCATCGCGGAAATCAGGGCGGAGTCGCGTTGGGGTTTGGATATCGCACCAAGTTGACGGGTCTCGGTTCGGATGAGGCAGAGGCGATGGGCATGCTGCTGTCGATCCTGCCAACCGAGCTGGTCGATCTGGGAATGGGTGCTGCCGTGTCGCGAGCGCAGGCCAGGCTGAGGGAAGCCTTTCCCGATCAGACGCGTGCGCAGATGGCGCGTATCCGGTTGCTGTTTCCGGTCTGCACCTTGCCCGCTGCCGCGCCCGATCCCCGCCGCGAAGCGTTGAGCCGCGCAGTGCAGAGGCGACTGGTCGTCCACCTTGGATATGGCGGCGCCAATCAGGTTGCCGTGCACCCCATCGCTTTGAAGGTGACCCCCGGCGGCTGGCTCCTTCATGATCGACTGACGGATCGACATTATGCAGAGGCGGATTGGGGCGACATCAATGTCTCTGCGAAAGCATTTGCGGATTCGTGATCTTGCGGCCAAGCATTCGCGATGATCACCGCCACCCCCGAGACGTTTCGTCTGGCGCAGACCTTTACCATCGCGCGGGGGTCCAAGACGCATGCGCATGTAGTGAGCGTCGAGGTTGCCCGCACCGGGCACAAAGGGCACGGGGAATGCGTGCCATATGCGCGTTATGGCGAGACGGTGGAGAGCGTTCTGTCCCAGATCAATAGCCTGCCTCCGGGGATCAGCCGTGCAAGCTTGCAATCCCTTTTGCCCGCCGGAGCAGCGCGCAATGCGGTCGACTGCGCCATGTGGGACCTTGAAGCGAAGTCGAGCGGCAACCGTGCCTGGGATCTGGCCGGATTGCGCAGACCTTCGCCTGCGATCACGGCGTTTACGCTTTCGCTCGGCACGCCTGACCAAATGCGCGCCGATGCGGCCAGACATGCGCATCGTCCTGTGCTCAAGATCAAGTTGGGTACCCCTGACGACCTGCCCCGGCTAAAGGCCGTCCGAGCCGGTGCGCCGATTGCAACCATTATTGTGGATGCCAACGAAGGCTGGACACCCGAAATCTATGCCGACCTTGCGCCGCATTTGCTTCGCCTTGGCGTGGCGCTGGTCGAACAGCCCTTGCCCGCAGATGACGATGACATGCTGTCCGAAATCGCGCGTCCGTTGCCGGTCTGTGCCGATGAATCCTGCCATGATCGCGCCAGTCTGGCGTCCCTGCGCGGCAGATATGACCTGGTGAACATCAAGCTGGACAAGGCGGGCGGCCTGACCGAGGCACTGGCCTTGCGGACCGAAGCCATGGCGATGGGCTTTGGCGTCATGGTCGGCTGCATGGTCGGGACCAGCCTTGGGATGGCCCCGGCGACACTTCTGACGGTGGGGGCCGCATTTACGGATCTTGACGGCCCGCTGCTTCTGGCTGAAGACCGGGCGCATCCGCTGACCTTTGATGCCAAAGGTATCCACCCACCTGATCCGCAACTTTGGGGATGACCATGACCCGCACCGTCTATGTGAACGGCCAGTATCTGCCCGAAGATCAGGCCACCGTGTCAATTTTCGACCGGGGGTTCCTCATGGCGGACGGGGTCTATGAAGTAACCTCGGTGCTGGATGGCAAGCTGATCGACTTTGCTGGTCACGCGATCCGGCTGGATCGCAGCCTGCTCGCGCTGGACATGACCAATCCGATGACTTCTGTTGATCTGGCGGCGATGTTTCGCGAACTTGTGCACCTGAACGATATCGATCAGGGCATGATCTATCTGCAGATCACCCGTGGCAATCCCGGCGACCGATCATTCGTGTTTCCCGATGCATCCTTGCCCCCCACGGTCGTCGCCTTTACCCAAAATGTCCCGAACCTTGCCGATGCGCCCGCCGCCAAGACCGGGTTCAAGGTCATCTCCATCCCCGACCTGCGCTGGGACCGCGTGGATATCAAGACGACACAGCTTTTGTACCCGTCCATGGGCAAGATGATGGCGAAAAAGGCGGGCTGCGATGACAGCTGGTTCGTGGCAGATGACGGCGGCATCACCGAAGGCACGTCGAACAACGCCTATATCGTCAAAGGCAACAAGATCATCACCCGCCATTTGTCGACCGATATCCTGCACGGGATCACCCGCGCATCGGTCCTGCGCTTTGCCGCCGAGGCGCAATTCGACGTCGAGGAGCGCCCCTTTACCGTGGCCGAGGCGCAAGACGCGGATGAGGCATTCTCGACCGCCGCGTCGATTTTCGTGATGCCGGTGGTGGAGATTGACGGCGCGCCCGTCGGGACCGGCAAGCCCGGCCCGGTCGCCGTGCGCCTGCGCGAGCTTTATCTTGACGAGATGCGCAAGACTGCCATCTGAGGTCAGGCCGTCTCGGCTTTTGCCAACGCGCCCCATAGTGCCGGAACAAGCCGCACCGCCCACTTTGCCTGACTTTGTGCGTCACCGACCAGATCGCTTCGCAGCTCAATCAACGTGTTCAGCCGACCCGTCTGCAACGCATGCCGGTCAACCGAATCTCCGGGCAGATGACCCGCATAGGGCTCGTTGTCGCCGACACAGAGTGTCCGGTCCCGCGCCAGCTCCTCCAAAAGCGGCTCGGACAGCGTCGGGCCGAGGTGACTGTAAAGCACACCGACATGCCACGGCCGCGACGCACGACCCTTGAGGCAAGGGGTAAAGGAATGCACCGCCAATAGAACCGTATCCTGGCGGCGCATCATCAGCCGCCCCAGCGCCATGTGATACGGCTCGTAGAGCCTGGTCAGTCGCGCGTCGATCTCGTCTTGGCTGATGTGACGATTGCCGGGAATGATGGTGCCGTCATACAGGCGCATGATCAGCGTGGGATCGTCTTTGCCTCGGTTGGGATCGATGACAAGGCGGCTGAATTGCGACAGAACGACCGGACTATCGAGCGCCGCACCAAGTTCCAGCGCAAGCCCGGCCGCGCCGATATCCCACGCAATATGGCGCGCCATGTCTTGCGCAGCAATGCCCAGATCGCCGCCCTGAACCCAGTCCGGGACTGCATTCGATGCGTGATCGCAACTGACGACCCAGCGACCAGGTCGATCAGCGCCAACAATGACAAAAGCCAAACCGGTCCTCGCCGCGACGTATGTGACAGCACTAACCCTCACAACCCTCGGCGTCCATCCCGAGGCTCGCCTGCAAAAGCACATTACCTTGCAACAACAGAATCAGGTTAGCGCTAAAGGGCGCAGTTGCCCCGCCATCCCAATTGCGCCATAAGGCCAGCGGCTCACGACACTCATTGGATGCTAGAAGGAACCCAGCATGAGACGCCTTCGGAATGTAAAGATCGTGGCCACGTTGGGCCCTGCTTCCAGCACCTACGCAATGATCCGGGCGCTTTACGAGGCCGGTGCGGACGTGTTCCGACTGAACATGAGCCACGGGACGCATGACGACATCCGCGCGCGGCACGTGATCATCCGGCAGGTCGAGGCCGATCTTGGTCGCCCGATCGGCATTCTTGCCGATCTTCAGGGACCGAAGCTGCGTGTCGGTGTCTTTGCCAAACCGTCCGAAGAGCTGGTCGAAGGTGCCAAGTTCCGGATGGATCTGTCGTCGGTGCCGGGCGACGTTACCCGCGTGAACTTGCCTCACCCTGAGATTTTTGCGGCTTTGGAGCCGGGCGCGGCGCTGTTGATCAATGATGGCAAAATTCGCCTCTTGGTCGATGACTGCGGCAAGGATTTCGCCAACTGCACGGTTACCGTGGGTGGTACCATTTCCAACCGCAAGGGCGTCAACGTTCCTGATGTGGTGCTGCCACTCGCGGCACTGTCAGAAAAGGATCGAGGCGATCTGGAGTTTGCCTGCGAACTGGGCGTTGACTGGCTTGCACTATCGTTCGTGCAGCGCCCCGAAGACGTCATCGAGGCGCGCCACCTGGCCAAAGGCCGCGCAGCAATCATGTCCAAGATCGAAAAACCGGCTGCTGTGAAGGCCTACGACGCGATCTTGCAGGTTTCTGATGGGATCATGGTCGCACGGGGCGATCTGGGCGTCGAACTACCGGTCTATTCGGTACCGCCGATCCAGAAACGCCTGGTGCGTGGCGCGCGGGCGGCCGCCAAGCCGGTGATCGTCGCAACCCAGATGCTGGAATCGATGATCGAATCGCCGGTGCCGACGCGGGCCGAGGTCTCTGACGTTGCAACTGCGATCTACGAAGGTGCCGATGCCATCATGCTGTCCGCAGAATCGGCGGCCGGCAAGTATCCGATCGAAGCTGTGACGACGATGCACAATGTCGCAATCTCGGTCGAGAAAGACCCGACGTATCAGTCCATCATCGAGGCCAGCCGCGTCATTCGGCGCGAAACGATCGCCGATGGCATCGTCGCAGCGGCACGCGAAATCGCCGAAGCCACGAACATCAAGGCGATTTGCTGCTTTAGCCAATCTGGCACCACGGCCAGCCTGGTCGCCCGCGAACGCCCGCGGGTGCCAATCATCGCGTTGACCCCGCTGATGTCCTCGGCCCGGCGCATGGCACTGACCTGGGGGGCGTATTGCGTGCTTGCAGAACCGCAGGATCGCTTCAAGGGGGCGGTCATCGCCGCCATCCGTGCCGCCCGAGACCATGGCTTTGCCACCGAAGAGGACCAGATTGTCGTGACTGCGGGTGTTCCTTTCAACGTCAGAGGCACAACAAACATTTTACGCGTGGCGCCTTGCGATGAAAGGTTGATTTCTCGGGTCGAGCCTGAGTAAACCTTTCGTGACGCTTATTGGATTGGGATACACGTGGATACGGATCTTTATCTGACAATCGGGATCATCCTGGGTCTGCTGACGTTACCGGCCCTTTTGAACGCTTGGACCGAAGGGCGCCCACCACGCGCTGGGGCGATAGCGTTGATGATAGCGATCATCTTGATCGCGATTGCGCTGACGCAGCGACCATCCGGCTATGCTTTCGGAGAAATCCCCGAAGCCATGCTCAGGGTCTTCGGGCGCCTGACCAACTAGTCGGCCTGCCGATCTTCCCTCTTGCGCCTTCAAGGCGCTTTGCCTATGACGACACGCTCTTACCCGCACGGCCGGCCAAAGTGGCATGCCGAGTCGTGCCTGAAACCACGGAGATGGAAATGCCCAAGATGAAGACCAAGTCGGCGGCCAAGAAGCGTTTCAGCTTCACGGCCTCCGGTCGGGCCAAAGCCGGCGTTGCCGGCAAGCGGCACGGCATGATCAAGCGCACGACGAAATTCATTCGCGATGCTTCTGGTACGATGTTGCTGTCGGCTGCCGACACCAAGATCGTCAAGAAGTACATGCCCTACGACCGGTAAGGAGTTCCCCCATGTCCCGCGTTAAATCTGGCAAGGTGACCCATGCCCGTCACCGCAAGGTGATCAAGGCAGCGGCTGGCTACTATGCCGCCCGGTCGACCAACTTTCGCACCGCCACGCAGGCGGTCGACAAGGCCAACCAATATGCGACCCGCGACCGCAAAACCCGCAAGCGCAACTTTCGCGCTTTGTGGATCCAGCGGATCAATGCCGCCGTGCGGCTCTTTGATATCGAGATGACCTATTCGCGGTTCATCAACGGGCTGAGCAAAGCCGGGATCGAAGTGGACCGCAAGGTTCTGGCAGATCTGGCAGTGCATGAGCCTGAGGCGTTCAATGCCATCGCAGGCCAGGCCAAAGCCGCGCTCGCCTAAACGCGTTCTCAGAGATATCGGACCCCGTGCAGACCAGCTGGCGGCACGGGGTTCTTTCGTCTAGGCGAATGCTTTGCGGCGCCGGCTGATAGTTCGGCTGGCTGACGACGGACATCGATCCCGAAAGAAATCCCGGGACATCGGCCGAGGCCGTCATGTTCTGAAAATGGCTGCCCATGTCGAATAGCAACGCCGTCGGGTCACTATCGTCAATGTCGAGATTGACGGTTGCAGCCGTCCCGACCGTAGGGAAAACCGCCCCCGCCGGGATCAAGCCCGGTATCGTTGTCACAGCTCCATTGAAGCTTATGGTTGCGGCATGCGTTCCGCTTGCCAGGAGGGCAACGGCGAGCGGAAGTAAAGCTGCACGCGTTATCAAATAGTTCTTCAAGTCAATGTCCTACTGGTTGGGTAACGCAAGCGATGTATGCCAGTGGTCCAGTAAATGCGGGTATTTCACGTTACCAAAAATCGCTATTCGCGAGAATCCGATGTCGCGTTGGCGCCGGACAAGAATGGGTTGTCCGACCGCCTGATTGCTGATCATGCAGCCATAGCTGCGCCGGGAAACAGGCTGGCCAGGATAAACAAAGTGCAGGTCGCTTGATGACTATCACGAGCTATTTTCGCGACTTCATTGCGCGCACCGATGACCGCACGCTCGACAAGATGGATCATTACCTCGACATTTATGACCGGTCTCTGGTGGGGTGGCAGGGCCGCGATGTTTCATTCCTTGAGATCGGCGTCGACAAGGGTGGGTCGCTGCGCATGTGGCGCGAGTTTTTTGCGCCGGCTGCGCGGTTGACCTTTCTGGACATTGACCCCGCTTGCAAGGCGCTGGAACTGCCGGGAACGGAGATTCGCATTGGCGATCAGGCGGATCGCGACTTCTTGGCATCTGTTGCGCGTGATCGCGGCCCATTTGACATGATCGTCGATGATGGCGGTCACAAGATGCATCAGCAAATCACCAGTTTTGAGACATTGTGGCAGCATCTGAAGGACGGAGGGCTCTCTATCGTCGAGGATACACCTATTAGCTTCTCTTAGAAGGAACCTCGGCTTTCGTGCGATACGACAGCTGCTGCCCGGCACGGCATGTATGCCGGGCAGCGGCGGGGGCTGGATCGAATTCAGCTGGGCCGAGCAGGGCCGTGCAATAGTCTGATCACCCCCGCCTTTTCATGTGGCCTGAACGGATACCTGGGGGAAAGCCCCGCATGAGAAGCACAGGGGATGAAAGTCGATCTTTTGACCCCGCAAACAGAGGTAGCTCAACCTCTTGGGGTTCCAGCAGAACGATACCACGGATGAGCCTTTCCAATGCGGCGCGCGATGGCGCTATCAGCTGATCGTCTTGCTGGGCCAACGCAGCAGGATCAAATGCGGCTGACAACAACCGTGCCAGCGCCTCGGGCTGTGCCACTCCTGCCACCGCCGGCCCTTGCGACGGCGTCCGCTTCTTGGCGTATCACCGCGTCGAACAGCGCCTCCTGGTCGGCGAAATGGTGGTAGAGCGCGCCACGCGTCACGCCCGCCATTGCGACAATGTCGGGTGTCGCGGTTCCCGCAAAGCCGTGCTTTGCAAAGAGATGCCGCCTGGCGCGGATCAACGCCGCGCGCATCGTCTCGGTGCGTTCCCAGTTGGAGCGGCGGGTTAGCGACTGCATACATACGTCTTGTGTGTGATTTGCACACATAGCGTATCCACAACCTGCCGAAAGGTAGCCCCGATGAAAACCACCCGTTGCTGTTCGGCCTTGCTCAGCACCGATGTCCCGGCGGCAGCGGCGTTCTACCGCGCGTCCTTTCAATTTGCGGCTCTCTTCACTTCTGACGGGTCGCTGCATCTGCAATCGACTGAAGACTCATCCGCAAATCGTGCAATCGAGGCGCAGGATTACCCGAGCGTGCCGGCGCTCGCCCGTCACCGAACCGGTGGCGCAATCCTGAATTTCGCGGTGTCAGATCCGCAAGGCCACCGCCACCGTCTGATCGCCCACGGGCTGCAAGTCACCCCACCGCTGCATGATGAAGACCTTGGCCAACGCCATTTCATCGTGGCGGCACCGGATGGTAGACTGGTCGACGGGACCCGCCCAGCGCCGCCCGGGGCCAAGTTTGCTGCGCATTGTGCGGCTGACGCTCCCCCGGAGTAAGCGCCTACCCTTGCAATCGACCCCGCCCCTCGCTAGCACCAAGCGGCACGAAGGGGAGGCTCCGATGGACGGGCTCGACACGCTGAAAGCCAGGTATCTGACCGCCATTGCTGCGGCATCTGACGAGGCGAGCCTCGAAGAGGTCCGCCTTGGCGCACTCGGCAAAAAGGGCGAGATCAGCCTGAAAATGCGCGATCTGGGCCAGATGGACCCCGCACAGCGTCAGGTTGCCGGGGCCATGCTGAACGCGCTGAAAGATGAGATCGACGCCGCCTTGCGGGCCAAGAAGACAGCACTTGGCGATGCTGCTCTGGACGCCCGTCTGCGCTCGGAATGGCTGGATGTGACGTTGCCGGCAAGGCCTCGTCCGCGTGGTACGATCCACCCGGTCAGCCAGGTCATGGAGGAGTTGACCGCGATCTTTGCCGACATGGGGTTTGCCGTCGCCGAAGGCCCGCAGGTGGAAAGCGACTGGTACAATTTCGACGCGCTGAACATCCCGCCCGAACACCCCGCACGGCAGGAACATGACACGTTCTTCATGCACCGCGCACCCGGCGACACCCGCCCGCCGCATGTGCTGCGCACCCATACCAGCCCGGTACAGATCCGCGCACTGATGGAACAGGGCGCGCCGATCCGGGTGATCGCCCCCGGCCGGGTCTACCGGATGGACATGGACCAGACCCATACGCCGATGTTCCATCAGGTCGAAGGGCTGGCCATCGACCGCAACATTTCCATGGCTAACCTCAAGTGGGTGCTGGAGGAATTCTGCCGCGCCTATTTCGAGGTGGACCGCGTCGAACTGCGGTTCCGCGCGTCGCATTTCCCGTTTACCGAACCGTCGGCCGAGGTCGATATCCGCTATTCCAACGTGGGCGGCCAGTTGCGCATCGGCGAGGGCGACAAGTGGATGGAGATCCTCGGCTCCGGCATGGTACATCCCAAGGTCCTGGCGGCGGCGGGTGTGGACCCGACCCAGTGGCAGGGCTTTGCCTTTGGCATGGGCATCGACCGTATCGCCATGCTGAAATACGGCATCCCGGATCTGCGCGCGTTTTTCGAGGCAGATTTGCGCTGGCTGCGCCATTACGGGTTTTCTGCGCTGGACGTGCCGGATTTGGCGGGGGGGTTGTCGCGGTGAGTAAGGTCAACCTTGCCAGCAAACTTGGTTCGTTTTCTGACCTCTGGTCACCCAAGATCATCGCCGCGTTTAATGGCCACGATGTGATGGTGGTCAAGGTCAAGGGCGAGTTTGTCTGGCACAGCCACCCTGAAACGGATGACTTCTTTTTGGTCCTTTCTGGATCCGTCACGATTCAGCAGCGCGACGGCAGCGTCGTGTTGAACGCGGGCGAACTTTATGTCGTGCCAAAGGGGGGCGAGCATTGCCCGATGGCCGCCGAAGAAGCCTCGATCTTGCTGATTGAACCAATGGGCACTCCTAACACGGGCGATGCAAAGACTGCCGCCATCAAAGCGGCGGCCTAGCCCGATCAAAGTTGCAGTTTTGTTCGCGATCGTCCCGCGCTAAACTCCCCCCATGCCCGCCCTGTGCCGCGACTGTTTGACCCCGTTCGAGACCGGCGCGCGCTGTCCCGCCTGCCGGTCCCCGCGCGTGCTGTCGCATCCCGAACTCTATGACCTGTCCATCGCTCATATGGACTGCGACGCCTTTTACGCTTCCGTCGAAAAGCGCGACAATCCTGATCTTGCTGACAAACCCGTCATCGTTGGCGGCGGCACGCGCGGGGTTGTCTCCACCTGCTGCTACATCGCGCGCATCTCGGGTGTGCGGTCAGCCATGCCGATGTTCCAGGCGCTGAAGCTGTGCCCGCAGGCGGTGGTCGTGAAACCCCGCATGGGTGTCTATGTCGAGGCGTCGCGTCAGATCCGGGCGATGATGGAACAACTTACCCCCGCCATCGAGCCTTTGTCACTGGACGAGGCGTTTCTGGACCTGACCGGCACCGCACGGCTGCATGGCGCGCCCCCGGTCGTCATGTTGGTGCGCCTGTTGAAACGAATGGAGGATGAGCTTGGCCTGACCGGCTCGGTCGGCCTGTCGCACAACAAGTTCCTCGCCAAGATCGCCTCGGACCTCGACAAGCCGCGTGGTTTTTCGGTGATCGGGCGGGCCGAGACGGCAGATTTCCTGCGGACCAAGCCGGTGCGGATCATCTGGGGCGTGGGGGCGGCCACGCAAACCGCACGGGACGCGGCCGGGATTCGCACGATCGCCGACCTCTTGCGTTGGGACCGGCGCGACCTTGGCGCGCGGTTCGGCAGCATGGGGGACCGGCTCTATACGCTGGCGCGGGGCGAGGATACCCGGCAGGTCAGCCGGGATGACCGGCCAAAGTCGATTTCCAAGGAAACCACCTTTAACGAGGACACCGGCGACGCCGACGTGCTGGATGGGCATCTGTGGCGCCTGTCCGAACAGGTCGCGGACCGTGCCAAGGCGAAATCTCTGGCCGGAAGCACGGTCACCCTCAAACTGAAGCGCACCGATTTCCAGTTGATCAGTCGCCGCCATGCGCTGGGCGATCCCACCCAGTTGACCGACCGGATCTATCGCGCAGCGGCAGAGCTTTTTGCCCCCTCCGCCGCCAAAGGACCCTTTCGGCTGATCGGCGTCGGGATCTCGGACCTCACCACAGAAGATCGGGCCGACCTGAACGGTGATCTTTTGGACCCCGACGGCGTCAAGCGCGCGGCGGCGGAACGCGCGACCGATGCGATCCGCGCCCGTTTTGGCCACGACGCGATCATCAAGGGTCGCGCGCTGCGCTGATTACTGATCGATCCAGGCCCGCACGGCGGCGTTGTATTCGTCGGGCGCCTGCAGCATCGCGAAATGGCTGGCGTCCGGCAGGATCACCAGCTTGGACCCCGGGATCAGGCTTGCAATCTTTTCCGTATGCGGGCGCAAGATTGCCTCGTCATATTCGCCCGCGACCACGGCGGTTGGAACGGTGATCGCTGCCACCTGTGCGTCGGTCCAGTTCGGCTCTGTCGCCCACATGTTGGAGATTTGCGCGACAAACGGATCGAACTGATCCGGTGTCGGCGACATCTTGGCATAGTCCAACGCCATCTTGCCGATGTAGGCACCAAAAATGGCATCCTCGGCGACCGAAACATCCACGCCATCGGTGGTGATGTTGGCCGCCTGCGCAAACAGGTGATCCAGACGTTCTGGATGGCTCATCGCGATATCCAGACCGATGATGCCGCCATCCGACCAACCCACAAGATCAACCTTGTCGATTTTCAGATAGTCCAAAAGGCCAACAAAATCCGACGCCATCAGATCATAACCAAAGGGCGCTTCGGTACGGGTCGATCTGCCATGGCCGCGGCTGTCGGCCACGATGACAAGATGATCTTTCATCAGGTCAGCCACCTGCGCACCCCAGATATCGGCATGACCCAAACCACCATGGATCAACAACACCGGATCACCCGCGCCATAGGTGGCGTAATACATCTGGATGCCGTTCACCGGCGCCATCCCCGTGCTGGCGGGGGCAGGCATCGCAACAGAATCGGGGACGGTCATCCAGCGATCTTCAGCAAATGCCGGGACTGCCAGCATACACATCGCCAAGGGCAACAAAGAACGCATTTCAGCTCTCCGTATCCATTCTATCGCCAGAGACGCTGGCCCGTTCGCCGGGTCCCAAATGGCGGGACCCTATTCTGCCGCTAGCGGCAAGCGCGATCTGCCGAACGCCGCTATTTCGGCGACGACGTCGCCCATCAGCGCCCGAAACGCGGGAAAATCCGCATGCGGCGCGATTGTCGCTTCGTCCATGTAAAGCGCGCGATCAATCTCTACCTGCACCACATGCTGATTGCGCGCAGGACGCCCATAGGTCTGCGCGATATAGGCGCCGGCGAACGGGGCGTTGCGCACGACCCGCAAACCAACCTGGCTGAACGCCGCCTCGACGTGGTCCATGACGTCTGCACTGGCCGCAGTCCCAAAACGATCGCCCAAGACCACCTCGGGCAAAGGGCGACCGGCGCGGGCATGGGCTTCGATGGCTTCATGTGGCATCGAATGGCAGTCGATCAGCACCGCCTCGCCGAACTGACCGAGCGTCTCGTCCAAAAGCTGGCGCAACATGTGGTGATACGGGTGCCAATAGTCGCGCAGACGGTGCTCTGCCTCGGCCAACGGCATCTTTCCGCGATAGATCGACTGGCCTGCGGCAACAACCCTTGGGATCACCCCAAGCCCCGAAGAGATCCTCGGATTGTGCGGCGCACGCGCGATCCCCTCGATGACCGAGGGGTCAAGTTCATCCGGCGCGCGGTTCAGATCGATAAAGGCGCGCGGCGCGTTGGCGGCCAGAAGCGGCGCCCCGTGATCCGGAGCGGCGGCAAACAAGTCGTCAACAAATGCGTCCTCAGATGACCGGATCGCCCGCACATCCAGTACCGACTGGCGCAGGAACTGGCGATCATAGTCGCGCCCGCTATGGGGCGATGAAAAGATTACGGATGACATGGGCCGCGCGGGCCGGGTCAGGCGGTAGGCACTGGGCGACATCTTGCGGTCCTTGTTCAACCGACTATAGCGCGCTTTCGATTCAATCCAACACCCCTTGAAAGGCCACGCGACCTTGCGTATAGACGCCCCTGTTGACGCGGTTCCGCCCGCGTCCATTTTGTTTTGGACAGGTGGCGGGAACGTGGCAAGGGCGGTTAGCTCAGCGGTAGAGCTCTACGTTGACATCGTAGTGGCCACTGGTTCGATCCCAGTACCGCCCACCATTCACCGCCCCCCGCAAGGGGGCAGACAGTTTTCACTGGCGCAGACGCGCCGCAGGTAGGAGAAGATCGATGAAGGTTGCGAACTCGCTCCGCTCGCTGAAGTCGCGTCATCGCGATTGCCAGGTCGTGCGCCGCAAGGGCCGCGTCTATGTGATCAACAAGACGCAGAAACGCTATAAAGCCCGCCAGGGCTGAAGCGTTCGGCAAGTGATTGATGGGGCCGTCCTTGGTAAACCTTGGGCGGCCTTTGTTTTTTCGCATTTGTTCGGTCATTGTTTCCGGGCATGTCTTCTCCGCTGGTGCCCAGATTGACCCATCGTCATCTCCTTGTCCTTGCCCTGTGCCCCATCCCGCAGGCGGTGTCGGGCGAGACGATCTTTGACCAAAGATACGAAAACCTCGTTGCACCACCGGCGATTCTTGAGCCCTTCACCCAGCTCGGTGGCAGCGCGTCCGGGGCGATTGATGGTCTGGTAAAGTCCGGTGCTGCGACCTTCGCCAACCACTTTTCCGGACAGTCCCGTGCCGACCGCCGCGTTGGCACCACGCAATTCGACCTGGTTGTCGGGTCACCTCGAAAGCCCCTGGCTTTGCAGACGGATGCCGCGGGACAGAATCTGTTTTGGGGCTATGAGGACGACGCGGCCTCGTTGACGCTTCAAGGGATCGGGCCAGCCGGGGCCAAACGGAAGGACGGCATCGGAGAGGGGTCGATCGCCGTGCTGTTTGACATGCCGGTTTGCAGTGTCGGTTTCCAGACCGTCCTTGAAGGAATGATGCCTCTTGGTGCGACCGGGTTTGCAGAACACGGGCCGGTGCAGGTCAGCTTTTACTCGGCGGACGGCAACTTGCTTGGCCAGCGGGGAATTGACGGGACGGGTGCACAGTCGGTGGCTTTCGGCACCGAACCGGGCTTGCCACCCCAGATCAGCGGGATCCTTATCGAATCCGTGGATGACGGCGGGATCTTTGTCGACAACATGAAGTATATTTTCGACTGCGAGCTTCAGGTCAGCTGACATCCCATCTGTCGCGCACTTGGGGTCTTGGGCCGGCGAATTGGCACGCGGCGACTCTTTGGCCCGACAGGAAAGAACAGGCTTGTGCCGCGATTTTCTTGGTTCGATAAACCTGCGTCGACTTTCTGAACAGGTCCACTCCATGCACACCAACCCTGCCTTTCGCGCGACGACAGCTGCAGACAACCTTGCCTTGGCCCGGTCGCGCGGTTTCGGCATCCTGTCGGTCAACGGCCCTGATGGTCCGCTCGCTTCGCATATCCCGTTTCATCTGGCCCAGGATGGCAGCTTTGCCGACCTGCACCTGACCCGATCAAATCCCATTGCGCGGGCGGGCCTGCCATTGCCTGCCTTGCTCGCGGTTTCAGGTCCGGATGCCTATGTCTCGCCCGATTGGTATGGGCTCGATGATCAGGTTCCGACCTGGAACTATGTCGCGGTCCACCTGCGCGGCACCCTGTCCCCGTTGGACCCGGATGTCTTAAAGGACCATGTCGACGCGCTGTCGGCGGTGCATGAGACGCGGCTCTTGCCCAAAAAACCTTGGCATTCCGATAAGATGGCCGAAGGTGTGATGCCCCGCATGATGCGGATGATCCTGCCGTTCCGGTTGACCATCACCTCGGTTGAGGGCACGTGGAAGCTGAACCAGAACAAGGCGGATGACGCACGGGCACGTGCTGCGGCACGGCTTGCAGAACATCCAGATGCGGGGTCACAGGCGATCGCGGCGCTGATGCGGTCGGGGCCCGTTGGCTGACCTGCAAGGCCTGACGTCGTGCCTGCGGGAATAATCCCTCACCCTGCTGCGTAATTTCTGAGGATGCACGGCATCCCGCGCCGCGCTTGCGCGTCTTCAAGTCATTTCAGACTATGGGAATTAGCCTATGGACACCGCCTACCTCATTCTGGTGATCGCGCTGATCATCCAGATTTACAACCTCGGCACCATCTGGTTCTGCCAATTGGCGGTTTATCCGCTGTTCGCACGGGTCGGCCCGGCCGCGTACGCCGGCTATCACAGCTTTTATACCTCGAACATCATGTTCCATGTCATCATCCCCGGCTTTTTGTCATTCGTGCTTCCCGTTGTTGTGCTGCTTTTGCTGCCTGCGTCTGTGCCGGTCTGGATGGCGGTCGCAAACGCCGCGATGGGGATTGTCGGCTTGCTCGTGACCGTGGGGTTGGAAATCCCGCGCCACAACAAGCTGGACCACGGCAAGGATGATCGACTGATCGCGGAACTCATCACCTACAACTGGCCCCGGACGGCGTCCATCACGGTGTCGGCGGCGCTCACGCTGGCGATGTCTGCTTTCGCGTTTGGGCCAGTCTGACATCTGGCGACATGGACAGAAGGGGTGCATGGCCCTATCGTCGGCCCTGTCCCTTGACCGAGGTCGCGCCATGCCCCTGCCCCTAGCCCCCCTTTTGCCGCTCGCCATGCGCCTTGGTTTGCTGACTGCGGCAGGCTACGCGGTCAAGCGCTACTTGGCCGCGCGCTCCCATCCCGGTCGCGTCGACATTCGCGCCGAAGATGCGCTTGACGATTTGGGCGAAGGGCTGGCCGTGCATCGCCCCGCCGATCTGGCGCAAACCCGTCAGACCAACACCACGGCGCGCTTTCGCCGCACGATTCGGATTGGTGGCAAATCCTACGAGATTGACGCCGGGCTGATCGCACGTTTTCGGCTCCGTCAGGATGTCGAATGAAGCTCTATTATTCCCCCACCTCACCCTATGTTCGCAAAGTCGTGGTGCTGATCAAGGAGGCCGGTCTTACGGGGATCGAACTTGCCGCCGCCACGGGCACGCCGCTGGACCCGGGCAGCCTTCCGGTGGACCGCAATCCTTTGGGCAAGGTGCCCGCCCTTGATCGCGACGATGGGCCGACCCTTTACGACAGCCGCGTGATCTGCCGGTACTTGGATGCGCTGGCGGGCACCGGATTCTATCCGCCCGAGCCGCGATTGTGGGACAGCCTCACGGTTGAGGCGACGGCAGACGGCATTCTTGATGCCGCCCTGCTCATGGTCTACGAAATCCGCCTGCGTCCTGAGGACAGGCGCCATGCCCCGTGGGTCGAAAGCCAGTGGGCCAAGATCGACCGCGCCCTGGACGCAATAGAGGGTCGCTGGATGGCGCATCTGTCGGACCGAATTGATATCGGGCAAATCGCGCTTGGATGTGCGCTTGGCTATCTGGATTTCCGGCATGAGGCGCGCGGCTGGCGCGAGGGGCGACCACATCTGGCCACATGGGCGACCGCATTCTCTGCGCGCCCTTCAATGGTGGCCACCCTGCCAAAAACCTGAAATTAACTGCCGTTTGTCATTCGATCTTGGGATGGCAGTGTTCAGAACGCGATATCGGACTAAATCGCTACAAGAACGGGCCTAAATGCGTACCTGCGCCCGTTTGTCCGCTGGACGACCGGGTCGGGCTTGTCTAAAACCCGGCGCGTAGATAGGTGCGGGCAACCGGCACCTGACAAGTATTTTGGGGCCGTCTGACCGCGCCCCGCAAAGGGAGAAGATCGCGTGTCCCATGCTGATGAACTCACAGGCACCCGTCGGGATTTCCTGTACTACGCCACCGCAGGGGCTGGTGTCGTCGCAACCGGGGCGGCCGTCTGGCCGCTGGTCAACCAGATGAACCCATCTGCCGATGTGCAGGCGCTGTCGTCGATCTTTGTCGATGTCTCCGCGGTTGAGGTCGGCACCCAGTTGACGGTCAAGTGGTTGGGTAAGCCGGTCTTCATCCGCCGCCGCAGCCCCGAAGAGATCGAATCCGCGCGCGCGACCGATCTTGCAGAACTGCCGGACCCGCTGGCGGAAAACGCGAACAAGCCCGAAGCCGATGCGTCCGACCAGAACCGCACGATGGACGAGGCCGGCGAGTGGCTCGTGATGATGGGCGTTTGCACGCATCTAGGCTGCGTGCCTCTGGGGGACGGTGCTGGTGACTTCGGCGGCTGGTTCTGCCCTTGTCACGGCTCGCACTACGACGCGGCCGGACGCATCCGCAAAGGCCCCGCGCCACGCAATCTGCCGGTGCCGGTTGCCGTGTTCGAAGACGAAACCACGATCAAGCTTGGGTAAGGAACAAGACCATGGCCGCAATTCCGCATGACCACTATGAGCCCAAGTCGGACAGCGCACGCTGGTTGCACCGTCGTCTGCCGATCGTGGGTGTACTCTACGATACCGTGATGGCGCCCACGCCCAAAAACCTCAACTGGATGTGGATCTGGGGCATCGTACTGACGTTTTGCCTTGCACTGCAGATCATCACCGGGATCGTTCTGGCGATGCACTACACGCCGCAAGTCAACATGGCCTTTGCCTCGATCGAGCACATCATGCGCAACGTGAATGGCGGCTACTTCATTCGCTATCTGCACATGAACGGCGCGTCCCTCTTTTTCTTTGCGGTCTATCTGCACATCTTCCGGGGCCTATACTACGGCAGCTACAAGGCCCCGCGTGAGGTGACCTGGATCATCGGCATGCTGATCTATCTCTTGATGATGGCCACCGCCTTCATGGGCTACGTTCTGCCCTGGGGTCAGATGTCGTTCTGGGGGGCCACCGTGATCACCGGCCTGTTCGGCGCGATCCCGGGCATCGGAGAGCCGATCCAGACCTGGCTTTTGGGCGGACCTGCGGTCGACAACGCAACGCTGAACCGGTTCTTCAGCCTGCATTACCTCTTGCCCTTTATCATCACGGGCCTTGTGATCGTACATATCTGGGCCTTCCACACCACCGGCAACAACAACCCGGCCGGGGTCGAGGTTCGCCGGGGGTCCAAGGCCGAGGCTGATCGCGATACCCTGCCGTTCTGGCCTTATTTCGTGATCAAGGACCTGTTTGCGCTGGTCGTGATCCTGGCAGTGTTCTTTGCCATCGTCGGTTTCATGCCCAACTATCTGGGCCACCCCGACAACTACATCGAGGCCAATCCGCTCTCGACGCCTGCCCATATCGTGCCAGAGTGGTACTTCCTGCCATTCTACGCCATCCTCAGGGCATTTACGGCAGACGTCTGGGTCGTGATCGCGGCAAACTGGCTATCGTTCGGCATCATCGACGCCAAGTTCTTTGGCGTGCTCGCGATGTTCGGCGCGATTGCCGTGATGGCGCTGGCACCGTGGCTGGACACGTCATCGGTCCGTTCGGGCCGGTATCGCCCGATGTTCAAGTGGTGGTTCGCGCTGCTGTGCATCGACTTTGTCGTCCTGATGTGGTGCGGTGCGATGCCCGCCGAGGAACCCTATGCGACGATCTCGCTGATCGCCTCGGCCTACTGGTTCGGGTATTTCCTGATCATCCTGCCGCTTTTGGGCGTGATCGAGAAACCGCTGCCGCAGCCCGCGACGATCGAAGAAGATTTCAATGCACACTACGCCAGGCTCGGCGGCACCAGCGGTGCTTTTGCGCAGCCGGCCGAGTGAGAAAGGAACTGACGACCATGTTCAGGAACATCGCACTTACCGCCGCATCGGCGCTTGCACTCACCGTGGGCACCGCCTTTTCGGCCGGTGAGGCGCCTCATATCGACGACGTGACCTTTGCCCATGAAGGGCCGTTTGGCACCTTTGACCAGATGCAGCTACAGCGCGGCTTGCAGGTTTACACCGAGGTCTGCTCAGCCTGCCATGGTCTGAAGTATGTGCCGATCCGGACACTGTCTGACGCAGGCGGGCCGATGTTGCCGTCAGATCAGGTTCGCGCCTATGCCACCGCCTTCCCGATCAATGACGAAGACAGCAACCGCCAGCTTTATGATGCTGAAAAAGGCGCGTTCCGCACCCTTACGCCGACCGACAACTTTCCGGCGCACCATCTGGCAGCTGCCCCTGACCTGAGCTTGATGGCCAAGGCCCGCGCGGGCTTTTCGGGTCCCTACGGAACGGGTATCAACCAAATGTTCAAGGGCATGGGCGGGCCGGAATACATGCATGCTTTGCTTGTAGGCTACGAGGATCCGCCTGAATGCGCTGCCGATTTTGAATCGGACGGCTATTACAACAGGGTTTTTGCCAAAGGGGCGATCCCCGATACCTGCAAGGACGAAGAAGGTCATTCGACCATCGAAGGCAGCTGGATTGCGATGTCGCCGCCCTTGTCGGACGATGTTGTGACCTATGCCGACGGTACGCCCGCAACCGTCGATCAGATGTCGATGGATGTCTCGTCGTTCCTCATGTGGGCAGCAGAACCGAACCTCGTGGCCCGCAAAGAGGCGGGCTTCAAAGCCGTGTTGTTCCTGATTGTGCTTGGCTCGCTGTTGTATTTGACCAACAAGCGCCTGTGGGCTGGCGTCAAAGGTAAAAAGCACGCCTGACCAGGCAGCAACCGCCCGAAAGATCCAGACCCCGCCCTCTAAAGGGGGCGGGTTTCTTTTTGCCTCAGCGTCCCAGATAGTCGGCGACGCGCCGATCACTTGTTGTAAAAAATGTCTTTGTCGACATTGGGGCGTGGGCAACACCCCTGTCCACAAACACCACTTGCCCGGCGTTGCGTTCTGCATCGCGCGGATCGTGCGTGACCATCAGCACCGTTATGCCAGCCTCTGCCGTGACCTCAGCGACCAGCGCCAGCATGTCCACCTTGAGCGCGGGGCCAAGGGCTGCAAAGGGCTCATCCAGTATGAGAACGGGTTTGGCCCTTAACAGCGCGCGCGCCAAAGCCGCCCTTCCCGCCTGCCCGCCTGACAGCTGCGCCGGTCGCCGCGCGCCAAGGCCACCCATCCCGACCCGGTCCAGAGCCGCGTCCACGCGCGCAAACTCCACCGCCGACAGCCGCAGATCAGGTCGCAACCCGAGCCCAAGGTTTTGTGCGATGGTGAGATGCGGAAACAGGTTCTGATCCTGAAAGAGGATGCTGAACGGGCGCCGTCCCGCCGGCGTGCCCGTGACATCCTGCCCCGCCCAGAGGACCCGGCCCGTGGTCGGCGCAAAGAACCCCGCGATGGTGGCCAAGAGCGTGGATTTCCCGGCCCCCGATGGTCCGATCACGGCGACCGTCTCGCCGGGGGCAACCTGCCAGTCAGCCGTCAGGCGAAAGTCGTCCTGGACCAGCACGAGGTGATCAAGCTGCAGCATAGCGGCCTCCCCGATCGCAAACCCAGAACATCGCAAAGCTCAAAGCGACCAGCACCAGCGCCGCGCCTGCGGCCGCCCCCATCTGATAGGATCCCATCAGCTGGCGGATCATCAGCGGCAAGGTGGTGCTCCGCTCATCCGCAAAGAGCGCGATCACCCCAAGATCGCCCATCGACAGCGCGGCAGCGATGCCTGCGCCAAAGCCCAAAGGACGCGCCAGTCGTGGCAGGATCAGCCAACGCCAGCGCGACAGGCCCGTCAGCCCAAGGCTATCAGCCAAGCGACCGTAGTCAGCGACCAAAGCCCGCGCTTCGGGCAGCAACAGCCGGTAGAGGTACGGCAACGACAGCGCAACATTCACCACGATGGTCACCGGCAACGCCAACGCCACGGGCTGTGCAAAGGGCTGCACGATCAGGAACAAGCCCGTCCCCAGCACCAACCCCGAGGTCGCCAGCGGCAAGATCGCCGCCGTCTCGATCAAGGCCATACCCCGTGCCCGTCCAGCCACCGCCACCGCCATCATCAGGGCTGCTGGCACGGTGATCATGGTTGACACGGATGCCACCAGTACCGACCGCGCGGCCGCCCCCCAGACAGAGGCTGGCATCTCCCCAAGACCCAGCAGTCCGCGCCAGATAACTGCCCCCAATGGCACCAGCAAGAACAGCGCGGCAAGCCCGATGACAGCGGCGTCACTGTGTTTTCGCCACCCCGATGTGGGCAGCTGGCCGAAATGCCTGTCGAGGCCAGCGCCGAAACCTGCCGGGCGCGCCAATCTCCAGGCCAGTCCAGCCGCCAGCGCGCAGATGGCAAACTGGACCAGCGCCAACGAGGCCGCTCGGCCGAGGTCAAAATCAAACCGCACCGCTTGATAGATCGCAAGCTCGACCGTCGTTGCCCTTGGGCCGCCCCCCAGCGTCAGCACAACCGCAAAGCTGGTCAGGCAAATCGCAAAGATCACCAACGCGGCACCGGGCAGGACCGCACGCAACATGGGGCGCTCCAGATGGCGCGCCATCTCTGCTGGACCAAAGCCGAGCGCTTGGGCCAGCCGGAACCGTTCTGCAGGGATCGCCTGCCAGCCTTGCAGGATCATCCTCACCGCCAGCGGCATGTTCAAGAACACGTGCGCCAGAACGACGCCATGCAGCCCATAGATCGACGGCCTCGGCAGACCCAGCATCGCGCCCAGATCGTTCAACAGGCCCGACCGTCCAAAGACCGCCAAAAGGCCCAGCACCGCCACGATGGCCGGCAAGAGGAACGGCGCGCCCATCAAAGTGATGAGGACGCCGCGCCCGACAAAGCGTTGCCGCGCCAGTGCCCGCGCAACCGGGATCGCAAGGATCGTCGAAAACACCGACGAA
Source organism: Rhodobacterales bacterium (assembly GCA_031378845.1). Lineage (GTDB taxonomy): Bacteria > Pseudomonadota > Alphaproteobacteria > Rhodobacterales > Rhodobacteraceae > JAJNPS01. The sequence goes on from JANNES010000006.1 coordinate 81,227, forward strand.
AGTGCCGCCTGCAGCAGCGAGAACCGCACGGCTGCCACGTCTGATGCTGACAGCATGAATCCCGACGCGCGCATCGCAACAGCGACCAGCGGTGCCGCCAGCAGTGCCAACAAAAGCACTGCCAGCGCCAGCGCCGCCAGGCTCAGCGGGCGAGTGCTGTCTGCCATTCCGCCAATGCCCCGTCGCGTGCTGCTTGCGCCTCCTCTGCCGTCATCAGCAGCGATTTTGTGGGGCGAAAGGTATCAAAGCCTTGTGGCAGCCCTGCGGTAGGTGTGACCGCTGGATACATCCAGTTTGTCTGCGGAATGACCGACTGGAACGCGTCCGAAAGCATGAAGGCCAGAAACTGATCCGCCAGCACGGGTGCATCGGTCGCTGCCAGTTTTCCGGCCACCTCGACCTGCAGGTAGTGCCCCTCATCAAACAGCGCGGCGGCCTTGGTGGCATCGCTTTCCGCGATCAGGTGATAGGCGGGTGATGTGGTGTAGCTGAGCACCATATCCGCCTCTCCGTCCAGAAACAGGCCGTAAGCTTCCGACCAGCCGGGGGTGACTGTCACGATGTTGTCGGCAAGGCCCGCCCAGATTTCTGTCGCGCGGTCGCCATAGGCGGCTTTGACCCACAGCAGCAGACCCAAGCCGGGAGTTGACGATCGCGGATCCTGGATGATGATCTTGAGGTCAGAGTCTGCCAGTGCCTCAAAGTTTGCAGGCGGGGTAGGCAACTTGCCCTTGTCGTAGACAAAGCTGAACCATCCCCAGTCAAAAGGCAGAAACATCGGGTCGTCAAAGGCCACGGGCAAGTCGGTTTTTGCTGTCTGGCCATGCCGCGCAAAAAGGCCGGTTGCGCTTGCCGCCGCAGTCAGGCTGGTGTCGAGGCCAACAAGCACATCCGCCGTGGATGCCGCACCTTCCAGCTGGATACGCGCCAACAGCGCCGCACCATCGCCCGCGCCGACAAACTGCAGGTCACAGGCGCAAGTCGCCTCAAACGCCTTTTCCACGGCGGGGCCGGGTCCCCATTCCGAGACAAAGCTGTCATAGGTCAGGACAGTCAGAACAGGTGTTTCCGCACCGACCGCGTTGGCCATGCAAAGAACACCCGTCGCAAGGATCGAAGCTTTCATGTCTTCCTCCAGTTGCGACGGAACAGGTCGGGACCGGAGGAAACCCTCAGCACCTTCCCTCCGCCGGTATGATCCGGTTCAGGTTCGACGGGTTTGCTTTCGCATCTCAGCCGGTCAGTCCGAAGACGTCGCGGCACCCCGAGGTGTCTTAAAGGTAGTGCGCGCTTTTGCGGCCCGCAAGACCCTATACTGGCGTCTGTGCAAACAAAGGTACAACCTGTCCCTGACGAGAACTGGTTGTCATACTGCCTTGAATAACCCCTTCTCGGCTGTAATTGTTTCCGGATGGCGGACAAAGGACGTTGTTGAAGAACGACCGGGTGCGGCATGCCGTCTCCTTTTTCCGCTGGTTTCAGGCCACGCGGATGATCTGTGCGGTGCCGACGGTGGTGGCGCGGTTCATTAATGCGCGACGGGTCTGGAATGCTGCGGTCTGTCGGTCCGGGTCTGCGGCGCTGACACGTGTGCCCCTTGCCTTGCGGCCGCGCATCCAGTCGCCGGGAATAGGGTCCCCCCGGATCGTTTTCTGGCCAGCGCGTACTGTGATCCGGCTTCGGGCTTCGTCACGCGCGCCCTCTGACCGCATGCAGGCACGAGGCGAACCCCAGACGGTCTGCGTTGTGCGACATCGCCCTGCAAGATGCCGAAAGTTCCCCTGCGTTTGGGACCCTGACATCCTGTGGGATCGAAATGAGTTGTCAGTTGGACGCGCGGCAGGGCAGCCAACCGCGTGAGTGTGATCGGGCGTGTCGGAGGCCTGAACGGTCTGCACCGAGCACCGGATTTCACCACTGTCGAGGTGGCGCTGTCCATTCCCGTCAGAAAGGGTCACACCGGATCCGCCCAAGACATGGACGCGTCTCGGGCGCTTTTCCAAGGCCCCGATCCGCAAGGATTTCGGGTCGGACCGGCAGGGGGCCTGATGCATGCCGCCTGTGTCCGCTTTCCCGGGGTCGGGTAATCGGTTAGATGTGGCGCAAAGGAGCGACCGCCATGTCCCACAATACCTTTGGCCACCTTTTCCGCGTTACCACCTGGGGGGAAAGCCACGGGCCCGCAATTGGCTGCACCGTGGATGGCTGCCCGCCCGGCGTGGCACTGGCTGAAGGCGATCTCCAGCCATGGCTCGACGCGCGCAAGCCGGGGCAGAACAAATACACCACCCAGCGGAAAGAGGCGGACGATGTGCGCATCCTGTCGGGCGTGTTCGAGGGGCGCACCACGGGCGCGCCGATCCAGCTGATGATCGACAATACGGACCAGCGGTCCAAGGATTACACCGACATCGCGCAGGCGTTCCGGCCAGGGCATGCAGACATCACCTACCATCAGAAATACGGGCTGCGGGATTTTCGCGGGGGCGGACGGTCAAGCGCGCGCGAGACGGCATCACGGGTGGCTGCGGGGGGTGTGGCGCGGGCGGTGCTGGCGGTGCTGGTCCCGGGCCTGACGATCACGGGGTACATGGTGCAGATGGGAACGCTGGGGATCGACAGGACGCGGTTCGATCTGGCCGAGATCACGCGCAACCCGTTCTGGGTGCCGGACCCTGTCGCAGCGGTAGAATGGACGGGGTATCTGGATGACCTTAGGAAATCCCACAACTCGGTCGGCGCGGTGATCGAGGTGGTGGCGTCGGGCGTGCCCGCCGGGTTGGGCGCGCCGCTTTATGGCAAACTGGATGCGGACCTTGCCGCCGGGATGATGTCGATCAACGCGGTCAAGGGGGTAGAGATCGGCGACGGGATGGCGGTGGCCAGCCTGACCGGGGTGGAGAATGCCGACGAGATCCGGATGGGTCCCGATGGCCCGGAGTATCTGTCCAACCATGCGGGGGGGATCCTGGGCGGGATATCGACCGGCCAGCCGGTGGTCTGCCGGTTCGCGGTCAAGCCGACCTCGTCGATCCTGACGCCCCGCCAGACCGTGACGGCGGCGGGGGCGGAGGTGGATCTTGTCACCAAGGGGCGGCACGATCCTTGCGTGGGGATCCGCGCGGTGCCGGTGGGGGAGGCGATGATGGCCTGTATCCTCTTGGACCACGTCTTGCGTGACCGGGGGCAGACCGGAGGTGTCCGGGGGGTCGTGGGGTGAGGTGTCCCGAGTCGGGGCGGACAGTTTTTTGTTAAGAGTCAAGGGGTTGTGGTTGAGATTTTAAGGGGTTGTTAAGGTTTTGGGGGTGTAGAGTGGGTTTTGAACCCACCGATTCGGGGGGTGTTTGGGAGAGTTTGCCGAGGTGGACCGCGCCCTACTGGTTCTTTGTCGGGTCGGGAACGGTGGCTTGGAACCCCACCCTACAGGTCGCTGAAACGGCGATTTACGTTCAGCACTAATCGCCAGGGCAGCATCCTGCGCCGGTTTGTCGGATTTCTCAGCATGTCGTAGGTTGACATTGCTATCAACAATTCCTTGGGTGGCGTGCTGAGGGTGCACCTAGTGGGTTGCGTCTTTCGTTGCTGGGCGGCATCGCGACTGCCCGGATCTTTAACTATTTGGGAAACCGGTATGTCATTTTCAGAAAGAGACAGATCCGCAAGTAGCCCCCTTGTCGACGGCGGTTTCGTCGTGGCGATGATGGCTGCCTGCCTCGTTGTTCTGGTGTTCCGCGTGCAGAATATCGCCTACCAGTTCGACGAGCTCGTGTCGCTGGCCTATTCGCAGGAATCTTGGGGATCGCTGATTGGCCCCAATTGGTCGTCCGATACCCACCGGCCCTACTACTATATCGTCCAGAAAATCTGGAATGCGACCTTTGGGACCGACCGTCTGGCCGTGCGGGCGTTGAACATAGCGCTGGGGGTTCTGTGCGTCCCGCTGATATATGTCATCGCACGGCGTCTGGGTGGGCGCGATGTCGCGCGCATGTCCACCGTGTGTTTCATCTTGATGCCAATGGTTGTCTATCAAAATCGCGAAGCGCGCATGTATCCGTTGCTGAACCTGTCGATCCTTGTGGCGACGGCGGCGCTGGTCGTGTTGTTCGAAGTTTATTCCCGGACGCCATCGGCGCCAAAGGATCGCCCGCGTCTGTGGCTGTGGGCCGCATTTGTGCTGGGTGCTGCATCGGCATTTTATGCGCATGCGACGGGCATCCTTTTTGTGCCCTTGTGTGGCGCGATATTGGTCGCGGGCATCGCGATGCGGCAGCTGCGCGCGGTTGTGCTGCGCGATTTTGTGATTGCCTGCATTTTGCTGACCATCATCTGCCTGCCTGCGGTGCTGCCGATGATCTTTCACGTACGTACCACGCTGTCGGACTTTTGGATCCCGGCGTCATCGATGGGTTGGGTCTATTCGCAGTTTGTCGGCGCATATCCCTTTCCGGCTTGGGGCAAACCGATCATGCTGGGTCTGCTTTGTCTGGGGTTCTGGTCGGCCCGGCATAGCCGGATGGCCCTGATCCTGCTGGTCGTTTTCGTGGTTGGCCAACCGCTGCTGGTGCTGGGTCTAAGCTTTCTCAAACCCATCCTGATCGTCCGCGTGATCGTCTGGCCGACGATGTTTGCAGCGATCGTGCTGGGATTTGCGGTTGCGTCATTCGGGCGCTATTACCGGGTCGCCGCTTTGGCGGCGGTGCTGGCGGTCCAACTGGTGGCGTTGCGGCCGTTTTATCCCGCATCGACCGAATACAGCGACTTTGACCTTTTGAAAGACCGGTTTGCCGAGTTCGAACCGGCACAGGATGTTCTGATCCTCGGGTCGCAAGACTTTGAATATGCTTTGCGCTGGAACCATCCCGACTTGATCAACGCGGGCGTCAAGGCGTTCAACTATGGCGACCGTCGTCAGATTTTCGACGCCGTCAATCGCACCAGTTATGTCAACCGTGCGGATGCGCAAGGTCTTGAACCGGAAGGTACGCGCCTGTGGATCCTGTCCGAAGTCCGGCCGAGATTTCCGATCCCGCCCGAGGATTCGGTTTCCGATGCCCTGTCGCTGGTTGCGGCCAAGGGCACCTTGCTGGACAGTCTGGATGTGGGTGCACTGCAGCTGGACCGCTATCAGGTTAACGCCAAAAACTGAAAAGGGTTGCCCGTTGGGGCAACCCTTTCACCGAGCCCCATCAGGGCGGCGCGGATGTCCATCAGGCGATCGGCGGCTCCCACAGCTCTATCGGGGTGCCTTCGGGGTCATGGATGCGGGCAAAATGGCCATAGGCCCCGTCGCCGTCCCAATCGGCGCGCGTCTCGACGGCAATGCCTGCGGCCTGAAGCGTTGCAATCATCTCCGTCAATCCTTGCACGCGCAGGTTCAGCATCCACTGCTTGTCCGCCGAAAAGTAGTCGCTGTCTTGGGCGAACGGGGAAAATACCGTACCGCCCGCCTCTTGTTGCCACAGGTTCGGTCCCGGCGGCGTGATGCCCAGATGGCGGGAATACCAGTCACCCAGTGCGCCGGGGTCCCTTGCGCGAAAAAAGAGACCCCCGATACCCGTCACATGGCCCATCGCGACCTCATCAAAGGGAAAAGGGTTGCCCTCGCGGCAACCCTTTCACCGAATGCCGCGCAGAGCAAGACAGCGCGGCGTGCCGAGCGGTGCTTTCGCGATCAGGCGTTGACGCTGTCTTTCAGTGCCTTGGCGATGGCAAAGCGGACCTGTTTGTCGGCAGCTTTGGTCACGCTCTCGCCGGTGGCGGGGTTGCGGACCTGGCGCTCCGGGCGCTCGCGGCAGACGACTTTGCCGAGACCCGGAAGCACAACCGTACCGCCACTTGCGACCTCACGTGTCACGACCGAGGCAATGGCATCGAGGGCCGCGGCTGCAGTTTTCTTGTCCGCACCCATCGAGTCGGCAACTGCGGCCACAAGTTGTGTCTTTGTCATTGCTTTGGACATTTTGCGTTCCTTTTTAATCCCGAGTTGACAGATTTATGACGCCTCAAAAGGCTCGTCCCCCGCTACACAGGTTTTTGGCACGCAAATCAAGTCTGAAACGCTTGGTTCAGCCGGGAAGCGCGAACAATCACAGGAATGCCGTCTCTTCAAAGCTGCGCAACTTGCGGCTGTGGATCCGTTCGATCGGTGTTTCGCGCAAGCGTTCCATCGCGCGGATGCCGATTTGCAGGTGGCGGCTGACCTGAGTCTTGTAGAATTCGGACGCCATTCCGGGCAGTTTCAACTCTCCATGCAGGGGCTTGTCGCTGACGCAAAGCAGCGTGCCGTAGGGGACACGAAAGCGAAAACCATTGGCGGCGATGGTCGCACTTTCCATGTCCAGTGCCACCGCGCGCGATTGCGACAGGCGGCGCACGGGACCGGACTGGTCGCGCAATTCCCAGTTGCGGTTGTCGATGGTGGCGACGGTGCCGGTCCTCATGATACGTTTCAGCTCATACCCTTCAAGCTGGGTCACCTCGGCGACGGCGCGCTCAAGGGCGATCTGAATCTCGGCCAGCGCGGGGATCGGGACCCAGATCGGCAGATCTGCATCCAGCACATGATCCTCGCGCAGGTAGGCATGGGCGAGGACGAAATCACCCAAGGATTGCGAATTGCGCAGACCCGCGCAGTGGCCGACCATCAGCCAGGCATGCGGGCGCAGCACAGCGATGTGGTCGGTGGCGGTTTTGGCGTTGGACGGACCGACGCCGATGTTGACCAGCGTGATGCCGTTCCCGTCGGGGCGTTTGAGGTGATAGGTCGGCATCTGCGGGGTTTTGGCACTGGGCAGGATCACGCCATCGGAGCTGGTGATTTCCTGATCGCCGGTGGCCACAAAGCTGGTGTAGCCGCTGGCGGGATCGGCCAGCATCTGGCGGGCATAGGATTCAAACTCTTCGACGTAGAACTGGTAGTTGGTGAAAAGGACGTGGTTCTGGAAATGCATCGGGTCGGTTGCGGTGTAATGCGTCAGCCGCGCCAGCGAATAGTCGACGCGTTGGGCGGTGAACGGGGCAAGCGGGGCGGAGCCGTCGGGATAGCGTTCGCGCACCCCGTTGACGATGTCGTCATTGGTGGTGGCAAGGTCCGGCACGTCAAAGACATCGCGCAACGAAAAATCCAGCACGCCCTCTTGCGGGACCGAGACGGCGGGATTGCCGGCCACTGCGAAATGCACCGGGATCGGCGTGTCCGAAGGACCGATGGAGACGGGAACGCCGTGGTTCTGGAGCAGGAGGCTGAGCTGTTGGACCAGATAGTTGCGGAACAGATCGGGGCGCGTGATCGTCGTCGTGTAGGTGCCGGGGCTGGCGACATGGCCGAACGACAGGCGCGAGTCGATCTTGTCAAAGCTGGCCACGGTCAGGCGGATCTCGGGGTAGAACGCGCGGATCCGGACGTGCGGACGGCCCTTGGAGACCACCTCGTTGAACTGACGCGCAAGGAATGTTGTTGCCTCGGCGTAGAGGTCTTCAAGACGCGCAACCGCCGCCTCGGCATCGGTAAAGGAGGTGTGCGGCGCGGTCTTGGGGCGCAGAAATCCAGGGGGGTCTTCGTGCATCTGGGTCTTTCGTGATTTGATCCGGCATATAAGCCGAAAGCTGAGACCACACGCAAGTGAAGCTGTGATGACGGCTCATGCGGTCTGCATTCGATCTGGGTCTGATTGAATGCGAACCAAGACAGCCGATCGGCGGGTATGTTGCGTTATGCCCCAGATCTGGCGCACCGGATCAAAGGCAAAACGCCTTAAGCTTTGCGAAAGAGTGCGATCAGTGCGCGGTCCTTGGCATGGGCGGCTTTGCCCAAGGCGGCGGGGCCATAAATCGGCACATCAATTAGCTGAAGATCGGCGATCTGTGCGGCGTGGGCGTCAAGCGCGTGGTCAAAGCCAAGTGCTGTGTAGACACCCGCATTGATCGACAGCGCAAAGAGTGCACCCGTGGCGGCCGCGTCCAGCATCGGGCCGAAAGCCTCGGGCCCCACATGGCCATGGGTAAAGGTGCCGGAACTGACGATGCCTTGGTAGCCGCCGGGAGGTTTCGGCAAAGGCTGCGTCACATCGGCCAAGGTCAGGGTGCGATAAAGCGACTTGGCGCGCGCGATGGCCAGCATGTCGGGCGACAGGTCGATGCCGTCAATGTCTGCGGTGGCACCCTGCGCGCGCAAAACTGCTGCCAAAAGGCCGGTGCCCGCGCCGATATCGAGGATCGGTCCCGTCCCGCCTGCGGCCATGAAGGCCCCCGCGATATGTGCGGGCAGGCGGTAGTCAAGGTCCGCCGCAAAGCCCGCATCATAGCTCGCAGCCCAATCGCGATACATCCGCAGGCGATCCTCGGCCGAGGTCAGCGACAAGGCGGCGTCAAGATTGGGCTTTTCACTTTCCATCGGGCCATTAATCGCGGTTTGGCGTCTGGTTTCAAGCCGTGCTGCGCTTGCGCGCGAGCCCGTCGGCAGGGATAGTGCGGTGCATGAGCACGCTTTTGTCCCTTGGTCATGGCTATTCGGCGCAGGTTCTGGCGGGTGCGCTTTTGCCGCTGGGCTGGGCCGTGATCGGCACCACGCGCAGCGCCGAAAAGGCGCGGGCTTTTGCGACGGCAGGGGTGGAGCCGTTGATCTGGCCGGGGGATCTGGCGCCCGCCCTGGCCCGTGCGACACACATCTTGGCCTCTGCCGCGCCGGATGGGACGGGCGATCCTTTTGTAAATGCGGTGCCAGAAATCGCTGCGGCGCGCGCGGTATGGGTGGGATATCTGTCGACCACGGGCGTTTACGGTGACCATCAGGGCGGCTGGGTGGATGAGGCAACGCCGCTGACGCCATCATCGGAGCGGGGACGCTGGCGGGTGCAGGCCGAAGCGCAATGGGCGGCAACCGGGTTGCCGGTGCATGTGTTCAGGCTTGCTGGCATCTACGGACCCGACCGGGGCCCCTTTGAAAAGGTCCGCGACGGCACAGCGCGGCGCATCATCAAGCCGGGCCAGGTCTTCAGCCGCATCCATGTCGCCGATATCGCGCGGGTGCTGATGGCGTCGATGGCGCGGCCCAACCGGGGAGCGGCCTATAATGTCTGCGACGATGATCCGGCCCCGCCCCAGGATGTGCTCAGCCATGCCGCACATCTTCTGGGTCTGCCCGATCCGCCCGCCGTGCCGTTCGAGCAGGCCAACCTCGGGCCGATGGCGACCAGTTTCTACAGCGAAAGCAAACGCGTCCGGAATGACCGCATCAAGACGGAACTGGGGGTGCGGCTGTTGTATCCGACCTATCACGCGGGTCTGTCGGCGCTGTTGGCCGAGCAAGAGCGCGCCTTGCCAAGAGCGTGATTGCGGACCAATCTGCGTGCAAACTGACCAAAGGTTGCCCGATGACCGCTGCCACGATCCTTGCTGAAGTGCTGCTGCCGACGTCCGAGCTGCGCAATGATCTGCCGTTTTACACCAAGGTGCTGGGGATGCGGCTGGACAGCATCTTTCCCGCCGATGACCCGTCAGTGGCCTCGTTGTCGGGGCATGGCTTGCGCATCCGCATCGAGCGGGGGGCACAGGTGCTGCCGGGGCGGTTGCGCATCCTGACCGACGCGCCCGAGGACTTTGCGGGCGGCCAAAGCCACCTGACTGCGCCGAACGGCACCGAGATCGAGGTCGTGCCCCTGTCACCGCGCGTGATCCAGCCGCAGACTGTGCATGAATTTGCCGTGCGCCGTTTGGCGGATGAAGCGCCTTGGGTGATTGGTCGCGCGGGGATGCACTACCGCGATCTGATCCCCTCGCGCCTTGGCGGGTCGATCATTGCCAGCCATATCCGCATCCCGGATGGCGGGCCGGTGCCCGACATGGTGCATTACCACACGGTCGGGTTTCAGCTGATCTATTGCTATCGCGGCTGGGTCGATGTCCTTTACGAAGATCAGGGCGGCATGATGCGCCTGAACGCGGGCGATTGCGTTATACAGCCCCCCGAAATCCGGCACCGGGTCTGTCATGCCTCGGCCAATATCGAGGTGATCGAGCTGGGCGTCCCGGCCGAACATGTGACCACGATCGACCATGATTTCACGCTGCCGAACGATGTCGGTGATCCGGCGCGGGAATGGCAGGGCCAGCGGTTCGTGCATCACATCAAGGATCGCGCGACATGGCAACCCTTCCGCATACCCGGCTTTGCCTGCCGCGATACCGGCATTTCGGCGGGCACCAAGGGCGTCGCGAATATTCAGGTTGCGCGGTTCGAGGGTGGGATGCCCCCCGCCACGCGCCATGACAGCGACATCCATTTCACATTCGTGATGGAAGGGTCGATGGTCCTGAAGGCCGAAGACCAGCCTGACCGCGCGCTGGCGCCGGGCGATGCGTTTGTGATCCCGCCGGGGATGGCTGCGCGCTATGCGGACTGCTCGGCTGATCTGGAGTTCTTGGAGGCAAGCCTTCCGGGCAGGTTCAAGACGACAGTGGTTTAGGGATCGGCTTGTACGGGAACGGTCCCCCTCCCCTTGGTGGGGAGGGGCTGGGGGTGGGGGGGACGACGCAACCGTTGGGCCGCCCCCTCCCCGGCCCTCCCCACGCGGGGGAGGGAGAAGTGGGTGCTAGTCCTTCAGGGACAGCGCTGACCTTGCCCTTTTGGACGCATACAGGAACCCATCACGAAGCAACGCGTCCGTCCCGCGCCATTCCTGCGGGTTTGGGATGGTGATCTGGAACCCCGGCATGGAGTCGACTTTCAGGCGCTGGCGATCCTCGCCATGCTGCCACGTCCCGGCGGCAACGGCGGCGCGGTCGCGGGCCTGCCAGTCGTCCGCAAACATGTAGCGGCGCATCGCGATGGTGACATCGGCGATCGTCACATTGCTTGCGCAGTGGGGATGGGACATCAGTTCCACCTCTGGCAAGTTGCGCACAAGAACGTGTTTGCTCAGGATGGGATCCTCGCCAAAGACAAGCTTGCGCATACCGCCGGCAAGCATCCGTGCGCCGGGATCGGGGACGCGGTTGGCCCGGGTAAACCACTCCAAGTGAAAGGACGGATCGCCGTAGGGGACCCATTCCAGCCCCTGCGTCGTATAGGTGCCGGTGGCGCGGGCCTCAGCATAGGACTGTGCCGGCGACGCCCCGGGTGCCATATCGAGGATCTGACCAAGGATCGCCGTGAACCCATGCGCGTTGGCATAAGACAAAAGCCGGGCCAACGGGGCAGGCGGCTCTGCAAGCTCTTCGGGTTCGGCGAACAGGATCCAGCCGTCAGAAAAGACTTTGCGGGCGACGGCGGTGCGCAGCTCGCAGGCAAGTTCACCAACACGAAGGCGGCTTGTCAGCAATGTCACGCGTCGATCAGCGGTCGCAATCGCGGCGGTGTCGTCGGTCGATCCAGCGTCGATGACGACGGCATGGGTCACCCCAAGCGCGAAATGGTGGTCCAGACAGTCGCGCAGATACCAGCCCGCATCTTTCGCAAGGATCACAGCGCCCGCCGCATCAGGGGCAAGTGCAACGCTTGGCGGACCGCTGGCATGGTGCAGTGCCGTGGCCAGTTTGCGCGCTGCTTGAAACGCCTCGATACGGCGCCTGATCCCGCCGATCACGCCCGCATTCCGACCACGGCAACGCCCAGGGTTTCAAGCACTTTTGCCTCGATCTGGGCGGCGTCCATACCGGCCGCACGGTACATCGCCTCGGGCGAGGCCTGATCGATGAACACATCAGGCAACACCATCGAGCGATACTTGAGGCCCCTGTCAAACACCCCCTCATTGGCAAGCAGCTGTGCAACATGGGAGCCGAAACCGCCGATTGCACCTTCTTCGACCGTGATCAGCGCCTCATGGTGTGCGGCAAGTTGCACGATGAGATCGCGGTCAAGGGGCTTGGCAAAGCGGGCGTCGGCAACGGTGCAGGCGAGGCCACGCTGGGTCAGGGATTCGGCGGCCTTCAGGACTTCGGCAAGGCGCGTGCCGAAGGACAAGATTGCCACACGCGCACCCTGGCGCAGAATGCGGCCCTTGCCGATTTCCAGCACGATGCCCTTGCCGGGCATGTCGACCCCGGTGCCTTCGCCGCGCGGATAGCGGAACGCGATGGGGCCTTGATCATGGGCAGCGGCGGTGGCGACCATGTGGACAAGCTCTGCCTCATCGGCCGCGGCCATAACGACAAAGCCGGGCAGGTTTGCCAGAAACGCCACGTCGAACGCGCCCGCATGGGTGGCGCCATCCGCCCCCACCAACCCGGCCCGGTCGATGGCAAAGCGGACCGGCAGGCGCTGGATCGCGACATCATGGACGACCTGATCGTAGCCGCGTTGCAAAAAGGTGGAATAGAGCGTGCAAAAGGGCTTCATCCCACCCGCCGCCAGACCCGCGCTAAAGGTAACGGCGTGCTGTTCGGCGATGCCGACATCGAACGTGCGGCGCGGAAAGCGGGCGGCAAAGAGGTCAAGGCCCGTGCCGTCGGGCATCGCGGCGGTGATGGCCACGATCTTGTCGTCACGCTCTGCCTCGGCGATCAGGGATTGCGCGAAAACCTTGGTATAGCTCGGCGCGTTGGACGCGGCCTTGGCCTGCACGCCGGTCAGCACATCGAACTTGCCCGTGGCATGACCCTTGTCGCGGGCGGCCTCGGCGGGGGCATAGCCCTTGCCCTTTTTGGTGATCACATGGATCAGCATCGGTCCGGTGGCGCGGTCGTGGACAGTGCGCAGGACGGGCAGCAACTGATCAAGGTCATGGCCATCGATGGGGCCGACATAGGAAAAGCCAAGTTCCTCGAACAAGGTGCCGCCGACGGTCATTCCTTTCAGCATTTCCTTGGCCCGGCGCGCGCCTTCCTGCAGGGGTTCGGGCAGCAGGCTGACCATGCCACGGGCGGCGTTCTTCAATTCCTGGAAAGGAGCCTCGGCATAAAGGCGGCTCAGATAGCTGGACAGCGCCCCGACGGGCGGGGCAATCGACATCTCGTTGTCGTTGAGGATCACAAAGAGGCGTTTCTTGAGGTGGCCCGCGTTGTTCAGCGCCTCGAAGGCCATGCCTGCGCTCATCGCACCGTCGCCGATCACGGCCACCGCGTCGCCGGGATCACCGCCCAGATCGGCGGCCATGGTAAAGCCCAAGGCAGCAGAGATCGATGTCGACGAATGCGCCGCACCAAAGGGGTCGAAGGCCGATTCCGACCGCTTGGTAAAGCCGGAAAGGCCGCCTTCGGTGCGCAAGGTGCGGATGCGGTCGCGCCTTCCCGTCAGGATCTTGTGGGGGTAGCATTGGTGGCCCACGTCCCAGATTATCTTGTCGCGCGGGGCATCGAATACGGCGTGCAAAGCAACGGTCAGTTCCACCACGCCAAGGCCCGCGCCCAAATGGCCGCCCGTGACCGAGACCGCCGAAATCGTCTCGGCCCGAAGTTCGTCGGCCAGCTGGTGCAAGTCGCGGTCGGACAAGGATTTAAGATCCGAGGGCAAGGTGACCCGGTCCAGAATGGGGATATTGGGTCGATCAGCCATGGCGCACCTGTCAGTTGTCGCGGGAGATAGCGAAACGCGCGGCCTGGATCAAGGTTCCTGCGGTCGCACCATAGGGCGCAAGGGCGGCCTCGGCCTCGGCAACCAGCGCTGTGGCCCGCGTCCGCGCGCCGTCCAGCCCCAAATGCGAGACAAAGGTGGCCTTGCCGGCATCGGCGTCCTTGCCCACACGCTTGCCGGTCCTGGCGGCGTCGCCCGTCACATCCAGAATGTCATCCGCGATCTGAAAAGCAAGGCCCAGCGCATCGCCATAGCCAATCAGCGCCGCAGGATCGGCCCCGGCCATCCGCGCACCCGCCGCTGCCGACCAGGTGATCAGCGCGCCGGTCTTGCCTTGCTGAAGCGTGGTGATCCGGTCCAGGGTCAGGGGCCGGGTCGCGGTTTCCGCCGCGATGTCGAGGGCCTGACCGCCGACCATGCCACGCACTCCGGCGGCACGGGCCAGCGTCATCATCAGTTCCAGTCGCGCCACGGGCAGGCAGTCCGTCCTGGCGATCAACTCAAAGGCCAGCGCCTGCAAGCCGTCACCGGCCAGAACTGCGGTCGCCTCGTCCCATTTGCGATGCACGGTGGGCTGGCCCCGGCGCAGGTCGTCGTCATCCATGCACGGCAAGTCGTCATGGACCAGGGAATACGCGTGGATGCATTCGATGGCTGCCGCCGCCGGCATTGCCGCAAGGGATGCAAAGCCGTGCAAACGCGCCCCCTCCAGCACCAGAAAGCCGCGCAGGCCTTTGCCGCCAGCCACGGCATATCGCATCGCTTGGGCCACAGGCAGGTCCAGCCCATGCAGGTCGGCTGCAATCAAGTCCTCGACGCCGTGGCGGGCCCTGGCCATTGCCTCGGCCAGAGATGGCGGCGCGCCACTATCCGAAAGGGTCACATCCCCTCCACCGGGGTGGTGCCCAAGGCGCGGCCTTCCTGCGCGCGGATCATCTCAACCTTTGCCTCGGCGTCCTTGAGCTTGCCCGCGCAATGCGCCTTGAGCGCGGCGCCGCGTTCATAAAGAGCAATCGACTCCTCCAGCGCGACCTCGCCCTTTTCAAGCTGGCTGACCACCTGTTCAAGGGCGGCCATCGCCTCTTCAAACGACATCTCTGCCACTGGTTTGTCGCTCATCGGCCCCGCTCCTCCAACACGCCCAGATGCGCTGCGACCGAGGCCTGCAGTGCTGCCAGATCATAGCCCCCCTCCAGGGCCGATACCACCCGCCCCGCGCAGCATTCTGCGGCAACGTCACAGATGGCTCGGGTCAGCCGGATATAGTCGGGGATATCCCAGTTCAGGCCCGCCAGCGGATCAAGGCGATGGGCGTCAAAACCCGCCGAGATCATGATCAGTTCCGGCTGCCAGGCACGCAGGCTGTCCAGCGCAGGCGACCACGCGCGCCACATCTCGGCCCCGCCAGACCCCTCGGCCAAGGGCAGGTTGGTGATCTGGCCATGCGCGCCGCGTTCGGACGCATCCCCGGTGCCGGGATAAAGCGGCATCTGCTGGGATGATATGAACCGCACGCGGGTCTCATTCCACAACAGGTCTTGGGTGCCGTTGCCGTGATGCACGTCGAAATCCAGCACCGCGACACGGGACAGGCCGTGGTGCTCCAGCGCCCGCATAGCGCCGATGGCGACATTGCCGAAAAGGCAGAACCCCATGGCGGTGGCGCGCTCGGCATGGTGGCCCGGTGGGCGGCCGGCGACAAAGGCGTTGGTAGCGGCCCCCGTCAGCACCGCGTCAACAGCGGCGCAAACTCCGCCCACGGCGCGCAAGGCTGCCTCCAGCGTGCCGGGCGACATCCATGTGTCGGGGTCCAGAGCAACGGTGTCATAGATAGGCGACGCGGCGCGGAGTCTGGCCAGATATGCGCCCGGATGACAGCGCAAGATATCGGCATCCTCGGCCAACGGGGCGGCAAGATGGGTGACCGCGATCCCGGCGATAGCGCGCTTGACCGCGACGATCCGCGCCACCTGTTCGGGATGGCCCTGCGGGGTCAGATGCCGCGCAAAGGCATCATGGCTGTAGAAAAACGTTGCCAATCATTCCTCATTTTTCTGTTCGGAAAATATCCTCCGGGGGTCCGGGGGGGCGACGCGCCCCCGGCGCATGCTGCGATCAATCCGGTGCCAGCATATACCCCTCGCCGCGGACCGTCTGCAGATAGCGCGGCTGGCGGGGGTCCTCCTCGATCTTGCGGCGCAGGCGGGTGATCTGCACGTCAACCGCGCGTTCGTGCCCTGCGGCGGTCTCGCTGCGGTCCATGTCACCCGTCAGTTTGTCCCGACTGACCGCTGAGCCTGCGGATCCGGCAAAGACCCGCATGAGTTGGGCTTCGGTCGCGGTCAGGCGGACAGGCTGGTCGCCACGCCACAACTCTCCACGGTCGATGTCGTAGCGCACAGGGCCCATATGCAGCACTTTTGGCGCAGCCTCGGTCTTGGCCATTGGCACGCGGCGCAGGATCGCGTTGATGCGCAACAACAGCTCGCGCGGCTCGAACGGTTTGACCAGATAGTCGTCCGCCCCCGCCTCCAGCCCCTCGATGCGGTTCGCAGCCTCGCCCTTGGCGGTCAAAAGCAGGACCGGCACTGCGGATTTGCGGCGCAGTTCGCGGGTAAAGCTGATGCCATCCCCGCCCGGCATCATCACGTCCAGAACCACCAGATCAAAGTCGAGCCCGAGCAGAATCCGGCGCGCCTGATCGGTGTCCCGCGCGATCGTGACCAGAAAGCCGTTGCGCATCAGGAACTTCTGCAACAGGCCCCGGATGCGTTCGTCATCATCGACGACCAAAAGATGTGCCATGGATTCAATCAAGATCCGCCCTCCCGCAGCCTTTGGTACTGTCTTCTTTGCTCAGGGTCCATCATCGCTTCCAGCACGGCGCGAAAGCCTTGCACGGCTTGGGGCCCCGCAGCGCGGTAGGCGCTTCGCATCCGTGCGCGTTGGGCATCCGACAATGCGCGTTCCAGCACTAACCCGTGTTCGGTCAAGAAAAGATGACGTTCGCGCTGATCCGCGCGGCCTTTTTCCAGCCGTACCAGACCCTGATCCAGCAACGTGCGCAAGACGCGGTTCAGGCTTTGCTTGGTCACCCCAAGGATTGCCAGAAGGTTCGAGACCGTCGTTCCGGGTGAGCGGTGGATGAAGTGCATGGCGCGATGATGTGCGCGGCCATAATCCATCGTCTCCAGAATGCGGTCGGGGTCGGCGGTAAAGCCCCGATAGGCAAAGAACATCGCCTCGATGCCCTTGCGCAGCTGTTCGTCGGTCAGAAACAGCAGGCTTTCGTCACCGGTCGAGTTTTCTGCCATGACGTCCTCCTGCAGCATTAATTTACGTCAGCCTTGTTGACTTTCCAAGGCGCAACCGTTAGCAAATCGACGATTTGGCGTAAGATTATGTCCGAAGCGGACCGATTCAGCGCAATATTCGCAAAGCTGGAGGCTTCGATGGCAGGGTATGACGATCGTGACGGGTTCATCTGGATGGACGGCAAACTGGTGGATTGGCGCTCGGCCAATGTCCACATCCTGACCCATGCGTTGCATTATGCCTCGGCTGTCTTTGAGGGTGAGCGCTGCTATGACGGCAAGATCTTCAAGTCCACCGAGCATTCAGCGCGGCTTTTGCGGTCGGGTGAGCTTCTGGACATGGCGATCCCCTACACCGTGGCCGAGATCGACGCGGCCAAGATGGCCACGCTCACGGCCAACAAGCTGACCGACGCCTATGTGCGTGTGCTTGCCTGGCGGGGTGCGGGCGAGGATATGGGTGTGGCGAGCCTCAACAACCCGATCCGCATGGCAGTCGCAGTCTGGATCTGGGGCAGCTATTACGGCGAGGCAAAGTTCAAGGGCGCAAAGCTTGATATCGCCAAGTGGAAGCGCCCCTCGCCAGAGACGATCCCCTGCGAGGCCAAGGCGTCCGGCCTCTACATGATCTGCACGATGTCCAAGCACGCGGCGCAGGCCAAGGGCTGCTCGGACGCGATGATGATGGACTATCGCGGCTACGTGGCCGAAGCGACCGGGGCCAACATCTTCTTCGTCAAGGATGGCGAAGTGCATACGCCCAAGGCCGATTGCTTCCTGAACGGCCTGACGCGCCAGACGGTGATCGGGATGCTGAAGGATATGCAGATAAAGGTGCATGAGCGGCACATCATGCCCGAAGAACTGGAAAGCTTTGAGCAATGCTGGCTGACCGGCACCGCCGCCGAGGTGACGCCAGTGGGTCAGATCGGCGACTACAATTTCGAGGTCGGCGATCTGACCAAGCGCGTGTCGCTGGAATATGAGCGGCTGGTGCGGGCGTAAGGCCGAATCCCAACCGCCAAAACATGCATTCTTGCCCCCTTGTGGGCAGGTTGTTGGGCGAATCGCTTGCCGAAGTTCTGCCATGCAATCTGCGCAACTGCAGACTTCGGCCACACCTCACCCAACCGCCGCGTGCAATGGCCAAGCTGGTTTCACGCAGGGCAATATGCCAGACGCCTTCTGGTTTGTTCGCCGCAGTTTCAACACGATTTATGATAATCTTTCACGCAATTTTGCCATTATTCTGCCATAATTGCAGCCCTATCAAGCATTGCGGCCACAATTCAGCCGCAGTTGTTTGAGGGTTGACAAAGTGTCCGACATTCTCGCCATGGCACGCGCCGGACGACGCGCTGCACTGTTGTCGCGAAAACTTGAGGCAACATCGCCATTAATCCTGACGCAGCTGGTTTCAGGAAATGCACGGGGTAGTCAGCCCACAGATGACCTGCGACAGACTGGATTTTCTGCGATCCGCCCGCGATATGATAACTGGGCGCTGGCACAATAGCCCAAACAAATCGACGGTTGTGGGAGCAGAGTCAGGACAAGATGCCCCGACTGATTCGCAGAAAATGCAACAGTCGCGACGCGCCCGCAGCAGTTTCTGGTCGGTGCCAGGTCTCGCGCGGGGTACGGGCCAGGCGCAGAAAGTGCTTGACGCGCCCGCCGGTCGACGGTTTGCGCTTGTCGGTGATGTGACGTCCCATGACGATCCTCCCTCAGGCATCAGTCGAAGGTTGACTTTAGCATGGAATGGGGCGCCGCGCACCCTTAGGCTCTGCTGTAGGGCGATGCTACCGTTGATAAGCGCTTGACCGCCCATCGCGCGGCATCCGCCACCGCAGGATCGCCATCTTCGGTCAGCCCCGCCGCGACGGGTGCCAGCGACGGCAGCCCCGAGTTTCCAATCGCATAAAGCACGTTGCGCACGAACCGGTCGCGCCCGATCCGCTTGATCGGCGACCCGGCAAAACGCGCGCGAAACCCGGCATCATCCAGAGCAGCAAGCTCTGCCAGTTCCAGCAGTTCGGCCTTTGGCTGATAGCCGATCTCGGACGCCGCCACCGCAAACTTGTTCCACGGACAGACCGCAAGACAGTCGTCACATCCATAGATCCGGTTGCCCATCAGGCCGCGCAGATGTTCGTCTACCGGGCCCTTGTGCTCGATGGTCAGGTAGGAAATGCAGCGCCGGGCATCAAGCTGGTAGGGCGCCGGAAATGCCTGCGTCGGACAGATATCCAGACAGGCGCGGCATGACCCGCAATGATCAACCTCGGGGGCATCCGGGGGCAGATCGAGGGTCGTAAAGATCGCCCCCAGAAACACCCAATTGCCCAGATCTCGGCCCAAAAGATTGGTATGCTTGCCCTGCCAGCCGAGGCCCGCCGCCTGCGCCAGCGGCTTTTCCATCACTGGCGCGGTGTCGACAAAAACCTTGATCTGGCCACCCGCTTCATCCATCAGCCAGCGCCCCAGACGTTTCAGCCGCCGCTTGACCAGATCGTGGTAGTCGCGCCCTTGGGCGTAGCAGCTGACAACACCCCGGTCACGCTGCGACAGTCCCGCCATCGGGTCAGCCATTGGCGTGTATGCCTCGGCCAGCATGATCACCGAGCGCGCCTCAGGCCAGAGTGCCGCCGCGGACCGGCGCCATTCCACCCGCTCGGCCATCCAGCCCATCTGCCCGTGATGTCCGGCTGCAAGAAAGGCCGCAAGCCGTCCTGCCGCCTCGGGGGTCGCGTCGGGACGGCAAATTCCCGCCTTGGAGAAGCCTTCGACCAAGGCACGCACCATCAGCCTTTCTTTCTGCGCGTCATTCATCTTTGCGAAAATATCCCGGGGGTCCGGGGGCAGCGCCCCCGGCGCCGACACTCAGAAATCGAGATCGGCATA
>JANNES010000004.1:0-159983 GCA_031378845.1 Rhodobacterales bacterium
CTGTCCGCCATCTTGAATTGATAGACGAAAAGGGTGGCTCTTATTACGAATTTTTGCGTAAAATTGGTATTAACCAGCAACTTGAACTATTTGAAGAAATGGTTAAAAATAAAGCGTTGCCTACTTTTAAAACGGCAACAGGTATTTGACATATTGAAGGCCTCGTTGCGTAGTTCTACCGGCTTTGTTGCGCAAATGCGGTTATGGATTAACCTTGTGAATCCAGTCTGATAGTCGCGCTGCATTAGCAGACCGAAGCCGCTGGCCTACCGCACCACGATCTGGCATGAGTACAACGCGGCGCTGGCGAGGCGCGGATCACTGTCGATCTGGCTCGATCCAGAGACGCAGTGGCTTGCGGAGCCGACGTGCAAGCGCGGTCGGCAGGCCGTGTTCACCGACGCCGCGATCCAGGTCTGCCTGACGCTGAAGTGGACCTGTCCCGGTTTCGTTCCGGTCTTTTGAGAGCAATACTCGCCATCAAGGAGACCGGATATGGCAGCGATACACAGCGATGAGTTCAAGCGGGATGCGGTTCGCATTGCGCTCACCAGCGGCCTGACAAGGCGTCAGGTTGCGTCTGATTTGGGAATTGGGCATTCGACCCTCGGCAAGTGGGTCAGGGTGTTTTCCGAAGAGGCCAAGGTGCCCGCACAGGACGCCGAGCTTCTGCGCGAGAACGAACGGTTGCGCAAAGAGAACCGGATATTACGTGAGGAGAGGAAAGTGCTAAAAAAAGCGGCGATGTTCTTCGCGGCTCAAAAGCCGTGAAGTTTCAGTATATTGCCGAGTATCGCGGTGGCCTGATACGCAGTCATCTGTGCCGTCTGTTGGGGGTGAGCGAACGCGGCCTGCGGGCCTGGAAGCACCGGCCTCCATCGCATCGGCAGCGACGGGACATGGTGCTTCTGGCCCATATCCGCGACCAGCACAGGTTGAGCCTGGGAAGCTACGGTCGGCCTCGCATGACCGAGGAATTGAATGAGCTGGGCCTTCGGGTCGGCCAGCGCCGCGTCGGGCGTCTGATGCGCCAGAACGGCATTCAAGTTGTTCGAACGCGGAAGTTCAAGCGAACGACCGACAGCGACCACGTCTTCAACATCGCGCCGAATCTGTTGCAGCAGGACTTCACCGCGAGCGGGCCAAACCAGAAATGGGCGGGTGACATCACCTATGTTTGGACCCGGGAAGGCTGGGTGTATCTTGCTGTGATCCTTGACCTTTTCTCAAGACGGGTCATTGGCTGGGCCATCAGCAACCGGATTAAGCAGGATCTGGCACTGAGGGCACTTAGCATGGCAATCGCACTGCGCAGGCCGCCACCGGGCTGCATTCATCACACGGACCGTGGCTCGCAATACTGCGCTCATGATTATCAGAAGCTTCTGCGCAACAAAGGGTTCAAGGTATCTATGAGCGGCAAGGGCAATTGCTACGACAACTCTGCTGTCGAAAGCTTCTTCAAATCGCTGAAGGCCGAACTGGTCTGGCGACGGCACTGGCAAACCCGACGAGACGTCGAAGTCGCGATCTTCGAATACATCAACGGCTTCTATAATCCCCGCCGAAGGCACTCAGCGATCGGCTGGAAATCCCCCGTGGCCTACGAACAGAAGGTCGCCTAACATGAGCACCTGACCGGAACGATACCGGTGCAGGTCCAAACGCATCATCCTTGCGGCCGGCGAGTTCACCAGCAGCGCGTCCTCGGCCTCACAACTGCAGCCAGACGGAACCCTCATCATCACCGGCCCGGACGCCAATCTCTGAGCGATATCCGTTGACTGTGCGGTCCATCATCGGGCTGTACACACCTGCGCAACGAACGTTAGGCAGATGTGTACAGGGGGCGGATATGGCGGCAGGCCAGCGGCTGGTGGCCTATGAGCGGGTCTCGACGGCCCGGCAGGGGGCGAGCGGGCTCGGTTTGGAAGCGCAGCGCAAGACCATCGGGGACTTTGCGGCGTCACGTGGTGCGGACGTGCTGGCGCGGTTCACTGAGGTCGAAAGCGGGCGAAAGGCCGATCGGCCAGAACTCCTGAAGGCGCTGCACCTGGCGAAGGTCACAGGCGCCACGCTGGTGATCGCGAAGCTGGACCGGCTGTCGCGCAATGTGGCGTTCCTTTTGGCGCTGAGGGACAGTGGCGTTCGCTTCGTCGCGGTCGACATGCCCGAGGCGAATGACCTGACGGTGGGGATTATGGCGCTGGTGGCGCAGGCCGAACGCGAGGCGATCTCGCGTCGAACGAAGGAGGCGCTTGCAGTGGCAAAGGCGCGTGGGGTGAAGCTGGGAAACCCTAAGGGCGCGGAAAGCCTGCTGCGCGCGGGGGAAGGCGGTGCGGCGCTCAGAAAGGCGGTGTCAGCCAATGCGGATGCCTTTGCTGCCGACTTGGCACCGGTACTGGAGGATATCCGAGCGGCGGGGCACACTTCGCTGAGGGAGATTGCGGCGGAACTGACGGCTCGGGGGATCAGGACGCGACGTGGGGGGAAGTGGGGAGTGGGGAATGTTAAAGGCCTTTTGCAAAGGTCAGATACTCCAAGTCGATGGGATTCCATCGGCGGACCCGCGCCGCCACTCTCACAGAGTGACGCGGCCTGCTCGCCGCCGGATCTATAAATCGGGTTGAGTAATAAGTGACAGGTTCGCATTCGTCCGACAGTACCCCGCCCGTTGATATCTGAACCAGACTGGCATCCCGATGATGAAGGTCCTGACCCA
Source organism: Rhodobacterales bacterium (assembly GCA_031378845.1). Lineage (GTDB taxonomy): Bacteria > Pseudomonadota > Alphaproteobacteria > Rhodobacterales > Rhodobacteraceae > JAJNPS01. The sequence goes on from JANNES010000004.1 coordinate 2,723, forward strand.
GATAGGCTCAGTTAGGTGACGAAGTCAGTGATCACCGCCACACCGGGGGCCATGGGACCGCCAAAGGCGCGCAACTCGGCGCTGGCCTGCGACAGCGCCACGTGCCGGGCGACGATGGGCGCAATGTCAATCCGCCCCGTCTCGATCATCGACAACAGCGACGGATAGCGCCAGCTGGGCATGCCGCGCGTGCCGAATAGCGCCAACTGCTTCATATAGACCGCATTCATGTTGATATCCATCCGCGCGGTATGGCCCACAGGTAGCCCCACCTGCACATGCCGTCCCAACGGCCGCAGGCATTCAATCGAGCCGTTCGTGGTGGCCTCGATCCCCAATGCCTCGACACTGACGTTCGCGCCGCCTTGGGTGAGTTCCACAATCTGCGCTGCGGCATTGCCGCTGCGGGCGTCAATCGCCGCCTCTGCCCCCAAAGACAGCGCGTGTTGCAGCCGTTCCGGCACCACATCGACCACTATCACCCGAGCACCCAAGGCCCGCCCGATCAGCAACACCGACAACCCGATGCCGCCGGTGCCATGCACCGCCAACCACTCGCCTGCCTGCAAAGCCGCGCGCCCGGTCAGCGCATGCCATGCCGTCGTCACCCGGCACCCCAGCCCCGCGGCCAGCGCAGGTGTCAGGCTTTCGGGCAAGCGCGCAAGGTTATGGGCATGCGGGGTGCTGACATATTCGGCATAGGCACCCGGCTCACCAAAGCCGGGTACCCGTTGGTTCTTGCAGATGGTGGTCTGGCCGGATTGGCATTCGGGACAGGCACCACAGGCCAGAATGAACGGCGCGATCACCCGGTCACCCAGCCACCATTTCGCCAGCGGACCAGCCGCTACCACCTCGCCGCAATATTCATGGCCGGGAATCGCCCCCGGCTTGATCCGCGGATGCTCGCCGACCCAGCCATGCCAGTCAGATCGGCAAATCCCGCAGGCCAGCACCCGAAGTACGACACCATCGGCTTCGCAAACCGGATCGGCCACGGTTTCAAGGCTTAGATCGGCGCTATAGTGGCGGATGATAGCGGCGCGCATGGATAACTCCGGTTTACAGCCATCAAGACTGCGGCGCGCATCCGGGTCAAGGCCCGCGCGTGGGGTTTTCCGTCGAGCGTCGGGTCGAAGTGAAATCAATGACTGCAACATTGCAGGATCGCGACGATCACCACCGAAGGATTGCCGATCCCCTCGGTCGGCACCGTGTCCACCCTAACACGAACCTTGCCGCCAGCACGCGCCGCTGGCGGCTGACCTTGGCAGCGGTGGTGGATTCGGCCGCAGAACAGCGATCCGAAGGCTGGGCCTGCTGGCACGGCAATGCGGCGGGCCTCGGTGGCTGGGTCTTCGTCACGCGAACTTCACTGACCACACTGCAGGCAACGGCATAGGGTTCTTCGGCCTCTACGGATCGACCGCCGCGCTGGCCACCACCCTGACGCTTGCCACGGCCATCAACTGCATCGGCATCGGCTTCCAGCGGGGCACGCACACACGCTGGCAACTGGTCGCGAACGACGGCACTGGCGCACCGACGCTGACCGACATTGGGGCGAGTTTCGGCATCGTGACAGGTGGGGTGCTGACCTTGTTCATCGCGGCACCGCCGAACGGCAGCTCCGTCTGGGTGCGGGTGGTCGACGAGGTTTCCGGCGCGGTCTTCGAGCCGGAGATCAGAGCGGGCCTGCCAGCCAACACGCAGTTCCTGTCGCCGCGGCTGTTCATGAACAACGGCGCAACAGCAGCGGCGGTCGCTTATGACTGCTCGGGGGTCTATGTGGAGACGGACTTCTGAGATCCCGGCTGAATTCTCTTTGGCTCAGCGGCGATACACAATTCGTCGGCAGGACCGAGGTCGATGCCGTGTGGCTTGTAAAAGATGGAAATGGAACCGTACGACCGAGTTGCCGGGCAGCCCACTCTCTGCTGCATCACTGGTGGACCGGACATCGCATTGGTCAGATGACAACCAGAGTTTTCTGCTTGACCGAATCATCGAAACCTCATTAGTTCGTCAAGAGAACGAATTAATGAGGCGATCCATGGATCCGACCCAGACGCACACCTTCTCCCGCCAGATGTCGCTCAGCTTGACCATGCAGACGATCATCCACTGCGGCCCGATCTCGCGCGCTTCGATCTCGAAACAGACCGGGCTGTCCAAGCAAACGGTGTCCGAACTGGTCCGGATCCTGGAAGAAGAGGGCTGGGTGCGCGAAACGGGACGGACCTCGGGCCACGTCGGGCGCACCGCCACCACCTATGAATTGATCCCGGACAGCGCCTTCATGGCGGCGGTTGATCTTGGCGGCACCAAGGTGCGCGTGGCGATTGTCGATCTGGCCGGATCCGTCATTTCCGAACTTGTGGTGACCACACATCCGGAGGGCGGGATGGCGGTTGCGTCGCAGATCGCACAGCTAGTCGAGGAGGCGGTTGCCAAGGCGGCCGTAAACCGGGCCTTGCTTCGGCAGACGGTCGTCGGGTGTCCGGGCGTGCCCGATCAGGCAACCGGCCAAGTGCGCTTTGCCCCGAACATTCCGGGAATCGACAGCATCGATTTTCGCGCCGCGGTGGCCCGGAAGACCGGCACGCCCGTGATGTTGGAAAACGACGTCAATCTTGCCGTCCTGGGCGAGCAGTGGCTTGGCGCGGGTCAGGGGATCGACCACCTTGCCTTCATCGCGCTTGGTACCGGTATCGGTGCGGGCCTGATCGTTAACGGCACCCTCGTGCGCGGCGCTTCGGGGACAGCCGGGGAACTGGGCTATCTGCCCTTTGGAGCGGATCCTTTCGAAGCAGAGTCCCTGCGCGTCGGCGCCTTCGAGCGCGTGACCGCCACCCATGGTATTCGCGCGGCATATCAGGCGGTGACGGGCCAGTCTCTGGATGTGCCGTCGATTTTCACTGCCGCTTCGGGTGGTGATGCGGCGGCCCAACAGGTACTTGACGGCGTGGCCCGGCAACTGGCCCGTGCTGTCGCCACCCTGGGCGCCGTGATCTCTCCCGAGGTCGTGATCCTTGGCGGGTCGATCGGCGCGCGGCCCGAGATCGTTTCGGCGACGGAAGTTGAGCTTGCCCGGTGTTTCCCGTTCCCGATCCGCGTCGTGGCCAGCGCGCTTGGCAACCATGCCGCGCTCAGCGGTGCGGTGGCCATCGGTCTGACCGAATTGCACACTGCCCTCTTCGCGCAGTCAGCACCCGGCGCGGTGGTGACCCTCCCCACGCCGAAGCCCGGCCTGATGACGAGCGCCGCAGAATGACGGGCCTTCATGACCTGATCGCCCGTCTGCGGCAGCATCTTGACGCCGAGGCGGCAACCGCGCTGCTGGCCCGCGCGGTGCAGGCGGCCTCGGTCACTGGTGACGAGGCCCGGATGGTCGCCATGCTGCGGCCCGAGATGGACCGTTTGCGCCTGTCACCCACGGTCGAGGATTTCCTTCCCGGCAGGCCCAACATCACCGGGCGCCGCCAAGGGGCCGGCGCCGGGCAGGACCTGCTGTTCATGGGGCATACCGATGTCGTCCACCCCAAGGACTGGGCCGCGCATTGGGCGGGGCATCCCCAGCAGGACCCCTTCGGTGCCGTGGTTATCGACGGCGAACTGTGGGGGCGCGGTGCGGCAGACCTTAAGGCGGGGATCTGCACGGCTCTGGCAGCCCTTGACCTGATCGACCGAGCGGGCCTTCGGCTGGCGGGCAGCCTGTCCTTCGCCTTTGTGGGCGACGAGGAAAGCGGCGAACCCGGCAGTGGCATCAGCGCTGGCGTGCGGCACTGGACCGAGGCCGTTTCCACAGGTCGCCTGCCGCGTCCGGACATAGCGGTCTATGTCGAGCCGACGCGCCTGCAGGTGCTGCCGGTTCAGATAGGTTTCTTCATTGCCGATGTGGTGCTGACCGGACAATCGGCCTATTTCGGCCGCCCCGACCTTGGACGCGATGCCCTGAAGGCTGCGCATCTTGTCCTGCAGGCCATCTGGGACCATTCGGACGGCCTTGCCGCCCGTGCGGATCATCCCCTGCTCGGCCGGGCCTTTACTTTGGTCACCGGGCTTGAGGCCGGCGGTCTGATCGCCGTACCGGGCGAAGCGCGCCTATCCATGATCGGAAAGCTGTTGCCCGGTGACAGCCTGGACGAGGTGACCGAAGCACTCGAGGCGGTGATCCGTGCCGCTTGTCCTGCTGACATCGGCCTTGAGATCAGCTTTCCCGCAGGCCGCGACCATCCGCGTGGCGGCTCGCCCGCGGGGATCGCAGTGGATCACCTGTTGGTTTCCAGCCTGTCAACCTGCATTCGCACCCTGCGCCCCGACCGGGGTGCGATCGAGGGCGCGCCATTCTGGTCGGAAACGCCGTTCCTGATCGGATTGCTTGGCATCCCGGCGGTCTACTGCGCCCCCGGCGACATTTCGATCTGCCACACGAACTTCGAGCGCGTGCCCTTGAAAGACTACCACGACGGAATCCTCGCCTTCGCCGCCTTCATCGCCACCACTTGCGGAATCCTGCCCGAATGTCCGGGCCAACATCAGGGAGAAAGACCATGACACTAAAAGGAAGAAATCTGCTGGCGTCGCTGTCAGTACTAGCGCTGCTGGCGCTTCCCGCCGGTGCGCAGACCGTCGGCCCCTCGGGCGAAACGGCGACACCTTCGGCCGAGGTCACAGTGGACGATGCGCAGGTAGCCGAACTCCAGGGAAAGGGGCTGAAGGCCGCCCTGCTGTGGCACGACCAGGCCGATTTCGTGAACGCTGTGACAGCGGGCGCGACCGACGAATTCACCCGGCTCGGGATCGAGGTCGTCGCCACCACTTCGGCCGGATTCGACAGTGCGCGGCAACTAGCCGATGTGGAAACCACCCTTGCGCTGGACCCCGACATCATCTTGTCGCTTCCGCTCGACCCTGTGGCCGCAGCCGCGGCGTTCAAGAAGGCCAGCGCAGCAGGGGTGAAGCTGGTGTTCCTGTCTAACCTGCCCGCTGACTACAAGCACCCCGCTGACTATGCCGCCATCGTTACGGATGACCTGTTCCAGATGGGGAAACAGGCGGCGGACGTGCTGGCCGCATCGATGGGTGGTAAAGGCACGGTCGGCTGGATCTTCCACGATGCGGCCTATTACGTCACCAACCAGCGTGACAACGCGTTCAAGACGACGATCCAGAACGATTACCCGGATATGGAGATCGTGGCAGAAGCCGGCATAAGCGATCCCGCACGGGCTGAAGAAATTGCCAATGCGATGTTGCTGCAGAACCCTGATCTTGGCGGCATCTACGTCACCTGGGCAGGCCCGGCCGAAGGCGTGCTGGCAGCACTTCGGGCGAACGGCAATTCCACGACCAAGATCGTGACGTTGGACCTGTCCGAGCCGATCGCGCTGGACATGGTAAAGGGCGGCAATGTCGCGGGCATCGTCGCAGACGAGGCATACGAACTGGGCCGCGTGATGGCAGCTGTCGGTGCCCGCGCCGTGCTGGGGGCAGCAAACCCTCCGTTCATCGTGGCACCTGCGCTTTCGGTGACCAAGGACACCATTGCCGAAGGCTGGAAGAAGTCGCTGAACAAGGACGCGCCGCAAAGCGTGCTTGACGCGCTGAAGTAAGCCCGACCGTCGCGCCTGGCGCGTACCAGGCGCGACATCTTCCCGTTCACCCCTTTCTTGCCAGGATGGTTGCCATGACCCTGAACCTTCCCTCGCGCGCTGTCCTGCAAGGACTGATCGTCTATGCCGGCTTCGTGCTCATCTTCCTCTTCTTCGCCATTGTCCTGTGGGACCGTGGGTTTCTCTCGGCCCAGAATCTCACTAACATCATCCTGCAGACCGCGCCCGCCACCGTGCTGGCCGTCGGTCTCGTCTTTGTGCTTGCAGCCGGAGAGATTGATCTGTCCTTCGGTGCCGCCGTCGCATTGGCGGCCATCGTTGCGGCACTAGTGATGCGTTTCTATCCTTGGCCCATGGGGGTGGCGGCTGGGCTTGCAACCGGCATGGCGGTCGGACTGGTCAACGGTCTCATCGTCGCCTATGCAAGGCTTCCCTCCTTCCTCGTGACACTCGCCACCATGGGAGTCGTTGCCGGACTGGCGCGCGAGTTGTCGGATCTGCAATCTATTCCAGTCACGGCCGAGCCGTTCATCGCCATCTTTGGCGGCGGTCATCTTCTGGGCATTCCATCGCTGGTGCTGTGGACGATCGCTGCGCTGGTCATGGGCCACCTCGTGTTCCGCGAAACTCGGTATGGGGCGCATGTGCTGGCCACAGGTGACAATCCGCGCGCTGCACTGGTGTCGGGCATCCGCGTGGCGCGGCTGCGCCTGTCGGTGCTCGTGCTGTCGGGGGCCTGTGCCGGGTTGGCGGGGCTGCTCTACGCAGGACGCCTGCAATCCGCACGCTACACGCTTGGCGAAAGCGACCTGATGACGGTCATCGCTGCCGTCATCGTCGGCGGAACGGCGCTGAACGGAGGGCGTGGCACCATCCCCGGCGCGCTGGTCGGGAGCCTGATGATGGGCATGCTGTCGAACGGGTTGATCCTGATGGGCCTGTCGGTGTCGTGGCAGATGATCATCAAGGGCCTGATCGTACTGGCCGCCGTCGCCGTGTCTCTGCGCGAACCCAACCGGTAAGGAGAGAGCCATGTTCCTCGACGTTCTTCGCCGCCGAAACCCAGCCTTCATTCTGGCCGCACAGTCGTTGCACCAGCAGGGGGCAATCCCCGCCAACTCCTACGTCCTCGACCTTGATGCCATCACAGAAAACGCCCGCTTGATCCGGGTCGAAGGCGACCGGCTGGGCCTGAAGGTCTTTGCCATGACCAAGCAGGTCGGCCGCCAGTCCGGGTTTTCCCGCGCCGTGATGGCGGGGGGCATCGACAGGGCGGTGGCGGTGGACATGGCCTGCGCCATCGCCAGCCACAAGGCGGGGCTGCGCATCGGTCATCTGGGCCATCTGGTGCAAGTGCCGCGCGGTGAGGCCGCGATGGCCGCTCGCGATCTTGCGCCCGATTATTGGACCGTCTTCAGCGACGACAAGGCCGCCGAGGCCGCAGCGGCCGCACAGAAGGCGGGGCGCGAACAGGCCGTGCTGGCCCGGGTGCAGACGCAGAGCGACACCTTCTATCGGGGTCAAGAAGGCGGCTTTGCTGCCGAGCAGGCGGTCGATGCCGCACGCCGGATCAACGCCATGGACGGTGCCCGCTTTGCCGGCATCACCACCTTTCCGGCCCAGCTTTATGACCAAGCCACCCGCAAGGTGCGCCACACGCCCAACCTTGCGACCCTCCAAAACACCGCCGATGCGCTGCGCAGAGCCGGGTTCGCCGATCTGGAAATCAATGCCCCCGGCACGACTTCTCTCGTCACGCTGCAAGCCTTGGCCGAAGCGGGTGCAACCCAGGTCGAACCGGGCAACGGCCTGCACGGCACCACGCCCCTGCACGCCGTCGAGGACCTGCCCGAACGCCCGGCTGTCCTTTACCTCAGCGAAGTCAGCCACTTGCACGGGGGCCGCGCCTATTGCTTTGGTGGCGGGCTGTACATCGATCCGGTGTTCCCGGATTACGATGTGCAGGCACTGGTCGGACCCGAGCCGACAACCGATGCCACCGCCCTGCGGTCGGTCGAGGTCCCACCACCCTCTGCCATCGACTATTACGGTATGATCGACGCCTCCGGCCAAAGACCTCCGGAGACCGGCGACACCGTCGTCTTCGGTTTTCGCGGTCAGGCCTTCGTCACCCGTGCCTATGCCGTGGGCATCGCCGGCGTGTCCATCGGCCAACCGCACGTCGTCTCTATCGAGAACATTTTCGGCCAGAGCGAACCCTGGCCTCATCTGGAAAAGGCTGCATCATGACCCCTGTCCTGCAACTGAAGAACATCCAGAAATCTTTTGGCGGCGTCACTGCGATCCAGGACTTCTCGCTCGACCTGCATGCGGGCGAGGTGGTGGCGCTGGTAGGCGACAACGGTGCGGGAAAGTCGACGTTGATCAAGATGATCTCGGGCGTCTATTCCCCCACCTCCGGCGACATCCTGCTCGACGGCCAGCCTGCCAGCTTTGCCGATGCCTCGGTCGCACGGGAACGGGGGATCGAGGTAGTTTATCAGGACCTCGCCCTGGCCGACCAGCAGACGGTTTACATGAACCTTTTTCTGGGCCGCGAACCGGTCAAAGGCCCGCTCGGGATGCTTGACCGCAAAAAGATGATCGCCGAGACCGAGGCGCTGGTAAAGGAGCTGGATGTCCGCATCCCGTCGGCCTCTGCCACCATCCGCGATCTGTCGGGTGGCCAGCGCCAGGGCGTCGCCATTGCCCGCGCCACCCACTGGGCAAAGAAACTCGTGCTGCTTGATGAACCGACGGCCGCGCTTGGCGTGGCCGAAACCGCAAGGGTCGAGGCGACAATCGAGGCACTGAAGGCGCGCAAGCTGGCGATCTTCATTATCTCGCACAGCCTTGACCAGGTGTTCCGCCTCTCTGACCGCATCTGCGTCCTGCGCCGAGGTCAGCAGATCGGGATCCGGGAGACGGCCAAGACCGACAAGAACGAGATCATCGCCATGATCACCGGGGTTGCCGCATGAAACAGCCAGGGCACCTGATGGCGGCAGAAGTGGCCGAGATTCCTGCCGTCATCGACCGGCAGTTGCGCGAAAATCTGGACGCCTACCTCGCGCTGGGTCGGGAATGGGCAGAGACGCCGCCACTGTTCTTTGCGACCTGCGCGCGGGGCACATCGGACCAGGCCGCGCTTTTCTTCAAGTACCTGACCGAAATTGGCACAGGTATACCCGTGGCCTCTCTTGGCCCGTCGCTGGCCACCCTTTTCGACGGCGGCCTGCGGATGCGCGGCGCGGCTCTCTTGGCTATTTCGCAATCCGGCGCCAGCCCCGACCTTGTCGCGCTGACACGAACGGCAAGGGTAGGTGGCGCGCGGGCAGTGGCGCTTTTGAACACAGTGGATAGCCCGCTTTCCGAAGCCGCAGACAGAGTTCTGCCGCTGTCGGCGGGGCCGGAACAGGCTGTCGCCGCAACCAAGAGCTTTGTGGCAAGCCTCGTCGCTGTGGCGGCAATTCATGCGGGACAGACAGGGGACCGATTGCTACTGGACGACCTTTTGGCCCTTCCAAAGTTTCTTGCGGTGTTGCAGCAACGGCCCGGGCCGGACCTGCGGCCCCTGGCACGGTCCAGACGGCTTTTCTGCCTTGGCCGGGGTCTGGGCCTTTCCATCGCGGGCGAGGCTGCGTTGAAGTTCAAGGAGACTTGCCTGCTGGCCGCCGAAGCCACCTCGACAGCCGAGTTTCGCCATGGCCCCCTTGCATTGGCCAACAATGACACCGCTGCCCTGGTCTTTCTGATCGACGATGCGACGCGTCCGGGGAATGAGGCCCTGATCGAAACTCTGGAATCGCGCGGATCGACCGTTACAGTTCTGGAATCGGGCTTTCTTGAAACCAGCGATGCCATGCTCCGGCACCCGGTCTGTCAAGCAATTGCCGCGATCACGGTCTTCTACGGGCAGGTCCGGGCCCTAGCAGTCGACCTCGGGTTTGACCCGGACGCGCCACCACATCTGCTCAAGGCTACGCTGACTAGGTGACGGCAACCTAACCTCTTTGGGCTCGGTGGTTCAAAAGCTAGGCTAAAGTGGCAGTCGGACTGCAGGTATGGAAACAAACGCTGCATCCGATATTCGACAAGGATTCCATGGATCTGAGCTGGCCCCCGTTTCGACCGGACACTCAGGCGGTTGCGGTTCGAGCTGCGATGGCCAACCTTGAAAGTCCCCAATTGACAAAGGCATCCTCTGATCGATCGCCAGAAAAGGTTGGACCGCAGTCCCGTTCCCTCCGCCACTTGCTCTCGTGAAAGCGTTCTCCCCATCCGGCTGCGGCCGGATTTTTCCGTTGTTTTCGGGGGTTATGCGGTTGCGGCTGTTAACCGGCCCCGGCGCAAGCAGGCCTGGAAGCGTTCTCTCGGGGCCGATATTCTCCGGACCTGTTGCCTGCACCATTTCAATGAACAGGTTTCAAGAATCTGTTTATCAGCGCAATTATCTCGAAATCAAACCGACTTCGATGGGGGTCGCGTCCGGGGCTGATGGGACGCGGGTCGAACTCTCAGGCGACCCTCATGGAGATGTTCGTCATGACCCCCACCCCCTTCATCCCGGCCAAGCCTCGGCCGCTCACCGATATCGAGTTCTGCGCCTGGATCGGCCAGGCGTTGCCCGGCGACCAGCTGGAATACCATCGCGGATTTCTCGGCATCGATACCACGGCCGTGATTTCGACCTTGCCGGAGCCCGAACGCCGCAGGCTTAGGGCGCTTGCCAGTGCTGCTAATCGGGCCTTCGAGGCGGCGCTGGTCCATCTGGTGCAGGTGAACCCGCTGTTCGTCGAGGCGCTGATGGGCCGGCCCACAGGGTGGACCGGCTTCGCCTCTGTGGCAACGGCGTGGTCCCCCTGGTTGCGACGCATGCGCTGCGAAGTCTGGCAGCAGAATTGCTGGCCGATGGATGAGGTGGCCGAATGAAGCAGTCACGCCTCATGTCGCTGGTCGAGTCCGTCGCCAACGTGATCTTCGGCTACGGAGTCGCGGTCGCTACCCAGATCCTGATCTTCCCGATCTTCGGATTGCACACGACGCTGGCGCAGAACCTGAAGATGGGCGCGGTGTTCACAGTTGTGAGCATCGCGCGGTCCTATGTCCTGCGGCGGCTGTTCGAGGCAATCCGGGTTAGAGGCTGGAGGTTGCGGTCCTAGACGATTGGCACACCACGCTGATTTGCCGCTTGCTCTAGTCTGGGCCGCGTGAATTCAGACATGGGCGTAACCATGTAGCCATTGGTCAAGTCACCGAGCATGGCTGAACAGGAGACCGGCCCAGCCCGCCACGCCAGACCGATAAGAGCGCAGAGGGCTGCGTCCAGCTTGTCCTGATCGGCCTTCCGAGGCTGAGAGAGCGCTTGCATGCGGTCGGACCAGTCGGCGAGGCCACTCACGTCGAAACCCTGTGCGGTAGTTTGGATTACGCGCGTTACGGACCGCCAGTCTTCCAGACGGAATTTCTTCCGGTTTTGCGGGTTGTACTTTGGCGCACGTAAACGCTGAGAAAAGTCATCCTCGAATGCGGGGAGAGCAAGCGCCGGAAACACTTCGATCAGAAAATGTCCGGCAGATGCCGTGCGCGCCTCGATAGGATCTTGCGTCGCATTGAGATCCGAAAGGAAAGACCAAACGGGCGAGTCGTCACAGAACATGCCGATCTTGCTACGGTTGGCTGGCTGAACGCCTCCGCCGACAAAAGAGACTAACGACCCGGCAACTTTGTCAACAGGGCGACTTCCTGCAAAATTTGGCACGACCGTTGGTTGATCAAGTGCAACGAGGCTCACAGAAAAATCTTGACGGAGCGATCCGATGAAGGCACGCGCATCTGCAAATGAGACGAGACGAGGTTCATGAAACTCGACTTGGCCACGCTCATCGAACGCGATGGCACAGATTGCTCCCGGCGCTTTCGCGGCATCGGTCCACGCTGAGTCGAAACCGAAGATGATCGTACTGCTTTGCGGGTTCCGGTAATCTATGTGGTCCTCCACAAAGCAGCATAGACAAAGGGTGCGGCGAATAAAGGCGATTAGTTAACCAGTCGATACACCCGCCCGCGCCCTTCGACCTTCTCCGAAGTCACTTCGAGCCCGAGTTTCTTCTTCAGCGCTCCGGCCATCGCGCCCCTGATCGTATGCGCCGCCCAGTCGAGGGCAACCATGATCTCCTCGATGGTCGCGCCGTCCGGCGCGCGCAGCATGGCGATCAGCTTGGCCTGCTTGGTGCCCTCGCGCGGTGCGCGCGCCTTGGGCGCGGCGTCTGCTTCGCTGGGGGTCTCGGGCGCGGGGCCTTCTGTCGGCGCGTCCGTCGCGCCCACGGGCGCGGTGTTCGCGTCCTCGGGCTCGATGCCGATGGCGGCAAGGCCAGCGTCGGTCGCGACCAGCGTGGTGCCGTGGCCATCGCTGGTCTCGCGCCAAATGGGTTGCCCTGCTCAGCTTCCGTCACGAAAGTCGATTAGCGGCTTATGTCGCAATGAGATCTCGGTGAACCGGGCAGTGCAGCCTTCGCCTGTCGGGGCCGGAGCGGACAGACCCCGGCTAATCGCAGCGCAGGCACGGCGGTGCAGCGAATAGGTGCGATAGAAGCGCCAGAACCGACCATCTTCCGAAAAGTGGAAGGCGACGATCCCGGCGCGCAGATGCAGGTGCAGCCAGTCCGCGTCGGCAGGGACGTGCGGACAGGTTCCGAGCAAAACCCATCAGCCGGAATTGACCCGTACGTACAAACGGCACAGCACTCACGGAAGTCCAAACTCAAAGCGACCCATCAGTTGCCTCGGACGACTCACGGACAACCCATTGAGGTTCCAGACCTAATCAGCCTCGACATCTTCCATATCGGCCTGCAGTGCTTCCATCTCTTCGCCTCCGGCCATCAAGTTTAGCACCTCCAGCTTCGTTCGCTCACCGCGGGCGAAGGTCGCGGCGACCGCGCCTTGGATCAGAATAGCGAAATTGTCCCCCACCGTCAGAGCATGATGCGCATTGTGGGTAATCAGAACCACGGCCGCTCCCCGTTCCGTGACCTGCCGGATCAAACGCAGCACGGTTCCTGCCTCTTTCACGCCCAAAGCTGACGTCGGTTCGTCCAGAATCAACACCCGAGCCCCAAAATGCACGGCGCGCGCAATGGCCAAAGCCTGTCTTTCGCCGCCAGAGAGGGTGCCGACAAGCTGATTGGCGTTCTTGACCCTGCGAATGCCAAGGGCGTGCAGTTGGTCAAGCGCGATCCGGTTGGCAAGATCGATGTTGATCCGTTTGAACAGGCCCCGCCCTATGGTCGGTTCGGCGCCAAGAAAGAAGTTTCGTGCAACGCTCATCAAGGGAACCGTTCCGCCATACTGATGTACGGTGGCGATGCCCCGCGCGCGGGCCTCACTGGGGTTGCGCAGGTGCGTCGTTTGACCGTCGATGAGGACCGTCCCCGAGGTGGGCGCGATCACGCCGGACAGGATCTTGATCAGGGTCGATTTGCCAGCGCCGTTGTCGCCCAGAAGGCACAGAACCCGCCCCGGATTGACCTGCAGCGACACGTTGATGAGGGCCTGCATGCCGGCGAAAGATTTCGAGATGCCGCGTGCTTCGATGATAGGGGATGTCATGTTCGCGGCCTCCATCAGGCTTTCAACGCAAGCTTGTGAAACAGGTTGTTGGTCAGCACTGCGACAAGCAGAAGAACCCCAAGCAGCAATTGCGCCCAGTCGGCATTCCAGCCGGTGTAATAGATTCCAAGACTGACGATGCCGTAGGTCATCGTGCCAAGTGTCACGCCGACGGCCGATCCATAGCCGCCTTGCAGGAAGACGCCGCCGATCACGGACGCGATGATGCTGTTGAAGACATAGACCTGCCCGCGGGTTGCCTCACCCCCGTTGAATTCCAGCGTCTGGATAATGCCAACCAGAACAGCACCGAGTGCCGTTGCCACGAACAGTGTGATCTTGACCCTGTCGGTGGGAACACCCGCTTCGCGTGCAGCATTCTTGTCACCCCCGGTCGCATACACCCAGTTGCCGAACACGGTGCGCGACAGCACCCACCATGCCAGCACAGCAACCAGCAGCCACCACAGGATCGAGATGTTGGCAGGGCCCAAGCGGGCAGCGAACACCAGTTTGACATAGCCTTCGACCTTCAAAGACACGTTTGGCGTTCCGACCAGCATCCGCGAAAAACCCAGTGCCGCGCCAGAAAGCCCCAGCATGCTAACCAGGGTCACGATGAATGACGGCAATTGGGTCCGCACCGTGACAATGCCGTTGAACAGACCGACCAATAAGCCCAGCAGCAGGGCAAGCAGAATGGTGACTTCGATCGGCACGCCATAACTGCCGTGGGCGATGGCAAAAAAGATCGAGGTGGCGCCGATCAACGACCCGATCGAAAGGTCGAATTCCCCCGCGATCATCAGCATTGCCACTGGTATTGCGACGATGCCAAGCTGCGAGGCGGTGTTCAGCCAGCCTGCGGTTCCTGTAATGCTGACGAAGTTATTGCCATGGGTTGCGACGGCGAACAGCAGGTAAACTGCGAGGACCCCAACCAGCGCGCCGAACTCAGGGCGGCGCACCGCGCGCCTGAGCGGATCGGGCAACGATCTTCTGGCCCCCTCCGGTACCGTTGCCGCGATCTTTTCGTTGGGATCGGAAACGCTCATCCTTGTCATCCAAACTCACGTGCATACGGCCTGTCTTAAGGACCATTGCAGCCAAAAATGCAAATTTGTGCGGGGCCGAGCACGCTGATGCAAGGCCCCACGGGGTTTGTCGTGATGCCGCTCAGCCAGCGCCGCGAACGCCCAGCTTTTGCGCCTCGAGCACGGCATCGACGTTGGACTTGTCGATGATCAAAGGCCCGGTCTTGATCACACCGATTGGCTGAAGGCCGTACTTCAGCTTCTGGGCCGCGATCAGAACGCCGTAGTATCCCTGAATATAGGGCTGCTGGTCGATATCGAACAACAGATCGCCGGATTTGACAGCGTTCAGCGTGTTGGTGGACACATCGGTCGTGCCGACAGTGACCTTGTCCTTCAGCCCGCCAGTGTCGACTGCCATCAGCGCACTTTCGGCGATACCGGCACCGAGGGTAAATACCGCATCTATCGTAGGATCAGCGGTTAGGTTGCCGAGGATTGCCTGGGTCACTTGCTGCGGGTTGCCCGAGTCCGAGTAAGGCAAGTTAAAGGTTGACCCCTTCAGCCCACCCTCGGCCATCGCTTCTTCCATTCCCTGGCAACGCGCTTGTGTGCCTGGATTGCCCGGTACATGATTGACGCACATCGCGTTCTTGACGCCCGCCGCAATGAACATCCGGGCTGCTTCGCGGCCAGCCAGGTTTTCGTCCTGCCCCACAAAGGCAATTGCGCCGACTTTCTCCCACGAATCCGCGCCGGTGTTGACCACCACGACCACTATGCCAGCATCCACGGCTGCCTTGATCCAGGGATCCTCGGCATCGGGGATAAAATTGCCGATCACCATCGCATCGGGATTTCTGGAGATGCCGATCTCGATTAGCTTCGCCAGATCTTGAGACAGGTTATCAAAGCCGGTGGGGGCGGTAAATTCGAACTTCACGCCTTCGGCCTTTGCCGCGTCCTCGCTACCTTTCTTGAAGGTGCTGAAGAACGGGTCCGACAGCGGCCCTCCAACCTCGATGATGAAAAGATCCTCGGCCCAGGCACCAGCTGCGGGCAGCACAGCAAGCATGCCCCCAAGGATGACAGCCGACAGCTTTGGCGCAGTTCTGAACTTCTGCATTAGATTCAGCATATGGTCCTCCCTTATGGGGTCGGGTCTCGGCCCCGTGTTGACAGCAACGATTCCTTCTCCCGTCACCATGTCTAAAACATAATACGTATTATGTTTTAGACACAACTAAATTGTTTCTGCCATCCGCAAGATGGCTGCCACCTCTGCCGCCAGGGCGCGCGCCAGCGTTTCGTGTGCGGCAGCATCCAGATGCACGCCGTCGGGGCCAACTTTGACAACGCTGTTCGAATCGAAGTGGAAACAACCTGTGCGTTCCGCAACTTGTTCCAGATAATAGGCGTGATCGACGGCACGCTCAGCGCTGTTCTTCCACATCGCAGGCTCGGCCACTTCGGTGATCGAGGGGGGTGTCACGATCAGAACCTCCGGTCCCTTGCCCGCAAGCGCAAAATGTCCGCGGATTGTCTGAATAAGTGTCAAAATCCCTCGGGCAGAGGTAAAAGCCGTGCAGTTGAACTGCACTTTGAAGTCATTTGTGCCCAGCATGATGATGACCAAATCCATCGGTGCGTGGCTTTCCAACGCTGAAACGATGCCACGTTCGCCGTTCTTGTGCCGCCCTTCGATCGGGTCGTCAAAAACGGTTGTTCGGCCCGACAGCCCTTCCTCCACGATCCAGGCCCGACCGGACAGCGACTGACCCAATACGTTTGGCCAGCGCCTATGGTGTTGAATCCGTTCGGGTGCTTGTGTGATCGAAGAATATGGGGGGCACCCCCAGGTGTTCGAGTCGCCGTAACAAAGGATTGTATGCATATCGACGCCCTTCCGGAAATTTCAGTCTTTCATACTATCAAATCATTTGATATTACCTTTGAACATCATTTCGCAAGTCTTTCGTTCGATGTATGCTGACTAAAAATGCCGTCGGAGTACCTATGACCGTCTATCGCCGCCCAGACCCGATTCCTCGTCCAGTATGTCGGCCGACACCCACCGAAATGCCAAGGTTGCCGAAAGGTGTATCCTCCCCTCAGGTCGAAACGGGATCCATACTGACCCGGGATTTGTTTCTGCTGATCCTCCGTGATGGGTACCCTGAAGGCAGCACGCTTCCGGTTGAGGCTGATCTGTGCGCCAGGTTCCGTGTCAGCCGAACTGCGCTACGCGAATCGATCAAGCGATTGGAGGCGAAAAGGGTGCTCACCGTCCGGCGGCGCAGCGGAACGGTGGTTGCCGCCCGCCAGGACTGGGCACTGCTGGATGCCGATCTGATGCACTGGCAGGCCGAGGCGGGCGAAACCAAGTTGACGGAGGTGTTGTGGCAGGCGCTCGTTCTGCTGTTGCCCGAGGCTTCAGCCTTTGGCGGCCTTGCCCATCGGCTTGACACGATGGAGGCCGAGGCCAAGCGGATGGCCAACCCGCTTCTGCAAGCTGTCGCCCTTCGTGCAATCACGCATTTCAAGACCGATGGTCAGGGATGGTTGGCCTCGCGCTTGACGAGCATACAGATGGTCGGCGCTTTTCGTTTTTCCAAAGTCGAATGATTCGGGATGATCGATATTTGGCAGGATGAGACCTATCGAAGCGGTTTGAGATCGAGCGGGCGTTGTTGCAGAACTCTGACCGTCGAGGATTCATATCGTGAATCCATGCGTCCAGCTACATGGCTTCGCTTCGCAAGCGCGGGTCGCTGCTGATCCATTGGCCGGTAGGCGATCGCCTGCAATCACCGTAAGGCTGGTTGGACAAGGAGATGATCTGGCTCGCGCCACATGACGGCAGCCCCGGTCGCCCTGCAGTGTTCTCCGACGTGGCGATCCAGTTCTGCTTGACGATCAGGGTCCTCTTCAAGCTGCCGTTGCGCCAGACGACCGGGATGGTGGCCAGCCTGCAGTAGATGGCAGACCTGGACTGGGCCGTGCCGGATTACAAGACGCTGTGCCGTCGGCAGAAGACATTGGCCATCCATATCCCGTATCGTCTTGCGAATGGGCCTCTCAACCTGCTCGTCGACAGCACCGCAACAAAGTACGTCGGCGATGGTGTTTGGCAAGCCCGAAAGCATGGAGTTCAGGGCCGTCGCCAGTCGCGGCCCGGCAGGCGATTGCCTTCAATCGCCGAGAGGGGGCGCAAGGTCCATCTGGCCATGGATACCACAACGTCCGACATCCGCGCCGTGGAATTCACCTCCAGCAGCGATGGCGACAGTCCGGTTTTGCCGGAGTTGCTCGACCAGTTTCCTGAAGGTGAGTAGCTCGGCACCGTGACCGCTTACGGAGCTTATGACACCCGCCGCTGTCATACCGCTACCATCGACCGGCAGGCCACCGCGGTCAAGGGTAGCCCCGATCTTCGCGATCAACGGCTTTGACCAGATCACGTGCCGCCGGCGAGCAACTCCCAATAGTTGGAAAATGCACTCATCAACAACCCAGTCAATATCGAAAGGCCGGGGCCAGTGACGGTTCGACCCAAGTCGCGTTCCCTCAGCCACTTACCCCAAAACCGGGTACCGCGCGCGCCGTGTTTTTTCGGCGGATGATCGCCTTTTCCCGACCCGATCAGCGGGCGCCGAAGGCAAATCAACTCACCCCGGAAACTGCCCAAGGTTCCGGGGGTCGGTTCTGTATCCGCAGTTCCACCTGCCGCAAGCAAAGCGTTCGTTTCCTTGCCTGTCCGCGCAGATGGAACCAACGCACCAGCGACAGATCAGCTGTCCCAGGCCTGAACGACCGTTTGCTTGATGATGCCGTTTGGCCCCAGCTCGGCCGTGTTCGATGCGATGACGCATGTCCCGTCGCTGTATTTGCAGTTCTCGACAAAGGCGAGCATCTTGGCGTCGACGACCCCTGAAGCGATCGTATGGGTCATGTCGCGGCTGTAGACATCATCAAGGAACGCGCCGATTTCGCGCGCGCCGGAGATGGTCCTTGGTTTGCTGGGGGTGTTGATGCTGTCGATGATCGTGATGACGGCGTTGTCTGCGTAAAACGACTTCAGACTGGCGCGGTCGCCATTTTCGACCGCTTTTTTAAGTCCGTTGATGGTAGGGGATTTTCCGGTCATGTCTTGCTCCTTTGGTACAGCCCAACAGGGTTAACACCGACAGAAACACTTAACAGGTCCAGCGTGGACTGTAGGCCTTTTATCTTACGTGTCAGCAGATCAAAGTCAATTGATCGCGCGGGCAGCTTCCTGCGGCACCACGGCGGCGCAAGCCAAAGGGTGAATAGCGCCGAGATTTGCAGACGCCTTGCCCGGTAGTATTGCACGCAAGGAGAGACATATGATGGGCAGGCAAGATCGGTTTACCGACGAGTTCAGCGCGACGCCGTCGCCCAGGTGGTAGATCGGGGTTGCCCGGCGTATGATCGCCTTGGGTGATTTGCGGGTGACAACTGGTCACTGCAAGGCCGCACCGTTACTGACCTGCGCGGACAGGCCCTGCTCCCTTACGTTGATTGCGGTGCAATCTACTACCCGGCAACGCTGGATCGTCCAGCGGCGCAAGCCAAAGGGTCAGGTCTACGTGCATTGCCCCCGTTGCAGTTTGAAGACAGACCGCTGCCGGGCCGCGGATCGCGGGTCGCAGACCACCGCAGGTTGACCGGTGCGACCTTGATGCGGCGCAATTCAAGCCATTTCCCTTCCCCGCCGGATCAGCAAGGCGCTGCGCGCACAAAGCGCCGCAATGTCCCGGGACCGGTTCGTCGTGCGGCAGCGCGCGCATGGGCGCGTGGTCAACCGCGACGAGGTTCTCGGACCACCGCACCACGAATATACCGAACTCCTGCTGTCGTCGGTGCCCGAAATGGATCCTGACTGGCTGGACAATCTGCTGCAGCGTCGCGCCAGTCCGGGGCGGGTCGGGACCTTGCGCAATGAAACGCGGCCCGCTGCGGGCGGATAGGATGCCCGTGTGCGGCGGTGATCTGCGTGCCATGGGTGTAGAAGTTCACGCCGTGGAACGTATGCAGGAACCCCCAGACGCCTGCGCCAAAGAACGCCACCGTTGCCGAACCCAGCGCCCACAGCAACGCCGCCTTGTTGGGGTGATTGCGCCGCCCCTTCCAGGCCATGATGAAGGCAAACGATATCATCGCAAAGAACGGCACCACTTCCATCGCCGAAAAGATCGACCCGGTCCATTGCCAGTAGGAAGGCAGCCCGATCCAGTAGAAATGGTGCCCGGTGCCGAGAATTCTGGAGAACAGCGCCGTTGCGACAATGACATAAAGCCATTTCTCGATCACCTCACGGACCACCCCGGTCAGCTTCAGCATCAGGAAGGCGAGGATCGCGGCCATGACCAGCCCCCATGTGCCCTCGACCCACAGGTGCACGATGAACCACTAGTACATCTTGTCGAGGCTCAGGTTTTCCGGATTGATGAACGAGAATATCCACAACAGCGACAGCAGCCACAGCCCCGTCAGCAGCACGTTGGTGATCGCGGTCTTGCGCCCGGCCAGCACCGACAGCGAGATGTTGATAAGAAAGATCACCGCCGCGACGAGGATACCGAATTTGACCCACAGGGGTTGCTCCAGAAACTCGCGCCCGCCGTGGATGCCCATCAGATAGCTGCCGACCGCCCCGAGGGTACCGATCACCAGAATGGCCAATTGCAGATAGGCCAGCTTGACCGACCAGATTTCGCGCTCGGATTCCTCGGGCACCAGATAATAGGCCGCGCCAATAAACCCATCAGCAGCCAGACGATCCGGGTGTTGGTATGGATCATCCGGATGATGTTGAAGGGCAGCACCGTCGACAGCGTGTTGGGCGAGACATAGATCCACCCGGCCAGCAGCCCACCCAGAACCTGAATGCCGAACAGCGCCATTGCCACCAGAAAATAGGCCAAGGCCACTTTTTGCGATTGGTATTTCATATCCAGTCCCGCTTGGCCCGCATCCGTTGGCGGCCAGCCTTGCGTGTCGGTGTGATCTGCCCAACGCAGGAACTCGGCGAGGCCGCGCATTTCTTCTTTGGTGATCGCGAAATGCGGCATCTGGCGACGGTCGGGGGTGCCGCTGGGTTGGGCGGCCATCCAGCCGTCCAGCACTTCGTAGGTCGTCTGCGGATCGTCCAGCACGCCCCAGCGGGTCATCACATTGCAAAGCTCGGGCGCGAAATAGGCGCCTTCGCCACGGATGGTGTGGCAGTTGATGCAGGTGTGGCGTTCCCAGACGCGCTTGCCCAAAGCCACTTCCGGGGTCAGTGGCATGCCTGCGGTCGACACACTGACCACATAGCGGTGCGAGTTGACGATCAGGCTGATGAACACCACGACAAAGAACAGCGACCCGTAAAAGATGTTTCTCGCCCTTGATTTCGTGAGAATCTCTGACACGCGGCCTCTGGTCGGCAGTTCCGGGTTTTCGCCTTTCTGGTTGCCCGCGCCGCCCCTGACGTTGTGCTGGCGCAACGACAACGACCTACGCACGGCGCAACGTTGCGGCACCCGTGACCCTGCCTCGCAGAAGGTCCGCAGGAGGTCCCATGACAGGCCCCGATTTCGATGACCCGGACCTGCCGCTGCAGGTGCTGTTCGACAGATGGCCGGTAACGGCAACGGTGTTTCTGTCGCACCGGATGCTGTGCTTTGGCTGCCCGATCGCGCCGTTTCATTCGGTTGTCGATGCCTGTCTAGAGTACCGCCTGGACGCGGCGCGTTTTCGCGACGAATTGCGGGCCGCGCTGTTGGCACGACCGACGTAAGGCAAGGTTCACAAGCTTAAACGTGGTCCGTGACCCCGCAGAAGGCCGGGCCGAAACAAGAAAAGGCAGCCCTGATGTCCAGCACGACCCGCCCGCCCTACACCGGCCCTGCGCTGTTCAGCTATGGGTTCCGGCCATTCTTTCTGATGGCGGGACTTTTTGCGGTGCTGATCGTGCCGCTGTGGATGGCGGTCTGGTCCGGCAGGGTCACCCTGAACACCCCCTTTTCGCCGATGGACTGGCACATCCACGAGATGCTGTTCGGCTATACCTCGGCGGTCATGGCGGGGTTCCTGTTCACCGCCATTCCGAACTGGACGGGCCGGATGCCGACGCGGGGCTGGCCGCTGATGGTGCTGGCGGCGCTGTGGCTTGCGGGGCGGCTGGCGGTGGCCGGGGCGCTGGGGTTGGGGCCGGTTCTGGTGATGGTGCTGGACTGCGGCTTCATGGCGGCGATCGGCGCGATGGTGGTGGGCGAGATTGCCGCCGGGCGCAACTGGGGCAACCTGAAGGTGGTGGTGCCGGTGCTTTTGTATCTTGCGGCCAACGTGACCTTTCATCTTGAGGTGATGTGGCGGGGTCAGGCCGAAATCGGCCGGCGGCTTGGCTTTGCTATGGTCGTGATGCTGATCTTGCTGATCGGGGGGCGGATTATCCCCAGCTTCACCCGCAACTGGCTGGTCAAGCGCGGGGCGGGGCCGTTGCCTGCACCATTCGGGCGGCTGGATGCGGCAAGTCTTGGGGTTGCGCTGCTGGCCTGGGGGCTGTGGGTCGCGCAGCCGGATGCTGCGGTTTCTGCAACCGGCCTCATGCTGGCGGGGGTGGTGCAGCTGATCCGGCTTGCGCGGTGGCGGGGCTGGCGCACGGTGGCGTCGCCGCTGCTTGTGATGCTGCATCTGGCCTTTGCTTTTCTTCCGTGCGGGCTGTTCGCCCTTGGGCTGGCGGGGTTCGCCATCCTGCCAGCCGCGACGGGCCTGCACCTGCTGGGGATCGGCGGCATAGGCTGCATGACGCTGGCGGTGATGATGCGCGCATCACTGGGCCACACCGGGCGCACGCTTGAGGTGGGGCCGGTGCTGGCGGCGGCCTTTGCCTGTGTGGCGCTGGCGGCAGTGGTGCGGGCCTCGGCACCGCCCGAGGCAGGGCTTTGGGTGGCGGCGGCGTTGTGGACGGCAGGGTTTGCCATGTTTCTGAGGCATTTTGCGCCGATCCTTGCAAGTGCCGATGCAAGGCGTAAACTGTCCGATCCCCAAGAAAGTTGAGATGGAACCGATCACCTTCACCGACCTGCTGATCGAGATCGACGCAACGCTCGTCGCAAAAGGCCTGCGCATGGACCCGGACGCCTTGCGCACAGCCCTGCGAGATGGCCGCGTTACCCGCAAAGTGGAAAAAGGCGAAGGCGACGATGCAGGCCGTTTTCGCGTGACGTTTTATGCGCCGACACGTCGGCTGCGGGTGCTGTTCACGACCGACGGGACCATTTTGCAGACCACGTCCGCAGCCTACAGCCGCAAACCGCCGCCAGCGCCCCCCGACATCAGCTCGTAATCCCGCTGAGCAAGACCAGCTGATGGGGTGCTGTCACGGTGATCTTCTTGCGTTCGCTGGCAACGATGCCGTCCTTTTCCCACGCACTCAGCAGGCGGCTGACGGTGTGCAGGGTGGACCCCGTCATATCGGATATGTTCTGGCGGGTGATCGGAAAGTCGATCTCGATCCCGCGTTCGACCTTGCGGCCCATCTGGGTGATCAGGCGCAACAAGGCAGCGGCTATACGCTGTTCGACCTGCTTGGTGGCCATCTCCACAATAACGTTGTGCATGTCATTCAGTCGCTCGCCCACGACGGTGTAGGTCTGGGTCGCAAACCCGTCATAGCGTGCGATGAACTGCGGCCACAGCCGGTTGGGCCAGGCCAGTACCACACAGTCATCCGCCGCAACCGCTGTTGCTGGATACGTGAGGTGCCCCAGCGCCGCACCGATGCCAAACAACTGGCCGGGGGCGATGTGCAACAGGATGATCTGATCGCCTTGCGGCGTGGTGCGCTGCACACGGACATGGCCGTCCAGCAGCAAAAAGAAGCGGTCCACGGCCATGCCTTCGCAAAACACCGGCTGGCCTGCATCGTAACGCGCGGTCTGGGCCGCATCGAGGATTTCGCGGATCTGGGGGCGGGTCAGACTGCGGAATGGCGGCAAATTGGTCAGCAGGCTTTCATCCAGTTTCTTCACGTCGCGACCCCTGATGTTGTGGCAGCGCAAAGAGCCGCTATGATCCTTGCCTTAAAACAGCGTCAGACCCAATCAATCTCGAAAGGATACGCCATGTTTTCGAAACTGACCATCACCGCTACCGCTCTGGCGGCGATGCTGCTGGCCACCGCCGCCGTTGCCGAGACCTTCGAGGTCAAGATGCTGAACAAGGGCGCCGAGGGCGCGATGGTGTTCGAGCCTGCCTTCATCAAGGCTGTGGTGGGTGACACGGTCAACTTCCTCTCGCCCGACAAGGGGCACAACGCGGAGTCGATCGAAGGCATGTTGCCCGATGGGGTCGAGGCGTTCAAAAGCGAGATGAGCAAGGACTTCACCCTGACCCTGACCGCCGAGGGGCTCTACGGCATCAAATGCACACCGCACTATGCCATGGGCATGGTCGCCCTGATCCAGGTTGGCGGTCCGGTCAATCTGGATGCGGCGGCAGCGGTGACACAAAAGGGCAAGGCGAAGGCGCGGTTTGAGCCGCTGTTCGCACAAGTTACCCCGTAAACAATGATCCAACATGACAAAGGGGCGGCCAGATCAGTTGGCCGCCCCTTTGTCTTGGCCGACAAAGCGTCATGAAACGATCCGCACCAGCCGGAAACCAAGATAATCCGGTGGAACACCGGCGGCACAGCCGCCCGAGCGCGCGTCGCGGACAAAGTCGATGACGAAACCGCGATGCTTGCCCTGCACCGCCCGAACCCCGCAGTAATCGGACCGTGTTTCGATCACTGATCCGTCCGCCGCCACCGTGCCGTTCTGAAAGCAGCTGTCGGTCCATTCCCAGACGTTGCCTGCAATATCGGCCACGCCGACATGGTTGAGCCCGAAATGGCCCAGCGGGTGCGCCTGCAAATCGGCCTCGCCGCGCCGCGCCACCTCGCGCCGATACGACGCGATCCAGCGGCGCGACGGGTCCGGCCCGTTTGCCTCAGCCGAAAAGCCGTCGTCAAAAGCGCGGTCCGCGGCCAGCCGCAGCCACTCAGCGTCCGTGGGCAACCGCCATTCGTCCCCCGTCCTGTCAGAAAACCAACGCGCATAGGCGGTGGCATCCACGAAGTTGACATTGGTCTGGGGCATGTCCGGCCGGTTGTTTGACTGCGCTTCCAGACACGCCCCCTCGGTGACGCACAGGACATAGTCGGCTTGGCTGACATGGAATTTCATCACGTCGATTGCAGGGGCCGCGATCACCTCCAAAGGTGCATCGACCACCGTGGTGCCGCGCCGGAACTCGCCCGCCGGACGGTAGCTTTGCGTTGCAGCCTCCAGCCGTACCGTCTGCGGCATCGGCAGCGGGCCCACGCTTTGCGACCACAGCAGTCCCCCCGCCAGCACCAGAACCGCACTTGCACCAAACGCGGCGTATCCCAGACCCTTTGCCATCTCAGACCTCATTGAAGGGCAACGGCAGCCCTTGCAGAGGGCTGCCGTTCTGCGTCGCTTTGTCGCCCTAAGGCAGGGCGGTCCGACCCTCGTGCGCCGCGTCGTATTCCACCGGGGCGACGACCTGTTCCATCAGATCGTTGTTCCAGTCCCCCCCGACGACGACATGCGCCGTAGCGCCGAGGTTAACCGCCTCGATCAGGTTGTGGTTCACATAGGCGTAGACGCCGGGCTGCAGGAACGTATACAGCGCCGCCCCGGCGGACCCACCGCGGATGAACCATGTTTCCAGGTCGCGGTCTGGCACGTTGTTGAACTTTCCGGCCTCCCAGACCAGATCACCGTGCCCGCCGATCAGGTGCGGGCGGCTGTCGCGGTTGGCCTGGCTATGCACAAACAGCACCGTCTCGCCCTGTTCGGCAGTCAGCGCATTGTCGCCGGTCAGCGCACCGACTTTGCCGTTGAACACAACATGCGTCGGGATCAGCCCGTTCATCACCTCCAGCGTGTCAGAGTAACTTTCCCCGGCATCGGCGAAACGCTTGTAGGCGCCGTCCTCGCCGCGCGGGATGTAAAAGTCATTCTCGCCGATGTAATAGACCCGGTCATAGCTGACCGGCTGACCCAGATGGTCGCGCAGCCCGTCACGCGGAAGCACCATGATGCAGCCGGACATGCCGGACACCACATGCCATGGGATCATCGGGCCGCCCGGCGCGCAGTGATAGACAAATACCCCCGGCCGCGTGGCCTTGAACCGCAGAACCGTCTTTTCGCCGGGGTTCACCAACGTCAGTGCCCCGCCGCCAAGCGCACCGGTGGCCGCGTGAAAGTCGATGTTGTGCTGCAACATGTTCTCGGGCGGGTTGAACAGCGTCAGTTCGACATAGTCACCTTGATGCACCACCATCATCGGGCCGGGTGTCGAGCCATTGTAGGTGAAGGCCTGCAACCATGCGTCTTCATCGACCTGAATCTCCTTCTCGACGATCTTCATCTCGAATTCGACGATCTCTGGCCCGGTCGTGGCCACCTGTTCATGCGCGTGGACGAACGGCGGTGCAACCAGCTTGACCTTCCTGCGGGTCAGCGCCGAAAGATCAACCGGGTCGGCACCGGTGTTGGCCGCAGTCTCCTGGGCGTAGGCGGTCTTGATCACATAGGGCGCGGCCGCAACAAAGGCCGCCCCCATCAGCGCTGCGCGGCGGGTGAACATCGTGATCTCCTTTTCTGATCTGTGCGTTTGCACGACAGTGGACCAACGTCCCACCCGGTTCTTTGTTCCCGCACAACATCCGAAGGCAAACGCTGCCGATGGCGAGCGCCCGAAAACGGTCGCAGTGGCCAGGAGACAGCCGCCCATCGGGCCGATGGCACATCAGTTTGACCAACGCGCGCGGTCCGGAAAGACACGAAATCGGTCGCCATCTCCACAATCGCGCGTGCGAACCTTGCACAAGTGCGTCGCCGTCCAGTCATCGGCCCCCAACCATGTCAACGCCGAGTGCCACCTTTTCTGTCGATCCACCTTCAAGCGGGACCATGCAGTTGCTCTTGCCGTGCGGCGTCAACGCCGCGCGGCCTGCGGCTGAACGGGTCTGGGCAAACAGGGACCGGTGCGAACTGGTCTGAAAGCGCCTTCCGGGGCTTACTGACCAAGGATCTTGATGCGCCCTTCGATTGCAGGCGTCACGGCGCCCATCTTTTCCACATACGCCATCACGTCATTGGCCACGAGGTTGCCGCCACCTGCATTGGTGACAAGTTTGCCGCCGCCAAGGGCCGCATAGCCGTCACCGCCGCCAAAAATGTAATCGTTCACCGCGACCTTGTAGACTTTATCGGCCTCCAGTGCTGCACCGCCCACCATGACCGCGGACACACGCGCCCCAGACTCGGCCGAAGGGTCCAGCGTGAAGCTCAGTCCCGACACTTGCGGAAACCGGCCCGAGCCCTTTTCGACCTGGCTGACGCCATTTTCCAGCGCCAGCAGGATCTGGCTGCCGGGCAGTTCGGTCATCACGGTCACATTGCCAAACGGCAGTTCCGTAAGAATATCGAGGCGCGTCAGCTTGGCCCCGGCATCATAGGTGCGGTCGCCGCGAATGCCGCCGCCGTTCATGATGCCGATATCAGCCCCGGTTGCTGCGCGCATTGCATCGGCGATCAGGTTGCCCATCGTCGCCTCTTGCGCACGGACCATGTTGCGGCGGCTGTCGATCTCGGCCCCGGCAGTGCCGATTTCGACGTTCAGCGTCTCATCCAGACTTGCGCGGTATTGATCCGCCAGCGCCTTGGACTCCGGATCAGGCGTCACCGCTGCAGTGTCGATGAACCGAAAGATCGGCGTCCAGCTGATGGTGCGTTTGCCGTCCCTTTCGCCGATCTCAACCAACAGATCGACGGGCGACAGATACTGCCCGTCAATCGAGGTTTCGACATAGGCGGTCACCCCGTCATAGGCCGTGGCATAGGAATGGTCGTCGCCCGACAGGATCACGTCGAAGGCCTTGCTGGCCATCAGCTTGCGGTCGTTTTCCATATTGGTCTGCACCACGCCCACGACGATATCGGCACCATCCTCACGCGCCTTCTTGGCCGCCTCGATGCCGGTCTCCACGGTCGGGCCGAACGTCAGGCTGCCGGTCGAGGACACTTCGGGCGAGGTATCCTGTGCCACCGGGATCAGCGCGACCCTCAGCCCGCCGACCTCTTTGACCATCACCCCACCCAGGCCCTCGACCGGGCTGCCGTTGGCATTGGTGATGTTGATCGCGGCCCAAGGGTATTTCGACGCCTTCATCTTTGCCATGAAGTTGTCGGGGCCGAAGTCGAACTCGTGGTTGCCCGGCACCGCCAGATCAAAGGGCACAAGATTGGTGAAATCGATGGTGTTCTGGCCCTTGTCGAACCCCGATTGCAGCGAGGGTGACAGCATGTCGCCGTCAAAGACGTAAATGGTGTTCGGGTTGGCTGCACGCTCTGCCTTGGCCACTGCGTTCAGCCGGGCAAATCCGCCGCGCCCGTCCTCTTCTTCGAAATTGTAGACATCGCCCACGCCAAGCAACGTCAGCTTCACGGTTTCAGCGCCGAGCGGATGCGCCACGGCAATCAGGCTTGCCGCGCCCAAAAGCACCAAGACGACGGGGTTTTTACAGGTGATCATGCCGATTCTCCTTTTCGGTGAAGTCGTTGCACTGGCACTATTCTGCCGTGGGTTGCGCTGCGATGTCAAAGCGTCGCGCAAGCACTGCCCTGCCATCTGCACAAGGACATGACAGGCGGGATTGACCCAAGGGCTGCAACGCGCCAAAAGCCAAGACCATGCTGATCTACAAGATCTTTCGTCGCCCCGAATGGGATGCGTTTTGTGTCGCCGGGCAAACGCGCGGCGCGCCTGTTGATCTGACCGATGGCTATATCCATTTTTCCACAGGCGCGCAGGTGGCTGAGACCGCCGCGAAATACTTTGCGACCGAAAGCGATCTGGTGCTGGTGGCCTTTGACCCTGATCGGCTGGGCGCCGATCTGCGATGGGAGCCGTCGCGCGGCGGTGCCCTATTCCCGCATCTTTACCGCGCCCTCGATCTGGCCGAGGTGGTCTGGGACAAGTCGCTGCCCCTTGGGGCCACCGGCCACATCTTTCCCAACGGCATATGGTAGCGACGCTGGAATCCGCAGGCCTTGCCCTCTTGCGCCGGATCGATCCCGAACGCGCGCATGGTCTGGCAATGATGGCACTGCGGTTCGGGCTTGCCCCGCTGCCGGGTCCGGTCACCTCGACCCGACTGGCCACGACTTTGGCGGGAATGCCGCTTTTGAACCCGGTCGGGCTGGCGGCGGGGTTCGACAAGAACGCCACCGCGCTCGCCCCCCTGTCACGCGCCGGTTTCGGGTTTATCGAAGTGGGTGCGGCAACGCCCGTGGCGCAAGAGGGCAATCCCCGCCCACGCCTTTACCGGCTGATCGAGGACCGCGCCGCAATCAACCGGTTCGGGTTCAACAATGAAGGGATGGAGCGGATTGCCGCCCGTCTTGCCGTCCGCGTGCGGGGGGCGGTGCCGGTGGGTATGAACCTTGGCGCGAACAAGATTTCCGACAATCGCGGTGCCGATTTTGCGCGCGTGCTGGCCCATTGCGGTCCCTTTGTCGATTTCGCCACGGTGAATGTCAGTTCCCCCAACACCGAAAAACTGCGTGATCTGCAAGGACCTGCGGCGCTGACCGCCCTTTTGGCCGGGGTGACGGAGGCGCAGAGCCAATTGGCGAACCCCATCCCGGTATTCCTGAAAATCGCCCCCGACCTGTCGGATGACGACCTGGCCGAGATTGCCGAGGTTGCAGTGTCGGCTGGTCTGGCGGGGATCATCGCCACCAACACCACGCTGGACCGCGAGGGCTTGCGCAGCCCCCATCGCAATCAGACGGGCGGCCTGTCCGGCGTACCCTTGTTCGAGAAATCCACCCGCGTTCTGGCGCGGATATCGCAGCTGACCGATGGCAAACTTCCCCTGATCGGTGTGGGGGGCGTCTCGTCGGCCGAGGATTGCTATGCCAAGATCCGCGCCGGGGCCTCGGCGGTGCAGCTTTATACCGCGATGGTTTATGAGGGGTTGAGCCTTGCCCCCCGTATCGCACATGGCGTGGACGAACTGCTCGCACGGGACGGATTTGCGTGCGTTGCCGATGCCGTCGGAACCCGACGCAACGACTGGCTCTAGCGCCAAAATCCTTCGAAGGATTTTGCAAATTTCTTCGAAGAAATTTGCGCTTAAAATGCCTTGAACGTCATCGTCGTCAAGGTCCGCACGATGTCCGCGATATCGAACAAGCGTTGCGACAGGTAGTGCCCGACATCCTCGCCATCCGGGATATAGACCTTGGCGATCAGGTCATATTCACCGCTGGTCGAATAAAGTTCGCTCACCGCCTCGCGGTCCCAGATGGCATTGGCCACCTCATAGGTCTTGCCGGGGGTACAGCGGAACTGAACGAACACCAGGGCCATGGGCGTCTCCTTTTGATCCAGCCTAGCGTCTGCGGGCGCAAAGGAAAAGATCAGCCCTCTGCGCTCATTGCCAAGGGTGCGGGGGCGGTGCGCAAGTCCGCCACCGTCAACGTCTGCGTCGGCCGCGCCAGCCGATTGCGCACCACCCACATCAGCCGGTTTTCGGCCCTTGTGATGGCGACATAGGCCAGCCGCTTCCACAGGGGCAGGCCTGCTTCGGTGCGGCCCGCTTGGGCAGCGGCATAAAGGTCCGGGGCAAAGACCTGCACCGTATCCCATTGCGACCCTTGCGCCTTGTGGATGGTCACCGCCGCCCCGTGCAAAAAGGCCGCCCCCATCCGCGCGGCATGCGGGATGAAGGGTTCTTCCTCATCGGGCCGCTCGATCTTGATGATCGAGGCCGCACTGACCTGCGGTTCTTCGGCCCCCACGACATGCAGCTTGGCAAAGCCCTCACGGTTGCCTTCGCCCAGATAGATCACCTGCGCGCCCTTGATCAGGCCCCGTGCCTCCAGATCAATGCGTTTCTTGCGGTGCTTGAGCGGCAATTCAATGCCATCACAGATCAAGGGCTCACCCGGCAAGAGCATGTCAGGGGGCGCGTCGTGCACCGATCGAAAGGCCTGTATCAGCTTGATCCGCGTGACGTTACGCCAGACCAGAACCGGGCTGCGCGCCATCAGGTCCGCATCCACCCGTTCCGCCCAGACCACCCGGTCGTCCTGGCGCGCGCGGTCCTCGACCATGCGTTCAAACGCCTCGAACCCGATGCTGTCATCGCCCAGCGCATGGGCCAGATCGAGGATCGGATTATCCTCGGCCTGCCGGTGGATGCGGCTCAGGACCAGCTTGCGCGACGCGGCCAGCCGGTCAAAGACCATCTCACCCGACTGACCCACGGGGGCCAGTTGTGCCGGGTCGCCAAACAGCACGAGGGCCGGGAAGATCGCGCGCAGATCGTCGTACTGGCGTTCGTCCAGCATCGAGCTTTCGTCGACAAAGCCGATATCCAGCGGCTCTTCGCGTCGCTTCCAGCCCTTGATGAAGTCGCTGCCTTTCAGCCCTGCCGCCGCCAACGCGCCGGGGATCGAGGCGACCGATTGATAAAACGCATGCGCGCGGTCCAATGCGATATCGGTCAATCCCTCGACGGCCGGGCGCGGCGCGTTGCCTGCCAGCCATTCGGCGATCTTTTCGTATTGGGAATCGTAGAGCGGTGTGTAGAGGATGCGGTGGATCGTCGTGGCGGGCACGCCACGCAACCGCAAAACGCTCGCCGCCTTGTTCGTGGGCGCCAGAACGGCCAACGTCCGGCGATCCTTGCGGCGGCGGCCCTCATAGTCGCCCGATACCACGTCGACGCCCGCCGCTTTCAGCGCGCGGTACAGCGCACCCAAGAGCATCGTCTTGCCCGACCCCGCCTTGCCGACCACCGCAAGGACCGAGGCCTTTCCCTCGGCCATCGGGGTCAGGACGCCTTGGCCCAGATTGATCCCATGTCCCAAAAGCTCTGCCGTCATCCGGTCAAAGGCTTCGGCCTGATCGTCCGACAGGGTAAGGGGGGGCAACGGCATGGCCCGACCTTAATCTGCAAGCTGCAAAAGGACCAGCACGCGCCGCACGCGAACTACCTGATGCGGCGCACGAACCCGGTCTTGCTGCAACATCGCCCCATCGTACCGGTGGTGCCCAAAGGTCTAGATGTCTTGGGCCGACACGCTGCCCGGCGGATGCCTCTGGCCCGTCAGCGCTGCGCTGTCTGACGCTGCGTCAATCATCGCCGTCTTCGGTGTCCTCAGGCGGTACTGCGGCAGGCTTTCCGCCAATCTCCGCGCGGGCCACGCGCAGCGTCTCGTCCAGTTGGGCTGCAAGGGCCAGCAATCCATTCTTTTGCGAATAGCTGCGCATATCTTGCAAAACGTCAAAGATCCACTCGTGCGCCATACTGCCTCCCGAAGTCGCAGGTGGGAGGATTGCACCCCCAGCTTCCGCAACTGTATGGGAACCGTTACCGTAGAGCCGTCAACACAAGGTGTATAAATGCCTTTGGCAGATAGCAAAAATCCGCTGCAACCTGAAAGAATAAGCTGTCCTGATCCTGCATTCATGAGAGGAATGTTGCCGGGCTGACGATGTTTGGCCGCGCGCGCATCGGTCGATCACCGGCGGGGTGCAAAAGGGAGTGCCGATGCCCGCCGACAAGATTTATCAGGGTGGCTGCCTGTGTGGCGGCATCCAGTTTCGCGCCACTGGCCCCGCTGGATGGCCCCATACCTGTTCGTGCAGAATGTGCCAGCGCCATTCCGGCGCGCTGACCCTGGCTTGGGTCGAATTTCCGCGCGATCGCGTGGCATGGACCGGCCCCGGGGGTGCCCCCGCAACGTGGCGATCGTCGGAAAAATCCAGCCGTGCCTTCTGCCCGACCTGCGGCGGCACGCTTGGCGCTGTGGACGATGCGCCCACCATCGCGCTGGTCCTGGGCTGTTTCGATGCCCCGAACCGCAAGGAGTTGGCCCCGATTGCGCAGTCCCACACTGCGCCACGACCGAAATGGTGGCACGTCACCATCGGGGACAACACCAAGGCCTAGGGCTTATGCGACGGGCTGGCCTCCAGCGTGTCCTCATAGGTCCTGAGGCCAGCGCGCGGTGCCTGAACCAAGACGGCCATGTTGCCCGGCTTGTGCTGGTTTTTCCACATCAGCATATGCGCGCGCGGGATCTCTTCCCAGGGGAACACCTCGGACAGGCACGGATCAAGGCGGCGCTCGACCATCAGCTTGTTGGCCGCTGCCGCCTGTTTCAGATGCGCGAAATGGCTGCCCTGCAGGCGTTTCTGGTGCATCCACATGTAGCGCACGTCAAAGGTGCAGTTGAACCCGGTGGTGCCCGCACAGATCACCACCATGCCGCCCTTTTTGCAGACCAGCGCCGAGACCGGGAACGTCGCCTCGCCGGGATGTTCAAACACGATATCGACGCTGACGCCCTTGCCGGTGATGTCCCAGATCGCCTTGCCAAAACGGCGCGCCTCTTTCAGCCAGTCATTGTATTCGGGCGTGTTGACGGTTGGCATCTGGCCCCAGCATTTGAACGCGCTGCGGTTGATGACGCCCTTGGCCCCCAGGCCCATCACAAAGTCACGTTTGCCCTCGTCGCTGATGACGCCGATCGCATTCCCCCCTGCGGTATTGATCAGCTGGATCGCATATGAGCCAAGCCCCCCCGAAGCGCCCCAGACCAGCACGTTCTGTCCGGGTTTCAGGTCATGCGGTTCATGTCCGAACAGCATCCGGTAGGCGGTCGCCAATGTCAGGGTATAGCAGGCCGATTCCTCCCAGGACTGGTGCTTGGGGCGGGGCATCAGCTGTTGCGACTGAACCCGCGTGAATTGCGAGAATGACCCATCGTGCGTCTCGTATCCCCAGATGCGCTGGCTGGGCGAATACATCGGATCGCCGCCATTGCAGTCCTCGTCGTCGCCGTCATCCTGATTGCAGTGAATGACGACCTCATCGCCGACCTTCCAGCGTTTCACCTTGTCGCCCACCGCCCAGACGATGCCGGACGCATCTGATCCCAGCACCGCATAGGGCGCCTTGTGGCCGTCAAAGACCGAAATCGGCTCGCCCAAAGCCGCCCAGACGCCGTTGTAGTTGACCCCCGCGGCCATCACGAGAACCAGCACCTCGTTGCTGTCGATCGTCCAGGTATCGACAACCTCAACCTGAAAGGCGGTATCGGGGGCACCGTGCCGTTCGCGCCGGATCGTCCAGGCGTACATCTGTGCCGGGACATGTCCCAAAGGCGGGAAATCCCCGATCTCGTAAAGATCCTTCAGGGGCATGTCTTGGGTCACATCCGGGTCCTGCGTGTCCAGAGCCATAGGGCACCTTTGCAATCGTTCACTACGCGCGCCGCAGCGCAGAATCGCCGCAACTCCTGCGCAAACTAGATTCTGCTACGCAATATTGCAACCTAGATCGCCCCGTTTTTGTAACTTTATGTCTGCTGCCATGCGGCATAACCGTCAAATGTCAGGGACCGACGCCGCATAAAACCGCAAGACCGCAGTCTGCGTGGCAACCGGCACCAGATCCGCGCCGACAATCCCACGCGCAATCAGCGGGCTCAGCCCCTCGTTCAATGCAGCCTCGATCCCCTGTGGGGGTAGTTTCAGCACCGCACCCGCTTCCGTCAGTCGCCTGACCAACGCCTCAAGCCGCGCATGCAGGTCTTCGCGCGACCGGGCCCCTTGCCCAAGCGCAAAGGCGACCAGCGGCACCGGCAGCACCGGCACCACTTTTGCGATCTCTGCCATCAGCGTTGCGCCAAGCGCCTCGACATCGCGACCATCTGCAAGAAACGCGCGCAACGACAGCGGTGCACCGAACCCTGCCGCCGCCGTGCCAAATCCTGAAAAGCGACCCCGCGCCCGGTTCCACATCATCCGCAGCGCATAAAGTGCGACGCGCAAGGGCTGCATGCGGAACCTGCGCCCCCCCTCCTGTGCCGCCGCGATCAACACGCGGTCCTCAAGCACCCGGTCATAGCCCAGACCGACCGGCACAAAGACGACATCGCGTCCTGCGGGCTCGAAACCTTGCACGATATAGCTCAAGAGTCCCATCCTGGCGGCCCCCACCCTGCCATCAAGGCTCAGACCGCCTTCAGGAAAGATCGCCTGCGTGGTGCCATCCTCGGTCGCCATCTGGACATAGCGCGCCAGCACCTTGCGATAAAGCGCGTTGCGGCTGCCGCGCCGGATGAAATAGGCCCCCATCGCGCGGATCATCGCCGACAATGGCCAGACCCGCGCCCATTCACCGACCGCATAAGAAATCGCCGCGCGGTCCGCGACCAGCCAGGTCACCAGCACGTAATCCATGTTGCTGCGATGGTTCATCACGAAAATCACCGTGGCCTTGGGGTCGATATGGGCCAGGGCTGCATCCACCTTGCCCACTCGCACCCGGTAAAGCATGCGGCTGAACCCCTTTGCCGCACGGGTGGCAAAGCCGAAATAGAGCGTCGCCGAAAACCCCGGCACGATCTCGCGCGCATAGCGCCGCGCCTCTTCAAACGCCACGCTGCCGGGCACCCGGGTCTCTGCGGCATGGTCGCTGACCGCCTCCAGGACCTTGGCATCGTACAACAACCGCACGATCATGTCCTGCCGCCGTGCCAGCTTGAAGGGCTCGATCTTGCGCTCCAGCCGCGCATTGACCTGCGCCAACGCCCGCTCCATCCGGCGGCGAAAGAACCACTGGATCCCCGGCCCGATGATCCGGTCCAGCGCCGCCACCGCCGCAAGCGTCCCTGCGGCCCACATGAACCAGACCGGAATTTCCACTGTGCCAAACATCGGCATAAGCCTAGCCGATCCCGGCGGCCCCGCAATCGGCTTTCACATTTGCAAAAATATCCCGGGGGAGGCGCGGCCCCGCCGCGACGGGGGCAGCGCCCCTTTCGCCGCGCTGCAGCGAATTGACATTGGCATAAAATGTCACCTATCTGTCATCCAACGTAACAATGTTGCGCAATTTTTCTGGTGCGAGGCGAAAATGACCCATGACGCTCCCTGGCTCTTCCGCACCTACGCGGGCCATTCGACGGCTGTCGCGTCGAATGCGCTCTATCGCGGCAACCTTGCCAAGGGGCAGACGGGTCTTTCGGTGGCCTTCGATCTGCCGACGCAGACGGGCTATGATAGCGACCATATCCTGGCGCGGGGTGAGGTCGGCAAGGTCGGCGTGCCGGTGGCGCATCTGGGCGACATGCGCGCGCTGTTTGCCGATATCCCGCTGGATCAGATGAACACGTCGATGACGATCAATGCGACCGCGCCCTGGCTTCTGGCGCTCTATATTGCGGTGGCCGAGGGACAGGGCGCGGAGATCGCTGCCTTGCAAGGCACCGTGCAGAACGACATCATCAAGGAATACCTGTCGCGCGGCACCTATATCACCGCGCCCGCGCCGTCGCTGCGGATGATCACCGATGTTGCGGCCTATACGCAAAAGCACCTGCCCAAATGGAACCCGATGAATGTCTGTTCCTACCATTTGCAAGAAGCAGGTGCCACGCCGGAGCAGGAGCTGGCCTTTGCCCTTGCCACCGCCTGCGCGGTGCTGGACGATCTGCGCGCCAAGGTGCCCGCCGCCGATTTCCCCAACATGGTCGGCCGCATCAGCTTTTTCGTGAATGCCGGCATCCGCTTTGTGACCGAGTTGTGCAAGATGCGCGCCTTTGTCGATCTGTGGGATGAGATCTGCCGCGACCGCTA
The DNA here is from genome assembly GCA_031378845.1 of Rhodobacterales bacterium. Lineage (GTDB taxonomy): Bacteria > Pseudomonadota > Alphaproteobacteria > Rhodobacterales > Rhodobacteraceae > JAJNPS01. The sequence continues at coordinate 38,733 of JANNES010000004.1, forward strand.
TGGCATCGGCGACCCCAAATACCGCCGCTTTCGCTACGGCGTGCAGGTCAACAGCCTTGGCCTGACCGAGCAGCAGCCTGAAAACAACGTCACCCGCATCCTCTTGGAAATGCTGGCCGTCACCCTGTCGAAAAACGCCCGCGCCCGCGCCGTCCAGCTTCCCGCCTGGAACGAGGCCCTTGGCCTGCCCCGCCCGTGGGATCAGCAATGGTCGCTGCGCATGCAGCAGGTCCTCGCCTACGAGACGGATCTGTTGGAATATGACGACCTCTTTGACGGCAATCCTGCCATCGAGCGCAAGGTGACCGCCCTGAAGGAGGGCGCGCGCCGAGAGCTGGCGCAAATCGACGCGATGGGCGGCGCGGTGGCGGCCATCGCGTACATGAAGGTCCGTCTGGTCGAGGCCAACGCCGAACGCATCGCCCGCATCGAGTGCGGCGAAACGGTGGTCGTTGGCGTCAATCGCTATACCACCTCGGAGCCCTCACCGCTGACGACCGGCGATGGCAGCGTGATGCAAGCCGATCCAAAAGCCGAGGCGGATCAAGTCGCCCGCTTGCAAGCCTGGCGAAGGGCCCGCGACCCGGCGGCCGTGGCGGCCGCGCTCGCCCAGTTGCGCAAGGCAGCGCAAAGTGGCGCAAACATCATGCCCGCCTCCATCACCTGCGCCCGCGCTGGGGTCACGACCGGCGAATGGGGGGCCGTCATCCGCAGCACTTTTGGCGAGTACCGCGCGCCGACCGGCGTCAGTCATGCCCCGTCCAACCGCACCGAAGGTCTGGAGCTGATCCGCGAGGCAGTTCAGGCGGTGTCTGCCAAGCTTGGCCGCCAACTGAAGTTCCTGATGGGCAAACCCGGCCTGGATGGCCATTCCAACGGGGCCGAACAGATCGCCGCGCGGGCCCGCGATTGCGGTATGGACATCCATTACGACGGCATCCGCCTGACCCCGGCTGAAATCGCCGAAGCCGCAGTGGATCAGCAGGCGCATGTCGTGGGCCTGTCGATCCTGTCGGGCAGCCATCTGCCCCTTGTGGCCGATCTGCTGGACCGCATGCGGACGGCCGGCCTGTCCCATGTGCCCGTCATCGTCGGCGGCATCATCCCCGAGGCAGATGCCGATGCGTTGCGCGCCATGGGTGTCGCCGCTGTCTACACGCCCAAGGATTTTGAACTGAACAAGATCATGATGGATATCGTGGGGTTGGTAGACACCGCCCCTCGCGCCGCAGAATAGGCCGATCAGCTGGCCGACCGGAACCTGTCGCGGTAAAACCCCGGCGCATTGCCGACATGTCGGATGAACGCGCGGTGCAGCAACGCAAGGCTGCCGAACCTCACGCAGGCGGCCACCCGCGCCAACGGCCAGCCAGAGCCGTCGAGCAGCGCCTTGGCACGATCGACCCGCGCCGCCGCGACAAAAGCGGCCCGAGTCAGGCCCACATCCCGCAGAAAGGCGCGCAAGAGCATACGCGCGCGCGTCGCCATGTGCCGGGCCAACGCCGGGGTGCCGGAGGTGATCTCGGCCTCAACCGATCTGGGTGCCGATGCGTTGATGCCTGCCTTGACGGTCCCGGCTGATCAGACGCTGGGCGACGTTGATGCCGCCTGTCCCCAAGGCGCCGACGTGGTGATCGTGCCGGCCATGCGCGACAGGAACATGGCCGAGACGCTGGCCCGGCGTAAGGCGCAACATGCACGTGGTGCGGTCATGGTGTCGATCTGCGAAGGCGCGTGGCTTTTGGCGAATGTCGGGCTGCTAGCGGGTCGGCGCGCAACCACCCATTGCTATGCCCGGCCCCGCATCGCCCGCGAGCTTCGCGGCACGGTCCGGATGCACGACAGCCGCAATGTGGTGGATCGTGACATCATAACGACGACCGGCGTGTCCGCCGCGATCCCTGCGTCTCTGGCGCTGATCTAGGCGCGTGCAGGGCGCGATGCCGCAATGGTCATCGCAGGCGATCCGGGAATTGCGCGCCGGGACGTGTGGCACAACACGCGATCTATCGCCATGCCCATCGCGCTGAACCTGACCGCCGCTGACAATCTTCTTGGTGTCCGGAGGCCCGAAGATGTCGACCCTGCTGTCGCGCACGGTATCGATGAGGTGGCACCGGCACCGTCTTTCGATGCCTGCTCGCGTATCTGGCGATCCCCGGGACGGCGGCGACAGATCCCGCCGGGCTCGTGACCTCGCGCAATGGCGTCACTTTGTCACCAAGCTTGTGGCAGAAGGCGCGCTGATACCGGACATCCCGGCAAACGCGGGCACCGCCCTTGACCAGGCGCTGCGCCTAATTTCAGCGCGCTACGGTCCAGGGACCAGCAGGTTCGTGCGCATTCAACTGGAATTCCGATCCGCATTCGGGTCACGACGGCCGCATCCGGCGCAGAACGACTGCACGAACAGGCGTCTTCACGGCGGCGCTTTGCCATCCCGATCGACCGTCCTTTCACCCGCAAAGACCATCGGTTAGGCTTTGGCTTGACCCCGCGACGGACCTCGGAGGATGACCATGCAGATCACACGGCGCACGATGACCTTTACCTCGCTTGCAGCTCTGCTGTCGGCTTGCGTCGGGGGTGGGGGAACCGTGGCCGATGCGGGCGGATCGTCGACCAACTTTCGGGCCGTACCCAATGCGGGCTTTGACGACTGGGTTGCCGGTTTTCGCGCCCGAGCGGCGGCGCGCGGCATCTCGGACGCCACCCTCAGCACCGCCTTTCGCGGCGCAGGGTTCTTGCCCGACGTGATCGACCGCGACCGCAACCAGACCGAGTTCAAGCGCAGCCTTGAGGATTACCTCGCTCTTGCCGCCTCCGATGAACGCGTCACCTTGGGCCGCGCGCAGCTTCGCCAGAATGCCGGTGTGCTTTCTGCCATCGAGGGTCGCTACGGGGTCGAGCCCCATGTCGTCGCCGCCGTCTGGGGGTTGGAGAGCTTTTTCGGGACAAGGCGCGGCGACGTGCCGGTGATCTCGGCGCTGTCGACACTCGCCTATGACGGGCGGCGTGGCGAATTTTTCGAGGGCCAGTTACTGGCCGCCTTGCGCATCTTGCAAAACGGCGACATCGGCGTGGGCGCGATGACCGGTAGCTGGGCCGGGGCGATGGGGCACACCCAGTTCATCCCGACATCCTACCTTGAATTTGCCGTCGATTTCACCGGCGATGGCCGCCGCGACATCTGGTCTGATGATCCAAGCGACGCGCTCGCGTCCACCGCCGCCTACTTGTCGCGATCAGGTTGGACGCGCGGTCTGCCCTGGGGGATGGAGGTGCGCCTGCCGCAAGGGTTCAACACGGGCGTTCTGGGGCGCGGCAAAGGGAAGTCGGCGTCAAGCTGGACGGACCTCGGCGTCACGCAGGCAGGCGCAGGACGTCTGCCCGGAAATGCGTCAGGCTCGATCATCGCGCCCGCCGGCACCAGCGGCCCGGCCTTTTTGCTGACCAGCAATTTCAACGTCATCCTGCGCTACAACAATGCCGAAAACTATGCCATCGGCGTCGGACACCTGTCCGACCGTCTGAACGGCGGGTCTGCAATTCGCGCCAGCTTCGGCCCCGATGCAATCGGCATGACCATCGCCGACCGGCAGGATTTGCAACGTCGGCTGACCGCCGCGGGGTTTGACACCGACGGCTCGGACGGCGTGATCGGCGCCAAGACCCGCGCCGCGATCAGCGCCTATCAGGCCAGCGTCGGCTTGCCCGTAACCGGTGAGCCGACGCTGGATCTCTTGCGCCGCTTGCGCTGACGCCCCCTTTCGCACGGCGCGCGAGGCGTCTAGCTTGGGGCCAACCCAGCGGAGAACCCCATGACCTTTCACATCGGCGCGAAACCCGGCGACATTGCCGAAACTGTCCTGCTTCCCGGCGACCCCTATCGCGCCCGCTGGGCCGCGCAGACCTTTCTCAAAGACGCCGTCCTGGTGAACGAAGTGCGCGGGATGCTGGGCTATACCGGCACCTGGAACGGCCACCGCGTCACCATCCAGGGCTCTGGCATGGGCATGCCATCGCTGTCGATCTATGCCAACGAACTGATCCGCGATTACGGCGCACAGACCCTGATCCGCATCGGATCGGCGGGCGCGCTGCAAGCTCATGTCAAAGTGCGCGATGTGGTGCTGGCGATGACCGCCTCCACCGCCGGTTCGCCGTCGCGCACGATCTTTCGAGAGCTTAGCTACGCGCCCTGCGCCGATTTCGGCCTGTTGTCCGCCGCGCACAAGGCTGCGAAATCGATGGGGGTGCCGATCCATGTGGGCGGCATCTTTTCGTCCGATACGTTCTATGACGAACGCCCCGACCTTGGTGCGGAACTGACCCGCCATGGCACCCTGTGTGTCGAGATGGAGGCGGCAGAACTTTACACCCTCGCCGCCCGCTATGGCCGCCGGGCGCTGGCGGTGCTGACGATTTCCGACCATATCGTCACCGGCGAAGCCCTGCCCGCCGACCAGCGCGAGCGCAGCTTTGGCGCGATGGTCGAGGTGGCGTTGCAGGCGGCATTTGCCTAAACCGCTGTTTGCAGGAACCTTGTGACACGGTCCACCGCGCTGCGCGGCCTCTGCGGTCGCGCGGACCACAGTCGCAGGCCTTGCGGCAAGCGGACCTTTTGAGGAAAGGGCGCAACCAGCGCCCCGGTCGCCAGATGCCGCGCTACCAGAGCCGCGTGCCCGATGAGCACGCCCGCACCGTTCAGCGCCTCTTCGACCGCCAGCGCATAAAGCGAATAATGCGGCCCGCGCGGAACCCCGGGCGGGCTGGACGGCACCGCTGCAAGCCACAACGCCCAATCCTCGGACCATGTCGTGTCGCCCAGACAGGGCAGGTCCATCAGATCGGCAGGGGTCCTGATCCGGGTCACCAGTGACGGCGCGCAGACCGGAAAGATCTCGTCATGTCCGAGGTCGATCCCCCCCTCCGCCGCGTAGAACAAACAAAGATCATAGGGCAGCCTTTTCAGGTTCGGCGGCGTCTCCAGCGCTGTGATCGACACCGAAATCTCCGGCGCCATCGCGCGCAAATCCGGCAGGCGCGGCGACAGCCACAATTGCGCAATCGCGGGCAGCGTGGCGATGTGGACAACCTGCGGCGCGGCCTCAGTCGTCAGGGACTGCACGGCTTGCCCCAAAAGGTCGAACCCCTCGGTAAAGGAGGCAAGCGCCGCTGCGGCAAGGGGCGTCATCACCACCCCCCGCGCCGAGCGTTCAAAGAGCCGCGCCCCCAACATGTCCTCCAGCGCTTTGACATGTGCGGTCACCGCCCCCGGCGTCACTCCCAGTTCCTGCGCTGCTGCAGCAAACCCGCCCAAGCGGGCCGCCGCCTCAAAGGCGCGCAGACCGTTCAGGGGCAGCATGCGGGGGCGTGGCGGGGCAACAGGCATGAGGCTTAACTTTCTTGACCCTAGATTTTCACAAAACTGGTTTGCGCGCAATCGCCGGCAAGGGTCATATGCCCTGAGCCATAGGAGTTTGCCATGCCCCACCTTGCCCCGCGCCCATGGGTTCCCAGCCAGTGCGAAACCCACATCCAGACCCTCGCCGCACGCGTCAACGCCCCTGCTGCTGCCGTCGCCGACCGGATCGAAGCACTGATTGTGCGCAACTCCGCCATTCACGACCACGACTGTTTCAACCTCAACCCCGCGACCAACGTAATGAACCCCGCAGGCGAGGCGACCTTGTCGCGCGGTCTGGGGTCGCGGCCAAGCCTTGGCTATCCTGGCGACAAGTATGAGTTGGGGCTGGAAGCGATCGAGGAAATCGAAGTCATCTGCGCCGAACTCGCCGCCGAAATCTTTCATGCGAGCCATGCCGAAATTCGCGTCGGGTCCGGGGCGCTGGCCAATCTGTACGGCTTCATGGCGCTGGCCCGGCCCGGCGACGCGATCATCGCCCCTTCGCCTGCCATCGGCGGGCACGTAACCCACCACGCCGGCGGGTCGGCGGGGATGTACGGGCTGGTGACGCATACCGCACCTGTCGATGCCGATGGCTATACCATCGACCTGGGCGGCCTGGCAGAGCTTGCGGTGCGCGTCCGCCCCAAGATCATCACCGTCGGTGGCAGCCTGAACCTCTTTCCGCATCCCGTGGCCGAGATACGTGCAATTGCCGATCACGTCGGAGCCAAGGTGTTGTTCGATGCGGCCCATCAATGCGGCATGATTGCCGGCGGCGTCTTTCCCAATCCGTTGTCGCAAGGCGCGCATCTGATGACGATGAGCACCTATAAATCCCTCGGCGGGCCCGCGGGCGGGCTGATTGTGACCAACGATGCCACCATTGCCGAACGGCTGGACGCCATCGCCTTTCCCGGCATGACGGCCAATTTCGATGCCGCAAAGTCTGCGGCGCTGGCCCTGACACTGCTTGACTGGCGCGAGTATGGGGCGGCGTATGCGCAGGCGATGGTAGATCTGGCCCAGGCCTTGGCGCGCGAACTGGCCGCCCTTGGCCTGCCCGTCTTTGCCGCCGAACGTGGAGCCACGCAATCGCATCAGTTTGCGGTCAAAGCGGCGGCTTTTGGCGGCGGTCACGCGGCGTCCAAGACCCTGCGCCGCGCGGGGTTCCTTGCCTGCGGTATCGGCCTGCCGATCCCGGATGTAGCAGGCGACATGAACGGACTGCGGATCGGCACGCCGGAATTGGTGCGGCGTGGCGTCACACCCGCCGATGCCCCTGCCCTCGCAGCACTGATTGCTGAAGGATTACGCGCAAATGCCCCCGAAATGGTCGCGCCGCGGACGGCTGCGCTGCGCGCGCAGTTTCAGGGGCTGCATTTCATCAGGCAGGGTTGACCCAACCGATTCGTGCGGGTCTATTGCCATCCCCCCCGGAAAGCAGGAGTTGGCGATGCAACAGAGGCAATTGGGTCAAGGCGGCCCCATGGTATCGGCAATCGGGCTGGGATGCCTTTCGTTTGGCGGGATTTTCGGGGGCACGACCCTGGACGCGTCCTTGCGCTGTCTCGATGCCGCATGGGATCACGGGATCACATTTCTTGATACCGCCAACATCTATGGCAATGGCGTGTCCGAGGATGTCTTGGGCGAATGGCTGCGCACCCGCCGCCGCCCCGCGGTGATCGCCACCAAGGCAGGCATCGTCGGCGGCCCGAACCGGCGGATCGACAATTCCAACGCGTATCTGCGCCGCGAACTTGAAGGGTCCCTGCGCCGCCTGGGCGTTGATCATGTCGCGCTTTTCTATATTCACCGCCACGAAGAAACGCGCCCCATCGAAGACGTCGCAACCACCCTTGCCGCGCTGGTCACCGAAGGCAAGATCGGTGGCTACGGCATGTCCGAGATCGCCCCTTACACGCTGCGCCGCGCCAATGCGGTGCATCCGTGCCGTGGCGTGCAGAACGAATATTCGCTTTGGACCCGGCAGGCCGAACTGGGGCTTATCCAGACCTGCGCCGCGTTGGGAACTGCCTTTGTGCCCTTTTCACCGCTGGCACGCGGTGCCTTGGGTCACACCATGCTCGACCCCGAAACTTTGCCGCCCGAAGAGTTCCGCCGTCAGATTCCGCGTTTTCAGGCCGAAAACTGGCCGCACAACCGCGCGCAGATCGAGACGTTTCGGGCTTACGCGTCAGATCGGGGGCTTTCGCCTGCAGCCCTTGCAGTGGCGTGGGTATTGGCGCAAGGCCAGCACCTGATCCCTATTCCGGGGACACGCAGTGCGACCCATTTGGCCGATTGGGCGGGGTCTGCCGACATCACGCTTGACGCGCAGGATCACGCGGCCATTGCGCGGCTCTTGCCGGTCGGCTGGGCTTTTGGCGACCGCTACAACCACGATCAAGCCAGCACTGTCGAGCGTTACTGCTGACCCGAACCGGGGGTCAGCCCGCCAATGCGATACGCGGCTCTGTGATCATGGGGCGCGCAATGACGGGCACCGTTGCCGTCGTCATATCGACAAAGTCATTTTCGCGGCGGCGCTGCAGGTAGTCCACATCTGCCTTGCGCGACGCATGCATCATCGAATAGGCGGCGGGCATTTTCAGAACAGCATAGAGCCTGCCATCTTCGTCATTGCGGTAGGGCTCACCCAGCCGGGTCGCATCATATCCAAGCTGGCGAAGCGCACGCATCAACGCCAGCGACGACAGGCAGATAAGTTCATTTGCACCATGCGCCAAGGCAGTCTCGACCAGACCGTCCACAATCAGACGCAGACATTCGCTGCGATCACGCTGCGTTGTCAGCGCATCCGAGATGACCAGCCGGGTACATTCCCAGACCATCGGACTTGCGATTTCGACCGACATCACATGCGCCGGAATGTGTGGAAGTTTGCCTGAATAGGCGTCGCGCAACATGTAGGTATGTCCGCCCCAGTTGGCCGTCGTCGCCATCGCGCGGGCACCACCAACAACCGCTCCGTCTTGCATGACCAACGAGTAATGCGCGACCGGCGTGTCGTATTGGTCCATCTCGATTGTATCGTTATGCGGGATATCCCACTTCAACTGGTCAACAAAGACGTGCTTGCGCAGACGCAAAAAGTCCCAGAAGGCCGGGCCATGACGGTGAAGGCCGCAAAAGTCAAATCGCAGGTTGAACATCGAATCCCCCAACTCTTGGAAACAATCTGCCCGAATTTCATGGATAGAACTACCCCCACAAGTTGTAATGTGGTGTGAATGAGAGAAAAAAGTGGCAGAAATCCGACATTTGGGTCCGACTTGGAACCAATAAGTGCAAGTCCGAATTCGGATTTTCGCGCCACATGCGATTGGTCTGCAAAAATTACATACCAATTCGAAACAGTCCGGAGTCAATGCCGGGTTTGCTCAACGGCTGCGGATAGGGCGAACTTGCGTCAGCGACGACCGATTCGCACGCGGCGTCACGCCGTGGCGGCACGCCGTTTGTACCCCCTGGCGATCGCAGGGCGGGCAGTGGCATGATGGCGCGTGCAGGGCCACGCGGATCAGATCATGTGGGTTGGTTCAAGCCCGTGGCGGGCTCGCGCGACGGGTCCTAGAACAGGCGGCGCGACGCGGCAATCGTTGCGGCCTGTGACGCCGTGCGCGCGGAAAGTTTGCGCTTGGCACCATTCAGACGGGCTTTGACGGCACTTTCGGAAATGCCGATCGTGTCGGCAATCTGGCGCAAGCGCATGCCGCGCGACAAAAGCCGGAGCGCCTCGATTTCGGCGGCTGTCAAAGGCTGATCCATTGGCTGGGCGTTTTCGGAATGCAGCATCGTCAGCATTGATGACAGCAGATCAAGCTCGGGCGTCAGGTATTCGCGGTCGGCGCGGAAAAAGAAACCAAAGCTGCGTCGTCCCTGATCGGTCGGCAGATGCGCCGAGGCAACGGCCCCGTGCGATAGCCCGAACAAGGCGGCGGTCGGCACCACACCCATCGGGTCCGCCGACTCGATTTCCGAGACCCGCGCGATGCCTGTGCTGGCATAGACCCATTTCATCAACGGGTCGTACACCACAAGCCCATGCTTGGTGTAATGCTCGACCCATTGGTCGGGCAGCTGGTTCAACTCTTCGCTGGGAAACGAAAAGCCGACACGCAACGCCACGTAAAAGCCGGCGGGCGCCAACATCCCAATCTGGTCGCTGAATTCTTGCAAACGTGTCATCTGATCAAAGCAGTTGCCGAGCGGGCCAATGAGACATACCGTAAGTTACTAGAGAATTACCCGGCTCGGTTGATCCGCCGCGTTCGCAGCACCTTAGAGATGTATGATGCCGAAGGAAACGAGAAAAGTCGAAGACATGCGGGACATACTCGCACAGGTCGGCGCGATTTGTGACACCGGTTTTGCCCTTGCGATCCATATCCGATTTACCCGATCCGCGCTGCTGTATAGGACTTACAGCCAGGCCTGGATCGAGCATTACAGCGAAAAAGGCTTCTTTCTGTCCGATCCGGTCGTCCATTGGGGCCTGATGAACGAAGGTTCCGTCGACTGGGGTGACCTTGCGGCGCAGGATACGGCCGGGGTCATGGCGGACGCCCAGCGATTTGGCCTGTTGAATGGCTGGAGCTTTGCGGTCGGACCGGCTTCGTCGCGCACGATCTCCGGACACACCAAGTCCGGCGCGCCCTTTACCCCGCAAGAGCGCCACAAAATCGAGGTGCTGGTCACCAAGGCGCATGATATAACCAACGACATCGATACGTTCGAACTTGGCCTTGTCGAGGCCCTGCGCGCGCTCTAGCCGCAACGCACGCCCTACACCACGCGGTCGACCATCATGTGCTTGATCTCGGCAATCGCCTTGGCAGGATTGAGGCCTTTGGGGCAGGTTTTCGCACAATTCATGATTGTATGGCAGCGATACAGCTTGAACGGGTCTTCCAGCATATCCAGCCGTTCGGGGGTCGCCTCGTCGCGGCTGTCGATGATCCAGCGATACGCGTGCAAAAGTGCTGCGGGCCCAAGATACTTGTCCCCGTTCCACCAGTAGCTCGGGCACGATGTCGAACAGCACGCGCACATCACGCATTCGTATAACCCATCAAGTTTACTGCGATCTTCTATTGACTGACGCCACTCTTTCGCCGGACGGTTCGTTTTCGTCTCAAGCCATGGCATGATCGAGGCGTGCTGGGCGTAAAAGTGTGTCAAATCGGGGACGAGGTCCTTGATCACAGACAAGTGTGGCAGCGGATAGATCCGTACATCGCCGTTGATCTCACTCAACCCATAGATGCAAGCCAGCGTATTGATGCCGTCGATGTTCATGGCACACGATCCGCAGATCCCCTCGCGGCAGGACCGCCGGAATGTCAGCGTCGGGTCGACCTCGGTCTTGATCTTGATCAGGGCATCCAGAACCATCGGGCCACATGTCGCCAGATCGACGAAGTAGGTATCAACGCGCGGGTTTTCCCCGTCGTCGGGGTTCCAGCGATAGACCTGGAACTTGCGCACGTCTTTGCCATCGGGCCTGGGCCAGGTCTTGCCGGTCCGGATCTTGGAGTTCTTGGGCAGCGTGAACTGAACCATGGGTCAGCCTTTCCATTCCGGGAACGAGTATAGCGGGCGCGACGGTGACACACCGGCGGCCTGAACGACGCAGGCATCGTACACCGCCGAGGGGTCGCGTCCCATGACGTAGTCCGAGGTGACCGTCAGTTCCAGCGAGCCTGATGTCCGCCCGCCCGACCCAACGCCCATAGCGATTTCGCCCCGTGGTTGCTGCGCCAGACGCGCGCGCTCAAAGCACTGGCGTTCGGCTTGCGCCAGGGGAACCGGCCCGCAGGCCGATACCACTGCGATCAGCATCAGCGCGGCGGCGCGCAGCGGTCTTGGCATCGCACCTCGCACCCTATTGTACGATCGGCGGCACACCGGCCGCCGCATAGCAGGACTGTGCCGCGGGCCGCAGCGCGATGGCGCGGATCGTGGCCTTGGTCGAGGTTCCCGCCTCCACGCCGACATCGCGCGCCAGAAGGTTGATCTCGTCTTGGGTGGCCGCATTCAGGATGCAGTCCGTCGCCAATTGCGCCAGACCAAGCGGCATGTTGACGTTGACCACCGGCGTCACCACGCTTTCGGCAGCGCGGCGGGCGACCTTGTCGACCGCTTCTTGCGGGCTGCACGCAGCCCCAAGCAACAGGACAAGCGCAAGAACAGGTTTCATGTTGCAGACCTTTCCGCTAGGGGTTGACGCAGCGATAGCCAGACCCGCCGGTCATCTGCAGGTTGCACTGGCGGGGTCGGGACGTCATCCCGCTTTGGCTTGCCGTCGGGGTTGTCGCCGGCGCAGGCGGAGTGCCGTAGGTGTAGGAATCGGTGATCGATTTCAAGGTCCTCACCGTCTCGACCCGTCGCGGAACGCCTGCGACGTCGGGCAGCGCCGAGTTGCCCATCACAGTCGCCTCGATGCAGCGATTGATCTCAAAGGCCTTGTCCTGCCTGATGTCTCGACTGGGGATCACGCGTGCCCTGAGGTTATCCGTCCTCAATTGCTGCTCGACATTGATCTGCGTCCCTTCCGGAATCCCACTGCTCCGTCCGCAAGAAGCGATCACGGTTTCAGGAGCGTCCAAAGCGACGAACGCGTCACACCCAATCAACATGGCGAAGTTTGGCAGAGACGCTGCCATGCGCGTCGATCTCTTTCCAGAGTGTACCATCAATACACCCTTGCCTTGGGCGCGATCTTCTTCAGGTCGATCCCGCCTTCCTCAGCCTTGGTCAGCGGGTCCAGATGCACCGGACGCGACCCTAGCCGCACCGCGGCCCCGTCGACATAGGCCAGCGAATGCACGCGCCAATTGACGTCGTCGCGTTTGGGGTAGTCCTCATGGGCATGCGCGCCACGGCTTTCCTTACGCGCCTCGGCGGCCACGATCGTGGCCAGTGCGTTGGGCATGAGATTTTGTAATTCCAGCGTTTCCATCAGATCGCTGTTCCAGACCAAGCTGCGGTCGGTCACGCGAACATCCGCCATCTTGCCGACAATCGCCGTCATCTTGGTCACGCCATCAGCCAGCGTCTTGTCGGTCCGAAACACCGCCGCATCGGCCTGCATCGTCTTTTGCATCTCCAGCCGCAAAGCCGCCGTCGGCACCGAGCCATTTGCATTGCGGGCCGCATCAAAGCGGTCAAGCGCCTTGTCGACCTCGACCTTGTTCAGCGCGGGCACTGCCGATTTCGGGTCCACCACCTCGCGTGCGCGGATTGCGGCGGCACGACCAAAGACCACAAGGTCGATCAGGCTGTTTGACCCAAGACGGTTCGCACCGTGCACGCTTGCACAACCCGCCTCGCCCACTGCCATCAGGCCGGGAAAGATCGCATCGGGGTTGCCCGGTTGCGGGTTCAGCACCTCGCCCCAATAGTTCGTGGGGATGCCGCCCATGTTGTAATGCACCGTCGGGATCACCGGGATCGGTTCCTTCAGCAGGTCGACGCCCGCGAAAATCCGCGCGCTTTCGGTGATGCCCGGCAGGCGCAATTCCAGCGTTTCGCGTGGCAGATGGTTCAGGTTCAGATGGATGTGGTCCTTGTTCGGCCCCACGCCGCGGCCCTCGCGGATTTCGATCGTCATGCAACGCGACACCACGTCGCGCGACGCCAGATCCTTGTAGGTCGGCGCATAGCGTTCCATGAACCGCTCGCCCTCGGAGTTGGTCAGATACCCGCCCTCGCCCCGCGCGCCTTCGGTGATCAGGCAGCCCGAGCCGTAGATGCCGGTCGGGTGAAACTGCACGAATTCCATATCCTGCAAGGGCAGTCCGGCCCGCGCCACCATACCGCCGCCATCGCCGGTGCAGGTGTGCGCGCTGGTTGCCGAGAAATACGCACGCCCATACCCGCCCGTCGCCAGCACCACCATTTTGGCGTTGAAGACGTGGATCGTGCCGTCATCCAGCTTCCACGCCAACACGCCGGTGCAGCGCCCGTGTGTGATCACAAGATCAAGCGCAAAGTATTCGATGTAAAACTCAGCATTGTTTTTCAGCGACTGCCCGTAAAGCGTGTGCAGAATCGCATGCCCCGTGCGGTCGGCGGCGGCGCAGGTGCGCTGCACGGGCGGGCCCTCGCCGTATTCCGTGGTGTGCCCGCCGAACGGGCGCTGATAGATCTTGCCGTCCTCGGTGCGCGAAAACGGCACCCCGTAGTGTTCCAGTTCATAGACTGCCTTCGGCGCCTCACGTGCGAGGTATTCCATCGCATCGGTATCGCCCAGCCAGTCCGACCCCTTGACGGTGTCGTACATATGCCATTGCCAGCTGTCGGGACCCATGTTGCCAAGGCTTGCCGCGATGCCGCCTTGTGCCGCCACGGTATGGCTGCGGGTCGGGAAAACCTTGGTCACGCAGGCGGTGCGCAGCCCTTGCTCGGCCATGCCCAAAGTCGCGCGCAGACCGGCACCGCCAGCCCCCACCACAACCACATCATAGTCATGCACTTCATACGGATAGGCAGTCATCTCATTTCCTTCACAGCGCCATTCGGGCAAGCGCATATAGCCCGGTCGCGGCGATCACCCAAGCCAACGAGGTTACAAAGATAATCAGCATCTTGCGGGTCGTGCCGCGCGCGTAATCCTCGATCATCGTGGTTGCGCCCATCGCGAAATGACGCATGCCCACCACCAGCACCAGGGCCGTCAGAATGGCGGTAAAGGGGTGCGAGAACGCCTTGACCACGGCGGCGTGGTCCTGCCCCAGGGTCGCGCCAAAGATGTAAATCCAGGTCGGGATCATAAACGCTAACGCCACCGAAGACACCGTCATCGACCAGTGATGGGCAGTTCCGGTATGGGCAGCCCCGCGACCCTCGGCGCGTTTGCGGGCAGTCAGATAACGCATGTTTACCCCCATCAGACGATCAGCACGGTCATGATGGTCAGAACCACCGATCCGATGACGCAGACCCAGCCCAGTCGTTCCGCCGTGGGCACGTCCAGCCCGTGGCCCGCATCAAAGTAGAGATGCCGCAGACCCGCCAGAAAGTGATACCAGATGCCCAAGGCAGAGGCGGTAAAGATCAGATCGCCGAACCACGATGTCGCCACGGCATTTGCGGTGGCAAAGTAGTCCGCGCTGGTGGCCGCCGCGAGCAGCCACCAGACCGCAAGGATGACGCCCACGATCACCGCATTGCCCGTGATCCGCGTCAGGATCGACGAGATTGCGGTCATCTGCGGGCGATAGATTTGCAGATGCGGCGATAGCGGGCGCTCCACAGGTTTCGCTTGGGTCATCAAGGCTCCGTCCGTCGCTGGTCCGGCCCGGCCCGGGTCGGCATTGAAATTACCATCTTAATTAGCGGATTATTCTGGCAAGTCACGCCCTCCGACGCCGCAGTTGCAGCATGATTGCGTTAACGAAGCCAGAAAATCACACATGTGATCACATGTTTTCTGGCTGTGATCACATATTGGCTGCACCAATCCCCTGATGAGTCCGCCCACAACATCGCAAACTAGACCGGCATCAGCGCCCAATAATCGATCTCCAAAAGCACGTCTGGCAGGTAGACCCCGGCAGCGTCGCGCAACAAGAACGCAGCCCCCCGTGTCGCCACCGTCCGCAGACGGACAGCGCCCACTCCTGGCGCGCCGGTTAGCACCTTGTCCAGCACCTCGGACCAGGCGCGCAGCGTATCGCCCGCAAAGCAGGGATTGGCATGGCTGCCGGCATTCAGCGCCACCACCATCTGCGCATTGGCCAACCCGTTGAAGCTGAGCGTGCGGGCCAGCGACATCACATGGCCGCCATAAACCAGTCGGCGTCCATCGGGTCGGGCCGTCACGTCAAAATGCACCCGGGCCGTGTTCTGCCAAAGCCGCGTGGCAATCATATGCTCTGCCTCATCGACGGTCACGGCGTCGACATGGTCGATCTGCTCGCCGATCACATAATCGCCCCAGCGATGCGGCTCGCCCGCCTGCGCAAAGTCATATCGCGTGAAATCAAGCTCTTGCGGTATCGCCAGCAGGTCTGCACCAACAACCGGCGCAAGGATCGGCACCACGGTTGCGGGCGCAGTCGATGCGACATCGCGCTTGCGCACCATCACCCAGCGCACAAACTCCAGCACCCGCTGATCGTGCTGGTTCAGGCCCGTCGTGCGGACATAGACAACGCCGGACTGCCCGTTGGAGTTCTGCTTGAGCCCGATCACCTCTGACTGCGCCCGCAGCGTATCGCCGGGCCAGACCGGCAGCAGCCAGCGGGCCTCGGCATAGCCCAGATTTGCAATCGCGTTCAGGCTGATATCCGGCACGGTTTTGCCAAACACCAGATGAAACGCCATCAGATCGTCAATCGGCGACTGTTGCAGGCCGCAGGCACGGGCAAATTCGTCCGAAGAGACAAGCGCATGCCGCGCCGGGTATAGCGCGTGATAAAGCGCGCGCTCGCCGCCCGAGACCGTCCTTGGCACCGCGTGGACGATGGTTTCGCCCAAACCGTAATCTTCAAAGAACCGGCCGGGATTGGTCTTCATTGCGCGCTCAACTTGGTCTCGGGCGTGTATTCTCCCGGCACCTCTTTGACCACCGCCTGCCCGCAACGCATCACGCCGCGCGCCGCATCAAAGGCATAGGCCGGGTCGCCATAAAGCACCCAACCCGTGTTCAATGCCGCCGTCACCTTGTGGCAAAAGACCGCCGTGTCGTCGTCCGTGAGGTATCGGTACAATTTCATGCAGCTACCCGAACGGCCAATAGCCCAGCCAGTTGTGGATGAACCCGACGACGGCCAGCACGATGACCGTGCCGACCACCGCCTGAACCTCGTTCTTGACCGGCACGTCATGCGCGGGCACCCACGCATCGGTTGACCGGTTGATCAAGATCACCGACACCACCGCCCAGGCCAGCATGCCGCCAAAAAGCACGACCGACGCCAAATCGCCGTTCACCAAAAGATGCGCGACCGCCCATGTCTTGACGGCAGTCAGCTGCGGATGGCGGATCCTCGTGGTGATCCAGGTCTTGGCTCCGCTGGAGACAAAAAGATAAATCGCCAGCACCATCAAGAGGTTGTTCAGATGGGTCAAAAAGGCGGGCGGGCTCCACAGGGTGACGACCTCTGCCCCACGATAGCCGACGACCATCAGGCCGATCGCGGCCAGTGACGCCACGGCGACAATGCCTTTGCCGGCATCGCCCATTTTCGCACGCGCGTCGGGGTCCAGCCGCTTGAACAGATGCGCGCCGGACCACAGGATAATGCCAAGGATCAACAGGGGCATGTGTACCTCCGATTCAGGCCCACCCTGACGTCAATTCAACCTGGCGGCAATTGCCTCTGCGCGGGCAAGCGTCGCCTTGGCGCTGGCCACGTGCAGGTTCTCGACGATCCGACCGTCCAGCACCGCGACGCCCTGCCCGGCGTTGATCGCGGCATCATACGCAGCGATCTGGCGCGCGGCCAATGCAACCTCATCCGGTGTCGGGCAAAAGGCCGCGTTTGCCGCCGCAATCTGGGCGGGATGGATCAGTGTCTTGCCGTCAAACCCCAGGTCGCGCCCCTGCTGGCATTCTGCCACGAGGCCCGGCTCATCGCGCAAGGTATTGTAGACACCGTCCAGCACAATGCAGCCATGCGCCTTGGCGGCAAGCACGCACAAGCCGAGGCTCGTCATGACTGGCAACCGGTCCGCACGACCGCGCGCGCCAAGGTCCTTTGCCAGATCATTTGTGCCCATGATCATCCCCGCCAGCCGTGGATGGGCGGCGATGGCGGCGGCGTTCAGCATCGCACGCGGCGTCTCCATCATCGCCCAGAGCGGCGTCATCGGCACCCGTTCTGCCATGGCCTCCAGATCCCCCACATCGGTGACCTTGGGCAAGATCAGCCCGTCCACGGCCGGATGATCGCCAAACGCCGCAAGATCCGCTTTCGCCCAGGGTGTGGCCAGCCCGTTGATCCGCACCAATCGCGCCCGAGTGCCGTAGTCATGGGCCAGTGCTTCGGTCAGCGCGACTCGGGCAGCGTCTTTCTCGCGCACCGTGACGGCATCCTCCAGATCGAGGATCACCGCATCGACCGGCAACTCCCGCGCCTTGTCCATCGCGCGCGCATTACTGGCCGGGATGTAGAGCACTGATCGGTACGGGCGTGTCATGATTCGTCTTTCCGCAATTTTCTTTCGTTTCGAAGCATGTTTTCGGCATATTCAGCAAGCACCTTTTCGCCGCAGCGCAGAAAAAGACGCCCGGTCGCGTTCCCGCGCGGCCCGTTAACCGTTTTTTCCCAACCGAGGATCAGCATTCCTTCCACGTTGCATGGCGCTTGGCGGGCTCGTTCGGGCTGGCGCCGCCTCGCAAAACCCGAAAGGAAATCTGGAATGGCAACACGCATGATGCTGGCACTGTCTCTTGGCTTTGCCGGGGTGATCCTTGGCACCCAGATCGCGCGGGCCGATCCGCAATGCGGCCCGCGCGATGTGGTTCTGGCAGCACTTGCCGACCGCTACGGCGAAACCCGTCGCGGTCTCGGGATTGCCGGCGACGACAAGGTGATGGAGCTTTTTGCAAGCGAAGAGACCGGCACCTGGACACTTACCCTGACGATGGCCGATGGCGTGACTTGCATGATGGCCTCGGGTCAGGGGTTCCAACCCGTGAACGAGGCACTGCCTGCCAAGGGAGAAAAGATCTAGCTCAGCCCGTCGATGCCGTCCCAGATCAGCTTGGCCGAAATCAGCAGCAGCGCCCAGGTGACCATCTGAAAGAACAGCTTTTCGGGCAGCCATTTCACCAGCCGGACGCCAACAAACACCGACAGAACCGCAGGAATTGCCAGGATCGCCGCGGACTTCAGATTGCCGGGACTAAGCTGCCCCAGCGCGTAATAGGGCACCAGCTTGACCGCATTGATCACGGCAAATGCGATGGTCGTGGTGCCCGCGAAAATCTCTTTTGGCATCCGCAGGGGCAGTGCATAGACGTGATAAGGTGGTGCGCCCGCATGGCTGACAAAGCTTGTGAACCCCGCAATCGTTCCACAGAACAGACCCGGCGCGACTTTGGCCTGCCGTTGCGGGCCCTCGGTCTTGCGTCGCAAAATCAGGCTCAGCGCAAAGGCGAGACCGATCACGCCCACCACCAGTGTCACCGCGGCCTCGGGCACCATCGCAGCGGTCGCCCAGCCCAGCGCGATGCCAGCCACCGCGCCTGGCAACACGATCGCCAAGACCCGGCGGTCAAATGCATGGCGGTAGGCATAGAGCCCAAAGACATCGGATACCACAAAGACCGGCAACAACAGCCCTGCGGCGAGAACCGGCGACATGACCAGCGACATCACCGGAACGCCCAGCATCCCGACCACCGGCAAACCGCCCTTGGCCATGCCCACCAGCATTGCCGCAATGATCGCCGCCACCCAGAACCACAACCCGTCCATCTTGTCGCCTCCGTTGCGCGGGTTAGCGCTAAACCCCGCGCATCGGCAGCGAAAGCCCCTTTTTACGCATCTTGTCCACAGCCGGACGGCTTGCCACGCGCCCCGGATGGGCTTACCCAATCGGCAAACCACACCAGAGCGGAGACCTTTCCCATGGCCAGACCAAAGATTGCCCTGATCGGCGCAGGGCAGATCGGGGGCACGCTTGCCCATCTCATCGCCCTTAAAGAGCTGGGCGATGTCGTCTTGTTCGACATCGCCGAGGGCGTCCCGCAAGGCAAGGCGCTGGACATCGCGCAATCGGGTCCCGCCGAGGGCTTTGACGCCGAAATGTCGGGCACCAACGACTACGCGTTCCTGCGCCGCGCCGATGTCTGTATCGTGACCGCGGGCGTCCCCCGGCGTCCGGGGATGAGCCGCGATGACCTTCTGAGCGTCAATCTCAAGGTGATGAAATCCGTAGGTGAGGGCATCAAGAAACATTGCCCGCAGGCTTTCGTGATCTGCATCACCAACCCTCTGGATGCGATGGTCTGGGCGTTGCGCGAATATTCCGGCCTGCCGCATAACCGCGTCGTCGGTATGGCGGGCGTGCTGGACTCTTCGCGGTTCCGCCACTTCCTCAGCCTCGAATTCGGTGTCTCGCAACGCGACGTGTCGGCCTTTGTCTTGGGCGGGCATGGCGATACGATGGTTCCCTTGGTGCGCTATTCCACCGTCGGCGGCATTCCGTTGCCGGACCTCGTTGCGATGGGCTGGACCACCCAGGAAAAGCTTGACGCCATCGTGCAGCGCACCCGCGACGGCGGGGCCGAAATCGTGGGCCTGTTGAAGACCGGCTCGGCGTTTTATGCGCCCGCCACATCAGCAGTGGAAATGGCCGAAGCCTACCTCAAGGACCAGAAACGCGTGCTGCCCTGTGCGGCCTATGTCAAAGGCGCATACGGCCTCAAGGGCATGTATGTCGGCGTGCCCACCGTGATCGGGGCTAACGGCATCGAAAAGGTGATCGAGATCAAGCTGAACAAGACCGAACAGGTGATGTTCGACAAGTCGGTCGAGGCGGTCAAAGGTCTGGTCGCGGCATGCAAGACGATTGACCCCGGTCTGGAATGACCCCTGCGGCCGGTGCGATCATGCGCGACCGGCCATCCGCCCGATGAAAGCACGCCCCGCCTCTCCCTACCTCGCGCCCGGCTTTTACACGGATGCGCTGGCGCAGGGTCGCCACCGCGACATCGTGGGCGGTCGCTGGGACGAGACGGGCCGCCTGCAACTGGCGCTGTTGGGCGCCCACGGGATGCAGCCCCACCACCACCTTCTGGACATCGGAGCGGGGTCCCTGCGGCTGGGCTGCAAGGCCGTGCCGTATCTTGATCCCGGCCACTATTGGGCGACCGACGCCTCGCTGGCCCTGATGCAGCGCGGACATCAGATTGAACTGGCGGACCGCGCGCGCCTGCCCGCATCACAGCTGATCGAGGACGCCGGTTTCACCTATCCCGGCATCCCTGACAGCATCGACTTTGCGATCGCCTGGGGGGTCTTTACCCATCTGCAAGCTGACGCTCTGACCCGGGCACTCCAGTCTCTGCGCGGGCGGTTTGGCCACCTGAAGAATGTCCTTTTCACCGTGTTTCTGGCCTCCGACGGGGCACGCACCGGCCCCATCGCCCAGCCCGACGGCGTCGTGACCCATCCTGATCGCCCGCCCTATCATGTGCCGGCCAGGGATGTGACCGCGCGCTGCCACAAGGCAGGTTTCACAGCAATCTGTACCGACGACCGTTTGCCACGTGGTCAGCGTCTTTGGGTTGCCACGCCGATGTAACCGGAATTGCTGACCCCAAGCCCCATTGATCGCCAGAAGCGCCCGGCGCATGTTGGCCTTTGGGACCTGACCACAAAGGATGATGTGATGCGCGCCGCCCTTGTTGCCCTGACGTTTTGCCTTGCCACCCCCGCCGTTGCCGAACGCTCTGCCCTTTCTGCCGAGATCGCCGCCAAGGGCCTCGCCGCGACCGAGACGCGTCTGGCTGGCTTGCCCACCCCCACGCCGGATGAGCTGTTTGCGCTTGCCGGCTTGCGGTTTCTCGGCGGGGTCGAAGATGCGCTGCAAATCCGTTGGCAGACCGGCATTCAGGCAGACTGGTCCGAATTGCCGATCCTGCGCTTGCCGATCCCGGAAAACCCCGCCGCCCGAGCGTTCACGCCCGCCGATTTCAATGCGCTCGTGTCGGGCCTTGGGTCGAGCATGGGCGACGCACGGGCGACGCTGGACCGGCTCGGCACCCAGGAGGTGGCCTTGGAAATCGCACTCGGCGACCTGTGGTTTGACATCAACGCCGACGGCGCGCGCCAGGAGGGGGAGGCCGTGTCGGACGTTGCTGGCCTGACGCTTGGCGGTGCGTCGCGGTTTTCGATGCAGCCGGTCAATGACCCAGTGATCCGCTTTGACACTGCCGATGTGGCCTGGCTGTCGGCCTATACCGAGTTCCTTTCGGCCTTTGTCGCCCTGACCCAGGCCTATGATCCCGCCCCCGCGATTGATCGCATCATCGCCTCAACCGCCCAGATGAAGGCGTTCTGGGGCACCACGCCGCCGTCCAATGCCTTCGATATGATGTTCGGTCGTCAGGTGGACCGCGTCGCGATGGCGCTGACCGCCCTCAGTCAGACCCCTGATGCCACCTTGACGCAAAAGGCCCACGCGCACCTTTTGGCAATGATCACCGAAAACCGCCGGTTCTGGAAACTGGTCGAGGCGGAAACTGACAATGACAGCGAATGGGTCCC
Organism: Rhodobacterales bacterium; assembly: GCA_031378845.1. Lineage (GTDB taxonomy): Bacteria > Pseudomonadota > Alphaproteobacteria > Rhodobacterales > Rhodobacteraceae > JAJNPS01. Next base: position 60,396 of record JANNES010000004.1, read on the forward strand.
GAACGACCGGCAGGTGTCGGGTATGGGTCTGACGATGCCGCCCGGCACCGGGACTCGCTGGCAAGCGGTTCTGGCCGATGCCGAAGCCCTGCTCAGGGGAGAGCTTTTGATCCCGCATTGGCGCTATGGCGCCGAAGCAGGGATCAATCTGCGCAAGATGTTCGAAGCCCCGGTGCCGGTCGACATGATCACCTGGGTCCAGGGCGAAGGGCTTCTGCCGTTTGCCGAAAAAGGGCCGCGCGCCAGCCCGCTTGCCTGGAACGAGTTCACCCAAATGGTGCAGGGCGACTCGCTGCTGTTTGCGGTGTTTCTGAATTGAGGCGCAACGCAGCCCCGTCAACGCCGATCTCGCGAATCAGCGATGCAGCTGCCGATCGACGCGAATCCCAAACCTGTGATCACACTATTTAACCTTGTGATCACAGGCAGGAAATCTGTGATCACACAAGTCATTTTTCCTTGCAATCCGTCGAATTGGACTGGAAAGCCGGTATGCGGGGGGCCAGTTTCGTGCCATCACGCTGCCAAAATGATCCACAGGTCTGGAACCGCGCCCCATGAACATCCACGAGTATCAGGCCAAGGCGCTTTTGCGCACCTACGGCATTCCGGTCAGCGACGGTCGCGTCGTGTTGCGCGCCGAAGAGGCCAAGACCGCCGCGGGTGAGCTTGACGGCCCGCTCTGGGTGGTCAAGGCGCAGATCCACGCCGGTGGCCGCGGCAAGGGCAAGTTCAAGGAACCCGAGGCGGGCGAAAAAGGTGGCGTGCGTCTGGCGCGTTCCGTCGGCGAGGCGGCGGAATTCGCCCGCCAGATGCTGGGGCGCACCCTCGTCACCATCCAGACCGGCCCCACCGGCAAACAGGTCAACCGCATCTACATCGAAGACGGCTCGGATATCGAACGCGAGTTGTACCTCGCCATCCTGATCGACCGCAAAACCAGCCGCATCTCCTTCGTCTGCTCCACCGAAGGCGGCATGAGCATCGAGGATGTGGCCCACGACACCCCCGAAAAGATCATCTCTTTCGACGTCGACCCCGCCACCGGCCTGTCGGATTTCCACGGCCGCCGCGTGGCCTTTGCCCTTGGCCTGCACGGCAATCAGGTCAAGCAATGCGTCGGCATCGTCAAAAATCTCTACCGGATGTTCGTGGAAAAAGACATGGACATGCTGGAGATCAACCCCTTCGTGGTGTTGACCGACGGCAACCTGAAACTCCTCGATGCCAAGATGGCCTTTGACGGCAACGCGATGTACCGCCACCCCGACATCGCCGCCCTGCGGGACGAGAGCGAAGAGGACCCGAAAGAACTCGCCGCATCGAAGTTCGACCTGAACTACATCGCGCTCGATGGCGAGATCGGCTGCATGGTCAACGGCGCAGGGTTGGCGATGGCCACGATGGACATCATCAAGCTTTACGGCGCCGAGCCCGCCAACTTCCTCGACGTGGGCGGCGGTGCGACCAAGGAAAAAGTCACCGAGGCGTTCAAGATCATCACCTCCGACCCGCAGGTCAAAGGCATCCTCGTCAACATCTTCGGCGGCATCATGCGCTGCGACATCATCGCCGAAGGCGTGATCGCGGCGGTCAAGGAAGTGGGCCTGAAGGTCCCGCTGGTGGTGCGGCTTGAGGGGACGAATGTGGAACTGGGGAAAGATATCATCCGCAAAAGCGGCCTGAACGTGATTGCGGCGGATGATCTGAAGGATGGGGCGGAGAAGATCGTGAAGGCGGTGCGGGGATGATCCTCGATAAGCTGGAGGCCGCGACGTGCGAAACGATCTGAGGGACGCCTTTGAGACAAAGTCCTGGACCGGACGCCGTGGACGATATCCGCGGTCAGGTCCCGGCTCGAGTCTGGAGTTTACCGCAAACTTGCGCGCGGCGCTTCCGAGCGTCTTGAAACGCTATGCCGTACGGACCTTTCTGGATGCACCCTGCGGCGACTGGTTCTGGATGCAGTCTGTCGACCTGAGCGGCATTGACTACATCGGGGCTGACATTTCTGGTGAGTTGATCGCAGCCAATCAAGCGCGCTTCGCGCGCGAGAATGTGCAGTTCGTGCATCTTGACATCACGTCGGACCCGCTGCCAAAAGCTGAGCTCGTCCTTTGCCGCGACTGCCTGTTTCATCTGGAAATATGGTTGCGATGGACGTTCTTCGAGAACTTCGCAGCTTCTGGCAGCATGTACCTTCTGCAGACCATGCATCATGTGCACAGGAATAGGGACCTGACTGCCAATGGCGGTTTTCGGCGGTTCAACCCGATCCTTCCGCCTTTCAACTTTCCACCCCCTCTGGAACTGGTGGACGAAACTCAGGACGGTGCGGCCGAAGGGGACCGGCGCTCATTGGGTCTTTGGTCGCGTGAACAAATTATTGAGGTCTTGAGCCAGCATGCTCAAGAGGTCATCAGTGTGCAGCAATGACCGTTTCATGCCAACAAGCGTCCAGCAAGAGCATCAATAAACTACTGAAATCAAAGGTACATTGACCCGTAGGGCGGGGTCCACCCCGCCACCCTCACCCACCCCAAAAGGACCCCGCCCCATGCGCCCCATCCTCGTCCTCAGCTTTGCCCTCCTCGCCGCCTGCGGCCAACCGGCCCCCAAGCACAACGCCCCCGAACGCTCCACGGCTGAACTTTGCGCCGCACAAGTCGAGGCCGCCAAGGCCGGCCGCACCGATGGCGTGCCCGTCACCATCACCTGCCCTGCCGAATAACCGACCAATACCCCTTCAAGGAGGCCCCGATGGCCGTTCTCGTCAACTCCGCCACCCGCCTGATCTGCCAGGGCATTACTGGATCGCAAGGCACGTTCCACTCCGAACAGGCCATCGCCTATGGCACAAAAATGGTCGGCGGCGTGACCCCCGGCAAAGGCGGCGAGACGCATCTCGACATGCCTGTCTTTGATAGTGTCCACGAGGCGATGGCGAAAACCGGGGCCAATGCGACCGTGATCTATGTCCCGCCCCCCTTTGCCGCAGACAGCATCCTCGAGGCCATCGACGCCGAAATCCCGCTGATCGTCTGCATCACCGAAGGCATCCCGGTCTTGGACATGATGAAGGTCAAGCGCGCCCTCCAAGGATCGAAATCCCGCCTGATCGGCCCGAACTGCCCCGGCGTGATGACCCCCGGCGAATGCAAGATCGGGATCATGCCGGGCAGCATCTTCTCGCGCGGATCGGTCGGGGTTGTGTCCCGCTCCGGCACCCTGACCTATGAGGCGGTCAAGCAGACCACCGATGTGGGCCTTGGTCAGTCCAGCGCGGTCGGCATCGGCGGAGACCCGATCAAGGGCAGCGAGCATATCGACATCCTGGAAATGTTCCTCGCCGACCCCGACACCCATTCCATCATCATGATCGGTGAAATCGGCGGCGCCGCCGAAGAGGACGCCGCCCAGTTCCTGGCGGATGAGAAAAAGCGCGGCCGCTGGAAGCCCACCGCCGGTTTCATCGCCGGCCGCACCGCCCCCCCCGGTCGCCGGATGGGTCATGCAGGCGCCATCGTCGCAGGTGGCAAAGGCGACGCGCAGTCCAAGATCGAGGCAATGAAAAGCGCCGGGATCGTGGTGGCCGACAGCCCCGCGGGGTTGGGTGAGGCGGTCCTCAAAGCGATCGGCAATTGATCATGTAGGGCGGGGTTAACCCCGCCAACGTCACAACGGCGGGCTGAACCCCGCCCTACGGAGCGAACGTTGGGACCGATCCGATCCATCAAGACTTGCCTTGCCAAGTCGTTTCAGTTCTCGGGACGTGCCAGCCGGTCCGAGTTCTGGTGGTTTACCTTGATCTTGATTATCGTGCTGGTGGGTGTCCTTTTGTTGATCGACATATCAGCATTGGGTTTTGACTTCGAAGGGACCGCTGCCTATGCGCCGGTTGCGGATACGTTGGGCCTGCTTACCTTGCCTGCCGGGATGGCTGCCACCGCACGTCGGCTGCGAGACCTCGGTCTTCCCGGCTGGCCTGCCGCCTTGGCCTTGGTGGCGACTTATGCGACATCGTTCATCCCGACAACTCCGTCCACGACATTCGCGGTCGGGCTCGATTGGATAAGTTACGTCCTGTCGGCCGTTAATCTCGCCGTGCTCTTCATTGCGGCCTTCCCTTCCACGCCCGGCCCTAACCGCTACGGCCCCCCACCTTCCGAGGTAACCCCATGACCGAACAATCCCCCACCGCCGCCTTCACCGCGTCGTCCTTTCTCGACGGGGCCAATGCCGATTACGTGGACCAGCTTCAGGCGCGCTACGCCGCTGACCCGAACGCGGTCGATGCGCAATGGGCCGAGTTCTTTCGCGCCCTCGGCGACAGCGAACTTGACGCAAAGCGCGCCGCATCCGGCCCCAGTTGGGCGCGCACCGACTGGCCGCCGCAGCCAGTCGACGATCTGACCGCAGCCCTGACCGGCGAATGGGCCACCCCGCCCGCCGCCAAGGATGCCCGCGCCGCAGGCGACAAGATCGCCGCCAAAGCCGCAGAGCTTGGCACCCCGGTCAGCAACGAACAGATCAAGCGCGCGGTTCTGGACAGCATCCGCGCCATCATGATCATCCGCGCCTACCGCATCCGCGGCCACCTTGCCGCCGACCTCGATCCGTTGGGGATGACCGACACCAAGCACCAGCCGGAACTGGACCCCGCATCCTACGGGTTCAATGACGCCGACATGGACCGCCCGATCTTCATCGACAACGTCCTTGGCCTGACCCATGCCTCGATGCGCGAAATCATCGACATCGTCAAACGCACCTATTGCGGCACCTTTGCGCTGCAATACATGCATATCTCCGACCCCGAACAGGCGGGCTGGCTGAAAGAGCGGATCGAAGGTTACGGCAAGGAAATCGCCTTCACCCGCGAAGGCCGCAAGGCGATCCTGAACAAGCTGGTCGAGGCCGAGGGCTACGAGAAATTCCTCCATGTCAAATACATGGGCACCAAACGCTTTGGTCTGGACGGTGCGGAATCCCTGATCCCGGCGATGGAACAGATCATCAAACGCGGCGGTGCTTTGGGCGTCCGCGAGGTGATCATCGGCATGCCGCACCGGGGCCGCCTGTCGGTGCTCGCCAACGTGATGATGAAACCTTACCGCGCGATCTTTCACGAATTTCAGGGTGGCAGCTATAAACCCGATGAGGTGGATGGTTCCGGCGACGTGAAATACCACCTTGGTGCCTCGTCTGACCGTGAATTCGATGGCAACATCGTGCACCTGTCGCTGACCGCAAACCCGTCGCATCTGGAGGCGGTGAACCCCGTCGTCCTCGGCAAGGTTCGCGCCAAACAAGACCAGAACAGCGACCCTGAACGCGGTACCGTTCTGCCTGTCCTTTTGCACGGCGATGCGGCCTTTGCGGGTCAGGGCGTGGTCGCCGAATGCTTTGGCCTGTCGGGTCTGCGCGGCCACCGCACCGGCGGCACGATCCACGTTATCGTGAACAACCAGATCGGTTTCACCACGGCACCGTCTTTCAGCCGCTCCTCCCCTTACCCCACCGACATCGCCCTGATGGTCGAGGCGCCGATCTTCCACGTTAACGGCGACGACCCGGAGGCGGTCGTGCATGCCGCCCGCGTCGCCACCGAATACCGCCAGAAGTTCCACAAGGACGTGGTGCTCGACATCTTCTGCTATCGCCGCTTCGGCCATAACGAGGGGGATGAACCGATGTTCACAAACCCCGCGATGTATACCCGCATCCGCAAGCAGAAAACCACGCTGCAACTCTATACCGAACGCCTCGTCAAGGATGGCCTGATCCCCGAGGGCGAGATCGAGGACATGAAAGCCGCATTCCAGGCTCGCCTGAACGAGGAGTTTGAGGTCGGCAAGAACTTCAAGCCCAACAAGGCCGACTGGCTGGATGGCCGCTGGAAGAACATGGCGACCAAGGATCTCAACAGCTACCAGCGCGGCGAAACCTGGATCAAGGCCGAGACCCTGGCCGAGATCGGCGCCGGCCTCACACGGGTTCCGGATGGCTTTGATCTGCACAAGACCGTCACCCGCCAGCTTGAGGCCAAGGCGAAGATGTTCGAGACGGGCCAAGGGTTTGACTGGGCCACCGCCGAGGCTCTGGCATTCGGCTCGCTTGCTGTCGAGGGGTTCCCGGTGCGCCTGTCGGGGCAGGATTGCACCCGCGGCACCTTCAGCCAGCGCCATTCGGCCTTTGTCGATCAGACCACCGAAGAACGCCACTATCCGCTGAACCACATCCGCGCCGGGCAAGCCAGGTTCGAGGTCATCGACTCGATGCTGTCGGAATACGCCGTGCTCGGGTTTGAGTACGGCTATTCGCTGTCCGAACCCAACGCTCTGGTGATGTGGGAGGCCCAGTTCGGCGATTTTGCCAACGGCGCGCAAATCATGTTCGACCAGTTCATCTGCTCGGGTGAGGCGAAATGGCTGCGGATGTCGGGCCTTGTCTGCCTGCTCCCGCATGGCTGGGAAGGCCAGGGGCCGGAGCATTCGTCCGCCCGTCTGGAACGCTTTCTGCAGAACTCGGCTGAGGATAACTGGATCGTCGCCAACTGCTCGACGCCGGCCAACTACTTTCACATCCTGCGCCGTCAATTGCACCGCACCTACCGCAAGCCGTTGATCCTGATGACGCCGAAATCGCTATTGCGCCATCCGATGTGCATTTCGCGGGCGGATGATTTCACCGATGGCTCGACCTTTCACCGCTGCCTCTGGGACGACGCGCAAAAGGGCAATTCTACGACCAAGCTCAAGCCCGATGCCAGGATCAAGCGCGTCGTCCTGTGTTCCGGCAAGGTCTACTACGACCTTCTGGCCGAGCGCGATGCGCGCGGGATCGACGACATCTATCTTTTGCGCGTCGAGCAGCTTTACCCGGTGCCGACGCTGTCGCTGACCCAGGAACTCGGGCGCTTTCCCAAGGCCGAGGTCGTCTGGTGCCAGGAAGAGCCGAAAAATCAGGGCGCGTGGTCCTTTATCGAACCCGATCTTGAACAAGTGCTCACAAAACTGCGCGGCACCGAGACGCGCGCCACTTATGTGGGCCGCAAGCCCTCGGCCTCGCCCGCAACGGGCTTGGCAAGCCGTCACAAATTTGAACAGACCGCGCTCGTGAACGACGCGCTCACGATCGCCTGAGGAGGCAAAGATGACTGACGTAATGGTCCCGGCACTTGGGGAATCCGTCTCTGAGGCCACCGTATCGACCTGGTTCAAGAAACCCGGCGATGCGGTGAAACAAGATGAGATGCTGTGCGAACTGGAAACCGACAAGGTCTCGGTCGAGGTGCCAAGCCCGGTCACCGGCGTGTTGTCCGAAATCCTCGCACCCGAGGGCACGACCGTCGCGGCCAACGCCCGCCTCGCCATCGTGACCGAGGGTGCCTCTGCTGTCGCCGCTCCGGCCAAGGCAGCCCCCGTGGCCGCTGCTGCTGCCCCGGCCGCCGCCGCAAAATCGGTAGAAAACGCCCCTGCCGCCAAGAAAGCCATGGCCGAGGCGAACCTTGCCCCCGATCAGGTGCAAGGCACCGGCCGCGATGGCCGCATCATGAAGGATGACGTCGCGCGCGCCGTCGCCGGTGCGCCCGGTGCCGCCGCCGCAGCCGCGACGCCCGCCCCGGCCCCCGCCGCCCTGCCCCGCGCACCGGTCCCCGCCGACGACGCCGCGCGCGAGGAGCGCGTCAAGATGACCCGCCTGCGCGCCACCATCGCGCGGCGCCTGAAAGACGCCCAGAACACCGCCGCCATGCTGACCACCTATAACGAGGTGGACATGTCCGCCGTTATGGGTTTGCGCAACGAATACAAGGACATGTTTGAGAAAAAGCACGGCGTGAAACTGGGTTTCATGTCGTTCTTCGTCAAGGCCTGTACCCATGCCCTGAAAGAAGTCCCTGAGGTCAACGCCGAGATCGACGGACAGGATGTCGTCTACAAGAATTACGTCCACATGGGCGTCGCCGTGGGCACACCGTCGGGTCTGGTGGTCCCGGTCGTGCGCGATGCTGACCAGATGGGCTTTGCGCAGATCGAGAAAAAGATCAGCGAGCTTGGCCTCCGCGCCCGCGACGGGAAACTGTCGATGGCCGAAATGCAGGGCGGCAGCTTCACGATCTCCAACGGCGGCGTCTACGGCAGCCTGATGTCCTCGCCCATCCTCAACCCCCCGCAGTCCGGCATCCTCGGCATGCACAAAATCCAGGACCGCCCGGTTGTGGTCGCAGGCGCAATCGTCATCCGCCCGATGATGTATCTGGCGCTCAGCTACGATCACCGCGTGGTGGACGGCAAAGGCGCGGTCACGTTCCTCGTGCGGGTGAAGGAGGCGCTGGAGGATCCGCGACGGTTGTTGATGGATTTGTGAGTGGGCAATACTTCAGTCAATACAGAACTAGTCCTAGCGGCATTGCTTGAACAGCACCGTTGGGAGTTCAACTGCGAGGCGCTATATCGCAAAGGCCTAGGGTCGGACACTATTGACGAAGCGTGTCTAGACGACATGCTACGGACCTTTGGTATCGCCCGAAACCTATCGGGGGGTGGAAGGAAAGTGTTACTGGACCAACTTCCGAACATCGCGAAACTGCATAAAAAAACGCCACAGGACTGGAAAAGCATCTTTCAGGTGACTGCAGACATCAAGGGTCCTGAACCGTTCTTCATTCAGGGTTCACAAACCAAACAAAAAACGTCGCGCCGTTTTGTGTCGGGTTTAACAAAGGTGCTCTGGTTTGCCGGTGCGCATCAGATGCCAATGTTCGATTCTTTGACGTGTAACGCGGTTAAGCCGCGTGGCACTTCAACAACTGAAAAGGCGATTGGCTTCTACCAAGACCTTCATACCAAATGGGATTATGGGTCAGCCTTCAACAGGCTCGAAGCGGTGGGCAAGGCTCATATGACAAACTGGCACTTCGCCCCCGAGCGATTCATAGACAAATTGTTGTTGATAAAAGGGCTCACCAAGCAGAATTTCGAGAATTCCTTTTTGATGGGTAAACATGACAGACGGATTAATTATCTCGAATTACTCTCCGAAACGTCAAGGAACGAACTTAACAATTTCGTAGGACCACTTTGTGGCGCATTGGAGTCCACAGTTTTCTACGCGCGGCTGCCCAAGTGACTCTTCAACTCTTTCTCCCCCACAAACCCATCGCCCCCTCCCCACGTGGGGGAGGGGAGGCGCAACCATCCCGTAGGGTGCGCATTTATTGCGCACCGCGCGTCCCACCACTTGCCTGCCAAATAGGACCTCCATGACCCCCGAACTCACCGCCCTCGCCCTAGCCGCCCTCCTGCAAGCGCTGCAATTCGTCACCTTCGCCACCCTCGCGAACCGCGATCTGACCCCCGGCTACACCTCCTCCCCGCGCGACCGCCCGCCATCGCGGCAGATGACCATCACCACCGCCCGCCTGCAACGCGCATTGAACAACCACTTTGAGGGGCTGATCCTGTTCACCCTCGCCGTGGTCGTCGTCACTCTCGGCAACCAATCCACGAGCCTCACCCAATACGCCGCCTACACCTACCTCGCCGCGCGCGTCCTTTACGTGCCCGCCTACGCGCTGGGTTGGAAACCATGGCGCTCCGCCATCTGGAGCGTCGGATTTTTCGCCACCTTAACCATGATCATCGCAAGCCTTATCTGATTGCTGTAAGCACGGATAAAGCACGCAAAAAGCACGGCAGTAACACGGCCCGATTTGAAGGAACGCCCCATGGCAAGTTTTGACGTGATCTATATCGGGGCCGGTCCCGGCGGCTATGTCTCCGCCATTCGCGCCGCGCAACTGGGCTTGTCGGTCGCCGTGGTCGAGGGGCGCGAGACGCTGGGCGGCACCTGCCTCAACATTGGCTGCATTCCGTCCAAGGCGCTCTTGCACGCGACCCATATGCTGCACGAAGTCCATGAAAACCATGAGAAAATGGGGCTTATGGGCGGGGCACCAAAGGTCGATTGGGCCAAGATGCTCGGCTACAAGGATGATGTGGTCGGCCAGAACACCAAGGGCATCGAGTTCCTGTTCAAAAAGAACAAGATCACTTGGTTGAAAGGCTGGGGCAGCATCCCCGAAGCCGGAAAAGTCAAGGTCGGCGACGACATCCACGAGGCGAAAAACATAGTAATCGCAACGGGTTCCGAACCATCGAGCCTGCCCGGCGTTACGGTGGACGAGGTTACGGTTATCACCTCGACCGGCGCCCTGACTTTGGCCAAAATCCCCAAAACCATGGTGGTGATCGGCGCCGGGGTGATCGGGCTGGAGATGGGCTCGGTCTATGCCCGTCTGGGCACGCAAGTGACGGTCGTCGAATACCTTGATGCCATCACCCCCGGCATGGATGCCGAGGTCGCAAAAACATTTCAACGAATTTTGACAAAACAAGGACTTAAGTTCATTCTGAGTGCCGCCGTTCAGGGTGTCACGACCACCAAAAAAGGTGCGACAGTCGCCTACAAACTGCGCAAGGACAACGCTGAGGCGACCCTCGATGCCGACGTGGTGCTCGTCGCCACAGGCCGCAAACCTTATACCGCCGGTTTGGGACTGGAGGCATTGGGGGTCGAAATGCTGCCCCGCGGCCAGATCAAGACCGACGCGCATTTCCAGACCAATATCAAGGGCTTGCATGCCATCGGCGACGCCATCACCGGCCCGATGCTGGCCCACAAGGCCGAGGATGAGGGCATGGCTCTGGCCGAGATTCTGGCGGGCAAGGCCGGCCATGTAAACTACGCCGTGATCCCCGGCGTGATCTACACCACACCAGAAGTCGCCAATGTCGGTGCCACCGAAGAACAGCTGAAAGTGGCGGGCGTGGCCTACAAGGTCGGCAAGTTCCCCTTCATGGGCAACGCCCGCGCCAAGGCGGTGTTCCAGGGCGAAGGTTTTGTGAAAATCCTTGCGGATCAAGCCACTGACCGCATTCTCGGTGCCCATATCATCGGCCCCATGGCCGGGGATCTGATCCACGAGATCTGCGTCGCGATGGAGTTTGGCGCATCGGCGCAGGATCTGGCGCTGACCTGCCACGCCCATCCCACCTACAGCGAGGCCGTGCGCGAGGCGGCCCTTGCCTGTGGCGACGGCGCAATCCATGCCTGAGGCATGCGCCGCGCTGCACCAGACGGCCTTGACACCGCTCACGCGCCGCCCCAACGCGAAAACAACGCTTTTGGTTGCACCAAGCCAGCCAGGATGCCCTCGACGTCCCTGTTTTTCGATGACGTTGCCGGTGCAAATGCCGGGGCAAAGTGGCGGCCTATGATGCGTGGCCCGTGGCTCAGACTGCATGTCAGAATTTGGTGTCGAGGGTGCCATCGTCGCACCGCCTGGCACCGCCTTTTGTAAATCCCACGCACGCCCGGCAAGGGTGTCAAAGTCAAAAGCGATGTTGCGGTTGGTCGCGGCGGGGTTGACGATCAGGATGATCAGGCTGCGGTCAGCAGTTGCGATCAGACCGCTGCGGGCGCCAAAGCCGATGGTGGTCACAAACGTAAGCGGGTCTTATCCGCTGGCAAGATTGTCAATCTTGTCATGGGGATAGTCCCGGACCTGTCCCATCGCACGAATGGATTTTAGCAAACAGCTCGGCGTGTCAAACCGGGATGCTTGGCCGACCGTGATCGGCCCTGCACCATCGCGATACGCGGTGCCGATGATGTTGACGGCACCGCCTTGGGTAAGGCCGACCTTGATCTCGCGGCGCACGCAGCCAAAGCCGAAAAAATCCTTGTGGGCCGGGTGCCGCCATCGCGCCGCCGTTGGTCCAAGGCCCACGTCGGCGCGGTCGCCCTTATGTGATCGACGATGGATCGGGCCGCCCGCGCGGCCAGTTCGGCCGACGGTGCAACAACGCCTGACCTCGGCCTTGTCCGCTGGTCCAAAGACCTCCTGACAAAGCTCTTGCCAGGTGAACAAACGACATGCCCGGGAACTCTGCGAACCCAGTGCCAAGTCCCGCCACGGCGATCAAAGTGAAATGCGTCGAGCACAATTTCATGCCTCGCTTGGCCAACAGGGTTACCGGCTGACATAGCATAAGTATCTGAAAAAGAGGAACCTTCAGGCATTACTTCCCTAAGGTGCGTTTTGGTGGAGCCGAGGAGGATCGAACTCCTGACCTCGTCATTGCGAACGACGCGCTCTCCCAACTGAGCTACGACCCCACTGGCAAGATATCTGGTATAGCCTCGAAACGTTGTCAAGCTACGGCGGGCTCGGGTCGCGTCCCACCAGACGCACCCGCACTGCCACTGACTCCGCCACCAGCCGTGCCATCAGATAGGCTGTCGGGCCCTCGCGGTTCAGCGTCGCCGACTGGCCGTATAGGTGAAAGGAAAACTCCTCCGGCCCGGCATCGGCAAGCGGCCCGCTCAGCGCATAGGTATCGGGAAAGTCGGGCGGAGGGGTTTGGTGACGTGCCATTTCCATCGCATAGCGATTGCGCCGCGCACGGGCCGCACGGCCCGAGAAGGCATCGCTCTTCATCGTGTCGCTATCCTTGGCCACGCGCAGCAAGGCGCGGCCTGCCGGGTCGGTACCGGCCTCATCGGTCGACAGAAAGGCCGTCCCCATCTGGACACTTGCTGCCCCCGAGGCAAAGGCCGCAGCGATCCCGCGCCCGTCCCCAATGCCGCCAGCCGCAATCACCAGCACGTCAACCGCATCAGCGATCTGCGGCACCAGCGCCAGAGTGCCCACCCCGTCGCCCAAGCCAGGCGGCAGATGCGCACCGCGATGCCCGCCAGCCTCCCAGCCTTGGGCGATCACCGCATCCGCCCCGCCCGCCGCCAACGTCCGCGCCTCGGCCACTGTCGTGGCGGTGCTGATCACCACAATCCCCACCGCCTTCAGCCGGTCCACCATTCCCGCCTCGGGCAGTCCGAAGTGAAAACTTGCGACGCGCGGTCACAGCGCAAGCAGAAGCGAAAGCCTGTCTTCGTCAAACCCGGGCCCGGTCGGTGCAAGCTGGTCTTCGGGCATCATCAGCCCCAGTTCCCGGTAAGACGGGCGCAGCCGGTCACGCGTCCGCTCCAGCACGTCGGACGTGGTCTGCGGCGCGGGATTGACAAAGAAGTTCAGATTGAAGGGCCCGTTCGTCAGCGCCCGCAGCGCCGCGACCGTGCCGTGCAACTGGCCGTCGGACATCTCCGCGCGGCCAAGCGAGCCAAGCCCGCCCTCATTGCTGACCGCCGCCGCGAGCGAAGGCGTCGCCGAACAGGCCATCGGCGCCTGCACGATGGGATGCGCAATACCGAACAACTCGCACAGACGGCGATCCGGCCAATTCGCGCGATCCGTCATTCCGCCGCGTCCAGATAGCTCTCCACCGGTGGACAGGTGCAGACAAGGTTGCGGTCGCCAAAGACGTTATCCACACGGCCCACCGGCGGCCAGTACTTGTCCACCCGGAATGCGCCGGGTGGAAAGCACGCGTCGGACCGGCTGTATTTGCGGTCCCAGTCGGCGACTAGGTCGTTGACGGTATGGGGCGCGTGACGCAGGGGGCTGTCTTCGGCCGAAATCTCGCCCCGCTCCACCGCCGCAATCTCGGCCCGAATCGCCAGAAGGGCGGTGACAAAGCGGTCGATCTCGGCCTTTGTCTCGGATTCCGTCGGCTCCACCATCAGCGTGCCACTGACAGGCCAGCTCATCGTTGGCGCGTGAAAACCGTTGTCGATCAGGCGTTTGGCGATGTCATCCACGGTCACGCCGACCTCGGCAAAGGGGCGGGTATCCAAGATGCATTCATGCGCCACCCGGCCCTTGTTGCCCTTGAACAGGATCGGATAGCTGCCCGCAAGCCGCGCCGCGATGTAATTGGCGTTGAGGATTGCAACGCGCGTTGCCTGCGTCAGCCCCGGCCCGCCCATCATCAGGCAATAGGCCCATGAAATCAGCAGGATCGACGCCGACCCGTAAGGTGCCGCACTGACCGGCCCCGGTTCGTTTTCGTTTTTCGGGCTGCCGGTTTCCGAATGCCCCGGCAGGAAGGGTGCCAGATGCGCCTTGACCCCGATGGGGCCCATCCCCGGACCGCCGCCGCCATGCGGAATGGCGAACGTCTTGTGCAGGTTCAGGTGGCTCACGTCCGACCCGATCTCGCCCGGCTTCACCAGCCCCACCAGCGCGTTCATGTTCGCCCCGTCCAGATACACCTGGCCGCCATGGTCATGGGTGATGCGGCAAATCTCCCGCAGGGTTTCCTCAAACACCCCATGCGTCGAGGGATAGGTGATCATGCAGGCCGCAAGCTTGTCGCCTGCCTCGGCTGCGCGGCCCGCAAAATCCTCCAGATCCACATCCCCGTTCGGTGCGGATTTGACGACGACGACCTGCATTCCCGCCATCTGCGCGCTTGCCGGATTGGTGCCATGGGCAGAAACCGGGATCAGGCAGACCGTGCGATGCGCATCGCCGCGCGACCGGTGATAGGCCTGAATGGTCAACAGCCCCGCATATTCCCCCTGCGCGCCGGAATTGGGCTGCATCGACATCGCGTCATAGCCGGTGATCTCGCACAGTTTCGCCGAAAGGTCGGTGATCGCCTCGTGATACCCCAGCGCCTGATCGGCAGGGGCAAAGGGGTGAAGTGACCCGAACTCCGGCCAAGTGATCGGCATCATTTCCGCCGCCGCGTTCAGCTTCATCGTGCACGATCCAAGCGGGATCATCGCGCGGTCCAGTGCAAGGTCCCGGTCCGACAGGCGGCGCATATAGCGCATCATCTCGGATTCCGCGCGGTTCATGTGAAAGACCGGATGGGTCAGATACTCCGAAGCGCGTAGAAGCGTCTCGGGAAAGCCCAAGGTGGCGCGATGTGGCGGAACCCCGTCGATGCCGAACGCCTTCAAGACCCGGATCAGCACACGTTCATCGGTCGTCTCATCCAGCGCAATACCGATGCGGTCCGTCCCGATCTTGCGAAAGTTCAGCCCCTCATGCCGGGCGGCCGCAAGGATGCCCGCCTGCCCCACGCCCACTTCGACCGTGATCGTGTCGAAAAACGCCTTGGGGCTGACGCGCGCCCCCGCCGCCTTGAGCGCCCGCGCCAGCCGATTGGTCAGGAAATGCACCCGTTCGGCAATCGCGCGCAAGCCTTTGGGGCCATGAAAGACGCCATAGAACGACGCCATCACCGCCAGCAGGGCCTGCGCAGTACACACATTCGACGTCGCCTTTTCACGCCGGATATGCTGTTCGCGCGTCTGCAAGCTCAGCCGGTAGGCCATGTTGCCATGGCTGTCGACCGACACCCCCACGATCCGCCCCGGCATCGACCGCTTGTGTTCATCCTTGCAGGCGAAAAATGCGGCGTGCGGGCCGCCATATCCCATCGGCACGCCAAACCTCTGGCTGGATCCTACCGCAATATCGGCCCCCATCGCGCCGGGTTCCTTCAGCAGGCACAGCGCCAGAAGATCGGTCGCGACCACTGCCACAGCCTTTGCGCTGTGCAGCGCCGCAATGTCGCCCGTGAAGTCGCGCACATGGCCATACGTGCCCGGATACTGAAAGATCGCCCCAAAAACCTGCGCAGGATCAAGGCTTTCCGGCGCGCCCACCACGATCTCGATCCCCAAGGGCCGCGCCCGCGTCTTGATCACGCCGATGGTCTGCGGGTGGCAGTTCTGATCGACAAAGAAGGCGCGCGCCTTGGATTTCGTGACGCGCTCGGCCATGGTCATCGCCTCCGCAGCCGCCGTCGCCTCATCCAAGAGGCTGGCATTTGCAACCGGCAACCCGGTCAGGTCCGAAACCATGGTCTGGAAATTCAACAAAGCCTCCAGCCGGCCTTGTGCGATCTCGGGCTGATAGGGCGTATAGGCCGTGTACCAGGCGGGATTTTCCAGGATGTTGCGCTGGATCGCGGGGGGCGTGACGGTGCCGGAATAGCCCTGCCCGATCAGGCTGGTCATGACGCGGTTCTTGTCGGCGACCGCGCGCATCTTTGCCAGCAATTCATGCTCGGCCAAGGGCGCCCAGGTCAGCGGTTTACCCTGCCGGATGGACTTCGGCACCGTCTCGTCGATCAGCATGTCCAGCGACGTGACCCCTACCGCCGCCAGCATCTGCGCCATCTCGGCCGGAGACGGCCCGATATGCCGACGGTTGGCAAAATCATACGGATTGTAGGTGGTGGGGGTAAACGTCATGGCTGCCTCTGGTTTTCGTTTTGAAAGGGCGAAGGTGCCGCCCCCCGAATTCCTTCAAAGGAATTTTCAAAGATCGTCAAAGATTTTTGGACCGGCCTAGCTGATCAGCTCGGCGTATTCATCCTCGTCCATGAATTCATCCAGCACATCCAGATCATCGACGCGGAGCTTGAACATCCACGCAGCCCCCGTCGGGTCGGCATTCACCAGCCCCGGATTGTCAGTCAGCTTGGTATTCACCTCGACGATCTCGCCGTCCACGGGGGCCAGGATATCGGACGCCGCCTTGACGCTTTCGATCACCACGACTTCGTCGCCCTGTGCCACCATCGTCTCGACCACAGGCAGTTCCACGAACACGACATCGCCCAACTGGGTTGCCGCATGTTCGGTGATGCCGACGACAACAAGGTCCCCCTCGATACGCAGCCATTCATGATCCTTGGTGTATTTCATCGCATCGCCTTTGGCGTTTGTAAGTGGTTGGGTGAAAGGGAAGATCGCAGACCGTCACGGGCATATGCTTGCCCCGCACAGCCCCTTCAAGGGACGTGCCGGGGGCGGCAAAGGCCGCAGCCACATAGCCCATCGCAATCGGGGCCTGAACCGAAGGGCCGAACCCGCCCGACGTCACAGTGCCCAACGGCGTGTCATCCGGCGCGAATAGTTCCGTGCCCTCACGCATCGGCGCACGGCCATCGGGGCGCAAGCCCACACGCAGGCGTTCGGGACCTTCGGCCAACTCCGCCAGAATGCGCGCCTCACCTGGAAAGCCGCCCCCGCGCGCGCCACCCTTACGGCGCGCCTTCTGGATGGCCCAGGTCAGCCCCGCCTCGACCGGGCTGGTTGTCTCGTCAATGTCATGGCCGTAGAGGCACAAGCCCGCCTCCAGCCGCAAGCTGTCGCGCGCGCCAAGGCCGGTGGGCGAGACACCCGGTTCAGCCAGCAGCGCGCGGGCAAAAGCCTCAGCCTGCGCCTGAGGCAACGAAATCTCGAACCCGTCCTCGCCCGTGTAGCCCGACCGCGCGATCCAGATGTCGCCAAAGACGCCCACATCCATGAACCGCATCACGGCCACCCCGGGCACGTGGCGAACCAGTACCCGCTCCGCTTCAGGCCCCTGCAACGCAAGCAGCGCACGGTCCACGACCTGCTCGACCTCTGCAACACGACCCAGATGCTCTTGCAGATGCGCAATGTCCTCGACCTTGCAGGCCGCATTCACGATGACAAAAAGATGATCGCCCCGATTGGCGAACATCAGATCATCCAGAATCCCGCCGGTCTCGTTGGTCAGCAATCCATACCGCTGTCGCCCCGGTGCCAGCCCCAGCACATCGACCGGCATCAGCGCCTCGAACCCCAGGCACAGTGCCTCCATCGTGGTCTTGGGGCGCAAGGTCAGCTGCCCCATGTGGCTGACGTCGAATAGCCCTGCGGCAGCGCGTGTCTGCAGGTGTTCGGCCATCACCCCCGCACGATACTGCACCGGCATCTCGTAGCCTGCAAAAGGCACCATACGGGCGCCCAGCGCCACATGCAGATCATGCAATCCCAAACGCAACAGGTCGGTCAAACCTTACCCCATATCCTGCCGGCACGCGTGCACGGCATCGTCCGGGCGGGCCAATCCCCACCCCTGCGATGCCCCCTCTGTCCCTGCGCCGGACGGCGCGCCTGTGATCATTATCCCTTCGGCGGGCACGGCCGTGCCACTCTCCAGAGCCTGTCCGTCAGAAAGGGTCCCTTGCGCCTGAGAGTTTACCGGGGCGGTTGCTCCTTCGGCACCGTCAGGGATTTAAGCCCCTGCCGGATTCTCCCGATCCTGACCTCCCTTGGTTAGCCGAGGCCCGCCCGCAATGGCAAGCTGCAAAAGCGATCGCGACATGCGCAATGCCGACGGCGCGGTCTCAGGCCCGCCGCTCGCCCGGTGCCGGATCCGGCGCGATGGCATGCGCCGTGATCGGCGCGCGCGGCGCCGGTGCCGCCGGATTGGCCATCGCGCGCAGGGCCAGCCATGCGGCCAGCAGTCCAAAGACCGCGCCGCCCAGCGCCTGACCCACGAGCACGCCTTGCGCGCCAAACATGCCGCCAAGCCACAGCGCCAAAGGGATGGTGCCCAGCGTGTGGCGCCCCCAGTTCACCACCGTCGACCAGAACGGCCGGCCCAGATTGTTGCACACCGCGTTGGAGACAAAGATCACGCCGTTGAAAAACCACAACAGCGCCAGAGGGCCGCAGAAAAGATAAACCAGTTCGCGCGTGAGGCCCTCGGCCTGAAAAAGGTTGGCAATCGGCACCCGCAACACAAACAGGATCGCCGACACCGCCAGGATCACAATGGCCGTAAAAAGCAGACCATCCTTGAACGCCTGCCGCACCCGGTCCATCCGGCCCGCCCCGAAATTCTGCCCGATGATCGGCCCCATCGCCCCGGACAGCGCAAAGATCACGCCAAACGCGACCGGCGTCAGACGGCCCGCAATCGCCATTCCCGCCACCGCCGCCTCGCCGTAAGCCGAGGTCGCGCGCGTGACGAACGCCTGCCCCACCGGTGTGGCGACCTGCGTCAGGATCGC
The DNA here is from genome assembly GCA_031378845.1 of Rhodobacterales bacterium. GTDB lineage: Bacteria > Pseudomonadota > Alphaproteobacteria > Rhodobacterales > Rhodobacteraceae > JAJNPS01. The sequence goes on from JANNES010000004.1 coordinate 79,148, forward strand.
CGGCACCGCAATCGCCCAGATCGGCCCCATATCGGCGATGACCGATGACGGCGTCGGTCGATCAAACCCACCGTACTTCTTGATGATCGGCAACAGCGCCATGACCGCGATGATGATGCGTGCCACGACACTGGCCATCGCGGCCCCGGTCAGCTCCAAACCAAACCCAAAGATCAAGATCGGGTCCAGCACCGCCGTTGCCAGCGCGCCCCAGACCGTGGCCATCATGGCGGAGCGCGCATCGCCATAGCTCCGCAAAATGGCGCCGCCGATCATGCCGACCATCAGCAACGGCTGTGAAGGTGTCACGATCCGCAAGAACCAGACCGCCAGACCATGCGTCTCGCCGGTGGCCCCGAGCAGGGTCACCATCGGCGACAGAAAGACCCAGACCAGCGCTGCAAACAGCGCACCAAACACAAGCCCAAGGACCAGCCCGGTCGTGGCCTTCCGCCGTGCCGCCTCACGGTCGCGCGCGCCCAGGCTGCGCGCCACGAGTGCCCCCACCGCAATCGACATCCCGATGCCGAACGACGTCGTGAAAAAGAGGATGGCGCCCGCATAGCCGATCGCCGCCGCAAGCTCGGCCCGCCCCAGCATCGAGATATAGACCATGTTGATCAGATCGACGACAAAGACGGCCATCAGCCCGACCGAAGATGTCAACGCCATCACCACGACGTGACGAAACAGGTTGCCTTCGACGAACTTGGCTTGCTGGGCCACAGCGGTCATCTGACGTCCCTTTTTCTGTTCGAAAATATCCCGGGGGGCTCCGGGGGGCTGGCCCCCCGGCCTTTGCGTTCAGACGACAGGCGGGTTTTGCAGCAGCGGCATCAGATCGGCCATCTCCGGCCCGGCATCGCGCCCCGTCAGGGCGCGCCGCAAGGGGCGGAACAGATCCTTGCCCTTGCGCCCGGTCGCGGCCTTGACCGCCGCGGTCCACTCACCCCAAGTCGCTTGGCTCCATGGCTGCGCCGGCAACAGCGCCAGTGCCTGCGCCACAAAGTCCCGGTCCGCCTCATCCACCAGGGGCTCCGCCCCGTCGCGGAACAGACGCCACCATTCGGCCATATCCGCCAGCACCGTGATATTGCCCTTGGCCACCGACCAGAACGTCTCTGCTTGCGCTTGCGGCACACCCAGAGCGGCGATCCTGTCCTTGACCGCCGCAAAAGGAAGCCCCTGCACATGATGGCGTGTCAGCGGGAACAGATCTTCAGGGTCGAACTTGGTGGGTGCCGCGCCGAACGATCCGACATCGAACCCTTCGATCAGCTCGTGCATCGACCCGGCCAGTTCCACCGGCCTGGACGATCCCAGCCGCGCCATCATCGACAAGAGCGCCATTGGCTCCACCCCGCGCGCGCGCAGGTCGCGCAACGACAAGGTGCCGAACCGCTTGGACAGCTTTTCGTCCTCTGCCCCGGTCAGCATGCTGTGATGCGCGAATGCGGGCGACACCCCTCCCATCGCTTCGATGATCTGAATCTGCGTCGCGGTATTGGTCACATGGTCCGCCCCGCGCACGATAAACGTGACCCCCATGTCAAGGTCGTCGACCGACGAGGCAAAGGTATAAAGCACTTGCCCATCTGCGCGGATCAGCACCGGGTCCGACACGCTTGCAGCGTCAATCGAGATCGGCCCGAGGATCCCGTCTTGCCATTCGATCCGCGTCCGGTTCAGCAAGAACCGCCAATATCCCTCGCGCCCTTCGGCCCGCAATGCGGCGCGACCGGCATCATCAAGGGCAAGGCTTGCCCGGTCATAGACCGGCGGGCGCCCCATGTTCAGCTGCTTCTTGCGCTTGAGGTCCAGCTCGACCGGCGTCTCGAAACACTCGTAAAACCGATGGGCGCTCCGCAAGCCATCCGCCGCCTCGCGGTAGCGGTCCATCCGCAGGGATTGCTTTTCCACGCGGTCCCAGTGCAGGCCCAGCCAGTCCAGATCCGTCATGATCCCGTCGGCATATTCCGGCTTGGACCGGTCCTGATCGGTATCATCCAGCCGCAAGATGAACTGCCCGCCGGATTTGCGCGCAATCAGGTAATTCATCAGCGCTGTACGCAGATTGCCGACGTGGATCCAGCCGGTGGGTGAGGGCGCAAAACGGGTCGTGACGGTCATGGGGCAGCTCCTTTGCGCGTTCTTCCCTGTCATAAGCCCCCAGCTTTGTCCAGTTGCAGACGCCGCCACGCGGTTGATCCAGGCCAGTGCGGCCGGGCGCAGAAAGCCGAGAACGCCCCGAATGAAAAGCGGTCAAAGGATCCGTCATGCAAGCCCGGATATGGATCTGCGTTGCCCTTGCGACCGTCGCGGGAATTCACGCAACAGCGGGGTGCTCGACACCCGCGATCTGGGGTCGGATAAGGACCGAACTTGCACAGGCCAGCAAGCTGCGCGACACGCGTGACGCCTGATCGAAGCGACCGTTTGGCGCAAAGGCCCGGCAATTCCTGTCCTGCACGGGGCGGGCGGTGGCTGCGATTGGGGTCGCATTCTGGCGCAGATATCTGGCGGGAACGCGAACCGCCGGGTTTCGGTCTCGCACTTTGGCGATCTGCGCTCCGCCGTGCTCTGCGATGCATCCACCCGCGCGCAAGCCGCGACGCGCGCCGATGCACTAGACGCTTTGGAGATCGACCGCGCAGACATTCCGGCGATGTCGGGCGGGGTGGCGCAGGTGCGCGAGGCCATGGCAAACGTGCGGCAGGGCCGGCCTTGGACGACCTGCCCGGCGCAGCGATTACGCCAGCTCCGTCCAGCGCCTTCCCGGATCGTCCAGACCCGCCCGGATCCGTCTCGCGCACCCCCCGCCCGCATGACGCGATGCATGGGGGCAAGCCTTGCACTCTTTTCTGCGCGACGCAGCGCACCTATATCGGCCACATGACACAGCCAGCGCCAGATACCGTTGCCCCTTCGCTGTCCGTGATCGAACAGCTGGCGCATGACGCGATTGCCGCCTTGCCGACGCCTTTCCGCATTCCGGCCACTGCCATCCGCCTGCGCGTCGAGGATTTCGCGCCCGACGATTTGCTGGACTTGATGGATCTCAGCGACGCGTTTGAACTGACGGGACTGTACGAAGGCATCCCCCTGACCGAGAAATCCGTCTCCGATCAACCGATTGGCCCCGATGTGATCTGGCTTTTTCGCCGACCCATCCTCGATGAATGGGCCGAACGCGGCGATGTTGCCATTGGCGATCTGGTGACGCATGTGCTGATCCACGAACTTGCCCACCATTTCGGCTGGTCTGACGAGGACATCGCCAAGGTTGATCCGTGGTGGGAGTGATTGCACGCGGGGTGTGCGGTCCCGCACCAATCTGACAGTGTTGTGAGCGCTATCCGACTGGCGCACCCGGTGTACCACGCTATCCTCCGGCCGCATCTCGTCACTCGGAGGATTACCCATGACCTTGCTGAACCTTTCACGCCGCAATCTGCTGATCGCCGGGGCCGCCCTGCCCTTTGCACCCGCCCTCATCGGTACCCCCGCGCTGGCAAAGGCCGACAAGCAAGGGTCTGCGGCCGCGACCTTCAACCGCTTCAAGCTTGGCGATTTTGAGGTAACGACCCTGCTTGCAGGCAGTTTGACCGCGGAAAAACCGCAAGACATCTTCGGTCTGAACGCCTCGCCCGAGGATTTCGCCGCCGCGTCCACAGCGGCGTTCCTGCCCACCGACAAGGTGCAATTCTTCTTTACCCCGACGCTGGTGAACACCGGAGCCGAACTGGTTCTCTTTGACACCGGCATGGCACCTGAAGAAATGCTTGCCCCGATGACCGCCGCCGGCATCACCCCCGACCAGGTGGACATCGTGGTCCTGACCCACATGCATCCCGACCATATCGGCGGTATGGCGACCGGTGGGGCCGCCACCTTCCCGAATGCGCGTTATGTCACGGGGGCCATCGAGCACAACTTCTGGTCCGGTGCCGCGAATGAGTTGTTTGACGCCAATGTCAAACCCTTCAACGACCAGATTACCTTTCTGGACGATGGTGGCACCGTCGCTCCGGGCATCACCGCGATGGCCGCCTTTGGTCACACGCCCGGCCACTTCATCTATCAACTGGAAAGCGGCGGTCAGCGCCTGGTGATCACCGCCGACACCGCCAACCACTATGTCTGGTCGCTGGCCAAGCCCGACTGGGAGGTCAAGTTCGACGCCGACAAAGCCGCCGCCGCCGCGACCCGAAAGGCGGTCTTTGGCATGCTGGCCGCCGACCGCGTGCCCTTCATCGGCTATCACATGCCGTTTCCGGGCATCGGCTATGTCGAGGCCGCAGGCGACGGTTTCCGCTATGTGCCTGCGACCTACCAGATGATGCTGAACGGCTGAACGCGCATTGGCACCCTGCCTTGCGTATGTCCGCGCAGGGTGCCCATCGCCGCCGGACACGTCGTGGTATCCCGGCGCACCGACATGCATTGCCAGTCGCGCCGCACAAGAAACGTTCACCTTGCGATCAATTCCGCCTATGATAGCGGTAACGCGAGGTGACCCATGGCCGAAACTGCCCCAATTCTGACCCTTACGCTGAATCCTGCGCTCGATATGGCGACCGAGGTTGCCCATATCGTGCCAGGCCAGAAATTGCGCTGTTCGGACCCTTTGCTGGATCCGGGCGGTGGTGGCTTGAATGTCAGCCGTGCCATCCGCGCGTTGGGCGGTGACAGCCTTGCCTTGGTGGCCCTGGGGGGCCTGACCGGCGACCGCCTGGCGGGCTTGATCCGCGCGGCAGGGGTTACTTTCCTGTCCATCCTCGGCCCCGGAGAGACGCGCCAGTCCTTGACCGTCACCGAGACCACCACCGGCATCCAGTACCGCTTCATGCTGCCCGGCCCCGTTTGGGGCGAGGCCGAGCGCAACCGCGTTTTCACGTTGCTGCGTGCCACCGCGCGCCCCGGCGGCCTCAGCGTCATCTCGGGCAGCCAACCTCCCGGCGTGCCGGCAGATTTCCCCGGTCAACTGGCGGTCTCGATGCCCGGCAGCCGTGTCGTTCTGGACACCTCTGGCACCGCGCTGACCGAAGCCGTCCATAATCCCATCCCCGACCTTTCGGTCCTGCGCATGGATGGCGAAGAGGCCGAAGGGCTGGCGGGGCGCGCGCTTCATGGCCGCGAAGACACCGCCGCGTTTGCCCAATCGCTGGTGCTGCGGGGTGTCGCCCACCGCGTTATCGTGGCGCGTGGCGCGGACGGCAACGTGCTGGCCGATGCCGACAGCCGCATCTTTGCGCATGCGGCCAAGGTCAAGGTCCGCTCTACCGTCGGCGCAGGCGACAGTTTCGTTGCCGCCTTTGTGCTGGCGATGTCGCGCGGCCAATCCAACGCCGAGGCGCTGTCGCTGGGCTCTGCCGCTGCGGCCGCCGCCGTGATGACCGACGCCACGCAGCTTTGCCGGCCCGAGGACGTGATGCGCCTCTTGCCGGAATGCAGCGTCATCCCGGTCTAGGACCGGCTTGGGGCAGCGTAAATTCAGCCGCGACCGCCCGATGGTCACCGGCCGGGGCATCATCGCAGGATCGGTGCGCGGCCCGTCTGCGTCCACGATGGCTGCTTTGATCACCGCGCGCCCCGCGCAGCGAACGAACACAAAGTCGGTCCGGTCGGGGTGGTCATCGGCAGCCGCCTCGTCACAGCGCGGCGTCGAGGTACGGGCGGGTTTGGCCACCGGATCGGGATGCACGGCACGATAAGCATCGACAAACCCCTGACCGGTCAGCCTCAGGGTCGTGGGCCGCTCGACCTTGACCGGATGGTGCCCGGCAGCCACCGCCGCATAGGTCCAGTCCTGATGCGACGGCTCATTGAAATCGCCCGTCACGAACACCGCCGTCGCCCCGGCTGCCGCTGCCATGTCGGCCTCCAACAGGTCCATGGCAGCACTCACGCGCTTGCTGTGCATGATCCACCACCTCGGCTTTGGTCTGGATGAAAGGCGCTGGCCCATAGGGGAGGCCAAGCAGCCGATAAGGCCGATACGGCTCGTCATCGTGATGGATGTCGAAAATCCGGATCTTGGTCCCATTCGCGGCGATGGGCACACCCATTTGGTTCGGTGTGGCCTCCCCGATGGGACAGCGCGAGATCACCGCATTTGACCGAAGCGCCACATTCGTCGCGCTCTGGTCGCAATGGAACTACCCCATTGCCGCAGCCCAAGCCTTGGCCATGCTGGTGCCCTGCGGCGGACTGTTGTCTGCTGTGCAGGTCTCGCCTTCCAGCATCGTCTCTTGGATACCGACGATATCGCGGGTCGCAGCTTGCAGCACCGCGACCGTCTTCTCGATCCCCTTGGCCGCGTTGCCGCCCCCACCCCGGATGTTGCAGATCATCCCGCGCAAAGTCGTCTGGGCACTGGCTGGCGTTGCCATAAGCAGGGTCACAAGCAAGATCGGGATGCGCATCGCACGTTCCTGCATCGGGCGTCGTGTCGGCGCAGCATGCCAAATCTATCAAGTATGTAACGACAGTCATGCGTCGGCGTGTCGGCACATGTGGCGCACATTTCCGACAGACACGCCGCGACGGTTGCGCGTCCGGCTTGCAGCGCCCCTGCATAAAGCTACGTCTGCATTGGGGTTATCGCGGAGCGGTCATGCGGGCAGTCATCTTCGGCGCATCTGGCGGCATCGGCGGCGCGCTTGTGACCAGCCTCAGCCAGCAGGCCGAGGTGGTCGCCCTTTCGCGTCGGACCAGCGGTCTGGACCTGACCGATGAGGCAACAATCGCCGCAGCCACAGCGGCGCTTGAGGGCAGCTTCGATCTGGTGATCGTTGCGACCGGCGCCTTGGTGATCAGCGGCCACGGCCCCGAAAAATCACTCCGCGCGCTGTCGGCAGATGCGATGGCTTCCCAGTTGGCGCTGAACGCCATCGGCCCCGCGCTGGTCCTCAAGCACATGGTCCGGTTCTTGCCCCGCGACCGCGTCAGCCGCTTTGCGGTGCTGTCGGCGCGTGTCGGCTCCATCGGGGACAACGCCCTGGGCGGCTGGTATTCCTACCGTGCCGCCAAGGCCGCACTGAACCAGTTGATCCACACCGCCGCGATCGAGGTCGCACGCACGCACCCGCGATCCATCGTCGTGGCCCTGCATCCCGGCACGGTGGACACCGCCCTGACCGCCGCACATGCCGGGGGCCATTCAACCGTGTCGCCTGCGACCGCCGCCGCCAACATCCTGCGCGTTCTCGACCGCCTGAGCCCTGCCGATACGGGTGGGTTTTTCGACTGGAAGGGCGAGGCAATCCCTTGGTGAGGCGCGCGACGTTGCCCGAAATTTCCCGTCCGCGTCTGCAAGAGGTTTCAGCGCGATGCCTGCAAGGCATCCAAACAGCGGCACCGCGATTGCATGGGCACGCATGCAGTCCCGGTCGTTCACATTAGCGTCGGGCCGCGTTTTCCCTTGCGTTGGACAGAGTCACACGATGTGCCGAGTTTGCGGTGTTCCAAAGGCGGTGACGCAGTTCCGGATGGTCGCGCCAATCTTTCGCTTGGCAACCTGTCTGTGGGAAACGCGCGCGATGCATCGCACGGCAATGACTTGCCTGCACGCCATCACAAGGATGCGCGCCCCAAGCAGCTTGACGCATCGCAATATGGGCTGGACCAGACTTTGTCGGTGGTGGCCGCTCCAGCGCCCTCAGATCACGCAGCCAAGACGGTGGATGCCACGGATCGTGTCGCTTCTGGCCTGTGTGCCGGGTGCGTTTTCCCGCCATGGCCGGCCGTTCCTGTGCGCAGGGATGACGGCACAGCCACATATTCCGCAACGCCCATATTTCGGCGGACGTCTCGTCGGCCTTGGTAACGCTCTTTTTGCCGCGACAGGCAGTCGATGGCGAAAATGACAAGGCTGATGGCGAAAACGGATAAGGTTGCCGACCCGATCCGGGCAACAAAGGGCAAGACGGACAAAAGTGGATGCAAGGTGATGCGCTATTCCGGTTTGAGGGTGATTGCGGAGGCCCTGACTGGTCATAAGGGATGGAAACCTGTCTGGCGCGACCCCGCGCCGCAGCCGGAATATGACTACATCATCGTTGGCGGTGGCGGTCATGGGTTAGCCACGGCGTATTATCTCGCCAAAGAGTTCAACCAAGCCCGGATTGCGGTGCTGGAGAAGGGCTATCTTGGCGGTGGGAACGTGGGGCGCAACACCACGATCATCCGCTCCAACTACCTTCTGGACGGCAACGAGCCGTTCTACGAGTTTTCGCTCAAGCTTTGGGAGGGACTGGAGCAGGACTTCAACTACAACGCCATGGTGTCGCAGCGCGGGATCATGAACCTGATCCACAGCGACGCGCAGCGCGACGCCTTTACCCGGCGCGGCAACGGGATGATCCTGAACGGCGCGGATGCCGAAATGCTCAGCCGCGATCAGGTGAAGGCGATCTACCCGTTCCTGAATTTCGACAATGCGCGCTTTCCGATCAAGGGCGCGCTGGCGCAGCGGCGCGGCGGCACGGTGCGCCATGACGCGGTGGCCTGGGGCTATGCGCGGGGTGCCGATATGCGCGGCGTCGATCTGATCCAGAATTGCGAAGTGACGGGGATGCGGATCGAAGCGGGCCGCATTCTTGGGGTGGAAACGTCGCGCGGGTTCATCGGGGCCAAGAAGGTCGGGGTTGCGGTGGCCGGGTCGTCGTCAAAGGTGATGGCCCAAGCGGGGATGCGGTTGCCCATCGAAAGCCATGTCTTGCAGGCGTTTGTGTCCGAGGGGTTGAAACCGTTGATCGACGGCGTGATGACGTTCGGCGCGGGGCATTTCTATGTCAGCCAGTCCGACAAGGGCGGGCTGGTGTTTGGCGGCGACATCGACGGCTACAACTCTTACGCCCAGCGCGGCAATCTGCCGGTGATCGAGGATGTCGCCGAAGGCGGCATGGCCTTGATGCCGATGATCGGCCGGGCGCGGTTGCTGCGCGCGTGGGGGGGCATCATGGATATGTCGATGGACGGCTCACCGATCATCGACAAGACCCATATCGACGGGCTCTATTTCAACGGCGGCTGGTGCTATGGCGGGTTCAAGGCGACGCCGGCAAGTGGCTGGTGCTTTGCGCATCTGCTGGCCACTGACACGCCGCACAAGACCGCCACGGCCTACCGTTTCGACCGCTTTCTCAAGGGGTTGATGATCGACGAAAAGGGGCAAGGCGCGACCCCGAACCTGCACTAGGGACAATTACAGATGATCATCAATCACCCCATCCTCGGCCCGCGCGATGTGCAGGAGTTCGTCTATCTGGGCGATGCCAAAATGATGCACCGCCCTGACGGGATGACCGCCGGGACCGAGGCCTTTCACGACTACCTTTACAACCGCGACAATCCTGCAGGTGAACATCGCGAGCTTTGGTATCACGAGCAGGGCGACCGGTCGTGGTTGGTGGTCACCCGCAATACGGTAACGCATGAGATCACGCGGGTGGAACTGGCGCGCGACGTTGCGCGGGCTGAAGGGCGTTCGAAATGAGCCAGCCGAACCGAATTTCCGGCGGGCAGATCGACCGCTCCCAGTCCATCCGCTTCACTTTCGACGGGCTGCCTTACATCGGCCATCCCGGCGATACGCTGGCGTCTGCCCTTTTGGCCAACGGCGTGCGGCTGATGGGGCGCAGCTTCAAGTATCACCGCCCGCGCGGACCGTTGTCGGCAGGGTCGGAGGAGCCGAATGCACTGGTGCAATTGCGGTCCGGCGCACGACAGGAGCCCAACACACGGGCAACCGTGGCAGAGTTGTTCGACGGGCTGAAGGCGACCAGCCAGAACGCCTGGCCGTCGCTGAGGTTCGACGCGATGGCGATCAACGACCGGCTGAACACCTTCTTCACCGCCGGGTTCTACTACAAGACCTTCATGTGGCCGAAGTCGTTCTGGGAAAAGGCCTATGAGCCGATCATCCGGCGTGCGGCGGGCTTAGGTGCGATGTCGCGGCAAGAAGACCCCGACGAATACGACAAGGGCTTTTTGCACTGTGATCTCTTGATCATCGGCGCGGGGCCAGCGGGACTGATGGCCGCGTTGACGGCGGGACGTGCGGGCGTGCGGGTGATTGTCGCGGATGAGGATTTCCGCATGGGCGGGCGGCTGAATGCCGAAACGTTTTCGGTGGGGGGGCATTCCGGGGCCGATTGGGCGGCGGCTGCGGTGGCGGAACTCGCAGGCCTGCCGAACGTGCGGCTGATGGCGCGCAGCACGGTGGTCGGGGCCTTTGATCATGGCATCTACAGCGCGGTCGAACGCGTGTCGGACCATCTGGCCGTGCCCGAGGCTGGCAAACCGCGCCAGACCTTGTGGCGCATCTATTCCAAACGCGCGCTTCTGTCCGGGGGAGCGACCGAGCGGCCGATTGCCTTTGAAAACAACGACCGGCCCGGGATCATGCTGGCCGGGTCCTTGCGCGCCTATGCCAACCGCTGGGGCGTCGCCGTTGGCGACCGCGTGGCGGTATTCACCAACAACGATGATGGCTTGCGCACGGCATTGGATTTGCAGGCCAAGGGCGTGGATGTGGTCGCCCTGATCGACAACCGTGAGGGCGGCGCCCTTCTGCCCGGCATCCGCCATCTGCGCGGGGCCGAGGTCATCGACAGTGCCGGTTGGCTGGGACTGAAATCGATCACTGTGCGGCAGACGAACGGCAAGACGGAAACCATCGCCTGCACGGCCTTGGGTGTGTCCGGCGGATGGAACCCCACTGTGAACATCACCTCGCATCACCGCTCGCGCCCGGAATGGCGCGAGGATATTGCGGCCTTTGTTCCGGGTCCCGCTGGTCCTGCGGGGCTGACGGTTGCGGGGGCGGCGGCGGGGGCGATGTCGACGCATGCGGCCCTTGCCACAGGACAGTCGCAGGCGCTGGCGGTGCTTGTGGAGCTTGGAATTGCGGCCAAGGCCAGTGATCTGCCGCAGGCCGAAGACGCGCCGGTGGCGATCAAGCCCCTCTGGTACGTGCATTCCCGCAAGGGGCGCGCATGGATCGATCAGCAGAATGATGTCACGGTCAAGGACATCAAGCTGGCCCATCAGGAAAACTTTACCGCCGTTGAGCACCTCAAGCGCTACACAACGCTGGGAATGGCGACGGATCAGGGCAAGACCGGGAACGTGCTCGGGATCGCCATCATGGCGGAACTGACGGGCCAGTCGATCCCGGCGACAGGCACCACGATCTACCGCCCGCCTTATACTCCGGTGGCCATGGGCGCGCTGGCAGGGCGGTCGCGGGGCCGCGAGTTCAAGCCCTTCCGCCTGACGCCCAGCCACAAATGGGCCGAAGAGCAGGGCGCGGTCTTTGTCGAGGTCGGCAACTGGCTGCGCACGCAATGGCTGCCGCGTCCGGGCGAGACGACATGGCGGGAAAGCGTCGACCGCGAGGTTCTGGCAACACGCAAGTCGGTCGGGATCTGCGATGTCACGACACTTGGCAAGATCGACATTCAAGGGACTGATGCGGGCGTGTTTCTTGACAGGGTCTATGCCAACACCTTCTCAACGCTGCCTGTTGGCAAATGCCGCTATGGCCTGATGCTGCGCGAAGACGGGATGGTCTTAGACGACGGCACGACCGCGCGGATGGGCGAACATGAATATGTCATGACCACCACCACAGCCAACGCGGTGACGGTCTTCCGGCATCTGGAATACTGTCGCCAATGCCTGTGGCCCGATACGGACGTGCAACTGATTTCGACCACCGAGGCTTGGGCGCAGTATTCCGTCGCCGGACCCAATGCGCGGAAACTGCTGCAGAAACTGGTGGATCAGGACATCTCGGACGCGGCGTTCCCCTACATGGGGGCGGGCAACATCACCGTCGGGGGGCTGCGCGCACGACTGTTCCGCATCTCGTTCTCGGGCGAGTTGGCTTATGAGATTGCGGTGCCGACCCGCTATGGCGACGCGCTGATCCGCAAGCTGGTCGAGGCCGGACAAGAGTTCGATGCTGTGGTTTACGGCACCGAGGCCTTGGGCGTCATGCGCATCGAAAAGGGCCATGTGGCGGGCAATGAGTTGAACGGCCAGTCCTCGGCGCTGAACATGGGTCTGGGCAAGATGGTGTCGAAGAAAAAGGACAGCATCGGCATGGTGCTCAGTCAGCGCGAGGGGATGAACCAGCCCGGCGGATATCGTCTCGTGGGCGTGAAACCGGTCGATCCCAACGGCAGTCTTTCGGCCGGCAGCCATTTCATGGAGATCGGCGCACCGGTGGAACTGGCAAGCGACGGCGGTTGGCTGACCTCCAAGGCCTATTCGCCGCATCTGGGTTGCGACATCGCGCTGGGCTATCTGAAGGGCGGCGATCAAAAGATCGGTCAGCGGATGCGTGCGGTCAACTTCCTGACCAAGACCGATACCGAGATCGATATCGTGAGCCCGCATTTCCTTGATCCTGAGGGGGAGCGTCTGCGTGGTTAGTGCATGGCATCAGACGACGGCCCTTGGGGCTGCGGCACCCAAAGTGATCAAGATCGGCCCCTACCGGATTGCCGAGCGCCTCGATGTGGCGCTGGCCTCGCTCGCCACGCGCCGGGGGCGAGACAAGGATGTCGCGCGCGCCGCAAAGGCGGCCAAGGTGCCGCTGCCCATGCCGTCGAAAGCCGCAACCGGGTCGCCTTTTGGCGGCTTCTGGCTGGCACCCGACATGTGGATGATCGAGGCACCCTTTGACAGCCACGAGGATATCGCAGCGCACCTGAAGGCGGTCTTCGGCGATGCCGCCTCGATCACCGAGCAGACCGACGCCTGGGTGCGATTTGACGTGTCGGGGGGAAACCTTGTTCCGCTGTTTGAACGATTGTCGAACCTTGACCTGCAGGCTTTGCCCGATGGTTATGCCAGCCGTACGGTTATCGATCATCTGGGCTGTTATCTGATCAAGCGAGCAACTACCGAAATCACCCTTTACTGTCCGCGCTCGTCGGCGCAAAGCCTGCTGCATGCGTTGGAAGTGACCGCGAAGTCGGTGATCTGAGCAGCGCTATTGCGACAAGACGTGTTTCCCTGTAGTGAAAATTCTTGTGGTATTTTCGTGGGGAGCATTTGCATGGCCAAGATCGAACATGTTCCGGTACTTCCGCGCGGCAAACCTGCCTTCGATCAGGACCCCCACCGCGTCCGCGAAATCTCCGAGCGTAACCTCGAAGCGGCGATTGGCCGTGAGGTGCGGACCTTTCGCCGCCAGCAAGGCATGACGGTGGCCGATCTGGCCAATGTGACCGGACTGTCGATCGGCATGTTGTCCAAGATCGAGAACGGCAATACCTCGCCCTCGCTGACGACGTTGCAGGTGCTGAGCCATGCATTTTCGGTGCCGGTGACCGCGTTCTTCAAAAGCTTTGAGGAACGGCGCGAGGCACAGCATGTCAAGGCAGGCGAGCATGTCGAGATCGAGCGCCGGGGGACAAGGGCGGGTCATCAGTACAATCTGTTGGGCCATGTCGGGTCGAATTCGTCGGGCGTGGTGGTGGAGCCCTATCTGATCACGCTAACCGCTGAGAGCGACACCTTTCCGGCGTTCCAGCACGAGGGGCTAGAGCTGCTCTATATGCTGGACGGCGAGGTCGATTATCGCCACGGCGACCAGATTTATGCGCTGAAACCCGGCGACAGCCTGTTTTTCGATGCCGACGCGCCGCATGGTCCGGAAACGCTGGTCAAGCTGCCGGCGCGCTATCTTTCGGTGATCTCCTACCCTCAGGGCTGACCGGGCTTGTCGGTCTGATGCTGCCAGACGGCCCGGCGAACGCGCGCGGTCTTGTAGGCATCATAGATCGCCATGGCCCAGACAAAGAGGCCACCTGCAAACTTTCCGACCACCGACACGTCCGGTGCTGCGGTTTTCAGCGTGAAGCCGCCCAGGAGCACGATGAAAAAGACAAAGATCAGCCCGCGCACCGGCTGACGGTTCAGAACCTGTCCGACGCCGGGCAGGACGACCGCCACCGCGAGCACCAGATAGGGATTGAACGGCGCTTTGGTCACGGGCGGTCCTTGGCTTGCGAAATCAGATCTTGGCGCAATGCCACAAGGCTTTGCAAGAGCGGCGACAGCCGGTCAGGCAACAGCGGGTCAAGCCCCACTTCGGCATCGCGAAAGATCAGATAGCGGCCCCGCTCGGCTTCGTCCCCCAGCAGGACAAGGCGCAACCCCTTGGGCGAGATCAGAAGTTCCTTCACCCGCGGGTCCGCAAAGACCCCGGCATAGCCTTTGATCAGGTCTTCGGGGGCAACAAATGCCGCGTCGTCGGTGCGCACGCCCGTCCCTTCGGGAAGAAACGCCGGGGACGGCAGCGATACCGGCAGGCTGGCAAAGCGCGAGAACGCCTCCTGCCCGGTCGGGCGCGCCATGATGTCGAGCGTGGCCCGCACCGGCAGCGGTTCGGGCAGCGAGACCATGATCCAGAGCACAGGAAGCTTGCGAAAGGTCAGGCTGTCGGGCAGGGCCTGCAGATCAAACGCATGGCGCCCAAGATGGCCGGTCACGCGGGGAAACCCGGTCGGTTCGATGCGCGTGACGATCCGGTCGAATAGCGGCGTGATGGCATCGAAATAGCCCGCGCGCGCGGCCTTGCGCTGACGGGCTGCGCGCATGACGGCGATGACCAGCCACGCAACAAGGCAGGCAAAAGCAGCGGCAAAGGCAAGACGGATGGGCATATGGGTCCTTGGGATGAAACGGCCCGCCCCTTGGCAGGGCGGGCCGAATGGGTTGGATCAGGCCTTTCGGCAAGGACCAATCGCCGTTGATCAATAGCCCCGCGGTTTTGGCCAGGGCATGGTGAACTGCGCCCCCCGGTTCACAAAGCGGTAGCGCCAGAAGTGAAACCACAGCGATACCACGATGTAAAATCCGACCATCGCCACCAGCTGCGTGCCATAGCCAAGGAACACCGCAAAGAACGTGATGGCGCACAGGCACAAAAGCACGATTGCAGGCAGCGGATGGAACGGATGTTCATACCCCCGTTTAATCGAGTTCAGCGGCCACTTCTTGCGAAACATGATGATATTCAGCGGCATGAAGGTGTATCCCAGCAGGCCCGACAGGATCGAGAAGGTGATCACCTGATCCAGAGGCGCACCCAAGGCAAAGATCAGCGCGATGGGCACGAGAAAGATGATCGACCGGTACGGTGTGCGGTACCGAGGATGCACCGCGCCGAACCAGCCCGGCAGATACTTGTCGCGCCCCATCGAGAACCACGCGCGGCTCGCGTCGTTGATGCAGCCGTTGGCCGACGCAAGCGTGGCAAAGAGGGTGCCGAACCCCAAGAGCCAGATCAGCCCCGTCGATCCGGACAGACGCGCTGTGTCAAACAGTGGCGCCACCGAACCATTCACCCCATCCCCCAGATATTCCCACGGCAATACGCCTGCGCAGATGTACCACGTCAGCGTGGCCGCGATCAGCAGCGTCATGATCCCGGCCAGCGTGCCGAACGGCAGTGCGCGGGCGGGGGAGCGGACCTCTTCGGCGGCCTGGGTCGTGCCTTCGATGCCAAGGTAATACCAAAGGCCAAAGTGCATCGCCGCGAGGACCCCGATCCAGCCATAGGGCAGCCCATGCCCTTCGAACAACGCCGCATGCTGCATGATCCCGTCACCGACGATACCGGTGGTCGACACGAACAGGATCAGGATGGCCACGAACGCGATTGCCGTGATGACAAGGTTGAACGTCAGCGTCGCCAGCACGCCGCGATAGTTGAGCCAAGCCAGGAACATGATGACAAGGATGATGAACGGCCGCTGGTCCAGTGCTGCCTCATGCCCCGACATCGTGGCCACCACCGAAAAGAGATAGCCCGCCGTGATGGCATTCGCGGCCTCCAGCATGGTGTAGGCAAAGACGAGGTAGAGGCCAACGTTGAAGGCCATCAGCGGTCCCACAATGTGCTTGGCCTGCGTATATTGCCCGCCAGCGGCAGCGACGGTCGAAGTGACCTCGCTGTCGATCATCGCAACGCAGGTGTACAGGATGCCTGCGAACCAGCAGGCGATCAGTGCCGCATAGGCCCCGCCTTTGCCGACAGCAAAGTTCCAGCCCATGTATTCCCCGACCAGCACGATGCCGACGCCAAGGGCCCAGACATGCGCCGGGCCAAGGACGCGCAAAAGACCAACTTTGGTCCCGTGCGGCCCCATGCCGTCCATGGTTTTCGAGGTGATGTCGATGTCTGCCATGATGCCCCTCAGCCCTTGTGTTCTTCGGTCATGGCCTCAAGCTCGCCTTCGCGAGACGAGGTCAGGACATCTTCGGAATAAGACGAGTCCGTCTTGAGCCAATCGACGACCATATACAGGCCGAACGCGGCAGACAGTGCCCATGCGGCGTATTCTGCGTAGTTCCAGATATCCATCGCAACCCCCTATTTGTTGCCGAATTTTTCGGAAATCACTTCGCGGTATTCCTTGTCCGAAAAGCGGAGCAGCAAGACATAATATGCGACAATCACGACGATCATCACGATCAGCGCCCCGGCGGTAAAGCTGTAGTCAAATCGGGCCAGGATCAGATCGTGTGCCGACGCCGGATCATAGCCCAGTGCCTCGTATTGCGCGGCTTGGGCGGCATTCTGGCCAAGGCTCTCCCATGTCGGATTTTCAACCGGGGTGGTGACGGATTTCGACGATCCGGCCAGCCCGAGCCAGAGCGGCACGAACAGCGCGCCAACGGTCAGGGCGACCAGTACGACCACGTCGATCAACTGGCTGATCTTGCTTTGGGTGGGTGGGGTGTAATGTGCCATGATCAGCCCCTTTGTCCGCGCGATTCATCGAGGAACTTGATGTCGAGGCCATACATGAAATCACGGTCCTCGCGGTAATGCTTCAGCATGGCAAGGATCGCGGCGGTATTGAACACCAGCACAATCGCCCCGCCGATCATCAGCAGGATCCGCGCCGCTGCGTTTGGCGCAAGATCCCAAGTCGCGAACGCGACGAATATCATCGCGATCCAGAGGCCGGCCACAAACACCCACGCGACAAGAACATCGCGTTTGTGCATGGCCTCAATCCTTTGATTAAGGTCAGCCACGTTTCCCCTCCCTTGGCCCTTTGGTTGCCGGATCAGGCGGGGCCGTTAACGCCTTTTTTCCGTCCGGCAAATTTGTTTTCCCGAAGGAAACTCCTCTGGCAACATCCTGTCAAGCTTATCTGCCCATTAATTGAGCAGCATAAGAAAAGTTTCCCGTCAGGTGAAAAAAGTTTCTCGACAGTTGAAACGGCAAATCTTCGGTGCTAGCGTCACGGTTAGACATTCAAAGGAGACGAATCCATGTGCGGAATTGTAGGTTTGTTCCTGAAGGACCCCGCGCTGGAGCCCAAGCTCGGCGCGATGCTGACCGATATGCTTATCACGATGACCGACCGCGGGCCGGACTCAGCCGGGATTGCGATCTATTCGGGTGCGAAGGATGGCATCGGCAAGATCACCGTGCAGTCCGCAAACCCCGGGGTGGACTTCAAGACCCTCGACCAGGATCTGAAAAACGCGATCGGCAAACCGGTGCTGATGCTGGTGAAAAGCACCCATGCCGTGCTGGAGGTGCCCATCGACCAGATCGAGGCCGCGCGGTCGGCCCTTTCACATCTGCGCCCCGGCGTAAAGGTGATGAGCGCAGGCGACAGTATCGAGATCTTCAAGGAAGTGGGGCTGCCAAAGGATGTGGCCGCGCGCTTTGGTGTCTCGAAGATGGGCGGCACCCACGGCATCGGCCATACCCGCATGGCCACCGAAAGTGCGGTCACCACGATGGGCGCGCATCCTTTTTCGACCGGTTCGGATCAATGCCTTGTCCATAACGGGTCGCTTTCCAACCACAACGGCGTGCGGCGCGAACTCAAGCGCAAGGGCATGACCTTTGAGACCGAAAATGACACCGAGGTCGCCGCCGCCTTCATCTCGCAAAAGCTGCGCGAAGGCGACAAGCTGGGCGAGGCGATGGAAGCGACGCTGACCGACCTCGACGGGTTCTTTACCTTTGTCGTCGGCACCAAGAACGGCTTTGGCGTGGTGCGCGATCCGATTGCCTGCAAACCCGCAGTCATGGCAGAAACCGATGACTACGTGGCCTTCGGGTCGGAATATCGCGCGCTGGTCAACCTGCCGGGGATCGAGAATGCCCGCGTCTGGGAACCGGAACCCGCCACTGTCTATTTCTGGGAGCGCTGAGAAAATGCAGACCTTCGACCTTGGCGCAGAGGGACTGCGCGCGCTGAACGCGTCACTCCATGCCCTGAAGGGCCAGACCAACATGACCTCTTGGTCAGTGGTCAACCCCAAGGGCGCCCACGCCATCGCGGCGGGCGTGGATGCGCCACTGGACATCACCGTGCACGGCTCCACGGGGTATTACTGCGCGGGCATGAACAAGCAGGCGACGATCCGGATCAAGGGATCTGCAGGGCCGGGTGTGGCCGAAAACATGATGTCGGGGACGGTGATCATCGACGGCGATGCCAGCCAGTATGCCGGGGCCACCGGGCGCGGCGGTCTGTTGGTCATCAAGGGCAATGCCTCCAGCCGCTGCGGAATCTCGATGAAGGGCATCGACATCGTGGTGCATGGCAACATCGGCCACATGTCGGCCTTTATGGCGCAGTCGGGCAATCTGGTGGTGCTGGGCAACGCGGGAGAGGCGCTGGGTGACAGTCTTTATGAGGCGCGCATGTTCGTCCGCGGGTCGGTGAAGTCGCTGGGGGCGGATTGCATCGAAAAAGAGATGCGGCCGGAACATCTTGCCCTGCTGGAAGACCTGCTGGAACGGGGCGAGGCGGGCACCAAGGCCCGGCCAGAAGAATTCCGCCGCTATGGCTCGGCCCGCAAGCTCTATAATTTCAACATCGACAATGCGTCGGCGTATTGAGGCACCGTGAATGAGTGATTTCCCCCGCACGCCGCCCCGCTTTTCGGCGACCTTCACCCCGGCCGTGAACGCCGAGATCCGCCGCGCGGCGGCAACGGGCATCTATGATATCCGGGGTGGCGGCACAAAGCGGCATCTGCCACATTTTGACGACCTTCTGTTCCTTGGGGCCTCGATCAGCCGCTATCCGCTGGAAGGCTACCGCGAGAAATGCGCGACCGATGTCTGGCTGGGCACGCGCCACGCCAAGAACCCGATCCATCTGGACATTCCGATCACCATCGCGGGCATGTCCTTTGGGGCGCTTTCGGGCCCCGCCAAAGAGGCGTTGGGTCGTGGTGCGAGTGCTGCTGGCACGTCGACCACCACCGGCGATGGCGGGATGACCGAAGAAGAGCGCGGGCATTCCAAGACGCTGGTGTATCAGTATCTGCCCAGCCGATACGGCATGAACCCTGATGATCTGCGCCGTGCGGATGCGATCGAGATTGTCGTCGGGCAAGGGGCCAAGCCGGGTGGCGGCGGTATGCTCTTGGGCCAGAAAATCTCCGACCGCGTGGCCAACATGCGCAACCTGCCCAAGGGGATTGATCAGCGCTCGGCCTGTCGGCATCCTGATTGGACGGGCCCGGATGATCTGGAAATCAAGATCATGGAACTGCGCGAGATCACCGATTGGGAAAAACCGATCTACGTAAAGATCGGCGGCGCGCGGCCCTATTATGACACCGCTCTGGCGGTCAAGGCGGGCGCCGATGTGGTGGTGCTGGATGGCATGCAGGGCGGCACAGCGGCCACGCAGGATGTGTTCATCGAACATGTCGGCATGCCGATCCTGGCCTGCATCCCGCAGGCGGTGAAGGCGCTGCAGGATCTGGGCATGCACCGCAAGGTGCAACTGATCGTGTCTGGCGGGATCCGGTCGGGCGCGGATGTGGCCAAGGCCATGGCGTTGGGGGCGGATGCGGTGTCCATCGGCACGGCGGCGCTGATCGCCTTGGGTGACAATGATCCGAAATGGGAAGAAGAATACCAAAAGCTGGGAACGACGGCGGATGCCTATGACGACTGGCACGAAGGCCGCGACCCTGCAGGCATCACCACGCAAGACCCCGAACTGTCCGCGCGGTTCGACCCGGTGCTTGGCGGGCGCCGCCTGAAGAATTACCTCAAGGTCATGACGCTTGAGGCGCAAACCATCGCGCGCGCCTGCGGCAAGAACCATCTGCACAATCTAGAACCCGAGGACCTGTGCGCCCTGACAATCGAGGCTGCTGCGATGGCGGGCGTGCCGATTGCCGGGACCAACTGGATACCGGGCCGCACCGGCGGCTTCTGACAAAAACATAAAGACGACAGGGAGTTAAAGGGATGGCGAAGGATCTGGCCAAATGGGCCAAGGAAAAGGGTGTCAAATACTTCATGATCTCCTACACCGACTTGTTCGGGGGTCAGCGCGCCAAGCTTGTGCCGATGCAGGCGATCAATGACATGGCCGACGAGGGCGCGGGGTTTGCGGGCTTTGCCACATGGCTGGACCTGACGCCCGCCCACCCCGACCTGATGGCGGTGCCCGATGCGTCTTCGGCAATTCAGCTGCCGTGGAAGAAGGACGTGGCATGGGTCGCCGCCCGCGCAACCATGGAAGGCAAGCTGGTCGACCAAGCCCCGCGCAACGTGCTGGAACGGCTGGTGGCCGAGGCCGCCAAAGAGGGCCTGCGCGTCAAGACCGGGGTGGAGCCCGAATTCTTCATCTTAGCGCCCGACGGCAGCCAAATCTCGGACCCTTATGACACGGCGGAAAAGCCCTGCTATGACCAGCAGGCCGTGATGCGCCGCTATGACGTGATCGCCGAGGCGTGCGACTACATGCTGGAACTCGGCTGGGAGGCCTACCAGAACGACCACGAAGACGCGGTCGGTCAGTTCGAGATGAACTGGAAATATGACGACGCGCTGCAGACCGCCGACAAGCACAGCTTTTTCAAGTTCATGATGAAGTCGGTCGCCGAAAAGCACGGCTTTCGCGCAACGTTCATGCCAAAACCCTTCAAGGGCCTGACGGGCTCGGGCTGCCACGCACATATCTCGGTCTGGTCGATGGATGGCAAGACCAACGCATTTGCCGACAAGTCCAAGGACTTGCACCTGTCCGATCAGGGGCGCAATTTCCTTGGCGGGATCATGAAACATGCCAGC
Organism: Rhodobacterales bacterium; assembly: GCA_031378845.1. GTDB lineage: Bacteria > Pseudomonadota > Alphaproteobacteria > Rhodobacterales > Rhodobacteraceae > JAJNPS01. The sequence goes on from JANNES010000004.1 coordinate 100,245, forward strand.
GCCTTGGCCGCGATCTGCAACCCCACGGTCAATTCCTACAAGCGTATCAACGCCCCCCGCACCTCCTCCGGTGCGACATGGGCGCCTAACTCCGTTACCTGGACCGGCAACAACCGCACCCACATGGTGCGTGTCCCGGGGCCCGGGCGGTTCGAGTTGCGCCTGCCTGACGGTGCGGCCAACCCTTATCTGTTGCAGGCCGTGATCATTGCCGCCGGTCTGGACGGCGTGCGCACCAAGGCCGATCCGGGCAAACGCCACGACATCGACATGTACCAGTTCGGCCATACGGTGAAAAACGCGCCCAAGCTGCCGCTGAACCTGCTGGATGCCTTGCGCGAATACGACAAGGACAAGACGCTGAAGGCGATGATGGGCGACGAATTCTCATCGGCCTATCTCAAGCTGAAGCATAAGGAGTGGGACAGCTACTGCGCGCATTTCTCGTCTTGGGAAACCCAGACCACGCTGGATATCTGAACCCGCCGGGACGGAATGGCGGCCCCGGTCTATCCCGGGGCCGTTTTCGTTGCGGCTGCGATCTGATCAGTGCGGTCTGCCCCCGCCAACTGCGGTCCGTGCGACGTACAGGAATGGTGCGGGGTTCCATGGCGATGGGTCATCGGATCGCCCAATGCCGCTCGGTCCGTATTTTTGCCTTTCGGTGAACAATTATTGATGCAGGTCAAGGCGACCCAGCGATCTTTGTGGTTGATTTCGAACAAGATCAACCAATGCTGAGGGAGTTTCATCATGAGCAAAAAGATCCTTTGCCCGACGGACGGCAGCGACCATTCGATGATCGGGGTCGCGCGCGCAGCCGAACTGGCCAAGCAGGGTCATGCGGATTTGACGGTCTGTGTCGTCAACATTGCACATGGCGGGGCACGCGGTCCGACGATCAGTCACTGGAAGGACGATGAGGTCGCCAAGCTTTTGGATGGCGCCGTGGCCAAGGCCAAGCAAGCGGGTCTGAAGAATGTGGGCGGCGTCGAGCTGATCTCGCGTGAGGCGGGTCCGGCGATCATCACCTATGCTGCCGAGCACGGCTTTGACCACATCGTCATGGGCACCGGCGACAAACGCGGGGTCAAGCGGCTGGTGCTGGGTTCGGTGGCGGCCGAGGTGGCCGGCAAGTCGCATTGCACGGTGACGATCGCGCGCTGATGCGTTGCCGGTTTCAACATCATGCAACGCCCGGGACCCGTGGTTTCCGGGGATTGTGTGTTTACCCACAGGAAGAAGATTTGACACACACGCAACCTGTCTTCTAGGCTTGGCCCAATGGTAGCGCAAATGACAACTACCAAAATCCAATGCATGCGGAGCTGTCCATGAAGAAAAGAGTTGCCGTGATCGGCGCGGGTCCATCGGGTTTGGCGCAGCTGCGGGCATTCCAGTCGGCCAAGGCCAAGGGCGCCGACATTCCTGAAATCGTCTGCTTTGAAAAGCAGGATAACTGGGGCGGTCTTTGGAACTACACCTGGCGCACCGGCCTTGATGAGCATGGCGAGCCTGTACATTGCTCGATGTACCGGTATCTTTGGTCGAATGGTCCCAAGGAAGGACTTGAATTCGCAGACTATTCCTTTGAAGAGCATTTCGGCAAACAGATCGGCTCCTACCCGCCCCGCGCGGTGCTGTTCGACTATATCGAGGGCCGGGTGAAGAAGGCCGCGGTGCGCGACTGGATCCGCTTTTCCACCACCATCCGAATGGTGCGCTACAACACCGACAAGGGGAACTTCACCGTCACCGTGCATGACCTGAAAAAGGACAGCATGTATGACGAGGACTTTGACAATGTGATCGTGGCCTCGGGCCATTTCTCTGTGCCGAACGTTCCAGAATACCCTGGGTTCAACAAATTCAACGGCCGCGTCCTGCACGCCCACGATTTCCGCGACGCACGCGAGTTCGCGGGCAAGGATCTGCTTTTGCTCGGGTCGTCATATTCAGCAGAAGACGTCGGCAGCCAGTGCTGGAAATACGGGGCCAAGTCGATCACCGTCGCCTATCGCAACGCCCCCATGGCGTTCAAATGGCCCGTCAACTGGAAGGAAGTCCCCAAGCTGGAGCGGGTCGACGAGACGACGGCCTATTTCGCCGACGGCACCAGCAAAAAGGTCGATGCAATCATCCTGTGCACCGGCTACAAGCACCACTTTCCTTTCCTGCCCGACGATCTGCGCCTCAAGACTGCCAACAAGCTGGCCACCGCGGACCTCTACAAAGGTGTGGCGTGGGTACACAATCCCAAACTGTTCTACCTCGGCATGCAGGACCAGTGGTTCACTTTCAACATGTTCGACGCCCAGGCCTGGTGGGTGCGCGATGCGATCATGGGGCGGATTGCGATCCCCACGGACAAAGCCGTGCTGCAAAAGGATGTGGCGGCTCGGGTGGCAGGCGAAGCAGCTGGCAAGGACGCCCACGACGCGATCCACTATCAGGGCGACTACGTGAAGGAGCTGATCACCGAGACGGACTATCCGTCCTTTGATGTCGATGGTGCCTGCGATGCCTTCTACGCATGGAAGGACCACAAGAAAGACGACATCATGACCTTCCGCGACAACACCTACAAGTCGGTCATCACCGGCACCATGGCCCCAGCACACCACACGCCGTGGAAGGATGCGCTGGAGGATTCGATGGAAAGCTATCTGCGAAACTGACCGGATCGCCACGGCGTCGGGGGCCTCGGTTTTGCCGGGGCTATTGTTTCGACTTTGCCCGGAATCCTGCCAAAGCGGCAATCATCAGGAAACATTTTTTCGCAAAGATAAAAATTTTGTAGCCTTGCAGCTATGGCCGTGCTTTCCTTGCGGCATCTGGTCGCAAGGGAGATGTCCGAGGACGCCGATCTGTCCGACCCGAACATAGGGGACAACGAAACTGATACTTGGTCGGGGCTTTGCAGCCCGCGCTGGCCAAAGCTCGAACAATCACCAATCAAAGCGCGACAGGACGTTCTGCTGGCTCAGCACGGGTCGACTCCGGACAAGTCGCCGAATGCAACAGGAGTAAGGGAAAGATGACAACGGATTCAGGTACGGGCCAAATGGTCCGGGCATTGGACTGGAAGGGTGCCTTCTGGGTCGCGGCCGGTGTGCCGCCCCTTGTGCTTTTCTCGATCGGCGGGATCGCCGGAACCACCGGCAAGCTGGCCTTCGTGGTGTGGATCATCTCGATGATCATGGGATTTCTGCAAAGCTTCACCTATGCCGAAATGGCCGGCATGTTCGGCAACAAGTCCGGCGGCACCTCGGTTTATGGCGCGACGGCGTGGCTGCGCTACTCCAAGCTGATTGCGCCCCTGTCGGTCTGGTGCAACTGGTTTGCGTGGTCACCGGTGCTCTCGCTCGGCTGCGCGATTGCGGCAGGCTACATCCTGAATGCGCTGTTTCCCATCCCGCTGGCCGAAAGCCAGCAAGTGCTGGATTGGGTCACCGCCAACATTGCCAGTTACACCGCTGAAACCCAGTCGGTTGTGGACTACATGGCCGCCAATGCCGGCACCGCCGCCCAGGACGCGATCAACGCGGTGGTTGCTGCCGATGGCGTCGCTGCGCTCACCCCCGCGTTCCGGGTCTTCGAGGCCTTTGCGATCACGATTCCCGGCCTTGGGGTGCTGCACTTCAACTCCACCTTCATCATCGGCGTTTTGCTGATGCTGGTGATCCTGACGATCCAGCATCGTGGCATTGCAAGCACCGCCAATGCGCAAAAGTGGCTGGCAATCATCGTGCTGGTGCCGTTGCTGCTGGTCGGACTCGTGCCGATCTTTACCGGCGCGATCGATACCATGAACGTGACCAACCTGTTGCCCCCGACGGCGGCCTATTCGGGCGTCGATGGCACCTGGGACATCGGCGGCTGGACGTTGTTTCTTGGCGGCCTCTATATCGCTGCGTGGTCCACCTACGGCTTTGAGACCGCCGTCTGCTATACGCGAGAGTTGAAGGATCCCAAGACCGACACCTTCCGCGCGATCTTCTACTCGGGCCTGCTGTGCTGCGTGTTCTTTTTCATCATCCCGTTCTCGTTTCAGGGCGTGCTGGGCCAAGAGGGCATGCTTGCAGCGGGAATTGTGGACGGCACCGGCATTGGCGAGGCCTTGGGCAACATGGTCGGCGGCGGCCAGGTGATCACCCAGATCTTCGTGATCTTGATGATACTTGCGCTGTTCATGGCGATCATGACTGCGCTGGCAGGCTCGTCGCGCACGCTCTATCAGGGCTCGCGCGATGGCTGGCTGCCGAAGTATCTTAGCACGGTCAACGACAAGGGCGTGCCATCTAGGGCGATGTGGACCGACTTTGCCTTCAATGTCTTTCTTCTGGCGCTGGCATCGGACGTGGGCGGGTACTTCTACGTTCTGGCGATTTCGAACGTCGGCTACATCCTGTTCAACTTCCTGAACCTGAACGCAGGCTGGATCCACCGCATCGATTCAGCCCATATGGAGCGTCCGTGGAAGGCGCCGAACTGGCTGATCGGGGTCAACACGATCCTTGCTTTCGTCAACGCGCTGTTCCTTGGGGCGGGGGCAAAGGTGTGGGGCTATTCCAATGCGCTCTGGGCGGGTCTGATCTTTGCAGCACTGATCATCCCGGTGTTCTGGTATCGCCATTACATGCAGGACGGCGGCAAATTCCCGAAACAGGCCTATGACGATCTGGGTCTGAAAGAGGGCGACCTGGGTGAGCGCAAGGCCGGCATGTTGCCCTATCTGACGCTGGTGGCAGGGGCTGCGGTTGTGCTCTGGGCCAACTGGTTCTTTGTTCTGCCCGGATAACTGGCCAGGACTGTCAAAGAGGGGGTGCGCAAGTGCCCCCTTTTCTTGCCGAGTGTTTGCTGTGAAGAAAAATACTTGAACTTCAATATTGATTTTCGTCGCTAACCCTCACAGACTTGGTGAAAATGAATCCAATTCGGGGAGAGAACAGATGACCAACTCCTGGCGCTTTTCGACGCTGATCGACCGCCACCGCGCGCTTGGCTCCGACCTTGAAGACTGGAGCGGGATGGGCACCGCGTGGTCCTATTCCAAGGGCGATCCTGACGCCGAATACATGGCGATCCGCACCAAGGCGGGCCTGATGGATGTGTCTGGCCTGAAAAAGGTCCATATCACCGGCCCTGCCGCCAGCCACGTGATCGAACGCGCGACGACGCGCAACATGGAAAAGCTGATGCCGGGGCGGTCGGTCTATGCGACCATGCTGAACGACGCGGGCAAGTTCATCGACGATTGCGTGATCTACCGGCTGGCACCCAACGCGTTCATGGTGGTGCATGGCTCGGGCGGGGCGCATGAACAACTGACGATGGCGGCGACAGGGCGCGATGTGTCGGTCCGGTTTGACGACAACATGCACGATCTGTCGCTGCAAGGCCCGCTGGCTGTCGACTACCTTGAGAAATACGTACCCGGCATTCGCCAGTTAGGCTATTTCAACCAGATGCAGACCAGCCTATTCGGCAAGCCCGCGATGATCTCGCGCACGGGCTATACCGGTGAGCGCGGGTATGAGCTGTTCGTGCGCGGGCAGGACGCACCGATGATCTGGGACCGGATTCTGGACGAGGGCAAGGCGTTGGGGATCATCCCCTGCCGGTTCACCACGCTGGATATGCTGCGCACCGAAAGCTACCTGCTGTTCTTCCCCTTCGACAACTCGGAAATGTACCCGTTCGCGGATGAGGGTCCGGGTGACACGCTGTGGGAGCTTGGCCTCGATTTCACGGTCAGCCCCGGCAAGGTCGGCTTCCGTGGGGCCGAAGAACATTATCGGCTGAAGGGCCGCGAGCGGTTCAAGATCTGGGGGCTAAAGCTTGACGGGACCAATGTGCCCGGCAACGGCGCTCTGGTGTTCCGGGGCGGCAAGCAGGTTGGTCTGGTGACCCAAGCGATGTATTCGCCGCTGAACAAGCACAACATCGCCATCGCCCGCCTGCCGGTGGACTGCGCCAACAACGGCACCAAGCTGGAAGTACGCTGCGGTACGCATGGTCCGATGGGGGCCACAACCCATTCGATGCCGTTCTATGATGTGGAAAAGAAACGCCGCACCGCGCAGGGCTGAAAGCCCTGGTATCCGGGGCCCGGTCGTGCGGTGATTTGGGCAAGGTTCAAGAGCCTCCGGCGGGGATATTTGAGAACAGAAAATGAGCAAGACCGAGTTCCCCCCCGCGATCAAGAGCCGCCCGGTTTACGGCGTGCTGGAGCCACGACCGGGGGCGGTTCATCTGGTCGTGGCCGACGGCGAAGGGGCGGGGTCGATTGTCAACCTTGTGGCGAAATCGACGGGCGCTGCCGCGATGTTGGCTGCGATGCACATCCTTTACACGCCGGGGCCGAATGGCACTGACCGGTCGGGCGAGTTGCAGGCCCTTGGCGCCGCGCAGTTCTTTCGCGGCCCGACCATTCCCACGCTGTTGCCGCGGCTGATCCGCGTGTTGTCGGACGCCCATATGGGAACCCAGTTTTACCTCGCGGGCACCGAGGGCCTGATGGGTCAGGCCGAGCGTGAGATCATGGCAACGGGTTTTCCCTTTGCCGCGATCCAGATGGAACATCGCGGATCTACCGTGCGCCGCGTGCAATGCGTGCATTGCAAGGGCATCACCGAAAACGTCGCCACCGACCCGTTCAAATGCAGCCATTGCGGATTGAACCTGTTCGTGCGCGATCACTATTCGCGCCGCATCGCCGCTTTTCAGGGCGTCAACATTGATGCCGAAGACCCCGGCAAAGTCCCCGCCCCGGTGGTGAGGTTCACATGAGCGGTGGCGCCAAGCTCAAGGTCCGTGTGGCCGAGGTTGTCGCAGTCAACGACCTGATCAAGCGGTTTCGCTTTGTCACCGTCGATGGCAGCCCGATGCCGGCCTTTTCCGGTGGCGCGCATACCGTGGTCGAGATGGACGACCATGGAACCCGCCGCCTGAACCCTTATTCCCTGATGTCGGACCCCGAGGACCGGTCCGGTTACGAGATATCGGTCCGCCGCGATGATGTGGGCCGTGGCGGGTCGCTTTACATGCACCGGCATGTCGCGCCGGGCCTTCAGATGGAGATCAGCTATCCGGTCAATCTGTTCCCTCTGGATACCCGTGCGCGAAAGCACTTGATGATTGCAGGCGGCATCGGGATCACACCCTTTCTGGCCCAGACAGCACAACTGTCCCATTTCGGCGGCAGGTTCGAGCTGCATTATTCGGCGCGCTCAAAGCCGCTTGGCGCCTATATGGATCGTTTGACCGCCGCCTATTCCGATCGTGTGCATTGCTACTTCGACGATCAGAAACAGGTGATCGATCTGGCGCGGATCCTGTCGATGCAGCCGATCGGGACGCATCTTTATGTCTGCGGGCCAAAGGGGATGATCCACTGGGTCCTGTCGACGGCCACCAACATGGGATGGCCCGACAAGGCACTGCATCACGAAGAGTTCCTTGCCCCCGGCACCGGCCTGCCGTTTGACGTGGAACTGGCGGCATCGAAAAAGACCATCACCGTCGGCACGACCCAGTCGCTGCTTGAGGCGATGGAAGCCGCAGGGGTGGACGCGCCCTATCTTTGTCGGGGCGGTGCCTGCGGGCAATGCGAGACGAATGTCCTCGCTTGCGACGGCACCATCCTGCACCGCGACCACTGGCTGACACCGGATGAGCATGCCGGGGGGCAAAAGATCATGCCCTGCGTTTCACGTTTTGAGGGCAAGTCCCTGACCATCGACCGATAGGAGCCGACCATGAGCCTTGATTTCAAACCCGATTTCGGACCAGGCGCATTCAGCGACTTTTTTCGCAACGAGACGTTTCGGGACGACTTTACCTATCGAAACTCGCCTCAGGGTATCCGCCGCTTTCCCGTTCCGTTCGACCGCGACGACTACATGTATTCGGTCAACATGGAGCCGCATGTGCCCGGGCGCAAAGGCTCGGTGTTTGAACATGCGTTCGACGTGGACGAACACTACGTCGCCGAAATGATCGACCGCGCCAAGGTGCTGGCGTCCGATCCGCTTCGCTGCCAGTCCTTGCCGCACATGACGCTGGCAGGGTGGGATCTGTTGGAACTGATCATGGAGTCAAAGGCCCGCGACTATCCGCAGTGGTTTTCGCTGACAAGGGAGGGCAGCCGCTGGCACTGGATCAATCGGCCGCTCGGGATCGACCACAGCTTTACGTTTCTCGATGAATCGACGCTGCCCTACGGCCCCTTTGAATACATCACCCGCCAGACCCAGGGCGATTTCAGCCTCCAGGATGAACGCGACAATGACCTGTGGATGGATGCGGGCATGGTGACCAGCCAGGCCGACTGGTCCTTGGATTTCGACATCGGGATGAGCTTTATGGAATGGCACGCCCCGGTGCCTCTGGCGCATGAAAAGGGCATCTTCGACCGGGCGCTGAAATTCCTTTTGAAACTTCAGCATGGTGCGCCGGTGCGCCGGTTCAACTGGACCATGACGGTCAACCCGCTTTTGGATACCGCCCCCGAGACCTATCCCGTCTGGGGTCCGACCAAGACCTCGCTGACGCAAGACAACCTTGGCCACAAGCAGCATCTGCGGGTCGAGTTGCAGGCCCTGTTCCGGCTGCCACGCTCCAACGCCATCGCCTTTTCGATCCGCTGCTATCTGGGCAAGTTCGAGGAACTGGTGACCCAGCCCAAATGGGGTCGTCGCCTGCACCGCGTCGTGCGCGACCTGCATCCGGATGTGGCCGCCTACAAGGGGTTCTTGCGCAACCGCGATGCGATGGTGGCGTGGCTGTCCAAGTATGACGATGGCGCGCCGACCTCTCCCGGCTTTTGGCCGGACGACTGATCCGCCGATGGCGTCCGAGCCCCCCCTGCGACTTGGTTTTCTGATGTTTCCGGGCTTTCCGATGGCCTGCCTGACCTCGGCGATCGAACCTTTGCGGGCGGCCAATGAGATCATGGGTCGCAAAGAGTTCGCGTGGCTTCTGGTGGCGGAAAGCCATGCGCCGGTGCGGTCTTCGGCCGATGTGCGGTTTGAACCTGACGCCACTTTAGCAGGTTGCGGGGATGTGGATCACCTCTACCTTTTGTCGCCGCCCACTGGCCAGTTCGCCGATGCGCGGTCGGGGTCGGCACGGTTGCGCTGGCTGGACCGCACGGGGGTAGTTCTGGGTGCCTTTTCGGGCGGTATCTTCCCCCTCGCACGCGCCGGGCTGATGGAGGCGCGCGGCTGCTCGGTGCATTGGTGTTATGAAGCGGCCTTCAAGGCAGAGTTTCCAAAGGTCATCGCCAGCGAAGCCGTGATCTTGCGCGAAAAGCGGCGGATCACAGCCTCCGGTGCCGGTGCGGTCTTTGATCTGATGCTGCGCCTGATCGAAGAACGCCTTGGCCGTCAATGCATGACCGAGGTCGCCTGCTGGTTCCAGCACCCCTTTGTGCGCGATGAGGATGCAAGCCAAAAGGTCCCCGTCGCGCGCACCGGCAACACCGCCGACCGCCTGCTGCCCGCTATCCGCGAGGCGATCCGGCTCTTTGAGAACCATGTCGAGGACCCGCTGCGCATTCCGGACGTGGCCGCTGCGGTGGATATGTCGGGTCGCCACTTTGAGCGTTTGTTCAAGCGTGAGACCGGCCAGAGCCCCTTGCGATACTATCGCCAGTTGCGTCTGTCCAAGGCGCGCCAGAGGGTGCTCTATTCCAACGATCCCTTGCGCGAAATTGCGGCTTCGGTCGGGTATCTGACATCAGCCCCGATGACGCGCCACTATACCGAGCAGTTCGGCGTCAGCCCAAAGCACGAACGGCGGATGCTGGTGGGATTGCTGGATGGTGCGATGCTGAAAGCCCCCGCAGCGGATTAGGCGTCAGCCTTGCAAGGACAAGGTCGCAATGCCACCGAAAACCGTCGCGACCCCCACCCACTGCAGCCAGCGCAGCTTTTCGTTCAGGAAATACGAGGCCAGCAGGATTGTCCCGACGCCAAACAGGGATGAACTCACCGAGGCATACTCGGCCCGTGGCAAGTTGCCCGATGCCGTGACAAGCGACAGGGCCACCGCGTCAAAGGCCCCCATGATCGCAAGGACGACCCAATTCCCGCGCAATGACGACAGCGAAGACCGCGTCCACAAGAACAGCCCGCCAATGACCAAGACGGCGATCAGCCGGGTGATGAGGATGGTCGGCAGCTCGGATGCCTGACGCGCGGCCTCTTGTCCGATGGCAAAGGTCGCTGCGAACCCACAGGCGCTGAGAAACGACCAGCCCATCGCCGACCGATAAGACTGGGGCCGCTTGTCCGACGTTGTGTGGTGGCTTGCGGTCAGCGAAACGATCGAAATTCCCCCGACGACCGCTGCGACCGCCAACCAGTCTGCAAAGGTGACTGGTCGCCCCTGAGCCACCGCCAGAGCAAGCGAGAGGATCGGATAGGCGCCGATGACGGGCGACACGATCCGCGCCGGGGCCATGCTGAACGCGCGGTACAAAGCACCTGTCGCCAGCGCAAAAGCCAATCCGGCCGCGCACGACAGCAGTACCGCGCGGGCGGAAAGGCTGGTCCAGTCGCCAAAAACCAGCGACGGCGCCAACAACACCACGCTGCCGCTGACCAGAACCAAAAGTACAATCGGCAAAAGGGCCGCCCCTTGCGACAGCTTGCGCGCCATAAGGTCATGCACCGCCCAGATCAGCGCAGCCGTCAAACCAAGGCTCAAAGCCAGCATTCTTGTCCGTTCCCGCATTGCGCCGCTTGTGCCACAATGGCGCTCCGGCTATTCTTCTGAATGAACAAGTTTTAACGGCAATAAAGTAGCGCACAAGGGAAAGCCATGCTCGACAGCCCTTATCCCAGCGTGATCCCCGGTCCGCCGCGACCAAGCACCATCCTGACCCCGCGCAATCTGCAGCGCCACCACGGATTGGAACGCCAGACCGTGCCGGGTGGCGGGGCTTGGCTCTTGCAGATGTGGCAAGGCGACTGCATCACCGTCATCAACGACGAAGGTGGCCAGCCGGTGGAGCTGATCGCCGCCGGAAAGGATGGCCGGATCGACGCGGCCCTTCTGGGGCCGGCACCGAATTCTGACGCAGGTGGGCTCAAGGCGATGCTGGCGCTGGGCGGCCACGCGGGCGATGGCCTGTCGCAACTGCGCCGGGGCTTGGGCTTGCGCGGCATTGATCTGGCAAAGGCAGGTGCGATCCGGCTGTTCGATCTCGCGACCGCGCCAAAGACACGGCAGGCGTTTACCGCGCAGGCCGATGGCTGGCTGATCGTCGCCGCCCCCGGCCTGCCGATGGCTCCCGAGGCGCACGACACCGCCACCCCGATCACCGTCCAGATCGAGCGCGCAAAGCCCCGGCAGGTCGGCAATTACGATCTGGCCGACCCGCTGGCCGAACCGATCCTCGACCTGCGCGTTAAATCCGCGACCGCCGAAAGCTACATCGTCAAGGCGGGCGATTACATCCAGATCCTGGATGTCGATGGCCGCCAATGCACGGATTTCCAATGCTTTGACGCGCGAAAGCTGGACCGCGGCATCCAGCATGCGCTCGATGTCACGACCTCGCGCACGTTGATGGGCCATGTCTATTCGATGCCGGGTCTGCATTCGAAATACTATGATCAGGACTGGGTGCCGCTTGTCGAGGTCGTACAAGATACCGTCGGCCGCCATGATGCCTTTGCGATGGCCTGCGCCTCAAAATACTATGACGACATCGGCTATCCCGGCCATGTCAACTGCTCGGACAACTTCAACCTTGCACTGGCCCGGCATGGGGTCGAACCCCGACCCGGCTGGATGGCGGTCAACCTGTTTTTCAACACCAACATCGACGCGCATGGCGTGTTGATCAGCGATGAGCCGTGGAGCAGGCCCGGCGACTATGTGCTGTTCCGCGCGCTGACCGACCTCGTGTGTGTCAACTCCGCCTGTCCAGATGATACATCGCCCGCCAATGGCTGGTATCTCTCGGATATCCATGTCCGCACCTATTCGGGGGCCGAGAAATTCAGTCGCTCTGTTGCCTACCGCCCGACGCCCGACGAGGAGCCGAAGATGACCAAGCTAACCGCCTTTCACGAGCGTATCTCGGCCAGGACCAGGCACCAGGTCGAATACAAGGGCTACTGGCTGCCGCAGGTCTATTCGGCCAACGGCGCCATCGAGGAATACTGGGCCTGCCGCGAAAAGGCGGTGGTCCTTGATCTGTCGCCTCTGCGCAAGGTCGAGGTGACGGGGCCGGATGCCGAGGCGCTGATGCAGTGGGTGCTGACGCGCGACATGAAGAAACTGTCGCAGGGCCAAGTTGTCTATTCCGCCATGTGCTACGACCATGGTGGGATGATCGACGACGGCACCGCTTTTCGTCTCGGTCAGAACAATTTCCGCTGGATCGGTGGTGACGACTATGGCGCTGTCTGGATCCGCGCGCAGGCCGAAAAGCTGGGCCTGCAGGCGATGGTGCGCAGCAGCACGGACCAGTTGCACAACCTTGCCGTTCAGGGCCCCAACAGCCGCGAGATCATCCGGCGGGCGATCTGGACGGCACCGCACCAGCCCACCATCGACGAACTGGGCTGGTTCCGGTTTACCATCGGTCGTCTGGGCGGGCCCAATGGCGCGCCCGTCGTGGTGTCGCGCACCGGCTATACCGGCGAGTTGGGGTTCGAGATCTTTTGCCATCCCAAGGATGGCAACGCGGTCTATGACGCGGTCTGGACCCACGGCGAGGATCAGGGCCTGCGCCCGATGGGCCTTGCAGCGCTTGACATGGTGCGCATCGAGGCAGGCCTGATCTTCGCGGGCTATGATTTCACCGATCAGACCGACCCGTTCGAGGCGGGCATCGGCTTTACCGTGCCCCTCAAGACCAAGACCGACGATTTCATCGGCCGCGAGGCGCTGATCCGCCGCAAGGAACATCCTGCCCACAAGTTCGTGGGGCTGGACATCGACGCGAATGTGACGGTCGGCCACGGCGACAGCCTGCATGTCGGCCGCGCGCAGGTGGGTGTCGTCACCTCGTCGATGCGCTCGCCCCTTCTGGGCAAGAACATTGCCCTGGCGCGGGTTGACGTCGCCCATGCCCAGGCGGGAACGGCGCTGGAAGTCGGCAAGCTGGATGGACAGCAAAAACGCCTTCCGGCGCTGATCGTGCCACTGTCACATTACGATCCCAAGAAGACCCGGCCGCAAACCTGAGGGCAAAATGGAACCGATGATCGACAAAATCGGCGGTGAGGAAAAACTGCACCTTCTGGTGGACCATTTTTATGACCTGATCGAAACCCTGCCGCAGGGCCAGGCGATCATGACCATGCACTTGCAAGGCCATGGCCTTTCCCATGTCCGCCCCGCGCAGTTCGAATTCCTGTGCGGTTTTTTTGGCGGGCGGCGCTACTACCACGAACGCCACGGCCACATGAACCTGCGCGAGATCCACGCCCATGTGGAAATCCGCCGGCGAGATGCAGAGGACTGGCTGGCGGTGATGGACAGGGCAATGGTGGACACCGGCGTGGCCGAGCCGATGAAATCGCAAATCTCGGCGGCCTTTCGGCGGGCCGCGCTGATGCTTGTCAATGCAAGCGACGCCTAGGAGCGGTCCTGCCCTAGTCCCTCGAAATGCTGCCCTGTTCCGGCAGGAATGCGCAAGATGGCAAAGTTCACTGCCGCAACGACGCACCAAAACGCGCCACGAGCCACGAGCTACGCGCTACGAGCTACGCGCTACGAGCCAGTCCTCTGCGGCGATCTGCCGGCCATTCGCAACGGATCTTGTGGCTGCCACGGCCCTCCAAGCTGCAACCTTGCAAGGCAGCCCGCGGGTCGGCCGCCTTGCCAATCTGGCACAGACAAACACCCGTCTGGCCATCCCTTGCCAAGCATGGTGTTTCGGCTGGAGGATGAACAACCGACTTTATCGCGGGGTTGGTGTCCCATGCGTCATCCCGCTTTGGGCAAGACAAAGGTGGATGTCAGGCAAGGTTCGCGCGCCCCGAGGCCGCAGGTGCGCAAGTGCTGTACACGCACAGCTGGTGCAGGTCAGTCGCAGGTGCCATCGGCGCCAAATTGGACATCGACACGTTGGACCGAATGTCGAAGGCGGGGGCGATCGCTACGTCATGCGCGCCCCTCTGACCGCATCGATTGACGAGGGGAGCCCTTTACGGTCGGCATCTTGCAACAACACCCGATGGTAACCGCGTTTTGGGTGGCTTTCGGCCTCGGTTTGCCGCGCCCGCGCCTTTTGTTGAGCGTCGCCCCGGGGCGCAGCAGATCGACTTGTCTCTTTTGTCAAGCGGGTTGCAGGGCGGAATTCTGCGCCACGGTTTTCCCACCCGCATTCTTGGGCGCGCAGGATTTGGATTCTCGTGTCTTGCCCTGCCGGTGCAGGCGCTTTCAGGCTTTGGTATCGACTGCTGTGATAGCCCGAAAAAAAACGAAAAGGCCCAGACGGTTGCGCCCAAGCCTCTAAATTTTTTTGGTGAACCCGGAGCGATTCGAACGCCCGACCCTCAGATTCGTAGTCTGATGCTCTATCCAGCTGAGCTACGGGTCCACAATGACGGGCGATGTATCGCTGCAGGGCCGTCATTGCAAGGCCCAAAACGGGCTAGCTGGACCCGCCGTCCGCAGCCGACTTTGGCAGGTGGATCATGAATTCAGTCCCCTCGGCATCGCTGCGCGCCAGTTCAAGCTGTCCGCCATGCCCGCGGATCAGTTCGGCAGCGATGGCCAGACCCAGACCCGACCCGCCCTTGCGCGTCCCGCCCTGAAAGGCAGTGAACAGATGCTCGCGCGCGCGCTGCGGCAACCCGGGGCCGGTATCTCCGACGCGGATCCACCATTCCAGTTCGGCGTCGCCTGCACTGAACTCGATGGTGCCGGGCTGCCCCGTCGCCTCGATTGCCTGCCGCGCATTGCGCGCCAGATTGCCAAGAACGCGGTACAGCTGCTCGCCATCTGCCCGGATCGCCAGATTTGGTGGAATGTCGATCAGACATGAAATCGCACCCTCGACCCCAAGCCCTTCGCCTTCCAACACCTCATCGACCAGCGGGCGCAACAAAAGCCGTTTCAACTGGGGCGGCGCCTCTTCGGCCCGCCCAAAGGTCAGCGTCGCCTCGCACAGCGACACCGCGCGGCTGATCGACCCGATCAACTTGGGGGCCGCGCGCGCAACCACCGGATCGGCAGAGTTCTCCAGACGGTCCGCAAAGAGCTGGGCCGTGGTCAGGATGTTGCGCAGATCATGGCTGATCTTGGCCACGGCACTGCCCAGTTGCGCCAGTCGCTCCTTTTGTCGCAACGCACCCGTCATCTGCGTCTGCAAGGTTTGCAGCGCCTCTTCGGCAATACGCAACTCGTCAATGGTGGCCGATGGCTCGATTACCTGTCGCGCGTCTTCGGGGGATGCGGCATAGGCCTGCATATGCCGCACCACGCGCCGGATCGGCACCACCAGCAATCGCTGCACAGACAGAAACAGCAAGAACGCCGTTACCACAGAAATCAGCGCAGACAAAAACAGGATGCGCAGCCCGTAATCCAGCATCGCGGCCCGCAGGCCTTTGGTATCCATCGTGATTTCAATCAGATCGCCCGCATCCTGGACCGGATTTCCGATCACCCGGATGACGCGGTTCTGCGGGTCAGCCAGCGCCGACAGGGCATCGCGGATCAACTCCCAAGGACCAGCGGCACGCAGATCGTAGCTGGCAAAGATGTCGTCCGGCACCGGCGACGACAACACCAGTTGACGCACCTCGTCGCGGCGCAACACCACGTTATAGACCTGTGCATTGGCCAACAGCTCGGCCTCAAGCTCGGGCATGATCATGTCTTCGGTGGCAAGCTGGGTCAGGACCGCGATCTGCGCCATCTTCAGCCGCTCGGCCAGCACGTCATAGCGAAACCGCGCGATGGACGGCAGAAAGATCAGCACTTCGGCCAGCATCACAAAGGCGACCGTCAGCAGCAAGAACCGCCCCGACAGCGTCCGGAAAAATCTGCTGCGCCCTGCCACTGTGCGTTTGCCCTTCGCGCGGTTTGAAAACCGGACTTTGGCCGTCTGCGATCAGGGAAGCAACCGCTGTATCGTCCTGACGACCCGTTTCAGCAAAGGGTTAGCAAAGAGCTTGGGGGAAAAATAGGCACCAACCGCGCGTTTGGACACTTCGTTCAGCGTCGGATAGGGCAAGACCGTGCCCGCAATGGCCGACAGCTTGATCCGCGCCGAGATCGCCAGCGCCCAGAGCGCGATCAACTCTCCGGCCTGCGCGCCGACGATGGTGGCCCCGACGGGGCGGCCCTTGACCACCATCACCTTGATCAGGCCCTTGGTCTTGGCCTCGGTCTGGGCACGATCGTTATGGGCAAATTCGGCCCGCAGGACGGACACCGCATCGCCATGCGCCTTGCGGGCCTCGGCCTCGGTCAGCCCGACCTGCGCAAGTTCCGGATCGGTATAGGTCACCCATGGAATATGGCCCATCGCGGCCTTGGCCGGCAACCCAAGCACAAGCTGGCGGATCAAGACACCCGCGTGATACCCCGCGACATGGGTAAACTGCAGGCCGCCCGCCGCATCCCCCGCCGCATAGACGCGCCGGTTTGTCGACCGCAGGTTCGGACCCACCGTCACCCCCTTGCGTGTATAGGCAACGCCCGCCGCCTCAAGGTTCAAGCCGTCGACCGTCACCGCCCGGCCCGCCGCAACCAAGAGATGCGTGCCCTTGATCTCGGTCCCGTCACCCAGCATGACCGCGATGTCCCCCGCGCCGCCCACAATCCGCACGACCGGCTGGCCCTCGTGGATCGCCACCCCCTCGGCGCGCACGGCATCCAGCACCACTGCGGCAAGTTCCGGATCATCGCGGCCCATCGCCTTTACGCCTTCGATGACCGTGACCACCGAGCCAAGCCGCCGATGCGCCTGCGCCATTTCCATCCCGATCGGACCGCCTCCGATGACGATCAGATGCTCGGGCCGCTCGCGCAGGGCAAAGATCGTCTCGTTGGTAAAGTACGGGACCGTCTCGATCCCCGGGATCAGCGGCACCAATGGCCGTGAGCCCGTCGCCACCACAAACCGCCGCGCGCGGATCACATGATCGCCCGCAGTCACCTCGTTTGCGGACGTGAACTTGGCCCAGGCCCGGATGACCGTGACGCCCAGCCCTTCGAACCGCTCCTGGCTGTCGACCGGCGCGATTTCTTCGATCACCCGCACCACATGGTCCTTGACCGCACCGTAGTCAATCACCGGCTCCACCGGTGCGATCCCGAACCCTGCACCGCTGCGCATGGCTTGCGCGGCCTTGGCCGCCGCAATCAGCGCCTTGGACGGCACACAGCCCGCGTTCAGGCAATCGCCGCCCATCTCGCCCGCCTCGATCAGCACGACCCGCGCGCCCATCTGCACCGCCCCTGCCGCGACCGACAGCCCGGCCGATCCGGCCCCGATGATGCAGATATCCGTATTGATCCGCGTCACCATGGCCCTAGCTCCGTCTTTGAAAGGCCTTGACCACGATGGGCAACGCCGACAGCGCCGCGAGCCCGAGGATCGGGCCGATCACATGCGGCGCAAAGATGATCGACAGGTCCGGCGTCTCGCCTTTGGCAAAAACCTCGCCAAGACCGGCCCCGACCGAAGTATAGACGATCCCGCCGGGAATGATCCCCAAAAAGGTCGTCACCGCAAAGGGCCAGAGCCGGGTGCCGACGAAAGCCGGCAACAGATTGGCCAGAAAGAACGGCACCGCTGGCACCAGCCGCATGATGAACAGGACCGACCATTCGTTTTCGCGCAATGCCGACTGCAGCCGCGCTGCCGCCCCGCCCGCGTTCTCGATCTTGGCGGCGACCGAGGTCCCGAACCCGCTTCGTGCCGCCGAAAAGACCGTGATGGCCCCGATCGTCGCGGCCACCACGTTGAAGATCACGCCCGGAAAGAGGCCAAAGAGAAACCCGCCTGTCAATGTTGCCACCGTCGCGCCGGGCAGACTAAACGCGACGATAACCGTATACGCGCCAATGAACGCCAGCACCGACCACAGGTAATGCGCATCGCGCAACGCCAACAGACGCTCGCGGTTTTCTGCAAGCGCGGCAAAACTCAGGTACTCGCGCAAGGTGATGGCGCCGATGACAGCCGCACCCAGCGCGATGATGATCGGGACTTTGCGCCAGATCGGATGGGACGTGAATTGCGCGGATGGCATGGTGGGCTCCGAAGATGACCCGACAGAGATGCACCTCTTTGGCCCAATGGCGGTAGCCCCCTCACGCCACCTTGATCGCGGACATTGCTTTTGCGGCCTTATGTGAGCGCTTTGAAACATTCGGCGGCAGATCGCGCCTTGATGCGGCTGGCGTCGGCCCGGAATGTTGCAAGAATTCCGCGCCCATCGTCTGACACGGCGTTGACTTGCCCCAAAACCGACCGTAAAGCACGGTCTTTGATTGAGCGCCCTCGAATCCATATGGGGTTCGGGCGACCTGACGGATGGAGCATCGCGATGAAGCGCACATTTCAACCCTCGAACCTGGTGCGCAAGCGTCGCCACGGTTTCCGCTCGCGCATGGCGACCAAAGGTGGCCGTCTGGTTCTGGCCGCACGCCGCGCCAAGGGTCGTCACAAGCTGTCTGCCTGATAACTCTGGCCCCACCGGGCCAGACAGAGGTGACCAGATGATACCGCCAGAGGGTCAGGGCCCGGACCAAAGCGTCCACAAGCCCGCCCCAACTCTGGCGGTATTGCTTTTGGTCTTGGCAAATCGCGCCGATTTCCTGCGCGCTGCATCGGCCCGCCGGCACGGCATGCCGGGGTTTCTGGTTCAGGCGCGCGCGCGCGACGATGACAGTCCCGATATCCGCGTCGGCTACACCGCGTCCAAAAAGATCGGCAATGCCGTGATGCGCAACCGTGCCAAGCGCCGCCTGCGCGAGGTTGCACGCGCGATCTTGCCCAAGCTTGGGCGACCGGGCTGGGATTATGTCCTTGTCGCGCGCCCCGACGCGACCGTCACCCGCAACTACGCTGATCTCTTGGCAGACCTGACCAAAGCGCTGGGATCAGTGCACAAGACGCGGCCATGACCCCGCTTGCCAGCGTCCTTGCGCTGCCCGTGCGTGCCTACAGGCTGGTTCTCAGCTCATGGGTTGGCCATGGCTGCCGGTTTCAGCCCACCTGTTCGGCCTATGCCCTCGACGCGCTGGCACGCCACGGCGGCATCAAGGGTGGCTATCTGACCGCACACCGAATCTGTCGCTGCCACCCGTGGGGCGGCGCTGGCTACGATCCGGTACCGGGCGCGGACCCGGCCCACGATGCCGCCAAGGGCAAAGAGCAGCGCTAGAGCGGCGGCACGCGCAAATGCAGACCACCCTGGCGCAGTTCTCTGGTGTCCAGGGCCAGCCGGTCCCGCTCCCCCTTGATCGTCTCATGCAGGTCTCGCAGGAAAATCCGGTCCGAGAAATAGAACGAATGCTCCTTGTTCGGCACGGCGGCAAATTCGTCGCGATGTGTGTCATAGTAGTCGCTGCAATCGACATCCACTGCCTTGGACGGCGCATCGTCGGGCAATCCGATCCGCCCGACCCGTGGCGAAATGCCGATCCGCTTGGCCCCCGACACGCTCAGGATCGCATCATGGCGGCTGAAGTAGTTGGTGAACCGGACGGAATGCAAATAGACGGACTTGCTGCTGTCAGACGGCCCCATCGAGTCCGACGAGACATCCGCAGAACAAAACATCAGCTGTGAAATCGACCAGTTCTTGGAGCTAGGCTCAGCCGAATCATCGGCCTTGTCGAACGCTTCGCGCACCACATAGCCGCCCATCGAATGCGCCAGAACATGCACCCGCACATCACAGCGCACCGGATCATTAAAGCGAACAAAGGGCTCGATCGCGCCCGATACCAGCTTGTAGGCGCTGCGATCCGCCTTTTCGCGGTCGATGAGATACGCCGCCGCGATATTTCCCGATGGCCAGTCGAAACTGACCAGCGCGCCCTTGTAGCCCTGCGCCTCCAGCCCGGCCCGCAACAGCCGGTGACGCTTCAGGACGTCCGCCGCACTCAGGTTGTAACCATGCACAAAGAACAGCACGTCGCCTTCGGGATTGCCCGATGTCGGGTTCTGCGAGGTCTCGGCAACGGCGGTGACCTGGTTCATCCAGGTCTTCAGACCTAGCTGGTGCACAGGCCGGTGCGGGCGCGCATCTTCTGGTATCGCAAGATGCCGGACGGTGCCGACTTCGTCGCTAAACTCGGACCCTTTGGTGTTGCGGCAACAAACAATGAAATCCATGGATCGTCTCCGATGCGCAGGTGAAAACGTGGTCGCCCAATGCCGTTATTGTATCACGGCATGGCCCCCGGTCATAGACCTTGCGCGCGGGTCATGGAGCCGACCGACCTGCGGCCACCGCCGCGCGCGCGCCTTGCAACCCCAAGGGCGCGATCATGAAAATGCAACGCAACTTCGGGGTGAGCGTTAACGAAGCGATCAGGCTTGTCTTCCAAACCTTGGGTTCATGGGCGCGCTCGGTGCCGCCTGCCGGATCGCGGAGGAATGCTATGCAAGACCAAGGGCAGTTGCGGCGTATCGCCAACTGGATACGGCGACCCGAACTCTTGGTCTTTCTGCCGGCGATCACTTTGGCGGGGTTCTGGTACGGCGGCGAACCGGTTCTGGTGGCACTCGCGATTGGCGTGCCCTTCATCTTTACCTTTGCCGGCGCCTTTCGCCTGCATGCCCCCTCGCCCGCGGTCGACACCTTGTCAGGCATGATCCAGCGTCCGCAACTTTTGGCGATGATGGACACGATCTTGAAGGGTGAGGAGCAGACCGGGCAAACGACCGCTTGCCTTGTCGTGCTTTTTGATGACGCCGACCGGACCTTTGACCGACACGGCCGCTCCGCCCGGATAGAGATCCTGTCGCGCAGTGCTGACCGGATGATCGGGGCCATGCGCGGCGGCGACGTCCTTGCCCGGCTCGAAGGCGGCGGCTTTGCAATCGCGCTCGCGCCGGTGCGCCGGATCGACCTCGAAAGCCTGGTGCAGATCGCCTCGCGCCTGCAAGAGGCGGTCCAGATCCCGACCAGCCTCGACGGAACGCGCGTGCACATGACGGCTTCGGTCGGGTTCTGCCTCGCGGACCGTGCGCCCGAAAAGTCTGCAACCGTGCTCTTTGACGCCGCGCGCACTGCCGCCGAGGATGCGCTTCGCAACGGGCCCGCTGCCATTCGCGCCTTTGCGCCCGACATGGCGCGCAAACGTGCCGACCGCGACGCGTTTCGCGCCGAGCTGGAAACGGCGCTCGATTCCGGTCAGATCATCCCCTTTTTCCAGCCCCAGGTGTCGACCGATACCGGTGCCATCACCGGATTTGAGGCGCTCGCCCGCTGGCACCACCCTGACCGCGGGCTGGTCGCTCCGGCCGAATTTCTGCCGATGATCGAAGAAGCGGGCCTGACCGAACGGCTGGGCGAGGTGATCTTGTATCACAGCCTTGGTGCTCTGGTCCGCTGGGACAAGGCCGGGCTTTGCGTGCCAGCGGTCGGCGTCAACTTTTCCGGGGTGGAACTGCGCAATCCCAAACTCGCCGAAAAACTCAAATGGGAACTCGACCGCTTTGACCTCACGCCGGACCGGCTGTCGATCGAGATCCTTGAAACCGTGGTCGCCGATGCTGACAACGACGTGGTGGTCACCAACATCGCGACCCTGTCGCGGCTTGGATGCCGGATCGACCTTGACGACTTTGGCACCGGACAGGCCGCCATCGCCAATATCCGCCGCTTTGCCGTAGGGCGGCTCAAGATCGACCGCAGCTTCATTCTGCGCGTCGACCAGGACCGCGAACAACAGCAGATGGTCTCGGCCATTCTGTCGCTGGCCGAACGACTGGGCCTCGACACCTTGGCTGAAGGGGTGGAGACCCCAAGCCAGCATGCGATCTTGTCGCAACTCGGTTGCGGTCATGTGCAAGGCTACGGAATCGCACGGCCGATGCCCTTTGACGATACCGTCGAATGGATCCGCCGCCAGCAGGCACGTGCCGTGCGCGCGCCCAAGATCGGCCATCGGGCGGGGAACGCCTGACGAAAACCCGATCCCGGGGGCAGTTTTCGCCAGATGCAGGCGTTACTGCGGCGTCACATCACGCCAAAACCGCTTGACCTTTACCGCCCCCTATCGTTGAAGCACCCTGTCCTAATCAAGGCAGCGGGTGTTTACGTCATGGACGATCAGAACAAGAACCTCATACTGGCCTCGGTCCTCAGTTTTCTGGTGATCGTCGTCTGGTTCTTTCTCTTTCCCCCGCCCGAGGTCACGGCCGACCTGACGGTCCCCGCGACCACGACCGCTGGTGAGGCGGCACCTGCCGGGACCGAGGCTGCGCCTGCGACAGATGCCGCCTTGCAGACCGAACCCCTGCCCGAGGCCCCGCGCCTGACCATCGACACACCGAAGCTCTCCGGCTCGATTTCGATGCTGGGCGGACGCATCGACGACCTCGCGCTGAAGACCTACCGCGAAACGCTGGAGCCGGGGTCGCCCGAAGTTCAGCTCTTGTCCAAAGTGGGGGATGCATTTCCCTATTATGCCGTGTTCGGCTGGTCGGCGGGCAAGGGCCTGACTGCCGAAGACCTGCCCAACGCCAAATCCGAATGGAAGATCGCCGCGGGCGGCACCTTGTCGCCCGACCAGCCGGTCACCCTGCGGTGGGAAAACGGCAAGGGCCTGAACTTTTCGCGTACTTTTTCCGTCGATGAGGATTTCGTCTTTACCGTCACCGATGCGGTCGAAAATACCACCGCCGCCGAGGCACGCCTGGCCCCTTACGGCATCCTCGCCCGCCATGGCCTGCCCAAATTGCAAAACATCTTTGTTGTCCACGAAGGCGTCGTCCGCCGCACCGATGGCAAGTTGGAAGAGGTCGACTACGCCGATGTCGTGGACCTGCCGGTTGATGCCAGAGAAGGCGTCCCGGCCGAAGTGATCGAGGCCACGACGGACGGCTGGATCGGCTTTACGGACCATTACTGGATGACAACCCTCGTGCCCGAACAGGGCAAGCCCTACACATCTGTCATCAAGCATGTGGCTGCGGGCGACATCTACCAGACCGAGGTTCGCCAGCCTGTGATCGCAGTGGCGCCCGGCACCACCGCGCAAACCACGACCCGCCTGTTCGCAGGCGCCAAGGAATGGGCGACCATCCGCGCCTATCAAAACGAGCCCGGAGCCCTGGACCGACTTTTTGGTGCCAAGGTGGACAAGGCGCGCACCCCGATCCCCGGCTTTATCGACAGCATCGACTGGGGTTGGTTCTTTTTTCTGACCAAGCCGATCTTTGCCGTGCTGCACTGGCTGAACCACCTGATCGGCAACATGGGTCTGGCGATCATCGGCCTGACCTTCGTGCTGAAACTTCTCGTGCTGCCACTGGCCTACAAATCCTATGTCTCGATGGCCCGGATGAAGGAACTCCAGCCCGAAATGGAGGCGCTGAAGGAACGCGCCGGTGACGACAAGCAACGCATGCAAAAAGAGATGATGCAGCTTTACAAGGATAAAAAGGTGAACCCCGCTGCGGGCTGCCTGCCGATCCTGATCCAGATCCCGATCTTTTTCGCGCTGTACAAGGTGATCTTCGTGACCATTGAATTGCGTCACGCGCCGTTCTTTGGCTGGCTCAACGACCTCAGCGCACCCGACACCTCGTCGCTGTATAACCTTTTTGGCCTCTTTCCATGGGACGCGCCCGCGCCCGGAACCGTGCTGCACCTGATCTTCATCGGTGTGTTGCCCATTCTGCTCGGCATCACCATGTGGGTGCAGCAAAAGCTCAACCCGGCCCCCACCGATCCCATCCAGCAACAGGTCTTTGCCTACCTGCCTTGGGTCTTTATGTTCATGCTGGGCGGGTTTGCGTCCGGTCTGGTGCTGTACTGGATCACCAACAACACCATCACGTTTACCCAGCAATACATGATCATGCGCAGCCATGGGCACAAACCCGATATCTTTGGCAACATCCGATCCGGCTTTGCCAAGAAAAACCCCCCTGCTGCTGGCGCATCGCTGACCCAAGCCACGCCTGCGCGCGCCAGACCGACCGCGCCGAAACCGGCAGCGCCCAAGCCCGCGATGCCCAAACCCGTGACCCCACGTGCGACCACGCCAAAACCAGCGACCCAAAAGCCCGCTGCCAACAAATCCACCGCACCAACGGGTACAAGACCGACGGGCCGCAAGAAATGACCGGCGCTCCGGCTGGCCGGTTGGTCCATATCAACCGCCACCCGATCAAGGGGCATGGGCGCGAAGCGCTGGACCGGACCACCCTGACGCCGGGGGAATGCCTGCCGTACGACCGGACATGGGCGGTGGCACATGACGCGGCGCGTCTGGTCGATGGATGGAACCCGTGCGTCAATTTCGCGCGTGGGGCCATGGCGTCCTCCCTGATGGCGATCACCTCAAAGTTGGACGAGGTCACGGCCACGGTCGAACTTTCCCATCCCGACCGGGGCAGCTTGACCTTTCGCCCCGACGATCCCGCCGACGTTCCGCGCTTTCTGGACTGGGTCAGGCCCCTCAATCCGCCCGACCGCGCCCAGCCCGTCAGCGTGATCACCGCAGGGCGCGGCATGACAGACAGCGCGTTTCCGTCCGTGTCGATCCTGTCGATGACGTCGCTGGCTGACCTTTCCGCGCGCGTTTGCGCGGTTCTCTCGGTGCATCGCTGGCGCGGAAATCTCTGGCTCGACGGCTTTGCCCCGTTTGCCGAGTTCGACTGGATCGGACGAAAGATTCGCATCGGTAGCGCCACCTTGCAAATCCGCGAACGCATTACGCGCTGCTCAGCCACGACCGTCGACCCCGATACCGGTCATCGTAACGTCGATACCCTCGCCGGTCTTGAAAAGGCCTATGGTCATCAGGATTTCGGCGTCTATGCGACGGTCATCGCCGGTGGTCCGGTCACCCTTGGCGACAAGGTACAATTGCTATGACCCTGCCCTTCCCCCTCGCGGCCGAAGCCGACGCGGAAGCGCGCGAAAAAGGCCGCCTCCTCTTTGCAGGCCCGGTCGATTTCGTCAAAGGCGTCGTGGCGATGTCCGGCCTGCCCCCCGCCGACCGACTAGAGGTCTGCTTTGCCGGTCGCTCCAATGTGGGCAAATCCAGCCTCATCAACGCGCTGACCAGCCGCAAGACGCTCGCCCGCGCCTCAAACACGCCCGGTCGCACGCAGGAAATCAACTACTTCGCCCTGGGCAGCGCGCGGTATCTGGTGGACTTGCCCGGCTATGGCTATGCCGAGGCCCCGGTGGCGGTGGTCGCCAAATGGCAGGCGCTGCTGCGCCAGTACCTGTCGGGTCGCGTCAGCCTGCGCCGTGCCTTCGTGCTGATCGACGCCCGCCACGGCGTACTCGCCGCGGACGAAGAGATCATGGGCCTGCTGGACCGTTGCGCACTGACCTTTCAGGTCGTGCTGACCAAGACCGACAAGATCAACAGAGCCACCCGCGATGCGACGCTTGAAAAAGTCCGCACCGCGCTGTCCAGACATGTGGCAGCCTATCCCGAGCTTGTCGCCACCTCGTCAGAAACCGGCGAGGGGATCGAGACCCTGCGCGCCCTCATCGCCGGGCTTGTCTGACGCGACGCTGCGGTTGACAATTCCCGCCGCCCGGCGAATAGACGGCGCATGATCACCACCCTTCCCCTCGTCGCCCTTGGCGGCGCAATCGGTGCCAGCTTGCGTTATCTCGTGGGCACCGCCGCGTTGCGCGTATTCGGTCCCGCCTTTCCCTGGGGCACGCTTATCGTCAACCTGACCGGCTGCCTTGCCATGGGAATTCTGGCGGCAATCCTCGCCACAAAATCGGACACCCGCCTTGCCCCCTTCGTGCTGACCGGCATACTCGGCGGGTTCACCACCTATTCCGCCTTTTCGCTGGATGCCGTCACGCTCTGGCAGCGCGGTGAGACGGGCTCCGCGCTGACCTACATCCTCGCCACCACCACCGGCTCGCTGATCGCCGTCATCGCCGGCATGGCGCTGGCCCGCTCGGTGACAGCATGAGCGGTGTGCAGCTTTTGGCCGTCACCGGCGATGACGGCGACCAGCGCCTTGACCGCTGGATGAAACGCCGGTTCCCGCAACTGACCCAGGTGATGATCGAGAAACTTTGCCGGACGGGGCAGGTCCGCATCGATTCCGCGCGGGCCAAGGCCTCCGACCACGTCGCGCCCGGCATGACCGTGCGCGTGCCCCCGTTGCCCGACACGCCCGCCCCAGCGCGTGACGCCTCCAGCAAGATCAGCGCCGCCGATACCAAGATGATCCAGAACGCCGTCCTGTGGAAAGACGAGCACATGATCGTCTTGAACAAACCCGCCGGTCTGGCGTCCCAAGGCGGCTCTGGCCAGGGCGAACGCCATGTCGATGGCCTCGCCGAGGCCCTGAAATTCGGCTACAAGGAAAAACCCAAGCTGGTGCACCGGCTGGACAAGGATACCTCCGGTGTACTCTTGCTTGCGCGCACCGACCGCGTCGCCCGTGCCCTCAGCGAGGCGCTCCGTCACCGCGAGGCGCGAAAAATCTACTGGGCCGTCGTCGCCGGTGTCCCGCACCCCCGCAAGGGATCCATCAAATACGCGCTGATGAAAGCCCCCGGCCACGGTCGCGGCGGCGAGGGCGAAAAGATGATCTGCATCCACCCCGCCAAAATCGCTGACTACCCCGACGCCAAACGCGCCCATACCGACTATTTCACGCTGTGGTTCCTTGGCGACCGCCTGGCCTGGATGGCGCTGGAGCCTGTGACGGGCCGCACGCACCAATTGCGCGCTCATATGGCCGAAATCGGTCATCCCGTTGTCGGTGATGGCAAATATGGCGGTTCCGGCACCGAAAACCTCGGCGATGGCTGGGGCGCGCAAGTGGGTGGGGATCTGTCGCGAAAACTGCATCTGCATGCCCGCATGCTGACCGTGCAGCATCCCGTTACCAAGGTCGAGATGACCTTTACCGCCCCCCTGCCCGATCACATGGCCCGGACCTGGTCTGTCATGGACTGGAAAGAAGACGACGTCCCTGCCGACCCGTTCGAGACCATAAGGTGAGTGCCGGCTGGACCCCGAAACGGTTCTGGACCCACACCACGGCGCAACCTTGCGAGGGCGGCTTTACCGTTTTGCTGGATGCGCGCACCGTAAAGACACCCGGCAAGACGCTGCTCGTCATGCCAACCATGGCCATGGCCGAGGCCGTCGCGGCCGAATGGCAGGCGCAAGGCGACAGGATCGACCCGCGCACAATGCCTTGCACGCGGGCTGCCAATTCCGCAATCGACAAGGTCACGCCCCAATTTGCCGAGGTCGTGGCCCTGCTTGCGGCCTATGGCGGGTCCGACCTTCTGTGCTACCGCGCGGCGGAGCCTGCCTTGCGCAACCGCCAGGACATGGCTTGGGACCCTCTGTTGGATTGGGCGGCCGTGTCACTCCATGCCCCCTTGGTCGTGACGACCGGCGTGATCCCGGTGGACCAGCCACAAAGCAGCCTTGAGCGGCTTGACGCGCGCCTGACCGCCATGACGCCCTTCCAGATCGTGGCCGCCCATGACCTCATCGCGATCTCGGGATCGCTGGTCCTTGCCTTGGCCCTGATGGACAAATTCATCGCCCCGAATGCCGCCTGGACCACGACCCGGATTGACGAAAAATGGCAGGCTGAACAATGGGGCGTCGACGAACAAGCAGCCCTTGCCGAGGCACATCGCTGCACAGCTTTTCATCAGGCAGAGCGATTCTTTCGATTGTGTGGGTGACAATCCGTACCCAAGCTGCTCACAGGCGCATCACAGTTGGACAAGAAATAGGCTAACAGACTGATTTACTGTCATGATTTCGGTATACCTCAGTTTCGCTTGACGCCGCAAACCGCTTTGACTGAAACTGGCATGCACTGGGAGAGGCCTTCCTCCAACAGTCTTCGCTCCTGCCTAAAAGCAGGGCACTAAAAACGCCGTCAAAAATGACGGTTACTCAGGAAGAGGTAAGAATGAAAAAATCCGTATTCCTCGGCACACTGGCAGCCGCCGTGCTGACCGTGGGTGCCGCGCAAGCCCAAGCGACGCTTGAGGCTGTCAAGGCGCGGGGCGAACTGCTCTGCGGCGTGCATACCGGTCTGACCGGCTTTGCCGCACCGGACGCCAATGGCGTCTATCAGGGCTTTGACATCGCCATCTGCAAGGCGGTTGCTGCAGCCGTTTTTGGCGATCCGAACAAGGTAAAGTATGTCCCGTTCACGTCGGAAACCCGTTTCACGGGTCTGGCGTCAGGCGAGGCTGACCTGCTGTCGCGGACAACCACCTGGACCTTCTCGCGCGACACCGAGCTTGCGTTCGATTTCGTCGCGGTGAACTACTATGACGGTCAGGGCTTCATGGTCAAAAAGGATCTCGGCGTCTCGTCGGCCAAGGAACTTGATGGCGCCACCGTTTGCATTATCACCGGCACCACGACCGAGTTGAACCTTGCTGACTACTTCAAGTCCAACAACATCACGTACAACCCCGTGACCGTTCAGGACGAAGCCGAGGCCCAGCGCCAGTACCTTGCCGGTGCTTGCGATACGTTTACCACCGACGCCTCGGGCCTTGCGGCCACGCGTGCCAGCTTCCCCGATGCCGACCAGCACATCATCTTGCCGGAAATCATCTCCAAGGAGCCGCTGGGCCCGCTGGTTCGCCATGGCGACAACAACTGGGGCGACATCGTTCGTTGGTCCTACAACGCGCTGCTGATTGCCGAAGAAAAAGGCATCACGCAGGCGAATCTCGAAGAGGTTGCCGCCTCGACCACCGACCCGGAGGTCAAGCGCCTCTTGGGCATGGAAGGGGACATGGGCGCCAAGATCGGTCTCGACAACGCGTTCGCCAAGAATGCCATCATGGCAAGTGGCAACTATGGCGAGATCTTTGAGGCCAATATCGGCTCTTCGACCCCGATCGGTCTGGCACGCGGCTTGAACGCGCTGTGGACCCAGGGCGGTCTGCAATATTCCGCACCGTTCCGGTAGAACCGGCTTTCAGGGGGCTCTGCGACGCAGGGCCCCCGTTCCTTTTTGCCAGCGACACGAACGAAAAGAAACGACAATCACGCCCGGGGCATCAGACCCCAGCCGAAATAGCGTGATGGGTCAGGGAGTTATACATGGCACTTGCCGCCGACGCGCCGAAAGATAGCTTTCGGCTATCAATGCTCGTTTATGACACGAGGTTCCGCTCGATCACCATCCAGGTCGCGGTTCTGATCCTGTTCGTGCTCGCACTGTCGTGGCTTTATGGCAATGTCACTGCCAATCTAGCCGCCAAGGGCCGCCCCTTCAGCTTTGATTTCCTGTGGGTCCGCGCGGGCTATGACATCGCCCAGCGCCCGATTTCCTACACCAATGACAGCACTCATTTCCGCGCCGCCATGGTGGGCCTCAGCAACACGGTCATCCTGGCCGCCCTGGGCTGCTTTTTTGCGACCCTTCTTGGCGTCACCGCAGGGGTTTTGCGACTGTCCAAGAACTGGCTCATCGCCCGCCTGATGACGGTCTATGTCGAGATTTTCCGCAACATTCCGCTGCTGTTGTGGATCCTCGTGATCTTTGTGCCCTTGGGGGAACTGACGCCCGCACCAAACGCGTTCAAGGTCACCGACCAGATGATCGCGGACGGCGTTGAACCTGCGGCGTCGATGATCCTTGCGGGCACCGTGGCCGTGACCAACCGGGGCACCTACATGCCTTGGGCGCAGCTGGAGCATCCGCTGCCCTCGGGCTGGTTGACCTTCGGCGCCATCGCGGCGGTCCTTGTCCTCAGCTTTCTGGCCAACGCCCGGATCGTGATGCGCGCCCGCGCCGTACAAGAGGATACCGGCGTTCGGCCCACGACGTGGTGGAAAAGCCTGCTCGTGCTGTTCACACCCGTCATCGTGCTGCTTTGGGCGATGGGCTTCCATTTCGACCTGGTTCAACCGCCGACGCGGTTCAACTTTCAGGGCGGCATTCTGGTCCTGAACTCCTTTCTCGCCATCCTGATCGCGTTGTCGCTGTATACCGGTGCCTTCATCGCCGAGATCGTGCGCGCCGGTATTCTCGCCATCTCGCATGGCCAAAGCGAGGCCGCATTTGCGCTTGGCCTGCGCCCCAACAAGACGATGAAGCTGATTATCCTGCCGCAGGCCCTGCGCGTCATCATCCCGCCCCTGATCAGCCAGTTTCTGAACCTGACCAAGAACACCTCGCTTGGCATCGCGGTCAGCTACCTTGACCTTCGCGGCACACTTGGCGGCATCACGCTGAACCAGACGGGCCGAGAACTTGAATGCATGCTCTTGATGATGATGATCTATCTGTCGATGAGCCTGATCATTTCGTCGGTGATGAACTTGTACAACCGCTCCGTGCAACTGAAGGAGCGCTAGGATGTCCACCCAGTTTCACCGCACCGAAATGTTGCCCGCCCAGTCCCCGCCGATCGGCGAGCGTGGTCTGGTAAAATGGCTGCGTGCAAACCTTTTCGCGACACCCCTGAACGCCTTCATGACCCTTGTCAGCATCTACGTGATCTATTCTCTGGTCCGCTGGCTGTTCCCGTGGTTCGGCAATTCCGTCTGGAACGCCTCGTCGTTGCAAGAATGCCGCCAGATCATCACCGCCGCAGCTGGTGAGGGCGCCACCGGGGCCTGCTGGGCGCTGATCAAGGAACGCTGGCACCAGTTCATCTTTGGTTTTTACCCCCAGGATCTCTACTGGCGTCCCACTCTCGCGTTCATCCTGCTGTTTGTCGCACTTGCCCCCGTTCTCTTCCCGCATCCCCCGCGCAAGCTGTTCTGGTTCACCTTTCTCTACCCCGCCATCGCGTTTTTCCTGCTTTGGGGCGGGTCCGTCTGGTTGCCGGTCGTGACCATGCTGGGCTTTGGCGTCATGGGCCTTGTCTACCGGCTGCTGGTCGGTCGTGTCGGCGTCACGGTCGCAACCAGCCTTGGTGTTCTGGCGGCGGTCCTTTGGTGGCTGTTCGCCGACGGAACTCTGGCCCACGGCCTTGAATCCGTTTCGCCCATCGGTCTGCGCGCCGTTGATTCCGACGAATTTGGCGGCTTCATGCTGGCGATCATCATCGGCGTCACCGCGATTTCGTTCTCGCTCCCCTTGGGCATCCTGCTCGCCTTGGGACGTCAGTCCGACATGCCCATCGTCAAGACGATCTGCGTGGGCTTCATCGAGTTCATCCGCGGCGTGCCGCTCATCACGCTGCTCTTTACCGCCTCGCTGATCCTAGGCTATTTCCTGCCCGTGGGCGTCACCTTCGATGTAATCCTGCGCGTGATGATCCTCGTGACGTTCTTTGCCGCCGCCTACATCGCCGAGGTGGTCCGGGGTGGTCTTGCCGCCCTGCCGCGTGGCCAATACGAGGCTGCCGATGCGCTGGGCCTCGACTACTGGCGCGCCCAGCGCCTGATCATCCTGCCGCAAGCTCTGAAAATCTCGATCCCGGGTATCGTGTCCACGTTCATCGGGCTGTTCAAGGACACCACGCTTGTCTCGTTCGTGGCCCTTCTGGAGCCTTTGCGCGGTGTCACCAATGCGGTGCGCGCCGACACCGACTGGCAGGGCATTTATTG
Source organism: Rhodobacterales bacterium (assembly GCA_031378845.1). GTDB lineage: Bacteria > Pseudomonadota > Alphaproteobacteria > Rhodobacterales > Rhodobacteraceae > JAJNPS01. The sequence goes on from JANNES010000004.1 coordinate 131,958, forward strand.
GGAGCCCTACATCTTTGTGGGCTGCATCTTCTTCATCATCTGCTTTGGGATGTCGCGTTACTCGATGTATCTCGAAAACAAACTCAAAACCGACCACCGGTAAGGAACCCCCCATGGCTCAGGCACAACAAATGCAGGTCTCCGACGAGATCGCCGTCCAGATCGCCGCCATGAACAAGTGGTACGGCACGTTCCACGTTCTGCGCGACATCAACATGACGGTGAACAAGGGCGAACGCATCGTCATATGCGGGCCCTCCGGCTCCGGCAAATCCACCCTGATTCGCTGCATCAACCGGCTGGAGGAACACCAGTCCGGCACGATCGTCGTGGACGGCACCGAACTCACCTCGGATCTCAAGAACATCGACAAGGTCCGCTCCGAGGTTGGCATGGTGTTCCAGCACTTCAACCTTTTCCCGCACCTCACGATCCTTGAAAACCTCACCCTCGCCCCGATCTGGGTCCGCAAGACCCCCAAGAAAGAGGCCGAAGAGGTCGCGATGCACTACCTGCACAAGGTGAAAATCCCCGAACAGGCCAAGAAATACCCCGGTCAGCTTTCCGGCGGCCAGCAACAGCGCGTCGCCATCGCCCGCAGCTTGTGCATGAAACCCCGCATCATGCTGTTCGACGAACCGACCTCTGCCCTAGACCCCGAGATGATCAAGGAAGTGCTCGATACGATGATCGAGCTCGCGCAGGAGGGCATGACCATGCTCTGCGTGACGCACGAGATGGGCTTTGCCCAGGCCGTGGCCAACCGGGTGATCTTCATGGACCAGGGCCAGATCGTCGAGCAGAACGAGCCCAAGGAGTTCTTCAACAACCCAAAGTCAGACCGCACCAAGCTGTTTCTCAGCCAGATCCTCGGGCACTGAGCCAAAGCCGGTTTCTGCACCACGACAAAACGGGCGCGCCGCGACGTGCGCCTTTTTTCTGCGGGTTGCATGGCGGCGGCATGTGCGGGCACGGACCTGTCGCTTTGCGGCCACGCTTCGGTCATCTCGGCTGGTGATCGTCGTCAATGGCATCATCGCATCTTGAACTCGCCGGCAAAGCGTCTAAGTCACGATCACGCGAGCCGGGCCCCTCTGACGACAATCATGTCGTGATGTCGGATTGCATCAAGCGTACGTTGCGGGGGTCCGATGGTCTTGCCACGGTTGACCCTGCGATGCGCTATTTAACGCATGAGGCCGCAATTGGAATCGCTGTTCTTCACCCTGTTTCTTGGAACCCCGCTCTGGCTGTGGTTTTCCTTCATCGCCATCGTCATCGCCCTGCTTGTCTTTGACCTTGGCGTGCTGAACAAGACCGACCATGAGATCGGTGTGGCCGAAAGCCTCAAGCTCTCTGCGCTCTATATCTCGCTCGGCGTCGGATTTGGCGGTTTTGTCTGGTATCAGTTGGGCGAGCAACCTGCGGTCGAATACCTGACCGCCTTTGTCGTCGAAAAGACGCTGGCACTGGACAACGTCTTTGTCATCGCCCTGATCTTCAGCTATTTCGCCGTCCCGCGCATCTATCAGCACCGGGTTCTTTTCTGGGGCATCCTGGGTGTGATCGTGCTGCGCGGCATCATGATCGGCCTCGGTGCGACGCTTGTCGCACAGTATAGCTGGATCCTTTACATCTTTGCCGCTTTCCTGATCTTTACCGGCATCAAGATGCTGGTGACGGATGAAAAGGAAATGGATCTGGACAACAACCCGATCCTGCGATTCATGAAAAAGAGGTTCCGCGTCACGGACAAGCTGCATGGCAACAATTTCTTCGTCAAGCAGCCCGATCCCAAGACCGGCAAAGTGGTAAGTTTCATGACGCCACTGTTCTTGGCGCTGGTGCTTGTTGAATTTGCGGATCTGGTCTTTGCCGTCGACTCGGTGCCCGCCGTGTTTGCGATCACCACCGATCCCTACATCGTCTACACGTCGAACATCTTTGCAATTCTCGGCCTGCGGGCGCTCTACTTCGCGCTGGCCGCCGTCCTGCACCGCTTCCACTATCTGAAGTATGCGCTGGCGATCTTGCTGATCTTCATCGGCTCCAAGATCTTCGTCGCCGACCTCTTTGGCTGGGCAAAGTTCCCTGCCAACTGGTCGCTGGCGGTTACCTTCGCGATCCTTGCTGCCGGCATCTTCTATTCGCTCTGGCGCAGCCGTGATGACAAGGCGGCGACATAGACAAAAAAAGGGCCCGCCTCAAAGGGCGGGCCTCGGCCCTCTGCCACATGACGTTGGAAAACGAACCGGCATGGGCGGTTCGGCACGAAATGCCCGGCGTCAGCGCGCGCGGCTCACCCCTTTTTCGCCTCCGCCGCTGCCTTCATCCGCGCCAGCAGCTCTTCCTTGCCCGGACGCGTACCCTTGGCGGGTTTTGCATCGCCCTTAGCGCCTTCCTTGTTGTGCGGCTCATGCTTACCCAGTCTGGGGTTCCCCGATTTTCCGTAATCCATAGTGATCGCCTCTTCATCTCATCGCGTTCAGATGCAAATGCCTCAAACGCCCCCCCGGTGCAAGCAAGAGACGAGGGGCGAGGCTCTGGCCCGTTCCGTGGCAAGTTCTGGCAATTCGTCAAAACGACCACATCAAGCGATTGAAATCATGGACCTGACAAAGCGTCCCGACGCGGGGCAGCCTCAGGCCATGATCTCGCGCGGGACGATGAAATCAACGGTGATCCCTTGCCCGAACCCCACCTCGGACCAGCTTTCGACCGGGAAATCCACCACCAGGGTCGCCCCGGTCGGATAGCGGGCAAATTCCGGGTTGGGCTGGGGATGGGCCACCAGCCGGCCCGCAAACTCCGCGATGCCGGGGTTGTGCCCGATCATCATCACGCATCCCCCATGGCCATGCCGAAGCACCGCCAGCATCACGTCCGGCCCGGCATGATACAACGCGGGCTTCAACTCAAGGACCGGCGTACCCGGCAGCGCAGGTGCAATCCCCGACCAAGTCTTGCGCGTCCTGAGCGCGTCCGAACACAGGACCTCATCGGGCACATAACCGCGACTGGCCAGCCACTGCCCCAGATCCGCCGCCGCCGCCTTGCCGCGGTCATTCAAGGGGCGGTCATGATCCAGGACCAAAGGATCATCCCAGTTCGATTTCGCATGGCGTGTCAGGATCAGCCGCTTCATTTGTGGAATTGCCTCATATGGTAGGCGGAATGTTCCGCTATCCTTGCATAGCGCTGGCTCAGGGGGCAAGCACGACGCACAGCGCAACCCTGCCCCATGCAATCCGCGCCCGCCGTGCTGTCGAGATAGCCGTGACAGCGCGGCAGATCGTAACCGCCCCCAGCCAAAGCCCCAACGGGACAGGCCTCCAGACACGGCTTGGAGCAGGGAGCGCACGGATCATCGGGCGCCGCACGCAGCGTGACCACCTCTTTCAACGCCAGCGCCCCGCGAAAGCTGACCATCAATCCCTGATTGGCATGAACCAGCAATCGCACCGGGCTTTCCCACACCTGCCCGCTGCGCAGAGCCCAGCGATGAAACGGATGCCACGGCGGCCCGCCAAAAGGAAACAGCGCCTTGGCCCCGAGATCACAAGCCAGTTGCCCGATCACCCGACGCGACCATCGATCGATCGGGTTGGGGCCAACCCATTCCGGTTGCGCGCGCACATGATCCCAATAGCCGGACTCGCCGGGGCCGATCAGGATCAATGTCCTCGTACCCGCCGGCAGGCCGTCGTCGTCCTTGCAGACAAAGCCGCCAAGAACCGTCAGATAGTTCCCGGCCAGCCGCGTCTCGATGGAATCCAAGTTCAGCGGAACGGTAGCCACAGGCTCCACCCCAGCTTTGTCGGTCGATCATCTTGCCATTCCAGCCCCACCAGCATCTTTTCATGCCCGGCCTCCGGCATCGCGCGGTAGGTGCCAAATATCCGGTCCCAGACCGACAGGGCAAAGCCGAAATTACTGTCATGCTCTTCACGCCGGATCGAATGGTGGACGCGGTGCATGTCAGGGGTCACGATCACCAGCCGCAGGACTGCATCAAGCCAGCGCGGCAGGGCAAGGTTCGCATGGTTGAAAAGTGCGGTGCCATTCAGCAAGATCTCAAACACCAGCACTGCCAGCGCGGGCGGGCCGATCAGATAGATCAGCCCGATCTTCAGCCCCATCGAAGCGGCGATCTCCACCGGGTGAAAGCGTACGGCGGTGGTGACGTCAAAGTCCCGGTCGGCGTGGTGGACACGGTGGAACCGCCAGAAGAGCGGCACCTTGTGGGTGATCAGGTGCTGCGCCCAGATCGCAAAGTCGAGGATCAGGATCGCCAGCAGTGCCTCGGCCCAGAACGGCCAGTTGACGGCGTGAAAGAGACCCCAACCGTGCCGCCAGGCATCGACTGCGGCGCCAATGGCAAGGAAAGGCAGGACAATCGCCATGGCACGAAGGACAAGGGTATCGATGCCGACCATCGCAAGGTTGGTGAACCAGCGACCCGTCCGGGGCACGGCACGGGCGCGGCGGGGGGCGAGGGCCTCAAGCACGGCAAAAAGTGCAAAGAGGCCAAGAAAGAAGGACAACCGGATCACTGCTTCGTTCGGCATGGCACGCGCTCCTTCGGTCTGTCCTTAAGGTACGTGGGTCTGAAATCGATTGCTAGCGGCGGACGCGGGGTTTCACGCGGGGTTCGGTGGACCGGATCTGGCTACCCGCACCATGATCCGTGAATAACTCCAGCAAGCACGCATTGGGAATGCGCCCGTCAAGGATCGTCACGGCCCGCACCCCCTCGGCCAATGCCTTCAGCGCTGTTTCCGTCTTGGGGATCATGCCGCCCGCGATCACACCATCCGCCATCATCTGCCGGATCTCTTCGGGGGTGATTTGGGTCATCACCTGCCCTTGGGCGTTCTTGACGCCTGCGACATCGGTCAAAAGCAACAAACGGTCCGCTTGCAACGCCCCCGCAATTGCCCCCGCCGCAGTGTCGCCGTTCACGTTGAAGGTCTCGTTATCGGCCATCCCCGTCGCCACCGGAGCCACCACCGGGATGATCCCGGCGGCGTAAAGGTCGCGCAGCACCTGCACGTTCATCTCGACCGGGCGACCGACGAAGCCCAGTTCGGGATCGTCCACCTCACACACCATCAAGTCGTCATCCTTGCCCGAAATGCCGACGGCGCGGCCCCCGGCATCCATGATCGCCTGCACGATGCGCTTGTTCACCAGACCCGACAGGATCATCTCGACCACCTGCACGGTCGCCTTGTCGGTCACCCGCTTGCCGCGCACGAAGGTGGACTTGATGCCCAGCTTGTCCAGCATCTCGTTGATCATCGGCCCGCCGCCATGCACCACAACCGGGTTCACGCCCACTTGCCGCATCAGCACGATGTCGCGCGCAAACTCTGCCATCGCAGCATCGTCGCCCATCGCATTGCCGCCGAACTTTACCACCACCACCGCACCGCCATAGCGTTGCAGATAGGGCAGCGCCTCGGACAGCATCTTGGCCGTGTTCATCGCGTCTTGCATGGTCAGGGTCTGCCGCTTCATCAGGGGGCCTCTCGCATGGATCGAGACGTCCCCCTTAGCCGCTTTGCCGACGCCTGCCAAGACGCCCCAATTCAGCTGCTACCAGCCCTCGAGCTTCCACCCACGCGCCGCGAATGCAGGGACAAATTCTGGCGGTACGAACAACCGATCTTCGGGGTTGGGCACTTTCCAATAAGATTGCGGATGGAGCAGCGTGTCGGTCTTGCGGCCAAGGTCGATGACCGCGCGACTGGGCGGCGCCTTGCGCTGCAAGAACCGCAGCTCGAACGCGGCCATCACCAAAGGGTCGTCAGGGTTAAAAACGCCGGTCCTGGAGGTTTGCGCGGCCACGCGCGCCTCGGCCACCAGCCGCCGCGCCAGACCCAGCTTGCCCGTGGCCGCAATCTTTTGCGTGGTTCCGGGAAAAGGCACCGCATCCGCCACCGTCTTGAACTCACGAAAGGGTGCAACGTTGGGCCAGATGAAGAATGGCTGCGAGAACCCGTCGCGCAGCATCCGCTCGTTGTAGGTGAGCGGCCGCGGAGCTTCCTTCTGCGCGCGGTTCACAAAGACGAGAAACCGCGCAAAACCGTCAAAGACTTCGTATGAGAATTCCGTGAACAGGCGAAACGTCGTGGCATCAAGCCCCTGTTCGGCCATGTCATCCTCAACCAGTTTTTGCAGATGAGCCTGCGATGCCAGCGCCTGCCGATGATGATTCCTTGCGGTGTCAGGGCCGAACTTGGCGGTCAGATGCTGCTTTAGCCCCGGGTCGAGGGGGATGTCGTCCAACTGGGCTGGATCCGACAGCAGCCCGACCCACTTGGCGGAATCGAGTGCAGAGTTGCCAAGCTTGACCTCCGCCGTATCGACGCCCAAAAATCTGAGCGCCCCGCTGCCCGCGATGTCCACGTTGATCGTATCGCCGTCATAGACGACTTTTTCGATGGCTTGCGGTGATCCTGCGGTGTTCTGGCGAAACCCCAGACTTGCACGGATGTTGCCTTCGCCAACGTTGAAAAAAACCTTCGGCTTTGCCGGTTCTCTGGCCATAATGCTGCTCCTGAATACGAAAAAGACGCTGAAATACGCGCGCTTAGTATCGCAGAGATTGTGCTGATTCTCAATCTTTGGGGTGCGTGCGGGCGCTGGCCCGCCCGGACTGCCTTGCCGTTTTCCAACGGAAACCATAAGGTATTACAAAAGGGGATCGCGCATGTCCGACCAAAAGACCATCGTGCTGACGGGTGCCAGCCGGGGCATCGGTCATGCCACGGTCAAGCGGTTCTCGTCAGAAGGCTGGCGCGTGCTGACCTGTTCCCGCCAACCCTTTGATCCGCGTTGCCCCTGGCCCGGGGGCGAGGACAACCACATCCAGATCGACCTTGCCGACCCAAATAAGACCATCGCGGCAATCGAGACGATCAAGGACAAGGTCGGCGGTCTGGTTCATGCGTTGGTCAATAATGCCGGGATCAGCCCCAAGGGTGCGGCTGGCGCGCGGCTGAGCACGCTCGATACTGACCTGCGCACATGGGGGCACGTCTTTCACGTCAATTTCTTTTCCTCGGTGATCCTGGCACGTGGGTTACAGGCCGAGCTTTGTGCCGCGCGGGGGTCCATCGTGAATGTGACCTCGATCGCAGGATCGCGGGTGCATCCCTTTGCAGGGGCGGCCTATTCGACCTCCAAGGCGGCACTGGCCGCGCTGACGCGCGAAATGGCGCATGATTTCGGGCCCTTGGGTGTTCGGGTCAATGCCATCGCACCGGGTGAGGTCGATACCGCGATCCTGTCGCCGGGAACGGATGAGATCGTCAAGAACATCCCGATGCGGCGGCTGGGACTGCCCCGCGAAGTCGCCGATGTGATCTGGTTTCTATGTTCAGACCAGTCAAGCTATGTCACCGGTACTGAAATTCAGGTCAACGGCGCGCAGCACGTCTAGTCGCGCGCGGCGTCCTTGCGGGCGCGCAGTTTGGCGAAGAACGCGATCCGCTTTTTCAGCTCGCGCTCAAAACCGCGCTCTTCGGGCGCGTAAAGAACCGGGCGCTTCATCCCTTCGGGGAAATAGTTCTGCCCGGAAAAGCCATCTTCGTGATCATGGTCATAGGCATAGCCAGCACCATAGCCGAGGCCCTTCATCAGTTTGGTCGGCGCGTTCAGGATGTGGCGGGGGGGCATCAGGCTGCCCGTGTCCCTTGCCGCCGCGCGCGCCGCAGAATAGGCCATGTAGACCGCGTTCGATTTGGGCGCGAGGGCGAGATAGACCACCGCCTGCGCCAGCGCCAGTTCCCCCTCCGGGCTGCCAAGACGTTCATAGGTGGCCCACGCCTCCAGGCACAGCCCTTGGGCCTGTGGATCGGCAAGGCCGATATCCTCAACTGCCATCCGGGTTATGCGCCGCGCCAGAAACCGCGGATCCTCACCGCCCTCCAGCATCCGGGCCAGCCAGTACAGGGCGGCATCAGGGTCTGAGCCGCGCACCGATTTGTGCAGGGCCGAGATCAGGTTGAAGTGTTCCTCACCCGCCTTGTCGAACTTGGGCGCGCGGCGCATGAGGCGCGTGGTCAGCTGGTCGGGGTCAAGCGGTTTTTGCCCCGCAGGCAGCGCGGACAACTGCTCGATCAGGTTCAAAAGCGCACGCCCGTCGCCATCGGCAAGGTCAATCAGCACCTCGCGCGCCTGAGCCGTCACCGGCAGCGCACGGCCCATGTCCTGTTCGGCCCGCTGTGCCAGACGCTCCAGATCGGCGGGCGACAGACGCTCCAGCACGATCACCTGCGCCCGACTAAGCAAAGCAGCGTTCAGCTCGAATGAGGGATTCTCGGTCGTCGCCCCGACCAGAAGGATCGTGCCATCCTCCATATAGGGCAAAAACCCGTCCTGCTGCGCCTTGTTGAACCGGTGGATCTCGTCAACGAAAAGCAGGGTCCCGCGCCCGGTCGTGCGACGCGCGCGGGCCGTTTCAAACACCTTGCGCAGATCGGCAACGCCCGAAAAGATCGCGCTGATCTGCACGAAACTCAGGTCGGTCTCGGCCGCCAAGAGCCGCGCAATCGTGGTCTTGCCCACGCCCGGAGGACCCCACAGGATGATCGAGGTCAGGCTTTTTGCCGTCAGCATAGCGCCCAACGGGCCGTCGCGCGACAAGACCTTTTCCTGCCCGATGACCTCGGCAAGTGTTTTTGGGCGCAGCCGGTCGGCCAAGGGGCGCGGTCCCTGTTCCGCCGACGCGGCACCTCTGTCAAAGAGATCTGTCATCCAGACAGCCTATCCGCTTGCCCCGCCCGGCGAAAGTCCAGCGCAGCAGCCTGCGCGCCGTCAGTGGATTTTGGCCGCCAGATGAATGCGCACACAGACCGACCGCTGACCACACTGATCATGCACGGGACCAACAAGGTCGCAATCAATGCCGACGCCGCTTACCAGATGTGGCGACTGCTCCGGCATGAGCGCGATCACGGACGCTGCACCGATCGCCCGTGCCGAAAGCATCATTTCGTGGATCAACTGCATCTGCACATGCAGCCGGTCACAGGCTGGAACCGCGTCAGAGACAAAGACCTGGGCGCCTTCCCAAATCTCAGGATGGACCGGCGCACGCCCGAACAGAAGCGTCTTGGGCAAGGTGTCAAGCAGACCACGCTGGGCATCGCGGATCATGTAGGAATAGATGCCGCATGTGTGCTTGGTCGGTGTCAGTCGGGCACCCGCAAGGACGACACCATCACGATGGACCGCCACCCAGCGACTGGCGGGCGTGTCATACTGATCAAAATGCATGCCATTGGCTTCGGGCTGAACGTTTTGCAGACACGCCGCGGCCATGCGATGGCGCGCACGCAAAAGGTTCGCAAAGAGACGCCCGTGGTTATGCATGTTATCAAAGGACAAGGTCGTGACGGGCATGGTCAGCGACCTTCCGGTCGGGTTTGCGCCCCTGTCCCAGGATTTTCGCGCGCACCAGCAGAGCCTTCGCGCATCACAAAGCTACCTGGCTGCAAGAGGTTGATCTGTCTTGTGTAGCGGTACCGAAAAGGCAGATGCGGTCAGGCTGGTCTTGAACCCGATAAACTGTCGGCAACCCGCCCTGATCACCGCAGCGCACAAACGACTTTACATGATCCAAGAACAACAACCCCAGGCCGATTTGAACAAACCACAGATGCACGGTCAGAACACACTTCTACCTTGGGTTGCGCCCTGCGTATATGATCGAAATTTCATATAGTTCGTTGCCAAGATTGACTAAATTGAACAAGATCATGCGTTGCAAAATGCAAAGGCCCGCCCCGATTTCTCGGGAGCGGGCCTTCAAATCAGCCGAAAAAGATGCGATCAGGCGTCAGCTTCGTCCATCTCGGCAGTGCGCGCGTGATCTGCGGCGCCTTTGGCCGAGGTATCACGATCGACAAATTCGATGATCGCCATCGGCGCCATGTCACCATATCGAAAGCCCGCTTTGAGAACGCGCACATAACCGCCCTGACGGTCCTTGTAGCGCGGCCCGAGGATTTCAAACAGGCGCGCTGTGTGCATGTCCTGCTTCAGTGCCGCATGCGCCTGACGGCGGGCATGCAGGTCGCCGCGCTTGGCCAGGGTGATCAGCTTTTCGATGATCGGACGCAGTTCCTTGGCCTTGGGCAGGGTCGTCTTGATCTGCTCATGTTCGATGAGCGAGCCGCACATGTTGGCAAACATTGCTTTGCGGTGTTCGTGGGTCCGGTTCAGTTTGCGGTAGCCGCTAGAGTGACGCATCGTAGTCTCCTAAAGTCATGTTTTGCTTTGTCCGGCGGGGCCTACGTGTGGCCCCGCTCACCTTGGGGTTTCTTCAACCCGTGCTTTTCCCCGGCATTCCGGGCATTTTTGGTTTAGTGCGTAATGACTGCGCAACCTACTTGTCAAAACTGATCTTCGAAGCGCTTTGCCAAATCTTCGATATTCTCCGGCGGCCAGTCTTCGACGTCCATGCCCAGATGGAGCCCCATGCCTGACAGCACTTCCTTGATTTCGTTCAGGGACTTGCGGCCAAAGTTCGGGGTGCGCAGCATCTCGGCTTCAGTTTTCTGGATCAGATCGCCGATATAGACGATGTTGTCGTTCTTGAGGCAGTTGGCCGAGCGGACCGAAAGTTCCAGCTCGTCGACCTTCTTGAGCAGGAGCGGGTTGAATTCCAGACCCGCATCAACCTCGCCCAGCTTGGCCGATTCCGGCTCATCGAAGTTGACAAAGATCGACAGCTGGTCCTGCAGGATGCGTGCGGCATACGCCACGGCGTCATCCGGCGTCAGGCTGCCGTCGGTTTCGATCTTCATCGTCAGACGGTCATAGTCCAGCACCTGGCCCTCGCGGGTCGGGGTGACTTCGTAGCTGACTTTCTTGACCGGCGAATAGATCGCGTCGATCGGGATCAGACCGATGGGTGCATCTTCCGGGCGGTTCTTGTCGGCAGCGACATAGCCTTTGCCGGTATTCACGGTCAGTTCCATGAATACGTCCGCACCGTCATCAAGGTGGCAGATCACGTGCTCGCGGTTCAAGACCTCGATCCCGCTGGAATCCGAGATATCGGCAGCCGTCACGACGCCGGGACCCTTGGCAGAAATCGACAGCCGCTTGGGCCCTTCGACATCCATCTTGAGGCTCACGCCCTTGAGGTTCAGGACGATGTCGGTGACATCCTCGCGCACGCCGGGAACGCTGGAAAATTCATGCAGCACGTTGTCGATCTGAACGCTCGTGATTGCGGCGCCTTGCAGCGACGACATCAACACCCGCCGCAGCGAGTTGCCAAGTGTCAGACCAAAACCGCGTTCCAGCGGTTCTGCAATGACGGTGGCCGAGCGGGCCGCGTCCGCGCCTGGTTTGACAACCAGCTGCGTCGGCTTGATAATTTCTTGCCAGTTCTTGTGGATCATTCTGTCGCCTCCATTCTTGCCGCCTCGCCCATGGTCCTAAGGAAAGGGGCGTCCGAGGATCGTATCAATGCATCAAGCCAGACCGCACATGCCTGTGCGGTCCGGCCCTGTAAGTTGCCTTAGACGCGACGGCGCTTTGGCGGGCGGCAGCCATTGTGCGCAAGCGGGGTGACATCACGGATCGAGGTGATGTTGAACCCGACAGCGGCCAGCGCGCGCAAAGCCGACTCACGACCCGAACCCGGGCCCTGCACTTCGACTTCAAGCGTCTTGACGCCGTGTTCCTGCGCTTTGCGACCCGCATCCTCTGCGGCCATCTGGGCGGCATAGGGAGTCGATTTGCGGCTGCCCTTGAACCCCATGGTGCCCGACGAAGACCATGCAATCGCATTGCCCTGAACGTCGGAGATGAGGATCTTGGTGTTGTTGAACGACGAGTTCACATGCGCCACGCCGGCAGCAATGTTCTTGCGTTCTTTTTTCTTGGTGCGGGATGCTTTGGTATCGCGTGCCATCTGATCTCCCCCTTATTTCTTCTTGCCAGCGATGGCTTTGGCGGGGCCCTTGCGGGTACGAGCGTTGGTATGCGTGCGCTGACCGCGGACCGGAAGGCCCTTGCGGTGACGCAGGCCACGATAGCAACCGAGGTCCATCAGACGCTTGATGTTCATGCTGACTTCGCGGCGCAGGTCGCCCTCAACGGTCAGGTTGGCGTCGATATATTCGCGGATCGCCAGCACTTCGGCATCGCTCAATTGATTGATGCGACGCGCCTGATCGATGTTCAGCGCCGTGCAAATCTGGTTTGCGATATTGGGGCCGATTCCGGTGATGTAGGTGAGCGCGATCGGGATGCGTTTCGCGGTCGGGATATTAACGCCAGCAATACGTGCCAAACGTGTGTCCTTTTCTGTTGCGGTTCCGTAGTTCCAGAACCTTTTTTCACAACTTCACCAGCGCCAGGGGCCCTGATGAAAAACTCTTCCCGATAAGGGATGCCCAACATGCGATTCCGCAGCGGGACGCCGTGACCTATGGGTTTTTGGTATCCCCGTCAAGGGTGCCGAAACAGATTCTCAACCTCTGTCAAGAACTTTCGAAATACCTGCCGCGACGGTGTCCATTTCCGCCAACCCATCCACCGACGCAAGTTGACCTTTGGCGTAGTAATAGCCGATGAGCGGTGAGGTTTTCTTGTAGTATTCCATCAGCCGGGTCTTCAGCGCCTCGGCATTGTCATCCGCGCGGCGGCGCAGATCATGGCCACCGCACACATCGCAGGTCCCGCCCACAGCGGTGGGATTGGTCTGGTCGTGATAGACAGCACCGCAGGTGCCGCAGGTAAACCGCCCAGCGATGCGGGCCACCAGCGCCGCATCATCAACCTGCATCTCGATAACCGCATCAAGCGTCTGGCCTTTGCGGACGAGCATCTCGCCCAGCGCGTCAGCTTGCTTGAGCGTCCGGGGAAAGCCATCGAATATCAGACCACCTTCCGTGCCATGCGCGATCTTTTCCTCGATCAGGCCGATGACGATATCGTCGGTCACCAGCTCGCCCCGGGCCATGATGCCTTCGACGCGTTTGCCAAGCTCGGTACCCTCAGCGATGGCTTCCTTGAGCATATCGCCGGTGGACAGCTGTACCATGTGCCGCGCATCGACGAGCCGTTTGGCCTGCGTACCCTTGCCAGCACCCGGCGGGCCCAAAAGGATGATGTTGGCCATGGATCCCTAGCGCCGCGCTGGAGCCTTGGGCGTGGTCGAGCGTTTCTTGCCGCGCAGCTGCGACTTCTCGATCAGGCCTTCGTATTGATGCGCCAAGAGATGCGACTGGATTTGCTGGATCGTGTCCATCGTGACCGACACCACGATCAGCACCGATGTACCCCCAAAGTAGAACGGCAGACCCACATTGGAAATCAGCACCTCAGGCAACAGACACACCACCGCCAGATAAGCCGAGCCCAGCACCAGAATGCGGTTCACCACATATTCCAGATATTCTTCGGTCTTCTTGCCGGGCCGGATACCGGGAATGAAGCCGTTCTGGTTTTTCAGATTCTCCGCCACTTCATCGACCTTGAAAGACACGTTGGCCGTGTAGAAATAGCTGAAAAACACAATCATGATCGCCAGAAACACCAGATGCAACGGCTGGCCATAGCCCATATAGGCGGCGATGAAGGAAAAGACCGGATTGCTGTCATTGCCCGAAAAAGTGCCGATTGTGGTCGGCAACAACAGGATCGACGAGGCAAAGATCGCGGGGATCACGCCTGCCGGGTTGACCTTGATCGGCAGATGCGACGACCCACCGTCATAGACCTTCATCCCGACCTGGCGGCGGGGATACTGGATGTGGATCTTGCGCAGGGCGCGTTCCATGAACACGACAAAGCAGATCACCGCGACCACCATCAAGATCACGCCCAGGATCACCGGGGTCGACAGCGCCCCCGACCGGCCTTGCGCAAAGAACTGCGCCAGCGCCGCCGGAATTTCCGCAACGATGCCCACGAAAATGATCAGTGACACACCGTTGCCGATGCCGCGCGCGGTAATCTGCTCGCCGATCCACATCAAGAACATCGTACCGCCGACCAGCGTGATCAGGCACGACGCGATGAAGAATGGACCCGGCGAATGGGCAAGGCCCCCGCCTTGCAGCGACACTGCCACGCCATAAGCCTGGAAAATTGCCAGTGCGACCGTACCGTAGCGTGTGTACTGGTTCAGCTTTTTGCGACCCGCCTCACCCTCCTTCTTCAGCGCCTGCCAGGGCGCGTACATCGACCCCAGCAACTGCACGATGATCGAGGCCGAGATATAGGGCATGATCCCGAGGGCAAAGATGCCCATCCGGCTGATCGCACCGCCGGTGAACAGGTTGAGCATGCCGCCCAGACCCTGCCCCGCCCGATCCATGAATTCGCGCAACTGGTCCCCATCGATCCCCGGCACCGGGATGTAGGTGCCCAAGCGATAGATGATCAAAAGGCCGATGGTGAAAAAGATGCGCTGGCGAAGATCGGTCGCCTTGCCCAGCGCCCCCCAGCTCATGTTTGCCGCCATTTGCTCTGCAGCCGATGCCATGCCAGCACCTTTCCGAGACGGTGTCTCTAACTTGCGCAACGCCGCCAGACCGTTTTCCGGTTGGCGGCGCGGGAAAACTTGAATCGGATGTAAGCGACCTAGAGGCCGCTCACAATCCCTTATTGCGGCGTCGTGATCTGCGGTGCTCGATATTCAGCCGCCGCCACCCCGTCGTGCCCTATTCGGCCTTGGCGTAGGTCTTCAGCGTGATCGACCCGCCCGCCTTTTGCACCGCCTCGACGGCACTGGCCGACGCGCCTGTAACATGCAGGTTGATCTTGGACGAAATCTCGCCCTTGGCGAGGATCCGGATGCCATCATGCTTGTTCGAGGTGAGGCCCGCGGCCACCAGCATATCTTCGGTGATGTCACCCTTGATATCCAGCTTGCCCGCGGCGATGAATTTCTCGATCAGACCAAGGTTCACCACGGCGAAATGCTTCTGGTTCGGCTTGTTAAAGCCGCGCTTGGGCAGACGGCGATAGAGCGGCATCTGGCCGCCCTCATAACCGCCGATGGCGACGCCCGAACGGGATTTCTGACCCTTGATACCACGGCCAGCGGTCTTGCCCTTGCCCGAACCGGGACCACGGGCCACACGCTTTTGCTTTTTCGCCGCGCCGGGATTGTCGGCAAGCTCATTCAGTTTCATGTCGCATTCTCCTTTGCCGGAAGGTCCCCTGCTGCGACGGCGGAGGACAACACGGCGGGTTGTTGAGTCGTGGCGAAAGGGGACCACTGAAGGCGTATAGGGGCTGATCAGCTAGCAATCAAGACCACTAATCAGTGCGACGATTCCTTGAGCGATGCTTAGGGCCAAGAAGTTATCGTCAGATAGTATCCAATCGGCAGTGCAATGACCGCAAGTAGAGAAAAGATGCCGAGTCCGGCACCAGCAAGTCCGAGCCTTAGAGTTAGGTAGCCACCAACTAGCTGAAGAACCAACCACGCGACCAAGCCAGCCCAAAAGCCATCGTGGCTTGCAATGTAGATATAAGGCCAAACAATGCATGGCAGGGCCGAAAACACGAAGATTGTGCCAATTGTGTTGTTGACCATTGCAGGGCCGCTTATACGACCAACGGGTGACTGGCTTCGTCGAAGAAGTTCTATCGCTACCTGCACTGAAAACACTAAAAGCAATACCCCGACGACGGATCCTTCTGAGAAGGTGTTGTCGAACATACCCAAAGTAACCCTCCTCGAGCAAGCGCAGGGCTGGCTAAATTCACCAACCCTACGCCGATCCTTGCAACAGCGGGGTGAACCCCACCCTACCTCACGCCGAAGCGGGCCACACAAAGCTCGGCTGCAACCCATCATAGACCGCCCGCCCGTCATGCGGCTTTGCATACCCTTTCGTCTCGTCCCAGAACGCGTGATACGTGGCCTTCGGGAACTTCGCGTCGTCATAGCCCATCACGTTCGGCACGGCCACGCGGATGCGGTGCTGTTTGTCATCCAGCATCAGGGCCGCGCCGCATTCGGTGCAAAGGCAGATTTCCAAGGGACCATCGGGGTTGTTCGCATTGAACGGCACGCGTTTCATCTTTTCGGGATGATCGGCCTTTACATCCGCGTAGTTGAAGAACGCCACATGCGTGTGCTGCTGCTTGGTGACGGATTTGCAGACGTTGCAATGGCATTCGTGGTTGTCGATCGGCTCAGCGCTGGCTGTGACATGCACATGCGCGCAGCCCCCGGTGTATTTTGCCGCCATGGTTCCCTCCCAGAAACACAGCACCTGCACCTCAGGCGCATGGCGGCAGACTAGCACGGGATTGGCATGGGGGAATGAGTCTTTTCGGGTCAAGAGGACCCCCCTCCCCCAGCCCCTCCCCACGTGGGGGAAGGGAGGCGGCAGGCACCGGAACCGTTACTACATGCCAACGCGGCCCCCTCCCCCCTTGCGGGGGAGGGAGGAGGTGGGGGGCTTGTTTAAAACACCGAAACCGAAATGCAAGAACGCCCCACCTTTCGGCAGGGCGTTGCAATCTGCTCAAGGTGGGGCTTGCCCCGCCCCTAACTACCCGCGCTCTTCCACGATCTGCACCAGATGGCTGATCTTGTTGACCATGCCGCGCACGGACGGCGTGTCTTCCAGCTCGCGGGTGCGGTTCATCTTGTTCAGGCCCAGACCCTTGAGGGTCGCGGTCTGCTTGGCCGGGCGGCGGGCGGCGGAGGCCACCTGCTTGACCACGATGGTCTTGCCGGTCGGAACTTTCTTTTCAACCATGATCAGGCCTCCACGGCTTCAGCGGGCGCCGCTTCGTTTTCCGGCTTGCGCAGGATCTCGGCCACCTTCTTGCCGCGACGTGCGGCCACCTGGCGGGGCGAGGATTCCTGTTTCAGACCGTCAATCGTCGCGCGGATCATGTTGTATGGGTTCTGGCTGCCGATGGACTTTGCCACCACGTCTTGCAGGCCCAGCATCTCGAACACGGCGCGCATCGGACCACCGGCGATGATGCCCGTTCCCGCAACAGCGGTGCGCATGACGACTTTTCCGGCGCCGTGGCGGCCTTCCATGTCGTGGTGAAGGGTGCGCCCGTCACGCAGGGCGACACGGATCAGCTGGCGCTTGGCCTGCTCGGTCGCCTTGCGGATCGCCTCGGGCACTTCTTTCGCCTTGCCCTTGCCAAAGCCCACGCGACCGCGCTGATCGCCGACAACCACCAAAGCTGCAAAGCCAAAGCGCTTGCCACCTTTTACCGTTTTCGACACGCGGTTGATCGCGACCAGACGGTCGGCAAACTCGGGCGTTTCTTCGGGGCGGTTGTCGCGGCGGTCATTGCCCCCACGATTGTCCCGGCGGTTTTCACGTTCTGCCATAAGGCATTCCTTGCATGGTGGCGCGAGCCGCGCCGTTGTGGCCAATCCTGGTGCGCTGGACCTTGGTCCGGGCCCGGATCATCGGAGTGGCACGCCCCTATCAGGAGGCGCCACCCACTGGGATCAGAACTTCAATCCACCTTCGCGGGCAGCATCGGCCAAAGCCTTGATCTTGCCGTGAAAGAGGAAACCGCCGCGATCAAAGTAGCACTCTTCGAACCCGGCCTTCTTGGCACGCTCGGCGATTGCGGTGCCGATTTTGGCCGCCGCTTCGACGTTATTCTTGCCGACCACGCCGAACTCTTTCTCCAGCGTGGAGGCCGATGCCAGCGTGACACCTCTGACGTCGTCGATCAGCTGCACGCTGATGTTCTTGGACGACCGGTGCACCGACAGGCGCAGACGACCATGCGAGGTCGCCTTGATCTTGTTCCTTACGCGCATGCGGCGCTTCAGGAACAGCTCTCGTTTGGTATTTGCCATTTTCCTGATGCCCCTTACTTCTTCTTGCCTTCTTTGCGGAACACGAACTCACCCTTGTAGCGGATGCCTTTGCCTTTGTAGGGCTCAGGCTTTTTCCACTCGCGGATGTTCGCGGCGACCTGACCAACTAGCTGCTGGTCAATGCCTTCCACAATGATTTCGGTCTGCTTGGGCGACGAAACGGTCACACCGGCAGGCACCTCGAAGTTCACTTCGTGGCTGTAGCCCAGCGACAGCTTCAGATTGGACCCTGCCATCGCGGCGCGGTAACCCACGCCCTGGATTTCCATTTCCTTCTTGAAGCCGGTCGTCACGCCAGTCACGAGGTTGGCGATCATCGAGCGGCTCATGCCCCACTGCTGGCGCGCACGCTTGGACATGCCCCGTGGGGTGACCTTGATGGTTTCCCCCTCGATGGTCAGTGTCACGTCGTCGCCTGCGGTAAAGCTGCGGGTACCTTTCGGCCCCTTCACTTCGACGGTTTGACCAGAGATCGAGGCGCTGACGCCCTTTACCAGGTCTACGGGTTTTCTGCCGATACGGGACATGCCACCCTCCTCAGAACACGGTGCAGAGCACTTCACCGCCAACATTGGCGGTGCGTGCTGCTGCGTCCGACATGACGCCCTTGGGCGTCGAGACGATGGAAACACCGAGGCCGTTACGGACCGCGGGGATATCCTTGACACTCATGTAAACCCGGCGACCGGGCTTGGAGACGCGCTTGATTTCGCGGATCACGGGCGTGCCCTCGTAGTATTTGAGGCTGATCACCAGTTCACCCTGACCGTTATCGGTCTTGGCACTTTCATAGCCGCGAATGTAGCCTTCGCCTGCCAGCACATCCAGAACCCAGGCGCGCAGCTTGGAAGCCGGCGTGGACACGGTGGATTTGCCGCGCATCTGGGCGTTGCGGATACGCGTGAGCATATCGCCGAGAGGATCGTTCATCATCATTGTGCGGTCCCCTTACCAGCTGGACTTCACCATGCCCGGGATCTGGCCGAACGAGGCGAGATCACGCAGCATGATGCGGCTGAGTTTAAGCTTGCGGTAATACGCATGCGGGCGGCCCGTCAGCTGACAGCGGTTGTGGATCCGCGTGGCCGACGAATTGCGGGGCAGCTCTGCCAATTTCATGGTCGCCTTGAAGCGATCTTCCATCGGCTTTGCCTGGTCGTTGATCACCGCTTTGAGCGCGGCCCGCTTGGAAGCATGTTGCTTCACCAGCTTGGCGCGCTTCACTTCGCGGTTCACCATGGATTTCTTTGCCATATTCCGGTTCCTCGCGCTTACGACGTGAATGGCATGTTGAAATGCTTCAACAGTGCCTTGGCTTCCGCGTCGGTCTTCGCGGTGGTGCAGATGATGATGTCCATCCCCAGAACTTCGTCGACCTTGTCGAAGTCAATTTCGGGGAACACAATTTGCTCTTTCAGGCCCATCGCATAGTTGCCATGACCGTCGAACGAGCTGCCCTTGACGCCGCGAAAGTCGCGGACGCGCGGCAGGGCCACAGTGATCAGGCGGTCAAAGAATTCGTACATCCGGTCGCCGCGCAGCGTGACTTTGCAGCCAAGCGGCATCAACTCACGAACCCGGAAACCCGCGATGGAGTTCTTGGCGTGGGTGATCACGGCCTTTTGGCCCGCGATCAGCGTCAGTTCCTCGGCGGCCTGCTTGACCTTTTTGGCATCCTTGACCGCTTCGCCGACGCCCATGTTCAGGACGATCTTGTCCAGACGGGGCAGTTGCATCGTATTCTTGTAGCCGAATTCTTCCATCATCGCGGGACGGATGCGCGTGGCATAGTCGGCCTTCATCCGTGGCGTGTAGGTGGCTTGGTCCAACATCAGATGGCCTCCCCTGTGGTTTTGGCGAAACGCACTTTCTTGTCGCCGTTCATGCGAAAACCGACACGGGTGGCCTTGCCGTTCTTGTCCATCAGCGACAGGTTCGACAGATCAATTGGCATCGCCTTGGGAACGCGCCCACCTTGGCTAGTTGCCGATTGCTTGGTGGCGCGGATCGCGATGTTCAGGCCATCAACCACGGCCTTGTTGGCAGTCGGGTTGACGGACGAAATCTCGCCCTTCTTGCCCTTGTCCTTGCCAGCCAGCACGACGACGGTGTCGCCCTTTTTCAGTTTGGCCGCCATTACAGCACCTCCGGCGCGAGGCTGATGATTTTCATGAAGTTCTTGGCGCGCAGCTCACGCACCACCGGGCCAAAGATGCGCGTGCCGACCGGTTCGCCCTGATTGCTCAGGATGACGGCGGCGTTGCGGTCAAAACGGATGGTGGTGCCGTCTTCGCGACGGACTTCCTTGGCGGTGCGCACGACAACGGCCTTGCGGACGTCGCCTTTTTTCACGCGGCCTTTGGGAATGGCTTCCTTGACCGACACCACAATGATGTCGCCCACGGACGCATAGCGACGGTGTGAGCCGCCCAGAACCTTGATGCACTGAACCCGGCGCGCGCCGGAGTTGTCAGCAACATCCAGATTGGTTTGCATCTGGATCATTTAAGTCTCCCGACCTTTGGGAACCAGTCCCAGGGTTTCGATGGAGCCGTTCAGCTATGCCGCAGTGGTGGCAACAACCGTCCAGCGTTTGGATTTGGAAATCGGCGCACATTCCTCGATGCGGACGGTGTCGCCGGTCTTGTAGGTGTTCAGCGCGTCATGCGCTCGGTACTTCTTGGACTTCCGCACGGTCTTTTGCAGCAGCGGATGCTTGAAGCGGCGTTCCACCAGAACAGTGATCGTCTGCTCGTTCTTGTCCGAGGTCACGACGCCTTGCAGGATTCTCTTGGGCATGGGTCAGGTTCCTCAGTTCGCCGCCGCGTCAGCGGCTTTCTGGTTCAACACGGTCTTGATGCGCGCGACGTCACGACGGACGGCACGCATGCGGGCAGTGTTTTCCAGCTGGTTCGTGGCTTGTTGAAAGCGCAGGTTGAACGCTTCCTTTTTCAAGGCGATCAGGCTGTCACGCAGCTGATCCGGCGTCTTGGTCTTGAGTTCGGTGGCGAGCATGCCGCTTCCTTTTACAATCGCCAGAAGGCCCCCGAAAGTTGGTCAGGGTTACCTTGAGCCTGGCGGATCAATGATGAGCCAACGATTCGAGGGGTGCCCCGAGCCGTGGATGGGGCCGTATAGGGCGGAAGGCGGTGCGGGGCAAGGGGGAAGTTGATCAGAAGGGCTTGACCAGAAGAACCCAGAACCCGGGGCCGGTGCGGTCGCGATAGGGAACCCAGGGGCGCGTTGAATGGTCGACAAAGCCCCATCGCCGGTAAAGGCCGATCGCAGCCTCGTTGGTATCCTCTACAACGATCGAAAGCCCCTTTGCGCCGCACCGCTCTGCCTCGGAACATCCGAAGTCCAATATCTGCCGCGCCAACCTCTGGCCGCGAAACTCTCGGTAAACTGTCACCGCGATTACCGCCCAATAGCCGGGCACAAGCGTTTCCAGTTCCAACAGGGGGGCAAAGTAGGAAGGAAACCCCAGAGCGATTTCAGGGGTGTCCGCGTTCAGCCCGCCGATCAATCCGCCGGCTGGTTCGCCATCCACCTCAAGTAGCCAGCACCGCGAAAAATGATAAGGAAGCGAAGGGTCTTCCAGAATCATTCGCCGGGCCGCTGACAGGGCTGATCCATCTTCGTCAAGGTTAGCGTTCCAGAAGTCTGCCTCTATCCCATGGCCCGCAATATCGATTATCGCCGCCACTTGCAGCGCGTCAGCCCGTTCTGCCGTTCGAATCATAATCGCCATTAAACCCTGCCCGGGACACTTGGTCTGTCATCTTTGGCAACTTTATGCGTTTGCATTCAACGCGAAGCATAACACTGCGATGAGGGTGCGCAATGAATTCAAGCCCACCCATAGTCGAAGCTGACCGAGATCCGCTCTTCCTCGGACATGTTTATCGGGACTTCGTGGCGCACCCTACCCCAACGTCTCCGCAATCCACATCTTGATCAGCGACTGCCGCGTTACGCCCAGGCGCCCGGCCTAATTGTCGAGGTCGCGGACCATCCACGCCGGGAAGTCGACGTTGGCGCGCCGCGCCTCCTGATTGGGACGGCGCATCTTGGACCAGTCGACATAGGCGCTGATGTCTTCGCCGTTGTCGAATTTTTCGTCCAGTTCCTCTGCCGTGATGCGTTCAAGAGTCTTCATAGTAGCTAATCTCCACTTTCTGCGACCGCCTGACCAAGATGATCCGCACCGCTTCGCCCCGAAGTGTACGGATCGCCGTCCAGTGCTTGCCTTCTAGCCGACCTATAATCAGAACGCGCGGCTCATCCTCCGATGGTATTGGAGCGTCCGCAAGCCTGTCATCCTGCCAAAGGGCCTGCGCCTCGACGAAGTCGATGCCGTGCTTGTCCTTGTTGGCGGCACTCTTGGCCGGGTCGAACTCGAACTCCATAGGGTAATACAGGATAGAAACTATACCATTTCAATCCTTCTCACACCCACTCATAGTTAAAACTCACGCTCACCCGCTCCTCCTCCGCCATGTTCATCGGCACCTCGTGGCGCAGCCAGCTTTCCCACAACAGCACCTCGCCCACCTCCGGCGTCACATAGACAAAACTCTGCAACTCCCGCGCCGCCTTTTTCGACCGGACCGGCGCCGCCATCATCATCGGCAGCCTTGGATCCTCCAGCTTCAGCGCCGATGTCCCCTTCGGCATCGACACGTATGCGGTGCCAGAGATCACCGAATGCGGGTGGATGTGACTGGCATGCATCCCCCCCTCGGGCAGGATGTTGATCCAAAACGACCCGCATTTCAGCGCCTTGCCCTGCAGGTCGAACCCCAGATCCTTGACGAAGGCCGCGACATGCTTGTCGAGCGCCTTTTCGAGGTCCGCAAAGATCGGGAACCGCCAGGGCAAGTCGTTCAGCGAGGCATAGCTGGTATACCCCGGATAACCGTTCTTTTCGCACCAGTCCTGCCCCGCCTCGTCATCCTCGGCGATGGCCTCGCAGGATGCCGCAAGCTCGGCAAAGTCGATCTTTTTCTTGGCCAGTTCATTCACCTTGGCGCGGTAGAGGCGGGTGACAAACAGTGACGTGATCTCGACCATGGCGAACCTCCATATTGAAAAAGCCCCCGCCGTTTCCGGCAGGGGCCCTGTCGCAGATCGGGCATCGCCCGACCGCCCTTACCAATCTTCGCGGATCACGACACGCGTTGTCACCGGCAGCTTCATCGCACCAAGGCGAAGCGCCTCACGCGCGATCACTTCGGACACGCCGTCGATCTCGAACATGATGCGTCCGGGCTTGACCTTGGCCGCCCAGTAGTCGGTCGAGCCTTTGCCCTTGCCCATACGCACTTCGACGGGTTTGGCCGAGACCGGGACATCCGGGAAAATCCGGATCCAGACGCGGCCCTGACGCTTCATGTGGCGGGTGATCGCGCGGCGGGCCGCTTCGATCTGGCGCGCGGTCACACGCTCAGGCTCGGTCGCTTTCAGGCCATAGCCGCCAAAGTTCAGCTCAAAGCCGCCCTTGGCCTCGCCATGGATGCGGCCCTTGTGCTGTTTGCGGAACTTGGTCCGTTTAGGTTGCAGCATATTGTTCTACTCCCTTACGCGCGTTCGCGGTCGCGGCGTGGCGCGCGCGGCCCGGGGGCATCGGCGGCTTCGGCCAGACGGCGATCATGAGCCTGCGGATCGTGCTGCAGAATCTCGCCTTTGAAGATCCAGACCTTGACCCCGATGATGCCATAAGGCGTCGTGGCTTCGGACAAGGCATAGTCGATGTCGGCACGCAACGTATGCAGCGGCACGCGGCCCTCGCGGTACCATTCAGTTCGCGCGATTTCGGCACCACCCAGACGGCCTGCCACGTTCACACGGATGCCAAGCGCGCCCATGCGCATCGCGTTCTGCACGCCCCGCTTCATGGCGCGACGGAAAGACACCCGGCGTTCCATCTGCTGTGCGATGGACTCAGCCACCAGCTGCGCGTCCAGTTCCGGCTTGCGGACCTCGACGATGTTCAGGTGCAGCTCGGACGCAGTGAACGCGTTCAGCTTTTTGCGCAGCGTCTCGATATCCGCGCCTTTCTTGCCGATGATCACACCCGGACGTGCGGTGTGGATCGTCACGCGGCATTTCTTGTGCGGGCGCTCGATAATGACGCGGCTGATGCCGGCCTGCTTGCAGTCCTCATGGATGAACGCGCGCATGCGCAGATCTTCCAGCAAGAGATTGCCATAGTCCTTGCTGTCGGCGAACCAGCGGCTGTCCCAGGTGCGGTTGACCTGCAGGCGCATCCCGATCGGATTGACCTTCTGACCCATTATGCAGACTCCCCGATTTGACGCACTGTGATCGTCAACTGGCTGAACGGTTTCATGATCTTGCCAAAGCGACCACGAGCCCGCGGACGGCCCCGCTTCATCACCAGGTTCTTGCCGACGAAGGCATGCGTCACAACCAGGCTGTCAACGTCCAGACCGTGGTTGTTTTCGGCATTCGCGATGGCCGATTGCAGACATTTCTTCACGTCGCCAGCGATGCGGCGCTTGGAGAATGTGAGATCAGCCAGCGCTTTGTCGACTTTCTTGCCGCGGATCAGGCCCGCGACAAGGTTCAGTTTCTGCGGGCTGGTCCGCAGCATCTTTGCGATGGCCTGCGCTTCGCCTTCGGCCACGCGGCGCGGATTTTTCTCGTTTGCCATGGCTTACTTCCGTTTCGCTTTTTTGTCGGCGGCATGCCCGTAATAGGTCCGCGTCGGCGAATATTCCCCGAACTTCTGACCGATCATTTCCTCGGTCACGTTGACCGGGATATGTTTTTTGCCGTTATAGACCGCGAATGTGAGGCCCACGAATTGCGGCAGGATTGTCGACCGACGCGACCAGATCTTGATCACTTCGCTGCGGCCCGATGCGCGGGCGGTCTCTGCCTTTTTCAGCAGATAACCATCGACGAACGGGCCCTTCCAGATAGAACGTGCCATGGATTAGCGCCCTTTCTTCGCGTGACGCGACCGGACAATCAGCTTGTCCGAAGCTTTGGCCTTGCGGGTCTTGTTGCCCTTGGTCCCCTTGCCCCACGGCGTGACCGGGTGACGGCCTCCGCTCGTGCGGCCTTCGCCACCACCATGCGGGTGGTCGATCGGGTTCATCGCAACACCGCGCACCGTGGGCCTGATGCCCTTGTGGCGCATGCGACCCGCTTTGCCGAAATTCTGGTTGGAGTTGTCGGGGTTCGACACGGCACCGATGGTGGCCATGCATTCTTGACGCACCATGCGCAACTCACCCGACGACAGCCGGATTTGTGCATAAGATCCGTCACGACCGACGAATTGGGCATAGGTGCCCGCAGCGCGCGCCAATTGACCGCCCTTGCCGGGCTTCAGCTCCACGTTGTGGACGATTGTTCCGATGGGCATGCCGGAAAACGGCATCGCATTGCCCGGCTTCACGTCGGTCTTCGCACCGGCGATCACACTGTCGCCAATTCCCAGACGCTGCGGCGCAAGGATGTAGGCCAACTCGCCATCCGCATATTTGACCAGCGCGATGAACGCGGTGCGGTTGGGGTCATATTCGATCCGCTCGACCACGGCGGCGATGTCAAACTTGGTGCGCTTGAAATCCACAATGCGGTAAAGACGCTTCGCGCCGCCGCCCTTGTGCCACATCGTGATGCGTCCGGTGTTGTTGCGTCCACCCGTCTTCATCAAACCCTCGGTAAGGGCTTTGACAGGACGGCCTTTCCACAACTCCGAACGGTCGATCAGAACCAGCCCTCGCTGGCCAGGCGTCGTCGGCTTATACGACTTAAGTGCCATGCTTTCTGTCTTCCGTTTATGGGGGGGCCGACGTTGCGGACCCGATGGTTATAGGGCTCCGAAGATCCCCGGTTTGGTCTTGGCGGCAGGCCCGGCCCGGCAACCGTTCAGCGGCTGCTTGATCCCGATCCTGCCAAAATCAACGGCCCCGAAACCCGGGGCCGCTGGATTCGAGGGTCTCTATCAGAGGCCCGTCGAGACGTCGATGGTGTTTCCCTCTTCGAGCGTCACATAGGCTTTCTTCTTGTCCGAACGCTCACCGGCGCGGCCACGAAACTTCTTGGCCTTGCCCTTGGTGATCGTCGTGTTCACGGCTTTGACCTTGACGTTGAAAATGGCCTCGATGGCCTCTTTGATCATCGGCTTGGTCGCGTCCATGGCAACCTGAAACACAACCGCACCATTTTCCGAGGCCATGGTGGCCTTTTCCGTGATGACGGGCTTTTTGATCAGGTCGTAATGTTCTGGTTTCACGCTCATCTCAGGCACCTTTACCCAAACGGGCCGCAAGGGCCTCGACGCCTGCCTTGGTGATCACAAGCGTGTCACGCTTCAGGATGTCATACACATTCGCGCCCATCGTCGGCAGCACATCGACGCCTTCGATGTTGCGGGCAGCCAAAGCGAAGTTGCCGTCCACGGACGCGCCATCAATGACGAGCACCCGCTTCCAGCCACGCTCGGACACGACTTTCGCCAGGATCGAGGTCTTGGCCTCGGCCATCGTCGCCGCGTCAAGGATCACCAGCTCGCCCGCGCGGGCCTTGGCCGACAGCGCGTGCCGAAGCCCCAGAGCGCGGAACTTCTTGGGCAGATCATGGGCATGGCTGCGCGGCGTCGGGCCCTTGACGACACCACCGTGCCGGAAGATCGGAGCCTTTTTGGAGCCGTGGCGTGCGCCGCCGGTGCCTTTTTGCTTGTAGATCTTCTTGGTCGAGTACGAAACCTCGGCGCGCGTCAGCGTCGAATGCGTGCCAGCCTGGGCTTTGGCCCGCTGCCAGCGCACGACGCGGTGCAAGATGTCGGCGCGCGGCTCAAGGCCGAACAGCGCCTCGTCCAGATCGATGGACCCGGCTTTGCCGCCGTCCAGTTTGATCACATCATGTTTCACTCTTCACCTCCTTCGACAGCCACTTCAATTGCCGGAGCTGCTGCAACAGCGGTTGCCATGCTGCGGATTGCCGCCGGTTTCGGCAAATCTGCCGGAGCCGCCTTTTTGACTGCATCCTTGATGGTGACCCACGCGCCAGCCGATCCGGGGACAGCGCCCTTGATCATGATCAGGCCGCGGTCCGCATCGGTGCGCATGACTTGCAGGTTCTGCGTCGTGGTCCGCACGGCACCCATGTGACCGGCCATCTTCTTGCCCTTGAACACCTTACCGGGGTCCTGGCACTGGCCGGTGGAGCCATGCGAGCGGTGGCTGACCGACACACCATGTGAGGCCCTGAGACCGCCAAAGTTGTGCCGCTTCATCGCACCCTGAAAGCCTTTGCCGACGGAAGTGCCCGCGATGTCGACAAACTGACCTGCGAGATAATGATCCGCAGTGATTTCCGCGCCCACATCGATCAGGCAATCCGGCGTCACGCGAAACTCCGCGATCTTGCGCTTGGGGGCCACGTTCGCCTTGGCGAAGTGGCCGCGCTGTGCCGCTGTTGTGCGTTTGGCCTTGGCCACACCGGCACCGAGCTGGACAGCCGTGTAGCCATCCTTGTCGGCGGTGCGCTGTGCCACGACCTGAAGGCTGTCAAGCTGCAGGACCGTAACCGGAACCTGCTTGCCGTCTGCCATGAACAGCCGGGTCATGCCCAGCTTTTTCGCGATTACGCCAGAGCGCATGATCTGATGCCCCCCTATACTTTGATTTCGACGTCGACACCGGCAGCCAGGTCGAGCTTCATCAGCGCGTCCACGGTTTGCGGGGTCGGGTCCACGATGTCGAGAAGCCGCTTGTGCGTGCGGATTTCCCACTGGTCGCGCGACTTCTTGTCGATGTGCGGACCACGCAGAACGGTGAACTTCTCGATCTTGTTCGGCAACGGAATCGGGCCGCGAACTTGTGCGCCGGTCCGCTTGGCCGTGTTGACGATTTCCTGCGTGCTGGCATCCAGCACGCGGTAATCAAAGGCTTTCAGCCGGATACGGATCGTTTGACTTGCCATTTTTTCTTAGCCTTCGGACTCAATGGATGGGCAACGGATGGGCAATGTTGCCCATCCACCTGGTCCCGATTACTCGATGATCTTGCTGACGACGCCTGCGCCGACGGTGCGGCCGCCCTCGCGGATGGCAAAGCGCAGCTTTTCTTCCATCGCGATGGGCGCAATCAGGCTGACGTTGAACTTCAGGTTGTCGCCCGGCATCACCATCTCGG
>JANNES010000012.1:0-215390 GCA_031378845.1 Rhodobacterales bacterium
GCCGAAATCCGGATCCGTGTCGCCCTCAAGAACCGCTTCTCGGCCCTCGGCACCGCCGAGATCGTTCGCGTGGCCTGAACCCAACGGGAAAAAGGGGAAGGCCCCCCTCAGGTGGGAGTTGCGCAAAACGCGCATTGCAAAGACAAGATTGCGTGCCCGCGCTTGGACCTGAAAAAGTGATGTTTGGCGGAGGAGGTGGGATTTGAACCCACGGTAGAGTTGCCCCTACGTCGGTTTTCAAGACCGGTGCGATAAACCACTCCGCCACTCCTCCCGATGGCGCGGCATAGCCGGGGCGCAGCGATTCTGAAAGGGGGCAGTCCCTCTTGGCAAAGTGATGCTGTCCCGCGATCGCCACTCTTTCCTCGGCGGCTGCAAGCCGGTAGTATGACAGTCAATATGGGTCCGTGTGGTTTGCCAAATGTGATGGCTTGCAACAAAACGGGCTTGGGGCAGGAACAATCGCGGCACAGAACGCGAAGGCAAAGGCAGAGCATGGCACACGCAGCAATCCGGCATTTCGGCCTGGCAACCGTCATTTTTGTAGGACTTGCGGGGTGTCAGGCGGGTCAGGGGCCGTTTGCCGGACTTGGCAAATCCGGCGATGCGGATGTCAATGAGCCGATTGACGCCACTGCAACGCCTGAAACCTCCGTACGCCTTGTCGACCGCGACGTCGAGGCGCCAGAGGTCTTTCAGGTCGATGATGATGCGCTCTGGGACGGACGGCCATCGCTTGGTGGCGTCTGGGTCGCCTCGCCCGAGGCAAAGGACCCCGAGCGCGTGATCATGCGAAACCCGGCAAACGGAAAGTTCGTCATCGGCGCATTGTTTCGCCGCGAACGCGACAATCCCGGACCCGAACTTCAAATCTCGTCCGATGCGGCGGCCGCTTTGGGGCTTTTGGCGGGACAACCGGCAAAAGTCAGCGTGACCGCTTTGCGCCGCGAAGAAGAACCCGCAACCACGGATGCCAGCCAGCCGATCCTGGATGCAGCAGAGACCGTTGAAACCAGCGCCATTGACCCGATCGCGGGCGCCGAAGCGGCGATCGACCGGGCCGAAGGCAAGACCGAGCCGCAGGCGGACGTCGCAGTCGATACAAATTCCGGCAAGCGCGTGCCAAAAATGGACCCAAGCGCAATTGCGCCCCAAGCGGCCCAACCCGCGATTGCAGATGCCCCTGCCGCGACCGCACCAGCGCCGACAACCGGCGGCTCGCGCATCCAGATCGGGATTTTCTCGGTCGAAGCCAACGCCCAGCGTGCGGTCGACGCCCTTGCAAAGGCCGGGATCACCGGCACGATCCGCAAAGAAGAAAGCCAGGGCAAGGCGTTCTGGAGTGTCACGGCCCGGGGCGACAAAGCAGCCCTGACGAAAATCAAGTCGGCGGGCTTTGCTGACGCCTATGTGCTCAAAGGCTGATCAGGGAGGCGAACCATGCGCAGCGCTGGACGGTTGGTAAGCTTGGTTGCCGTCTGGACGATGTCCATGACGGCATCGTCCCACGCGTTTGAGACGCAGGCCTCAGCAGCGTGGGTCTATGACGACACCACCCATACCGTGTTGATGGACAAACGCGCGGACGATTCCGTGCCGCCAGCCTCGATGTCGAAACTGATGACGATCAATATGCTGTTTGAGGCTTTGCGTGACGGCCGCGTCACCATGGACACGACGTTTGCCGTCTCGTCAAAAGCAACCGCGATCGGCGGCTCGACGATGTTTTTGCAAGAAACTGATCGCCCCACGGTGCGTGATCTCATTCATGGCATGATTGTCAATTCGGGCAATGATGCCTGCATCGTGGTGGCCGAAGGTTTGGCCGGGACCGAAGAGGCTTTTGCCGATCTGATGACGAAACGGGGCAAGGCGATAGGGCTGACAAAATCGGTCTTTGCCAATGCCAGCGGCTGGCCTGATCCGACCCACCGGATGTCGATGCGTGATCTCGGGATCGTGGCACAGCGTCTGATCGAGGAATTTCCGGAATACTATCCGATCTTTGCCGAGACCGAATACAACTACAAGGATCGCGCCGAGGCGAACCGGTTTAACCGCAATCCCTTGCTTGAACTGGGGATCGGCGCGGATGGGTTGAAGACCGGGCACACCTCCGAGGCAGGCTTTGGTCTGGTGGGATCGGCCAAGCAGGGCGACCGGCGGATCATCTTTGTCATCACGGGCCTGTCCAGTGACGCCGCCCGCGCCGAAGAGGCCGAACGCATCGTATCCTGGGCATTTCGACAATTTGCGCTGAAGACAGTGGCTAAGGCCGGCGTCCGCGTGGCCGAGGCCGAGGTCTGGATGGGCGATGTGCCGATTGCCGGGCTGGTCCCTGCCAAGGATGTCAGTCTGCTGGTGCCTGCACTTGTGCAAGACGAGGTGACGGCGGACGTGATCTACAATGGCCCGCTGACCGCACCGATCGCTGCGGGGACTGAAATCGCGGAGTTGGTCGTCCATGTGCCTGACCTGCCAGATGTGCGTATTCCGCTGGTGGCCGAGGCGGACATCGCCAAGGGTGGCTTTTTCTCGCGCGTGACAACCGCTGCGCGCATCCTTTATGGACGCGCGGGCAGCCTTTTGCCGCAGTCGTGACCATGTCGGGTGCCGAGCCGCATGCGGGCGTCTTTGTCAGTTTCGAAGGCATCGACGGCTCGGGGAAATCGACGCAGGCGCGCCGATTGGCGGCCGAACTGTCCGCCGGCGGCATTGCTTGCCTTTTGACCCGAGAGCCGGGCGGCAGCCCCGGGGCCGAAGAAATCCGCCGGCTCGTGCTGCAGGGCAAAGCTGACCGCTGGTCAGCAGAAACCGAGATTTTGCTGTTCACCGCAGCACGCCGCGATCATCTCGAAAAGACCATCCGACCAGCTCTCGCGCGGGGTGAGGTCGTGATCACCGACCGTTTCGCGGATTCGACGCGGATCTTTCAGGGCATCACGCGCGGCGACCTTGCCAGGACGGTCGATGCGCTGCACGACCTGATGATCGGCGTTGAGCCGGACCTGACGCTGCTGATAGACATTGACCCCGGCCTCGGGCTTGCGCGGGCGACAGCGCGTGCTGGCGCGGAAATGCGGTTCGAGGATATGGGGCTGGAGTTTCAGACCCGTGCGCGTCAGGGATTTCTGGATCTGGCTGCGCACCATACGCGGTTCTGGATCATTGATGGTGCACGCCATGCCGACGACGTGGCTGCGGATGTGCTGCAAGCGGTGCAGACGCATTTTGGCCCGCGCATCCGCAATGTCTGAAGATCTGCCCGAACCGGACCGGCTGGAGGGCGCACCCCACCCGCGCGAGACGGTTCACCTTTACGGGCAAGAGGCCGGTGAGGCCGCATTTCTGTCCGCCTTTGCCTCGGGTCGCCTGCCGCATGCCTGGCTGATCACTGGTCCGCGCGGCATCGGCAAGGCCACCTTCGCGTGGCGGGCGGCGCGCTTTTTGCTTGCCACGCCGCCCGATGACGGCGGACTCTTTGGTGCACCGCCGCCACCCGCGGACCTGTCGGTCGATCCCGAACTGCCCGTGTCGCGTCAGGTGCGGGCCTTGACGCATCCCGGCATCTTTTTGCTCCGGCGCGGCTGGGATGAAAAGCGCAAGGACCTCAAGACCCAGATCACCATCGACGAGACGCGCAAGTTGAAGGGTTTTTTCAACTTGTCCTCAACCGATGGCGGGCGTCGCGTGGTGATCATCGATGATGCCGACGAGATGAACCCCAATGCTGCAAACGCGCTTTTGAAGGTGCTCGAAGAGCCGCCACAAGGTGCTGTGATGTTCTTGATCAGCCATCAGCCGTTTCGTCTGCTGCCGACGATCCGGTCGCGCTGCCGGGTGCTGCGGTTGCAGCCACTGGGACCGCGGGATCTGGATCAGGCACTGATGGCGGCGGGCGGACAGGCTGCGGAATCGTCGGCGACAGCGCTCGCGGAACTTGCGGGTGGATCGGTCGGTGCGGCGATGCAACTGACCAGCCATAACGGGTTGGCGCTCTACGGCGAGATCACCGCGCTTTTGAGGGACCTGCCCCGGATGAGCCGCCCCCGCGCCATCGCACTTTGCGATGCCGCCTCGGCCCGGGCGGGGGATCGCCGGTTCGATCTGACGGTGACGTTGCTGGACTTGTTTCTGGCAAGGCTGGCGCGCGCCGGGACGACGCAAACGCAGCCGCCCGAGGCGGCGCCGGGCGAGGCCGCCATTTTGCGACGGCTTGCGCCTGACCGCGAGGCCGCGCGTGCCTGGGCCGATTGCGCCCAGACTTTGGGAAATCGTGCCCGCCAAGGCAAGGCAGTGAACCTTGACCCTGCTGCACTTCTCATGGATATGGTGCTGAAGATCGACGACACGGCGGGCAAGCTCGCTTCAAGGTAGACCCGATGCCCCCCGAAAACCTGGAAATCGTGGACCGGCCAGAGATCGTCGACAGCCATTGTCACCTCGATTTCCCCGATTTTGCAAAAGACCTGCCGGAGATCCTTGGCCGCGCGCGCGCTTCCGGTGTGCGCCGGATGGTCACGATCTGCACCCGTTTGCGCAATGAACCTGCGGTGCGTGCGATTGCCGAGGCACATGACGGCGTCTACTACGCGGCGGGGACCCATCCGATGAGCGCGGCAGACGAGCCTTTGGCCACCGTCGAGGCCTTGGTGGCATTGATGCAGCATCCGAAGTTTGTGGCCATCGGTGAGACGGGTCTGGATTACCATTACACCGCCGACAGCAAGGCGGTTCAGCAGCAATCACTGCGCATCCACATCACGGCGGCACAGCAAACCGGTCTGCCGCTGATCATCCACGCCCGTGACGCCGATGACGACATGGCCGTGATGCTGACTGAAGGTTTCCGCCAAAAGCCGTTTGGCTGCGTCATGCACTGTTTTTCCTCCGGTGCGGCGCTGGCAGGGACAGCACTGGAACTGGGATTTTATCTGTCGATGTCGGGCATCGCGGCGTTCCCGAAATCGCAAGCGTTGCGCGATATCTTTGCGGCGGCCCCGCTGGACCGGATTTTGCTGGAAACCGACAGCCCCTACCTTGCCCCGCCACCCCATCGCGGCCGTCGCAACGAGCCTGCCTATACCGCCTTTACCGCCAAGGCCGGTGCGGTGGTCTTTGGCATTCCCGAAGCGGCGTTTGCTGCCGCGACAACCGCCAATTTCGACCGCCTGTTTGCGCGTGCAGCACGTCCGGCGGGGGGTTTTTGATGGCGCAGGTCCGCTTTACCATCCTTGGATGCGGGTCTTCGGGCGGCGTCCCGCGGCTGGGTGGCGATTGGGGCGACTGTGATCCGGCCAACCCCAAGAACCGTCGGCGCCGCTGTTCCTTGCTGGTGGAGCGGATGGAAGGTTCGGACAAGAACGCCGTCACGCGGGTGCTGGTCGACACCTCACCCGATATGCGCGAACAGCTTTTGTCCGCCGGGATCGGGACGCTGGATGCGGTGGTCTATACCCATGCCCATGCGGATCACACCAACGGCATCGACGATCTGCGCCAGATCGTGTTCAACCTGCGCCGCCGCCTGCCGGTCTGGGCGGATGCGGAAACGCAAGCCGACCTCATGACACGCTTTGGCTATGCGTTTACACAGCCAGACAGCTCCCCCTACCCGGCCATCCTTGACATGCACAAGATCGTGGGGCCGGTCACGATCACCGGCGCAGGTGGTCCGGTGACGCTTCGCCCGTTCCGGGCGGAACACGGAGCGATGCATGCCCTCGGGTTCCGGATCGGCGATCTCGCCTATCTGCCTGATGTGGTTGAAATCCCCGTCGAAAGCTGGGCGCATTTGCAGGGCCTCGACTGCTGGATCCTCGATGCGCTGCGGCGCACGCCGCATCCGACGCACACGCATTTGGCCTTGTCGCTGGAGTGGATCGCGCGCGCGCGCCCTGCCCGTGCCGTGCTGACGAACATGCATCTGGACATGGACTACGAACAGCTCTGCGCCGAGCTGCCAGCCCATATCCGCCCCGCGTATGACGGGATGGCGATCACCTACGAGAACGTCGCTTGAGCGTCCTTCTGGACGTCATCCTGCCCGTCTTTATGGTGATCGGCTTTGGCTATGCCGCCGCCCGCTGGGGCCGCTTCAGCGAAAGTGCCGTCGAAGGGGTGATGATCTTCGCGCAGACCTATGCGCTGCCGACGCTTCTCTTTGCCTCTATCGCGCGGCTTGATCTGAGTGTCGCCTATGATCCCGGCCTGATGATCAGCTTTTATGCCGGGGCCTTTGCCGGGTTTGGCACTGGATTTCTGGGTGCAAGGTATCTGTTTGGTCGCCCGATCACGGATGCCATCGCGTTCGGCTTTGTCGGGCTCTTTTCAAACTCATTGCTTCTCGGCCTGCCGATCACCGAACGCGCCTACGGGCCCGACGCGCTGCAGGGCAATTTTGCCATCCTGTCGATCCACGCGCCGCTGTTCTACGCCTTTGGAATCGCGTTGATGGAGTGGGCCAAAAGCCGGGGCAAAGCAATGTCTGCCGTGGCACTGACACGGCAGATACTGAAGGCGATCATCAGCCAACCACTCGTCGTAGGCATCCTGTCCGGCTTTGCCGTCAACTTTTCAGGTCTGGTATTGCCGGAGGTCTTCTGGTCGGGTGTGGCGCTGATCACCCTTGCGGGCTTGCCCGCGGCGCTGTTCGGGCTGGGCGGGGTTCTGGTGCGCTACCGACCCGAGGGCGACATGAAGGCGATCGCCTGGCTGTCGGCGGCCTCGCTGATCGTGCATCCCGCCATCACTTGGGTTCTCGGCACACAGGTCTTTGATCTCGACACAGCCGCGCTGCGCTCTGCGGTCATCACTGCTGCCATGGCCCCAGGTGTCAACGCCTATGTCTTTGCAAATCTCTACGGAGTGGCAAAACGCGTGGCTGCCTCGACGGTTCTCATTGCGACGGCGTTGTCGATTGGTTCGATCTGGGTCTGGCTGCAAATCCTGCCCTGAGAACCGGACAGGTTTCAAATCAACAAGGCCCGCTCTGGTCAGAGCGGGCCTCGTCGACAAGCCTGGTGCGGATGAAAAGACTCGAACTTTCACTCCGATTAAAGAACAGCGACCTCAACGCTGCGCGTCTACCAATTCCGCCACATCCGCATGCAGGCTCAGACGCAACACGGTTTAGCGAAGGCACAGCGATAAGGAAAGGGGGATTTTGCAATCCGGCCTTGTCGCCACACCCGAGCGGTCAGTTGCTGAAAAGCAGCATCGGCAACCGCACTGCAAGGGCCAAAGCTGCCCCACCCGGATTGCTGAGCGGATCGGGCATGGCCGGAGCCGCTGCAGCCTCGTTCTGGGCCGTGATCACGTCTTCACTCAGCGCAAGGGCCTGCGGCTCAGGCGCCGCCGGGGCCAGCACAACCGCCTCGGGCACCGGCGTGACAGGAAGAACCGCCTCCGCTTCGGGGGTGACACCGAAATCAGGCAGACTGGCCTCTTGAACGGCGGTTTCAGGAGCTAGCTCCGACGCCCGACCGTTGAGCGTATAGGACGCCTTCTGGATAATCGCTGAGCGGTCAATCATTCCGGGGGCAAAGATCGCCTGCCCCTGCCCCATGGCATCGACGGCCATATCATACCAGCCCATCGCAAGATCCGGCCGGACCGTCGCGCCAAAACCCTGGCTCAGGTGATGGCCCAAAAGCTCGCCATAGCCGCGCTCGCCCAATGCCGTCAGCAAAAGCGCCGATCCAATGGCAACATTCATGTTGTCGGTGGTGTAGCCAACGCCGAGGCATACCTTTGCGGTGCCCGACAATTGCACCGGCGACATGCCGGATTGCGCGACAAATGCCAAAACACCCGCCTGAACTTCGTCAGCGGGCTGCAATGACAATGCCGCGACATGGTCTGCCAGCACCTCGCCAAAGGCCAGGCACTGCTCCGAGATCTGCGAAGGCGTAAAGCCCGCAACGGACGCCGCGATCTCTTCGCCTTGCGACATCGCGTAGGTCCGCGCGAGACAGAATTGCTCGGACAGCGCAAAATTGGGATCAGTCATGGAAGCCGCGGACGTGTAGCCACCGTTGGTATTGGTCAGAAGGCTGACCTTGTTGCAATGCGATGCCAGCGAAACCTGCACCGCCCCCGACCCCATGAACGACGGAAGCGCACCATCCTCGCTTTCGGGCACGATTGCCACCTCGGCTGTCGGGGCTTCTTCGGGCAAAAGGGTCGGCAGTGCCGCCGCCGTTGCCGCCGCGACGGAGCCCGGCACCAGTGGCGTTTCATCAGGCGCGACGGGTGTTGCCACAAACGCCTCGACAGGTGCTGCAACCGACGGCGCGATGCCGGCCATCTCGTCGCGCTGCACGATCAAGAGCCCCTTGATCCCCAACGGATGTGTCGCGGCAGTTTGGGTGACCACGGGACCGCCGGACATGCCGCGATAATAGGCGGTCACCAAAAGGTTGCGCTCGTATTCGGTCAACTGGCCGGTCGCGGGATAGCCAAGCGTGGCCTGATAGGTCGAAATGGCTGACCGGCTTTTGGGACCGATGGAGCCGTCGGGTGTGCCAACCGGAAAGCCAAAGTAGTTCAACGCAGTCTGCAGTTCGCGATTGGTCTCGCGCTGGGCAGAGGACACTCCTGAGGATTTCGTTGATCGGGTGGTCGACTTGGTGGTGCGCTTGTTCTTGTTCACCTCGTTGACGATGGCGCCGCCAATGATGCCGCCGATGATGCCGCCAACAAAGGCATCTCCGTCCGCCATGACCGGCTCGGCGCGCCCGACGGCCAGCGCCGCAATCATGGCCGACATTGCAATTGCCCTGAGTTTCATTACATCACTCCCAACGTTGAATAGATAAACGACTATAGGCGAATGTTACCATGCTGACGCGATTGGCAAAGTGAATTTTGTGCAACGACATCGGCCGCCGCCCCAAATGCCGAGGATCTTATGGTCGAATGGACCCATCTGCCCGGATTGCAGCCTTACCGGGCCACCCTGGCGGCCATGGAAGCGCGCGTTGCGGCCATTTCTGCTGGTTCGGCGCCAGAGGCTGTCTGGCTGTTGGAACATCCGGCCCTCTATACCTCCGGCACCTCGTCCAAACCGACGGATCTTGTCGATCCGGACCGCTTTCCGGTGCATGTCGCCGGGCGCGGCGGGCAGTATACCTATCACGGGCCGGGCCAGCGCGTTGCCTATGTCATGCTGGACGCGGGCCGTCGTGGCCGTGATGTCCGCCAGTTTGTCTGCGCCCTGGAGAATTGGGTGATCGCAACGCTGGCTACGTTCAATGTGCGCGGGGAACGGCGGTCAGGGCGTGTCGGCGTCTGGGTTGCGCGTCCCGATCGCGTCGGTGTCGATGGCCAGCCCGCCGAGGACAAGATCGCGGCCATCGGGGTCAAGCTGCGCCGCTGGGTCAGCTTTCACGGCATCTCGATCAATGTGGAGCCGGATCTGTCCCATTTTTCCGGCATCGTGCCGTGCGGCATCCGCGACCACGGGGTCACAAGCCTTGTCGATCTGGGCCTGCCGGTCACTATGGCAGACCTCGATCTTGCGCTGAAACAGACCTTTTCCAGGCATTTCCCCGATCTGACATGAGATAGCATGTCGCGCGACCTTGCGCGCTATTGCATAACACAGCTGCGCACCCTTCATTGAGCAAACGGCGCGACTCAATGCGACAGCGCGCGGGATTTAAAGAGGATGCCATGACGAAACTGACGCTGATCCTTGCCTTTGGACTTGCCGCGATGGCGGGACCCGCGCTGGCAGGCGATGCCGCAGCCGGAGAAGATACGTACAAAAAGTGCAAGGCCTGCCATTCGGTGATCGGGGCTGACGGGACCGAGTTTCAAAAAGGCGGCAAGACCGGGCCAAACCTTTACGGCGTGATCGGGCGGCCCGTGGGATCGGTTGCGGGCTTCAACTATGGTGCCGCGATCCTGACGGTCGGCGCAACCGGCGCTGTCTGGGACGAGGCGAGCCTTGCGGCCTATGTCGTCGACCCTGCCGCATGGTTGAAGGAAAAGACCGGTGATCCGGCAGCCAAGTCCAAGATGTCGTTCAAGCTTGCGGCGGGCGGCGAGGATGTCGCGGCCTACCTCGCCTTGGTCCAGTAACCGGCCCTTTCGTCGTCTGCGCGACCAGCCCGGTTCGGGGTGGCCGCGCTTTCGCACGGGCAAACAGCCCGGCGGCCCTGCGGCGTGTTGCCGCGAAGCGTGCGAATACGGGCGAAACTGCTGCATTGAAGGGGGTTGGCGCAAACTCAGAGATTGCCGCCGCGTGGATGTCTCAGTAAAGAGAACCGGGACAGGACCGGCGCTCTAGGCAAATCTGCCGAGGGGCTGGCCCAAAGATCAAAACTGACCCAAGGAGAGCCCCATGGCCGACGCCGCCATCCATGGCCACGAGCGCAAGACCAGCTTTTTTGTCCGCTGGTTCATGTCGACAAACCACAAGGACATCGGGATCCTTTACCTCTTCACGGGTGGGTTTGTCGGTCTGATCTCGGTCATCTTCACATTGTACATGCGGATCGAGCTGATGCATCCGGGCGTGCAGTACATGTGTATGGAAGGCGCGCGCCTGACTGCGGCTGCCGTCGGCGAATGTACTCCGAACGGCCATCTTTGGAACGTCCTGATCACCGGCCATGGCGTCCTGATGATGTTCTTTGTCGTGATCCCTGCGCTTTTCGGAGGCTTCGGCAACTATTTCATGCCTTTGCAGATCGGCGCGCCGGATATGGCGTTTCCGCGGATGAACAACCTTAGCTACTGGCTGTTCGTCGCGGGAACGACGCTCGCCATCGCGTCAGTCTTTGCGCCGGGCGGCAACGGGCAGCTGGGCGCGGGCATCGGCTGGGTGCTTTATCCGCCGTTGTCGACCACGGAATCCGGCTTTGCGACGGATCTTGCGTTGTTTGCTGTGCACCTTTCGGGGGCGTCGTCGATCCTCGGCGCGATCAATATGATCACGACCTTTCTCAACATGCGCACGCCCGGCATGACGATGCACAAGGTGCCGCTGTTTGCCTGGTCGATCTTTATCACCGCGTGGCTGATCCTCCTGGCGCTGCCGGTGCTGGCGGGTGCGATAACCATGCTGATCACCGACCGCAACTTCGGCACCACGTTCTTTGACGCGGCGGGCGGCGGCGATCCGGTCTTGTACCAGCATATCTTGTGGTTCTTTGGTCACCCCGAGGTCTACATCATCATCCTGCCCGCCTTTGGGATCATCAGCCAGGTCATTGCCACCTTCAGCCGCAAGCCGATCTTTGGCTATCTGCCGATGGTCTATGCGATGGTCGCAATCGGGGTTCTGGGGTTTGTCGTCTGGGCGCACCACATGTACACTGTGGGCATGTCGTTGACCCAGCAGTCCTACTTCATGCTGGCAACGATGGTCATCGCCGTGCCCACGGGCATCAAGATTTTCTCGTGGATCGCCACAATGTGGGGCGGGTCGATCGAGTTCAAGACGCCGATGCTGTTCGCCTTTGGCTTTTTGTTCCTGTTCACCGTGGGCGGTGTCACGGGTATCGTGCTGTCTCAGGCCGCCATCGACCGCGCCTATCACGACACTTACTATGTCGTGGCGCATTTTCACTATGTGATGAGCCTCGGCGCGGTGTTTGGTATCTTTGCGGGTGTCTATTTCTGGATCGGCAAGATGTCGGGCCGCCAATATCCAGAATGGGCGGGCAAGCTGCATTTCTGGGCGATGTTCATCGGCTCGAACATCACCTTCTTTCCGCAGCACTTCCTTGGCCGTCAGGGCATGCCGCGCCGCTACATCGACTATCCCGAGGCCTTTGCCTACTGGAACTATGTTTCGTCCGTTGGCGCGATGATTTCGTTCGCTTCGTTCATCTTCTTTATCGGCATCGTGTTCTACACGCTGTTCGCGGGGCGTCGCGTCACCGAGAACAACTATTGGAACGAATACGCCGATACGCTGGAATGGACCCTGCCTTCGCCGCCGCCTGAACATACGTTCGAGCAGTTGCCCAAGCGCGAAGACTGGGACAAGCAACACGCCCACTAAGCAGACTGGGCTGAAAAGGGGCCCCGGAGCGATCCGGGGCCTGTATTTCGTTGGATCAGGACCAAGATGCCATACGAGTGGCTTCCCCCGAGAGATGATACCCGTACCCTGCGCTTGTGGCCCTATCGGTCGTTGACGCAAACAGGGTTTGTCTGGTTTGTCGGCATCACCTCGGGGCTGATCGCTCTGCCTTTGTTGACGCTGATTGGCCAGCCCGTCCTGTGGGGACTATTGCCCTTTGTCGTGGCAGCGGTGACGGCGATGTGGTGGGCGCTGAGGCGCAGTGCGCGCGACCGGGCCATCGTTGAAGAACTGTCGCTGTCGCGCGACCTGATCCAACTGACCCGCCGCAACCCAAAGGGACCCATCCAGTGCTGGGACGCCAACCCCCATTGGGTCCGCTTGAACATCCACGCGACGGGCGGTCCGGTGCCGCATTACGTCACCCTGAATGGCAATGGCCGCGAGGTGGAGATCGGCGCTTTCCTGTCGGAAAAAGAGCGGCTTGCGCTTGGGCAGGAACTGACCGGCTGTCTTGCGGATCTGCGCTAGGCCGCGTGCTGCCTACCGCGGCGTGACATCCAGCCAAATTCCCGCCTTGGACCGTACCGTCAGATGGGCGACCGGCACCGGCACCTGACCCTCCACCGGCGCAAACCGGAATGCGCGCACCAGCGCCGCCAGCATCAAGACACCCTCAACCATCGCAAAACCCGCACCCGTACAGACGCGCGGGCCTGCAGAAAACGGCAGATAGCCGGTGCGCTGCGCCTCTTTGGTGTCATCGCGCCCCCACCTGTCAGGGTCAAACCCATCCGGATCAGCCCAAATCCGGTCGTGCCGGTGCACATGCCAGGGGCTGATGACGATCTGCGCGCCCGGGCGAACCGTCCGACCCCGCATCTCTTCGATGCGAATGTTCTCGCGCACCATCATGGGTACAGGCGGATAAAGCCGCAAGGTTTCACGAAACACA
The DNA here is from genome assembly GCA_031378845.1 of Rhodobacterales bacterium. Lineage (GTDB taxonomy): Bacteria > Pseudomonadota > Alphaproteobacteria > Rhodobacterales > Rhodobacteraceae > JAJNPS01. The sequence goes on from JANNES010000012.1 coordinate 12,993, forward strand.
TCACGGGTGACGCGCAGCCGCGACATCTGGCCCATCCCGGGGGGTCTTGGCAGATCGCGGACCTCGGCTGCGACGCGGTCTTGGACATCCGGGTGGGTGGCCAAAAGGTAAAGCGCCCACGACAAGACCGAAGCCGACGTCTCATGCCCCGCCAGAAAGAAGATGGCGACCTGATCGACCATTTCTACGGTCGAAAATGTCTGGCCGGTTTCGGGATCGGCAGTCGTCATGATCTTGGTCGCCAGATCCAGCGGTGCTGTGCCCGACGAAATCGCCTGCGCGCGCGCCTGACACAAGACCCCGATCAAGTTGCGGATATGGCGCGCCGAAGTACGTGTTGCCTTGCGATGAAAGCGCGGCATCCAGGCAGGCAGCGGCAGAAAGGCCGCCAGATTCAGGATCGGCTGTGATCGTTGATAGGTCTGAAACGCCTGATAGACCTGCCCCGCCATCTGGTCCTCGATCGGGATCGAGAACAGCGTGCGAAAGATCACATCGGCGGCAGCATGGCTCATCGGGGCCTCGATCTCATGGCGCCCCGGTGACATGCGCGCAACGGCGGCCTCGGCAGCGGCCCAGATCGCAGGCACAGCCGCATGCAGCCGTCCGCCCTCGAATGCAGGGTCGATGATCCGACGCTGGCGCCGCCAGAGGTCGCCGTTGGTGACAAAGACCGATTGACCAAGCAGCGGGCGCAAGCCTTCGCCCACACGGTCGGATTTCGGAAAATCCTCAGGCCGCTCGGACAGCACGCGCCGGATCAGGCTTGGGTCATTGCACAGATAGCTGCGCAGAAATGGCGCGCGAAACTCCGCCATCCAGGCGTGGTAAAGACGCTGCGGTTGTGCCGAGAGAATGTCGGCCCGGAAAAGCCGAAAGTACCGCCAGAGTGACACCTTGTCAGGCCGTGAGGGGGGCTTGGGCGGGGTCATGCGATGCTCGTATAGCCAGACAGCGGCGTCTCGATCCGGCTTTTCGACGCGGCGCGGCCGCGGTAGCGCTCAGCGAGGGTCATGGGACCTGCCGTGATCTGGAAATAGTCATAGTCACCGGGCCGGTCAAAGGCACAGAGATACTGAAAGTGCAGGCGGAAGAACCGCCACCGCAAGGCTGCCCAGCGGTCTGGTGACAAGGTTTGCGTGAAGGCTGCCGAAATGACCAGCGGCCAGCGTTTGTCGGGCGGTGCGACGCCACTGACAGAAACCGGATCGCAGAGCGCAAAGGCACAGCCATCGCCGGGTGCGGTGACATCGACCCAAGTGATCGAATCTTGTGCCGCCAAAAGGGCAAGGTCTGCGCGCAGGCGCGTGGCACGTGGAAGAAATGACACCATCGGCACCACCTGACCCAGAGACAGGAACCCCACGGCAGGCCTCTTGTCCGGCAAACCATCGCGCAGCAGCTCAGCCAGGATCGACATCGCCAGATGCGCGCCCGAGGAATGGCCCACGATCACAACCTCGTCGAGGTCTGCCGCGAGCGATGCGCAGATGCGGCTGCGAAACTCCGCCATCCTCACGACAAGTGCTCTTGGAATGGCCCCGCCATCTTGGGCGGTAAACGCATAGTCATGCATGAGGTAATAGGCAAAGAGCCGTCGGTCAAAGTGTTTGAACCCACGCAGCGTCAGCCCGCCCGCGATCACGCCCGCAAAGAGCCCGGTCGCGGTGCCGGTTGCGCTGGACCACAGCCACATCGCTGCCGCGACCACACCCCACACCACGAGCGCTGCCAGAGCCAATTGCATAAGCAACATCAAAATCGGGTAAAGGGCGGCAATCATTGGCCCTTTGCGCAGGCGCATCAGTCGAAAGAGTGCACCTGACCCAATATAGACCCAAGCTGTCCGAACGAGTTGCAGGTAGGTCGCCGGGATGCTTTCAGCCATCGAACCTTGCACGATGTCGGACCATACCAGCACGTCGATCTGGCTTGTCGCGGGCTCGCGGTTGATCTTGGCGTCGACCGCCCAGCCGATGCCCGATGACCCCGGCCGCAAGGCAATATCATATCCCGAAATGGCTGCCTGCGCAGCCGATTCAGTCCGGTAAAGCTCTCGATACCGGCGGGGCGGAAACGGATCATAGCCAGGAATATAGAACACCTGCCGCCGAAAAACCGGCCTTTGGGGGTCTGGTGGCGCGCCCTCACCTGCCGTTAGATCGGCCATCTGCCGCTGTCCCCACGTTTTGGTGCCATTCTGGCAGAAAACGCCAAGGGCGAAAGGTCAATGATCGGCGCGGCACACAACCACGCATCAGCCCAGCAGCGGGATGCCCAAGGCGCCAAAAATCTCCAGAAGCCACCAACTGAAATCGGTAAAGGCCCCCGTGATCAGCGCGACCCCGACGATCAGCAACAACACCCCCATACAGCGTTCGATCAGACGCATGTGGCGCTTGATCCTGGTCATCATTCCCATTGCCCGTTCGATAAACAGGGCGGCGAAAAGGAATGGCAGGCCCAAGCCCGCGGCATAAACGGCCAAAAGGGCAGTTCCGCGCGACAGGCTGCCTTCCTGGGCAGCAATCGACAGGATCGCGCCCAGTTGCGGACCGATGCAGGGCGTCCAGCCAAAGGCAAAGGCCAGCCCCAGCACATAGGCGCCAAGTGCCGACCCCCCCCGGTCGCCCGCATCAAGCCGCGCTTCGCGGTCGAGGATCGGGATGCGGAAGACCCCGAGAAAATGCATCGCAAAGATCAGGATCACGGCCCCGGAAAGGCGCGTGAACCAGAGCTGATACCCCAGGAAAAACGAGCCAAAGGCCGATGCAGCAAAGCCGAGCAGCAAGAAAATCGTCGAGAGGCCAAGCACGAAAAAGAGCGCCGGCAACAGAACCCGGTGGCGCGCGGGCGTCGCACCGGTCAGCTCGCCCATGCTGATGCCCCCCATATAGGCAAGATAAGGCGGCACGATGGGCAAGACGCAGGGCGACAAAAAGGACAAAACGCCCGCACCAAGCGCGATCAGAAGGGCGGGCAGCAACCCGGCATCGATAAGATCCAGTCCGAACATGCGGTCTCCTTTTCCCCGACATAGCGTCTTTGTCGCGCGCCGTCACTTGGGGGCGGGGTCACTTTGGCGTGGCTGCGCTTTGGATGCACTGTCACTTTGGGGCTGGCGTCGACACCTGCGCCAAGGATATCTGGGGCAACGATCAAGAGGCGGGCGCGATGGATTATGATGTCATCATGGATTGCGAGGGCCTCTTGTGTCCGCTGCCCGTGTTGAAGGCCCGCAAGAGACTGATCGCCATGCCGCCTGGTGCGGTGCTTTGCCTGCGCGCAACCGATCCGATGGCCGCGGTCGATCTGCCGCATTTCTGTGCCGAGACGGGTCACGCCTATCTTGGCGCAGAAACGGAAGGCGCGGTCAGCCGGTACTTCATCCGGGCCAAACAATAGGGCGGCACGCGCCGCCCCATTGGTCGTCACAGCAAGCTGCCTAGCGGGCGAGCGACCACCAGCCCTTGCGCTTTGACTTGGGCGCGGCGTCATCGGCGGCGGGCACAGCGGGCGCCGGTTCCGCAGCCGGACGCTCTGCCGGGGCCACAGGTGCGGACACAGCGACGGGTTCAGCCTCTAGCTCGACGACTTTGGGCTTGGCGCGCGAGGGACGCTTTTTCGGTTTCGCCTCGGCCGCTGGCTCTGCCAAAACAGGCTCGACCGAGGGTGCGACCTCGGGTTCCACGATCACAATGGCGGGCGCTTCTTGTGCCCCGGCATCAGGTGCCACCTCGATCCCGCTTGCGGGCTTTGCCCCACCACGCCGACCGCGGCTGCGTGTTCGCGGGCCTTTGGCCGGCACTGCGTCGGCGTCTGCATCGGCGGACGACGCTTCGGAGGACCTCGATGAAGCCACAACGCGCAAATCGTCCGCAGGGTCGCCGTTGGCGTCCGCCGACGCATCATCGCCACCTTCGCCGGACTCTTCGGCCCCGTTCTCGTCACGCCCGCCTTTACGACGACGACGACGGCGGCGGCGCTTTTTGACGCCCCCTGCCCCGCCATCGGCGCGGTCGGCCTGCGCACCTTCGGTGCCAGTCTCTTCTTCGGCCTCGACGTCGTCCTCCAGAATGTCTTCAACAATGGGGTCTTCTTCGTCAAAGTCGTCGACCGGCGCACCCATGAGACTTGCGTTGCCGGAAATGGCGCTGGGTGTATCGAGAACCACCCGTGTTGCGGTCTTGAACTTTTCGATGGAATGGTTGGGGCTGATCAGGGCAGGGTCGGCCTCGATACGCACCGACATCCCGTAGCGGGCCTCGATCAGTGCAATATGTTCGCGCTTGTTGTTGATAAGGAAGTTCACGATGGCGATCGGCGCCTTGAGCAACACTTCCTTGGAGCGTTTGCGCGTGCCCTCTTCTTCCAGCGCGCGCAGCACCGATAGCGCCATGCTGTCGTCGGACCGGATCAGGCCCGTGCCATGGCAATGCGGGCAAGGCTGTGTGGTCGATTCCAGCATGCCCGGACGCAGGCGCTGGCGGCTCATCTCCATCAGGCCAAAACCGCTGATCCGACCCACCTGAATGCGGGCACGGTCGGTCTTGAGCTTGTCCTTCATGCGCTTTTCAACCGCGAGGTTGTTCTTGCGCTCCTCCATGTCGATGAAGTCGATGACGATCAGACCAGCGAGGTCACGCAGGCGCAACTGGCGGGCCACCTCTTCGGCGGCCTCGAGGTTGGTCTTGAGCGCGGTGTCCTCGATCGAGCCTTCCTTGGTGGCACGGCCGGAGTTCACGTCCACCGCCACCAGCGCCTCGGTCACGCCGATCACGATGTAGCCACCGGATTTCAGCTGCACCGTGGGGTTGAACATCGACGCCAGATAACTTTCGACCTGGAAACGCGCGAACAAGGGCTGTGCTTCGCTATGACGCTGCACAAGCCTTGCATGGCTTGGCATGATCATCCGCATGAAGTCCTTGGCGGTGCGATAGCCTGCTTCGCCCTCGACCAGAATCTCGTCGATTTCGCGGCTGTAAAGGTCGCGGATCGAGCGCTTGATCAGGTCGCCCTCTTCGTAGATCGCCGCCGGGGCGATGGATTTCAGTGTCAGCTCGCGGATCTGCTCCCAAAGCCGCATCAGGTATTCATAGTCGCGCTTGATCTCGGGCTTGGTACGCTTGGCACCTGCCGTGCGAATGATCAGGCCCGCACCTTCTGGAACCTCGATCTCGCCCGCGATTTCTTTGAGCTTTTTGCGATCAGCGGCTTGGGTGATTTTGCGGGAAATCCCGCCACCACGCGCCGTGTTGGGCATCAGCACACAATAGCGACCGGCCAGCGACAGATAGGTGGTGAGTGCTGCACCCTTGCTGCCGCGTTCTTCCTTAACCACCTGCACCAGCATGATCTGGCGCACCTTGACCACTTCTTGGATCTTGTAGCGGCGGGCACGTGGCCGGCGGGGTGCGCGGATTTCTTCAGATACATCCTCTTCGGCGACGGACTCGATTTCGTCATCGGTCTCGGACGCGTGATCGACGGCGTGATAGGCGCCGTCGCCATTTTCGCCATTGGTCTCATCGTGATGGTCTGACTGGTCTTGATCCACTTGACCGTGGTCATCGCCCGCCTGACCCTCGGCGCTGGTATCGGGGGCCCGGCTTTCGGCGGGTTCAGCCTCGTCGCCAAGATCGACGACATCCATTCCCGAAGGTCCATTGCGCACGGCATCGCCATTTTCGGCACGTTCGGCGCGCGCTTCGGGTTTTGGTCCACGACGGCGCGGGCGACGATTGTCTTCGTCTTCCTCGGCTTGCGCAAAGGCGCGCTCTTCTTCGAGCAACGCTTTTCGGTCAGCGACGGGGATCTGATAGTAGTCGGGGTGGATTTCAGCAAAGGCCAGAAAACCGTGCCGGTTCCCACCATATTCCACAAAGGCCGCCTGCAACGAGGGTTCGACCCGCGTCACCTTGGCCAGATAGATGTTCCCGGCAAGCTGACGCTTGCTCAGGGTTTCAAAGTCGAACTCCTCAACTTTGTTTCCGTCAACCACGACCACGCGAGTTTCCTCAGCATGGGTGGCGTCGATAAGCATTTTCTTTGACATATCAATCCATTGCGTCCCAAACGCAAGAGACCGCCCGGCGGACCGGACGGCGGATCATAGAGGTTGGGACGACTTGTTCGGGCGGTGGCGCGGCGCAGAGAACGGTCAACGCTGCCCAAGGGGCAGGTTCGGCCAGTCGCTGCTGTTTTCGCGCGCCTCATCGCGGTTCACGTCTAAAAGGCCTTGCGACCTTCCACCTTGTAAAGCTCGTGAAATCATAGATTTACGAGCAATGTGCACAACCTTGCGGTCGATCCGGCTCCCCCCGGTCTGCGGCGCAATCAAACGCACCAAGCATCAAAGAGGGAGAGAATTTCTCGGCCCCCCGTAGCGGACCCTGCATGACCCTAGCGGCAAAGTCGCGCCAAATACAATGCCCTATTTCGCGGGGAAGGGACAATCTGCGGTTGTCGCAAGCACATGCCAACTAACCCTCAGACGGCGCTGAGTGCATATTTCGCAACCCAGCCGGTCGTATTTCGTGGGTCCTCCAGAAACTGGTCGATAAGCATGTGCCGTTCGATGCCGACATGAATCTGCCGAAGCGCTGCAACCGCATTGTCCGACAAGCTTGCATAGAGAGCGCGATCACGACAAAGCCGGGTCATGCTTTTGGCCAGAGCTGAAGGCAATGCTGCTTCGAATTCAAGACACTGGCTTCCCACCTTTAATCGCCCACGAAACGCCGGATGGTCGCTGACGATCAAGGGCGAACGCGACGCCAAAGCCTCATAGATGGTGTTTGGCAGGCCCTCGGCATAGCCGGGTCGCGACGGCACAATAACCATGTCATGCGCGCGCATGAGCTTGCGGACCTCGCTGTTGGGAACCGTGCCCAGAAAGCGCACCTTTGCTGTCACACCCAGCCGCGCAGCCTCGGCCATCCAATGCGAAACATCGCCCGGGCCCGCAAAGGACATCGACAGGTTTAGACCCTGCGCATTCACAAGAGCGACCGCCTCAAGACAATCTTGCACCCCCTTGTCGACCAAAAGTGCGCCAGCGAAGAACGCCGTAGGTTCGTCGGAGTTCAGCAGGCCCGGCTTTCCGGTGGGTTCGGGCTGGACGGCACTCCAGTCCCAGGGCACGATCCTGTTCGGCGGATAGCCGAGATCCTTTTCGACGGACCGTGAGGCGTTCAAGTTGTGATTGGCGACGCACGGAAAGACCCGGCTGCGCAAGACCCAGCGCAAAGCCAAGTTGTGGAGCCGTGATTTAAGTCCTGTCGGCGTGAAGATATCGGCAAGACAAGGCAGTGTCGGGATATTCCGGGCGCGCAACTCTGCCAGAAACCTCAAGTGCGGTGTAATCAGTATCGCAACATCAGGCTTTTCGAGGTCGAGAATTGACTTGACACTGCTGCGGTCAAGCTTGGCATAGGGGACCGCAAAAGACCTGAGCCCTTTGCGCAAAGTCTCATCATAGGGCGTGTCGCGGATCACCAGCAAAGCTACATCGTGATGTTGCGCCAGCTCTTCGACATGGTCGACCGACTTTTTCTGGTCGCGGTAGGTTTCAGGTGCCCCGGACTTAAGCCTGCGATAGGCCTCGGCGTAGTCGCCATACTGAACGAACAGTATCTTCATAGATGCATCAACCAATATCCCGCATATGAGAGATGCGAGATGCCAGTGATTTGGCTAAAAATCAAACATAATCCCCTCGCGTCAGCCCATACTTTGCCATCTTTTCGTTCAAGGTCCGGCGTGGCAGGCACAGCTCGTCCATCACCGCGACAATGCTGCCCTTGTGTCGGCGCATCGTGTTGTCGATCAGCATCCGTTCAAACGCCTCGACATAGTCTTTCAGCGGCTTGCCTTCGGTTGTCAGCGCCGGGGCCGAGGCCTCGTTGTCAGCCATCAAGAGGCTTGCGATGGACCCGGAGCCGCGCCGGTTCTGCAACACCGCGCGTTCGGCGATGTTCACCAGCTGACGCACATTTCCGGGCCACGGTGCCTGCAAGAGTTGTGCTGCCTCCTGGGCCGTAACCTGCGGGGCCTCGCAGCCATATTCTTCGGAGAAATGTTCCGACATCCGGTTGAACAGCGTCAGAATATCCTCGCCACGGCTGCGCAACGGCGGCAACACGATGGTCATCGCCCCCAACCGGTAATAGAGGTCTGGCCGCAGCACTGCCTCCAGCGTCGTATCGGGCGCATGTTCGTTGCAGATCGCGATGATGCGTGTCTCGGGCGGGATCGACTGATCGTTGATCATGGCCAACAAACGGGCCTGAAGACCATTGCTCAGGTCTTCGATATCCTCAAGGCAGAGCGTGCCGCCACGGGTCTCTTCGACCAGCGGCAGGGTCCCGTCCTCGGTCGGGCCAAAAAGCCTGGCCGCGAGTTCCGCCTCACCCCAGGCCGCGCAGGAAATCGTCTGGAACTTGCGCCCGGCGCGCGCACCCACGGCGTGCAGCGCGTGGGCCACCAGCGTCTTGCCGGTGCCGGTTTCGCCATCGATCAACACATGACTGTCGGCTTGTCCGATATCGAGGATATCTTCGCGCAACCGCTCCATTGCAGGTGAGGTGCCGACCAGCTTTTGGATCAGAGACGACCCTTCGGACAGCTCCTTGCGCAAGGCACGGTTGTCCAGCGTCATCCGGCGCGCTTGGGTCGCGCGTTTGGCAAGTTCGGTCATCCTGTCGGGATTAAACGGTTTTTCGAGAAAATCAAAAGCACCGACCCGCATCGCCTCGACCGCCATCGGCACATCGCCATGGCCCGTGATCAAGATCACCGGCAGTCCGCTGTCCTGGCTGAGAAGACGCTTCAACAGCGCCATCCCGTCCATCCCCGGCATCTTGATGTCACTGACCACCACCCCGGGAAACTCCGGACCAATGCCCCGCAACGCCTCTTCGGCCGAGGCGTAAGTTTCGGTATCAAAGCCCGACAGCGCCAACCATTGGCTGATCGACTGCCGCATATCCGCTTCGTCGTCGACAATCGCCACTTTCATAGCCCGCGCCATCTGGTCCTCATTCCGCTGCTTCTTGTTTGTTTGATAGGATGGGAAGCTGCACTTCAAAGACAGCCCCACCACCTTCGCTGTTATGAGCGGTCAGTCGACCGCCCAGATCGGTGACGATCCCTGACGAGATCGCAAGGCCAAGGCCGACGCCCTCGCCCGGTTTTTTGGTCGTGTAGAACGGCTCGAACAGGTTATCGAGATCGACAATCCCGGAGCCATTGTCGCGCACCGACAGGGTCGCGGTCTCTCCTGCCGACAACAGGATGTCGATTTGCGGATTGTCCGAGCCCTTGGTGGCATCCAGCGCGTTGCGCAGCAGATTGATGATCACCTGTTCAAGGCGAAGCCGGTCCGCCATGACCATCACCGGCAAACGCGGCACCGCGCGGGTGATCCGGACAATCCGGATTTTCAGCTGCGGCTCCATCATCGACAGCGCGGAAGAGACACAGCCGCGCAGATCCACCGGCTCAAACGCCTCACCGCCCTTGCGTGCATAGGACTTCAGCTGGCGCGTGATTGCGCCCATCCGCTCGATCAGATCGTCGATACGCTGAAACGATGACAGCGCCTCTTCATAGCGTTTGCGCTGCAAGAGAAGCCGCGCACCCGCCAGATACGTCTTCATCGCCGCCAGGGGCTGGTTCAGTTCGTGACTGACCGCCGCCGACATCTCGCCCAAGGCCGCCAGTTTGGACGACTGCGCCAGCGTCAACTCAGCCACGGCGAGGTCTTTCTGGACCTTTTCACGTTCCGCAATCTCGCGTTGCAGGCGGGTATTGAGCAGCCGAAGCTCTGCCGACTCGCGTTGCAGGCTGACGCTTTGCGACATCGCGCGGCGTGACAGAACATAAAACGTTGCCGCAAGAGCGATGGCAAAGCCCATGATTTCCAAGGCCAAAACGCCATTGACACGCTCGCGCACAGAATCGTACGCGGTGAATGTCACAATCCGCCAGCCGCGGAAGGGCACGCGCGCCTCTGTCTTCATCACAGCCTCGCCACGCACATAGGCGTCGGGCGGATTCTGCGCCCAGTCGGCGGTTGCCTGCAACGCCTTGGCGATCGCCGATGGTGGATCGCGCCGGGCAAGGGCTTCGTCCTGCGGCAAACCACGCCATTGCGGCTCGGTCGCCAGAACCACAACACCCGCGCTGTCAGTCACCAGGACGGCGTCCTGCAAGCCCGACCATGACCTCTCGTACTTCATCAGATCCACGGAAACGACGATGACCCCCAGCGTCACGCCATTGGCCGAAATGACGCGCGAATAGCTGAACTCGAACCCGCCGGTCTGGCGCGGCGCCGAGGTAAAAACGGTATCGCCCGACCGCAACGCCTCGACGTAAAACGGCGATTGCCGCAGATTGCCGCCAAGAACATTGCGATTGGTCGCCGCAACAATTCGCCCATCCTGATCCAGAAGCTGGATCGCGGCCACGCCGATCTCTTCTTGCAAACGGATCAGCTTTCCCGTCGTGACCGAGAAATTTCCGGCTTGAAGCGCTTGGATCAGATCAGGATCGCGCGCCAAAAGCAGCGGCACGACCGAGGTCCGCTGCAATTCCGAGATCAGGTTGCCGGAGTAGAGCGCAAGCCGAAGTTCGGCCCGATTTCGCGTGGTTTCGATGAACCTGTCCGACAAAAGCCGGTTTGTCACCAGCACCACAGACACCGCCACAACCAGCAGCGCCGCGATGATCAAACGCAACCGCCAGGAAAAGCCAGGTCTGGTCTCAGATGTCATGTTAGGCGTCGCCGTTTGCATGCCCTCGATTCTAGGCTTGTGGGGCAAGGCCCTCAAGCAATCGCCCGTCAGGCAAGCGCCATACCGCCCATCAAGCTGTCAAAGAGCTTTGCACCATCCGTGCTGCCATGCAAACTCTCCACGGCGCGCTCGGGATGCGGCATCATCCCGAGAACACGACGATTTTCCGAAAGCACGCCCGCGATGTCGGCAACCGACCCGTTGGGGTTGCCGAGAAAGGTCATGGCAATCCGGTCCTCAGCCTGTATGCGGCTCAAACCGGCAGCATCGATCGTGTAGTTTCCGTCGTGATGAGCGATGGGCAGGGAAATCAGCGCATGCGCTGCATATCGGCTGGTAAAGGCGCTGGCGGTGGTTGCGATCCGCAAGGCCTGACGGCGGCATTTGAACGTGAGCGTTGCATTGCGCATCAAGACGCCAGGCAAAAGGCCCATCTCGGTGAGGACCTGAAACCCGTTGCACACCCCCAGCACATACCCACCGCGCAGCGCATGATCGCGAATGGCCGCCGCAATCGGCGATTGCGCGGCAATCGCGCCGCAGCGCAGGTAATCGCCAAAGGAAAAGCCACCCGGCACCCCCACCACATCGACCCCTGCGGGCAGACTGGTGTCCTTGTGCCAACTGCGGCTGACCTCAAACCCCGCCAGTTGAAAGCCTTGCGCCAGATCGCGGTCGCAGTTGGAACCGGGAAAGGTGATGACGGTGGCCTTCATCGCAGCAATCTCCGTGTCTTCGGCATGCGCCGCCTTAGCGCAATGCTGTCGGCGGTTCCAGCGATTTGGCAGCGGTTTCATGCAAAAACACGGCAAGATCGCCATATCCGGTCCAGCGACGTTCATAGGCGAGGCCAAGTCGTGCAGCACACTCTGCTGCCTTTGCGGACATCGCCGGATCGTCCGTCTGGGCCATGTAAACCAGCTTGGTATAATTTCCGAAATACATGTCGCGCAGTTCAGGATGCCGGTCGAGACCCATGGGCCGCCAGACAAAAGCATCAAACTGGCGCACCAGAAAATCAGTCAGATAAAAGGCGGTGAATTCGGTGTCAGCATGGGCGGCAAAGGCCGCATTGCCTTCAAAAAACGAATAACAGTGCGGTCCTTCGACCATCTCGATGCCCAATTCCTTGCACTTTTTCTGCAAGATGCCCCCCGTGCCGCAATCGGCATAGACAACCATGATCTGAGCATAGTTCGACCGATGTTCCAGCACTGCAGCCTCGACCGCGGGGGTGATCCGGTCAGGGTAGAGATGCAGGTTCGCAGGCAGGCATTGCAGGTCAAGATGGTCCCAGCCGTTGATCCGTTTCAACGCCAGGATCTCATGCGCCAAGGCCCCGCAGGCGATCAGAAGCGTGCGGCCATGCCGGGTGGCCGCCAGACCCTGCTCGGTCAGCGCGTCGTCGTCGGGGATCATCGGACATCTCCGCGCAAGGCGGGGCCAGCGCTGCGCATTGCGGCCACAAGCGCGTGCACGACACGCCGCCCTTGGGCATGCGCAACGAGGTCGCGACGACAGGCCAGAAAGGCGGGCGGGCGGGCGAGGACAAGAGGCGTCAGACGCTCCAGCTGCTTTGCCGCATCGCCCAGCATGCAGGGCAGCAATGCCACGCCCAATCCTTGCGCAGCGGTTTCAGCCAGGTCCGCCATGCTGGCCGCACACATCACAACGTCGGACTGCCGGGAATGTGCGTCAAGCCACCGCGCCGCCACCGGACCATCAAGAACGCCGTGAAGTCCGATGACGCGATGCCCCGTCAGATCAACCGGATCGCGATTGGCTGGGTGGTCGGCGCAGGAGGCTGGACTGGCATAAAGCGACCAGCCTGCCGCGCCCACGCGCCGCACCAGCAGGTCAGGATCGCGGACCGCGACCATCCGCAAGGCAATGTCGGCCTCTCCGGCGCGCAGATCGGCAGGGTTGTTGCCAACGACAAGCGTTATGGCAAGGTCGGGATATCGCACGCCCAGATCCACCAGAAATGGTGCCAGGATCGCGGCAAACCCGCTTGGCACCGCCAACCGCAAATCGCCGCCGTGTGCTTGGGCGGCTGTGGCAAAGGCTGCCACCGCCCGCTCGGCACGAACGGCAAGGGGCACCAGCTTTGCTGTCGCGTCCGTCAAGACCACGCCCTGCGCGCGACGATGCACCAGGCGCAGCCCGACAGCGTGTTCCAGCGCGTCGATGCGCCGTCTGACGGTGCTGTGACGAACGCCCATCGCGCGCGCTGCCGCTGACAAACCGCCCGCCCGAGCCAGAGCGAGACACGGGCAAATGTCATTCCAATGTGGCTGTTTCCTTTGCCTCATCTCACCACCCTATAGGTGCCGCCTTGGAAGGGGCCGCTCATTTTCGCACATCATTGTACGAATTTCGACCCTGCCCACCATGGATTTTGCGCGGCATCTGGAAGCCGCAAGGAAGAGGACGCCAGGATGCCAACCAAAACAGCACATCGACCTGCCGACCTGCGTCCAGCCGACCGGCGGCGCGACGTGGTCCGCGACGCCAGCGGAACAGCGATCTTGCTTGGCGCGATCGGCCTTGCCTTGCGCGCCCGCAGCGCCTCGATCCGCAGGCCCGCAACTGAGGGCCAGAAGCGCCTTGATGCGGCAATCGCGGGCTTTTTGCGCCCGCATGACCTTGAGGCGGCCATCGCGGCAGCGCCACCAGCCGTTCTGGACCCGATCCGCGCCCTCATCCGCGCCGAGCTTTTCTACGGCGCCAACCTTTTGGCCGACGCCGTACCCATGCGAGGATGGCAAAACCACAGACCAGAAGTCTTGCAGGCATTTTGCGCGGTATCGCACGGGATGGCACGTCTGGTCGAAAGCTTTGCCGCGTTTGCGGCGCCGGCACTGTTGCAACGCCTGGGTGCCGGCGATGCACAGTTCCTGAACATTGGTTGCGGTGTCGGATGGGTGTCGATCGGAATGATGCAGCGATGGCCGGGCCTCCGCGTCACCGGGACCGACCCGCGAGAGGCGGCCCTCGACCTCGCCCGTGGCAATCTGCAAGACACGGGCCTGTCGGCGCGGATGACTTTGCGCAATGACCATGTACAGATGCTGACAGAGGTGCCCTGTTTTGATATGGCCTTTGTGCCCAGCGCCTTTATTCCCGCGACTGCGCTGCCCGAGATCCTGATCCGCGCCCGGCGCGCGCTGAAACCCGGTGGCTTGCATTTGATGGCGGTCATCGATCCGCCGGACGATGCCCTGGCCGCTGCGCAGGCGCAATTCCGGGCTGCGGTCTGGGGTGGCGATGTGCTGGGGCTGACAGGTGGAAAGACGTTGCTCCGGGATGCCGGATTTTCGCGCATCGAACAGCGGCGTCAGCCCGATGGCACTGTCGGCATGCTTTTGGCGCAGGCCTGACGGCTCAACGCATCAGCCGCTGCCAGGTCAGGATCAAGCTGCCCGCAAGCGCGGCAAATCCCAGGGCCACCAGCGGAACATGCGCCCAGAACGCAAGAGCGATGGTTGTCCCGGCGGCAATGATGACGAAAGCGATCATTCCAAGAAACATGGGAAGGGGCATGGCGAAAACTCCTTTTCCCTAAGATGGGTCAGGTCGCCTACGATTCCAAGCCCCTTGGACACCACGCCACAGGCCGACATGATCGGGCTGCGATCAGACGGCGATCTGGTTGTGTTTGCGTGCGACGAACTGCTTGGCCGTCTCCACCGCCACGGCGGCATCGCGGCAATAAGCATCCGCGCCGATGGCACGAGCAAACTCTTCATTCAACGGCGCGCCACCCACCATCACGATGTAATCCTCGCGCATGCCCTTTTCCTTCATCGTGTCGATTACGACCTTCATGTAGGGCATCGTCGTCGTCAGCAGCGCCGACATGCCGAGGATATCGGGTTTTTCCTCTTCCAGTGCCGCCAGATACTTCTCGACCGAATTGTTGATGCCCAGATCGCGCACCTCAAAGCCCGCGCCTTCCATCATCATTCCGACAAGGTTTTTGCCGATGTCGTGGATGTCGCCCTTCACCGTGCCGATCACCATCTTGCCCATGCGCGGTGCACCGGTTTCGACCAGAAGCGGTTTCAGGATGAACATCCCCCCCTTCATCGCATTGGCCGCCAGCAACACCTCGGGCACGAACAGGATGCCGTCGCGGAAGTCGGCGCCGACGATGGTCATCCCCGCCACCAGCGCCTTGGTCAGCGTGTCATAGGGGGTCCAGCCGCGCGCGATCAGGATGTTGACCGCCTCTTCGATCTCTTCCTTGAGCCCATCATAAAGATCGTCATGCATCTGCAGGACCAGCTCGTCATCCGACAGCTCGGACAGGATGATTTCGTCTTCGTCGGCCATCGCCCGGCTCCTTGGGGATAAAATCCTGTAGCGTGCATGGGCGCAAAGCGACCCGTCCACTTTTCGGATAGCGACATGCCCCGGATGAAAGCCGACAGCAAGAGGGTTTGAGGGCAGGAAAAAGGCGAAACTTGACAAGTCGCCATGGGGCTGGGGGTGTGACCACCAGAGTAGCGCGATGCGAAAATAGCCACGGGCGTGGACACTGGGCGCCGGCTTTGCGGCCAGCGGCCCGACGATGCTGGGCATTCACCGCCTGACGTTCGTGCGCAACGCACAAACCTTGTTCATCTACGACATCATCGTGGCCGGAAAGGCAGAGGGCAATCTCTGCCCGCAAATGGTCTCCTGACGTCTTGGCGTGGTTCTCATAATGTTCTATGCTGGGCCATGGATCGCAAGGCCTGCACCCTCCTTCCCGGCCAGCGCCTGCGCGCGCGGGGGGCAGACAGCAACACCTCCGACCGGTTTGAACGCGAAACCCGTGAGGGCTTTGCCGATGACTGGGACATTTCCGAAGACGACCGGCTGGTGCGTACCGAAACGCGGCTGGAACGTCCCCGCTCTGCCATCACCTACAACCGGTCCCCAGACCTGCCATTCGACCGGTCGATCAACCCTTACCGCGGCTGCGAGCACGGCTGCATCTACTGCTATGCGCGGCCAAGCCACGCCTTCCTCAACCTCTCGCCCGGCCTCGATTTCGAGACCCGCCTGATCGCGCGGCCCGGCATCGCCGAAGTGCTTGCGCAGGAACTGGCCAGAGCGTCCTACAAACCTGCCCCCATCGCCATCGGCACCAACACCGATCCCTACCAGCCCATCGACGGCACCCACGGCCTGATGCGCCAGATCCTCACGGTCCTTGCAGCCCACAACCACCCGGTCTGGATCACCACGCGCGGCACCCTGATCGAGCGTGACATCGACCTCATCGCCGGCATGGCCGCTGACCGCCTCGCCTCGGTCAGCATCTCGCTGACCACGCTTGACGCCGCGCTGGCCCGCAAGATGGAACCGCGCGCGCCCTCACCTTCCCGACGCCTCGCCATGATCCGCGCCCTGTCTGGCGCAGGCATCCCGGTCCGCGTTCAGGTCTCGCCCCTGATCCCGGCGCTGACTGATCACGAACTGGAATCGGTGCTTGACGCCGCAGCCGTGGCGGGTGCGACCCACGCTACCTCCATCCCCTTGCGCCTGCCGCTGGAAGTGGCCACCCTCTTTCGCGACTGGATCGAGGCCACGTTCCCCGACCGCGCCGCCCGCGTCATGGGGCGGGTGCGCGAGTTGCACGGGGGTCGCGACTATGACCCGGCCTTCGGGGTGCGGATGACCGGACAAGGCATCTGGGCAGACCTGATCAAGCGCCGCCTTGAGGTTGCGCGCAATCGGCTGGGGCTGGCGCGCGGACTGCCGCCCCTGCGGTCGGATCTTTTCGCGGTGCCACCCAAGGCGGGTGACCAGCTCAGCCTTTTCTGACCAAATTTCTTCGAAGAAATTTGAAAAATCCTTCGAAGGATTATGGACCCTAGCCGCGCCGGCCGCGCCGTTCGCGCTTGGGGTCGCCCGAGGTGTCGCCGGTCCCGTCCGACGCCGACGAGAACCCGCCCAGATGTCCCGAGATGTCCTCCAGCGTCGGGCAGGGGCCCCTGGGGCGCGTCTCCAGGGCCTCACGCATCGCCCGCAGGTGTTCCGGCATCGTCCCGCAGCAGCCGCCGATGATCCGCACACCGGCATCGCGCGCCAGCACCGCATATTCGGCCATCAGTTCTGGTGTGCCGTCATAGTGGATGTGCCCATCGTGATACTTCGGGATGCCTGCGTTGCCTTTGGCGATCAGCGGGCGCGCACTGCCTGCTGCCACAAAGCCAAGCATGGTCCGCATGAGATCCGACGCCCCGACCCCGCAATTGGCACCAAAAGCAATCGGCGGGTTCGGCAGCGTTTCAATCATCTGGGCCATCGCAGAGGACGTGACACCCATCATCGTGCGACCCGCTGTGTCAAAGCTCATGGTGCCGCACCACGCCATTCCGGCCATAGATGCGGCCTCTGCCGCTGCTTTGTATTCCTCGGGCGCCGAGATCGTCTCGATCCACAAAACGTCCGCGCCGCCCTCTTTCAGCCCCTCGGCCTGTTCATGGAACATCTCGACCGCAACCGCATGGGTCATCGTGCCCATCGGCTCGAAAATGTCGCCGGTGGGACCGACGGACCCGGCCACGACCACCGAACGCCCAGCCGCGTCCGCAACGTCGCGCGCGAGGGCGGCACCGATCCGGTTCAGTTCGCGCACCCGGCCTTGCGCATTGTGCAGTTTCATCCGGCTGGCATTGCCGCCAAAGGTGTTGGTCAGAAAGATATCCGACCCCGCCTCAACCGCGCCGCGGTAAAGCGCGCGAATATTCGCTGGCCGGTCGACGTTCCAGAACTCCGGCGGCTCGCCTGCTTCCAGCCCCATGTTGAACAGGTTGGTGCCCGTGGCCCCATCGGCCATCAGCCACTCGCGGCTTTGCAAAAGGCGGGAAAGCGCATCTTGGATCATGGCGGGGTCCTGTCCGGTTCGTCATAAGGATCGTCGTACGATCCCATGCCATTTCGGCGTCGCCATCGCAAATGCAAATTCCTGATTGCCTTGTTCGCCCAAAGCGACCTCATCGCGCATCAATGGCGGCAAGGACGGGGGGCGGTGGATCGCGCGGGCAAGTTCTGCGCCAAGCAGCACCATCGACGGCCACCCCCGCGCTGCGGCGTAAAGCAGCACGAATTGCGGCGCAAAACCTGCCTTGAATTGGCGCAGACCTTGCCCGGTCGCGCCACGCATCGGCACCAACCACGCGCATCTGGCAGTCCAGCGCAACAGGTGCTCACCCGGAATCGCAGCCAGCGACACACGTGCGACACCGGCGGCCCGCGCATCGTCGAGCGCGGCCATGATGAGCGTCTGCATCGTCTCATCAGGAACATTTGTGCCCGCACGCATCAGGTCGAGCGTCCAGTCCGTCCGACCGCGGTGAAAGCTTGCAAAAGCGATGGGTTCGTCCTTCAGGCGCGCCACGTAGACCTGCTGGCCCGCCAGATAGGACGCTGAGTAGCGCCCCATCGAAAATCCACGCTCGCCACCTTGATGTGCGCGCCATGTGGCTGAGATGGCGGTCAATGCGGCTTCGGCGCCGCCGCGATAGGGACCTGCCGTGACCCCAGCTTGGTTTGCCCGTCGCAATTTACGGCGCAAGCCAGCCCGTTCCCGACAGCCCAGATCAAACGTGATGGGGTTGAGGACGGCCTCTTGGGCGACAGCGACAACGACCCAACCTTGCGCGCGGGCGACAGCCGCCATGCGGGCGCCGACTTTGTAAAGCATCGGCAGACGCGTCTCACGCCGGGCCTCAACGACCAGCCCCTGGAGCACGCGGGCGCGGGCAACGCCGCCGAAAGGGTCAAGGATCGCCACCAGCCCATGCGTCGTGCGCCCGGCAAGCCAGCCAGAGCCGGGACCCGCCGCGATCACCCGCAAGACGCCTTGTCTGACCAAATGCACCTCGGCTGGGGCCGCATTCATGCAGACCCCCTGCGGCTCAGTTGCCACAGCGGGCATCGCGGGTCGCCCCCAGATCGCCAGTGCCGCACAGATAATCGCGGGCAAGGCATAGTAAACCGCCCGCCATGCAAGGATTGCCGCAAGAACTTCGTTCTGATGGTCTTGCGGCAAGATCGTCAAGAGCACGAGATCAAACGCGCCAAGGCCACCCGGTGCGCTGGACACCAGCCCCGCCCCAAAGGCCAAAAGAAATGCCGGCAGGAAAACCGTGAACGCAATCTCGTCGGGCAAGAACCACCAAAGCGAAATGGCAGCAAAGCCAAGATCGACCGAAGCCAGCGCGATCATGCGCGACAGCATCAGGCCATTGGGAACGCGCCATCCCGCCCCCGGCTGCGGCACCCGCAAGACGCAAAAGATCACCGCAGCGATAACCACGCACATGCCCAGCATCGCAGGCATGCGCGCCGGTGATCCTGGGATCACGCTGAGCACGATCGCCGTCACAGCGGCCCAACCGATCAAGAAGAATCCCGCAACTGCCAGCGAAAGCCGCGTCACGTCCGCAAGCGACATCGTTGGCAAAAGCCGACACCGCAGGATCGTGCCGGTCACCGCGCTAAACCCCAAGGTTTGCGACACAGCGATTGCTGCGAACCCCGCACGCCTTGCATCTGCTGCCGCGACCCCGGTGCCAAAGAAGCGGTGTACCGCCAGATCGTAGTTGGCCACGCCCCAAAAGCTGATCGCGGCGGCAAATGCCGCGATGCACCAGTCCGTCGACGACACCGCCCGGACGGCCTGCCAGACCGCCTCCAGATCGACCGCATCCAGTCTGTCGAAGACCAATGCCGTCAGTCCGGTCAGGACGAGCAGCGTCACAATCACGCGCAGACGCGAAACCTTGAGCCCAGGCGCGCCTTTGCCCTGCGAAAGAACCCGCATTGCGTCGTCCAGCCTCACCATACCCGCCCCCTGCACCCATGACAGGGGCACTTTGATGGCAGGCAATGGAGGACGGCTTAACGATTAGAATGCGCGATAAAGACCAGATTTCCGTAACGAAATCCGGGCGTCGACACCCCCAGCGGTCAAGCACCGATCAGCGTCGCACCGATCTTGTGCTATCGCGTGCTGTGCAGCCGGAGCGAGGTCCGGATGGCCGGAACTTTGCGTGGGCGTCAAATTTCGGTCATCAGCTGGGCTTTGGCCACCGGCAAAAGCTCTGCCAGTTTGGCGCGAATATCGTCCGGGCTGGCCAGCGACCCGAGATCACCTGCCAGCTTGCGCACCACATCCTCGATCCCGGCCTCTTCAAAATCGGCCTCGACGACGGTGATGGCATAGGCCTTGGCTTCGTCGCCCGATTTTCCCAAAAGGCCCGCTGCCCAAAGGCCCGCCAGCTTGTTGCGGCGCGCCTCGGCACGAAACTGCATTTCGGTGTCGTGGGCGAACTTTGATTCGAAGGCATTCTCGCGGTCGTCAAAGGTCGTCATCTGGGGCCTCGCGGTGAAAGGGGTTCTGATGTGCATATGCCCTTCAATGCCCGCCGCTTCAAGTGGAGTGCAACATGGCCATCCGTTCCACGTCGCATGTCAATGCGCTGAGGTCTGGCGCGACGTTCGCAGAATTGCCCCGGATGCGCCCAAGATTTGCCCTATGGCCGGTATTGTTTCCATATTGAACAACAAACCAGACACAGGGCGACAGAAAAATGGGGCTATTTTCAAATCTGCGCGGCACTGCTCCAACCCAGGCACCTTCGGATGCCGCCGCGCGTGCCGTGCTGACGATGCCACTTTTGGTCGCGGGCGCGGACGGTAATGTCGACAAGGCGGAACTTGACCAGATCATGAACATGTGTGCGTTCAGCCCGATCTTTCACGCCATTGGCGGCGAGCGGACCAGCGCAATCGCAAGAGAAATCGCTGATGACCGCCGAACCAAAGGGGCCGAGGCCTGTTTTTCGACCGTCAAACCGGCGATGACACCCAAGCTGGCAGAAACGGCGATGTGCTTTGCGATCCGCACCGCAATGGCCGATGGCAACGTGTCAAGGGAAGAGCTGGACATGCTGGTTGCGATGGCGGGGCGGCTGGCTATGCCCGTCGAAAAATTCAGGCAGATATTCGACGTGATGATCATGATGCAGCGCCGGGCCGCGTGACCAGATGACCAAGGTTGAACGCTATAGTGACACGCGACTGAAGAACGGCTTTTTCGCCTATATCCTGCTGTCCGAACCGCTGCAGTTCCGCACCGGCGAAATTCTGGCTGCGGTGCGCGAGGATTATCCGTCGCTGGTCTGGACCGACAGCCTGAACATGGACACGCCCTTTGACACCAACAGCTTTGGGCTGGGGGTGTTCTTTTCGCAGAAGTCGGATGTGCCGGAACCCTCGATGACCCGGCTGACCTCGATCAAGGGGCTGCTTGAGGTGAACTGGGACGATGTGTTGTGGAAATCACGATACACCAATCCCGGCGGCAAGGCGGCGGTGGCAGCCCATGTCAACCATCTGTGCATCAGTCTGGAATCGGTGGACAGCACGCTGCCCGCCCGTTTTGACGCGG
Source organism: Rhodobacterales bacterium (assembly GCA_031378845.1). GTDB lineage: Bacteria > Pseudomonadota > Alphaproteobacteria > Rhodobacterales > Rhodobacteraceae > JAJNPS01. Next base: position 34,245 of record JANNES010000012.1, read on the forward strand.
CCCGGAGACTGACATGTCTGGCGGCGGTCTTTGCAAAACTGCCGACCTGCACCGGCGTCTACTTGCCCAGTGCTGACCAGCTTGTCACACCTGCCAACTGGGTCACGGCGGCGGATGTGGCAATCAAGGCGGAATTTCCATCCCTGCAATGGATGTCACTTGCGGTGAACAGGTTTAAGGATCCGGGCGAAACCGACCTTGTGACGGTAAACACGATCGGCCTTGCGGCCTTTACCGGCACCGAAGTGGCGATGCCCAAGACCCGCCTGCCCGCAGGCGATGCCGCAAAATGGGTGCATTCCGCTGCCGTCATGCTGGCGCAGTACGGGCACAAGTTCGTCGATGGCGATACGCTGGGGCCGGATCACTTGCCCGACAAGGTCCGGTTGCGGTTTGCTCCCGAAGGCAAACACGGCATGCAGACCGATACCTGGGTGCTGTTCCATCCCAATTGCATGTTGGACGAGATGGCGATGTTTGGCGAACGCAGCCGGCCACCTGCTCCGGCAGGGGTCAAGAACCAGATTCGAGGTGACGAGGGCTGGCTTGGCAAAAAGCTGTACGCCTTTGTCGCGGGCGGGCGACACTAGCAAGATGGCCCCGCGTTCTTGCGGCGGACCCTGCCATCGCGTATAGCGCCACATGAAGGCTTCGGGGTGGCTTGCCGCCCCCCGACGCCACGTGATCGGAGAGTTCATGGCACGCCGCAAGAAGGTCTACGAAGGTAAGGCCAAGATCCTCTACGAAGGCCCCGAGCCCGGCACGCTGATCCAGTATTTCAAGGATGAGGGCGCGCCGAGCGTGGTGCCGACCGACAACGTGCTGCAGGCGGCGGTCGAGGGCAAAGGTGTCTTGAACAACCGCCTGTCGGAATTTTTCATGGCCGGTCTCAACGCCATCGGGGTGCCGACGCACTTTATCCGACGGCTGAACATGCGCGAGCAACTGGTGCGGATGGTCGAGATCATCCCGCTGCAGGTCGTGGTGCGCAACTTTGCGGCGGGCGACATCTCCAAACGTCTGGGCATCCCCGAAGGCACCGCCCTGCCCCGGCCCATCGTCGAATACTACTTCAAGGACGACAATCTGGGCCTGCCGCTGGTGTCGGAGGAACATGTGATCGCCTTTGGCTGGGCCAGCCAGCAAGATCTGGATGATATCGTGGCGCTGGCGCTGCGGGTGAACGACTTTTTGTCGGGCGTGATGATGGGCGTGGGCATCCGCTTGGCGGATTTCCAGATCGAGGTTGGACGTATCTGGGAGGGCGATTTCATGCGCCTGATCGTGGCCGACGAGATCAGCCCGGACAGCTGCCGTTTGTGGGATCTTCGCGCACAGCAAGCCGACCGCGCCGAGGGCGCATCCCCGCCCGAAGTTGGCCCCTTGGCAGATGTTTATACCGAACTCGCGCGGCGCCTTGGCGTGCTGCCGTCCAACGTGACCCACACCACCAAACCGACCTTGATCAACTGAGCCGGCGCGCCGCGCCCTTGTGCGCATTGCCAGCAGGAGACCGCCGATGAAAGCCCGCGTGACCATCATGCTGAAATCCGGCGTCCTTGATGTGCAAGGCGAGGCGGTGCGGCATGCCTTGGCAACCTTGGGCTTTGCCGGGGTTGAGGGCGTGCGGCAAGGCAAGCTGATCGAGCTGGATCTGGCGACCGATGATCGCAGCGCCGCCGAGGCCTCGGTCAAGGCCATGTGCGAAAAGCTGTTGGCCAATACCGTGATCGAAAGCTACCGCGTCGAGATCGCCTGATTGCGGCTGTCCGTTGCGACCCGTGGCAAAAGGCGGCTGGAGGGTTTCACACCCTCCAGACCTCCCGTGGAATACTTCTGAACAGGTAAGTGCAGGGCGCCAGGGTTTTGCGCCAGACCCTAAAGCGGTTTGCAATCAATCTGGGTCAGGCTGACTGCAGACCAAGACCGGCAATCGGCGGGTATGTTGCGTTCTGCCTTTGATCCGGGGCACCAGAACAAGGATAAGACGCCTTAGGTCGCTGCCAGCAATGACCCCGCAGCGGCACGGGCTGCATCAGTGACAACATCGCCTGCCAGCATGCGCGCAATCTCTTCGATCCGCTCAGCCGGGGGCAAGGCCACCACTGCGGACAAGGTTTGCCCCGCGCCATCGATCCGCTTTTCCACCCGCCAGTGGTGAGCCGCTTGCGCTGCGACCTGCGGGGAATGGGTGACAACCAGCACTTGCGCGCCCTCTGCCAGCGCGCGCAGGCGTCGCCCGACGGCATCGGCTGTGGCACCGCCGACGCCCCGGTCGATCTCGTCAAAGATCATCGTCAGCCCGGGCGTGTCTTGCGTCAGACACACTTTCAGCGCGAGCAAGAAGCGGCTCAACTCTCCACCCGAGGCGATCTTGTTCAACGGTCCTGACGGCGCGCCGGGATTGGTTGCGGCGGTGAAGGTCACAAGATCGGCCCCATCCGGCCCGGGCTCTGTCGCGGTCACGTCGGTGGAAAACACCGCCCGGTCAAGCTTTAGCGGGCGAAGTTCATTTTGCATGTCAGCGTCAAGCCGCGTCGCGGCAACCCTGCGGCGCGCGGTTATGTCGGCGGCGGCGGCCTGATAGTCGGCCTCGGCGGCGATGACGCGTTGTTTCAACGTGCCAATTTTGGCCGCCCCATGGTCGATCGTGGCAAGGCGCGTGCGCTGATCAGCGGCAAAGCCGCCCAAGTCATCGGCCAGGACGCCATGCTTGCGCGCCAGCGCCCTGATGGCAAAGAGCCGCTCTTCGGTGCGTTCCAATTCATGCGTGTCAAAGCGCAAGGCATCAAGGCAGGCGTCGACGCCGGCCTGCGCCTCGCCAAGTTCGACCAAGGCGCGCGAGAGGGCGGCAAGAGTGGCCTCAAGCCGCCCTTCTGCCCGGTCGGCGACACCTTCGAGCCAGCGGCGCGCGTTCAAGATGGCCCCTTCGGCGCCGTCCTCGGTCAGGGCGGCATTGGCGCGCAAGATATCGGCGCGAATACGTTCGCCCGCCTGCATCAGACGGCGGCGAGCGTCCAATGTCGCTTCTTCGCCCGGTTGAGGGTCCAGCGCATCAAGCTCTGCCACCGCGTGGCGCAGAAAACTTTCCTCAGACTGCGCTGCGGCCAGCGCCGCCTCGCCCATGGCAAGGTCGGCGCGCGCGGCGCGCTGGTTGGACCAGGCGGCACGCACCGCGCCGAGATCCAGCCGCGCCACGGCATCCAACAGCGCGCGATGCCCGCGCGGGTTCAACAGCCCGCGATCATCGGACTGGCCGTGCAGTTCCACCAGCGTTTCGCCCAGGTCGCGCAGCACCTCGGCCCCGGCACGGCGGTCATTGACAAAGGCTGCCTTGCGGCCGTCCGGCGCGATCATCCGGCGCAGGATCAGCGTCTCATCCGCGGGCAGGCCGGCAGCATCGAGGATCGCGTGCGCTGCGTGGTCTGGCGCGATCTGGAACTCCGCCGTGACCTCGCCAAGCGTCGCACCGGCGCGCAAGACATCGGCGCGGCCCCGCCAGCCCAGAACAAACCCCAGCGCATCCAGCAAGATCGACTTGCCGGCGCCGGTCTCACCGGTCAGGGCATTCAGTCCGGGTTGCAGGTCCAGCGTTAGGTGGTCGATGATGAGGATATCTCGAATATCCAGCGTCTTCAGCATCTTGCAAGCCTACCGCTGGTGGGCATCCACGCGGGTATCCAGCGAACCGGGCGCGCGATCAGCCGCACGCCTAGAGCCATTCGCCCCGGATCATCTGCCGGTAGATGCTGGAGAGCCAGCTTTGCCCTTTGGCCTCTGGGGCCAGGCCCTTGCCTTTCAGAAGGCGGAAGCTGTCGTCGTAGAACGGGCTCGCCTGATAGTTGTAGCCCAGGATTGCCGCGGCGGTCTGTGCCTCATCGGTCAAGCCAAGCGCCAGATAGCACTCGACCAGCCGGTGCAACGCCTCGGCGGTGTGGGTCGTGGTCTGGAAGTCCTGCACCACGACACGAAAGCGGTTGATGGCTGCCGCATAGTGCTGGCGTTTAAGGTAGTAGCGCCCGACTTCCATCTCTTTCGCGGCAAGATGGTCGAAGGCAAGGTCAAACTTCAGGATTGCCGACCGCGCATATTCTGTATCCGGATACTTTTCGATGACCTCGCGCAGGGCCTGCAGCGCCTGGAACGTCAAGCCCTGATCGCGCCCAACTTCGTCGATCTGGTCATAATAGCTGAGCGCCATAAGGTACTGCGCATAGGCCGCATCCTCGTCGCCCGGATAGAAGTCGAGGAACCGCTGCGCGGCAGAGCGGGCCTCTTCGTATTCCTTGGCCTTGTGATGCGTGAACGCCTGCATGATCAGCGCGCGCTTGGCAAATTCGGTATAGGGGTATAACCGCTCAACCTCTTGGAAATACTTGACGGCATCCTTCGGTTTTTTAGTCTCAAGCGTGATCTCGCCACGCTTGAAGATCTCCTCGGCGGTGTAGTTTTCCAGAGGCACCTCTTTTTCGGTGCCCGCGCATGCGGCCAGACCCAGGACCAACAGCGCCGCTGCAACACGTGACGCGCTTTTGTGTCCGCCTGTCATCTTCCGCCTATCCCAATATTCTTTCGAGCCCTGATTGCCGCGCACGGCAGATCAGGCGACTTGGCGTTTGTCCTAGCACAGAAAAATTGCGGGCGCAAAACGCCTTTATCGTTGCGGCAAAAGCAACGCGCAGGATCAGCGCCGCGCGGGAAGATCGCCGCGATGCACACCGGCGCCGGGCAGCTTTTCCAGCGTCAGCGCACCACAATCGACCATGCGAAACGCATCGGCACGCGCAAACAAGGCGCGCAAAAGGCGGTTGGTCAATGCGTGTCCGGCACGGATGCCGGTATAAAGCCCAAGGATCGGGCCACCCGCCAATGCCAAGTCGCCCATCGCATCCAGCATCTTGTGCCGGACGGGTTCATCGTCGTGCCTCAGGCCACCGGGGCTGAGCACCTGGCCACCCGCAAACACCACGGCATTGTCAAAACTGCCGCCCAGCGCTAAACCGTTGGCACGCATGGCATCAACATCGGCCTGCAGACAGAACGTCCGGCTGTCAGACAGTTCACGCACAAAAGCTCCGTTCGACATGTTCAGTTGACGCGACTGCTTGCCGATCGCGACTTCGGCGAAATCGATCTGAAAGTTTATTTCCAGCATGTCGGACGGCTCCAGACGCGCCACCGCGTCGCCGTCACGCACCTCGACCGTCTGCAGCACGCGGATTGCGCGCACTGGAGCCGACTGCTCAATGAGACCGCGGGCAAGAAAACCCTCGACAAAGGGGGCAGCAGAGCCGTCAAGGATCGGCACTTCGGGCCCATCAAGCTCGATCATGGCATTGTGGATACCGCACCCTGCCAGGGCCGCCATCACATGTTCGATGGTCGAGACCGAATCGCCCGAAGCGTTGGCAATGACGGTGCAAAGCTTTGACGGCTGCACCGAAGACCAATGCGCCGAGATCAGCGCGTTGCGGTCCTGCACATCGGTCCGGCGAAACCACAGTCCATGCTCTGCCGATGCCGGACGAACAGTCATCCTTACCGGACGCCCGCTGTGCAGACCCCGACCTGAAAAGGTCACTGCTGATCTCAAAGTGTGCTGCACGTTACGGCCTTTCGAATCGTATTTTTCACGTCCGGTCTGACTTGCGCGCTGTGCCGGTTTTACCCTTGTTTCGTACTGCCCGATCCAAAGTTTCACAACTCACGCTTTGTGACGCACTGTGACAGCACTGGAACGTGCTTCAACACTTTGTAAATAAATAGAAAAAGGCCCAGTTTCCCGGGCCTCCACCATACCATGTTTCAGCTTCGTTTCAGTTCGCCTGACGCCGCAGGAAGGCGGGGATCTCGATGCGTTCCTGATCGGCACTCAGTTCGGGTTCATCATCATAGGCGGTGACGGGCGGCTGCTGGCGCGGGGCCGGAGGCACTGTGCGTTCGCCCTGTCCTTCCAGATGTCCCGCCATCCGGTTGATCAACGATCCGATGCCAAAACGGGGCCGTTCGGTCACTTTGGCTGCAGTTTGGGCCATCGGACTGGACGGCATGGTGCGCGGCGCGGTTGCAGCGCTGCGATGCGGGCCGGGGTTCTTGCTGACCGCCGCCTGAAGACGTGCCAATGCCTCGGGCGAGGGGGTGCCTGCGCTGCGCGGACGTGGTGCGACAAATTCCGCCGCATCCATATCCACGCCAGCAGGAATGGCCGGACGCGACGACGAGGGTGTTGCCGTTTGCGGGCGATAGGCAGGCGCAGGCAGACCGTCATCCTGCGTTGTCTCAACCTCGGCTATGGGTGCAAAGGCAGCCACATCATGGTCAAACAGCTCTGGCTCGGTCACGGCTGCGGGTTCGGATTGCTGCGCGGGGGCTTGCGATGCCATCGCGGGCGCTGCGGCCTCGCGACGCGGCTCGGACGTCGAAGGCCCCAAAGACAGCGGCGCCATCGTCCGGCGCGCCACCGGCGCATCGGCCCGCATTGCGGCGGTGGCGTCGATGCCGGTTGCCACGACCGACACCCGCAGCTTGCCCTCCATCGAGGTGTCGAGCGTCGAGCCGACGATGATGTTCGCCTCGGGATCGACCTTTTCGCGGATGATGTTCGCAGCTTCGTCCAGCTCGAACAACGTCAGATCATAGCCGCCGGTGATATTGATCAGCACACCCTTGGCACCATGCAACGAGATCTCGTCCAGCAGCGGGTTGGCGATCGCCTTTTCGGCCGCTTGAACGGCGCGATCTTCGCCTTGCGCCTCGCCTGTCCCCATCATCGCCTTGCCCATTTCGTCCATTACGGCGCGGACATCGGCAAAATCCAGGTTGATCAGGCCGGGGCGGACCATAAGGTCGGTGACACCCTTAACGCCCTGATAAAGAACATCATCTGCCAAAGCAAAGGCTTCGGTAAAGGTGGTCTTTTCGTTGGCCAGCCGAAAAAGGTTCTGGTTGGGGATGATGATCAGCGTATCGACGACCGCCTGCAGGGCTTCGATGCCCTCTTCGGCCTGACGCATCCGCTTGGCGCCTTCGAACTGGAATGGTTTGGTAACCACACCGACGGTCAGCACGCCCAGCTCGCGCGCGGCTTGCGCAATGATCGGCGCCGCACCCGTGCCCGTCCCACCGCCCATGCCGGCGGTGATAAAACACATATGAGCCCCGGCCAAATGATCGACGATTTCTTCGATCGTCTCCTCAGCAGCGGCGGCCCCCACGGTTGGCCGCGCACCTGCGCCCAGACCCTCGGTCACCTTGACACCCATCTGGATGCGGGAAACCGCGCGGCTTTGCTGCAAGGCCTGCGCGTCGGTGTTGGCAACAACGAAATCGACCCCCTCGAGGTTCTTATCGATCATGTTGTTGACCGCGTTGCCGCCTGCCCCGCCGACACCAAAGACCGTGATGCGCGGCTTCAACTCTTCTCGGTCGGTTGTCATCATCAGATTGAGTGTCATGTCCCTACGCCTGCTTTCACTGTTCGCCAGATGCATCGCGCAAAATTGCGCACCGACCCCTGCCCCGCCCGTCCCTGACGAAAAAGCCCGGATTCCGCCGGAATTTATAGACAGTTGGCAACGAGGTCACGAAGAAAAGTCGAAAACACCACAAAATATAGACAATTGTTGCCCGATATCAGCGGTATTTCGCCACAATCACCCGATGTTGTGGTCACCAGTTCTCCTTGAACCATTTTATGACCCGGCGCACCGATCGCGCAGGGTAGCCTGCAAGCGGAACTTCAAAGTCCCACCACTCGTCTTGCGGGTATGCGGCAAACAGGCTCAGGCCAACCGCGCTGGAAAACGATGCCCCCGTTGCGGCCTGCGGCAACCCTTGCACGCGCAACGGACGCCCCAACCGGACCCGCTGACCCAGAATGCGCGTCGCAAGGCCGTCAAGACCGGGGATCTGACTTGCGCCACCGCAAAGCACGATCTGCTGGCTCGGCAACTGCTCAAATCCTGCGGCATCCAGCCGCGCCCGCGTCTCCTCAAGGATTTCCTCGACGCGCGGGCGGATGATGCCGATCAGTTCGGTGCGACTGATCTTGCGGCGGTCCTTTTCCCAGTCGCCGCTGTCGCCGCCGACCTCGATCATCTCGCGGTCATCCATGCCCGTCGCATAGACCCCGCCAGAGCGGGTCTTGATCCGTTCCGCCACCGTCATGGGAATCTGCAGGCCCTTGGAGATATCGGACGTCACATGATCGCCGCCCATCCGCACCGAGTCCGCATAGATCATGTGCTTTTTGATAAAGATCGACAGACCCGTGGCCCCTGCCCCCATGTCGATGCAGGCCGCCCCCAGTTCCTGCTCATCCTCAACGAGGCTCGAGATGCCCGAAACGTAGGCCGACGACGCAATGCCCGCCAGTTCCAGATCGCAGCGCTTGACGCAGTAAAGCAGGTTCTGCACCGCGGCGCTGTCGACCGACAGCATGTGCATGTCCACCGCCAGCCGGTTGCCGATTTGCCCGCGCGGATCGCCAAGGCCGGTGCGGTGATCCAGCGCAAAGTTGACCGGCTGGGCATGCAGAACCTCTCGCCCTGCGCCGATATCGGGCACATCGCAGGCCGCAAGCACTTGCGCCACGTCCTGTTCGGTAACGACCGAGTTCTGCAAATCCCATTCGCCAGCAAGGCCATAGCTGCGCGGCTCGCCGCCTGAAAGACACGCAATGACATGGTCCACGCGCACATTGGCCATCTTTTGCGCCGCCTGCACAGCGGTACGAATGGCGCGCTCAGTCTCGTTCATGACGGCGATTTCGCCAAAACGCACCCCGCGCGAGCGGGTCGTTGCGGCGCCAATCACGCGAAACTGCGACTGGCCCGCCATCGGGCCCACGCCATCTTGATCCCGCAACCGCTCGGGCCCGTCAAAGCGCAGGATCAGACAGGCGATTTTCGAGGTGCCGACGTCCAGAATGGCGATAACACCGCGCTGCATCGCGGCCTGCCGCATGTTCCGCATGGCACGCTGTGATGTGTAGAGGTCGGTCATAGCTCGCTCTCCGATATGTCAATAATGCCTGTCGCGCGGCGCAGATCGGTCAAGGCATTCGGCGCCAGCCGGATGCTGGGCCGCAGGTCCGACCGCAGATCAATTGCCAAAACGTCACGTGCCAGAAGGTCTTGCACCGCATCCAGCGCGATCAGGCCCTCTACCGCACGGACCGGGTTTTCAGCGGGCAACATGATGCGCTGGTTACGCTCAAGCACCAGATCCCAGCGCCGCTCTCCCATCCGCATCATGCCGCGCATTTGCGGGATCAACGGTTGGGCTGCTGCCAGAATGTCCAGCGCCTCGGCCACCGCCTTGTCAGCGCCGTCACCGGTAATCAACGGCAAGTCCGGGCGGTCGCTGCGGGCCGCAAGCCCCGCGACGCGATGACCGGACTCGTCGATCAAGGTCAACCCGTCGGGCATCCGCCATACCGCCACGGGTTGGCGTTCCGTGATGACAACCTGCAGAACTCCGCCCGAGCGGACCCGCAGCTCGGCCGTCTTGACCGCGTCGAGGCTCTCGGCGCGAAGGCGCGCAGCATCAAGGTCGATATCGAACGACGATTGCGGCAGCGACAGGTTCAGCTTGGCACGGACCGCATCGGCAAGTTCGCTGGTGGCACCTTCGATCGCGATGAGCCGCACCTGAAACTCGGGGCGGGCTTCGAACTTTTCGCGCAACGCGGTGACACCGTCGGTCAGGCTGTTGCGCCGGTCGGCATCCGCCAAAAACACTCCAACCCCCAGAATGACGGCAAGGGTCGGCACGCCGATCCGGCAGATGCTGCGAAACAGCGGCGTCATCCACAGCCGATGCAACCGGTAGGCCCAGCGCGAGGGTGCCGGATCACGGTGCGGGGCGCGGGCACCTAACGGTCGCATGAGGCGTCCTCTATCATCCAGGCGCAAAATGCGGGGAATGTGATCCCCTGATGCGCCGCCTGTTCGGGGGCAAGCGAGGTGGGCGTCATGCCGGGCTGGGTGTTGGTCTCCAAGAGCACAAGCCCTGCCAAGCCTTTGGCGTCATCCCAGCGAAAGTCTGTCCGGCTGACGCCGCGACAGCCCAGGGCGTCATGGGCGCGCTTGGCGTAATCCAGACAAGCCGCTGTAATGTCGTCCGGAATCTCTGCTGGAATGATGTGGCGGGAGCCGCCGACGGTGTATTTTGCATCATAGTCGTACCAGCCCGAGGTGATGATGTCGGTAACCCCAAGCGCCCTGTCCCCCATGATGGTCGTCGTCAGTTCCCGCCCCGGCGCATAGGCCTCGACCATCACGGTTGCAGGCATCGTCGCCGCAAGACGCGGCGCGTTGGATCCCTCGCGCACGATGTACACCCCGACAGAGGAGCCCTCGTTATTGGGTTTGACCACATAAGGTGGCGGCAGGACATGGCCGGCCTCGACATCACCACGCGGGACAATGATGCCCGGCACAACCGGCAGGCCGTTTGCGGTATAGACCTCTTTGGTGCGGGCCTTGTCCATCGTCAGCGCCGACGCGAGCACGCCCGAATGCGAATAGGGGATGCGCAGCCATTCCAGGATGCCCTGAACGCAGCCATCCTCGCCCCAGCGACCATGCAAGGCATTGAAAACGCAATCAGGTTTCAGTCGCTCAAGCTGACGCGGCAGATCGATGCCAGCATCGATCTCAGCCACCTCATACCCCGCCTGCTGCAGTGCTGCCGCGCATGCGCGGCCCGAGACCAGCGACACCTCCCGCTCTGCGGAAAGTCCACCCATCAGTACTGCAACTTTGGGGGGCGTTCTGCTCGCCCTGCCCGCCATTCACCGCCTCTTGCCCGGATGCTGATCACCCGTGGTCGTCTTGTTTTACGGGGCCGTTGTGCCGACCCGCATGATTTCCCACTCTAGCGTGATCCCGCTGTGTTGGAAAACCTTTTTTCGCACGTCTTCCCCCAGATTTTCGAGGTCAGCCGCCGTCGCACCCCCTATGTTGATCAAAAAGTTGGAATGCATCGGCGACATCTGTGCGCCACCTCGCTTGGCACCGCGCATTCCGGCGTTGTCGATGACCTTCCAGGCCTTGAGATCGTGCCGGTCATCGGGTTTTCCGGTCGACGAAAACCCCGCCGGATTGCGGAAAGTGGACCCCGCGGAGCGGTCTTTGGTGGGCTGCGAGGCATCGCGGCGGGCGACCTGGTCGTCCATTTTATGACTGATTTCCAGAGGGTTGCCGGATGAAGCTGCGAAAGTGGCCGAGGTGATGACGGCACCTTCGGGCAGGTCGGACTGGCGGTATTGCAGGTTGAGGTCGGCGGCGGTCAGGGTCCGGATCTGGCCTTGGCGGGTGACGATCTGCACGCTTTCCAGCACATCCGCGACGTAAGCCCCATAGCACCCCGCATTCATCCGCACCGCCCCGCCGATGCTGCCGGGGATGGTGCGCAGGAAGGTCAGATCCAGCCCCGCCTCGGCGGTTTTCCGCGCAACATGGGCGTCCAGCGCAGCGGCCCCGGCGGTCACATGATTGCCAGTGATTTCAATGGCATTGAAGCCACGACCAAGCCGGATCACCACAGCGCGGAGGCCCCCGTCGCGGACGATCAGGTTGGAGCCGACGCCCATCGGAAAGACCGGGATGGCGGGGTCGAGGGACGCCAGGAATTGCGCGAGGTCGGCGAGATCAGCGGGCTGGAAAAGGTAATCCGCCGGACCCCCGACGCGCAGCCAGGTGAGGTCCGCGAGGGGGCGGTTGGGGGTCAGCGTACCGCGAGGCGTGGGGAGCGGAGTCATGGGGTTTGGTAGCGCGAGAGGCGCGATGGGGCAAGTGGGGGGCGTGTGCGAAGCGTGTGCCAAACGTGTGCGAGGTGTGTGGCAAGTGTATGCCAGGTGTGTGGCTGGTTTTGGGACGAAGCCGACGTTGGTGCATGTGCCCAGTAATCTTTCGCGATTGCCGCATTGCCGACACGGATAGGCGGACGGACTAAGCCGCTCGGCCGCATTGGCTCCTGACCGCGACACGGCAAATATTTCATGGTTTCGCAATGAACTGCCAGTAGAAACTGTCAGGTTCATAGTGGTAACTGAACTATGGAATTTTGATTGGAGTGAAGGCGTAGATACGCATGGAGCACCCTAGGCCAACCGACTCAACGGTATACAAGCTTTATGGAAGCAGCCAGCGTTGTGCTTTCCCGGGTTGCCCCGAGCCCCACATTGATGTTGACCGAAACACACGCGTGAAGATCTGCAATACGGAAGTGTGCCACATTCATGCCCGGCGGGAGAACGGCCCGAGGTGGAACCCGTCCCAGACCCCAGAAGAGAACAGAAGCGACGGAAACCTCATGCTTCTCTGTCGCAAGCATCACGCGGTCGTCGATGACCGCCGCAATGAAGACTATTACACGCCCGAAATGTTGCGAGCATGGAAAGCCGAACAGGAAGCACAGGCAGATAATCCGCTAGGTCCGGATGATATCGAGGCTATACAGCAAACGAACTTCATACTCGTGGCCGAAATGGTAAACTTGGGTGGCGAAGGAGGAGCCGCCCCCGGCGCAGGCGGCGGTGGAGGTGCTGCGATAGGCTCCAACGCCCAAGGTGGGCGCGGCGGCGACGGTGGACATATCTTCAAGGACGGTAGGCTGGGGGATGCGTCGGCGCTCAAGCCTTGGGCTGATGTGATGCAAAGCGCCCCGAGAAGCTGGCCTCCCGGCTCAGGAGGAGGCGGCAAACCCGCCAGCGGCAATGATGGCTTAGGCGGCAGAGGCGGCGACGGAAGCGACATCCACACCGGCACTTTAGAGGTTCGCCCTGGAACGACGCTTCGTGCGATAGTAGGTCGAGGGGCGCGGCTACCTGGCGAGATTGGCGGCTCCACCTATTTGGAGAAGATCGGGCCTGACGGCAGCACCGAACTGGTGACCCGAAAGGCCCATGGTGGCCTGTCGGGCGACAGCTACCTGCTCGACGACGTACTTGAGATCGACGTCGCTGCGATAAAAAGAGATGTGCGTGTCTTCTGCCTCACGGTTGTCGAAGACGTGTCCATCAAGGATGGCGCCCATTCGGTCGGGCGGCTTGGCTTGAGCGCGTTCCCTGTGCGGGAGTTGCCGGCGGAGGTCGTATTCATCGTGCTCACGGCGATCACGAAGCCCTCTGACAATAGGATAGGATATTTTGTTAGCTTAGTCTTCGACGGCGAGGAGAAGGCTCGGATCGCTGTGAATGCCGCGGAGCAGAACGATGGCTATATCTCTTCCAGCTTTCATTTTCCCATCGGTGCATACTTCGAAACCGAAGGGTTGTGCCGGATCATCGCGCACGCTTCTGGTATTTTGCTCTGCGAGACGGCTATCGAGATACGACTGACGCGTTGAAGCCGGTAGTTTTATAGAAGATGATATGATGACTGCCGTCGCCCAGCTGCTCCACGAGCCCCTGGTGTGGTCGCTCCTATAGCAGGCGCACCGCGAGCTGAATGACCGCTGTAGGCTCAAAGCCACCATTCGACCACCCCCACCACAGGGCAACGCCTGACCGCCGGGTGGGCGCTGCCAGGCTGGTTCCCGGGCGTATTATGCCTCAACCCCAACCACCGCAGTTCTGCTCACTCCGTCGCAAAAGCGCCCACCCGAGGGGGGCGGTCAGGCGCTGCCCGGCGGCGCATGCGCGCCTTGATTCCGGGCGGGGGGATTTGCTGACGGTTTGCGCGATATCCAGAGCGGCGGCCCACCTCACTCCCCCGGCGTCGGCCCGCGCCCCTTGACCCAGCGCCACAGATGCACCACGGGCCAGCGCAGCACGCTCACCCCTGCGGCCAGCATGATCAATCCCCAGACCGGGCCCGTCTCATAGGTCACCCAGCCGACCAGCGGAATGCCAAGGGCGATCAGGCCGTAGGCTGCGCGCCAGTGGTGGTCGCGCGAGGGAAACATCGCGATGACGTTGGCGATGATGAGCCAGACGCAGCCAAGGATCAGGGGCAGGCTCATGACTCGGGGTCTTTCGGGATCTCGACCAGTTTGCCCATCGCCTTTTTGACGAAATAAATCAGCGGGTTGCGGAACATGCTGAGAAATGCGACCAGCGCCGCGACGCCGATCCATGCCCCGTGCGTCCAGGCCAGCCAGCCGATCAAGAACGGCGCGATCACCAGCAGCGTAATGCCGGGCGCGTATTGGCGGCGCATCGGCAGCATGGCCGTCACAGTTGCTGCCAGTACCCAGAGGCAGGCGATGATCAGGGCCAGGCTCATGCGGCGTGGCCCATCAGGCGCGCAGGCAGGTTGGTGGCCCAGGTCGAGATGGTGCCCGCACCAAGGCAGACGACCATGTCGCCGGGTCGGGCCTCGTCTTTCACCAGACGCGCAAGGTCGGCCTCGTCCTTGACGGCGTGGGCGTGGCGGTGGCCGTGGGCGATCAGCCCTGCGACCAGATCATCGCGCGAGGCGCCCGCAATGGGGTCCTCACCTGCCGCATAGACATCGGCGATGCCGACGACATCGGCCTCGTTGAAACAGGTGCAGAAGTCGTCGAAGAGGCTGCTGAGGCGGGTATAGCGGTGCGGCTGGTGAACCGCGATGACGCGGCCGCGGGTGCTCTGACGGGCGGCGCGCAGGACGGCGGCGATCTCGACCGGGTGGTGACCGTAGTCGTCGATGATGGTGACGCCGTTCACTTCGGCGACCTTGGTGAAGCGGCGGTTGACGCCTGCGAAACCAGCCAGCGCGTCGCGGATTTCGTCACGCTTCATGCCCAGATGGCGGGCGACAGCGACGGCGGCGAGGGCATTCGAGACGTTATGGTCGCCGGGCATGGGCAGGGCACAGTTTTCAATTTTCGAACCATTACCCTCGCCCTGAAGGAGAATATCGAAGTGAGCGATGCCATTTTCGAACCTGAGGTTCACCGCACGCACATCGGCCTGCGCGTTAAAGCCGAACGTCACGACACGGCGGTCGGTGACGCGGCCGACCAGCGCCTGCACCTCGGGATGGTCGGTGCAGCAGACCGCAAGCCCGTAAAACGGGATGTTGGTGACAAAATCGTAAAAGCCTTTGCGCAGGGCGTCGAAGGTCCCCCAATGCTCCATGTGTTCGGGGTCGATGTTGGTGACGATGGCGATGGTCGCGGGCAGGCGGTTGAACGAGCCGTCACTTTCGTCCGCCTCGACGACCATCCATTCGCCCGCACCAGCGCGCGCGTTGGACCCGTAGGCGTGGATGACGCCGCCGTTGATGACGGTGGGATCGAAGCCGCCCTTGTCAAGCAGGGTTGCGACCATGGTGGTGGTCGTCGTCTTGCCGTGCGTGCCCGCGACAGCGATGTTGGAGCGCAGCCGCATAAGTTCGGCCAGCATCTCGGCGCGGCGCACGACGGGAAGCTTGCGGCGTCGGGCTTCCTCCAGCTCGGGGTTGCCCTTTTTGATTGCGCTTGAGATCACCACCACGGCGGCGGTGCCGAGGTTGGCAGCGGATTGGCCCTCAAAGAACGTGGCGCCGAGTTTGACGAGGCGGTCTGTGATCTTGGAGGCCTTGGCATCGGAACCTTGCACCGCATAGCCGTGGGTCATCAGCACCTCTGCGATGCCGGACATGCCGATACCGCCGATGCCGACAAAGTGGATCGGCCCCAGTTCGAGGGGCAGTTTGGTCGCGGCATTCATCGTGATCTTTCCCCTGCGAGGGCCTCTACCAGATCGACCAACCGTTCGGTTGCGTCGGGTCGTCCTTGCGCCAGCGCATTGCGGGCCATTTGCGTGGCCGCCACAGGTTGCGTCAAGACCGCTGCGACTTGCTCTGCCAGCACGGCGGCGTCAAGTCGCTTTTCCGGGATCAAGATGGCTGCCGAAGCGTCGACAAGGCCGCGCGCATTGGCGGTCTGGTGATCGGCGCTGGCGACGGCATAGGGGATCAGGATCGACGGGCGACCAATGACCGAAATATCGGCGACCGAGGAGGCACCCGCGCGCGAAATCACCAGCTGCGCCTCTGACAGGCGGCGCGGGATGTCGGAGAAAAAGGGTTCGACCTCGGCGATCAGACCTGCTTGGGCATATGTATTGTGGACGCGAAGGCCGTCCTCATCGCGGGCCTGATGCGCGATGCGCAGGCGGGCGCGCAAGGGTTCGGGCAAGCTCGCGAGGGCCACAGGGACCACATCGGACAGGACGCGCGCGCCTTGGCTGCCACCGATGACAAGAATGCTCATCGGGTAGTCGCCCGGCGGGATATAGGGTGCGGCGGCGCGGTCGAGGACCATCTGGCGCACCGGATTGCCGGTATGAACGCCCGTCACGCCCTCGGGCAGGACGGTGGGCCAGGTGCCGCAGGCCACCTGATTGACGCGGCGCGAAAAGACCTGATTGACACGGCCCAGCACGCCGTTCTGTTCGTGGATCATGCGCGGGCGGCGCAGCAGCCATGCCGCAGACAAGGCCGGGATCGAAGGATAGCCGCCAAAGCCCACGACGACCGCAGGCGCATCGGCCAGCATCCCTGCGACGGCAGAAATCACCCCGGCCGCGATGCGAAACGGCACGCTGAGTTTTTCCCATGTCCCGCCGCGCGCAAAGGTGGCCGAGGCCAGCTCCACCACCTCTACCGCCGCCGGAAAACCGCCCGCGTAACGCGCGCCACGCGCATCGGTCGCCAGTTTCACCCGCCAGCCCTTTTCCAGCATCGCCTCGGCCAGAGCCTGAGCCGGAAACATGTGGCCCCCCGTCCCGCCTGCGGCGATCAAGAGCAGCGGCGCGCTCACCCCCGGACCCGCCCCGCAAAAACATCCCCGATCTGGCCTTGTGGCCGGGTTCGGGTCAGAGCCAAAAGCATGCCGATAGTGATGCCTGCGGCGATGATGGACGACCCGCCATAGCTGACAAAGGGCAGGGTCATGCCCTTGGCGGGCAGGAGCCGCACCGCCACACCCATGTTGATCATCGCCTGCACGCCAAAGACGCAAGCCAGTCCAGCGCCTGCCAGACGCACGAAGGGATCGCGTTCGCGGGTCAGGCGGATCAGGCTGCGCACCACGATGACCCCGTATAGTGCCAAGATCAGCATGACGAGGATCAGCCCGAACTCTTCGGCAGCCACGGCAATGATGAAATCGGTATGGGCGTCCGGCAATGACCATTTCACCTGGCCTTGACCGACACCGACGCCAAAGAGACCGCCTTCTTGAATGGCGTTCATCGCATAGCCAAGCTGCGTGCGCGGATCAAGGTCGGGGTTGAGGAACCCGTCGATACGGCGGGCAAAGTGTTCAGAGCTTTGATAGGCCAACAGCCCTGCCCCGCCCGCCAAAGCCACGACCGATCCGATCAGCAAGAACGGCGCACCCGCAATGAAATAGACCACGCCCCAGGCAAACAATACCAGGATCGCCTGCCCGAAATCGGGCTGAAAGGCGAGGAAGGCCACGATGATCAGGGTGATCGCAAAGGACACAGTCTTGCCCGGCGGGCCTTGCACATCCTGACTGGCAGCGATCAGCCACGCGACCAGGACGACGAATCCGGGTTTCAGGAACTCCGAGGGCTGCACGGCGGCAAAGCCAAGGCTGAACCAGCGGACAGCGCCTTTGCCGAAATCGGTGCCAAAGACCGGCAACAGGGCAAGCGCGGCAAAGGCAAAGACAAAGCCCAGCACGCCGACGCGCCGCACCAGGTCCGGTGTCAGCATCGAAAAGCCCAGCATCGCGATCAGCGCGATGCTGCCAAACAGCGCCTGGCGTTCGACATAGTGATAGGGGTCGATGTTGTTGCGCTCGGCCAGGGGCACCGATGCCGCCACCGTCAGCAACATGCCGATCGCAAAGAGGACAAAGACCGATGTCATCGTCCACCGGTCGATTGTCCTCCACCAGCGTGGAAGCACCGGCTCTGTCACCCTTGCGGGCATGGAACCATAGACCATTTCCGTCATGGGAACCGCCTGATCTTCGCCTGTACTGCCTCTGGCCCGGATGTGATCCCCGGGTCCTTGACTACAAAGACTAGCGCGAAAACGGGGGCTTGGCTAGCAAGAATGATTCGTTTTTCGGGGCGTGCGTCGTGAAAGCGTCAAGTGCCTGTCATCGCGGCGTTGCAGGGCGCGCGAATGCTTGGCCCGACCTGTTCCCAGGCCCAAACAAGCATTATCGCAATGAACAAGAACCTGACCCTTCTGGCCTTTTTTGGTTGCATTGCCGAATATCAGCTTTGCCCAGACCGCAGAAGCGGTCTTTCCCGCCACGCTTGCAGGCCATGCGTTGATCCCTGCCGCCAGCTATCTGATGCCGCCCGCCGATGCGCCCGCGGATGCAAAGATCAGTGGCAAGTTTACCGGTGCGGCCCGAAACGAGGTTGTCGGCAGTGCCATGGGCGACACGGGCGGCCAGCACGGCAAGCGTCCGACCGGCATCAGCCTGCCCTTTGATGGCCAGCCGTCGCAGGGCCTTTCAGGGTTCGCGATGCGCCGGGCCGCCGATGGGGCGATGTATGTGCTGACCGACAACGGCTTTGGCAACAAGGTCAACAGCACCGATGCGCTGTTGTTTTTCCACCGCATGCTGCCTGATTTCGAAACCGGCAGCGTGGTGGTCCAAGAGACTGTCTTCTTGCGCGATCCCGACAGACTCGTGCCGTTCCGCATCATCCATGAGGGGACCCGAGCACGCTATCTGACCGGGGGCGATTTCGATCTGGAAAGCATCCAGGTGATCGGGGAGACAGAGTGGATCGGCGACGAGTTCGGGCCTTTGCTCATCAGCGCGACACTGCAGGGCAAGGTGACCGGCGTCTATCCGACCAAGATCGGCGAGACGGTGCTGAAAAGCCCCGATACCGTGGGGATCAGCGCCGTATCGGAGGTGGGCAAGGATTGGTCGGTGCAACGTTCGGGCGGCTATGAGGGCATGGCACTGCAAACGGGCACCGGCCTCTTGTGGGGCATGCTGGAAAAGCCGCTGGTCGGCGCGGACGGCTAGCCTGCGGGGAATTTCCTGACGGTACTGGCCTTTGATCCTGCCACGACCGGGTAGACGGGCCAGTCGTTCAGGTTCGCGCTGGCCGACGGGGCAACGGCGATCGGCGATTTCAACTTTATCGACGCGACCCGCGCTCTGGTGATCGAGCGCGACAACGGCGAGGGCGATCCATCGTTGAAATGCGCGGGCGATCCTGCGCCGGACTGCTTTCCCGCGCCCGCGATGCTGAAGCGGGTCGTGCTGATCGACACGGCCACGGTCGATGCTGATGGTTTCGTGCGCCGCATCGGCCATATCGATCTGATGGACATCAAGGACCCCGATCGCAAGAACCGGCTGGAAACTATTGCCAAGCGGGATCTCGCGGGTGTGATGACGTTTCCGTTCTTTACCATCGAGAATGTGATGGCCGTGGATGACGCCCATATCCTCGTCGCCAATGACAACAACCTGCCCTACTCGTCGGGGCGCAGGCTGGACGGCGCGGCGGACAACGAGTTCATCTTGTTGCGCGTGCCGGAGTTTCTGGCGGCGAAGTAAGCGGACCTTTGATCACGAACAAGCGTTGGGCCTGTCGCCCGGCGCTTGTGTTTTGGCGGATGCAGGCCGAGGATCAGCGCTTGCAAAGCGGGGGGCACTGCATGTCGGTCAAGGTCGGGATCGTCGGGGCGGGGATGGTGGGATCAGCGGCGGGCTACGCGATCGCACTGATGGGCACGGCGTCCGAGATCGTGCTGGTCGACCACAACGCAGCGCTTGCCCGCGCGCAGGCCGAGGATATCGCCCACGCCGTGCCTTTTGCTTCGGCCACGCTGGTGGTCGATGGCGATTACGCAGCCCTTGCGGGGGCGCAGATCGTGATCCTGGCCGCCGGGGTCGGCCAGAAACCGGGCGAGACGCGGCTCGCACTGCTGGAGCGCAACGCCGCTGTCTTTGCCGAGATCGTGGGCGCGGTACGCCGCGCGGCGCCCGAGGCGATCTTGCTGGTCGCGACCAACCCGGTGGACATCATGACGGATGTCGCGACGCGGTTGTCGGGGTTGCCGCCTGCGCGGGTGATCGGGTCGGGCACCATTCTCGACACCGCGCGGTTCCGCAGCCTTTTGGGGCGGCATCTGGGGATATCCCCGCAATCGGTGCATGCCTATGTGCTGGGCGAGCATGGCGACAGCGAGGTGCTGGCGTGGTCGACGGCACGGGCGGGGGCGCTGTCGGTCGGCGCGTTTGCCGCCCAAAGGGGCAAGCCGATTACCGAGACGGTAGTGGCCGGGATCGATGCCGGGGTGCGGCGCGCGGCTTACCGCATCATCGAGGGCAAAGGGGCTACCTGGTACGGCATCGGCGCGGGGTTGGCGCGGATCGTGCGGGCGATTGCGCGCGACGAGGCTGCAGTACTGTCGGTGTCGATCCTGACCCCGATGGTTGCCGGTGTCGCCGGGGCAACGCTGTCGATCCCGCGGGTTGTCGGGAGGGCGGGGGTCGTGGCCGACCTGATGCCGGAGTTGGACGCGGGCGAAATGGAGGCGCTGGCGCGGTCTGCCACGCTTTTGGCCGAGACTTCGCAGGCGCTGCGGGGCTGACGAATTTGAGGCGCTGCTGCAAACAGAATTTTCTACCCCTGCTTGAAAATGCGCCCTTTTGTCAGAAATGC
This sequence comes from Rhodobacterales bacterium, assembly GCA_031378845.1. Classification (GTDB taxonomy): domain Bacteria; phylum Pseudomonadota; class Alphaproteobacteria; order Rhodobacterales; family Rhodobacteraceae; genus JAJNPS01. Next base: position 54,838 of record JANNES010000012.1, read on the forward strand.
GTTGAAAAAAAAATGGTTTGGGCAGGCTGGGCGCTGGAGGGGTTGGTCCGTGCGGTTTTCGCGGCCTCAGACCTGTTCCGCAGACAATTCGGGCGAGGTCCAGAGTGGGCCCTGCCTGATCAGGCAAACAGGAAAGGAAAAGCGATGACCAAGACTTTGTTCGCGGCACTTGCGGTTCTGCCCCTTCTGGCAGCGCCCTCGCTGGCCGTCACGATGACGCCGCGTGTCAAGGCGCCGGTGGTATGCACAGGCGAGACCCCGGCGGATTGCGCGACGGTGTTGCAGGTGCCGTATAGGCGGACGTGAGATCAGCGGGCGCGGTCGGGTCCGCGCCGCTGTAGGGTGCGTGCTTGCACGCACCTTTTTTCGTCGCCGGCAGGGCGGGGTTCACCCCGCCATTGCCGATCCCGGCGGCGGGGTGAACCCCGCCCTACAACGCCTTGACGCGCGCCACGAAATCCTCGCCGCGTTTTTCGAAATTGGGGTACTGGTCGAAACTGGATGCGGCTGGTGCCAGAAGAACCACATCGCCCGGTTCCGCCTCGGCGGCGGCGCGGGCGACGGCGCGCTCCATTGTCTCGCAGATCTCATGCGGCGTGTCGCCCAGTTGCAAGGCGAAATCGCGGGCGGAGTGGCCGATCAGATAGGCTTTGACGACCGACCCGAGATGGGGTGACAGGGCCGCGATGCCGCCCTCTTTGCCCATGCCGCCCGCAATCCAGCGGATGCGGGCAAAGGCCTGCAGGGCCTTGGCGGCACTATCCACATTGGTCGCCTTGCTGTCGTTGACAAAGCGCACCCCTGCCCGCGTCCCCACCAGCTGGCTGCGATGCGGCAGACCTGCGAATGTGTCCAACGCACCCTCGATCAGTTTGGGCGCAATCCCGAGGCAGCGGGAGGCGGCATAGGCGGCGCAGGCGTTTTGGTGGTTATGCGCACCGGGCAGGCCGGGCATAGACCGAAGGTCGATCGAGGCCACCTGACGCCCCTTGCGCCATTCGGCCAGAAATCCCTTGCGGGCAAAAACCGACCAGCCCAAGCCGTCGAGTTTTTGACCCGAAGAAATGCGGATGACCCGGTCATCGGCAGCGCCTTCGGACAGCTGGTTGGCAAGATAGCGCCCCTCCTCCTCATCCACGCCGATGACCGCGCGGTCGGGCCCGCCGTCGGTAAAGAGGCGGCGCTTGGCCGCGAAATAGCCGCCCATGCCGCCATGGCGGTCAAGATGATCGGGCGACAGGTTGGTGAAAACCGCGATATCGGGGGTCAGGCTGCGGGCAAGCTCGGTCTGGTAGCTGGAAAGTTCCAGCACCACGACGCCGCCATCCTCGGCCGGGTCGATGTCGAGCACACCACGTCCGATGTTGCCGGCCATTTGCACCGGACGGCCCGCGACCTCGACAATGTGGTGAATAAGCGCTGTCGTCGTCGACTTGCCGTTGGAGCCGGTGACACAGATGACGCGCGGCGTGGTTTCGAAGTTTTCCCACCCGGAGGTGGCAAAGCTGCGAAAGAAGAGCCCGATGTCGTTGTCGACAGGGATGCCAAGCGCGAGCGCGCGGGCGATGACCGGATGGGGAGCGGGGTAGAGGTGCGGGATGCCGGGGCTGGTGATGAGGGCAACCGCGCCGTCAAGCGCATCGGCCCGGGTGAGGTCGATCAGCGTGTGGCCCGCGGCTTCGGCGCCAGCCCGGGCCTCGGGGCTGTCGTCCCACAGAAGCGGCGCGGCCTCACCGGCCTGCAACGCGCGCGCAGTGGCAAGACCGGAGCGGCCAAGGCCGAGGACGGCGACCTTTTGGCCCGCATAGCCGATAAGTGGAATCATTGGGTCCCTCCCGCAGGAGCGGGGGGGCTTCACGCCCCCCGCACCCCCCGTGGGATATTTGAGCAAAGGCGAAAGGGAAAGGGGGTATCCGTTTGCCGGCCCGCTTGCCTTGGCGCGCGGGAGCCGGTTCGGGGCAAGATCACGCGCGGGCGGGCTTGCACCTTGTCCATTCCGAGTATGGTCGGATGCCAAAGCCATGGCCCGGCGTGTCATCAAGGACATGAAGGCGTTCGATGGAATGCTGATCCGGGTCGCGGAAATAGACGGAAAGCGCGGGCATCCAGCCAATGACCACGGGTTCGCAGGCGGGCTCTGCGTTGAACCCAAGCGGGGCAATTCCGGCCGTCTTCACTGTATTGCAAGCGTTGAGAGCGGTCTCTTTGGTGCAGCGAAAGGCGAAATGCAGGCGCATCCGCAGCGGGCCGGAGCCGGTGCCCCAAAGGCCAAGCATGCCGGTGTCCTTGCCGCCCACCCAAAAGAACGCGATGCCACGGTCGGGGAATTCGGACGCCAGCGTGAGTTCGATCTTGTCGCGGTAAAATACGATGGACCGCTGCAGGTCGGCCACCGGCAGATGCGTCTCGTAGAGCCCGACGACGCCGTCTGGAAGGGGTTTGTTCATGGCGAACACCTTTGACCACAGAAGGATGCGCCAAGCCTAGCAGCCTTGGCTGCGCCGAAACAGCGGCCGAGATCGCCTGGACCCAGCCGCGCAGCAGCGCGTTTGAGTGGCGGACGGATCAGGCCGGGAGCAGGGCGGCGATAGCGGGCTGGTGTTCGGTCACCGCCGCCACGCCGCGAGGGCTGAGCGCATAGGTGCCCTTGTCCACCCGTTCGAACCAGCCGTAGTGATCGGCCCGCATCAACGGACCGGCACGGGCGACGCCGGTGGCGCGGGCCACAAGCATCGCGCGCGCAGGGCCCGCACGGCTGAGCACAGCGGCACAGCGCAGCGCGTCCTGCCGGTAGGCCGTCATGCGCGAAATCCCCGTCGTGCCGCCGGTATTGGGGTCGCCCACCCGGCGGTCAAATTCCCGCAGCAGGCGCGCGGCGCGGGGGGCAGATTTGCGCGGTGCGTAGGGTGCGGGGTCAAGATGGGCGGTCACCGTTCCTTGCCCCGCATCCACCGCCAGAAGCCCGAGGCCGAGCCTTCGGCACAAGGCAATGATGTCGCGGTAGCGCAGGGCCCAGCCACGTTTGGCCGAGAACGGAACGGCCAGATAGACCGTGTCGAACAGCGACTGGCGCGCGACACCCTGCATCACGAGTTGCAACGAAAAGGTGGCTTTCATTTCGACCACCAGAGGCGGCTCGTCCGCCCGCCGCGCAAGGATGTCGCACGCGCCGATCTCTGCTTTGACGTCGTAGCCCCGGGCGGCCAGATAGGCTTTGAGGGGGGCGTAGAGATCCGCCTCGCGCATCTTGCCTACCTGACCTTCAGCGTCGCCAAGCCGATCATCGCAAGGATCAGGCTGATGATCCAGAACCGGATGACGATCTGCGGCTCTGCCCAGCCGCGTTTTTCAAAGTGGTGGTGGATCGGGGCCATCAGGAACACCCGTTTGCCGGTGCGCTTGAAATAAAGAACCTGAATGATCACGCTGAGCGCCTCCACCACGAAGAGGCCCCCGACGATGGCCAGCACGATCTCATGCTTGATGCAGACGGCGATTGCGCCAAGGGCGCCGCCAAGGGCCAGCGAGCCGGTATCGCCCATGAAGACTGCGGCGGGGGGAGCGTTGTACCACAGGAACCCCAGGCCCCCGCCAAAAAGGGCTGCGGAAAAGATCAAAAGTTCAGATGTGCCGGGGACGTAATGGACATCGAGATATTCGGTGAAGTCAACACGGCCCACGGCATAGGCGATGATGCCAAGCGTGCCTGCCGCGATCATCACAGGCATGATCGCCAGCCCGTCCAGGCCATCGGTCAGGTTCACCGCATTGGCGGCCCCGACGATCACGATCACACCGAAGGGGACAAAGAACATGCCAAGGTTGAGCAGGGCATCCTTGAAGAACGGCAGCGCCAACTGGTTGGTGAGCGCGTCGGGGTGAAAGCGTGCAGCTGCATAGGTGGCCAAGCCCGCGATCAGGATCCCAAGGCCAAAGCGCACGTAGCCCGACACGCCCTTGGTGTTTTGTTTGGTCACCTTGGCATAGTCATCGGCAAACCCGATAAGTCCGAAAGCCAGCGTGACCAGCAACACGATCCACACATAGGGGTTGTCGAGCCGCGCCCACATCAGCGTCGAAAACAGCAGCGCCGAAAGGATCAGAAGGCCCCCCATCGTCGGCGTCCCGGCCTTGATGAAGTGGCTTTGCGGGCCGTCATCGCGGATCGGCTGGCCCTTGCCCTGCCTGCGGCGCAGCAGATCGATCAGAGGTCGGCCAAAAAGAAAGCCAAAGACCAGTGCCGTGCCAAATGCCCCGCCGGCGCGAAAGGTGATGTAGCGAAACAGGTTGAAGGCATCGCCCCCGTCGGAAAACTCGGTCAACCAATACAACATTTACGACGTTCCCTTATTGGTGGACGCATTCAACTGTCCGAGTTTGCGCAAGGCGTCAACGACCAGACTGACTTTTGATCCCTTGGAGCCCTTCACGAGGATGATGTCGCCCGCGTCGATCAAACTGCGGACGCGGGGCAAAAGGTCTGCGGCGGCCTCGACCCATTCGCCACGCTGGCGGCGGGGCAAGGCGTGCCACAGCGCGTGCATCCGGGGGCCGACGCAATGGATCGTGGCGATGGATGCAAGGCCCGGATGATCGGCGATGGCCGCGTGCAAGGCGGCTTCGGTTGGTCCAAGCTCCAGCATGTCGGCGAGAACAGCGATGCGGCGGCCCGCACCGATGCGACCGATGCCGTCTTCGGGGCGTGCGGCGATCAGGACATCCAAGCTTGCGGCCATCGAGGCGGGGTTGGCGTTGAAGGCATCATCCATGAGGTCAAAGCCGCTTTCGTCGACCGGGTCGGTGACGATGCGTTCGCGTGTGCCGCGACCGGGCGGCGGGGCCCAGTTTCCAAGGTCGCAGGCGGCGATCACGGGGTTGCAGCCAAGCGTGTCGGCCACGGCGAGTGCTGCCAGACCGTTGGCGCCGAAATGCGCCCCGGGCGCGCCGATCTTGAAGAGAAACCCCTGGCCGTGGCGGCTGGCATGCAAGACGGTGGCATTGGCGGCAACGACCACCTGATCCAGCCGGTAGTCAGCGGCCTTGGCACGACCAAAGGACAGGACGCGGGCGCCGACCTTTTGGGCATGGGCAAAAAGGATGGGCGCAGTCGCCAGATCGGCGTTCAGGACCGCAGTGCCGCCGGCACGCAGACCGTCCATGATCGAGGCCTTTTCATGGGCGATGCCGTCGACGCTGTCGAACGCCTCCAGATGGGCGGCGGCGACGGTGGTGATCACGGCGACATGGAGGTCGGACATGCGGGCCAAGGGTGCGATTTCGCCGGGATGGTTCATGCAGATCTCGATCACCGCGAACTCGGTGTCGGCGGGCATGCGCGCCAGCGTCAGGGGCACGCCCCAATGATTGTTGTAGCTGGCCGCCGAGGCATGGGTGCGGCCTTGGCCCCCGAGCATGACGCGCAGCATTTCCTTGGTCGACGTCTTGCCCGCAGATCCGGTGACGCCGACGACCTGCGCCTTGGTGCGGGCGCGGGCGGCAACCCCGAGGGCCTGGAGCGCGCGCAGGACATCGGGGACCATAAGCAGCGGCGCGTCTGGCGGGACGCCATCGGGGATGCGACTGACAAGGGCGGCAGCAGCCCCCTTGGCAAGTGCGGCGGCCACGAAATCATGACCGTCGCGCTGGTCGGCAAGGGCCACGAAGAGATCGCCGGGCTGGATCGTGCGGGTGTCGATGGAGACGCCCGTCGCGGTCCACGGGGCGCTCGAATGGCCACCGGTCGCCGCATCGGCCTCGGCTGATGTCCACAGCGCCATCAGATCAGCCCGTCCAATGCGGCCACGGCAATGCTGGCCTGTTCGGCATCGTCAAAGGGAAAGACGTCGCCGCCGATGATCTGGCCTGTCTCATGCCCCTTGCCCGCGACCAGAAGCGCATCGCCCGGCCCAAGTGCATCGACGCCGCGCAAGATTGCCTCGGCGCGGTCGCCGACCTCGTTCGCCTCCGGACAGGCGGCGAGGATCTCGGCGCGGATGGCGGCGGGGTCCTCGCTGCGGGGATTGTCGTCGGTCACATAAAGCACATCGGCAAAATCTCTGGCCGCAGCGCCCATGAGGGGTCGCTTGGTCCGGTCGCGGTCGCCGCCGGCGCCGAACACGATGACCACGCGGCCCAGAACATGCGGGCGCAGCGCTTGCAGGGCGGTGGCGATCGCATCGGGGGTATGGGAATAGTCGACAAAGACCGACGCGCCATTGGTGCGCCGGGCGACCATCTGCATGCGACCGCGCACGCCGGTCAGGCGCGGCAAGGTGGCAAAGACATCGCTGGGGGGGGAGCCGGATGCGATGCACAGGCCTGCCGCCACCAGCACATTTTCGCCCTGAAACCCGCCGATCAGGTCAAGCCGCACCTGATACGGCTTGCCCGCATGTTCAAAGCGCAGGTCCTGCCCGGTGGCATCAAAGCGCTGGCCGAGGATGCGCAAGGTCGCCTCTGCGCGCTTGCCAACCGTGATCGTGCGCTGGCCCCGCGCCTGCACAAGGTCCAGCATCTGCCGCCCGCCCGCCGCATCGGCATTGATCACCGCCACGCCATCAGGCGGCAGGACGCGGGTAAACAGGGCAGCCTTGGCATCGAAATAGGCCTGCATCGTGAGATGGTAGTCGAGATGGTCTTGCGTGAGGTTGGTGAAGCCTGCGGCGCGCAAGCGCACACCATCAAGGCGGCGCTGGTCGAGGCCGTGGGACGAGGCCTCCATTGCCGCGTGGGTCACGCCGGCCTCGGCGGCAGCAGCCAGCATGCGGTGCAGGACGATCTGGTCGGGCGTGGTGTGACTGGACAGGGCGGTCCAGGCGCCCTCGATCCCGGTGGTGCCGATGTTGATCGCGGGATGATCGAGGGCGGACCAGATCTGGCGGGCAAAGGTCGCAACGGAGGTTTTGCCATTGGTGCCGGTAACAGCAACCATGCAGTCGGGCTGCGCGTGAAACCACAGGGCGGCGGCACGGGCGAGGGCCTCACGCGGGTCGTCCGCGATGATCAGGGCGGCGCGGCTTGCACCAAGAGCGGTCGCGGCGATGCGGGCACCGGCGGCATCGGTCAGGATCGCCGCGGCCCCCATGCGCAAGGCCGGGTCGATGAATTCCGCGCCATGCATCCGGCTGCCCGGCAGGGCCGCAAAGAGCGTGCCATCCTGCACGGCCCGGCTGTCGAGCGTGAGGTCGCGCACGCGCGCCTCGCGCCCGCCTTGGGCCATCAGACCCAGTTCGGCCAAGCTGACTGATTTTTGCGCCATTGCCGTCTCCGTCCCTGCAGGCGTGGTTTGCATCGGCCCAACCTAGTTGCTGACGGCTGTTAGCGCATCGAGGGGGAGAGGTTCAACTGTCGGACGCAAGCCCAAGAGAGGCGCGATACGGCGGATGACCTCGGCCGCGACGGGCACAGAGGTCCAACCCGCAGTGCGGCGCGGCTCGGGACCCGAGGTTTCAACCGGCTCGTCCAGCATCACCATCACGACATATCTTGGATCAGAGGCGGGAAAGGTCGAGGCAAAGGTGTTGATCACCTTGTCCTTGTAATAGCCACCGCTACGCTTGGGCTTGTCGGCGGTGCCGGTCTTGCCAGCCACCTCGTAGCCCGGCACGTCGCCCAACGATGCAGTGCCGTCGGTCACCACGCCGCGCAGCATTTTCATGGATGCACCCGCCACCTCCTGGCGCATCACGCGGACACCTGTGACGGGGCCCTCATGCTTTAAAAGGGTCGGCGTCAAGAGCACACCGCCGTTGGCAATAGCCCCGTAAGCCGACGCCAGATGCAGCAGGCTGGCCGACATGCCATGCCCGTAAGATGTTGTTATCGTGACGATTTCCGGCCATCTTGCCGGGATCAGGGGTTTGGCCCCCGGAGCCTCGACCAATTCCACCTTGGTCGGCTGAAAGAAACCCAACGACTTCAGGAACGCCTTTTGGCGCACCGGGCCGATCATCAGCGCAATATGCGCAGTGCCGACATTCGAGGATTTGATGATGACGTCACGGACCGACAACAGCGGGCCATAATTCTTGTCCTTGAATTCCTTGATCAGATGCTTGCCCCAGCGCATCGGGGCATTTGCATCCACCATGGTATCAGGATTGACCAGCCCCAGTTCCATTGCCTGGGCCACCGCAAAGATCTTGAATGTCGAGCCAAGCTCATAGACGCCCTGCACCGCGCGGTTGAAAAGCGGGCTGTCGGCGGCATCGCCCTTGACCAGCGGGTTCGGGCGGTCATTGGGATCGAAATCCGGAAGCGACACCATCGCGAGGATCTCGCCCGTACGCACATCCATGACAATGGCGGCAGCGCCCTTGGCATTCATCATGGTCATGCCAGCCCCAAGCACCTCGGCGACGGTGGCCTGAATGGTCAGGTCCAGCGACAAAGCCAGAGGCGTGCTGGCCAGAGCAGGATCGCTGAGCCGCGCATTCAGCGCCTTTTCGATGCCAGCGGTGCCGATCAGCTCTGCCGAAGCAACACCTTCGGCGCCAAAACCGGAGCCGCCAAGGACGTGCGCGGCCAAGCGGCCATTGGGATAAAGGCGCATCTCGCGCGGACCGAACAACAGGCCCGGATCGCCGATGTCATGCACGCGCTGCAGCTGTTCGGGGCTGAGCACGCGGCGGATCCAGACGAAACTGCGCCCGTCGGTAAAGCGGCGGGCAAGGTCGGCGGCATCAAGTTCGGGGAAGATGCGCGCCAATTCAGACGCCACGCGTCCGGGATCGACCATGATCTTGGGATGGGCATAAAGCGCGTTGGTCGTCATGTTGGTGGCAAGGATGCGGCCGTTGCGATCAACGATCTCGGCGCGCTGGGCCACCACTTCGGCACCGGAGGCGGCACTTTGCGGCTCTGTCGGCAAGGACCACGACAGCATGCCCATCCGCGCCCCGATGGTCACGAAGGCCATGGCAAAGCAAAACCCCAAGAGCAAAAGGCGAAACTCGGCACGGCTGCGCGCACGGTCGCGGCTGGCCTCGTTGCGCAGGCGGGCGTTTTCGCGCTGGATGCTGTCAGGGTTTTCACCGCGCAGGCGGGCGTTGAGGATCTGGGCCAGCGGACGAAGCGGGGTGCGGATCACAGGCCGCCCTCCGCTTCGGTCCCGCTGACGCTGACAGCGTCGGTCAGGTTGGGGGTCTGCGGGGCAAGGGCAGGATAGGCCACCTGGGCCACATGACCGAACTGCGCAGGCTCCATCGGCATCAGGCCAAGCCGGTCGAAGTTCAGCTCCACCAGTTCACGCAGCCGGTCGGGGCGGTTGAGATAGGCCCATTCGGCGCGCTGCACGCCGAGACTTTCGCGCAACGCGGCGATACCGGTCTGCAGATCGCGCAGATCGCGCAAGGCGGTCTGGGTTTGGTAATTCTCGCGGTAAGCCCAAAAGCCGGTGGCGATCATCGCCAGAAACGCGAGAACGGCAAAGGCGGGGCGCATCATCTTTTGCGTCCTTTCACGGGCAAGGTCGGCACGGCAATCCGGTCGGAATCAATCTTTTGGGCGGGGGCTGCCAGACGCTCGGCGACGCGCAGCTTGGCCGAGCGCGATCGCGGGTTGGCGGCAAGCTCTGCCGCATCGGCGACAATCGCGCGGCGCGTGGTCAGGCGGTAGCGCGCAGTTTCAACTGCAGCGGGCGGAGCATAGCGGTTGGCGTTCGGGTCCTGCCCCGCGGCGAGTTGCAGGTACTGCTTGACGATGCGGTCCTCAAGACTGTGGAAGGTCACGACCGCCAGCTTGCCACCGGGGACAAGCGCGCGTTCAGCGGCCGCAAGACCCTCGGCCAGTTCCCAGAACTCGGCATTCACAGCGATGCGCAGGGCCTGAAAGCTGCGCGTGGCGGGATGGCTCTGGCCCGGCTTGGGGCGCGGCAGGCAGCGGGCAACGATCTCGGCCAGTTGCAAGGTTGTCGTGATGGGCACGAGCGCGCGGGCCGCCAATATGGCGCGGGCGATCCGGCGCGAGGCATGTTCCTCGCCGAAGACATACAAGATGTCCGCCAGCTCTGCCTCGTCGCTGTCATTCACGAGGTCAGCAGCAGACGTGCCGTCCTGACCCATCCGCATGTCGAGGGGGCCATCTTTCTGGAACGAAAAGCCCCGCTCGGCTTGGTCGATCTGCATCGAGGACACGCCGAGATCAAGCACCACGCCATCGACCTTGATGCCTGCAAGCGTATCGAGGTTCGAGAACGTCCCCGCGATCAGGGTCAGGCGCGTGCCGTAAGCGTCAGCCCAGGTTGCGGCCATTGACAACGCCAGAGGATCACGGTCGATGCCGATGACGCGGTCTGCGCCCGCATCAAGCAGCCCGCGCGCGTAGCCGCCTGCGCCAAAGGTGCCGTCAATCCAGATGCCACGCACCGGGGCCACGGCGGCCAGCAGGGGCGTCAAAAGCACAGGAACATGTGGGACGCGCGGCTGGCCGGGGTCGCGAAAGGTCATCACGCTTGTTTCGCCCGTTTGGCGCGAGCCAACCGGACGCGCATATCCACCTTGTCGTCTTTTTCACCCTGGGCCGTGCTGGCCTCATCGAAATGCTCGCGGCGGAAAAGCTGGAACCGGTCGCCACGCCCGGCAAAGACCGCTTCGGCGCCGTTGGCCAATTCGTCACCGTGCAGCCCGATCTTCTGGCGCACCTGCGGCGGCAGCACGATGCGCCCATCTGGTTCCACCTCGACGACGATCGACCGCTGGATCATCTCAAGCTCCAGCGCAAGGCGATCCTCGTCGTCCTCGTCCAGCGCCAGAATTGCTGCGGTTTCCGCGTCCATGCCCTGTTTGGAATAGCATTCCACAAAGCTTCGGTATTTGCCGCCATAGACGATGTAGAGGCGCGGGCGCGTATGTTCGGGAGACGGCGGATCTTCGACTTCGAGCGCGCGCCGAAAGGCTGCCGGGATCGAGACCCGCGCCTTGGCATCTACCTTTTGGTAGAACTCGCCCCTGAAATCCCCTGACATTTGCCCTGCGGGCTCCCGTGTTGTTCTGGCTGCAGGCCCCGAAACAGGGGTCAAAAATAATAACGACGGACCGAGCTGCTGCCACTGCTCGATCCGCCGCCTGTCCCATCGCTGGGCGTCCAGCTACGCATGCCACCTGGGGGAGATGTCTGCTTTGCGCGCGCGCCGGATCTCTTCATTCGGTGAAAGGGTTGCCTGTATGTAACTGCCTTGTTCGCCTGTTCGGGGTCTTGAGCTGCCCCTGCTTCGTACGTCAATTTCACCGTGCAATATGGATGCCATGGGAATTTATGGGTGGCAACAAAAAAGTTGCAAGTTCATAGCAAATATTGAGCTACAGGCCTTGGGCAAGCAGCATCTTGTGGCGGAACGCTTTCACAATCTGGGGTGGGACGGCCAATTATTTCTATTTATTCTCTATATATGGTGCCAATGCACCAAAGCCACATTTTCCCTAGTTTTCCCAGTTAATTTTAGACCATGAGCCGTCTTGCCGTGTCAAGCCATTGATGTTCTTGAAATGTTCGATTACTTTGTCGAGAATCAGGCAGGACAAAACCCGAAGCTCGCTTCGTGCCATGATTTCCCGGTGGACTTGATTCGATGTCGCGCCGCTTGGGCGGCAGGGACCGGAAGGTCGAAGAGATGCCGAAGATGGCGCTCCCGATGGTCAAAGGCCGAGCGTGCGGTGGCGGGGTCATCCAACGCCTTGGCCACTGCGTTGCGCCCCTGCACGGCGACTTGAAATTGCAGCGCCAGGTGTTCGCCGGTGACGCCGCGCACCGGATGGGCTGCCGACGCCTCGGCCAGATGCGCCTGCACATGGGCAGAGCCAGACCTCAGGCTCTCGTCGGTTGCCGCCCGCATGGCGGGGTAGGTCTGGAACATTTTTTGCACCGCCGTGCCCGCAACAGCGCTGAAATCCGGCAGCGGCATGGCGCGCAAGCTGCGGCGCAGGCCGAGGCAGGCGACAACCCGCCGCCGGATCCGATCTATCGCGGCGGTGAGGAGACTTTGTCAGGCTTTGCCGCAAAGGGCGTGGGTCATGCAGGCCCGCGCGCAGCCGCCTCAACCGCGGCGAGGTCGATCTTGCCCATCGTCATTACCGCCTTGTGTGCGCGCGACGCCGTGCGCTGGTCAGGCTGACCGACAAGCCGCATCACCGCTTCGGGCACGATCTGCCAGGACAGGCCGAACCGGTCCTTCAGCCAGCCGCATTGCGAGGGCGCACCGCCACCCGCGATCAGCGCGTCCCACAAGCGGTCGGTTTCGGCCTGATCGGGCGTCTGGACCATGATCGAGACGCATTCGGACAGTGGAAAATGCGGCCCGGCGTCGAGGATCTGGTAGCACATGCCACCAAGGGTGAAATCGGTCACCTCGAAGCCACCACCGCCTTCACCGGAAAAGCTGGTTTCGACCCGGCTGCCGGGGATCAGGCTGCAGTAGAAAGTGGCGGCTTCGCGGCCACGGCCGTTGAACCAAAGAACGGTGCGGATGGGAAAGGTCATCGATTTGTCCTTTTCAATTGCGATGCACGGGTGTGTTGCGGTTGTGGCGGGCGTTCACCATGTATCGTCGCGGGCCATGCGCGCCTGGCGTTGCAGTTCGGCGGCACTTGGCTCGGGGCCCGGAAAGGTGCCGGTCGGCACCGCGCCCGACGGCGCGTAGCTGGCGATGACCACGCCCGAAGACGTTACCGTGCCGCTGATCAGCGTCATGCCGAAAGCGGGCGTGCCGGGACCAAACAGGCGCTTGCCGGCACCAAGAACGACCGGAAAGGTCAGCAAAAGCAGGCGATCCAGCAGCTGGGCGGCAAAAAGCTGCGGGTAGAGGGTCGCGCTGCCCCAGATAAAGAGATCCGGGCCGTCACCCTCTTTCAGCGCCCTGACCGCGTCGATATCGCCCAGACGATGGCTGTTTTGCCAGTCGAGCGGCCCGTTGCCGCGCGTCAGGACGTATTTCGCCGCCTTGCCGAACCCCTGCCCGACCGGATTGTCGGCAGAGACATGCGGCCAGTAGCCGGCAAAGATGTCATAGGTCCGGCGACCAAGCAGCAAGTCGTAAGGCGTCGCGAACACATCTGCCAAAGCTGCGTCCATGGCCTCGTCGGAGACAGGAGCAACCCAGCCGCCGTGGGCAAAGCCGCCGGTCGGATCTTCGGTCGGGCCGCCCGGTGCCTGGATGACGCCGTCAAGCGATTGATAGACCCCCGCCACGATCTTGCGCATCGAGGCCCCCTGTTTTCTGGGATCGGGCGCGAACGCCGGACACAATTTAGATACCAACCGGTTGGTATGCTGTCAAGCCCGGTGTCTGCCCGCCATCTTGCGGGACAAATCAAGGGGTCTTCAGGCCATGCCACCCGCGACCAGACGCTGCGCCAGACGGGCATAGGCTTCGGACTGGGCGCCCTCGCCTGCCGCGATGGGCGTGCCGCTGTCGCCAGCAATGCGGACCTCCAAGGCCAGGGGCAGTTCGCCAAGGAATGGCAGGCCCAGCCTCACCGCTTCAAGAGCAACGCCGCCGTGGCCAAAGATATGCGCCTCGTGCCCGCAGTTGGGGCAGATGTAGGTGGACATGTTCTCGATCAGGCCGAGGACAGGTGTCTTGAGCTTGTCGAACATGTCGAGCGCCTTGCGCGCATCCAGCAGCGCCACATCCTGCGGTGTGGAGACGACGATGGCCCCCGTCAGATGCGTGCGCTGGCAAAGCGTCAGCTGGATGTCACCGGTGCCGGGCGGCAGGTCGATGATGAGAATGTCGAGCCGCCCCCACGCCACCTGTCCCAAAAGCTGCTGCAAGGCGCCCATGATCATCGGGCCGCGCCAGACCACGGCCTCACCTTCATTCAGCATCAGGCCGATCGACATCATGGTGACGCCGTGCGCGATGAGGGGTTCGATGATCTTGCCATCGGGCGAGGCAGGGCGTTTTGAGACACCCATCATCTTGGGCTGAGAGGGGCCGTAGATGTCGGCGTCAAGCAGGCCCACGCGGCGGCCCTGTCGCGCCAGCGCAACCGCAAGATTGGACGCGACGGTCGATTTGCCCACCCCACCTTTGCCTGAGGCGATGGCGATGATCCGGTCAATGCCGGAAATGCGCTGTGGGCCGCCCTGCTGGGGCGTCGGGTGCTGGCCGATCTTGAGGCTGGGGGGGGCAGGCTTTGCGGCAGGACCATGGGCGGTCATCACCACCTGCACGGCTGTCACACCGGGCAAGGCCGCCAGTGCCGCCTCTGCCGCCGCCTGCACAGGCGCCAGCGCGCGGGCCTCGTCGGGTGTTGCGGCCTCGATCACAAAGCGCACAGTCCCGCCCTCGATGCTGAGCGCCCGAAGCATGTCGCGGGCAACCAGATCGCCTCCACCGGGCAGCGGCAGGCGCGCCAGAACCTTAATCACCTCGTTGCGATCAACCGACATCTGTTTCTCCGCTGCCTGTTCTTTGTACTAAGGTCGCGATCTTTGCGCAGAAGGGCAAGGCTCCGTTAATAAAATGCTCAAAAACCAAGCGAAGCGTCTGAGAATTATGAATAATTCATGACGATCAGCCATGCAATTGCTGCATGGCAGCATTGCACCACATGCCGTTGTGCAAGCGCAGCATTAGCCTCATGTTACCCCTAACAGCGCGACAGAACGCTTTGTCCCCTTTCTTAATCGAGGCTTGAGCACCATGGCTAACTTTGTAAACAGTACCACCATTGCGCCCAACCGGCTTTTGGATCGCTTGCTGGCATTTGCCCCGGCAACGGCGACCGCCATGCGCAAGCGCCGCTTGTACACACAGACACTTTATGAGCTGAACCTGCTGAGCGACCGCGAGTTGACAGATCTTGGGATCAGCCGCCTGTCCATCCGCGATGTGGCTCTGGAGGCCGCCTACGGCAATTGAGTTTTTGCAAGGTTCCTGACCTCCTCCCTAGGGACCTTTGCGATCAGCGGCGGTGCTTCTCCTCCTCCCTGGCACCGCCGCCCTTTTCTTTCTGCGCAATCGCTCCATCTTTTTGGATGGCCCTTCCTCCTCCCTGGGTTATCTGAAACTGCGGCGGCCCCGTCCTCCTCCCTGGGGTCGCCGCAACCAGATTTGTCCGAACACCCACCTCCTGCCGGGTGTGACGACGCAAAGTGCGGCGGTTCTCGTCCTCCTCCCCAAGGGCCGCCGTTTTTCAAGGCCGCTGTGGCATCCTTCTCCCTTGGGTCATGGCAAACAGATCGGGTGGCATCCGGATTCTCCCCCGGATGCCACCTTTTTTGATGTCCGGGGCTGCTTGCGTCCGGCGCTGCGCTTGTCGATAGTCTGGTCGGGGCAATCAGGGGCTGGCTTTGCGCATTTCCTTGCTGAGTTCGGCGCTGGTCGCAGCCCTGGTCGGTTACGGCGCATCGGTTGCCATCGTGCTGTCTGCCGCAGCGGCGGTCGGCGCGAGCCCCGCTGAAACCACAAGCTGGCTTTTGGCGGTCTGTTTGGTCAAAGCGGCAGGTTCGGCAGTTTTGTCAGCGTGGAAACGGGTGCCAGTGGTGCTGGCATGGTCGACACCCGGCGCGGCGGTGATTGCCGCGACAAACGGGGTCACCCTGCCCGAGGCGGTCGGGGCCTTTGTCCTTGCGGGCGTGCTGATCACCCTGACCGGGGCAGTGCGGCCTCTGGGGCGGCTGGTGGAGATGATCCCGGAGGGGATTGCGGGCGCGATGCTGGCGGGGGTGCTGGTGCCATTTTGCCTGAAAGGTGCAGGGGCGGCGCAGGCATTGCCCGTTGTGGTCTTGCCAATGATCGTGGCCTTTGTGCTGGTGCGGCTTTGGAATCCGGCCATGGCGGTGCTCGGGGCATTGGCTTTGGGGCTGGCATTGGCGTTTGGCACGGGGATCGCGACGGCGCCTGATCTGGCGCTGACATGGCCCAAGCCGGTTCTGATCCTGCCGGAGTTTCGCGCATCGGTGCTGATCGGACTGGGGCTGCCGCTGTATCTGGTGACGATGGCGGCGCAAAACCTGCCCGGCTTTGCCACGATGCGGGCGGCGGGATATGCGCCGCCGGTGCGCGAGGCGCTGACGGTAACCGGTGGGCTGTCCGCCGTTGCAGCGTTTTTCGGCGCGCATCCGATCAACATGGCGGCCATCACGGCGGCAATCTGTCTGGGCGATGACGTCCATCCCGACCGCGACCAGCGCTGGAAGGTCGGGCTGGCTTATGGCGCGGTGTGGGTCTGCTTTGGGTTGGCGGGACCGCTGATCATTGCGGTGCTTGCGGCCTTGCCACCCGAAGTCATGGCCGCGTTGGTGGCGCTGGCGCTGCTGGGACCGTTGATGGGCGCGTTGGCGGGGGCGTTTGCCGCGCCGGAACAGCGGTTTGCGGCGACGATGACGCTGGTCGTCACTGCCTCCGGGGTTGCCGTCTTTGGCATCGGTGCGGCGTTCTGGGGGCTGGTTGCGGGGCTGGCGGTGTTCGCGCTGGAGCGGCTGCGGCGGTAGATCAAAATCCTTCGAAGGATTTTGCAAATTTCTTCGCAGAAATTTGGCCTAGAACGGCACGTCATCCACCTGATTTTCGGGCAGAACCCAGCGCGCGACGATCTTTTTCGGCCCAGCCCGGTCGAAATCGATGTCGAGCTTGTCGCCCTCGATCCCGATGATCTCGCCATAGCCGAATTTCTGGTGGAACACGCGGTCGCCGAGGACATAAGACGACACCGCTGCTGCGTCGATGGTCACATTGCGCGCCTCGCGCGGCTGGCTGACACCGCGCGTGGACTGGCGGTCTTGCAAACGCTTCCAGCCCGGCGAGTTGTAGACATCGGCCGATGCAACGCGCTCTTCGAGGTTGGAGCCAAAGCCGACCGATGCCGCCGCGCCGTAACCGCCGCCGTAAAGGCCGGGCGGGGTCAGAACGTCGACATGGGCGGCGGGCAGCTCGTCGATGAAACGGCTGGGCAGCTGGCTTTGCCATTGGCCATAGACGCGGCGGTTGGAGGCAAAGGAGATGGTGCACAACGCTTCGGCACGGGTGATGCCGACATAGGCGAGACGGCGTTCTTCCTCCAGGCCCTTGAGGCCGGTCTCGTCCATGCTGCGCTGACTTGGGAAAAGGCCGTCTTCCCAACCGGGCAGAAACACCACCGGAAACTCGAGGCCTTTGGCGGCATGCAGGGTCATGATCGTGACTTTCTCGTCCGCGCCTTCGGTGTCGTTGTCCATGATCAGGCTGACGTGCTCAAGGAAACCTTGCAGATTGTCGAACTGTTCCAGCGCCTTGACGAGTTCTTTGAGGTTGTCGAGCCGCCCCGGCGCCTCGGGCGTCTTGTCGTTTTGCCACATCTCGGTATAGCTGCTCTCCTCCAGTACCTGTTCGGCAAGGCGGACATGGTCATAGTCGGCCACCCGCGTCACGGCGTGCCAGCGGTCCACGCCTTCGACAAAGACGCGCAGTTGCGATGCGCCCTTGCCGCCGATGAGGCCATGCGACACCGCCTCGCGCGCGCCCTCCAGGAGCGATGAGCCCGAGGCACGGGCGACGCGCTGGATGTCGGCCTGGGCCTTGTCTCCAAGGCCGCGCTTGGGCAGGTTGACGACGCGCTCAAAGGCCAGATCGTCTTCGGGCGACACGGCCAGCCGGAAATAGGCCATCGCATCGCGGATTTCGGCGCGTTCGTAAAACCGGGGGCCGCCGATCACGCGGTAGGGCAGCCCGATGGTCAGAAACCGGTCCTCAAAGGCGCGCATCTGGTGGCTGGCGCGCACGAGGATCGCCTGCCCGTTCAGGTCGACCGGGTCCATGGCCCTTGTGCCGCGCTGGATCGCCTCCACCTCCTCGCCGATCCAGCGGGCCTCTTCCTCGCCGTCCCAATGGCCGATCAGGCGGACCTTTTCGCCGTCGCGCTCCTCGGTCCACAGCGTCTTGCCCAACCGCCCCGCATTGGCGGCGATGATGCCCGACGCCGCGGCAAGAATATGGGGGGTGGAGCGGTAGTTCTGTTCCAGCCGGACCACGACCGCGCCCGGAAAATCCTTTTCAAACCGCAGGATGTTGCCGACCTCGGCGCCGCGCCAGCCGTAGATCGACTGGTCATCGTCGCCCACGCAGCAGATGTTGCGATGGGCCTGCGCCAAGAGCCGCAGCCAGAGGTATTGGGCGACGTTGGTGTCCTGATATTCGTCGACAAGGATGTATTTGAACCAGCGCTGATATTGCGTCAGCACATCCTGATGCTTTTGAAAGATCGTGACGCAGTGCAGCAAAAGGTCGCCGAAATCGGTGGCGTTCAGGGTTTTCAGACGCTCCTGATAGGCCTCGTAAAGCTCGGTGCCGCGGTTGTTGAACGCGCTCGCATCCGCAGACGGCACCCGGTCGGGGGTCAGGGCGCGGTTCTTCCAGCCGTCGATGAGGCTCGCCAGCAGCCGTGCGGGCCAGCGTTTTTCGTCGATATTGGCGGCGGCGATCAATTGCTTCAAAAGCCGGATCTGGTCGTCGGTGTCCAGAATCGTGAAGTTCGTCTTCAGCCCCACGAGTTCGGCATGACGGCGCAGGATTTTCGCGCTGAGCGAGTGGAATGTGCCCATCCAGGGCATGCCCTCGGCGACCTCGCCCAGCATGCGACCGACGCGCAGTTTCATCTCGCGCGCGGCCTTGTTGGTAAAGGTGACGGCGAGGATCTCGTTGGGGCGGGCCTTGGATAGCCGCAACAGATGCACGATCCGCGCGGTCAGTGCCTTGGTCTTGCCGGTCCCTGCACCCGCCAGCATCAGCACCGGGCCATCCAGCGCCTCGACCGCCGCACGCTGCGCGGGGTTCAGATCATCAAGATACCCGGCCGGTCGCGCTGCCATGGCGCGCTGGCTGAGCGGCACCGCCGCGCCAAATGCTTCGCTGTCATCCCACCCGTTCATATCCGCCAGTATATACGGAATTCACGATGTTGGAAGGGCGCGTTCTTTGATTGTTCATGGCCGCATCAGCCGCCATCGGTCGGATCGGCCATCTTGACTTTCTGTACGATCGCACCGGATTGTTGAGGAAATGCCCCGTGGCAACGCGATCGAATTCATGCGATAAGCCGTCGAAGCCATGGCAATACCTTCTGGCGGCCGGTCGTTGTTCAAGATGAAGAGTTTTCGTGATGGTTGCTTTCAGTGATCCCCTCGTTTCAGCACAGTGGCATTTCAGGCTATTGGGTGACATCAACACGATCTGGAACGAGTTTTCCGGAGCCGACATTCATATCGGCATCTACGATGACGGGCTGCAATACACCCACCCCGACCTGAACGACAACTACGACCCTTCACGGCTTTTCAGCTATGGTGGCGTGATCTTCGATGATGCGCCGATTGCCCTCTTGCCGGGCATGGATGCGGACGGGCATGGCACCACGGTTGCGGGCATCATCGCGGGCGAGGCGGGAAACACGCTGGGCGGTGTCGGTTTGGCCTGGGGGGCCTCGCTGACCGGGGTCAACATCCTGTCGGACCCGCGTTTCAGCGACAATACTGCCCTCGCGGACGAGCGGCTGCTGGCCGCTTACCGGCATGCCGCCAGTTTCGACATCATGTCGAACAGTTGGGACTACGCACCCTTTTTCCAGTCTTTCCTGAACCGGGCGGACGCGGGCTCGTGGGGTTCGGCCACCGTCAACGCGTTCGGCTATGCGGTTGACAACGGGCGCGGCAGCTTGGGGACGATCATCGTCAAGGCAGCGGGCAATGACGCCAGCAATGCGAACGCAGAGGGGATCAACGGGTCGCGCCTTGTCGTGAACGTGGCGGCGCTGACCACGGACGGACAGGTGGCGGACTATTCGAACTACGGCACCAATATCCTTGTGTCGGCTGGGGCCGCGTCGGTCTCGACCGACCTGATGGGACCGAACGGCTATAACACGTCGGCGGGGGCCAATGGCAACTACACCACGACCTTTGGCGGCACCTCTGCCGCGACGCCCGTGGTCAGCGGTGTCGTGGCGCTGATGCTGGACGCGAATGAGGGCCTTGGCTGGCGTGACGTCCGCGAGATATTGGCAACCTCGGCGGCACTTACCGGCTCGATTGTCAGCGGCAATCAGAATTTTGAGGTGACGGGCACCTATTTCCAGGCGAACGGTCGAAACAGCTTTAACACCCAGGCCGAGTATCTTGCCGGCGACACCTGGAACGACGGCGGGCGCGCCTATTCCATGGATTACGGCTTTGGCCGCGTCGACGCCTTTGCAGCAGTGCGCATGGCCGAGGTCTGGTCGCTGTTCGGCGCGGCCCAGACCGCCGCGAACGAGACAAAGGTGACGGCGGGTCTCGCCGCACCGATCCAGTTTGCGTTCTCGTCCGGCGGGTCCGCGAATGCGGCAAGTCTCAATTTCGGCGAACATTTCCGCATCGAGAATGTCGACATCTCGATCGCCTTCAGTTTTGCATCTGGCGCCAATGCTGGCGACGTCAGCTTTACCCTGCTGGCACCTGACGGCACCTACTTTCCCTTTGCGCTGCCCTATGATGGCCTGACGCAACTGGCGGCAAACAGCTTTAGCTGGACCTTCGGTATTGCCCATGCGCTGGGCATCGATGCCTTTGGCAACTGGACCCTTCGCGCGGAACACAGCAACATCACGTTCGTGCAACCGGTCATCGTGAACCTCACCGACCTGAAGCTCGACTTTTACGGGACGGCGTGGAACTTCGACGACGTCCATCACATCACCAAGGATTTCTTGCTTGCGCACCAGCGCAACGCCGAGAATTTGCGCGACGCGGTGATCACCGACACCAACGGCGGGACCGACTGGATCAACATGTCGTCCATTGCCGAAGCGGTGAGCGTGACGCTGGCCGGCGTGGGCAGAATTCAGGTCGGCAGCACCCAATGGGCGACCATCGCGGCGGGCGCTGCCATCGAGAACATCGTGACGGGTGACGGCGCCGACAGGATCACCGGGTCAGCGCTGGCAAATACGATCCACGGGATGCGCGGGACGGACACGATCAACGGCCTTGAAGGGCAAGACGCCCTGAACGGCGGCGCGGGCAATGACACCGTGACCGGGGGCCTCGGCAATGACAGCCTTTACGGTGTTGGCGGCGACGACAACCTTTCGGGCGACGCAGGCTTTGACCTCATCATCGGTGGTGTAGGCAATGACACGCTTTCTGGTGGCCTCGGCAACGACATCTTGAATGCCGGAACGGGCAACGATTCCGCACTGGGCGGCGAGGGGAATGACTCCGTGATCGGCGGCGACGGTGCGGACAGGCTGGCAGGGGATGCTGGCCTTGACACTCTGCGGGGCGGGCTCGGCGATGACACACTGGCGGGCGGCAACGGCAACGACCTGTTGACGGGCGGCGGCGGCAACGACTCGATCCTCGGCGAGACCCAGAACGACAGGCTTGCAGGCGACGCGGGCAATGACACCCTGAACGGCGGCGCAGGCCTCGACACGCTGACCGGCGGCATCGGCAACGACCTGCTGACGGGTGGCACCGAAGCCGATACCTTCATCTTTGGCAATGGCTTTGGGATCGACCTTGTCACTGATTTTATTGAAAATATTGACACGCTGGCATTTGCGGCAGGCTTTTGGGAAGGCATCCTCGATGCCACAGCTTTCGTTGACACCTATGCCCAGGTCGTGGGATCGACAGTCGTTTTCGATTTCGAGGATGGCAATGTGGTGACCCTGTCGAACACGCCGACCCTGGCGATCCTTTATGACGACATCTCTATCGCGTGACGGCAATCGGCAACGGCACCGCACAGGCGGTTTCTTGCACGTGGCGACGATGGTGCAGGATGCCTAGAGGTTTCAGGCCCATGTCGAACCGCACGGACAAGATTTTCTGCTGAAAGCCGACTTCGACAAGGTCAATCCGGCGGATCATGATGGGTTGGCGCTGCCGGACCGGGCTTGACCGGCTCTCTCGCGTCAGCGGCTGATCCTGACGATGACGTGACACAACCGCATCGGTTTTCGGCAAAGGCGCGTCGCTTGCAGCCTGCTTGGCCAAGTCAGCCGGCGCCGCGTTGCGTCTTGTATTTGCGAGCATTCCCGGCGGTTTTTTTCCAAACTTGCGCGCGCAGGCAAAAATTATCTGCGCGGATTGCGCAGATGTGATATCCTTCTGGTTGAGTAACCTGTCGAACAGATCTGCGTTTTAGCGATTCTGGGTTGCTTGAATTTTGCGATTAATTTTCATCAGGAGTGAACACATAATGGTCACTGAAGCACGTATTGCCCAATACAAACAGTCCGGCCGCTACTTTGAAAAGGCCGTCACGGGCGACGAAGATCTAGGCCCCCTAAAGCTGCTTCCCGGGATCTGGCGCAATACCGAGGCCTTCAACGGCCGCGGCTGGAACATGATCGCCTTACCCTTTGTCAAACCCGGAACGCGGCTTGATTACCGACTGCTCGTCAACCAGTACAACGAAGAGCTGAAGTTCCTTCTGGTCGACAAAGCGGTGCCCAACCGCGGCATCGACCGGGTCGCAAACGCCAACACCGATCAGTTTGTCGTGACGCTTGATTTCGAACAGTCGATCAAGCAAATCGCGGCCGAAGACCAGCCTGACAGTGGCCTTGCCGGGGCTGCCAATCTTGCGATCCATCACGAGCCGGGTCTTTGGCTGAACATGACCAACCAGCAGCTTGATGACATCGACATTGCACGGGTCAGCACGATCCCGCACGGCGACGGGCTTCTGGCTTTGGGCAAGGCCGCGGTCATCAACGGTCCGCCGTCGATTCCGGCGATTTCGGGGCTGCCGGTCGGGGTGCCGCCCGATCTGGAAGCCAACCGCTATCTGGCACCTTACAAGCACTACAATGATGCCCCCTTCAAGGGCGTCATTACCGCGCCGGGCTTTCCCGGGTTCAACCCGGTACAGCCGCATCTCTTGCTGCAAGGTGGCATGCCCCCCAATGTCACGCGCACCACGGTCCTGCATGTCAGCACCACCGTATCGACCGGCGGCATCCACAACATTCCGTTCGTCGTCAAGCAGGCGAACGCGGCGGAAATGGTCTCGACCTTCTGGATCATGGAACTGTCGGACCTCGATGTGCATGGCAAACCCAAGCTGGTGCTGGCCTATTCGCAGGTCGTCATCCTTGACTTCTTTCCGCGTTTTGATGGCCAGCCAGGGCTGATCCGCTGGCCGCATGTCAGCATCAACATGATGGAAAAGGTCGAAGAGCCGGTGGAAGTCGATCCTGTGGTGCCCAGCGTCAAGCCTGCCGCCTGACCGCAGCATTGCTGTCGGACCCAGACGCCCGAACGGTAACGCCCCCCTTTGCCAAGGGGGGCGTCGCTCAGCGGCCCGACCCGGCCACCAGTCACCTCAGATCCTCAGACTGTCTGCCAAGGGTCGCATGACCCCTTGCGCTGCAACGCAGCGTTGCTACAGTTTCGTGCCTAGCAAATGGGTGGGACGCGCAGGACAGGGGCGGGACAGAAGCAATGCCTGAATTCAAGAAGATCCTCATCGCCAACCGGGGCGAGATCGCCATCCGCGTGATGCGCGCCGCCAACGAGATGGGCAAAAAGACCGTCGCGGTCTTTGCCGAAGAGGACAAGCTGAGCCTGCACCGCTTCAAAGCGGATGAGGCCTACCGGATCGGCGAGGGGCTGAGCCCTGTTGGCGCGTATCTCTCGATCCCCGAAATCATCCGCGTGGCCAAGATGGCGGGGGCGGACGCGATCCATCCCGGCTATGGGCTGCTGTCGGAAAATCCTGATTTCGTCGATGCTTGCGAGACGAATGGCATCACCTTTATCGGCCCGACCGCTGCGACGATGCGCGCGCTTGGCGACAAGGCGTCGGCGCGGCGGGTGGCGATGGCGGCAGGTGTGCCGGTCATCCCGGCGACAGAGGTGCTGGGCGAGGATATGGCACTGGTCAAGCGCCAGGCGGCGGAAGTGGGCTATCCGCTGATGCTCAAGGCGTCCTGGGGCGGCGGCGGGCGCGGCATGCGGCCGATCAATTCCGAAGATGAGCTGGAAGCGAAAGTCCGCGAGGGGCGGCGCGAGGCAGAGGCGGCGTTCGGCAATGGCGAGGGGTATCTGGAAAAGATGATCCTGCGCGCGCGCCACGTAGAGGTGCAGATCCTCGGCGACAAGCATGGCAATATCTATCACCTGTGGGAGCGCGACTGCACGGTGCAGCGGCGCAACCAAAAGGTGGTGGAGCGCGCCCCTGCCCCGTATCTGACCCCCGAACAGCGCGCCGAAGTGTGCGATCTTGGCCGCCGCGTCTGCGCCCATGTCGGTTATGAATGCGCCGGAACGGTCGAATTCCTGATGGATATGGACACGTCCAAATTCTATTTCATCGAGGTGAACCCCCGCGTGCAGGTTGAACATACCGTGACCGAAGAGGTCACGGGCATCGACATCGTGCAGGCGCAGATTCTGATCGAAGAAGGCAAGACGCTGGCCGAAGCGACGGGTGTCGCACGGCAAGAGGACGTCATGCTGAACGGCCATGCGGTGCAATGCCGGGTGACGACCGAGGATCCCCTGAACAACTTCATCCCCGACTATGGTCGCCTCACGGCCTATCGGTCGGCCACCGGCAACGGCATCCGTCTGGATGGGGGCACCGCTTATGCCGGGGGCGTCATCACGCGGTACTATGACAGCCTGTTGGTGAAGGTCACTGCCCATGCGCAGACGCCGGAAAAGGCGATTGCGCGGATGGACCGGGCGTTGCGCGAATTCCGGATCCGGGGGGTAGCCACGAACATCGAGTTCGTCATCAACCTCTTGAAGCATCCGACCTTCTTGAACGACACCTACACGACGAAATTCATCGACACGACGCCCGACCTTTTCCAGTTCAAGCGTCGCAAGGACCGTGCAACCAAGATCCTGACCTATATCGCCGACATCACGGTCAACGGGCATCCTGAAACCGCCGGGCGGCCGATGCCTGCGGCAGACGTGCGCACGCCAAGGCCGCCCGTCGCCAAGGCTGAGCCGCCGATGGGCACGCGCAACTTGCTTGAGCAAAAGGGCCCGCAGGCCGTGGCGGACTGGATGAAAGCGCAGAAAAAGGTCCTGATCACCGACACGACGATGCGCGATGGGCACCAGTCCTTGCTTGCAACCCGGATGCGATCGATCGACATGATCCGCGTCGCCCCCGCCTATGCCGCCAACCTGTCGCAGCTGTTCAGCGTCGAATGCTGGGGTGGCGCCACGTTCGATGTGGCGTATCGTTTCTTGCAGGAATGCCCCTGGCAGCGTTTGCGGGACCTGCGCGCCGCCATGCCCAATGTGATGACGCAGATGCTGCTGCGCGCCTCGAACGGCGTGGGTTACACCAACTATCCCGACAACGTTGTTCGATCTTTCGTATCTCAGGCCGCCAAAACTGGCGTGGACGTGTTCCGCGTGTTCGATTCCCTCAACTGGGTCGAGAACATGCGGGTGGCAATGGATGCGGTGGTAGAGGCCGGAAAGGTCTGTGAGGGCTCGATCTGTTATACTGGCGATCTGTTGGACCCTGCCCGCCCGAAATACGATCTGAAATACTACGTCTCGATGGGCAAAGAGCTGAAGTCCGCCGGCGCGCATGTGCTCGGGCTCAAAGACATGGCGGGGCTATTGAAGCCCAGCGCGGCGCGGGTGCTGATCAAGGCGCTGAAACAAGAGGTCGGCCTGCCGATCCATTTCCACACGCATGACACCTCCGGGGTTGCCGCCGCGACCATCCTTGCGGCCTGCGATGCGGGCGTCGACGCCGTCGATGTGGCGATGGATGCGTTTTCGGGCGGCACCTCGCAGCCTTGCCTGGGGTCCATCGTGGAGGCGCTTAAGAATACGGAGCGGGAAACCGGCCTCGACATGAAGGCGATCCGCGAGATTTCCAACTATTGGGAACAAGTGCGCGCGCAGTATGCGGCGTTTGAGTCGGGCATCCCTGCCCCGGCCTCGGAGGTCTACCTGCACGAGATGCCGGGGGGGCAGTTCACCAACCTCAAGGCGCAGGCACGCAGCCTCGGGCTGGAAGAGCGCTGGCATGAGGTCGCCCAAGCCTATGCCGATGCCAACCAGATGTTCGGCGATATCGTGAAAGTGACGCCCTCGTCCAAAGTCGTCGGGGACATGGCGCTGATGATGGTGGCCCAGGGGCTGACCCGCGCCCAGGTCGAAGATCCCGACATGGACGTGGCCTTTCCCGAAAGCGTCGTGGACATGCTGCGCGGCAATCTGGGCCAACCGCATGGCGGCTGGCCCAAGGGGATCATGACCAAGGTGCTGAAAGGCGAGACGCCGCTGACCGAACGCCCCGGCAAGACGCTGGCCCCGGTCGATCTGGAGGCCGCGCGCAAGAAACTGGCAAAGGATCTGCTGGTCGGCAAGGAAGAGGCCGATGACGAGACCGTCGATGACGAGGACCTGAACGGGTACTTGATGTATCCCAAGGTGTTCATGGATTACCGCGCGCGCCACAGGCTTTACGGCCCCGTTCGCGCCCTGCCCACCAAGACGTTCTTTTACGGCATGACCTCCGGCGAAGAGATCACGACCGAGATCGACCCCGGCAAGACGCTGGAAATCCGGCTGCAAGCGGTTGGCGACATTTCGGACGAAGGCGATGTGAAGGTGTTCTTTGAGCTGAACGGCCAGCCCCGCGTCATCCGGGTCGCCGACCGAGCGGTCAAGGCCAAGACCGCCGCGCGCCCCAAGGCGCTGGATGGCAACCCGTCTCATATCGGTGCGCCGATGCCGGGTTCGGTGGCAAGCGTCGCGATCGCAGTGGGTCAAAAGGTGCGGGCCGGCGATCTTTTGTTGACCATCGAGGCGATGAAGATGGAAACCGGCCTGCATGCCGACCGCACGGCCACGGTCAAGGCCGTGCATGTCCATCCTGGTGCGCAAATTGACGCCAAGGATCTGTTGGTCGAGTTGGAGTGATGCCTGCAGCGGCGGTCAGCGCCCCGGCATCGCCGTTTCCATGCGGCGGTCCGGGATCAGCCAGATCGCCGCAGGCACGAACAAGGTGATGAACCCCAGCCAGTTATTGACGAAAAGTGCCAAAAATATACTTGCGACGTAAAGTGCAAGCGAGATTTTGCCCTTGGTATCGCCGCCGATCGCTTCGGCCAGTTTGCTGTCGCGGCCATGGTGGTGAATGATCGTGAAAAGCAAGATCGTATAGGCAATCGCCGCCATCAGCAGGTTGATCCCCAACAACGCCACCGGCCAGCGCGCAAAATGGTTTTCCCCCATCCAGCCGGTCGAGAATGGCAAAAGTGACAGCCAGAACAACAGATGCAGGTTCGCCCAGAGCACCTTGGCCGAAATACCGCGGGCAGCGTGCAGCATATGGTGATGGTTGTTCCAGTAGATGCCGACATAAAGAAAACTCAGCGCATAGCTGAGGAAAATCGGCCAAAGCTCTAGCAGCGTTGCCAAATCCTCGCCATGCGGGACCTTCAGTTCCAGCACCATGATGGTGATGATGATGGCCATCACACCATCGGTGAAGGCCTCGAGGCGCGCTTTGGGCATCGTCGGTGCTCCGTTCTGTGGTCCTTTGCGGTGCACTGTCGCAAGCGCGGATGGTCCGGGTCAAGCGATCTTCAGCACAGCGGACCCGCCGCACGTCACCCAAGGTCCGATCAGAGCTTTTTTTGACCGGCGCCAACGGCATCAGGGCATTGGGAGGTTCCTTGGTCAGATCGCCTGCGCGCGTCGCCTCGGAAAAGCCGGTTGCCTTGCAATAAGGCCAGATCATATTGCCCAGCGGCGTCCATCAAGGCGTGAAAGACGTCGCACGCCGTGCCGGTCAGATCGAAAACCACACCCACCCCCGCGTGTGCAGCCCATGTGGCTGAACATCCTGACCGCAATGGCGCCGCCGACCACAAGGGTCTTGTCGGTCGCACTAAAGACGCCGTTACACGTGCTGGATACCGGGGCGCAGGCCGCCCGAAGTTCGCAACATTCCTCCCCCTCCAGTGTCAAGATCAGCACTGACACGGCCGCGTCCGCACAGGCACTGACGCTGCGATCCGTCGACCGCATCCCGTTTTCAGCGACCGAGGCCCGCAAAGGGCAGATCGACCTGACCATTGCCAGCATGCCGAAACCAGCCGGACCGTTTGAGGATGCGGCCCTTTTTGACGACGATTTCGTCATCCTGGCACGCGCGGGCCATCCGGCCTTTGCGGTCCCGATCAGCATCAACGGCTTTGCCACACTGCCCGAGGCATTGATAACGCTGCATGGACGCGTGCCCGGCGGTCCTTTTGGTGACCCGCTGGCTATGCGCGAAATGATGCGGTCGTGGTGCTGCACTTCACACATTTTGCCGCTTTGCCCCGTGTATTGGCGCAAAGCGATCTGGTGGCAGGCGTGCCGTACGCCGTCTCTGGCCTCATCGGCTTTTGTGGCGATCTGCTGGCCCAGGATCTGCCTTTCGAGAGCCCCGATTACAGCAGGCGGATGGTTTGGCAGCAGCGCCGCAGCGCCGATCCGGGGCATTTTGAGTTGCGCGAACGGGTCTGCAAGAGCACGCCGAGTCCGCATGCGAAAATTTAGGCCCACCGCACTTTCCCCTTGCGAAGCAGCGCATCCCTTTATACATGCACGCCATCCAATCCGGTGCGGGCGTAGCTCAGGGGTAGAGCATAACCTTGCCAAGGTTAGGGTCGAGAGTTCGAATCTCTTCGCCCGCTCCAGTTTGGACAAGCAATATCAAGGCTTTAAGAAGCGTCCTTCGGGGCGCTTTTTGCTTACCTGACGCTTTGTCCGAGTTCGGAAAAGCAGGGGGGAAGCACCGGAAACCGCAGTCTGGCGTAGTTTTGGTCGGTTGTGACGTCGGCAATTTTTCGCGCGTGCCTTGCTGTGACTCCGTAGCGGCGCTTTCAACCGCCCGTGTACGGCTGCGATCCGCACGGCCCTTCACCGAGGCCATCAATCCGACAGCGACACATACCGCTGGTCATCGGGCCGGGAAAACCACTGGGACGAGACCCGTCCCACCCGCTCCCCGCAGCCAACATCCACTTTGTATCCCCCGCGCGCGTCACGCCCGGCATTGTGAAGTTGCAGATCAATCATGGCGCAACTCCGCGACGGGCCAGCCGGGAGCCCATCGCTCGACCCTCCAAACCCGTCACGGCAAATGCCTCAGGCGTTTACCTCTGTGCGCTACCCACCGAGGCGCTCGGCGCATCGATAAACCTTGGCAGTGACCAGTTCCGGGCGTGGCTCGGAATCGAAAGCAACTCACTTGCGGAGAATACTGCGCCCGTTCTCCGCATGCCTTGCGTCGTTTACATTGCATTTGCAGTGAATAGGTAAAGTAATCACCGCAAAATTAGCGGCGTTTAGCATGTATATCTGAGAACGACAGGATTGGCCCGAACTGACCTGGCGAGAGGCCCTTGTCTCGGTCCCGTCGGCGGCTTTGCGGCACGATCAAGGGCGGTTTCTCGGACGGATGGACGGGCTGGGTTTCAAGCTTCGGGATGAAGCGGCACTTCAAACCCTGACGCAAGATGTCATGAAATTCCACGAGATCGAGGGCGAGGTGCTGGATGCAGCTCACGTGCAATCCTCAATCGCGCGGCGGTTGGGCATTGACGCGGGCGGATTGATCCCGACCGACCGCAATGTCGACGGGATCGTTGAAGTCATGCTGGATGCGACACGGCAGTTTGACCAGCCGCTTACGAAAGACCGCCTGCAGGCGGGCATGCGGCACTGTTCCCGAACGGGCGCAGCGGCATGACAAGAATTCGGGCCGGTCAGTGGCGCGATAGCGCGGCAGGCCCGATGCAGGTCAGTTCCGGCCCGATCGGACGAGAGCATGTGCACTACACCGCACCACCTGCGTGCCGTGTCGCGCGTGAAACGATGGCATTTCTCGATTAGTTCAACGCGCCGCTAACCACCGACCCTGTCATCAAGGCGGCGATTGCCCATCTCTGGTTCGTCACGATCCACCCGTTCGACGACGGCAACGGTCGCATCGCCCGCGCGCTTGCGGACCTTGCCCTCGCGCGATCCGAAGGCAGCCCGCAGAGGTTCTACAGCATGTCGTCGCAGATCCGGCTGGAGCGGCCAGCCTATTTCGACAATCTGGAACGAACGCAGAAAAGCGATGTCGACATCACGGACTGGCTGGTCTGGTTTCTCTGCTGTTTGCAGCGCGCGATCACCGGGGCGCACGGCTTGCTTGGTCGCGTGCTGGGCAAGGCCAAGTTCTGGGAACGGGCCTCAACCTGCGCTCAATGACCGCCAGATCAAGGTCTTGAACCGCCTGCTCGACGGGTTCGACGGCAAGCTGACCTCATCGAGATGGGCGATCCTTGCAAAGTGTTCGCAAGACACTGCGAACCGGGACATCGCCGCGCTGATCGACATGGGCCTGCTGCGGCGTGGTGAGGGCCGAGGCAGAAGCACGCACTACGAGATTGCCTAAGGTGCAAATCAACTGATTTTGGTCCTGAGGATAGCGATGATGGTCGGAGCAACAGGTCTGGGTGTTGCCATCGCCTACAGCCACAACAGACCAAAATACAACAAATCGCGAACTTTCAATACACCCAGATCGGACAAGACGAACGGCAACAGGTTGATATCAAGCATCTCTCTGATCACGCCATCAACGGACAAAACGCTCCGCGGAAACCAGGTGTGGTTTCTGCGCAGCAGGGCAAACTCTTGCAAACTGCGCAGCCATGCCCAGCGATTTCTGTCATCGCGCATCTTCCGCGGAACCACTTCAGTTCGCCAGGAGTTGCTTGATTGAATTGGACGTCATGCAACGGAGGCTAAGGCGATGAGCGTGTCGATGAGAACCGTTATCATTCCTGCCGCTGGAAAAGGCACCCGCCTGCTGCCGGCAACGCAAGTCACGGCAAAAGAACTGCTGCCGGTGTATGATCGAGTTGCGATCGATTTTGCGATTGAGGAAGCGGTCAATGCAGGGGCTGAGAGGATCATTGTCGTGATCAGCGCGGCCAAAACCGCGATCCGGGATTACCTGAGCCCTGAACTCGACACCGCCAGTGACAAGCCATCACCCCTCGTCAGGACTTTGCAGAACGTTAAACATGACCTTATTTATGCCTTCCAAGATGAACCCTTGGGTCTGGGTCATGCCGTGCTGTGTTGCAAGGACATGACTCTGCCGGGACCGTTTGGTGTGATCCTGCCTGACGACGTCATTATGGGTCGGAATTGCCTTTCAGAAATGGCTGGCAGTCATACAACAGGACAAATGGTCGCCGCGATGCAAGTCAAGCCGGAGGAGACCGCGCAGTATGGTATTTTCCGATTGAGCGGTTTGCCGAAAAACCGCTGTATCCCGGTTTCGGGCATGGTGGAAAAGCCAGCACACGGCACCGCCCCATCCACCATCGCAGCTGTCGGGCGCTATATTCTTGACCCAATGATCTTTGACATTCTGGAGCGTACGCCTGTGGGTACAGGGGGCGAGTTGCAACTGACCGACGCCATTGTCATAGCAACACATGCAGTGCCTTTGACCGCCTTCCAGTTTACGGGGGTCCGGTATGACTGCGGGAACCATGACGGCTTGCTTGCCGCATCCCTTGCGCGTTATGCGGTTGTCAAGAACGGTCCTGCTGCAAATCCTCACCAACAAGCCATCACGGCTGCCGGATACCAGCAAATCGACGGCGAACGTCTTGATGCTGACCACATCGCGAGGCCCGGCGCGTTGACGGCCTGCACGGCGTAGACCGGGCATCGCCCGGCTGCAGCACACCGTGGCCAGGCTTCCCACACACGGGGCCGGATCGCGACCCCGCGATAAATGCAGATACAACCACTTTTTCGGCGGATCGCACGGAACCAAATGGTCTTTCAGCGCGTTCACAGACCACGGGCAAGTGACTGCTCCGGGCACTGCCATGACCCGAAAGGACTTTCACCATGAAATGGGATCAGATTGAAAACAAATGGGCCGCAATGACGCGTCGCGTGCGCGCAGACTGGTCGACGGACACATCGCAAAGCAAGGCAACCCCTCTGCGCCGCGCTGCTCGGGATAGCGTGACGCCCGGCATTGCAGCCGATCAACACGCCGGGACTGTCGTTGATACACGGCACAAGATGTCCATCGAGTGAACCTTCAGGAGAGAATGGGTTTCCTGCAGCTGCAATGGCCATGGACGAATGCGGCGCGATCCGCGGACGCCTGGCAAGACATCGCACCCGTCCGCGCCGACCTGTTCGGGACAGAACGGCTGGAACACCACGCGCAAACCCTTGCTGCGGCGCAAACAGTCGCCGACGGCAAGCAACGGCGCGTGCGCGCGCTCAGCAGTCGGGTCAAGGAAAACGCAGATCTTCTGTTGCGGGCTTACCGTACCTGTGCGCAGGCACTGCAGGCCGGCCAGACAATCGCACCCGCTGCCGAGTGGCTGCTCGATAACTTCCATCTGGCCGAACAACAGCTTCGACAGATCCACGATGATCTGCCTCCCGGCTATTATCGCCAGCTTCCCAAACTCGCCGACGGCCCGTTCGCCGGGTATCCCCGCGTTTTCGGCCTTGCTTGGGCCTATGTCGCACATACCGACAGCCTGATGTCCGGCCCCGTGCTCGCACGCTATGTGCGGGCGTACCAGCAGGTTCAGCCGCTGATGATCGGTGAGCTTTGGGCTGTTGCGATCACCCTGCGCATCGTGCTGATCGAAAACATGCGCCGCCTGGCGGTGCAGATCGTCGAAGGCCATGCCCTGCGTTTGCAGGCAGATGCCATTGTCGACGCCGTCCTCGTCGCCCGCCACACACCCGGCCAGTCGCAACTGTCTGTCATGCAGCAGGCCGTGGAACCTTATCAGACAGCCCCCCTGCCCCAGATCGTCGCGGCGCAGATCGCAAAACGCCTGCGCGGCTTTGACCCTGTTCAGACGCCACTTTTCGGCTGGCTGGAAGATCGGCTGCAACGTCAGCGTACAACGATCGACGACGAGGTCGCCCACGCACAGTTGCGTCTGGGTGCGTCGAACGTGACCATGCGCAACATCGTTACATCGATGCGGCTGGTATCCGAAATGGACTGGGCCGATTTCTTTGAACAGGTCAGCCTTGTCGACGCCAGTTTGCGCGATAACCCGACCTATGCAGCGATGGATTTCGCCACCCGCAACCGCTATCGCACCGAGGTGGAAATCCTCGCGCGGGGATCGAACCTGTCTGAAAGTGCGGTAGCAGAGGCCTGCCTGACAGTTGCGGCAAGGGGCGTGGGCGATCACGCGCGCGACGCGGGGCATTGGCTGATTGGCGACGGGCGCGCGATGCTTGAGGCAGAGATCGGTTTTCGTCCACCGACGCGCATGGCGCTATTGCGCAACGTCGGGCGCGTCGGCCTGACTGGTTATCTAACTGCGATTGCAGTTGTTTCGCTGGCGATCGTGGCGCTGGCCCTGTCATTGATCAGCACGGCAGGCGCTGGCCTTCTCGCGCTCATAATTCTCGGCACCATTGCCCTTGGTCCAGCAGCCGATCTTGGTGCTGCCATCGTCAACACCATCGTCACGCGGACTATGCCGCCCAAGCCGTTGCCGGGCCTTGATCTTGGAAAGGGTGTGCCGTCACATTTGCGCACATTGGTGGCGGTTCCCGTGCTGCTGCACGATATGAACGATCTGGACACCCAGATCGACCGGCTGGAAGTGCATCATCTGTCCAGCACGGGCGGTGCCGTTCACTATGCGTTGTTGTGCGACACGATGGATTCCGCGACGGAGACGGATGCACAGGATGCCCCGCTGATTGCTGCGGCGACGGCGGCCATCGCGCGCCTGAATACGCTTTACCCTTCCGATGATGGGGATCGCTTCTTTTTCCTTCACCGCCGTCGTCTGTGGAACCCTGCTGAAGGGGTATGGATGGGGTGGGAACGCAAGCGGGGCAAACTGACGGAATTGAACAGGCTGTTGCGGGGGACTGGTGATACAAGTTTTGCACACATCACCAGCGCATTGCCCGCAGATATCCGCTATGTCATCACGCTGGACGCCGACACGCGGCTTTTGCGCGGCACGGTCGCGCAGATGGTGGGCAAGATCGCCCATCCGCTGAACCGAGCGCGGTTTGACCCCGAAACCCAGCGCATCACAGGGGGATACGGCATCTTGCAGCCCCGTGTCAGTCCCACTTTGCCCAGCGGGCAGGACGGTTCGGTCTATCAGCAGCTGTTTTCCAGCCCCGGCGGGATAGAACCCTATGCGGCGGCAACATCGGATGTCTATCAGGACTTGTTCGACGAAGGATCATTCACCGGCAAGGGCATCTATGATGTCAATGCATTCGAGGCGGCCATGGCGGAGCGCGTGCCCGAAAACACCATGCTCAGTCACGATCTGTTTGAAGGCATGTTTGCACGGGCGGCACTTGCATCGGATATCGAGGTGGTCGAGGATTTTCCCAGCCGCTATGACGTCGATATCCGCCGGCAGCACCGCTGGGCACGGGGTGACTGGCAGCTTTTGCCTTGGGTCTTTGGCACCCGGCGCAGTGAACTGGGCGGTATTCCTGCAGTTGGCCGCTGGAAGATGATCGACAATCTGCGCCGGTCGCTGCTGGCACCGCTTACCATGCTCGCACTGTTTGCGGGCTGGATGCTGCCACCGGCGCTGGCACTGCTGTGGACTGTCCTGATCGTTGCCATGCTGGCCATGCCACGCCTGCTGTCCCTGCCCTTTGGCCTTTTACCCGCGCGCGCTGGCGTGACGCTGCGCAGCCATTTTGCCGCATTGGGGGCCGACGCGCTGACAGCACTTGGCCAGATCGCGCTGACGCTGGTGTTTTTGGCGGACACAGCGGCCACCATGCTGGACGCCATCTTGCGTACGCTGTGGCGACTGTTCGTTTCACGCCGTCACCTGTTGGAATGGATGACGGCGGCGCGTGCGGGCAGCGGGGCACGTCCGACCCTGATGCGCCAATATCTGCGCATTATGCCCGGTGTGCTGCTTGGCATCAGCGTCTGCGCGTTTACTGCGCTGCTGAACCCTGCGGTGTGGCCATTGCTTGTGCCCTTCGCGCTGATCTGGCTGGCCGCACCCGCGGTTGCCCGTACAATCAGCCTGCCGCGGCTGACGACATCCACCGCCGCCATGTCTGATCAGCAGGCGCGCCAGTTGCGGCTGATTGCGCGCCGCACATGGCGCTACTTCGAGACGTTCGTGACGGCTGAAGAAAACCATCTGCCCCCCGACAATTTTCAGGAGATCCCGAAGCCCGCCATTGCCACCCGCACCTCGCCCACCAATATCGGACTTTACCTTCTGTCCACCGTCGCCGCCAATGACATGGGCTGGATCGGGCAACGGGCCGCCTTGCTGCGGATGAAAGATACCCTGCAGACCATGCAGCGCATGCCCCGGTATCGCGGGCATCTGTACAACTGGCATGACACGCGCGACCTGCGCGTGCTTGATCCTGCCTATGTCTCTTCTGTCGACAGCGGCAATCTGGCCGGTCACCTGATTGCCGTGGCACAGGCCTGCAGGGCTTGGGCCAACACCGGGGCACCGCAGGATGCGGTTGTGCGGCAGGCCCTTGATGATACCGTATTCCTGGCAAGGATGGCGTTGGAACACACCCCCACAAATGCCGCTTTGTCAGGCGCATTGGACCGGATCGCGGCCGGGGCGGCAGATGCCGCAAAGCCATTGGCCGCATTGTCTGATACCGCCGCACAGGCGATGAAATTGGCGCAGGCGATGGGCGATATCGCGCCCGACGTGGTGTTCTGGATGACTGCGATTCACAGCTGCCTTGCCGATCACACCGCCGATCAGACGGGTAGTGCCGACCTCAACCTGCTGGCGGAGGTTGAAACCCTGTCGCGCCAATTGGCCCTGGACATGGATTTCAGCTTTCTGCTGGAACCCGACAAGAAGCTGCTCTCCATCGGCTTTTCCGTGGCCACCAACCGGCTGGACACCAACTGTTATGATCTTCTTGCCTCCGAGGCGCGGCTGGCCAGTCTGTTCGCCATCGCCAAGGGTGATGTGGAAACGCGGCACTGGTTCCGACTGGGTCGCCCTGCCACACCCATCGGGTCCGGATCGGC
The DNA here is from genome assembly GCA_031378845.1 of Rhodobacterales bacterium. Lineage (GTDB taxonomy): Bacteria > Pseudomonadota > Alphaproteobacteria > Rhodobacterales > Rhodobacteraceae > JAJNPS01. The sequence goes on from JANNES010000012.1 coordinate 90,854, forward strand.
GCTGATTTCATGGTCGGGCAGCATGTTCGAATATCTGATGCCCTCGCTGGTGATGCGGGCACCTGCGGGATCGGTGCTGGAACAGACGACGCGGCTGATCGTAGGCCGCCAGAAGGCCTATGCCGCAAGCCTTGGCATACCGTGGGGAATATCGGAATCCTCTTACAACGCCCGCGACCTGGAGATGACGTATCAGTATTCCAACTTCGGCGTGCCGGGACTGGGTCTGAAACGCGGCCTGAGCGAAAACCGCGTCATCGCACCCTATGCAACTGGCCTTGCCGCGATGATCGATCCGCTGGCCGCCACGCAGAACTATGCCGCGCTCGCCGCGCTGGGGGCGGAAGGGCGCTATGGATTCTATGAGGCTGTCGATTTCACCCCATCGCGTCTGCAAGACGACGCAGGCTATGCTGTCGTCCGCAGTTTCATGGCGCATCACCAGGGCATGACGATCACCGCGATCGCCAACACCCTTCAAAATGGCCGTCTGCGGGACCTGTTTCATGCCGAACCGATCATTCAGGGCGCGGAGCTGTTGCTGCAGGAACGCATCCCCCGCGATGTCGCCAGTGCGCCACCGCGCGCGACAGAAGTGCTGGTGGCCGCGGTGGAGCACAGCGATACGTCGGCAGTACGCACCTTTGACAACCCGGCGGATACGCCCCCCACCGGGCATCTTATGTCCAATGGCAATTACGGCGTCATGCTGACGCCCACGGGCGAAGGGTTCAGCCGCTGGCGCGACATGGCCATCACCCGCTGGCGGGCGGAACCGACGCAGGCCGCACTCGGATCGTTCATCTTCATGCGTGATACCACGTCGGGTGATGTCTGGTCTGCCGGCGTCCAGCCCACCCGTGCTGCCGCCTACAGGCATCGCGCCGTGTTCTGCGAACATCATGCGGCCTTCACCCACCAATCGCAGCGTTTGACGACGATGACCGAAGTGGTCGTGTCAGCCGAAGACGATGCCGAGGCGCGCCGCGTGACCTTTACCAACAGTGGGCGCAAAGGCCGCGAAATCGACGTTACCTCTTACGCCGAACTCGTGCTGGCACCCCAATCGGCAGATCAGGCGCATCCTGCCTTTTCCAAGATGTTCGTGGTGACCGACTACCTGCCTGAACTTGGCGTCATCATCGCGACCCGCAGGCGCCGTTCCCCCGACGATCCGGAGGTATGGGCCGCCCATATCGCCGTGATCGAAGGCGAGGAGACCGCCCCAATCCAGATCGAAACAGACCGCGCCAAATTCATCGGGCGCGGGCGTGATGTGGCAACGTCGGTTATGGTGAACACCCCTCTGTCGGGCACAATCGGCACGGTGCTGGACCCGATCTTTTCCATCCGCTGCCGCGTCAGCATTCCACCCGGCGGCGTGACCCGCGTCACATTCTGGACGATGGTCGCAGATACGCCCGACGCACTGCTGGACCTTGTGGATCGGCACCGCGACCCGTCAGCCTTTGCCCGTGCGGCCACCCTTGCTTGGACGCAGGCGCAGGTACAACTGCGCCACTTGGGCATCACCCATGCCGATGCCGCAGATTTCCAGACGCTGGGCGGGATGGTCATGCGGGGCGATCCCCGTCTGCGCGCCACGCCTTCGCAGATCATCGCCGGGGCCGCACCGCAATCTGTGCTCTGGGCGCTGGGTATTTCGGGCGATCTTCCGATCGTGCTGCTGCAGATCGAGGATGCCGAGGACATCGCCGCGCTGCATCAGATCCTCAGCGCGCATGAATACTGGGAAATGCGGCAGCTGGCCGTTGACCTTGTGATCCTGAACGACCGCTCGTCCTCGTACGTTCAGGACTTGCAGATCGCCATCGACAGTGCCGTGCGCGCGGCGCGGTCACGTCCGCGCGCTGTGGGCATTCACGCGCCGGTCAAGGGCGCCGTTCACGTCCTGCGCGCCGATCTTCTGCATCCCGGCGCGCGGGCAAACCTCCACTCGATGGCCCGCGCGGTGCTGGTCGCAAGCCGGGGCGATATCAGCCAGCAGATGGGCCTTCTCACGTCCGCGCCAGTCCCGACAGCGCCCGCCCGCATCCCGGCACCCCCGGCACCAACCGCACCCGACATGCCCACGCTCGAGTTCTTCAATGGCACGGGCGGCTTTGCTGATCAGGGCCGCGAATATGTGACCATCCTTCACAGCGGGCGAACGACAGCCGCACCATGGATCAATGTCATTGCGAACCCCCAGTTCGGTTTTCAGGTATCCGCTGAGGGCAGTGGTCATGTCTGGTCGGAAAACAGCCGCGAAAACCAGATTACACCTTGGTCGAACGACCCGGTCACCGATCCATCGGGCGAAGCAATATATCTGCATGACCTGGATACCGGCCTCATCTGGACCCCGACCGCTTTGCCGATCAGGGGTTCCGGCACCTATATTGCGCGGCACGGTTTCGGCTATTCGGCATTCGCGCATGAAAGCAACGATATCGCGGCTGATATGGTGCAGTTCGTGCCGCTGGATGCATCTGTAAAAATCACCCGGTTGCGGTTGAGGAACACCGGGTCAAACCAACGTAATCTGTCAGTGACTGCTTACGCTGAATGGGTACTGGGTGTCGCGCGCGGCGCATCTGCGCCTTTCATCATTACCCGCACAGACCCTGCAACGGGGACGATTCTAGCCCAAAACACCTTTAGCACCGCATTTCCCGGACGTGTGGCCTTTGCCGATTTTGGTGCTGACACCGCCAGCGTAACCGCCGACCGTGCGGAATTCATCGGCCTCGGCGGGACGTTAAAAGACCCTGCGGGGCTACGTGCCACGCGCCTTTCGGGCACAGTCGGTGCCGCTCTTGATCCCTGTGCCGCGCTTCAACGCCGCATGACACTGCAGCCGCGCGAAACGGTGGAGTTGACGTTCCTGCTGGGGCAGGCCGAGTCTGACGCGGCTGCCAGCGCGATCATTCAGCGATTTCGCACGACTGAAACCGAAGTGACTTTGGCCACGGTCAAGCAACACTGGGCCGATCTTCTGACATGCGTCCAGATCACCTCGCCCGACCGCGCGATGGATATCATGCTGAACGGCTGGCTGATGTACCAGACGCTTGCCTGCCGCATCTGGGCCCGCGCAGGGTTCTATCAAGCCAGCGGTGCTTACGGCTTTCGTGACCAATTGCAGGATGGCATGGCGCTGACCTTTGCCCGGCCCGACATGACTCGCACCCACCTTTTGCGCGCAGCCTCGCGTCAGTTTCCCGAGGGCGATGTGCAGCATTGGTGGCTGCCCCATTCCGGTCATGGCGTGCGCACGCGCATTTCGGATGACCGCGTCTGGCTGGGCTACGGTGTCGCCCGTTACATCGCGGTGTCAGGCGATACGGCGGTCCTTGACGAACAGGTGCCATTCCTGCTTGGCCCACCTGTGCCCCCCGGCGCGCATGACGATTTCTTTCAGCCGCAGGTCTCGGACACCACCGAAAGCCTGTTCGAACACTGCGCGCGCGGCCTGGATCAGGCCATCGCGCTGACCGGTGACAACGGCATGCCGCTGATCGGCACGGGCGACTGGAACGATGGCATGAACCGTGTTGGTGAAGGCGGACGTGGCACCAGCGTCTGGCTTGGCTGGTTGCTGATCGCGACCATCAACATGATGGCTCCCTTGGCCGATACCCGCGATCCCGCCCGCGCCGCGCGCTGGCGCGCCCATGCCAAATCGGTGCTGCGCGCGATTGAGACCGACGGTTGGGACGGCGCATGGTATCGGCGCGGCACGTTTGACGATGGCACGATCCTCGGCTCGGCCTCATCGGGTGAATGCCGTATCGACAGCATTGCGCAATCCTGGGCGGTTCTGTCGGGGGCGGCCGACCCTGCCCGCGCGCGCACAGCAATGGCGTCGATGACCGAACATCTGGTGCGCCCTGATCCCGGCCTTGCGCTGCTGTTCACGCCACCCTTTGACCGCACGCCATTGGACCCTGGCTACATCAAGGGCTATCCCCCCGGACTGCGCGAAAACGGTGGTCAGTATAGCCATGCCGCGATGTGGGCCATCCTTGCGCACGCAAGGCTGGGCGACGGGGATGCCGCGCACGAGCTGTTCGCCATGCTGAACCCGGTCAACCACGCCCTGACCCCGCAGGATGCGGACCGCTACAAGGTTGAACCCTATGTCGTCGCCGCCGATGTCTATTCCACGCCCCCGCACGCGGGGCGCGGTGGCTGGACATGGTACACCGGTTCCGCCGGATGGATGTATCGCGCAGGTATCGAAGGGCTGCTCGGCCTGACCCGCGCGGGCACCAATCTGCGCCTCAATCCCTGCTTTCCGCAGGAATGGCCGGACCTCACCGCAAGCGTCACCCGAGATGCCGCACACTACACCATCACGATCCACAATCCTGACGGCACGGGACATGGCGTGCGATCTGCCGATCTGAACGGCTCAGCCCTCACGCCGGACGATGATGGCCTGACCATCCCGCTGCTGGACGGCGCCCACCATCTGACAGTCATATTGGGTTCAGTCATGGCATTAAAAACACCGCGCAAAGTATTAAGTTGAAATGATATTTTTGATGATGTCACGTGCAGCGATGCCCCGATGATCCCCACCCTCCGGCCACGGCGATCACCGCTGGAACCAAGGTCATCACCCGCGCGTTAATTGGCCAAAGCAAAAGGACCCTGCGCATGGCGAAAAAGACCTCGGATGGCGACCACCCTTCGTCTGCAAGCGCGCAGTTCGGCGACATGCTTCAGTCCGTCTCGCAACAGACCTCGGCCAACACGGTCCTGACCGCAATCATCATCATCGCGGCATTGCACTACGGACAGGACGTATTCCTGCCGCTTGCCATCGCGATGCTCATCGCCTTTGCCTTGTCGCCGCTTGTGACCACTCTGCGCAATGCAGGGCTGCCGATGATTGCCGCCGTCCTTGCCGTTGTGACACTGGCCTTTGCCGTAATCGGCATGTTTTTTCTGACGGTCGTCGGACAAGTCGGCCAACTGGCACAGGAACTGCCGACCTTTCAGGACAATATCGTCGCGAAACTCGAAACGCTGCAAAACAGCGGGTCCGAAAACGGCCTGATCTCCCGCCTGACCCGCATGGTTGCGGCGATCAATGCCGAAATGACCCTCGCCCTGCCACAAGAAGGCACTGCCCCCGCCGGCCCCATCGCCGTCGAAGTCGTCGAACGCCGCGGCGCGCTCGCCACATTGCAGGATCTCGTGGTGCCGCTCATCAGCCCGATTGCCACCGCAGGTCTGGTGATCGTCGTCGTCGTCTTCATGCTGCTGGAACGGGACGAACTGCGCGACCGCTTTATCCGCCTTGTTGGCACCAATGACATCAACCGCACCACCCAGGTGATCGAAGAGGCCGGCACCCGCGTTGGCACCTATCTTCTGATCCAGCTTTTGGTGAACATGATCTACGCCATCCCCATCGGCCTTGGCCTGTGGTTCATCGGCGTGCCGAATGCACTGTTGTGGGGCATGCTCACGCTCGTTCTGCGATTTGTGCCCTATATCGGCCCGGTGCTGGCCGCGATCTTCCCGCTGTTTCTGGCCTTCGCCGTATCCCCTGACTGGTCGATGGTGCTCTGGACCGCGGCATTATTCGGCGGCGTTGAACTCATCAGCTCCAATGTCATTGAACCCTCGCTTTACGGCTCACGCACCGGCGTCAGCCCACTTGCCATCATCGTCGCCGCAATCTTCTGGACCTGGGTCTGGGGGCCAATGGGTCTTGTTCTGTCGACGCCGCTGACCGTCTGCCTTGTCGTGGTGGGCCGCTACATCCCGCAATTCAAGGTCTTTGATGTGCTTTTCGGTGACAGACCCGTCCTTGCCCCGCACTCGCGGCTGTACCAACGCCTGCTTGTGGGCGATACCGTCGAAAGCACCCTGCGCGCCGAAGAACTACTGGAGGAAGAATTTCTTGCCGACTACCACCGCGATGTCGGTATCCCAGCCCTTTTGATGGCGCAATCCGATTACGAACGCGGGGTGCTGTCGGCGGACCAGCAGAACCGCTTTGCCGATACTGCCACGCACCTGCTGGGCGAACTCGATGCCGAAGTCGCCAAGGAACTGGCCCTCACGCACGAACACCCCGCAACACCTGATGACACGGACAGCACTCTGGGCACGAGCGCTAAGGTTGCCCTTCCGGGTGCCGGGTACCGCCTCGCGGTCCTGGGCGGCCGCACCCGTCTTGACGATGTCGCAGCCCGCATGTTCGGGCAGGCTGCCGAGACCGAAGGAGCCGATGTGCTGGTGCTGTCGCATACCGATCTGACACCCAGCCGATTTTCAAGCGTCACCGCAAGCGCCGCCGACTGCGTCATCCTCAACTTTCTGGACACCGCCCCCTCACGTGCATCTTTACTGCATATCCCCCGGCTAAAACGGGCCGCACCAACGATGCGTATCGGGCTCATACTCTGGCAGTCGACAGGCGATACGGATGATTTGTTCCCCAAACGCCGCGCATCACCCGACAAGCTGGCCGAAGTCATGGAGATCGGGGCCGACTTCTGCGCAACCTCGATGGAGGACGCCTTGCTGCAGGCGTTCAAGGACGAACCATCCCGCCCTGCGGCGCAACCTGCGAAAAAACCGCGCGGCGTGACCAAACCCCGCACCCCGGTACAAGTCCCTGCGCTGGCCCCAGCGATCTGAATAGGCGATCTGCCTGTCGCGCATAAGAACGCCCCTTCCCGATCAGGAAAAGGGCGTTTGTATGAAAATCCCGATCAGGCAGCGGTGCGGTTGATATGGCCTTCCGCCATTTTTGTCAGCGCAGTGTTGGCTGCTTGCGCCTGCTTCAGGATGCCCGTTATCATCGCTGATGCGTCGGCATTCCCCAGCGCCTTGGCAAAAGCCGCCAGGGACCCATCGCGCGACATCTCATAGTGTTCGACCGCCTGGCACGAAAAGATGATGGCCGCATCTCGCGCTGCGGTGCCGCCGAAATCTTTCAACAGCCCCGTGCCTTCCTCAAGAATCCCATCGATCGCATCGCACTTTTCTGCCTTCGCGCGCACGCCGATATTTTCGAACACCTGCTCCGGCACTTCGATCTGCCCTGCCGTTTCCTTGCGGTGCGATGTCAGCGCCGCTTTCAGTGCGTCATCCGATGCCGTCTTGATCATTTTGGGCAGCGCCTTGTAGATCTTCTTCTCGGCGTAATACCTGTCCTTCAGCGCATGTTCGAACAGCGCGCCCAGATGCGCGGCACCCGTTTTGAATGTCTTGGTCTTCGCCGGTGTCGGCTTCATCGCATTGTCCGTGTCTCGCATCCTTTTGACAGGCCGCATCCGGCACGGGGTCGCACCTGAACGGTCGTTCAAAAAACACGCCAACACGTGGCCCGGTTCCGGATCATGGCCGACTTTCTGCGCCTGTGACGCACCCCGACCTTGCACAAAAGAAAGGGCCGCAGGGCGAACCTGCGGCCAAGTACGACCCCGGATAGATCGGGGCACGGAACCGTAGGGATTTGGTGTCTGCGACGCGCCCGAGGGAAGCAGGCGGTGACATGCGGTTCACACAACCAACACCGCATCACGCCGATCGTTCCATTCGTCTGCAGATTTTTTCGGGTGTTTTTCGGGAACCACCGTCCGAACCCCCGCGTTGGTCGAACACTCACGCAACTGCGAAAGGAACCCACCATGTCGATGTTCGACACGCACGCTAACCCCGCCGATCTTGCGGCCCATGAAAGCCTGGATGCCCTGATTGATCTGCACACCAGCAGCGTCGACACCCTGCGCGGCTTTCAGAAAATGACTGAAAAGGCCGAACCCACATTTCGCCCGGTGGTCGAGCGGTTCTGCGCGCTGCACACCCGCCATGTCGCACGCCTTGACACGATGGTGCGTGAAATGGGTGGCGTGCCGGACGCCGACGGATCGTTCATGGGCACCGTCAACCGCGCAGTCGTAACCTTGCGCGCCGCCTTTGACACCATTGATGCAGAGGTCATGGATAACATCCGCAGCGGTGAAGACACCGTCCTTGCAGCCTTTGACCGCGCGATGCAGACCAGTCTGCCGCAGGGGCACGTCCAAGCCCTCACCCAGATGCGTGCCGAACTATTTGGCCTGCTCACCGAAACGGCCCATCTCGGCTGACCCGATACTGAACATCACCCGAAATCTGGCCAGACGCCACACCTGACAAAATGGAGACGACCATGAACGCCGACATCAAATCCATGAAAAACAAACTGGACGAAACTGCTGACGCCGCCCGCGACACGGTATCAAACGCCGCTGACGCGACCAAGACCGCCGCACAGAACGTGGCATCCCAAGTATCGTCGCACGCGGCGGCGGCATCGACCGTGCGTGATGCCGCCGTAGAACAGATGGATCACGCCCGTGACGCACTTGGTGACAGCGGCGACCGTCTGGCCGAAACCCTGCGCCGCGCCGCCGACGAACCAGCCGAAGGGTCGATGCAGGCGCGTGTGCTGTCCGCCGTGGCTGGCGGCGTATCGTCTGCCGCTGACACGCTGCGCAGCCGCAGCGTCAGCGAAATCGCAGCTGATGTGCGCGATCTGGCCCGTCGCAACCCCGCAGCCTTCGCCGCAGGTGCCGCGGTTGCAGGCTTTGTTCTGGCACGGTTCCTGCGCGCGACGGTCCGCGCGCGCGAGGATGGGGTCCGGTCGTGATACCCCGTCACGAAACACCTGAAGGCGACAGTGTAACCAGCCTGCTGGGTGACGTCGTGTTCGGCATCACCCAACTCGTCAAGGGCGAATTCGCCCTTGTCCAGGCCGAAGCCCAGCGCAGCATGCACGACGCTATCAGAGCAATCCTCAAACTTGCGGTTGCAGCGGTTCTTGGCATCGTCGCGTTGAACCTGCTGGCAGCGGCGGCGGTTGCCGCACTCGCGACAACCGGGCTGTCACCGATGTGGGCCAGCATCGCAATCGGCGTCGTGCTGCTGCTCGTGGCATTTGCAATCGCAAGACTGGCCTTGCCGCTTCTATCGCCATCAAACCTCGCGCCGAGACGCAGCTTTGCCAGCCTGCGCCAGGATGCTGAAATCCTCAAATCCATGGTGACCCCGCATGCAACATCAGACCTTCGCGCCTGAAACACCGCGCCAGATCGAGACCCGGCTAGACAACGACCGCAAGGCGCTGTCGTCAGCCCTGGCCGCACTTGGCGCAAAATTTACCCCTGATGCGTTGTGGTCGGATGGCCTGTCGCTCATCAAATCCAACAGCGGCCCTTACACACAGCTGCTTGATCGGGCAATCCGTGCCAATCCCGTGGCCATAGTACTGACATCCGTCGGTCTGGCGTGGCTGATCCTCGGTCGACGCAACCAACCCGCCACAGATGCCACGCCCCTCCCCGGCACCCACATGGAGGCCGTGGCCCGCTGGGAAGACGAAGGCGGCCCCGTCACGGAGACCCTGGCCGAAACCCCCGGCTCGGATGATGCCTGGATCGCGGACGCAGATCACCTGCGTGCCCGCGCTAAAGAACTCATCGGGCATATCGACACTGCATCACGCAAAAACGCGGCCCCTTCGGCACGGCTTGCCGTTCACCGCGCCGATGTGATTGTCGCTCTGACGACAGACGTGCGCCGTATCATGGCGCGCGGGCTTGACCATCTGACGCCGGACGCCCGCGATCTTGCAATTGCAGGGCGCGAACGCACCTATACCGCACGTCTGCTACCCGCACCGTCCGCCACCAAGGCCCTGCGCGACACGCCGCTGACCACGGGCGTAGTTTTTGCCGCAGCGGGCGCAACCCTCGCGGCGCTTCTGCCGCAATCATCCGTGGAAAATGACGTCCTCGGTGCCCCGCGCGATCAGTTGGTGGGCAGTCTGTGCTTGGCACTGGCCGATGAACGTCAGCGGCTGGCGCAATCCGTGCAGCGGATCGCCCAAGCGTTGGTGGCAGACCGCACCTGACCGTTTCACCACCAGATCACGCCCCCCTTTCCGGAAAGGACTTTTCCATGCCCGCTGATGACCACAAGCAGCACAACGATCCGACCAAGGTCTGGCAGATGATGAAAAGCATCGACATCTGCATGTTCATCACGCTCCCCGACGGGCACCCGCAAGGCCGCCCCATGTCGACCATCCCCATGCAGGACGAAGGCACGATTTACCTTCTGACCGAAGCCACGTCCAATGGTGCCAGGGATGTCGCCTCAAACGCCAACGTTCTTTTGTCCTATCAGGGCGGATCGGACCATGTTTGCGTTGCGGGCAAGGCCTCCATTGATCCCGACATGACCTTGATCAAACGCCTGTGGTCGCCAGGCGCACAGGCCTTCTGGCCCGATGGCCCCGAAGCGGCCAACGTCATCGCCATCCGCGTGCAGCCGGATCGTGCAGATTATTGGGATGGTCCGAACCCGGTTGTCGGGGCGGCCAAGTTCCTGTTCGGCCTCGTGACCAAACAGGAACCCGACATGGGCGAACGCGGCGTCGTCAACCTCTGATCCCCGCGCTATCAACCCGACCGCGCCTATTCATCGGCGTGGTCTTTTCATGCCGAGAGCCTGTTGCTTCTGATCGGGTTCATCCAGTCAAAAGCACCAGGCAACAATCCCGGCCCCGTGTCTTAGTTTGCAGCCAATGTGAATCACATTGGCTGCAAACCGCTCGAGCTACAGGATCGGGCGCTTTTCTTCATATTCGTCCGACACACCCGCAGCGGCGGCCAACCGCGCCGTGCTGGGAATGCTCAACCGTCCGCTTTGCCAAGTCGCCAGCCCCAGATGCCGGATCCGCGCCACCGTCTTGTTCGTATGCACCAGCGACAGGCCCAGCGCGTCAGCGATATCCTGCTGACGAAACGGCAACGGCACCGATCCGTCGCGCAATAACCCGACGGCGGCAAGCCGCCGCCAGATGCGCAAGAACGCCCACGCCAGCCGTTCGGTGGCATCGCGCTGACCAAGAGTGGCAATCGTCTCGCCCAGAAAATGCTCCTCCACCGCCGCGATCCACGTCAGATCATACGCCCGCGTTGCATGGTCCCGGAACATATCCCACAACCGCGCGCGGTCGAAAACGCACAGCGTGACTTCCGATGTGGCCGTCACTGCATGCTTCATCTCGCCCATCAGGCTGGACTGTAACCCGATGAAATCACCGGGGAATATGAAATTTATGACCTGTCTGCGCCCGTTTTCCAGCATGACTGACCGTGTGCCCATCCCCGAAAGGACGGTGTACAGCATCTGCGATCGCTCACCCTCGTGCAGGATGGTATCGTTGCGCTGGAACACCTCTTCGCGCAGCTTGAAATCCTGCATGAAGCGCAGCTCTTCCGGAGTGAACGGGATGAAAAGTGGCATGAGCCGCAGGGGACAGTTGGCACAGTCGATGCCCCGCATATCGAGAATCCTTTTCTTGCCTATGTCATAGATTAACGTGCCACCTTCGGAATCATGTTAGTTTGGGCTGATCTGATACGGGGGCTTGCCATGGCAGATTCGGTTTACATTGTTCTGGAACCCGTCGAAATCATCGCCACGGACCTCTGCCTCTGCCTGCAGGACTATCGGCCCGACGCAACCATTCTGATCGCGGACACCCCGGAGGTCGCCTTGCAATCAGTCGAGAGGCACGCTTCCATCAGCTTTGCATTTGTGCACGCGGACCCTGTCGGTTTCGCCAATACCCCGTTGGGGTGCGCACTGGCAGGTCGCGGCGCACAGTGCATCTTTATGGGCAGCCGCGCAGAGCGTGCCACATCCGCGACCTGGGTGTTGGAGCGGCCGTTTTCTGCCGAGACAATCCAATCCATCATTGGCAATATGACGCGTCGCATCATTGCCTGACGGCGTGAACGCACCCCACAGAAATATTCCATTGGGTGCGAAGCGATGATCACTCCAGTTTTTTCACAACGTTGTCAGCAAAGGCATTGATCAGCGACTGATATGCCTCGGGAGTGTCAAGCGAGACGAACACCACCGATGTGCCATCGGCAGAGATCAGCGTTGCGTTGCCCAAAGATACAGTCATCTCGTAGGCATCGAAGTTTGAATTGTCAGTTTGGTCTGACACATTGACCTGCCCCACCAGCACGGCATCATCGGCAGAAATCGCGCGCTCAAAAGAGCTTGCAAGCTCTACTTCGCGCAAATCAACCGTAATCTTCGCGCCATCCTCGGCAATCCGGTCAACCAGGCGTGCCACGATCGCGTTTTCCAGATCATCAGCCAATGTCGCCCAGTAGGCTGCAGCCTGTTCATTCTTTATGGCCGTCAAATCCGCCGTGACTGCGACTTCCGATACTTTGTCAACTTTTGCGTAAGCAGCTGTGCCCGCAAAAACCGCAAGCGATGCTGCGATCAGTGAGTTCCGAAACATCTTGTTATCCTTTTTTGATTGCGGCCTGAGATCGAGACCTTATCTGTATAACGCCGGCATGCACTTCCGGGTTCCAAGGCGATGCTCAAAGCACGTCAAGCGAAAACATACGCAGCGTTTTCAGCGTTACCTTCGCTCGGGGTATCAGGCCGACAGCGTTTCGGTTGAGGCAAAGAACATAGCCTGTCCGACCGCAGAACGCAGCTGATCCTCGGTAAAGGGTTTGGTGATGACGAATGCAGGCTCTGGACGATCACCTGACAACATCCGTTCAGGAAACGCGGTTACGAAAATCACGGGCGTCTGCGGGAAATCCGCCAGAATTTCATTCACGGCCTCGATGCCCGATGATTTGTCAGCCAGCTGTATGTCCGCCAGGATCAGATCAGGCTGTTCGTTCCGCGCCAGCGCCACAGCATCTGCATGTGTGCGTGCCGTGCCCGTGACCCGGTGGCCAAGGCCGCGCACGATATCCACGATGTCCATCGCAATGATCGCTTCGTCTTCGATCACCAGAACGGACCCTGCGACCGATGCTTCCATCTCTTGGATCGCGATCCCGATCAAACTGGTCACGTCGTCAGAGTGCAACTTTGTGATTTCCGCAATCTGTTCAATGGTGAACCCTTCGATGACGTGCAAAAGCAGCGCCTCGCGCGAATTTGGCGTCAGCCGCGCCATGTGGTTCTGCGCCCGCACCGCAAGCGGGCTGTCCGGTTGTCCTACGGGTGCACCCGCACTTTTCCATACAACATGAAAGGCATGAAAGATCTCGGCACGCGGGTCCGCCGCATTGGCAACCATCGCCATATCCTGAAGAATAACTTCCAGTGTCGCCTCGGCAAACCTGTCCCCACTGGGCTGATTGCCGGTCAGCGCACGTCCGTAGCGCCGCAGATACGGCAGGTTCTTGGTCACGATGGTGCCGACGCTGGCGTCATTCTGCGCTATCATTGGAATTTCCCTCAGTTTTTTTCCCGTTACCGGGAACCAAACGCCCTATGCTAGCGTTTGGTTCCACAGTTGCGCGATGAAAGGCCAAAAAAGTGTCCGGTGACATGTCCGATAAAGAACCCGACGACGTCAATCGTCCAGACGACAACCAAACGCAGTCGACACGCCGCCGCATTCCCATGCCGCCCGAGATCGAAGAAAACCTCAAACGCGTTTTTCAGGCATCCCTGACCGAACCCGTGCCGGATCGCTTCGTGCAACTGCTTGCCCAGCTGCGCGAGAAAGAGGGCAAACCGTGACAGCCGATCCGCGTGAAGACATTTCACTTTACATCCGCGATCTGCGGGCATTTGCGATGTCCCTTGCCCGCAACCATGCGGCCGCCGATGATCTGGTACAGGACACCATCGTCAAGGCATGGTCGAATTTTGACAAGTTCACCCTTGGTACCGATCTGCGTGCTTGGCTGTTTACGATCCTTCGCAACACCTTTTACTCCAGCCGTCGCAAGGTCAAACGCGAAGTGGCCGATCCTGACGGCATCTACGCGGCCAGTTTATCGGTCCAGCCTGAACATGACGGCAAGCTTGCATTCAGCGAATTTCTTGTAGCCTTCAATCAGCTGTCCCCTGAACATCGCGAAGTACTGGTTCTCGTGGGTGCCAACGGCTATTCTTATGAAGAGGCTGCGACGATGATGGGGGTGGCCACAGGCACGGCAAAAAGTCGCGCCAATCGTGCCCGCGCCCGCCTGTGCGAACTGATGGGCATGGCAAAGCCAACCGGAAACCCGCTGCTGGCAGACGGTCCTGCGTTGGCGGCTGTGTCGCAGTTCAGTCTCGCCGTCGCATGAAACCCGGCTTTTTGTCCGGATCAGTGACTGGCAGACTGGGGTTCCGCCTGATGGCAGCCTTTGGGATTGCACTTATGCCACTGGCATTGCTGTCCTATAATCAGGCGCAACAATTCGAAAATGAATCGCAGGCCAGGTGGGAATCTGCACTTTTTGGCGAAACCCTTCTGGCAGCAACCTACCAGATTGACGCAATCAGCCGTGCACGTGGTATTGCCGCCGCCGTGGCCGATACCATCCTGCCGTATGTTGATGACGTCGAAGCATGCGTGCAAATCTTGCAGATGCTCGTTAAAAATGAACCGAACCTCAGTTTGGCAGGCTTTATCCTCCCTGACGGCCAGATGACTTGCGCGTCGACGGGCGCACCCTACAATTTTGGGGACAGTGCGGGCTTGCGCCGCCTTTTGGCTGATCCCAAACCCATCATGTCTGTTAATGCAAATGGTCCGATCAGCGGCGAGTCCGTGTTGATCTTTTCCCACCCTGTCACAACTTCGCAAGGGCAGCTTGTGGGGTTTGCTTCTATTTCCGTCCCACACCGCGCTCTGAAAGTTCGCCCCGCTGTGGCAGCCCCAAGAGATAGGATCATACCGGAACCTATTTCGCTCATCACATTCGATGGTGACGGCACGATCTTGACCTCGAGCTTTGGCCTTGAAACCGTTCGCAATCGCATCCCCACAAACAGGTTGCTGACCGAATTCGTGGGCAAGGAACCAACAACCTTCCGCGATACCTTGTCCTCCGGGGACAGCCGCACCTTTGCCGTGATGGCCATTGTACCTGGCAAGCTATATGTCCTCGGCTCCTGGCCCGCGACGGTCGCGCTCAATTCCACCTTTCTCGGCTTTCTGCCGCTTTGGGTATTTCCGCTCGCGATGTGGCTGGCCAGCATGCTGGTTGCGTTTCTGGCCGCCGAGCACCAGGTGCTGCGCCATGTCCGGTCCCTGCGCCAGTCCATCACGGCCTTCGCAGGCGGCAGCCGCCTTGTGGCCCCGCCCGATCTGTCCGCCGCCCCCAATGAACTCCGCGATGTGGGTGGTGCGTATGAGCGCATGATGTCATCCGTCCTGCACGACGCCGCTGCAATGGAAGATTCGATGCACCAGAAAGAGGTCTTGCTCCGCGAAGTCCACCACCGCGTGAAAAACAACCTCCAGCTCATCGCATCCATCATGAACCTGCAAATCCGCAAATCAGTGAACCCCGAGGCGCGCGCGCTCCTGAAAAACCTGCATGAGCGCGTAATGAGCCTTGCGACTGTTCACCGCGAACTTTACCAGACCAGCGGCCTGACCAATGTGCAGGCCCATGAACTGCTCGACTCCATCGTGGCTCAGGTCCTGCGCATGGGCGCATCCGCCGACCGTCAGATCGAAACGAGAACCGCGTTCGATCCGATCCGCCTGACGCCAGATCAGGCCGTCCCCCTGTCTCTCATCCTGACCGAAGCACTGACCAACGCCCTGAAACACGGCAGCATGCTGGCACCCGACAAGGCCAGCCTTTCGGTTTCCCTGCGTCAGATCGACCCCGATACTGCCCGCCTCGAAGTATCGAATGCCCTGCAGGACGTCGGCGGTAGCGCCCTGCCAAACAGCCGCGAAAGCACCGGCCTCGGCCAGCAGCTTCTCACCGCATTCGCCTCGCAACTGATGGGCAAGCTGACCGTCGGCCCGATGGATGGCCGATATACCGTGCGGCTTGATTTCCCCCTAAGTGATCTGCCGCCGACCGACGACGACGCCACCTGATCAACCCGAAAGCCCAAAGGGCCGCGATGCACCCGTGCCACTGACGGCATACGATCCCGGTGTTGGCCTGCAAAGTGGTCTGATCCCCGCCGATACCACGCATCGTGCATCTTTTGGGGAACCCACCCAGTGCCCGTGCGTTGGTAGGCAGGCAAACCAATCGGAAAGGACATCGCAATGAACTGGGATACAATCGAAGGCAGCTGGAAAGAAATGGCTGGTCGCGCCCAAGCGAAATGGGGCGACATCACCGGCGACGAATGGACCAAGATCAAAGGCCGCCGCGAAGAGATGGTCGGCCTTGTCCAGAAACGCTATGGCAAGGCGCGCGACGCGGCCGAACAGGAAGTGGACGACTGGTTCGCCAGCCTCTGACGGTCCCTCCGGACCCGACTGCCACCCCCCCCCGGCCTCACCGCCGGGGGGGGTCCATTTTGTCCGTGGCCGATCACCATCATCCGCTGGCCTGCAGAAATCACCTCCGCCTTTCTGACCTGACGGAACCATCAGGTCAGACCTGCGTTGATAGGACAGTGGCACTTCACGCCGCCATCCGCACATAGAAGGAGAACCCCATGCTTGGCTGGGCACTGACATTCCTCGTGATCGCATTGATCGCCGCCGCCCTTGGCTTTGGCGGCATTGCTGGCACATCAGCAGGCATCGCACAAATCCTGTTCTTCGTGTTCATCGTGCTGTTCGTCGTGGCAATGATCGCACGCGCGCTTCGCGGTCAGCCGCCGCTGTGACGCGTACGCGGCACATCGAAAAGTAACGCTGCAGGCGATGTGCCTGCAGCGTTGTCGTCCGAAAACCCTAGCTGCAAACCTGGCCTTTATACAATTGGCAGACTACGGTCTGTTGGCATTCAGCGGGAATTGATGAGTGCCACGACGGCATAGATCGTGGCTTTGAACGAAACATCATTTTTGTCGGCTCGCATCACGATGCGCTTGAATTCTCTGAGTTTGCAAAGGAAGCTTTCGATCAGGCGGGCTCTGTTGCGCAAATTGCCTGATTGCCGGAGGATTCCCTTTCCTGGACAAACCTATCCGGTGCGCTGCGTGAGTGGCGTCGCGAGGGCGATGCAGCGGTTGAGGCGTGAGCGGGTGAACGCCACTGGTCCGACAGAGCCCGCGAACGCTCTGATCTGAAGCGCGGCGACCTGCCTGTCGAAGGTGAGGCATCGCGCCGCCACCGGTTCGAGGCCGGTGCCGAACGGACATGACGCGCTCGCCGAACAGCTTGAAGCACCGCATCCGTTGCCGGGCAATGGTTTGCCCGCAAACCATGAGAGGGCTGGCGTCGACCAGACTTCGTCGTTGGTAGAGGGTCCACCGCTTCCAGACGGCCCGACCAAGGCGGCGACAACTGCGACAGGCGCGTCGTTGCGCGCGGCCGCTCCTGCAGTGTGGTCCTTCCACGGCTTGCCGTTCTTGCGGGGCGGGATGATCGCCGCCACCCCGCGCGCCGCCCCTCTCGTGGTTTGCCTGCAAACCACTGCCGGGCACTGGATGACGGCGTGGGCCGGGCGCGTGTGTCACTGGCCCCATCTGCGGTGACCAAGCCGGGGGGCTGATCGCCAGGGATCTGGTCGGGAAGCACGGGTGCGTTGCCGATCCGGCTGCCGGTGACCTCGATCGCCCGAATTTCCAGCGTTTCCGCATGGTCGTCGGGAAAACAGTCCACTGGACTGTTTTCTGACCATCCTCCACCCGAGGTGAAACTTGCGCCAGTCGCGCGGCTTCGGCGGCCCGTGTTTTCTGGCCAGCCACGCGCCAACGCCTGCCGCCTTCACACCCCTCGCCGGTTCGCTCGAACCGGTGGCGCTCACCGGCTCGATGTCGATCAAGAGGTGGGGGGCGCCGGTGCTGGGGCGATAAGGGATGCGGGCGGTCAGGGTCTGCTGGCGGCGGCAAAGGGTGCTGCAGTCCGGCACCGGCCAATCCAGACTGGCCAGTTCCAAAAGGCTCGCCAGCATTCCGGTCGTTTGCCGCAGTGGCAGCCCGAAGAGCGGCTGCAGCGTCAGGCAAGCCTGGATCGCGGCGTCGGTGAAGACCGGCTGACGCCCGCGCTTGCCGGTCGGTGCGGCAAGCCACTGTGTCTCGGGATCGAACCAGACCAGCAACGATCCGCGCCTCGCCAGCACGGCCCTCACCATCGGGCTTGAACCAATGGCACCCCGACGGCTCGATACTCAGGCCAGTTCGTGGTGCGGTAGCAAGGGGGCTTCGGTCTGCTCTCACCCTCTGACTACCAGACTGGATTCACAAGGGGGATCCTTCACCGCATTTGCGCAATAATGCCTCGGTCACCCCTCAACGCCCTGCCACTACGCCTGCTTTGAGAACAGGCCCCCTATCGGGTTCCCGGACCCTCTCAAGCGTCCTCAAACAGCCTCGTCCTGTCGACAAACCGCAGGCGTTTCGCTTCCTTCATCGACCGGACCTCGCCGCCTTCGAGCAGTCGGGCGATTTCGGCTGAGACCGGGTCGGCAGCGATCACCAAGGCGGCGTCGAGGTGGACATGGCGCTGCGTCACCCCCCTTGGGCCGTGGCCAAGCAACCCAGCGATTATACGCTCGCGATAGCCGAGCGAGCCCGCGATAGTCGCGAACGTATGGCGCAAGACGTGCGGCGTGACCTTTGTCAGCTCTGCGCGCACGAATACCCTTTCGAGCACGCGAACGACACCGATGAAGTGACCATCGCCCCAATCCGCAGGAAAGACATATGGTGAGGCGCGACGCTGCCCTTGCGCCAGTAGATGGCTGATCGCCGCATCCCCGGCGGCGCGCATCTGCGGGCCCGACTTTGTGTCCGGGAAACCGACACGGTTTTCGTCAGATTCGATCCAGTCTTTCCGCATAGCCAAAACCCCCATGCGCCGAAAGCCGGTCAGCACCATAAGCCTGATGGCGGCAAGCCCCGTCGGATGCTCGCCCTCGCGCTCCATCTGCGACATGATTTTTCCAAGATGGTGCACTTCGCCGAGGCTGAGGCGGCGCTTAAGTTTCTGCGACGCGATCACCCGCACGCCGTTTGCGGGACTCTGGTCGATGATGCCAAGCCTGCGCGCGTGATTGAAAAGGCTGCGCAAGGTGCTGATGGCGCGACCTGCGACACCGGCACCGTCAGATGTCTGTCCGCCGCGCCCCAAGCGGCGTTGGTGTGCCGATTTGCCCCCCGCAATATCCGCCTGAAGGCGCTCGGTATCTGCGCGCTTCAAGTGAGAGACGACACGCGTCCCGATCAGCGGCTTGATGTGCTGCTCGATCCGGCTATGGTCACCCGCGACAGATGAGACCTTGATCGGACGCTTGTTCCTGCCATGTCGTCTCCAGGCGTCCGCCTCCTCAAGATACCAGTCGCAGACCTCTGCAACGGCCATGCCTTCTCTGGCCGCGCGTCGCTCTTGCGAAGGATCCCCACCATCAACCACTGACGCCAGTTTCTTCTTGGCGAGGTCACGGGCGACCTCAATCGTCAGCACCCCGTACAAGCCAATAACAAAGCGGCGGGTGCGACGTTCTGCGTTCCGATACTGGATCACAAAGGTCTTTGTGTTGGAGGGTTTCAGATGGACACGGAAACCTCGCAACTCGCTGTCCCAAAGGAAAGTGTCGCCGCCCGCCCGCTTTTGCAGCGCATCAACCGCCCTCTTTGTCAGTCTTGGCATTCCAACGCTCGTCGCCCGCGGAACGCATGATCCGGTCCGTTTGTTTGTTGCTGCCGATGTCAAATCGGGAAAATCTGCTTTCCCGCGCAGTTGCAGCATCGCCGGAGAAGCAGGGGGAAGCAGCTGGCCGGAAATCAGGGGTGATCGGAGCGTAACCCCGTCGGACTATATATCGACATAACCTATTGTTACGTATTGGAATTTCGCGCTTTGGCGCAGAATTGAAACCTGTGGCGTAAACGGCCTGAACAAGTTGCCAAGGTTAGGGTCGCGCGTTCGATTCTCTTCGCTCTCTCCAGTTTTTACAAGCAATATCAAGGCTTTAGGTAGAATCCTGCGAGGCGCTTTTTGCTTGGGTGGCTTCAGGTTGCAATAATGTAAGCGCCTTATAAGCAGTTGGGTCCGAAAGCATCGTGCGCCGCCGGGGACGCCAACAGCACCATGTCGCGCCGTTGCCTCTGAGATGGCAGTCTGTCATTCCAGGCTCTCAGACCACGATCTGTGACCCCCATCACGCGGCAGGCGCGTGGCGTCGAAAGGATGCCGCGATAGTCATCCAGGAACGCAAACTTCACGGCTTTTGGGCCGCGAAGAACTGCATGGCCTCTTTTAGCAGGTCCCGCTCCTCCTTGAGAATCCGGCTCTCCCGCCAAAGCTGTTGGTTCTCACGAACAAGGTCCTGGTCGGCGCCCTTAATCGACGCATCATCCGGACCGCCCGCACCCATTTGCAAAGGGTCGAAAATCCAATCTCCAAATCAGGCGCAACCTGACGCCGCGTCAGCCCGCCGGTGGTCGCGATGCGAACCGGATCCCGCTTGAACGCCTCGCCCTGTATGGATGCCATATCCGTCGGACGCATGGTCCGACCCTTGATGGCAAGTATTGCGCTCAAACGACCGGAACGAAATCGCGACAGGTCCAGGCAGGTCCAGTGGCAAAACTTCCTGGCTGAAGGGTCTGATCTTGATGTCGCACTGAACCGAGAGCCGGACCTCCGTTTCGATGACTGCGACCCAATAGTCGTTCGATTCACGAAAACGAACAGTGCCATGGTTGAACCGGTGGACCCGCCAGGCAAAGGCCGCACCGCACGCAAGTGGCGGCTTTTTTGGCCGCGCCACCGCATGAAACGATCCGGCCGAACGTCGCCGATGGCCAGAAAGTAGCATTTCTCAAGATCTGGAACGCCTGCCATATCGAAGTTACGGGTCTTGTTTCATAGGACATTGATCCCATAACTGCTGTGTCGACGGCTGTGCGCCTCGATCAATTGCATCCTGACAAAAATCGACCGCTGCTGATGCGCGACCGGGGGCAACGTGTTCGCGGCAGTCGTTTCGCCTACGTTCGATCAATGCACGCAGCCTTGGTGCCGTGTTCCTGCGATGGGGGAACCACATGCAAAAGCAGTTGAACGCAGGCCGGCAGCTCGGCACCGAAGCAGTGTGATAACTCAACCGGGATATCCGCCCGACAAACCATGTTCCGACATCGCGACGCGATGACGACGTCGTTCTGGGCACAAGAGCCGGTGGCGTGCCAGGCGCAAGATCGTTCCTCGCGCATTCGCAAAGTCCGGCTTTTCACACAGCCTCGGCCGTTTGACTTTGATGTGCCGTGACCAAAACAAACGCGCAGAGCGCCAACGGGGGCGGGTGCGGAGCGGCGACCGCCTTCACGTGATCGCAGCCGTTGGTTCGGCGCGTTTGCTGTCTCTTGCAGATTGCCCACAGCCGGATGCGTTCCGCTGATCTGCAGCGCTATTCATTGACGAACATTTGCAGAACATTATATACAAAGACATGACCAAGATGACCCTGCAAGACAAGCTCGCCATCCTGTCGGACGCGGCTAAATATGATGCGTCCTGCGCCTCTTCGGGGGGCGAAAAGCGGGATTCGCGCAAGGGCGGGCTTGGGTCGTCGGGTGGCAGTGGCATTTGTCACGCCTACACGCCTGACGGGCGCTGCATTTCGCTGCTCAAGATCCTGATGACCAATTTCTGCATCTTTGATTGCGCCTATTGCATCAACCGGGTGTCATCAAATGTCGAACGGGCGCGGTTCTCGGTTGAAGAGGTCGTAACCCTGACGCTGGAGTTTTACCGGCGCAATTACATCGAGGGGCTGTTTTTGTCATCCGGCATCATCCGCTCGCCCGATCAGACCATGGCCGACATGGTGCGCATCGCGCAAACCCTGCGCGAGGAACATGGTTTTCGGGGCTACATCCACCTCAAGACAATCCCCGATGCATCACCGGACCTGATCCGCGCGGCGGGGCTATATGCCGACCGGCTGTCGATCAATGTCGAGTTGCCGCAGGATGCCACCCTGCGCAAGTTCGCGCCTGAGAAGCGCCCCGAAACCATCCGCGCCACAATGGCGCAGGTCCGGTTGGAGGGGGAGGCCGCCAAAGAGCTGTCACACACCGGCAAAAAGGCACCGCGTTTCGCCCCTGCCGGGCAAAGCACGCAGATGATCATCGGCGCGGATGGCACGGATGACGTGACTGTCCTGAAAAGTGCGACCCGGCTTTATACCGGCTATAAATTGAGGCGGGTGTATTATTCGGCGTTTTCACCCATCCCCGATGCCTCGGCGCTGCTGCCGCTGGTTCAGCCACCGCTGCTGCGCGAACATCGGCTGTATCAGGCGGACTGGCTGTTGCGGTTTTACGGATTCAGCGCCGAAGAGATTGCGACCGGGGCCACCGCCGGGCACCTGGACCTTGATCTAGACCCGAAACTGGCCTGGGCCTTGCAACACCGCGGCCTGTTTCCGCTGGATGTGAACATGGCCGGCCGCGAGATGTTGTTGCGCGTGCCGGGCTTTGGCACCCGCACGGTAGACCGCATCATCGCCGCCCGCCGCAACCGCAGCCTGCGCTACGAAGATCTGGTACGCATCGGCGCGTTGATGAAGAAAGCCAAGGCATTCATAACTATGCCCGGCTGGACCCCCGGTGCCGCGACCGACAGCGCCAACTTGCGCGCGCGTTTTGCGCCGCCACCCGAGCAGTTGCGCCTGATTTGAGTTATGCGGTAACCCTGCCTGATCGTGGCACCTTTGACGCCTGGCGTGCGGCGGCGCGGATCGCAATTTCGCATCGCATTCCGCCGGACCAGATCAACTGGTCGGGCGGCGGCGGGCTGTTCGCGGCGGCGGCCTTGCCCGATGCTCCGGGTGCGCATCAGACGCGGGTAACGCAGGATTTCATAAAACTGGCCGGGTCGGTGATCTGGCACACCGCGGCCGAACGGCTGGCGCTGCTGTATCAGGCCCTGTGGCGCATGGACGGCCATGATGGCGCACCGATATCACAAGCCGATCCCCTCGGGCGCAGACTGCATCTGATGGCGAAATCCGTCGGCCGCGACATCCACAAGATGCACGCTTTTGTGCGGTTCCGCGAATGCCCCGGCGATGGCCCACGCCGCCGTTTTGCCGCGTGGTTCGAACCCGAGCATAACACGCTGGAACCCGGAGCCAGCT
This sequence comes from Rhodobacterales bacterium, assembly GCA_031378845.1. Classification (GTDB taxonomy): domain Bacteria; phylum Pseudomonadota; class Alphaproteobacteria; order Rhodobacterales; family Rhodobacteraceae; genus JAJNPS01. The sequence continues at coordinate 113,938 of JANNES010000012.1, forward strand.
TTTTCGCCAAGCGTTTCGCCGACATGGACTGGATGATTGCCACCCCGTGCCTGACCGCGCAGTTCCGCGATGGCCGCCTGACATTCGGCCCCGGTGGCACGCGGCCAGACCTGCCGGATGACGCATCCGAAGCGCTGTGGGCCACATATTTTGCCAATATTTTTAACCCCGCCCGCATCAAACTGGATGCGATGCGGTCGGAAATGCCTAAAAAATACTGGAAAAACCTGCCCGAAACCCGGCTGATCCCCGATATGCTGAAGGATGCCGAGGTGCGCGTACAGCGCATGCACGCGGCGGGCGCCACCGCTGCCTGGCCCGGTGCGGCAGCCATTTCGACCCGCTACCGCGCGACGATGGCGCGGCCCGCGGATTTGCTTGAGACATTGCAGGCGGCGCAGGCGGCTGCCACCCGGTGCCGACGCTGTGGGCTGTGCGAGACTGCGACGCAAACGGTCTGGGGCGAAGGAGACGCCGCCGCCGCATTGATGATTGTGGGCGAGCAACCGGGCGACCGCGAGGATCTGGCGGGCCGTCCGTTCGTCGGACCTGCGGGGCAACTGCTGCGCGAGGCGATGACCGCGGCGGCTATCGACCCGGCGCAGGTCTGGCTGACCAACGCCGTCAAGCACTTCAAATTCACCCCGCGCGGCAAGCAGCGCCTGCACCAATCCCCCGACCGGCAAGAGATTGAACACTGCCGCTGGTGGCTTGACCTCGAACTGGGCTTAGTCCGCCCGCGTGTCACCCTAGCGCTTGGCGCGTCAGCGGCCTTTGCGCTGACCGGCAATGCAGCACCGCTGGGCACCCGACGGGGCAAGGTGGAGACCGGACGACACGACGGGCCGGTGCTGATCACGTGGCACCCGGCCTACATTCTGCGGCTGACCGACCAAGGCCGGCAAGACCAGGCCAGACAGACGTTGATCGACGATCTGGGCGCAGCCTTTGGCATGGCAGATCGCCTCGGCCTTCAGGGTTAGGCGCGACGTGTGGCGGTTCCACATGGGTGGGATTGCGGTCAGTATCGCGGGCGGTGTGGTCGCAGGCGGCTTGCGGCAGTTGGCCGCCGGTCAGCGACCCGGACTGCCTGATCTGTTGCTGACACCGTCCAACGCGCGCCACCTGACAGCCGGGCTGTCGCACATGCGGGGGGCGGCGCTGAAGCTGGGCCAAATGCTGTCGATGGATACAGGCATACTCCTGCCGCCCCAACTGACCAGTATTCTTGCCAGTCTACGCGATGATGCAAAACATATGCCACCCAAACAGTTGCAGGCCGGTCTTAATGCGGAATGGGGCGATGGGTGGCGCAAGCGGTTTTCGCAGTTCGATGTCCGCCCTTTTGCCGCGGCCTCGATCGGGCAGGTCCACCGCGCCCAAACGCTGGACGGGCGGGCCCTTGCGATCAAGGTACAATATCCTTGCGTGCGGGCCAGTATCGACAGCGATGTCGACAATATCGCCGCCCTGATACGGCTGCCCGGTCTGCTGCCGCGCGGGATGGACATGGCCCCGCTGTTGCGTGCCGCCAAACAGCAGTTGCATGCCGAGGCGGATCACGCCGCCGAGGCCGCACATCTGCATCGGTTTGGTGATTTTCTGGCGGAGTCTGACGGCTTTATCGTGCCACAGGTGCATCCCGACCTCTGCACCGGGCAGGTTCTGGCGATGACATATGTGCGCAGTCAGCCGGTCGATGTGCTGACCGAGGCGCCGCAAGATGTGCGCGACCGGGCGGCAGCGGCCCTGATCGACCTTGTGTTGCGGGAACTTTTCACGTTCCACGCCATGCAAACTGACCCAAACCTTGCCAACTACCGGGTCGAGCCCGCCACAGGCCGCATTGTCCTGCTGGATTTTGGTGCTGTACGGAGTATCGAGCCGGGGCTAAGCGCGACTTTCCGGGCGTTGATGAACGCAGGTCTTGCAGGAGCTGGCGACCAGGTTCGCAGCGCGATGCTGGACATCGGCTATTTTGGCGCTGACACCGCGCCACATCATCAGAACCTGATCCAGCGGATGTTTGAAACGGCAATCGTCCCGTTGCGGCAGGATGGCCCGTTTGATTTCGGGCAGTCCGACCTGCTGGAACGGCTACGCGATATGGGGTTGGCGATTGGCACGGACCGCGACCTGATGCATGTGCCCCCGGCCGAGACGTTGTTTTTGCATCGCAAGATCGGCGGGATGTATCTGCTGGCGGCCAAACTGCGCGCGCGCGTCAACCTGCGGACCCTTGTGGAACCGTACCGCTGACACGTGGCCGCAGCCCATTGATATCGCGTGCGGGCGGCACATCCTTCATGGCCATGCATTGGAAACGGCCCAGATGACCCAGAACCTTATTGCCACCCGCACGGCTGGATTGGCCGCGATGCAGGCCTTTGTCCCCGTGATGGGACGCCGCTATGCCAACGGACGCAACTACGACAACGGGCCGGGTGGCCACAACGCCGTGTCGGTGCTGTCGCCTTATGTGCGGCGACGCTTGGTGACCGAGCAGGAACTGGTGGCGGCGGCGTTGCAGGCACATGGGCCGGAACAGGCGGAAAAGTTCATCGAAGAAGTTATCTGGCGCGGCTACTTCAAGGGCTGGCTGGAACGGCGCCCGCAGGTCTGGACCAGCTACACCCAAGGGCTGGCCGCCGATCTGGCCGCACTGGACCGCGACCGCCGCCTGCGCCGCGATGTCACCCGCGCGATGGACGGCCAGACCGGGCTGGACTGTTTTGATACCTGGGCCGAGGAATTGGTTGAAACCGGTTATCTGCACAACCACGCCCGGATGTGGTTTGCGTCGATCTGGATTTTCACGTTGGGCCTGCCGTGGCGTCTGGGTGCGGATTTCTTTTACCGGCATCTGCTGGACGGTGACGCCGCATCAAACACGTTGGGTTGGCGTTGGGCGGCTGGGCTGCACACCCGCGGCAAGCCATATCCGGCGGTGGCGTCGAACATCACCACCTTTACAAACGGGCGCTTTGCCCCGCGCACCAGCGATCTGGCAGATGTCGTGCAGGGGTTGGAGGCCTCCGAGCCGGACGGCCTGCCCGGCGTGCTGCCCCTGCGTGCGATTGACGCGCCGCAGCCGGGCAGGCCCACGGCGCTGCTGATCACGGATGAGGATTGCCGGATCGAGGATTTCGATACTGCGGGCTTTGATATCCGCATCGCCGCAACGCTCGGCGCCAGCCACTTGCGCTCGCCCTTGCCGGTGGCCGACGCCGTGGTGCGGTTTGAAAATGACGCGCTGATCGATACTGCGACCCGCGCCGGGGTCACGCCGGTGCCATTGCGGGCCGATCACCCGGATGTGCTGGCGAAATGGGCGGTGGCGGCCGGGGCCACGCAGATTGTGACGCCCTATGTCACCCGTGGGCCGCTGCACGATTGGCTGGCGGAGGCCGCACCGTTCCTTGCCGCCCGTGGCATCACGTTTTGCGAATGGCGGCGCGACTGGGACAGCGTGATCTGGCCGCATGCGACGGCAGGCTTTTTCAAGGTCAAGCAACACATCCCCGGAATCCTTGCGCAAATGGCAGTCACGTGATCCATGTCGCGATCATCGGGTCCGGGATCACCGGGTTGGTCTGTGCGCGGCGTCTGCTGGCGGGCGGCTTGCAGCCGGTGCTGTTCGACAAGGGGCGCGGGATGGGTGGGCGCATCGCCACCCGCCGGGTCGAGGGGCAGCAGTTCGACCATGGTGCACAATATGTGACGGCAAAAGGTGCAGCGTTCGTGGCGGTGCTGCGCGACCTCGCGGCGTCGGGCCATGCCGCACTGTGGGCAAAAGACGGCGACCGCGCAAAAACCGTCGGAACCCCTGGCATGTCTGCGTTGGCCAAAGGGTTGGGCGCAGGGCTGGATATCCGCCAGAATGCACAGGTTACGGGGGTTGTTCGCGCGAAAGGTGGCTGGCTTTTGCGCGTGGGCAATGCCGAACATCTGGCCGAACGGGTGGTCATCACGGTGCCTGCGCCGCAGGTGGCGGGGCTGTTGGGCGTGGATCATCCGTTGGTCGGCCCGCTGGCTGGGGTGCGGCTTGACCCTTGTCTGACGCTGATGGCGGCGATCAAGGCTCCTGCCCCGTTCATAACCCGCAAAGATCCCGATGATCCATTGACGTGGATCGCGCAAGATAGCAGCAAGCCGGGTCGGCCTGACGGCAATGCTGTGGCTTGGGTGGCGCAGGCAGGGCTTTCGTTTAGCGAACGGCACCTGGAAAAAGATTCTGCGCAGATTACCGCGCTGATGCTGCCCCTGCTATTTGATCGCCTCGGCGCAGCGGCAGGCGCCGTGACCTATGCCGCCGCCCACCGCTGGCGTTATGCCCGCGTCACCGTGCCGTTGGGTCAACCGTTCCTGCGTGTTGCGGACGCCACGCTGTACCTCGGCGGCGACTGGTGTATCGGCCCACGCATCGAGGCGGCCTGGACCAGCGGCACCGCACTGGCCGACGACCTGTTGGCGCGCGTGCAATGATCACTGACCCCCGTATCGCCCGGCTGCTGACGCTGATCCTTGCGGCAGTCTTCCCACCGCGTGGGATCGGGCGCATCGCGCTGGCGCTTGGGCTGGGTGTGCTGTGCCACGGACTGTTTGCCGTGGCAGTGCTGGCAATGATCGTCGCCATGTTTTTTGGCCTGAGCGAAAGCCTGGGCACTGTGCAATGGCCATGGGCGGCGCTGGCAAATCTGGCCCTGATCGTCCAATTCCCGCTTGGCCATTCGCTGCTGCTGACCGGGCGCGGCGGGCGGATCCTTGCGCGTCTGATGCCCGGCCCGCATGGGGCAACACTGGCCACGACCACCTATGCAATCATCGCCTCGGCGCAGCTGTTGGCGTTGTTTGCGCTGTGGACACCGTCGGGCGTTGTCTGGTGGCGGGCCGACGGGGCAGCGTTCTGGGCGATCTCCGCCGCCTATGCAGCAAGCTGGCTGCTGCTGATCAAGGCCAGTTTTGACGCCGGGGCCGAGGTGCAGTCGGGCGCATTGGGCTGGATGTCTTTGTTGGCGCGGATCAGACCAGTGTTTCCCGACATGCCGACCCAAGGGCTGTTTCGGCTGATCCGTCAGCCGATCTATGTGGCCTTTGCGCTGACGCTGTGGACCGTGCCGGTCTGGACGCCGGACCAATTGGTGCTTGCGGTCTGCTATTCCGGCTATTGCCTCGCTGCCCCACGGCTCAAGGAGCGCCGCTTTGCCGCCCGCTACGGTGACAGGTTTCACCGCTACCGCGCCGCCGTGCCCTATGCATGGCCCCGCCTGACCCCTGCAAAGGACCACCCCGATGCGCAATGACCTGACGATTTATGACAAGGTGGCGGACCAGTGGTGGTCGGACGAGTTGCGCTGGGTGCGGACGTTGAAAAACCTTGTGCCGGGCAGGCTGAAATGGTTCGACCGCCACATCGACTGGTCGGACCGCGATGTGCTCGATCTGGGTTGCGCCGGGGGGTTCATGGCCGAGGCGATGGCCGCGCGGGGTGCACGCGTGACGGGCATCGACCCCGCAGCCGGGGCGATTGACGCGGCGCGTGCCCACGCGCGCGCGAGTGGGTTGCGCATCGGCTACGATGTCGGGGCGGGTGAGGCGCTGCCTTACACAGATGCGGTCTTTGATGCTGTGGTGTGCGTTGATGTGCTGGAACATGTGGCCGATCTGGACCAGGTGTTGGCGCAGGTAGCACGCGTTTTGCGCCCTGGCGGTTTGTTCCTGTTCGACACGATCAACCGCAACCCGCTGGCCCGTTTTGCCACCATCACGGTGGCCGAAGACCTTTTGCGCCTGTTGCCACGCGGCACCCATGACCCTGCGATGTTCATCAAACCGCGCGAATTGCGACACGCGATTCAGGGGGCGGGTCTTGTGCCCGGCCCTGTGACAGGACTTGGGCCGCGCGGCGTCAACAGACGGCTGGACCTGACGTTCGGCCCCCTGCCGCTGACTGCCGTGCTGTACATGGGGATCGCGCGCAAACCCGGTGGCACGTGATGGGCGGTGCAATCGACGATGCCGCCACCATCAGTGAAATAATCGAAATGGCGCTGAGCGACCACACGAGCTTTGCCCAGATCCGCGCGCTGCACGGGCTTTCTCCCGATCAGGTCAAGGCGCTGATGCGCACCCATCTGGCGCAGCGCAGTTATCGCGCCCGGCGCAAGCGCGTGCGGCAGTTCGGGGATCGGCGGGCGGTTTACAAGTGAAGTCCGTGTCGGGGTCATGCCATCCGGATGGACCGGGCGCTGCCAGCTAGCGTGCGGCCCGGCCGCTGGAGCGATGAAACCGGTCGCGCCTGTGCTGCGGGCCTGAACGCTGCACGTGCATCGCCACCGCCGCACAACGCAGCACGACGACGGCGACGGTGTTGGGTCGCCTTTCATCGGCCAGTCTGAGGTTGCGACAAGAAGGAAAGTGACGGTTCAGTGGTCCATTTGGCGTGCTTGATCTGCGGCACAACCAGTCCATATCTCACTTGGCAGCAGGGTGTGTGACTTCGGCCAAGGCACCGCAGAACAACGCAGAGGCGGTGGTGGCAGGCAAGGTCTTGATCTGGGGCGGTTCGGGGGGGATCGGTGCGGCAACGGCCCGGGCCTTGGCTGCAAAAGGCTATGCAGTGCATTTGGTTGGGCGCGATAGGTCCAGGCTGGATGCGTTGGCTGAGGAGCTGGGGTGCGCCACCAGCCACGCGGATGTCGAGGACGACACGGCATTTGCGCGCGTCAGCGCAGATATTGCCGGGCCGCTGGCAGGGCTTGTCTATTCGGTCGGCAGCATCAATCTGCGCCCTCTGTCTCGGTTGACCACGGCAGATTTTACCCGCGATTTCAGGTTGAATGCGCTGGCAGCAGCGCTGGCGGTACAGGCCGCGCTCCCCGCGCTGAAGGCCGCGCCCGGGACGGCGTCTGTTGTGCTGTTTTCTTCGGTGGCGGTGGCCCAGGGATTTGCAGCACATGCCTCGATATCGATGGCAAAAGGCGCCGTGGAGGGGCTGACGCGTGCGCTTGCTGCCGAACTTGCCCCAAAGATCCGTGTCAACGCCATTGCGCCGTCCCTGACCGACACGGCTTTGGCGTCTGGCCTGACCAGCAATCCCCAAATGGCGGCTTCGATCGCGCAAATGCACGCGCTCCAGCGGCTTGGCCAACCCGGCGACATTGCGGCAATTGCCGCGTTCTTGATATCCGACCAGGCCGATTGGATTTCGGGCCAGGTGATCGGCGTGGATGGCGGGCGCTCGCGCCTTCGCGTCAAGGGCTGACGTGGGGGCTGACATGGCAAAGATGCGCAAGAAAGCCGATCTGCCGATCAAAATCTGTGCCACCTGCGGACAACCCTTTGCGTGGCGCAAGAAATGGGCGCGCGATTGGCCGGCGGTGAAGTATTGCTCTGACCGCTGCAGATCCGCGACTGGCGCCAAGCCCGCGCACGAGGCCCGCGCATGACCGGGCAGTTGCGACTTGTCTTGGGTGACCAGCTCACACGCGCGGTGTCGGCGCTGTCAGATATCGACCCCCTGCGCGATGTCGTGCTGATGGTCGAGGTGACCGAGGAGGCACGCTATGTGCCCCACCACAAACAAAAGATCGCCTTTCTGTTGTCGGCCATGCGGCATTTCGCACAGGATCTGGCGGCTGAGGGGATCAAGGTCGATTACATCACGCTCGACGATCCAGGCAATACGCACAGCTTTTCGGGTGAACTTGCCCGCGCGATCGCCCGCCACAGACCCGCTTCGGTGATTGTTACCGAACCGGGCGAATGGCGGGTCTGGCAGATGATGCAAGACTGGAGCGCGCGGCTGGCCCTGCCGGTCGATATCCGCAAAGATGATCGGTTCTTTTGTAGTCGCTCTGACTTTGCCCAACTGACCCAAGCGCGCAAAACCGGGCGGATGGAGTTCTTTTACCGCGAGATGCGCCGTCGCACGGAGATTTTGATGACTGACGGCGCCCCCGAAGGCGGGCAGTGGAACTTTGATGCCGACAATCGCAAATCCCTGCCGCGCGGGGTTCGCCCGCCGGAGCGCCACCGGTTCACACCCGACGCGATCACCCGTGCGGTGATGGCGCTGGTCGATGCCCGCTTTGGCAATCATTTCGGCGATCTGGAGCCGTTCGGCTGGGCCGTGACCCGCAGCGACGCTCTTGCGGCGCTGGATCACTTCATCGCCGACTGCCTGCCGTCCTTCGGCGATTATCAAGACGCGATGAAAGTCGGCGAGGACTACCTGTTCCACGGGCTGATCTCGCCCTACCTCAACTGCGGGCTGTTGACAGCGCATGAGGTATGCAGCCGCGCCGAGGTTGCCTATCGCGCGGGTGACGCACCGCTAAATGCGGTCGAGGGGTTCATACGCCAGATCCTTGGCTGGCGCGAATTCGTGCGCGGCATCTACTGGGCCGAAATGCCGGGCTACGCGCAAACCAACCACCTGCGCGCGGGCCGCGACCTTCCTGCAATGTACTGGACGGGCCAGACAAAGATGCGCTGCATGGCTGAATGCATCGGCACCACGCGCCGCAATGCTTACGCGCATCACATCCAGCGTCTGATGGTGACGGGGAATTTCGCACTTCTGGCAGGTGTCGCGCCTCCACAAATCGAGGAATGGTATCTGGCCGTCTATATTGATGCGTTTGAGTGGGTCGAATTGCCGAATGTGCATGGGATGGTGATGCATGCCGATGGGGGCCGAATCGGGTCCAAGCCCTATGCCGCATCCGGGGCCTATATCAACCGGATGTCAGATTACTGTGCCGACTGTGTCTATGATCCAAAGGAGAAGACCGGCGCGAAGGCTTGTCCGTTCAATTACCTCTACTGGAATTTCCTGATCGAGAACGAGGCTATTCTGGCCCGCAACCCGCGCATGGCTTTGCCGTACCGGACATTGGCAGGAATGCCCCCCGAGCGCAGGGCCAAGATTGCCGAAGAGGCCGAAGACTTTCTGGCTGGTCAGGAGGCAGCTTGGGCAGGCAAGCCACCGACTTCTCAAGCGTAGTTCCATTCATATCGTATTCTTGGCTGCTATATTTCCAGAATACCGAGATCTGGGCTCAGGACGGCCTAAACTGCCGCAGATCTTTGTATCGAGCGCAATCTGGATGTTTCACCCGGCAGGCCTTTTTGCAATGTCCGGGGCGTTGTTGCAAACCTCGCGCACGTGGCGTGACTGCCCTTGCTCCTGCCCCGCCCGTGCCGCGACGACGCCTTTCCATGGCCTGAGCGGCGGCCTATAAGACGCATGAACGGACCAAGGATGACGAGATGCGCAACGCAAACCTGACCCGCAAAACCGCAGAGACCGAAATTTCGGTCGCCCTCGATCTGGACGGCAGGGGTGCGGCAAAGATCGCGACCGGTGTCGATTTTTTCGACCATATGCTGGACCAGTTGGCGCGCCACAGCCTGATCGACATGACGCTGTCGGCCAAGGGCGATACCCATATCGACGACCACCACACGGTCGAGGATTGCGGCATTGCCTTGGGCCAGGCCTTGGCACACGCGTTGGGAGACAAGCGCAGCATCCGTCGCTATGGGCATTTTGCACTGGCGATGGACGATGCGCTGGTGGACTGCGCGCTGGATCTGTCCGGGCGGCCTTACCTCGTCTGGAATGTCGCCTTTCCGACACCCAAGATCGGCCGCTTTGATACCGAGCTTGTGCGCGAGTTTTTTCAGGCCCTTTCCAGCCACGGCGGGATCACCCTGCATCTTGATCTGAAACACGGCATCAACAGCCACCATATCGCCGAGGCTGCCTTCAAGGCGGTCGCGCGTGCCTTGCGCATGGCGGTCGAGCAGGACCCGCGCAGCCCCGGCATCCCCTCGACCAAAGGCACGCTCTGAGCCCTTTTTCTGTTCGTCAAATATCCCCGCCGGAGGCTCCCAGGCCTTCTGCCCTTACCCCCGGACCAGACTCATGCTGACCGTCCTCGTCGACTATGACAGCGGCAACCTGCATTCAGCCGCCAAGGCGTTCCAGCGCATGGCCGAAGAGACGGGCGCCGGGCAGGTCATCGTCAGCGCACGGGCCGAGGACGTGGCGCGGGCGGACCGGATCGTGCTGCCGGGGGATGGGGCCTTTCCGGCATGCAGGCAAGCCCTTGATGCCAAAGAGGGTCTGTTCGATGCGATTTCCGAGGCAGTCACGACCCGTGCGGTGCCCTTTCTTGGCATCTGCGTCGGCATGCAGATGATGGCCAACCGGGGGCATGAATACCAAGACACACCCGGATTTGACTGGATCGCGGGCGAGGTCGTGCGGATCAGGCCAGAGGATCCTGCGCTGAAAGTTCCGCATATGGGCTGGAATGATCTGATCATCGACCAGCCGCATCCGGTTCTCGCGGGGCTGCAGACCGGTGATCACGCCTATTTCGTGCATTCCTATCACTTCAAGGTCGCAGACGATGCACATCTTTTGGCGCATGTCGATTATGCAGGCGATATCACGGCCATCATCGGGCGCGACACCATGGTCGGCACGCAGTTTCACCCCGAAAAAAGCCAAGCCGCCGGATTGCGGCTGATCGCAAACTTTCTACGCTGGCGGCCGTAAGCCGGGCTCTTCAGCCCTGTTCCGTGGCGCTTGAGGTTGGTCCTTGCGGCGCGCGCGCAGGGTCTTGCGCCCTTTTGCCGATCAAGCGGTCCATCCGGGCCGCCACCTTGTCCAGATGTCGCTTGCGGCTCTGCGGGGTGGAGCTGTCCATCAGGTAGTGCGCGGCAAAAGCGGTGCGTTTGCGCGGAGCGCACATAAGTCCCACGCCGCGCATCAGCGTCCGCCGTCCCGGTGCGCCGATGATCTGGGTCAGCCACCAACTGGCCCCGCAAGTGGTGAACACGGCCAACCCGGTCACATGGTGCAGGCCGGGCCGGATGGTCTTGTTCTGACCCTTCGGCATGAGAAACGCCACGTCAGGCAGCATGACCCGGTCCAGCCAGCCTTTCAGCATCGCAGGCAGCCCATACCACCAGGTCGGATAGACAAAAATCAGCGTATCGCACCAGCGCACGTCGGCGACATCCTCGGCCACAGCGGTCTGGTTGGTGGGACAATCGAGGTAGCCCTGCCATTCCGGCCCCGTCAGCACAGGCTGAAACCCGCAGGCGTAAAGATCGCGGCTGCGGTATTCCACGCCTGCCTGTTGTAGTTTCTCTGCGACGACATTGCGCACAGCGGCATTGAAGCTGTCGGCATCGGGGTGGCAAAAGACGATGAGTGCGCGCATCAAAAACGCTCCATCTCGCGTTGCACCGCGGCAAGATAGCGGCGGCGGTCGTCCTGGGTCACGCGGTTCATGTCGTACAGCGCAAGATACCGTATTTTGTCTGGCCGGGCGACAAACCACAGGGCACGGGTGATGACGCGCTTTGGCGGATTGCCCGCCAGAAACGCCCGCCAGCGCGTGGCGCCATAGGTCGTGACCGCCGCCATCTTGTGGATATGGGTCAGCGCCGGGGCAACAAGACCGTCTTGCAGCTTGAAACTGACGCCGGGCAGGAACACCCGGTCGATGAAGCCCTTGAGGATTGCAGGAAAGCCAAAATTCCAGACGGGAAAGACGAAAATCAACGCCTCGGCCGCGCGCAGTCGGTCCACATGACTTTGCACCGCCATGCAGTTGTCTGGAACCAGATGGTAGCCGCGCCGTTCCGCCGCCGACATGACCGGATTGAAGTCCTCGGCGTAAAGATCACACAGATCGACCTCCCAGCCGCGCCTTTTCAAGGTCTCCACGACGGTTGATTTCAGCGCCGCCGCAAAGCTTTCCTCGCAGGGATGCGCAAAGAGAATCAGAACCCGGGTCATGACGGGCCATGCCGCTCGTCGTTGCCGGTGCATGCCTGCGGCGCGGATAGTTGTGCAAAGATGAAGGCTGGTTCACATTTGCACAAATATCCCCGGGGGACGCGCAGCGGGGGGCAGGCAGCCCCCCTTTGCCACGTGGCCATCATTCTGCCCCCTGAAGTCTGGGATAGTCATACATGCGCGCGTAGTCCCAAGCGGGATCATCCCACGTGATCATCTTGCCGGGGTTCAAAAGCCCCTTTGGGTCAGCCTCGCGCTTGAAGGCCAGTTGCGTGGCATCCGCGGACTGACGACCACCTTCCTCCAGCGTGTAGCGGTGGGGGTTGAAGACGAAACAGCCCATCGCTTCATGCTGGCGCACGATCTCGTCCAGCCGCGCCTCGCTGGCGAACTTGACCAGTGTCAGGCCGGCAAAGGCGGTGCGGCCACCGACCTTCATCATCTCAAGATGTTGCATCAACTCATCCGCAAAGGCCGCGCGGATGGCGGCAATCTTGGTCGCGTAGTGGTCGGCATCGTAGAGGACCTGCAGATAGGTGACGGCGGGATCCACCTTCAGGGCGCGCAAGGTCGTGTGGTTCCAGCCATACTCAAAGACCGATCCGGGCTCGCGCGGCCACTGGGTTTCATCGGAACGGAAAATCACCGTTGCCCCCGGATAGCGCGCGTTGAAGGTCACAAAGCCGTCCATCGCATGGGGCGCGATCATCAGGCCGACCAGATTGTCGCCGGGCTGCACATGGGGTGCCACGCGCTGAAAATAACGTTGCGTGATCGGCGCCTCATAGGCCGAGATCAGTTTCTTTAGGATGCCGTCCTCGTTGCCCAGCGCGCCGCAATAGTCGACCGCTTGGGCAAAATCGGGCAAGGTCACGAAGATCTCGACCCAAGGATAGCTTGGTGCCAGCGGCATTTCGATTTCGGTGATGATGCCATTGGTGCCATAGGCATGGCTGACGCGGTGCAACTCCTCGCCGCGAAACTCCAGCACGCGCGGTTCGGCTTCGGCCGTGACGACGCGCAGGCGCAGGATGTTGCCAAGATCGCGCAACACGCCCCAGGTGCAGGACCCGATGCCGCCCGATCCGCCACCGACAAAGCCGCCGATGGTGGCGGTGGTGTAGGTGGACGGGTGCATGCGCAGTTCTTGCCGGGAATGGGCGCGCGTGGCGGCATCGACATCCTTGATCAGGCAGCCCGGCTCCGCGATCACACGGCCGGGATGGATCTCTTTCACCGCCGCCATGTTCTTCATGTGCAGGATGATCCCGCCCGCCAAGGGCATCGCCTGGCCGTAATTGCCCGTCCCTGCCCCACGCACCGTCACCGGGACATCATTTGCATAGGCTACGCGCAGAACCTCGATCACCTCATCCTCGGACCGGGGAGAGACGACAAAATCGGCGGTGACGTGGTCCAGCCGGGATTTCAGCACCGGCGAATACCAGAAAAAGTCGCGACTCTTGGCCTTGACCGAGACCGGGTTTTCGTCGATCTCCAGATGGCTCAGGGCGGCTTTGGCGGCGGCAAGGTTCATGTCAGTCCCATCAGGTCATCGAGTTCGGCGTAATCCGGCAAGCTGCGGTCAATCTGCAGACCCTCGCGCAGCACGATCCGGTCCGGTTGCGGGCGCGAAAAAAGCTCTGACCAGTTCCGCGCCTTGAAGATCACGAGATCGGCAGCCGCGCCGATGGCCAGCGAAGGTGCTGCAAAGCCACAGGCGCGCGCGGGGTTGGTCAGCACCGAGTGCGTCCAATCTGGGGGGGAATGGTCCAGATGGCCGATCCGCGTCGCCTCACGCAGGACCTCCAGCATGTCCATGTCGCCGTAGGCGTAGAAGGGATCGCGCGTGTTGTCGGAGGCAAAACTCACATTGATGCCCCGCGCACGCATCTCGTGCACCAATGTGATGCCGCGCATGCGTGGCGTCCGCGCGCCATGGCGGTCTTGCAAATAGAGGTTGCACATCGGCAGACTCACGACATGCAATCCGGCCTTTGCCACCACATCCAGCGTGGCCAGCGCGTCGGCGTCGGCCATCGCAGACACCGAACAGCAATGACCCACGACGACAGGGGCGCCAAAGCCGGTTTCGATCACCGCCTCGGCAATCACCCGCAGGGTGTTGGAGCCGGGGTCGAGCGTCTCATCCACATGGAAATCGACCGAGAGACCCCGCTTTGCGGCCATCGCCAGAAAGTCGCGCACACGCTGGGCGATATCGGGCACCGGATAGGTGACCATCCCCAGAACGCCGCCATGCTTGGCCACAAGATCGGCAGTGTGCCGGAACGCGCCGTCGGTCGAAAAGCCCTCACAGCCGATCAGGCAGGCCGCCTGGAGGTCGATCCGGCCCTCCCACGCATCGCGCAGTTCGGAAAAGACGGGCCAGCTGATGTCATCTTGGGGTGGCGCGGAGTCCAGATGCGTGCGGACCGCGCGCGTCCCGTGCGCATAGGCCGCCCGCAGTGAGAATTCCGCGCGTCTGACGACATCACTGGCCGTCCAGCGCGTCAGGCTATCGGCCATCACGGCGGTCAGCGCGCCCCTGAAAGTGCCATCAGGGTTCGGGCTGCGGGGCCAGATATGCCCTTTGTCCAGATGGGTGTGCATGTCGACAAAGGCAGGCAGCACCATGGCGCCCCCCATCTCGATGGCCATGGCTTGGGGCTCTGCAACATGACCGGCCGCAATCGAGATGTCGGTGCGGATCAGATCTCCGGGCTGCCCCAAAAGACACGCAGGCACCGTCACATTCGACAGTGTCACCGGTCCCGCTGGCAGATGCCGAAACTCCATCATGTCTCGCGATCAATGGCGCTTTCGTGCCATTTGCGCAGCAAAAGATGCGACACAATCGCCGTCAAACCAAAGATCGCAACCCCCACAAGGCCGATCAGGAACAAGGCCGCAAACATTCGGGGAATGTTCAGCCGGTAGCTCGCCTCGAGGATGCGGAACGCAAGGCCAGAGCCTGCGCCGCCCGTGCCCACGACATATTCCGCAACAATGGCCCCGATCAGCGCAAGGCCCCCTGCAATCCGCAGACCGCCAAGGAAATAGGGCAGGGCCGAGGGCAGTTGCAGCCGGATGAGCCGCTGCCAGCGGCTGGCACCGTAGATCGTGAACAGATCGCGCAGGTTATGATCAGTAGATTTCAACCCCAGCGTGGTGTTCGACAGGATCGGAAAGAAGGCCACGATCCATGCGCAAATCAACACCCGGGCGGTCGGATCCTTGACGTAGATAAAGATCAGCGGCGCGATGGACACGATGGGCGTGACCTGCAAGATCACCGCATAGGGGTAAAACACCAGTTCGGCAAAGCGGCTTTGGTTGAAAAGGATCGCCAGCAAGACGCCGCCGCCGACCGCGACGGCCAACGCCATGGCGGTGATCTTCAGTGTCACCAAAAGCGATTCACCCAGCATCACCCGGTCGGTCATCAACTGTTGCCAGATACGACCGGGCGACGGCAGGATGTAATGGGGCACCTCGTTGATGGCCACGAACCTGTCCCATGCGAACAGGGTGCCAAGAACAACCAGCAGCGGCAAAAGCCAGCGGGCGATGCTTTCAACCTGCCGAGAGCGGGCGCGGCGGGCCTCTTCGGCGTCATAGATTTTGCCGTCGGTGGTGGTCATGCATGCTCTCCGATGGCTTGCAGAAGGGCGTTTGACACCACTTGGGTATGGGCTGCGTATTCGGGCGAGGTGCGAAACGCCATGTCGCGCGGGTACGGAGCGGTGACCAGCAATTCCTCCACCACACGGCCGGGGCGGGCGGCCATCACGACAATGCGGTCAGACAGGAACACGGATTCGAACACCGAATGCGTGACGAAAATCACCGTGCAGCCGATTTTCGCCTTCAGCGCCAAAAGGTCGTTGTTCAGCTTTTGGCGGGTGATTTCATCAAGGGCGGCAAAGGGTTCGTCCATCAGGATCAGCCGGGGGTTGGTGACCAGCGCGCGCGCGATGCTGACGCGCATCTTCATGCCACCCGACAATTCGCGCGGGTAGGCGTCGGGAAACTTGTCCAGGCCGACCAGTTCCAAGGCTTCTTCGATCTTGCCACGCACCGAGGCAAAGGATTGCCCGCGCAGGCGGAACGGCAGCCAGACGTTCTGTGCCACGGTGGCCCAAGGCATCAAGGTTGGCTCCTGAAACACCACGCCGATGTCGCCGCTGGTCTTGCCACCGGCCCAGTTGATGCGGCCTGTGGTGGGGGTGGTCAACCCGGCGATCAGCCGCAAAGCGGTGGATTTGCCGCAGCCGGACGGACCCAGCAGGGAGACGAAGTCACCTTCGTTGATGGTCAGGTTCATGCCATTCAGTGCGGTGACGGTACCACTGAACACCTTGGCAATATTCGACATTTCCAGCACATTTGCGCGCTGGCCAAGCGGTTTGATCGGGCGGCTTGCTAGGTCTGACATGGCATGTTCCAAAAAGGCAGGGGCCGCAGACCGGCCCCTGTGATCTGTGACAGTCTGGCAGACCTATTGCTTGGGCATCAGATCAAGCCCGACACCCTTGTTCACGAACTGCAGCGTGTAGCCTTTCTTGTAGTCGATGCCGTCAGCGACGACCCCCGCCTTGACCATAGCGGCATAGAACTCGGCCATGTGTTCGTCTGTCATTGCACCGATGCCCAAGGTCTTTGCATCGCCCGAATCCACGATGCCGTTTTCCTTCATCGAGGCGATGGAATAAGCGATCGCTTCATCCGACATCTCTGCATTGTCTTTCTTGATCAATGCGATGGCTGCGGCATTGTCACCATAAAGGAAATTGGCCCAGCCTTTGGCGGACCCGTCGACAAAGCACTGCACCACTTCGGGCTTGTTGGCGATGGTGTCGGCCATGGTCGATATGATGGTCGAATACGCGTTATAGCCCGCATCCGCGATCAGATAGACGTCCGGCTTGAAGCCGGCTTCCTTTTCAACAAAGAACGGCTCGGATGTCAGGTAGCCTTGCATCCCCCAGGTCAGGTTGGCGATCAGCGGGGCAGCGTTGTAGGTGTAGACTTCGCGCTGTTCCGGTTTGAAACCGTAGGCTTGCATCATCCAGGCCCAGAACGTCAGCACGCCGCCGTCCGAAATCAAGATCTTGTCCAGCTTGGTCAGATCGGCAAACGAGGTCGCGGCCCCGGGATGCGTGATGATGACCTGCGGGTCTTTTTGGAACGAGGCCGCAACGGCGATGATCGGCAGGCCCTCGGCGGCGGCTGAAACGGTATCCAGCGATGATCCGTCCATATGGAAATCGACCTGCCCGGCGAGCATCAGCGCGCGGTTGTTGACCTGCGGGCCGCCCGGCAGGATCGTCACGTCGATGCCGCAGGCCGCATAGGTGCCGTCAGCGACCGCCTGATAGTAGCCGCCATGTTCAGCTTGCGCGACCCAGTTGGTGCCGAAGGTCACGGGAATGTTTTCTGCAAAGGCAGGAAGGGCGGTCAGGCAGAGTGCCGTCGCACCCAGAAAACGGACAGAAAGAGTCATCGGCAGGCTCCTGTTGGTTGAACGATTCTTTGATGTAGCCTAAGTCGCACACAGGGCGTGACCAGTCTTGTGGCGTGAGATTCGCCCGAATAGTGGCAAATGCCATCTAATTCAGCGCGCAGACCTCGGGCACCATACGATTTTCGCACATAATTTGGGCAAAGTATACGCAACTGCTTGCACAAGCTTGGGCTTGCAGAAACCAAGGGGGTCACCCGACACGTCCGCTGGACACTATTTCGGAGCCGCACATGAGGACACTGACCCCGATCTCGATCCGCCCGCCCTTTGCGGCCTATGCCCATGGCGTGGAGGTGCCACCGGGCGCGCGTTTTGTGGTAACGTCGGGGCAGCTTGGCCTATTGGCCGACGACACGCTTCCCGATGGCGCGCGGGCGCAGGCTGACCAGTGCTTTGCCAGTTGTGCAGCCATTCTGGCCGAGGCGGGCATGGGCGCGGCCGACGTGATCCGCATCAACGCCTTTGTCACCGACCGCGCCTATATGGCGGCTTACATGGCTGCGCGCGATGCCTGGCTTGCCGGGGTCACGCGCCTGCCCGCCTCGACCCTCGTCATCGTCTCTGGCTTTACGCGGGCAGAGTTTCTGGTCGAGGTCGAGGTGACGGCGGCCAAGGTAGACTAATAGCCCGTCATCTCCAGGTAGCCGCGCCCCCGATGGGTGCCGGTCACGAAAACCGGACCCTCCCAATAGGGGACGGTCGTGGCCATCCAGGCGGCATCGTTAAGCGCCGTGATGGTGACCGACAGGCGCTTGGCAGCAACGTCGATCCGCCATTCGATGGGGATGTCGCGATCCGCGACGCGCGCGGTGCGCAGGGGCGTCATAACCAGCGCGCCATCGGGCAGCACATCAACGGTTCCGTCTGGCATGATCCAGCTTGCCGCCGTAAAGTCGCCGCCGGTGTCGCGCATCCGGTAGCCCATCAGCCGGGTACCATCCTCAAGGATCAACGACAGCCAGTCCCAGCCCGTCTGACGCTCGGACAGTGGCTGCGAAGACCATTCGCGGTCCAGCCAGCCTTGGCCGATCACCGAGACGGGACCGGAAGGCAGCACGATCTGGCCGCTAACCTCATAGAAAGGCTGCGAATAGTAGTGGCTCGCCTGCCCTTCGGAGGATTTCACCGAATAGCCGTTATCGCCATGCACGACCAGCGGACCGGTCGCCTGCAAGGTCAGATCGTAGGAAAAATCGGCGCCCCGTGCGGTCAGGGCGATCTTGTTCAGCGCATCTTCGGCAGGCCCGGCCAGCGACGTCATCTCCCATTCGTCGATCCAGGCCTGAAAGGGCACCGTCGTGACGCCCGCCTGCCCGACCCCGCCGCGCGCAAGCCGTTCGGCGACATGATGCGCGGTGGCGGTGGTCAGCGCGGCATGGCCCATCCACAGCGTCGGACTTTGAAAGCCCGCACCCCCACCCGGTTTCAGCGCGGTGCGAAAGAGCGTCCATTGAATACCGTAAGGTGTGCCGTCGGGCCCCGAGAGGCTCGCGGTCAGATACCACCATTCGATGCGAAAGGCGTCATGCGCGCCGTGATCGGCGGGAAAGCCAAAGCGGGTCGCCGGGTCGGGCAGATCGAAGCCTTCGACCGCAGCGCCAAGGCCTGCAAAGCCTTGTGCGCCAACCCGCGATGCCAGCATTGCGGCAGCCGCGGCAAGAAACAGGCGTCTAGCCGCGTTCATTGGCAAAAATCCTCAGCAAGGCCGTCGGCGGCAGGCGCATCAGCCGCAAAGCGGGCCAAAGTGCCGCAATTCCCGCTACAGGGATCGCCGTCAGTGCAAGTGCGAACCAGTCGCGCGGGAACAGCGACATCGGCAATTGCCAGCCAAAGGCCGCGACATTCACCCGCGCAACAAGCGCCCAGGCCAGCGCCAGCCCCAGCGGGATCGCAACGACCAGCGTCAGCGCGGCCAGCGCGACAATCCGCAACACTTCGATCGCCGCCAGCCGTCGGCGGGTCAGGCCCAACGCCCAAAGTGGTGCCAACTGCGGCAGGCGCATCTCGGCCAGCGTCAAAAGGCTTGCAAACAACGCCACCGTCGCCACCCCCAGCGTCAGCACGTTCAGCGCGTCGGTGACCGCAAAGGTGCGTTCAAAGACACCAAGCGAATAGGCCTTGATTTCGGCCTGCGGGACCACCGCGCCTTGCGGCAGCTGGAACCGGGCGGTCATCTCTTGGGCCAGCGCATCGGCCTTGGTTGGGGGCAGCCGCAGACCATAGCGCAGGTGCGGGGCCTCGGGAAAGCGTGCGTCAAACAGCGCCAGCGTGATCAGCGCCTGCGCCAGGGGGTTGCCATAGTCAGAATAGATGCCGCCCACCGGCAGATCCCCGCCGGGCAGCACCACGACGTCGCCAACCGCCAGACCCGTGCGGCGTGCCAGCTGTTCATTGACCAACGCGACCTTTCCGCGTGCCAGTTGGTCCCAGACGTCAGGCATTGCCGACAAAAGCGGCCAGTTGTCGCGGTAGGTTGCATGATCGGCCACACCAAAGAGATCGCCCGGCAGGCCGTTCAGGTCGCCACTGACCGACCAGATCGGCAGCACCGCATCAACGCGCGGCGTCACCCAGTCCAGAACCGCCGCCCCTTCCTCGGGGCTGCGCACATTGAGGTACAGCTCCGACGCCAGCCGCTGATCCAGCCAGCCGGTAAACGTCGTCCGAAAACTGGCCACCATCGTGCCGACGCCCACATTGCTTGCCAATGCCAAAAGCAGCGCCATCAGCGCCAGCGACAGGCCCGGCACCTGCTGCGCCGTATCGGCCCAGAACCATTGGCGGACAGGACCGCCAGCACGCCCGGCGAACCTGCCGACAACGCCCGCGACCACCCAAGGCAGGATCAGCGCCGCGCCCACCAGCAAGGCCGCGAGCAGGCCAAACGCTGCCGGCAGCCCGGAGCCGACGACCGCAAGGATCGCCGCGAGCGCCAAAAATCCGCCCCCCGCGATGCCTTGCCGCGCCAGCTGTCGCGCCGAGGCGCGCGCCCATGCGCGCGGCATCGCGGGCGCAAGCACCGGCATCCTTGCCGTCTGCCAAAGTGCCGCGCCTGCAGCCGTCAGCATACCGCCCATCGTCAGAGCCAGTGCCGCCAGCACCCAGCCGGGCCGGAGCGTCAGCGTCCCAGAGACATCCGCACCGTAAAGTCCGCGCAACGACCCCGCCACATCCGGCAACAAGGCGGCAGCAACCAGATATCCCAGCGCAACGCCCGCAGCCCCCGCCACCAGCGCCAACAGACCCAGCTCCAGCACCAGCATGACCACAATCCTGCGCAAGGGCACACCCAAGGCCCGCAGGGTCCGCATCGTGGCGCGGCGCTGTTCAAAAACCAGTCCGATCACGGCATGCGCGATGAAAAGCCCGACGACAAAAGCCAGCGCGCCAAAAGCCGTCAGGTTGAGGTGAAAGCTGTCGGTCAGCCGCGCGAGATCGCCGCCGTTTTCAGGGGCCACGCGCACCAGGTCCGGGGCAATCTGATCAAGCGGTACCAATCCCGGCGGGGCCGCAGAGTCGATCACCAGATGGCTGATCACGCCCGGCTTACCCAACAATTTCTGCACCAGAGCGATATCGCCGATCGCGGTCATCGGCGGCAGATCCTGCGTCGCGAAAAGCGGCGGCAGGTCGGCATCCTCTAGGCGTTCTGTCGTGTCGGGATTGACCAAAAGCAGACCCGCCGCTGCCAGAAAGTCGCCGATCTGCGGCCCTTTGCCGTCTGCAACAGGTGCCACCCCCGCAGGCATCGTCAGCGGATCAATTCCGATCAGTGTCAGGCCGGTTTCCGGCTGCCATCCCTCGACCACTGGCGATACTGGCCAGCCGGCGCGGCGCAGTTCGGCAAAGCGCGCTTCGTTGATGGGTGCGCCGTCGCGGCTGACCAGCCGGTCGAACTGGTCGCGACCGAGCAGGCTTGCCGCATCCGCATAGGACGACCGGGCCTCGGCGTTGATCGCCTGCACGCCGGACCAAAGGGCCGTGGCAAGAGACAAGCCGACCAGCAACAGCACCAGCTGCAACGGACGCTTTCGCCAGTGTGACAAAAGGGTTGCCAGGACCACGCGATTCATGCCTGCGATTGTCCCATGACAAGCCGCATCTGGCGACCGAGGCGGGCGGCTTGGCGGGGGGAATGGGTGACCAACAACAGCCCCGCCCCCGCCTCGGCCACCAGACCCAGCATCAAGGCCAGAACCGCGTCGGCATTGGCCTCGTCAAGGTTGCCGGTCGGCTCGTCGGCCAGCACAAGCGCCGGGCGCGCGGCCAGCGCCCGCGCGATGGCCACGCGCTGCTGCTGACCGCCCGACAACTCTTCGGGATAGCGCTGCAAAAGGTCCCCGAGACCCAGCGCCTTGGCCAGATGGGCATTCCAATCGGGGGCGTTGCGCCCTGCCAGCCGCGCCTGCATCGAGATATTCGCGCCGGCATTCAGCGACGGGATCAGGTTGAACTGTTGAAAGACCAGCCCGATCCGGTCGCGCCGCAGCGCCGCCCGCTGGCTGTCGGTCATCTCGGCGACGGCAGCACCGTCCAGTCTGATGGTGCCTTGGTCAGCCACATCCAGACCCGCGGACAGGTGCAAAAGCGTGCTCTTGCCGGACCCGGATTCACCGACCAGCGCAAGGCTTTCACCCCGCTCCAGATCGAGATCAACACCACGCAGAACCGCCAGCGGCCCCTCTCGCGTGGGATAGGTTTTCGTCAGGCCCCGGATCGTCAGCAGCATGTCACGCTTTCATTTGTGTTTCGCAATCTAGTGTGATCCTCGCCCGAGCACAGGCGCGCAGAAGGTCGCAGTTCAACGCTGCGGTTCAGCCCGGCAGCGCTGGGTCGTGACGCCCCGCCGCCACGTTGCGGATCAGACCCAGTGCCCACAATGTCCTTTGATCGGCAGCGTTGCGCCGGTGGCGCAGGGCCGAGATTTCAAACCGGCGCAGCGTCAGGGGCGGGTCCGACAGCAGCAGCCCCATTCCCGGCGCATGCGCGCGTGCCAGTCTTTCGGGCAGTGTCGCGATCACGCCTGTTGCCGCCACCGCCGCAAGGGCCGGATAAAACTGCGGCACCGTCAGGACGACGCGCCGGGACAGGCCCATGCCTTCCAGCGCGGCATCGACAATGCCACGCAGATCACCCATTGGCGAGACCAGCACGTGATCGACCTCGACATAGCGTTGCAAGGTCATGGGTCCTGCCGCCATCACGGCAGGCGAAGCGACGACAACGTAGCCCTGATCATACAACGGCTCGGCCAAAAGCTGATCGCCGGTGCTGGGAAAAAATCCCACGGCAAGGTCGATCTGGCCGCTGGCAAGGGCGTCGGGCACCTCGCGCCGGCGCAGGTTGATCACCGAGAGCTGCATCCCCGGCGCTGCCACCCGCAACATGGCCAACAGACGCGGCACTAGCGCGGCTTGTTCGGCGTCCAGCGCGGCGAGACGCAGCACGCCATTTGCGGTTGCGGGTTCGAACGGCCGCGCGCCGCCCAAGGCCTCGCGCAGGGCCGCGACGGCTGCCGCGACCGGCACCTCCAGCGCCAGGGCGACGGCAGTTGGATCCAGCCCGTGCGGGCGGCGCAGGAATAGCTCATCCCCGAAGACATCGCGCAGCCGGCGCAGCGCCTGACTGACGCCCGATTGCGTCAAACCAAGCTCACCCGCCACAGCGGTCGCCTTGCGCAGCCTGATCAGGCCCAGAAAGACCAAGAGCACGGTGAGGTCGAGCCGTCTGAGTTCATTATTTCCGATATCAGTCATTAGGCATATTCGTTTTTGTTCCTATCACAACCGGCGTAACACCGGATCACCGTCGTCGCAAAGGAAACCTTGATGCAGATCGCGATTCTGGGGGCCGGAAATGTCGGTGCCGCACTTGCCCGGTCATGGACGCGGGCTGGTCATGACATCGTGCTTGGTCTGCGCGATGTGGCCCGGCACGCCGCGCTGATCGACGAGATTGGCGCCCGCGGGCTGTCGATGGACGAGGCCGCACTGGCGGCCGACGTCATCGTGCTGGCCCTGCCTTGGGC
Source organism: Rhodobacterales bacterium (assembly GCA_031378845.1). Classification (GTDB taxonomy): domain Bacteria; phylum Pseudomonadota; class Alphaproteobacteria; order Rhodobacterales; family Rhodobacteraceae; genus JAJNPS01. Next base: position 137,314 of record JANNES010000012.1, read on the forward strand.
TGCCGCTGCCGATGCTCTTGCAAGCCTTGGCAAACTTTCGGGCAAGACCGTCATCGACGCGATGAACCCGATTGCGCGGACAACAACCGGTCCGGGGCTGGCGCTTGGCCATACCACGTCCGGCGGCGAGATGGTCGCACGCTGGCTGCCCGGTGCGCGCGCGATCAAGACGTTGAACCAATGCGGCGCAGAGGTCATGGCCGGCAACCGCGCCATGGCGCATCGGCCTGTAATGTTCATGGCGGGCGACGATGCGCAGGCCAAGGCAGCCGTCGCATTGCTGCTGCAAGATCTTGGTTTTGAGCCGCTCGACGCGGGCGACCTGACCAAAGCGCGCCTGCTGGAGCCGATGGCGATGGTCTGGATCAACCAGGCGTTGATGCGCGGCAAGGGGCGCGACTGGGCCTTTGCCGCCATTCCCAACCCGAAAGGATAGACGATGCCCGATCTTCTGACCGGCCAATGCCATTGCGGCAAGGTCCACTTCACCCTGCCCCCGTCCGCCACCGGGGTGCTCGCCTGTCATTGCGAGGATTGCTGCAAGATGCATGGCAACTACAACGCCTTCCTCGCCGCTTCTATCGCCGATGTCGCGCTGACCGGCGATCTGGTCTGGTACCAGTCCAGCGCCACGTCACGCCGCGCCTTTTGCAGCACTTGTGGCGCACGCGTGCTGAAAGAAGTCACCGCCGCCGGGCGTTGGCTGATGTCGGCCGGGCTGATCGACGGACCCACCGGCAAACACCTTATCAAGAACCTCTGGGAACGCTCAAAAGGCGACTGGTACGCGCTGCCCGTGGTGCCCGCATGACCAGCCAGCAACCCGTTACGGTCACCGTCCGACGCCGCGTCAAGCCCGGAGCGGATCAAGCTTACCGGGCCTGGCTTGACCGGCTGACCACGGCCGCGCACGGCCTGCCCGGCTATCTGGGGGCGGAGTTTCATCCCCCCGTGCCGGGCAGCCGCATCTATACGTCGGTCTTTCGCTTTGCCAGCCTGGCCGAGCTGGAGACGTTCGAGCGCTCGCCCCTGCGCGCCAAAGCGCTGGAAGAGGTCGCCACTTTGGTCGATGGCGACGCGGTCTGGGACCGCATGACCGGTCTGGAATTCTGGTTCGAACCACCGCACGGCACCCGCGTGCCGCAACCCTCGCCGCACCGGATGGCATTGTTGCTGATCGCGGTGGTCTTTGTTCTGGTGCTGGCGCTGAACCTGATCCTCGGGCCGCTGATGACCGGCTGGTCCCTGCCCTTGCGCATTTTTGTGACGGTTACGCTCCAGGTGATCTTGATGACCTACGTGATCATGCCTCGCCTTACCCGAGCGCTTGCACGCTGGATCTATCCCCCGAAAAATGCCCGCTAGCCCCCCCCATTAAAGGAAAACACCATGTCCGCTGCAAACGACCTTCACACCGCGAAATGCGTCTTGATCATCGCAGCCAATCCCGGCACTTCGCCCGTCACAGGCTGGCCCATCGGCTTTTGGTGGGCGGAACTCACCCATCCCTACTGGGCCTTTACCGAAGTGGGCTACACCGCCGATATCGTCAGCCCCAAAGGGGGCGATCTGGCCACGGACGGCTATTCTGACCCCGAGGATGCATCAGGCTATTCCGCCTATGACATCCTTTCGCTTGGCTTCAAGCATTCGGCGACCCATGCCGCGATGCTGAAAGGCGCCAAGTCGCTCGCCGAGGTTGACCTTGCCGCCTACGACGCGATCTTTTTGGCGGGCGGCCAGTCGCCGATGGTCACGATGATCGACGATACCAACCTGCACGCCTTTGTCGCCCGCGCCTATGAGGCGGGCAAAGTGGTGGCTGTGGTCTGCCACGGCACCTGCATCTTGCTGAAAACCAGGCTGTCGGACGGCAGCCTCCTCGTCGCGGGCAAAACCTGGACCGGCTTTGCTGACAGCGAAGAGGATTTTGCCGAAAGCTTTGTCGGCAAGCGCATCCAGCCGTTCCGCATCGAGGAAGAGGCGCGCAAGATTGCAGGCACCAACTTTGTCGTGCAGTCGCGGTTCAAGGCCTTTGCGGTGCGCGATGGCAACCTGATCACCGGACAGCAGCAGTTTTCGGGCGCTGCGGCGGCGGAACTGATGATCGAGGCGCTGGGGCGCTGACGGCCGAGGCCCGCGCGCCTTTTGGTGCGCGGCCTCAGGTCCAGTCAAGCACGACCTTGCCCGATTGACCTGACCGCATCGTCTGAAACCCGGTCTCGAAATCGGCCATCTTGAAGCGGTGGGTGATCACGCGGCGCACATCCAGCCCGTTCTCCAGCATCGCGATCATCTTGTACCAGGTCTCGAAAATCTCGCGGCCATAAACGCCCTTGATGGTGATCGCCTTGAAGACGATGCGGCTCCAGTCCACGGGGCTTTTGCCCGGCGGGATGCCCAGCATGGCAATGCGGCCCCCCATCACCATCGCCTCGATCATCTGGTCAAGGGCCTGCTGGTTGCCCGACATCTCCATGCCGACGTCAAAGCCTTCGTGCATCTTCAGGCGGGCCATGACCTCGCGCAGGTCTTCCTTGGCGACGTTGACTGGGGTGACATCGGCGACCTCTGCCGCAAGGGCAAGGCGCGCCGGGTTCACATCGGTGATAACCACATGCCGGGCCCCGACATGGCGTGCCACGGCACCTGCCATGATCCCGATGGGACCGGCCCCGGTGATCAGCACATCCTCACCGATCAGATCAAAGCTGAGCGCGGTGTGAACGGCATTGCCCAAGGGATCAAGGATCGCGCCGATCTCGTCATCGATCGCATCGGGCAAGGGCACGACGTTAAACGCAGGCAGCCGCAGGAATTCGGCAAAGGCACCGGGCTCATTGACCCCGATACCGCGCGTGGCGGGGTCAAGGTGGAATTTTCCCGCGCGGGACTGGCGACTGAGCTTGCCGATCAGATGCCCTTCGCCTGAGCAGCGCTGGCCAATCGACAGACCGTCCACCAACGCACCCTTGGCCACGATTTCACCGGCAAATTCGTGCCCTGTGACAAGGCCGACGGGAACGGTGCGCGCGGCCCAGTCGTCCCAGTTCCATATGTGAATGTCAGTTCCACAAATGCCTGTCTTGTGGACCTTGATCAGAACATCTTCAGGCCCGATCTCGGGAACGGGACGATCTTCTTGCCACAGCCCCACTTGTGCCTTGGACTTGACGAGCACCTTCATGGCAATGCTCCTACATGGCGTCCGGCAGTCCCGAACGCCGCCAAGGCCTCATCCAGATCGCCGCGCGTCAAGGAAGCACTCATCTGCGTGCGTATCCGCGCCAGACCCTTTGGAACCACAGGGAAAAAGAAAGCAGACACCATCACGCGCTGCGCATCCAGTGCCGCTGCAAAGCGTTGCGCCAAGGGGGCATCGCCAAGCATGACCGGAATGATCGGATGCTCGCCCGGCAACAGCCGAAAGCCCAGAGATGACAGCCCCATGCGCCAGTACCTTGCGTTTGCGAACAAAGCATCACGCAAGCCGTCTGCCGCCTCGACAATATCCAATGCGACCAGCGCAGCACCGACCACGGCGGGGGGCAAAGCGTTGGAAAAGAGATATGGTCGCGCGCGCTGCCGCAAAAGGTCGATCACCGGCTGCGGCCCAGCGATGTAACCCCCAAGCGCACCGCCCAGGGCCTTGCCCAGTGTCCCCGTCAGGATATCCACCTTGACCCCGGCATGGGCGGGCGTGCCGCGACCCTTCGGCCCCATGAAGCCCGTTGCATGACAGTCATCGACCATCGTCAGGCAGTCGTGCCGGGCGGCAATCTCGGTGAGACCTTTGAGGTTCGCGAGGTATCCGTCCATCGAAAAGACGCCATCGGTGGCAATCATCACGAACCGCGCGCCTGCCGCACGTGCGGCCACCACCTGCGCCTCGAGGTCCGCCATGTCACCATTGCCATAGCGGTAGCGCCGCGCCTTGCACAGACGGATGCCGTCAATGATCGAGGCATGGTTCAGGCTGTCGGAAATCACCGCATCCTGCTCGCCCAGCAGGGGTTCGAACAGGCCGCCATTGGCATCGAAACACGCGGCGAAAAGGATGCTGTCCTCGGTGCCGAGAAATGCGGCCAGCCGCGCCTCCAACTGCCGATGCAAATCTTGCGTGCCACAGATGAAGCGGACCGAGGCCATGCCAAAGCCATGGCTGTCCATCGCTGACTTTGCCGCTGCCGTCAGGCGCGGGTCACCCGCCAAGCCAAGGTAGTTGTTGGCGCAAAGGTTCAGCATGCTCCGGCCGCCGATCGTCACACGCGCGCCTTGTGCGCCCTCGATCAGTCGTTCGCGTTTGGTAAGCCCCTCGGCCTCGATGCCGGCCAGGGTGTCGCGCAAATGGGTCAGGAAATCGCTTTGGGCCATGACGCGATTACTAACCGGCACTGCGGCGCCGTCAACGTCCGATCACGTTCCGCAATAGGTCACTATGGGGGCCAGACCCTCGGGCGGCGGAAGGCTGAAGGCCTCTCGCCCCGGCCCGGCGTAGTAAGGACGCTGAACTTCGGCCAAAAGCGCCAGGAACGGGACCATATCGCCCTCCATTGCAGCGTTGAGCGCTGCCTCGACATTGTGATTGCGGGGGATCACGAAGGGGTTGGCGGCGGCGAGACGCAAGGCAGCATCGGGGGCAAGGCGTGCGCGCCAGCGTGGCAGCCAACCCAGCAGGGCGGTCGGGTCGGCGAAAAGCGGCGCGATCTGGGTCGCATCGCCCCCGGTCGCAGTCGCCAGACGCCAGAATGTCAGCGTCCAGTCCGCACCTTGACCTTGCATGGCATCCAAAAGCGCATCGGCAAGATCACCGTCACCGTCCTCGGCCCCGACCAGTCCCAATTTGCGGCGCATCACGTCAACCCACGCCGCGCGGTACTGGCTGGCAATCGCGCCCAAACGCGCATTCGCAATCTCCACCGCACCTTCGCCGACGGCATCAAACTGGGGCAACAACGCCTCAGCCAGCCGCGCAAGGTTCCACGCCAGGATCAGCGGCTGGTTGGCATAGGCATAGCGGCCCTGATGGTCGATCGAGGAAAACACCGTCCCCGGCGCATAGGCATCCATGAAGGCGCAGGGGCCATAATCGATCGTCTCTCCCGACAGGGCCATGTTGTCGGTGTTCATCACCCCATGGATGAAGCCCACGCCCATCCATTCGGCGATCAGGCGGGCTTGGCCTGCGGTCACCGCATCAAACAGCGCCAGCGCAGGGTGCGCCGCTCCGGCACAGTCGGGATAGTGCCGCGCGATGGTGTAGTCGGTCAGCGCTTTCAGCATGGCCGCATCCTTGCGCGCCGCAAAGAACTGAAACGTGCCGACGCGGATATGGCTTGCGGCGACACGTGCGACCACGGCCCCCGGCAAGCCGCCGGCTTCTCTCCAGACCGTCTCGCCCGTCGTCACCACGGCCAGCGACCGTGTGGTTGGAATGCGCAAGTGGTGCATGGCCTCGGAGATCAGGTACTCGCGCAGCATCGGACCGAGGACCGCCTTGCCATCGCCCCCGCGCGAAAACGGCGTCCGGCCCGATCCTTTCAGCTGGATGTCCCAGCGCCGCCCTTTCGGGTCCAGATGCTCACCCAGAAGATGCGCGCGCCCATCCCCAAGCTGAGGCGAAAAGCCACCGAACTGGTGGCCCGCATAGGCGATGGCGATGGGCTCGGCGCCTGCAGGAAGAACAGCACCGGAGAGCCAACCGGCGGCGTTTTGGCGCAGCGGATCCGCGTCAAGGCCAAGTTCTTGCGCCAGACTTTCGTTCAGCACCACAAGCTTGGGAGATGGCGCCTTGTCCGGGTCCTGCCGCAGGTACGACCCCGCCAGTTCGCGGGCATAGCTGTTGTCAAACTGAAACACCGCGTCACCCATGGCCACCTGCCTTTGTGCTTTTCACGATATGGCGATCGTCGCGGCCACGGGCAAGGCGGCTCAATCCAAAACGACGCGTCCCGCAGCCAGCCGCACCACCCGGTCCATCCGGCCTGCAAGTTCCAGATTATGCGTGGCGATCAGCGCCGACAAGCCAGTGGCCCGCACCACCTCCATCAAGACGCCGAACACCTGATCCGAGGTATCAGGGTCCAGATTGCCCGTCGGCTCATCGGCCAAGAGCAGGCGCGGACGGTTGGCCAAGGCGCGGCAAAAGGCGACGCGCTGCTGTTCGCCCCCCGACAGCGCGGCGGGGCGGTGGCTGGCGCGCTCTGCAACGCCGACGCTTTTCAGCAACGCCTGCGCCCGCGCCGTCGCCGCGCTTTCGGCGATGCCATTGGCCAGCTGCGGCAGCACGATGTTTTCCAGCGCCGAAAACTCCGGCAGCAAATGGTGGAACTGGTAGATAAAGCCGATCTCGTCGCGGCGCATCGCAGTGCGCGCGCGTTCGGACAGGCGGCTCAGATCCTGTCCCTCGATCCTGACGGTGCCCCGGTCAGGCGAATCGAGCAGGCCCGCGATGTGCAACAGCGTGGATTTCCCCGCACCTGACGGGGCCACCAGCGCCACGACCTCGCCCGCGCCAAGGGTCAGATCGATCCCCCGCAGCACCTGAATCTGCGACGGCTTGCCGTGGTTGTAACCCTTTTCGACCCCGCAGAGGGACAGGATCGGATCACTCATAACGCAGCGCCTCAACCGGGTTCATGCGCGCGGCACGGCGGGCCGGGAAAAGTGTCACGATGAAGGACAGCCCCAGGCTCAGGCTCACCGCCGACAGCACATCGCCCCATTGCAGCTTGGCCGGCAGCGCATAAATGCCGCGGATCGATGGGTCCCAGATGTCGGTGCCACTCAGCAGGTTAACAAAGGCCACGACCTCGTCGATATAGTAGGCGAAAAGACACCCCAGGATCACACCCATCAGGGTGCCCACCAGTCCGGTAAAGGCCCCGCACAGGAAAAACACCCGCATCACCGACCCCTCGGTCAGGCCCATGGTGCGCAGGATGCCGATGTCGCGCCCCTTGTTTTTGACCAGCATGATCAGACCCGAGACGATGTTCATCGCCGCAATCAGCACAAGGATCGACAGGATGACCTTCATCACATTGTCCTCGATCGTCAGCGCGCGCAGGAAACTGCCAGAGCTGTCTTTCCACGTCCACAGCATCGCATTCGGCCCGGCGGCGTCCAGCAGCGGCACGGAATAGCGCTCGATGTCGTCGGGGTTATCGACCATCACCTCGAACTCGTCGGCAAGACCCTCGCGGTTGAAATAAGACTGCGCCTCGGCAAAGGGCATGTACATCCGGATCCGGTCGATGTCATAGCGCCCGGCCGTAAAGACATAGACAACCTCGTAGGCATTGACGCGCGGACTGGAACCGAAGGCCGTCTTGACCCCATCCGGCGCGATCACGCGGACCCGGTCGCCGACTGTCACGCCAATTTCCCGCGCAAGGCCAGAGCCGATGGCAATGCCCTCGTTGAACCGCTCGATGTCACCGTAGGCATCCGCACCGATGCCGACACGCGGGATGGATTTCAGGTTCTCCAGCGACAGTCCGTAAACTTCTGCGCCCCGCGTGCCATTGGCAGCGGTGATCATCACCTGCCCACGGATCAGCGGTGCCGCCCGCGTGACACCCGGCACGGCGGCAAGGGCCGCTCCGGTCTGGTCGTAGTTGGCAAAGCCCTTGACCACCTTGCCATCGGCATCGGTCGTGGCGCCTGCATAGACCGAAACATGGGCGTTGGTGCCAAGGATTGTATCGACGAATTCGGCCCGAAAGCCCGCCCGGACCGCCAGCGTCACGATCAGCGCAAACACCGCCAGCGTGATGCCGATGAGGCTGATCCAGGTCATCACCGAGATGCCACCCTCTGCGCGGCGCGCGCGCAGATAGCGCCAGGCGATCATGAACTCGAAACGCGAAAACGGGGCGGTCTGTGCCAAGGCGCTGCTCTTTTTATCGTCTTTTGATTGGTGCGCAGGTTGGACGCCGGGCGCGGCGGCGTCAAGGTCGCGAGCGTCGTGCCGCGATCAGCTGGCCAGTTTGCGGATCGCGGCCTTGGCATGGACAAGGGGGGCAGTTGCACCGAACATTCGCGACGTGGCCCAGACCCCTTCGAGCAATAGATAGACGCCCTCGGCCACCGCTTTCGGATCGGCATGGCCTTCGGTGATCGCACGTTCGCGCAACAACGCCAGCACCCGTTTCTTGACCCCGAGCGCGGCCGCATGCGCAGGGTGGGCAGGATCGACAAACTCTGCCGCGGTGCCTTGGAAAGTGCAGCCAAGGCAATAGGGCTGCAAGGCGATGTCTACCATCGCCTCGCCATAGGCGATCAGTGGCGTGGGTCCATCGACGGATGGAATGGCCTTGGACGACATCGCCTCGGCCCGGTTGATCCAAGCCACGATCAGATCGTCCTTGGACGGAAAATGCTTGTAGAACGTGGCCTTGGCCACGTCTGCCTCGGCGATCACGCGATCCACTCCGACCCCGCGATAGCCGTCGCGATAAAAAAGCCGCCCCGCGACCTCAAGGATGCGATCGCGCGCCGAGGCGGGGGTTTCAACTTTGCTTTCCAACTCGCTTGACATCTAGACAGACCTGTCTGTATTAGGAGTTCAGGGATAGACGAACCTGTCTGTCTATACAGATGGAGAAAGCAAATGAAAATAGGTGTTATCGGTGGTGGCAGCGTCGGGCAAGCGATGGCGCGCGGTTTTGCGGGGAAAGGCCATGACGTTGTGCTTGGCATCCGCAAGGTCACCGCGCAAGAACTGTCGAAGCCCCGAATGATGGCGTCCAGCCTGTCCGACTGGCAAAGCGAAACCGGCCTTCGCGTCGTCACGATGGCTCAGGCGGCAGCGCATGGTGACGTTGTCGTGAATGCGACTGCAGGGATTGCCTCGCTGGAGGCACTTTCGCTTGCGGGTGCGCCCAACCTTGCGGGCAAAGTCGTGATCGACATTGCCAATCCCTTGGACTTCAGCAAGGGCATGCCACCCTTTCTGGCAAGCGACTACGCCGGCCCCACCAGTCTTGGAGAGCAGATACAGGCCGCCCATCCGACCGCCAAGGTCGTCAAGGCGTTCAACACGGTGTCGAATGCGGCGATGGTCGATGCGTCCTTTGTTCCGGGTGAACATGACTTGCTGATCGCTGGCAATGATGCCGATGCAAAACGTATTGTCACCGACCTCGCCCGTGGGTTTGGCTGGACGAGCGTGGTCGATCTTGGCGATATCGTTGGCGCAAGGGCAACCGAAAGCCTGCTGCCGCTATGGGTCCGCTTGTGGATGCTCGGCGGCGACCCGAGGGTAAACATTCGGCTTGTTCGTCCGTCAGCGTAACCTTCCGCGAGGTCCCGGCCCCGCGCCGGGACAAGCCTAGCGCGCCGCCCAGAGCAGCCCGCGCCGGATCAACTCCGCCGGGGCGCCGTGGTCGATGACACGCGCCTGATGGCCCAGCGCGTTATAGTAGACCCGCCCCTGCCCCCACATCTTGGTATAAACGACCGGCATGGCCACGGGCCCGTTCGTCGCATGCGGCCCGTCCACCAGCGGAAAGTCGCAAACCGCATGGACCCGGACCGCGGGGTCGACATGCAGATAGTATTGCTCCGTCTCGACGTCAAAATCCGCGATCCCCGTGACCAGCGCATCGTCCGACGTCATGCGAACCTTGTATCGCACACCATCGTTCCCTGGATGCGCCACCCATTGCGCGCCCGTCATGAACTGCCACAGAACCTCGGTGCGAAAGCTGTCACACATGCCGCCATGGCAGCCTGCAAGCCCCACACCCGCTGCAACTGCGGCAGCGGCGTTTTCGGCCCCTTCCTTGCTGATCTCGGACATCGTCCAGACCGGCACGATCAGCGACAAATCGGCCAAGGCGCCGGGATCGTCAAAGCACGCCAGCGTATCGGTGACCGTCACCGCCATGCCCGCCTCGCGCAGCCAGCCCGCGACGAGACGCGCCACCTTGTCCGGCTCATGCCCGTCCCAGCCGCCCCAAGTGATCAGTGCCTTCATTGCCGCCCCCTCAGAACCGTTGCGGTGCCTCGGGCTTGTTTTGCACCACATTCTCGATCGCCGCCATCAGATCGGGCGACATCTTCGACTTGGCGTCAAGTGCCGCCAGATTGTCGGTCAACTGCTCCAACCGCGAGGCGCCCAGAATGACCGTCGATACATGCGGGTTCTGCAAACACCAGAGCAGCGCCATATGGTGGATCGGCATCCCCGCCTGTTTCGCAAGCTTGGCCAGTGCCTTGACCTGTTCGACGCGCTTGCGGCCCTTTGGCCCTTCGATGATGTCGCGCAGCCATTCATAGCCGGGCAAGGCGGCGCGGCTGTCCTGCGCCACCCCGTCATTGTATTTGCCCGTCAGCAGGCCCGATGCCAAAGGCGACCAGATCGTGGTGCCCAGTCCATGCGTGTCATAGATCGGCGCATAGTCCCGCTCGACCTTTTCGCGCTCGAACAGATTGTATTGCGGCTGTTCCATCGTGGGCGGCGTCAGACCGTCCCGCCGCGCCACAAGATGCGCCTCGGTGATCTGCTGGCCCGACCATTCCGACGTGCCCCAATAGATCACTTTGCCCTGCACGATCAGGTTGTGCATAGCGCGCACAGTTTCCTCGATCGGCGTGTCAAAGTCGGGGCGGTGACAGAAGTAGAGGTCCAGATGGTCCACCCGCAGTCGCCTCAGCGCCGCGTGACAGGCTTCGGTCACATGTTTGGCCGACAGCCCGCGCTGGGTCGGTTTTTCGCCGCCAAAGAACACCTTGGACGACACAATGTAACTGTCGCGGCTCCATCCCAGTTCCTGGATGGCCTGGCCCATGACGAGCTCCGACCGCCCGGCCTCATACCCTTCGGCATTGTCGAAAAAGTTGACGCCCGCGTCATAGGCTGCGGTCAACAACGCCTTGGCGGGTGAGAGGTCCACCTGCTTGGCAAAGGTGACCCACGAGCCGAACGAAAACTCTGAGACCCGAAGACCCGACTTGCCCAAGCGACGATAATCCATGAAGCAATCCCATTCTGCTGTTAGAGGTTGTGATCCTGCGTCGGCGACCGTGCGCTGGACAACGCAATCCTTACGTGCATCGATACCGCCTCAACAGCGGATCGGCAACCCGGCCTTCCGCAATAAGGAACCTGACACCAAGATGAAGGCCGCGATCCTGACGCGCTACGGCGCACCCGAAAATATCCGCATCACCGAAGTTGCCGACCCCGCGCCCGGTCCCGGTGAAGTTCTGGTCCGCCTGCACGCCACTGCGGTCAACTCGGGCGATGCGCGGGTGCGCGCGGTGGATGTGCCGGTCGGCATGGGGCTGCCCTTCCGCCTTGCGATGGGCTGGTCTGCGCCGCGTCAACGCATCCTCGGAACCGAAGGTGCAGGTGTCGTCGCAGGTCTTGGCGTCGGCGTAAGTCAATTTGCCATCGGCGATGAGGTCATGGTCTTTCCCGGCACGAGGATGGGCTGCCATGCCGAATTGATGAAGATCAGCGAGACTGGTAACATTCTTGCAAAGCCAAAGACCCTGTCGATGGTTGAAGCCGCCTGCATGATGTTCGGGGGTCTGACCGCGCTCGATTTTCTGCAGCGCAAGGCCAGGTTGCAAAAGGGGGAACGTGTGCTGGTCACCGGTGCCTCCGGGGCAGTCGGGTCCGCGGGGGTGCAGATCGCCAGATTGCTGGGCGCCGAGGTGACGGGCGTGACCAGCACCGCAAATCTGGAGCTTGTTGCAGCCCTCGGGGTTGTCGCGGTGGTGGACTACACCAAAGGTCCGATCCCGGTCCCGTCACAGGGCTACGACATGATCCTCGATTGCGTCGGCAGCCTGCCCTACCCGCTAGCACGGCCGCTGTTGGCCAAGGCGGGACGGTTGATCAAGGTCTGGGCCACGCTGCCCGAAATGCTGTTGGCACCTGTGACCGGGCGCCGTAACGGCCACCGGGTGATTGCCGGGGTGAGTGCGGAAAGCCGTGACGACATGATGACGTTGGTCGATTGGGCGGCGGCTGGCCATTACCGACCGCTCATCGACAGCATCACGCCGTTTGACGCCATTGTGGACGCCCATCGGCGCGCGTCCTCGGGCCGCAAGCGCGGCAGTGCTGCGGTGGTATTTGCCGCCGGAGCTACTCAGACCCCGGCATAGATCGCGGCGACCCTGCTCACCGCAGCCTCTGCCGACATCTCCTCGCTGACGCCGGTCCGGCGCGACGTCAGCTCCACCATCCCGTTTGCCAGCCCGCGCGGACCGACCGTGATGCGCCAAGGCAGCCCGATCAGATCCATCGTGGCAAACTTGGCCCCCGCCCGCTCGTCGCGGTCATCATACAGCGCTTCCAGCCCTTTGGCGGCAAGCGACGTGTATAGCCCGTCGCAGGCCGCATCGCAGGCGGCATCGCCTTGCTTGAGGTTCACGATCCCGACCGGGAACGGTGTCACACCTTCGGGCCAGATGATCCCATTGTCGTCATGGGAGGCCTCGATGATGGCCCCCAGAAGGCGGCTGACGCCGATCCCGTGCGAGCCCATCTCGACCGGGACACGGCCCCCGTCGGCAGTGACGACCGTCGCCCCCATCGCCTCGGAGTATTTGGTGCCAAAGTAGAAGATCTGCCCGACCTCGATCCCCCGCGCGACCTTGCGGCGTTCTTCGGGGATGGCATCGAACAGGGCGGCGTCATGGGTCTCGTCGGTACGGGCATAAAGGGTGGTGAACTCGGCACAGATGGCGGCGACAGCGATGCGGTCGTCATAATCGACCTCACGGTTGCCAAGCTTGAGGTCGGTCACGGCGGCGTCAAAAAACACCTCGGACTCGCCAGTGGAGGCCAGCACGAGGAACTCGTGCGTGTTGTCGCCGCCAATCGGGCCACTTGCCGCCCGCATCGGAATCGCGGTCAGACCCATGCGTTCGTAGGTGCGCAGATAGCTGACCATGTGGCGGTTATAGGCATGCAGGGCGGCGGCCTTGTCGACGTCAAAGTTGTAGCCGTCCTTCATCAGAAACTCGCGGCCCCGCATCACGCCGAACCGGGGGCGCATCTCGTCGCGGAACTTCCACTGGATGTGATAGAGCGTCAGCGGCAGGTCCTTGTAGCTGGTGACGTGGGCGCGGAAGATGTCGGTGATCATCTCCTCGTTGGTGGGACCGTAGAGAAGGTCGCGCTTTTGGCGGTCCGTGATGCGCAGCATTTCCTGGCCGTAGTCGTCGTAGCGGCCGGACTCTCGCCACAGGTCAGCGGGTTGCAGGGTGGGCATCAACAGGGGGATGTGGCCCGCGCGTTCCTGCTCCTCGTTCACGATGGCTTCGATCCGGCTCAGGACCCTTAGGCCCAGCGGGAGCCACGAATAGATCCCCGCAGCCTGCTGCTTGATCATGCCCGCGCGCAGCATGTAGCGGTGCGAGACGATCTGCGCCTCGGCGGGGTTTTCCTTGAGGACGGGCAGGAAATAGCGGGTCAGACGCATCGGGGGCCTCGGGGCTTGCGGGTCGGAGAAGGGTGTAGGCGAGGCGGGGGGAGGTGGCAAGGGGATGACGGGCATCCCGTGTCGGGACGGTTTAGGACGTGAGGGATTTCAGGGGGTTGGGGAGGAGGAATTAAAGCGTTGGTAAGGTTAGGAGGGTAGGTGGATCAAAGGCTTTGGGTCCGGAACCACGCATTTGGCGGGGAATCCAAAATCGTATCGTCACACCGCCGAATTGCCGCGACGAAGGTGCGTCACACCAGCGTCAGCGGCTGGCCAGGGGCGAGCGTCACCACGTTGGTCGCGGGCGACTGCCGCCTTGCAGCCTCGGCGAACGCTGTGGGCGTGCCCTTGTGGGACAACAGGAAGGTGGAGGAAAACCAGCCGCCGGTGAACGCATAGTGAATGGGCACGCAGACCAGGATGTCGAGCCCGGCGCAGACATGGGCGGCGTCGGTGGGGTCCATGCTCATCTGCCGACCCATGAGGGGTTTGATGCGCAAGCCGTTGATGCCGAGGAGTGCAAGGTCGATCTGGGGAAACTGTGCCTTGAGCTGGGCCACGGCGGCGGCCTTCGGGAAATGCGGGCAGAACAGGAGGGTGCGACCGGCGGCTTCGATCACATAGGCCTGCTCATAGCGAAACGTGTCGGGGGCAAAGGCGTTGGCGGCAATTGCGTGCAGCGTCGCCTCGCCGAGAGCAATCGACGTCCCGGCGGCAAGGTCGCGGACGTTTTGAAAACCTGCGCTGCGGGCAGCGGCACCCTGCTTGCTGCCCTTGATCGTCACGAACGGGACGGAAAGGTCGCGGTAGGCGTTGAAGGCAGTGACATCGAAATGGTCGTAGTGGTTCATGCTGGACAGCACCGCCGTCAGGTCGGGCAGGCCAGCTACATCGAAGGGCAGGCTTTCGCCGTGGCGATACAGTGGCTTTTGCGAAAACCACGGGTCGGTCAGGATCGCTCCGCCCGGCCATTGGATCAACACGCAGGCATGGGTGATCCGCGTGACGGTCAGGGCGGCGGCGGCGTCGCCATGGTGTGCGGTGATCGACAGGGGCGACCATCGCGTGGCAAGCACCGGTGGTGTGCCTTTGGCAGCATTTTCAACGACGTTTGATTGCGGATGTGTCATGTTCAGTGGTCCCTTGTCAGACGGGTGACTGCATACTGGTCTATGACAACGGACGCGGAGCGCTCTTGACGTTGGATAAGCAGAAACCGGATTTTCGATGCTCGCAGGCCAGCCCGAGGAAATTGCCGCTTTTATTGCGTGCTTTGCCGAACCTCCGGCAGGGCAAGTGGCGGCGTTCGTGGCTGGCGGGCGGCGGGCAGCGGTGGCGCGGGGCGATGCACTGGTGGCATTGGGCGACACCACCCATCCCCTGTACTTTGTGCACAGCGGCATCATCCGCTACATGCTTATCCTGCCCGACACGGGCGATGACGTGACCAAGGACTTTTCTTTTGGCCCCACCTTTGCGGCTTCGTTCGGCAGTGCGGTCAGCGGACAACCCGCACGGGTCGGTATCGTGGCCGTGACCGATTGCGTGGTGACGCGGTGGCCCTTTGCGCGGCTGACGGCGCTCTATGATGCGGACGCCGCGTGGCAAAAACTGGGGCGCAGGCTGGCCGAATGGCTCTATCTGCGCAAGGAGGACCGTGAGATCGCCTTCCTGACCCAGACCGCAGTGGCGCGCTATGGCGACCTGACGCGGACATTCGGCGACCGGATCGACCAGGTGCCGCAGCGGCATCTGGCATCCTATCTGGGGATCACGCCGGAATCGCTGTCGCGGCTGAGGGCGCGGCTGGCGGGGCGGGGGGCGTCGTAAGGCTGGGAATTACGGTGCACAGAGTGCCGGTCGCAACGGCAAGCCGCGTGGTTGGCGACGCACAATGCCTGCGTGACATCACGCCGCATCACAGCTCTGTCAGCCCTTTGTAACGCATGCGTCCAGTATTGCGCGTAGGGTCGTATGCCCTCGACATGTGAATCACGCATGTTGTTCAATGGGGACTACAGACATGAAACTGAAACTTGCGCTGGCCGCCTTGGCCATGTCGACCTCGTTTGCCCAGGCCCAGTCCATCGTGGACATTGCAGCGGGCGACGAACGCTTTACCACCCTCGTGGCGGCGGTAACCGCAGCAGGCCTGGCGGAAACGCTGGCTGGGCCGGGACCGTTCACCGTTTACGCGCCGGTCAATGACGCCTTTGCAGCGCTACCTGCGGGGACGGTCGACACCTTGCTCAAGCCCGAGAACAAAGGTCAGCTGACCGACATCCTTTTGTACCACGTCGATGACCGCAAGCTGACCGCCGGAATGATCCCGAACGGCTCGACCACGTTCAAGCCGGTCCTGACCTCGCAGCGCCTGTGCATCACCAAGGGTGCGGACGGCGTGACAATCGCGGACGGCACAGGCGAGATGGCGACCGTGATCGTGGCCGACATCATGGCCGACAACGGCGTAATCCATGTGATTGACAAGGTCTTGCTGCCGGGCACCCGCCCTGCCTGCCACTAAATCAGGCCCTTTTTGCCGGGTTTAGTTGCGCGGCGTTGAGGCAAGCGCTGTCCCGCCCCCCTTGCACGGGAGCGGGGCACGCGCGATATGTCAGGGGCAACCCGGAGGGGACCTTGACCATGGCTTTGCCGATCAGCGACCAAGCGAAGTATTGGGGCATCGCGGCGGTCGTCTTTTTTGTCGCCCTTTGGTTTTTGGGCGACGTGATCTTGCCGTTTCTGGTGGGCGGTGCGATTGCCTATTTCCTTGACCCCGTCGCGGACCGGCTGGAGCGTGCAGGGCTGAGCCGCGTCGCCGCCACCACGGTGATCACGCTGGTTGCGTTGCTGATCATGGTGCTGTTGGTGCTGGCGGTGATCCCGACGCTGATCAACCAGTTGACCGCACTGGTGAACGCCGCCCCCGATATTGCCAAGCGCTTGCAGGGGTTTCTGGTAGAGCGGTTCCCGGAGTTGTCGGATGAGACGTCGACCATCCGCCAGACGCTGGCAAATATCGCCGCGACCATCCAGTCGCGCGGGGCAGAGCTTGCCAACACCGTGATCTCGTCCGCTTTGGGCGTGTTCTCGGCGATCCTCTTTGTCGTCGTGGTGCCGGTGGTGGCGTTCTATCTGTTGTTGGACTGGGACCATATGGTGGCGCGGATCGACGCGCTGGTGCCGCGCGAACATCAAGCGACGGTGCGCCAACTGGCGCTGGAGGTGGACACCGTTCTGGCGGGGTTCGTGCGCGGGCAGATCTCGGTCTGCCTGCTGCTGGGGTCCTTCTATTCGATTGCGCTGATGTTTGCGGGGTTGCAGTTCGGTCTGATCGTGGGCGCGATTGCAGGGGCGATCACCTTCATCCCCTATGTCGGTTCGCTGATCGGGGGCGCGCTCGCCGTCGGGCTGGCGCTGTTTCAGTTCTGGGGCGACTGGATGTCCATCGGCATCGTTGCTGCGATCTTTGTCGCCGGGCAGTTCATCGAGGGCAATATCCTGACGCCCAAGCTGGTCGGCAAATCGGTCGGCCTTCATCCGGTCTGGCTGTTGTTCGCGCTGTCGGCGTTCGGGGCAATCTTTGGCTTTGTCGGGCTTTTGATCGCGGTACCGGTTGCCGCCGCAATCGGGGTCTTGATGCGGTTCAGTGTGGGGCGGTATCAGAAAAGCGTGCTGTTCCACGGCTATTCGGGTGCCGGTCCCGATGACGAGGACGCCGGGTGAGCAGCGGGCAACTGACCTTTGATCTGGGCGCCAGAGCGGCATTTGCGCGCACCGACTTCTTTTGCTCTGCCGCCAATGCGTTGGCAATGGCTGCGGTGGAGCGCTGGCAGAACTGGCCTGCGGGCAAGCTGCTGCTGATCGGACCGCGTGGGTCGGGCAAGACGCATCTGGCGCATATCTGGGCGAACGACGCAGGGGCGTTGATTTGTTCGGGCGCGGCGCTTGCGCAGCGCGACATTGCGGCGGGCCAGTCTTTGGCGGTCGACGATGCCGATGCGGTGGCAGGCGATGTGGCCGCCGAGACGGCGCTTTTTCATTTGCACAACATCGTCTTGCAGGGTGGCGGCAAGCTGCTTTTGACCGCATGCGCGCCTTGGGGCGACTGGGGTCTTGGGCTGCCTGATCTGGCAAGCCGGATCGCTGCCGCCGATGTTGCGCGACTGGCGCCGCCTGACGATGCGCTTTTGTCTGCCGTTCTGGTCAAACTTTTTGCCGACCGCCAGATGACGGTGCCGCCCAACCTTGTGGCCTATCTGGTCACCCGGATGGAGCGGTCTGTGCCCGCAGCCCAAGGGTTGGTGGCGCAGCTGGACCAATTGGCGCTGGCCACACGACGCCCCGTAACGCGGTCCTTGGCGGCTGAACTTCTGGACAGGACGGATACCGAATGAAAGACTGTTCCAGACAATCCCAACTGCGCAAACAATGCCCCCAATGATCACTTCCGATTTTCTGCACTCGCCTTTTCCGGCTGCCGTGACTTTGCCGATGGCAGAGATCAAAGGCGCCAGACGATTCTTTAACCGCGAGCTCAGTTGGCTGGCGTTCAATTGGCGGGTGCTTGAAGAGGCCGCGAACCCCGCCGTACCCTTGCTGGAAAGGCTGCGGTTCTTGTCGATTTCAGCGACGAACCTGGACGAGTTCTTTACGGTGCGCGTGGCGGGTCTGCGCGCCTTGGTGCGGAACGGCAACACCACGCCGTCGACCGACGGGCTGACACCGGCTGAGCAGTTGACGCTGGTGCATGCCGATGCGCGCCGCCTGATGACAACGCAGCAGAGCGTGTTCAACACGCTGAAAAAGGGCATGGATGCTGCCGGGATCACGATCCTGACGCGGTCCAAGCTGAACGCGCGGGATCTGAAGGCGCTGGAGGCGTTTTTCCTGGCAAGCGTGTTTCCGGTCCTGACGCCATTGGCCATCGACCCGGCGCATCCCTTTCCGTTCATCCCCAATACCGGCTTTTCGCTGGCGTTGGAGCTGGAGCGCGAGACCGACCGGCGCAGCTTGCAGGCGCTTTTGCCGATCCCGCAGCAGATCGCGCGGTTCGTGGCCTTGCCGGGGCCTGCGGGCAAGCATCGGTTCCTGCCTCTGGAAGAGCTTTTGCTTTTGCATCTCGATATGCTGTTTCCCGGTTATCACGACCGGGGCCATTGCACGTTCCGGGTGCTGCGCGACAGTGACCTTGAGGTCGAGGATGAGGCCGAAGACCTTGTGCGCGAATTTGAGACGGCGCTGAAACGCCGTCGTCGGGGCGAAGTGATCCGCCTAAAGATGAGCGCAGGTGCGCCGCCAGAATTGCGGGCGCTGATCATGGAAGAACTGGCCGTGACGGAGGATGAGGTCGTGGAGGTGCGCGGCCTGTTGGGCGTCGCGGATCTGAAAGAGCTGGTGCTGTCGTCACGGCCCGACCTTTTGTGGCCGCCCTTCAGCCCGCGCGTACCCGAGCGGGTGCATGACAATGACGACGACCTTTTTGCCGCGATCAAGCAAAAGGACATCCTTTTGCATCATCCATACGAGACGTTCGATCTGGTGATCCGGTTTCTGGAACAGGCCGCGCGCGATCCGAACGTGCTGGCGATCAAGCAGACGCTGTACCGGACCTCGTGGGACAGTCCCATTGTCAGCGCACTGTGTGAGGCGGCAGAGGCGGGCAAGTCGGTGACCGCATTGGTGGAGCTGAAGGCGCGATTCGACGAGGCGGCCAATATCCGGCAAAGTCGGCGGTTGGAACGGGCAGGCGCGCATGTCGTCTACGGCTTCATCCACTACAAGACCCACGCCAAGATCTCGACTGTCGTGCGCCGCGAAGGTGACCAGTTGGTCACTTATACCCATTACGGCACCGGCAACTATCATCCGATCACGGCGCGCATCTATACCGATCTGTCCTTTTTCACCTGCGATGCGGCGCTGGGTCGTGATGCGTCGCGTGTGTTCAACTATCTGTCAGGCTATGTACAACCGCAGGGTCTGGAGAATCTGGCGATCTCGCCGATCACGCTCAAGCCGCGCCTGCTGGAGTTGATCGCGGCAGAGGCGGAACATGCCCGCGCGGGTCGCCCGGCCGAAATCTGGGCCAAGATGAATTCGGTGATCGATCCCGATGTGATCGACGCGCTTTATGCCGCAAGCCAGGCGGGCGTTCGCATCAGTCTGGTGATCCGGGGCATTTGCGGCCTGCGCCCCGGCATCAAGGGACTGTCCGAGAACATCCGCGTCAAATCCATTGTCGGGCGGTTCTTGGAACACAGCCGCATTGTGTGTTTCGGCAACGGCCATGGTCTGCCTGCCAAGAAAGCGCGGGTGTTCTTTTCCTCTGCCGACTGGATGGAGCGCAACCTGACGCGGCGCGTGGAAACGCTGGTCGAGGCGACCAATCCGACCGTCAAGGCGCAGATCATGAACCAGATCATGGCCGCAAACCTCGCCGATCTGGCCCATAGCTGGGTGCTGGATGCGGCGGGCAAGTACAAGCGCGATCTGGCGGCCTTGGGTCCGGCGTCGTTCTCGTGCCACGCCTTCTTTATGGAAAACCCGTCGTTGTCGGGTCGCGGATCGGCCGGGGCCACAGACGTGCCGCGGCTCGCGCGGGCGCGCGATGACCTGAGCGGACCCGCAGCGGCCGAGTAGCCCGTCGCGGTTGCCATGGCGCCGCTTGCGGGCTATTTGTGCAGCCCAAGGCAAACGCGTCTGCGGGGGGATCAAGCTGATGGCTGCAGATGGTGACGGGGTTGCGGCGCATGGCCAAGACGAGGATTGGGGGCCCTTTGGTCGCCCGCTCTTTGACGACCCGTTGGCCCGCGCGCTCAGCCGGGTCGGTGTCGTGGATGTTGGCTCCAACTCGGTCCGGATGGTGGTCTTTGACGGGGCCGCGCGGAGCCCTGCCTATTTCTACAATGAAAAGATCATGTGCGGCCTCGGCAAGGGTCTGGCGGAAACGGGACGGTTGAACCCCGACGGCAAGCGGCGCGCGCTGGCCGCGCTGAAGCGGTTCGCACTTCTGGCGCGCGGCATGAAGATCGATCCCTTGACGGTCGTGGCCACCGCCGCCACGCGCGAGGCCGAGGATGGACCGGCGTTTCAAGAAGAGGTGCAGCGCGAGACCGGTCTGCATATGTGGGTGATCGACGGCGATGAAGAGGCACGGCTGTCGGCCCAGGGCGTGTTGCTTGGCTGGCCCGAGGCCAAGGGGATCGTCTGCGATATCGGCGGCAACTCGATGGAACTGGCGCGGATCGGCGATGGCCGCGTCGGCAAGCGGGTCTCGACGCCGTTGGGGCCGTTCCGCCTGCAACAGATCAACGGCACGCCCGAAGCACGCGCGCAGCATATCGTGCGCGTCCTCAAAGAGGCGCAAGGCGTGCTGAAATCCGAGGGCGAGCGCATTTATCTCGTCGGTGGCTCGTGGCGGGTGATTGCGCGCCTTGACATGGAGCGGCGGAACTATCCGCTGACCGTGTTGCACGAATACCGGATGCAGACCAAGTCGCTGCTCGACACGCTGGACTGGCTGGCCGCCAGCGATCTGGCCGTGCTGCGCGGGCGCACCGGGACATCCTCGGAACGGATGGAACTGGTGCCCTTGGCCAGTGAAGTGCTGCGCGAAGTGATCCGTGTCATGAAGCCGTCAGAAATCGACGTCTCGGCATATGGCATCCGCGAGGGGCTGCTGTACGAGCAGATGCCCGAACGGCTGCGCGCCCGCGATCCCCTGATCGAGGCGGCGCGGATGTCGGAGATGACCTCGGCGCGGATCCCGGGGTTTGGCAAAAAGCTGTTCGAGTTTCTGCAGCCGATCTTTGCGGACGCCCCGCGCGAACGTACGCGCCTGATCAAGGCTGCGTGTCTTTTGCACGACACGACATGGCGCGCACATCCCGACTACCGGGCGGAGGCGTGTTTTGACAATGCGACGCGCGCCAACTTGGGTGGCCTCGATCATCCGGGGCGGGTCTTTCTGGGTCTCGCGCTGCTGCACCGCTACAAGAACAGCCGCGCGGGGTCGCGCATGGAGCCGTTGTTCCGCCTCTTGACCGAGGAAGAGATGTGGGATGCCGAGGTCTTGGGCAAAGCGATGCGATTTGGGTCCATGTTTTCGGTGGGCGATCCCGCACGGGCGGGAAAGCTGGTCTGGCATGCCAAGAAACGCGTGCTGGAACTGCATCTGACCGAAGACGGACAGGGGCTGTACGGCGAAGTGGCGCAGGCGCGGCTGGCCTCGCTGGCCCTTGCGCTGAAGGCGCAGGTCGTCATCGCACAGCCGATTGCAGCATGAGACTTGACCATCTGGCGGTTGCCGCACAAACGCTGGCCGAGGGCGTCGAAGCCGTCGAAGCCGCCTTGGGGGTCACGCTGGCGGGTGGCGGCCAACACCAGACGATGGGCACCCATAACCGTCTTTTGGCGATCGGAGATGTGTATCTGGAGGTGATCGCAGTCGACCCGTCGCTGCCCAGGCCAACCTGGCCCCGCTGGTTTGATCTGGACCACTTCATAGGGCCGCCCAGGTTGACCAACTGGGTCGCGGCCACGGACAATCTGGAACAAGACCTTGCCCTGAGCCCTGCCGGCACTGGCAAGGCCATTGCCTTGGCGCGCGGTGATCTTGCCTGGCGGATGGCTGTGCCTGCAGACGGCCGATTGCCCTTTGGCGGCGCGCATCCGGCCCTGATCGCGTGGCAGGGCGCGCATCACCCGATCCAGATGCTGCCAGACAGCGGTCTGCGCCTTGTGCGTCTGGAGGTGCTGCATCCCGAGGCCGAGGCCCTGCGGGCAGCTTTGGCCGGGCGCATGGCGGACCCGCGCATCGAGATCATCCAAGGGCCTGCCAAGGCGTTGCGGGCTGATATCTCGACGCCGCGAGGCAGGCGCATCTTGCAATGATCCGCAAAGCTGCGGCGCGCGATGCGCAATCCATCGTCGATATCTGGAACCGGGTGATCGCCGACACGACGCACAGCTTTGCCACGACACCCAAGACCGTGGCGGGCATCGAGGCGCTGATCAGCGATCTTTTCGCGCAGGGGCACGGCATCTGGGTCGCCGAGGTCGCGGGCGAGATCGCAGGCTTTGCCAGCTATAGCCAGTTTCGCGGCGGCAACGGCTATGCCCGCACCATGGAGCATTCGGTGCACCTGACCGAAACCGCACGGGGCCGTGGTCTTGGACGCGCCTTGATGGCCATGGTCGAAGACCATGCGCGCGCCACAGGGGCGCATCAGATGATCGCGGGGATCTCGGGCGAGAACGCTGCCGGACAAGCGTTTCATGACGCTTTGGGCTACAGGCTGGTGGCGCGTGTCCCGCAGGCAGGTTGGAAATGGGGCCGCTTTATCGATCTTGTGCTGATGCAGAAAATCCTGGCCTGACAAGCGCGCGGCAGCAAGATAAGGTGCCAAAATCATGTCGATCTGGACCCGCATCGCCGACGCATTGGCTGCCCTTGCCGCAGGTGAAGGGCTGTCAGTTGTCTTTGACCACCTGCGCGCCGCCGCTGCCCCGGAACGGTCCGTCGGGTTTACCATCGCCGTCATCGCATTGGGTGCCAAGATGGCCAAAGCCGATGGCATGGTAACACGAGACGAGGTGTCGGCCTTTCGCCGGGTTTTCGCCATTCCCGAAGGCGAAGAGGCCAATGCTGCGCGTGTCTTCAACCTCGCGCGGCAAGACGTTGCGGGGTTTGAGCTTTATGCCCGCAAAGTATCGGCGCTGTTTCGCAACGAGAACGACGCGCTGTGTGCCGATGACCGCAATGTGCTGATCGACCTTTTGGAGGGGCTTTTTGCCATAGCGATGGCCGATGGCGCCTATCATCCGCATGAAGATATCTTTCTTGCCGAGGTTGCACGGATCTTTGGACTGGATGACCGCTGCTACCGCGTCGTGCGCGCACGCTTTGTCGAGGGCGCACCGCGTGACCCCTATGATGTGCTGGGCATAGACCAAGGTGCCTCTCTGGACGAGGTGCGCGCGGCATGGAAGCAGGCGGTGCGCGACAGCCACCCCGATGCGATGATCGCGCGGGGCGTGCCGGTTGAGGCGGTCAAACTGGCCGAACGCCGCCTGATCGCGATCAACGAGGCGTGGGACGCGATCTCGACCCGTCGGGCGGCCTGAGACCCAAAAAAGGATGCAGGATGCGGATCGCGACCTACAACGTCGAATGGTTCAACGCACTCTTTGACGATGACGGACGACCTTTGTTCGATGCAGCGCCCTCTGCGCGGTACAAAACCACCCGCGGTGAACAGTTGACCAGCCTGGGGCGGGTGTTTCAGGCACTGGATGCGGATGGGATCACCATCATCGAGGGGCCCGACACCACCGGCAAGCGCTCGACGGTGCGGGCGCTGGAGACGTTTGCGGCGCATTTCGGGTTGCGCGCGCGCCGGGCGCTGACCGGGTTCGCCTCGGGCACGGAACAAGAGATTGCGTTTCTTTATGACCCCGACAGCATCACCGCGCGCCATGATCCCAAGGGCAGCGCGACGCGCGCACCGGGTCAGCCGGTGGCACCGCGATTTGATGGCACATTTCACTATGATCTTGATTCCGATGGTATATCCGAACCCATCACGTTTTCCAAACCCCCGCTAGAGATGGCCATGACGACGGCGAATGGCACCGCGTTTCGGTTGCTTGCGGTGCATGCCAAATCCAAGGCGCCGCATGGCGCGCGCGGAGATGCCGCCATCGTGCGCCTGTCGATCGAAAACCGCCGCAAGCAGTTGGCACAATGCGTCTGGCTGCGTCGCAGGGTCGATGAACATCTGGCCGCAGGCGAGACGCTGATCGTGTCGGGCGATTTCAACGACGGCCCCGGACTGGATGAGTACGAAAAGCTTTTTGGCCGGTCAGGGGTGGAAATTGTGCTGGGCGAGGCCGGGACCACGGGCGGCATCTTGTATGATCCACATGCGAGCATGGCGCTGACGCAACGGATCGGTGCGGCGCCGACAACCGCGCGGTTCTATCTCACCCCGAAAAAGCGGTACTTCGAGGCGCTTTTGGATTTCATCATGGTGTCGGACGACATTGCCAAAAGGACACCTGCCCCGGAATGGCGGATCTGGCATCCGTTGAACGATCCGGAATGTTTCATGCGCGAAGATCTGCGCAATGCGCTGTTGCAGGGGTCT
Organism: Rhodobacterales bacterium; assembly: GCA_031378845.1. GTDB lineage: Bacteria > Pseudomonadota > Alphaproteobacteria > Rhodobacterales > Rhodobacteraceae > JAJNPS01. The sequence goes on from JANNES010000012.1 coordinate 161,912, forward strand.
GATCACTTTCCTGTGAGCCTGGACCTGCCGGGCTTTGGTTGAAAAATGCCGTGAAAGGGTGCATATTGACAGCATGCGCCTGTTCATCGCCCCCGTCGTCGTTGCTGCCTTTTGCGCCGCAAGCCCGCTTGTCGCGGAAACTCCCGACGTGCCCGAGGCTGGCACCGAACCGGGGTTCAGCCTTATGGAAGAGGGCGCAAAGCTCTTTTTCCGCGGCATCATGAGCGAGATGGAACCTGCGCTGGACGAGATGGGCCGCGCGCTGGATCAGGTCGAGCCTTCGCTGCGCGCGCTGGAGCCGAAAATGCGCGAGTTGCTGGCGCTGGTGGGCGATCTGCAGAACTATCACGCGCCCGAAAAGCTGGATAACGGCGACATCATCATGCGCCGCAAGACCCAGCAGGAGATTCTGCTCGACAAGCTCGACCGCGACGGGATCGAACTCTAACCCTTTCACATTTGTCCAAATATCCTGGGGTCCGGGGCAAAGCCCCGGGACGTCAACGTCGCGTTACCCGGATCATGCCAAGAATTTCGGCTGCCGCCGCCGGAATATTCGTCCCCGGCCCAAAGATCGCCTTGACGCCCCGCTCGTAGAGATAGGCGTAGTCCTGTTGCGGGATGACGCCCCCGCAGATGACCAGAATATCCCCCGCCCCAGCCGCGTTCAGCGCCGCCACCAGTTTCGGCGCCAGCGTCTTGTGGCCTGCTGCCTGACTGCTGATGCCGACCACATGCACATCGTTGTCGATGGCGTCCTGCGCCGCCTCTTCGGGCGTCTGGAAAAGGGGGCCGACATCGACATCAAAGCCGATATCGGCGAATGCCGTGGCGATGACCTTGGCGCCCCGATCATGACCGTCCTGGCCCATCTTGACCACCAGCATGCGCGGGCGGCGGCCTTCTTCGACGGCAAAGGCCTCGACATCCTTCTGGATCGCGGCAAAACCTGCATCGCCTTGATAGGCGGCACCGTACACACCCGCCAGGGTCTTGACCTCGACCCGATGGCGACCGAACACCTTTTCCATCGCCATGCTGATTTCCCCGACGGTTGCGCGTGCCCGCGCGGCGCCTACCGCTGCCGCCAGCAGGTTGCCGTCTCCCCGAGCCGCCGTTTCCAGCGCTGCAAGAGCGGCCTCGACCGCCGCCGTATCGCGCATGTTGCGGACCTGATGCAGGCGGGCAATCTGGGCGTCCCGCACGGCGACATTGTCGATGTCACGGATCACGATTGCGTCCTCGGCTGCCAGACGGTACTTGTTGACGCCCACAATCACCTCGTCGCCCCGGTCGATGGCGGCTTGCCTTCGCGCGGCACTTTCCTCGATCCGCAGTTTTGGCATGCCCGAGGCCACGGCCTTGGTCATGCCGCCCATCGCCTCGACCTCGTCGATCAGCGTCCATGCCTCGTCGGCCAGTTGTGATGTCAGGCTTTCGACGTAGTAGCTGCCCGCAAGCGGATCCACGACATGGGTAATCCCGGTTTCTTCGGCAAGGATCAGTTGCGTGTTACGCGCGATGCGGGACGAGAATTCGGTCGGCAGGGCCATCGCCTCGTCAAACGAGTTGGTATGCAGGCTTTGCGTGCCTCCCAGAACTGCGGCCATCGCCTCATAGGCGGTGCGGATGATGTTGTTGTAGGGGTCGGCCTCTTGCAGGGACACGCCGCTGGTCTGGCAATGGGTGCGCAGCATCAGGCTGCTGGGGTTTTTCGCGCCGAACCCGGTCATGATGCGGTGCCACAACAGGCGCGCGGCGCGCAGTTTGGCGGCCTCCATGAAGACATTCATGCCGATGGCGAAAAAGAACGACAGGCGGGGGGCAAAATCGTCGACCTTCATGCCGCGCGCGATGGCGGTGCGCACATATTCGCGGCCGTCGGCAAGGGTATATGCAAGCTCTTGCGCGAGGTTCGCGCCGGCCTCTTGCATATGATAGCCCGAGATCGAGATGGAGTTGAATTTCGGCATCTCGGCCGCGGTGTATTCGATGATATCGGCAACGATCCGCATCGAGGGTTCCGGCGGATAGACGTAGGTGTTGCGCACCATGAACTCTTTCAGAATATCGTTCTGGATGGTCCCGGACAGCGCCGCACGGGGCACGCCTTGTTCCTCCCCCGCGACGATAAAGCTGGCAAGGATCGGGATCACGGCGCCATTCATCGTCATGGACACGCTGATCTTTTCCAGGGGGATGCCATCAAAGAGGATTTTCATGTCCTCAACCGAGTCAATGGCGACGCCCGCTTTGCCCACGTCCCCCTCGACCCGCGGATGGTCGCTGTCATAGCCGCGATGGGTCGCCAGATCGAAGGCGACCGACACGCCCTGCTGGCCTGCAGCCAGCGCCTGACGATAAAAGGCGTTACTTTCCTCGGCGGTGGAAAAGCCCGCATATTGGCGGATTGTCCACGGCCGGTGGGTGTACATCGTAGCGCGCACGCCGCGCGTAAAAGGCGCGGTGCCGGGCATGGAATCCAGATGGGTCAGGGCGGCAAGGTCGTCTTGGGTATAGACCGGCTTGACCGCGATGCCCTCCAGCGTGTGCCAGACCAGGCTGTCGGGCGAGGCCCCTTTGAGGTCCTTGGCGGCTTGCGCTTTCCACGCGTTCAGCTTGTGCGACATCTTGTATCCTTCGCTTTGGTCTTTCGACCGACGGCCTTGGGTTTTCGAGGGTCTTCGCCTATATCACTGGGGAAGAGGTGCCTGATGAAAACGTTTTACGTGCTTGTTTTGGCGATGTTTCTGCCGGTGCATGCTTTTGCGCAGGAAACATTCGCCCCGCAACCGGCGGCCAGCGTCGTCTTTGCCGATCAGTTGTATGTCACGCGGCCCGTCGTCATCTTTGCGGATTCGGAAAAGGACCCGAGCTATATCCGCCAGATGGAGCTTTTGGCGCGCGACTACGACGACCTTGCCGCGCGCGATGTGATCCTGATCATCGACACTGACCCTGCGGCAAAAACCGAATGGCGGCTGAAGCTGCGCCCGCGCGGGTTTTCCATGGTGATCCTCGACAAGGACCTGAAACCCGTCGTCCGAAAACCGATCCCGTGGGATGTGCGCGAGATTGCCCATGCCATCGACAAGCTGCCCACGCGGCGGCAAGAACTGCTGGAGCAGGCCCCGGCGGGAGGCTAAACCGCAAAGACCCAAGGCCGGCATCATTCGAACTCCATGATCACGTCGTCGACGCGCAGGCTGGCGCCTGCCGTGGCCTTGATCACCTTGACCACGCCACGGCGTTCGGCCTTGAGGATGTTTTCCATTTTCATCGCCTCGATGGTGGCAAGCGGCTGCCCCTCTTGCACCTCGTCGCCCGCAGCAACGGCAATACTCACGATCAGGCCCGGCATCGGGCACAGCAAGAAACGCGAGGTGTCGGGCGGAGTTCGTTCCAGCATCAAGCCAGAAAGCGCGTGCTGGCGGGGGGTGCGGACATGGACCTTGAGGTCTGCGCCGCGCAGGCGCATGCGGAACCCCATAGGGATCTTGGCGGTCTTGATGACAAGCGGGGTGCCATCGACCATAAGTCGCGCCAGGGGCTGGCCAGGTGACCAGTCCGACGTCACGCGCAAACGAGTGCCATCGGCGAAATGGAGCGTCGAGCCCTCGGCATCGGCAGCGACGCGCACGGCAAAGGTCTCGCCCTGCAGGCTGACGACCCAGTCATCTCCGACGCGGCGCGTGTGGTTGTCCATCGTGCCCGAGATGCGGGTGCGCCGGATTTCGGCGACCCGGTTCATCGCGGAGGCAGCAGCGGCAATACGGCGCAACGTGGGATCATCGAGCGTCGCACCCTTGAACCCGTCGGGATATTCCTCGGCGATAAAGGCAGTGGTGATGTTGCCGGAGCGAAAGCGCGGATGGTCCATCACTGCGCCGACGAAGGGCAGGTTGTGGCCGATGCCTTCAACCTCGAAAGTATCAAGCGCCAGCCGCATCTCGTCGATGGCCTCGATGCGTGTCGGGGCCCAGGTGCAGAGCTTGGCGATCATCGGGTCGTAGAACATCGAGATTTCGCCGCCCTCGAACACGCCGGTATCGTTGCGCACGACGCCGGTGGCTGTGCGTCCTTCTGCGGGGGGACGGTAGCGGGTGAGCCTGCCGATGGAAGGCAGGAAATTGCGGTAAGGATCCTCGGCATAGAGGCGGCTTTCCATCGCCCAGCCGTTGATTTTCAGATCCCCTTGCGCAAAGGGCAGGTGTTCGCCATTGGCCACGCGGATCATCTGTTCCACAAGATCCACGCCCGTGATCAGTTCGGTCACCGGATGTTCGACCTGCAGACGGGTATTCATCTCAAGAAAGTAGAACTTGCGGTCCCCATCCACGATGAATTCGACGGTGCCGGCACTGGCATAGCCCACAGCTTTTGCAAGGGCGCAGGCCTGCATCCCCATGGCCTTGCGGGTCGCGGGATCAAGGAATGGCGAGGGGGCCTCTTCGATGACCTTCTGGTTGCGGCGCTGGATCGAGCATTCACGTTCGTGCAGATACACACAGTTGCCGTGATTGTCGGCGAGGATCTGGATCTCGATATGGCGGGGTTGCGTCACGAACTTTTCGATAAAGATGCGGTCATCGCCGAAACTGGCGGCGGCCTCGTTCTTTGAGGACTGAAACCCCTCGCGCGCTTCGGCGTCGTTCCAGGCCATGCGCATGCCTTTGCCACCACCACCCGCGCTGGCCTTGATCATCACCGGATAGCCGATTTGCGCCGAGATCGTGGCGGCCTCATCTGCATCGGCGATCAGACCCATATGGCCGGGGACGGTGGACACGCCTGCTGCCAGGGCCAGTTTCTTGGAGGTGATCTTGTCGCCCATTGCCTCGATCGCATGAGAAGGTGGTCCGATAAATACCACTCCCGCAGCTTCAAGAGCGGCGGCGAAAACCCTGTTTTCACTAAGGAAACCGTAGCCCGGATGGACTGCCTCTGCCCCCGTCTCCTGCGCAGCGGCAAGGATTTTGTCGATCACGATGTAGCTTTGCGCGGCGGGGCTGGGACCGACATGCACCGCCTCATCTGCCATTTTGACATGCAGCGCATCCCGGTCCGCATCTGAATAGACGGCGACGGTCTGGATACCCATGCGGCGCGCGGTCTTGATCACGCGGCAGGCGATTTCACCCCGGTTGGCGATCAGGATTTTCTTGAACATGAGATCAGGTCACCTTGGTTGCGGCAAAAGCGAAAACGCCACCCGGGCGGCGACCCGGATGGCGTCTTGAGATTTGGCTGAGGCCGCGCGGGGCGACCGTCAGAGCTGCACTAGTTGCAGGCGGGCAGACCGAGATTGATGCCGCAGGTGGCCACGCCCGCGAGACCGCCAATGACCGCACCCGTTGCCAGGTTGGTGTCAAACGCATCCGCCAGAAGGACACCGGCGCCAGCGCCTGCCAGACCGCGCGTTGCGGGGTCCTGCATGCAGCCTGCGAGTGAAAGAATAAAGACTGTGCCCAGAACGAGCTTTGACTTGACCATGTTTTCCTGCCTCGGGTTAAGTTTGTTATTGTGCGACATAGTACGACAATCCGTGCGGAAGAAAAACAAAATTCTTGCGTGATCTCATCCGCGGACCCAAACGCCGCCAGCCCCGAAACCACATGACCAAGAGGAGACGGTCTGGCCCCGGTTGGGCCAGACTGCCGAGAAGGGGAAGGGGTACAGTCGTCACAGAGGTAGGCGCGCACGGTGGGGCGTGCGACCTGACGACAAGAATGAGATGCCATGCTTTGCGATGCAAAGCCTTTTACAGGTTCACAAATCGGCTCGGCATAACCTTGCTGGAAGGTGACGTTGATCGGCGGGATCATGCCTAATACGCCTCATCCAGATCATCGTCCTGATCAAAAATCGGCGCGTCAGGCGCGAAGATCGCCGGAAAGGCGGCTTCGGCGCGGGCACGATTGATGCGCAAAAGAGCATCATACGAGGCGGGATCAAAAGGATCCTCGGCCGGAATGATCTCCCGACCGAAAAGCCAGCTTATGCGCCCGGCATCGAGATTTCCCCGCTCAAAAGGGTCTTCGCCGAAATGCTGCCAAAGCGCGCCCAGAAAGCCCTGATCGGCCATCCGGTCGACCTGTTTGCGGTCCTGAAAGCGCTCGCGGCGGGTAATCGGGGTCGGGCCATCCTTGTGGTTGGCACGCCGGATGGTGAACTGAAAGTCGGTGCCGGGCAGACGACCGGGAAAGCCGCGATGTTTGATCATCCGCGGGCCTCGTTCGGTGATAGCCCGCGCAGACCAAAGCAGGCTGGTCGCCTGCTCTGGACGTCTTGCGGATCAGGGGAACGTGTTCTGTCGCTGTGTTCTCGGCGTATCGCCGCCTTCGTCAATCGCAATGCACTGCGGCAAGGTGGGCGATGAAATGGCATTGGGATTTGGCATCGTTCCGGGAGGGCATTCCTCGTCACAGATCGGCAGACGCTCGGCGTAGTTGGGGCTGACCGGGACGGTCGGAGGGCAGCAATAGGTGACGATGCCACCGTACTTGTCATATACTGGCTCTGGCATGATGGGTGCAGGCTTTGGCGCGCACGACGCCACCACAACAGCAAATGAAACGGCGATAAACGCCTTGACTGCGAAATGCTTACAATCCTCCTTGACGGTGACAAAATGTCGCGGAAAACGTAACCCAAACGGGCCACCTTCACAACCTTGTCGCGAATGCGAGATTGATCTTTACGACGCACGCTGCCGCGTGTCATCGCCCCGAGTGGCGCCATAACGCCAAAATGGGCGGATTCGGGAGGGGCGGGCGGCATTCGGTTGGAATGCGCCCGCCCGTTCCGATTACTTGTACTTGCCGGTGTAGGTAGGCTCAGCCGAAACCGGCTCATCCACATAAACAACGGCTTCTTCTTTCTTGGCGCAAGCTGCCACGAAGGCAACCATTGCGAGCGCCAGAATAACGTTCGTGCTCTTCGACATCCTCGACTCCTATATTCTTGGGCAGGCGCAAGTGATGAAAGAGCATCACCCCGCCCCCACTTTGAGGGACAGGCCATTTTTACGCGACCCTCGCGAAGCTTAGCCCAAAGGGCCGCACTTTGACACGAGAAATCACCCAATAGACCGGCCTGTGGCCTTCCTACATCAGCCCGTGCGGACCATCCAGCCCAAAGATGCGCATCGGCGGGAAGCATCAAAAGAGTTCCCAGACGCAGGCACCGTCTTCGATCCTGTACGCCTCAAAGTATTGCGTGGCCTCGTCATCGGTCTGGCCAAAGGGCACCAAACGATCCGAAAGCGAGATGATGACCTGATTTGGGGCCGGGCCGGTCTCGGTCAGGCGCGGCAGGGCATAAGTCTCGCACAGCGCCGCCATGTCGATCACCGCGATGTCGAAACTGATCGACGCATCCGGCGCGATTTCCGGGGTAAGAAATCGAAACCGCATGGTGGCACCGGCGGGACCGGGTTCGTTCAGCACGACATCTATGGGTGAGACTGGCTGCCCTGAAGGTACGTCGACGTAAGAGGTGTCCTCGGTGGGGATGACGATGGCATCCGAGGATTGCGCAAGCGCCGGCGCAACCGCGCCCGACAGGGCAACGCAGGACATCACGGATGCAATGATACGCATATGGCTGGACATCGTGGCCTGATCCCCGATTACAACGGAATGTTGTCGTGTTTTTTCCACGGGTTCTGCAACTTTTTCGACCTGAGGCTGGCGAATGCCCGCGCGATCCGGCGGCGGGTAGAATGGGGCATGATCACCTCGTCGATGAAGCCGCGCTCGGCGGCGACAAAGGGGTTGGCAAAGCGTTCCTCGTAATCCTTGACGCGCGCGGCGATCTTGTCCCTGTCACCAAGTTCGCTGCGATAGAGGATTTCGACCGCGCCTTTTGCGCCCATCACGGCGACCTCGGCAGTGGGCCAGGCATTGTTGAAATCGCCGCGCAGATGCTTGGACGACATCACGACATAGGCACCGCCATAGGTCTTGCGGGTCAGAACGGTCACCTTGGGCACCGTCGCCTCGCCATAGGCAAACAACAGTTTCGCGCCGTGTTTGATGACGCCGCCGAGTTCCTGCTGCACGCCAGGCAAAAAGCCCGGCACGTCGACAAAGGTCAGGATCGGGATCTCGAAAGCGTCGCAGAATCGCACGAAGCGCGCGGCTTTGCGGCTGGCGTCGATGTCGAGGCAACCGGCAAGGACCATGGGCTGGTTGGCCACGACCCCAACGGATTGACCTTCGATCCGCACAAAGCCGGTGATGATATTGCCGGCAAAGTCCTTTTGAATCTCGAAGAAATCGGCCTCGTCCGCGACTTTCAGGATCAGTTCCTTCATGTCATAGGGCTGGTTGGGGTTGGTGGGCACCAGCGTATCGAGCGACATCTCGATGCGGGCCGGATCGTCGAAGAACGGACGCACGGGGGCCTTTTCGCGGTTGTTGAGCGGCAGAAAGTCGATCAGGCGGCGGGTTTCCGCCAGCGCCTCGACATCGTTTTCAAACGCACCATCGGCAACCGAGGATTTGCGGGTATGGGTAGACGCGCCGCCCAGTTCTTCGGCAGTGACCTGTTCATTGGTGACGGTTTTCACGACGTCGGGGCCGGTGACGAACATGTAAGACGAGTCTTTGACCATGAAGATGAAGTCGGTCATCGCGGGACTGTAGACGGCCCCACCGGCGCACGGACCCATGATCAGGCTGATTTGCGGCACCACGCCCGAGGCGAGGATGTTGCGCTGGAAGACCTCGCCATAAGCGGCAAGGGAGCCCACGCCTTCCTGGATGCGTGCGCCACCGGAATCGTTGATGCCGATCACGGGCGCGCCGTTCTGGATTGCCATGTCCATGATCTTGCAGATTTTTGCGCCGTGGGTTTCCGAGACGGAGCCGCCAAGGACAGTGAAGTCCTGCGCAAAGACATAGATGAGGCGGCCATTGACCGTGCCCCAGCCGGTCACGACGCCGTCGCCGGGGTGACGGTTCTCCGCCATGCCGAAATCGGTGGAGCGGTGGGTGACGAACATGTCGAACTCTTCAAAGGACCCTTCGTCGAGCAAAAGCTCGATGCGTTCGCGGGCGGTCAGCTTGCCTTTGGCATGCTGCGCTGCAACCCGGGTGGCCCCGCCGCCTGCACGGGCAACGATGCGGCGCGCCTCAAGTTCTGCCAAAATCTCGTTCATTCAAGCCCTCATCCGTGCCCAGATCGCATCATAGCTGTGCTGTGTCACCGTCGAAAGCGGATTTCCGAAGATTTGCAAACTCAGGAGCTGCGGGCTTCTGCAAAAAGCAAATCTGCAAATGATTTGCATGGCCACCGAGAGACAATAGAACCGGCCATCTGATTGGAGGTCCGATATGCCCACCCGGCCCGTTGCGGTCACCACCATCGGTTGGTTGCTGGCGTCAAACGTGTTCATGACCTTTGCCTGATATGGACTTCTCAAGTTCAAGTCGACGGCCCTGATCACGGTCATCGTGATCAGCTGGGGGATCGCGTTCGTTGAGTACTGCCGGATGGTTCCGGCCAACCGGACCGGGCATTCGCAGTTTTCCGCCGCAGAGCCGAAGACGATCCATGAGGTCATTGCCCTGCCGGTTTTATTTTTACTTTCAGTGCTTTACTCTAAGTAGCCGCTGATGTGGAACCACATTTCCGGTTTAGCCTGCATCGCGCTGTGGGCGTTTTTCATCTTTCACAAATGGGCGTGACCGGGGGCGGTGCGGCCATGGACAAGGCCGAAAAACAGGCGTAGCGAGCCGCCATGACCACGCACCCCGCCGTCCGGTATCTGGACCGAAGCACGCCGCCGCACATCTCGACCTTGATCCTTGTCGCAGGGTTGTCGGCGCTGACGATGAATATCTTTTTGCCGTCGCTGCCGGGAATGGCGGCGTGGTTTGACGTGCCTTATGGAACGATGCAGCAATCGGTGGCGCTGTATCTGGCGCTATCGGCGGTGTTGCAGATCGTAATCGGCCCCTTGTCGGACCGCTATGGCAGGCGGGCGGTGCTGATCTGGTCGATGGGACTGTTCCTCGTTGCGACCGTGGGCACGTTGCTTGCACCCAATGCGACGGTCTTTTTGATCTTTCGGATGATGCAGGCGGTGGTGGCTGCGGGCATGGTGCTGAGCCGCGCCATCGTGCGCGATGTCGTGGCCGATGCACAGGCGGCCTCGATGATCGGCTATGTCACGATGGGGATGTCCCTTGTGCCGATGATCGGTCCGGCGATTGGCGGGTTCCTGGACGAAGCCTTTGGTTGGCAAGCAAATTTCACGCTGCTCCTGGTGTTGGGGTCGGTGGTGTTCGGACTGATCTGGGCCGATCTGGGAGAGACGGCAACGCTGCGGCCGGTGTCAATGCGCGACCAGATCCGCCAATACCCGACGCTGCTGAAATCGCAGCGGTTCTGGGGTTATAGTCTGGCGGCTGGCTTTGCCTCGGGGACGTTTTTCGCCTTTTTGGGTGGCGCGCCTTATGTGGGCGACAAGGTCTTCGGGCTTAGCCCGTCCACGATTGGGCTGTTGTTTGCGATCACCGCGATCGGCTATGCGGTGGGCAATTTTCTGGCGGGGCGGTTTTCAGTGCGGGTGGGCATGAACAAGATGATGATGGTGGGCAATCTGGTCACCACGACGGGCCTGGCGGCGCTGACGGGCCTGACGCTTTTGGGGCTGTCGGGGCCGGGAGTGTTCTTTGGGCTGGCGGTGTTCATGGGCCTCGGCAACGGGATTGCCCTGCCAAGCGCCAATGCCGGCATCCTGTCGGTGCGGCCAGAGCTTGCGGGGACGGCGTCAGGCCTCGGCGGGGCAATCATGATCGGCGGCGGGGCGGCGCTGGCGGCTCTGGCCGGGGTGCTGTTGCCGACGGGGTCAACGGAACTGCCGCTGGTGATGCTGATGTTCGTATCATCGCTCGCCTCGGTGCTGGCGGTGCTCTGGGTGATCCGGCGGGCACGGGCGATCGGATTGCCGACTTGACGGCCTGACTTTGCAAAGCCAGTTTTGGCTTTGCAAACCGGAGGTCCAAATGCCCGCCCAGAAACTCTATGCCGGGGTCAAGCTGCGTGAGATCCGCGCGCGGCTGGCGCTGACGCAGCGCGGTTTTGCCGACCGGTTGGGCGTGTCCCTGCCCTATCTCAACCAGATGGAGAACAACCACCGCCCGGTGTCGGCCGCGGTCGTGCTGGGGCTGGCGCAGGAATTCGGGCTGGACGTGACAGAGCTGACGGTTGGCGAAAGCGAGCGGCTGGTGAGCGATATGCGCGAAGCTTTGGCCGATCCGGTCTTTGGCAGCGCGACCCCACCATTGGCCGACCTGCGCCTTGCGGCATCCAATGCACCCGCCCTTGCACGCGCATTCTTGAACCTGCACCGTGCCTACCGGCAAACCCACGAGAGGCTCGCCTCACTTGACGAAGCTCTGGGGCGCGACGACGCGGCTTTGCAGCCCAGTTCGTGGGAAGAGGTGCGAGATTTCTTTCACTATTGCGACAACTACCTGGATGCCGTGGATCGTGCGGCCGAACATTACGCAATGCCTGCAGGGGTCCGAAAAGATGTATTAATACTTGCCGTCGAATGGCTTGCGTCGCGGAGCATCGCGCTGCACTTTTCCGATGATCCCGGCCTGCGGCGCTACATTCCGGACGCCAAGCGGCTGGAGGTATCGGCGCGTGCCTCGGGTGGGACGCAGCGGTTTCAGGTGCTGCATCAGATCGCGCTTCTGTCCCAGAACGAGCTGATCGAGGCAACGCTGGATCTGGCCCGCTTTTCCACGCAAGAGGCCCGCGATATCGCCAAGATCGGCATTGCGAACTACTTTGCGGGGGCGGCGTTGATGCCGTACCGCGCCTTTCTGCAGGCAGCCCGTGAGACGCGGCACGATCTGGAACGGCTGGCGGATATCTTTGGCGCGTCGGTGGAGCAGGTGGCGCATCGGCTGTCCACCTTGCAGCGCCCCGGGGCCAAGGGAGTCCCGTTCTTTTTCGTGCGGGTCGATCAGGCGGGCACGATCACCAAGCGCCATTCGGCGACGCGGTTGCAGTTTGCACGGTTCGGGGGCGCGTGCCCGTTGTGGAACGTGCACCGCGCATTCGAGACGCCGGGCGCGTTCCTGCGCCAGTTGGCCGAAACCCCGGACGGGGTGCGCTATCTGTGTCTGGCGCGAGATGTCTCGAAACCGGCGGGGGCGTTTCTTGCACCCGTGCGGCGCTATGCCATCGGGCTGGGCTGCGAAGTGCAGCATGCGGGCGCTTTGGTTTATTCAGACGGGCTGGATCTGAAGGGCCGGTTTGAGCCGATCGGCATTTCGTGCCGGATCTGCGAGCGGACCCAGTGCCACCAGCGGTCGGTGCCGCCCCTTGCAGGGCGGCTCAGCGTCAATCCGGACGCACGCGATGTGTTGCCCTATGAGATCGCGGGCTGATCAATGCGCCTTGAGATAGTGCCAGATCTCGTCCTTGAGATGCGCGCGTTCCCGTCTCAGGCGTTCTTCGTGCTCATTCGTCAGCAGATCGACGCGGATTTCGCTGCGATGCACCGCCCGGTTCACGGTGTGGTAGTCGTCGACAAGCTTGGCGAAATGGGGGCTCTTGGCCTTCAGAGTTTGGATTTTCGCGGCCTCTGCCGGGAATTCTTCGGTCAGTTCATGGGGGGTGTGAGACATCGCAAACCTCTTGACTTCGGTGTCCGGTATCTTGCGGCAGTTGGGCGCCGCGCACCTTGACCTCGATCAACTCAGCGCTGTGCGCTGCGCCAGTTTGGGTGCATCCACGGCTCCAGGTTCGACGCCGGCAAGGGCGTGCGCCCAAGCACGTGATCCGCGGCCTTTTCGCCGACCATGATGGAGGGCGCGTTGAGGTTGCCGTTGGTCACCTGCGGAAAGATCGAGCTGTCGGCGACGCGCAGACCGTCGACCCCGATCACGCGGCATTCGGGGTCGACCACCGCCATCGGATCGCTGGCCCGACCGATCCGCGCGGTGCCGCAGGGGTGATAGGCGCTTTCGGCATGGTCGCGGACGAAGGCGTCGATCTGGTCATCGGTCTGCACCGCATCGCCGGGCTGGATTTCGTGCTTGAGGTAGGGCCTGAACGCATCTTGGCCGAAAATCTCACGCGTCAGGCGAACGGCTGTGCGAAACTCGGCCCAGTCGTCGGGATGCGACATGTAGTTGAACTGGATGCGCGCGGCATCGGTGGGATTGGCCGACCGCAAGGTGACCGTTCCGCGCGACTTTGACCGCATTGGACCGACATGCGCCTGAAAGCCGTGCCCTTCGGCTGCGGCCTTGCCGTTGTAGCTGACCGCGATGGGCAGAAAGTGGTACTGGATGTCAGGATAGTCGATCCCGGATGCAGAGCGGATGAAGGCGCAGGCCTCGAACTGGTTGGAGGCGCCAAGGCCCCCGCCCGTCAAGAGCCACTGCGCGCCGACCCGCGCCTTGCCCCAGAGATTCCAGTGCTTGAACAGTGTGATGGGCTGGCTGGCCGCAAACTGGATATAGATTTCAAGGTGATCTTGCAGGTTGGCACCGACGCCGGGGCGGTCGGCCAGAACCGGGATGCCATGTTCTTGCAGATGCGCCCCTGGCCCGATGCCCGACAGCATCAAGATCTTTGGCGTGTTGATCGAGGACGCGGCAAGGATCACTTCGCGGCCTGCGCGGATCACCTCGACCACCTCGCCACGCGCGATTTCGACGCCCACGGCGCGGCCTGCCTCGATCACCACGCGGCGGGCGAGGCCACGAATGATCTGGACATTGCCGGTGGCCACTGCCGGTTTCAGATAGGCATTGGCTGCCGACCAGCGCCGACCCTTCCAGATCGTCGCTTCCATCGGGCCGAAACCCTCTTGCTGCTGGCCGTTGTAATCCGTCGTGACGGGATAGCCCGCTTGCTGCCCGGCGGCGATGAAGGCATCGAAAAGCGGGTTCGACCGGGGCCCGCGGGTGATGTGCAAGGGGCCGTCCGTGCCGCGAAACTCCGAGCTGGAGCCACCATGCGCGGCCTCCATCCGCTTGAAGTAAGGCAGCACATCGGCATAGGCCCAGCCATCCGCCCCCATCTCGGCCCAGGTGTCGAAATCGCGCGCGTGGCCGCGGACATAGACCATCCCGTTGATGCTGGAAGACCCGCCGATCACCTTGCCGCGTGGGGTCGCAAGCGTGCGCCCGCCCAGATGCGGTTCGGGTTCGGAGTGAAGCCCCCAGTCGTACATCGCCATGTTCATCGGAAAAGACAAGGCACCCGGCATCTGGATGAATGGCCCCGCATCCGATCCGCCATGTTCGATCACGGTCACCCGCCTGCCCGCCTCGGCCAGCCGGTAGGCCATCGCACATCCGGCAGAGCCCGCGCCCACGATGATGTAATCGGCGTGCATTTATCGGGCCCGTACCAGTTCAGCCTCGAGATGCGCAATCGCCGTGGCGGCTGCACTTGCCCCATCGGCAGGCCCCGATTTCAGCACTTCACGCAGATAAAGCCCATCGATCAATGCACCAAGACCGGCAGCAACCGCGGGCGCGCGATCCCCGGCAAGGGGCCGCAAAGCCGCGATCAGGTTCGACTGGAGGCGGCGCTGATAGACCCCAAGCAACCGCCTTGCCTCGGGCACCGATTGCGCCAGAACCCAGAAATTGAGCCAAGCCCCCACCGCCTCGCGCCGGAAATTACTGGCGCTGAACGACGCACGCAGAATCGCCCGCACCCGACCCTGCGGTCCCTCGGCGACCGCCAGCGCACCACGCACCTCGGCCCCATAAAGGGTCAGCACATGACGCATCGCGGCAAGGAACATATCCTCTTTGGACCCGAAGTAGTGATGCGCCAGTGCCGATGACATGCCTGCGCGTTTGGCAATCTGGCTGACGGTGACATCCAAGGATCCCACGCGCCCGATCTCGACAATCGTGGCTTTAACCAACGCGTGCTTGCGGATAGGCTCCATTCCAAGCTTTGGCATCTTGTTTGGCACCCTTGGGAAATAATGCTTGCCAATTTAGAGATGCTTGAAGTTTATTGACTCGTCAATCAACAAAAAATGAGATGCACACAGATGACCCGGATAACGACGCGAACGACACTTTTGGCCACCACCGTGGCCTTTGCCTTTGCAGGGTCTGCCTATGCCGAAGGCTGCGACGAGGTGATCTTTTCCGACGTCGGCTGGACCGACATTACGGCCACGACCGCCGCGACCACCTTGCTGCTGGAGTCGCTTGGCTATGCGACAGAGACCAAGATCCTTGCGGTTCCGGTGACCTATACGGGCCTTGCCGAGGGCGATATCGACGTGTTCCTTGGCAACTGGATGCCCACGATGGAGGCCGATATCGCGCCCTACCGCGACGCCAAGACCGTCGATACCGTGCGCACGAATCTTGTCGGCGCCAAGTACACGTTGGCCACCAACGAGGCAGGTGTTGCCTTGGGGATCAAGGATTTCAAGGACATCGCCACCCATAAGGACGCGCTGGAAGGCCAAATCTATGGCATCGAGCCCGGCAATGACGGCAACCGGCTGATCAGCGACATGATTGCGACGGGGCCGTTTGGTCTGGACGGGTTCGAGGTCATCGAATCCTCGGAACAAGGCATGCTGGCCGAGGTTGCCAACAAGTCCGACGACAGCCAGCCGATCGTCTTTCTGGGCTGGGAACCCCATCCGATGAACGCCAATTTCAAGATGACCTACCTGACCGGCGGCGACGACTATTTCGGGCCGGACTTTGGCGGCGCGACGGTCGCGACCAACACCCGCGCAGGCTATGTCGCGGAATGCCCCAATACGGGCAAGCTCTTGACCAACCTGTCCTTTACGCTGGCCATGGAAAACGAGATCATGGGCGCGATCTTGAACGACGGGACGGACCCGCGCGATGCGGCCAAGGTTTGGCTTGCCGCGAACCCGACGGTATGGGAACCGTGGCTTGACGGTGTCACCACCAAGGACGGTAGCGATGCCAAGGCCGCCGTCGCGGCGGCGCTTCAGTAAAACGACCGGGCGCCCCGCATCACCGCGGGGCCCTTTTGTCTGAACGGGGGCGCGGATGGACTGGCTGACCACATGGCAAATCCCTGTCGGGGCAACGGCAAAGATCGTCTTTGACTGGCTGAAGCTGAATTTCAAGGCAGGTTTCAAAAGCTTTGGCAATGGGACCGAAGATGCGATCGACGCGCTGACGGCGCTGCTGCAATGGCCGCATCCCCTTGTTATCATTGCGCTGTTTCTGGCGCTGACTTGGGTGATCCAGCGGCGCTGGCAACCGTGTCTGGTGGTATTGGTCGGGTTCGTGTTCATCATCAACCAGGGCTATTGGAAAGAGACCACCGAGACGCTGGGGCTGGTCGCCTTTGTGTGCATCATCTGCATGGCGATCGGGGTGCCGGTGGGCGTGGCTGCGGCCCATCGCCCGAAACTGTATGCCGCGATGCAACCGGTTCTGGACCTGATGCAAACGCTGCCAGCGCCAGTGTATCTTATTCCATTCGTTATCCTTTTCGGGATCGGACTGGTGCCTGCGCTGTTTGCGTCGATCATCTTTGTGGTGCCGACCTCAATCCGCCTGACGCATCTGGGGGTCTCCACGACGCCGACCGCACTGCTGGAGGCGGCGACGGCGTTTGGGGCCACCAAGAAACAGGTGCTTTGGAAGGTTGAACTGCCCTTTGCCTTTCCGCAGATCATGGCAGGCCTGAACCAGACCATCATGCTGTCGCTGTCGATGGTGGTGATTTCGGCCTGGGTCGGCGCGGCGGGTCTGGGGGTGCCGGTGGTCAAGGCGCTAAACCAGGTGCGCCCCGATCTGGGCTTTGAATCGGGGTCGGTGATCGTGGCGCTTGCGATCTTGCTGGACCGGATGCTGAGGGTGACACGCACATGAACGCCGCCGTAGAGTTCGACCAGGTTTCCATCGTCTTTGGCGATCACCCTGAACGCGCCTTGCCGCTGATGGATCAGGGGTTGAGCCGCAGCGAGATCCAGTCCCAGACGGGCCAGATCCTTGGTGTGCATGACTGTTCGCTGACCGTGGCCAAGGGCGAGATTCTGGTGCTTATGGGCCTGTCCGGCTCGGGCAAGTCCACGCTTCTGCGCGCTGTCAATGGGCTGAACCCGGTGGTGCGCGGGTCGGTGACGATCCATGACGGCGACTGGACTTCCAATGTCTCGCGCTGTTCGCCTGTGGATCTGTTGCGCGTGCGCCGCGAATGCATCGCGATGGTTTTCCAGCAGTTTGGCCTTTTGCCCTGGCGGTCGGTGCGCGAGAATGTCGGGCTGGGGCTGGAGCTTGCAGGCCAGACACCCGAGCAGCGTCGCGCAAAAGTGGATGAACAACTGGCGCTGGTGAACCTGACGCAATGGGCCGAGCGCAAGGTGGGAGAGTTGTCTGGCGGCATGCAGCAGCGTGTGGGTCTGGCGCGGGCTTTTGTGACCGATGCGCCGATCCTCTTGATGGATGAGCCGTTCTCGGCGCTTGACCCGCTGATCCGCGCCAAGCTGCAAGACGAGCTTTTGGACCTGCAAGCCAAACTGAAGCGCACGATCATCTTTGTCAGCCACGATCTGGACGAGGCGTTCAAGATCGGCAACCGCATCGCACTGATGGAGGGCGGGCGCATCGTGCAATGCGGCACCGCGCGCCAGATCATTGCCAACCCGATCAGCGATTACGTCGCCGATTTCGTCGCCCATATGAACCCGCTTTCGGTGCTGACGGCGCGCGATGTGATGCTGTCGGGGACCAGCACGGCCCCCGACGAGGTCGATGCCGAAACCCCGGTCAAAGAGATTATGCAAGCGATGCGTGACGGGGTTGCGGAAATGGCCGTAACCGAAGACGGAACCCGCATCGGCAGCCTGCGAGCGGGCCATGTGATGGGCCGGTTGTTGAATCCGCGCGGGGACTGACAAAGTGCCGCGAGCGACAAGAGCCCAAGAGTTTTCGAAAACTCTTGCAAATTTCTTCGAAGAAATTTGAGGTTGCGTCAGACCTTTGCGGGCTTTTTCGCAGGCGTCTTTTTGGCCGGGGCTTTCTTTGCGGCCGGCTTTTTGGCCGCGGCAGGTTTCGCCGTCTTGCGCGCGGGGGCTTTCTTGCCACCCTTGCCTGCCTTTTCGGCGATCAGGGCCAGTGCCTCATCCAGCGTCACCGCCTCGGGTGTCAGTTCCTTGGGCAGTGTGGCATTCACCTTGTCCCACTTGACGTAAGGCCCGTACTTGCCGGGCATCACCTGCACCTCACCGCCCGAGGGGTGTTCGCCCAAGGATCGCAAAGGAGCCGCCGGGGCACCACCCCTGCCACCCGGCCCGCGCGCGGCCTTTTGGGCCAGAACCTCGACCGCGCGGTTCATGCCGATGGTAAAGACCTCTTCGACATCGGCGATGTTGGCATAGACCGCGCCATGCTTGATATAGGGGCCAAAGCGGCCAATCGCGGCCTCGATCGGCTGACCGTCATCGGGGTGCGGCCCGACAAAACGCGGCAGGTTCAACAGATCCATCGCCCGCAACAGGGTCAGCGCATCGGGCGCCCAGCCCTTGGGCAGGCTGGCGCGGTCGGGTTTGGGGTTTTCCTCGGTCGCCTCGCCGCGCTGCACGTAAGGCCCGAAGCGACCCGTGCGGATCGAGATCTTCTGGCCCGTTTCATCCTCGCCCAGAACAAGGCCATCGACGGATCCGGCCCCCTCTTCGGCGCCGGAAATGGGGCGCGTATAGCGGCATTCGGGGTAATTGCCGCAGCCGATGAACGCCCCACCGGAGCGCGCGGTTTTCAGGTGCAGCCGACCCGTGCCGCAGGTCTGGCAGATGCGCGGGTCCGAGCCATCGGCGCGCGCGGGGTAAAGATGTGGCGCAAGGAATTCATCAATCTTCGTGAGGACTTCGCCGATACGCAGATCGGCGGTTTCGGCCACGGCAGCAGAGAAATCCTTCCAGAACCGCGCCAGCACGTCGCGATATTCGCGGTCCCCGGCAGAGACGTCGTCGAGTTCGTTTTCCAGATCAGCGGTAAAGTCATACTCAACATAACGGCGAAAGTAGTTCGACAGGAACGCCGTCACCAGACGCCCCTTGTCCTCGGGGATCAGGCGGTTCTTGTCCTTGCGGACATATTCGCGGTCCTGGATCGTGGTGACAATGGAGGTATAGGTCGAGGGGCGACCGATACCGAGTTCCTCCATCCGCTTGATCAGGGTCGCCTCGGTGTAACGCGGCGGTGGCTGGGTAAAGTGCTGCTCGGGGATCACGCTGCGTTTGTCGGCGGGCTCGCCTTGCATGATCTGCGGCAGGCGGCCTTCGTCTTCGTCATCGTCATCACGGCCTTCGTCATAGACCTTGAGAAAGCCGTCAAACATCATCACCTGGCCGGTGGCGCGCAAGGTGACCTGTCCATCAGGGCTGCCGACATCCACCGTGGTACGCTCCATCCGCGCGGCGGCCATTTGGCTCGCCAACGTGCGTTTCCAGATCAGCTCATAGACATGGCGCTGATCCGCCTCGGTCAGGCGCAGTTTGTCGGGGCTGGCCGACATCTCGGTCGGGCGGATACATTCATGCGCCTCTTGCGCGTTCTTGGCCTTGTTTTTGTACATGCGCGGGCTGTCGGGAACATAAGCCGCACCGAACCGGTCCTTGATTTCGGCCCGCGCGGCCATCACCGCCTCGGGGGCCATGTCGATGCCGTCGGTCCGCATATAGGTGATGTGGCCCGCCTCATAAAGCCGCTGGGCGGCGGACATCGTGGCCTTGGAGCCCATGCCGAATTTGCGCGACGCCTCTTGTTGCAAGGTGGAGGTCATGAAGGGCGGATAGGGATTGCGCGTGGCAGGTTTGGAATCGACCGAAGCAACCGTCAATGTTCGTGAGGTGACAGCATGGGCGGCAATCTCGGCTGCCGCTGCTGTGTTGATGTCGAATTTGTCCAGTTTCTTGCCACCAAGGACGGTCAGGCGCGCCTCGAATTCCTGACCCCTCGGGGTGACCAGGACCGCCTTGACGGTCCAGAATTCGCGGGCGTTGAACGCCTCGATCTCCATCTCACGCTCGACCACCAGACGCAGGACGACGGACTGCACGCGGCCCGCCGATTTGGCCCCCGGCAGCTTGCGCCACAGGACCGGAGAGAGCGTGAAGCCCACCAGATAGTCCAGCGCGCGGCGGGCAAGATAGGCCTCGACCAACGGGACATCGACCTGGCGCGGTTTTTTCATCGCCTCGGTCACCGCATCCTTGGTGATGGCGTTAAAGGTGACGCGGCTGACTTTTTTGCCCTTTTTGAGCGACGAGGCCAGCGCCTCTTGCAGGTGCCAGCTGATCGCCTCTCCCTCGCGGTCGGGGTCGGTGGCAAGGATCAGCTCGTCATCGGTTTTCAGTGCCTCGGTGATCGCCTTGATGTGCTTGCGGCTTTCGGGTGCAACCTCCCACAGCATGCCAAAACCGTTTTCGGTATCCACCGAGCCATCCTTGGCGGGCAGGTCGCGGACATGACCATAAGAGGCCAGAACGGTGTAGCCGGGCCCCAGATATTTGTTGATTGTCTTGGCCTTGGCAGGAGATTCGACAACGACGACTGGCATGCATTCCCCGGACTAATTACGAATGACGCAATGGCGCGGCACCATGTGGGGAGCACGATTGGAATGTCAATCGCCCTGCAGCCGGGGGTAAAGATGTCCCCGAACGGCCGCTGTCAGTCTACCCGCGCCAAAAGTCCGCCCTGCTGGCGTTCGATCCGGCCCTCCAGCTCCAGCGTCAGAAGGGCGGGCGTGATGTGGCCCGGCGGCATCGCCAAATCACGGATCAGCTGGTCCTCTGCCAGCGGGCTGGGGCCAAGGCGCGCGAGGATCTGGCTGTGTAGAACGCTGGCCTCGGCCAAGGGCGTGGTTGGTGGCACCTTGCCCGGCGGGTCTTGTGCAGCGATATCCCGGGCATCTGCGTCGGCGTCGTCCTTGGCGGGCTGCGCAGGATCAATGAACGATGCCCCGATCGCCTCGAGCACATCGTGCACGCCGCGAATCAACGTGGCACCATCGCGGATCAGCAAGTTGGCGCCTGCAGCGCGGGCATCGAATGGATGGCCCGGTACGGCCAGCACCTCGCGGCCGAGATCGAGGGCGGCACGGGCAGTCAAGAGACTGCCGGAGCGCGAGGCGGCCTCGACCACGACGACGGCCCGCGAAAGGCCTGCGATGATGTTGTTGCGCAACGGGAAATGGCGGGCTTGCGGTTCGGCCCCCATCGGCTGTTCGGAAATCCGGCACCCACGCGCGGCGATTTCGGCGGCAAGTTCAGTGTTTTCGGTGGGGTAGATGACATCGACGCCACCCGCTTGAACGGCGATGGTGCCGGTCGCAAGGCTTGCACGATGCGCCTCGGCGTCGATCCCGCGCGCAAGGCCGGAGACGACGACCTGCCCTGCTGCCCCCAAGCCGTCCGCCAGCCGCCGCGCCATGCGCAGGCCAAGCGACGAGGCGTTGCGCGAGCCCACGACCGCCACCATCGGGCGCGCCAACAAGGAGATGTCCCCCTGGACCCACAAAACAGGCGGCGCGTCGGCCATTTGGGCCAGTAACGCCGGGTAACGCGGATCGCCGTGCACGATCAGCGCGGCCCCGGCGGCGCGGCCCTTGGCCAGTTCAGCCATGACCACGCCGACAGGGCAGACCTCGTAGCGGTCAATCCCGGCGGCGCTGGCGATCCCGGGCAACGCTGCAAGGGCGGCCTCTGCGGTCCGGTGTTCGTCGATCAGACGATGAAAGGTGACCGCGCCGACCCGGCGCGAACGGATCAAACGCAGGCGGTTAATCTGGTCCTGTTCGATGGCGCCGGCGCTGGCGCGGGTTCCCCCGAAGGCCATCTCTTGTGTCATGCGTCCCAGCTTTTCCTGCAGGCGTGTCGTCGTGGTCGCAAGATGGGCCGCCAATGGTTAACGAAAGGTGAATTCCAATCCTGTGGCGGGCAAAGGATGGCGGATTGATCATGCCGCAAAAGTTTGATCACATAGCCGCGCAAGTGTGCCCACGCCATCCAAGGAGTCGCCCCAATGCTGAACGCTGAAGTCGCCAAACGCCGCGACGCCGCCATCTCGCGCGGGGTGGGCATGATGACCCAGATATATGCGGATCGGGCACTGAATTCCGAGATCTGGGATATCGAGGGCAACCGCTACATCGACTTTGCCGCCGGGATCGCGGTGGTGAACACGGGCCATTGCCACCCCAAGGTCATGGCGGCGGTGACCGAACAGATGAGCCGCTTTACCCATACCTGCCATCAGGTCCTGCCTTACGAGTCCTACATCCGGCTAGCCGAACGTCTGAATGCCGCCGTGCCGGGCGATTTCGCGAAAAAGACGATCTTTGTGACCACCGGGGCCGAGGCATGCGAGAACGCGGTCAAGATCGCCCGTATCGCCACGGGCCGTAACGGTGTGATCGCCTTTGGCGGGGCCTTTCATGGACGGACCTTCATGGGCATGTCGCTGACCGGCAAGGTCGAGCCCTACAAAAAGGGCTTTGGCGCGATGATGCCCGATGTCTGGCATGTGCCGTTTCCGCAAGAAATTCACGACATCTCAACCGCAGACGCGATGGCGGGAATAACCAAGCTGTTCAAGGCCGATCTTGATCCGGCCCGCGTGGCGGCGATCATCTTCGAGCCGGTGCAGGGCGAAGGCGGGTTCTACCCCGCGCCCAAGGAACTGGTCCGCGCCATCCGCAAGTTGTGTGACGAGCATGGCATCGTGATGATCGCGGACGAGGTGCAGACGGGGTTTGCGCGCACCGGGCATCTTTTTGCGATGCATGGTTATGATGTGGCGGCAGACCTGACCACGATGGCCAAGGGCCTTGCGGGGGGCCTGCCGCTGGCGGCCGTCACGGGCCGGGCCGAACTGATGGATGCAGCCCATCCTGGCGGTCTGGGTGGGACATACGGTGGCAACCCCTTGGGGATTGCTGCGGCAAATGCCGTGCTGGACGTGATCGAAGAAGAGGACCTGTGCGCGCGCGCCAACGAACTGGGCGGGCGGCTGAAACAACGGCTAGAGGGCATCCGGTCGGTGACGCCGGAAATCGTCGACATTCGCGGCCCGGGCTTCATGGTGGCGGTCGAATTCGCCAACCCCGGCACGCATGAGCCCGACGCGGGCTTTACCGGGCGGGTGCGCACAGAGGCGCTGAAGCGGGGCCTGATCCTGTTGACCTGCGGGGTTTATGGCAATGTGATCCGGTTCTTGGCTCCGATCACGATCCCGGATGCGCATTTCGCCGAAGCCATGGATATCCTTGAGGATTCCGTCGCAGCGGCGCGGGTGGCCTGAGCGCGTCTGGCGGACAACTGCAGGCTTTCTGCGTTCCGTGAGCCAGACTGGATGGGCGGAAATCCCCGCTCTGACCAGCGGCAACTTGCCGGATCCGCCCCCGGCGGGAACCTTTTGCATGGTTCGGCGTTACTGTGGGTGCTCAACAATTCAAACGAGGCTATCCATGAAGACTCAATTTTTTATCATGTCACTGCTGGGGCTGTCGCTGTCAGCCTGCCAGACCGCTGAACAAAACGCCGCCGCCGGTGCGCTTGGTGGCGCGGCCCTTGGCGCGGCCGTCTCTGGCGGCGGTGACAAGCTGACAGGCGCATTGGTTGGTGCGGCTGTCGGGGTGGCAGGTTCCACGCTTATCAAACCCACGGGCACATCCGGGCAATGCCTTTACCGCGACCAATATGGCCGCCAGTTCACTGCGGCTTGCCGGTAACACCTTGCTTGCCGGTGGCGCGCAGAGCTAGTACCCATGGCAGATCATGCGTCCATACGACCCGGGCATCGCGAGATGTCCGGGTCGTTGCATCCAGTGCTGCCAGCACAAGCTGCGCAGGTCACCTCGGTCGTCGGATCCTTTGGAAGGCCTTTCCCCGCAGCCGGTCAGCGGTTACACCGCTTCAGCTTGTTCAGGTGACCATAGGCCCCGATGCCCGAAACCCCCGCTCCCGATGCGATTTTCCTGCGCGAGGCCGGTGTCGAGCTCATGGGCAAACCCATTTTGTCCGATATCACGCTGACCCTGACCGAGCGGCGGATCGGCATCGTCGGGCGCAACGGGTCGGGCAAAACCACCTTGCTGCGCCTGATCGCGGGCTTGATCGCGCCCAGCACCGGCGCGGTGCAGGTGTGCGGGGTCGATCCGGCAATTGATCGCAAGGCGATGCTGTCCCAGATCGGCATCTTGTTTCAAAACCCTGACCACATGATCTTGTTTCCGACCGTCGAAGAGGAATTGGCCTTTGGCGTGCGCCAGATGGGCCACACCGACGCCGACGCGCGCGCGGCCGCCGGGGCGGCGCTGGCGGCTGAAGGTCGAAGCCATTGGGCCGGGGCCGCGACCCACACCCTCAGTCAGGGTCAGCGGCATTACCTGTGTCTTATGTCCGTCTTGCTGATGGCGCCAAAGACGATATTGCTGGACGAGCCGTTTGCCGGGATGGACTTGCCCACTATTGCGCGGATGATGCGGCGGCTGGCGGGGCTTGCACAGCGCGTCATCACCATCAGCCATGATCCGGACGCGATGGCGAATTGCGACCGGGTGATCTGGCTTGAGGCCGGGCGCGTGGTGGCGGATGGTCCGGCAAGCGATGTGCTGGCCAGGTTCAAGACCGAGATGGAAAAGATCGGATCGCGCGATGCTGACACTGACCTCACCGGTTGAGACGCCCTTTGACCGGCTGCCCGCGGGCGTCAAACTGGCAGCGCTGGTGGTCGCCACCAGCGCCGTTTTTACCATCACCAGCCCATGGATCCTTGGCGGTGCCGCCGCCGTGGTGGTCGGTCTGTACCTTACCGGGGGGCCACGGCTGTTGGCCTATGGCGTGCGGCTTTTGTGGCCGCTCTGGCCTTTTGCAGCGGTGATTGCCGCGTGGCATTTGTGGCGCGGCACACCAGTGTTCGGGTTGGTTGTCTTGTTGCGCATGGCGGTCGCGGTGACGGTCGCAAACCTTGTCACGATGACGACGCGACTTGACGAGATGATCGCCGTGATCACCAAAATGGCAACGCCGCTTGGCTATTTCGGTCTGCCGCCGCGACGTCTGGCATTGGCACTGGCGCTGGCGATCCGGTTCATTCCCGACCTCATGCAATCAGCCGAACGTCTGACTTTGGCATGGCGTGCGCGGTCAGCACGGCGCTCCGGTCATCGGCTTTTGGCACCCTTGACCTTGGCGGCCATCGACACGGCCGATCATGTCGCCGAGGCCTTGCGTGCAAGGGGTGGCGCAGGTTAACTGCACCCGATCAAAGACCGCATCAATGCGGACAGCCATTGCAGGGGACCAAACGTGGAACGCAACATCGCCTATATCGCACTTTTTGCCGCGTTGATCGCGGTTTTGGGCTTTGTGCCACGGATCGAACTGGCAGCCGGGGTTCCGATCACGGCGCAGTCGCTGGGCGTCATGCTGTGCGGGACGGTGCTGGGGGCGCGGCGCGGCGCGCTGGCGGTGCTGTTGTTCCTTGCGCTGTTGGCGGTTGGCTTGCCGTTGCTCTCGGGTGGGGCAAACCTTTGGGCGGTCTGGGGCACGCCGCGCATCGGGTTCGTGATCGGTTTTCCGTTTGCCGCCTTTGTCGCAGGGTGGGTGATGGAGCGCACGTCGCTGGCGGTTGGGGTGTCGGCCTTTGCTGGCGCACTGATCGGCGGCATGGCGGTGCTTTATGCCTTTGGCCTTGTCGGCATGGTCTGGCGCATGGGGATCACACCCGGTCAGGCGTTGTTCAATCTGGGCGCGTTCATTCCGGGCGATATGGTAAAGGCCGTCATTGCGGGTGTGGTCACGGCATCGCTGGCCCGGATGCGGCCCGGCGTCTTGCTGTCACGCGCCTGAGGCCTCCACCACAAGGGCGGACCCGATCCCGCCCGCCGCGGCAATGGCCGCAAGGCCCAGCGCCTCTTGCGTCAGAGCGTGGAACAACCGGACAACCAGGATAGCCCCTGATGCGCCGATCGGATGGCCACGCGCCAAGGCGCCACCTTGGGTATTCACCCGGCTGGGGTCCAGTCCCGCACCCTCGACACAGGCAATGGCCTGCACGGCATAGGCTTCCATGATTTCGGCTTGTGTCAGGTCCTGCGGGTGCACACCAGCCAGCGCCAGCACCTCGGCAATGGCGGCAACCGGGGCCAGACCCGGCTCCATCGGGTTGCCGCCAAGGGTGATGCCGGGGCCAAGGCGCAAGGATCGCGGGGCTTTGGCGGCAATCCGTTCCGAGACAACCAGCACGAAGGCGGCCGCATCCGCGGCAACAGCGGAATTTGCCGCCGTGATCGTGGCCGTGATGCTGACCGCGCGCGCAGCAAGGGCATAGGTCAACTGGCGGGCAAAGGCGTCAGTTGTTTGCGCTTCAAGCGCGACGATGTCGGGCAAGGCACCTGCGCGCAGGGCTTTGGCATGGCTTTTGACGGCCCAGTCATCTTGTTCGACGCGCGGAATGCCAAGACGTCTGGCCAACGCGCCAGCAGCCTCGGACATGCCGGGATTGCGGTCTGGCCAGGGCGTAAAGGGGGCCTCGTCGTAGGGTTTTGGCGGGCCGCCGTTGGGGTTGGTGGCAAGGCGCAGGGGGCGGCGCGAATAGCTTTCAACACCGCCTGCGATGACGACCTCGGCAGCGCCGCTGTCCACCATCGCCCGGGCAAGCAAGATCGCATCGAGGCCCCCCGCACATTGCCGGTCGATGCTGAGCCCCGCCACCCGTTCGGGTACGCCCGCGGCAAGGGCCACGCGGCGTGCAGGGTTGCCACCTGCGCCCAGTGCGTTCGAGACGATCACCTCATTCACCATGGCGCGGGTGATCCCCGCATCGGCAAGACAAGCCAGCAAGACCGGCGCGCCAAGCTCTTCGATGGACAGGCGTGCAAAGGCCCCGCCACGCGGGATCACGGCGGTCCGGCGCGCGGCGATCACAAAAGCGGTCATCCGACACACCGCTCAAGGGCAGCAAGATCCGTCTTGCCAGAGGCAAGCTCTGGCCAATCAGACAACCAGATCAAGGATTTGGGGGCTTTCAAGGAGCCAAGAGCCTTGCGGCAAGCGAACAGGATTTCGGGTCCGGCAGCCTCTTGGCCCTTAAGCACCGCGACAAGGATATGCCCGCGCGCGGCATCGGGGCGGGCAAGGACGGCGGCTTGGGCGACACCGGGTTGGGTCAGCAAAAAGGCCTCGATCTCTTCGGGAAAGACATTCTGATCCGCCACCGTGACCATCCGACCTGCGCGGCCCGACAAGATCAGCGACACGCCATCCCAATTGCCGATCTCGCCCACGGAAAGCCAGCCGTGGTCCCAGCGGGCTGATCCCGGGTCGGAGGCATAGCCTTCAAAGAGATAGGGGCTGCGCACCCAGATCTCGCCCGCACGGATGTCGATCTCGACCCCCGGATAGCGCGCGCCCACCGAGCGGTCGGGCGTGCCTGTATCCGTCAGCGTGACAAAACTGGTCTCGGCCGACCCATAGAACTCGCGGATCACGGCTTGGGGCGCAAAGCGCGCCAGCGAACCGCGCAAGGCCGCGTCCAACTTGGATCCTCCGATGATGATATGGCGCAGCTCCGGGCAGGCATGCGAACCAACCATCAGCCGCAATTGCGCGGGCGTGGCATAAAGATGCGTGATCTTGCGCGCAGCCAGCGCCAATGCCTGGCGGTCCGCGCGCAGATCATCCAACAGATGCACTTGGGCGCCCAGGTGCAGTCCCTCCAAAGCGCCATAAAGCGACAGCGACTGCACCAGCCGCCCCAGCACCGCGACCGACGCGTCGGGACCGATTTCAAAGATCCCCGCATTGAGCGCAAAGCTCGCGATCCATGATGCCTGACTGCGCCGGATGCGACGCGGTTTGCCTGTGGAGCCTGAGGTCAGCGTCTCGAACATCGGCGCATCCCCCTGCACAGGGGCAGGCCCCGTGCCCCCGATGCGAAATCCCCGCCTTGCTGCAACAAGCGCACAGGCGACAGCAAGTGTTGCTGGCCGGTCAGGGATGACCGGCAGGACCTGGCGCAGGGGCCGCTGCTCGCGCCCCTGCCCGTCGAAAAGCCGGGCCGCCTCGTGCCAGCGAAACTGGTCTGCCGTATCCGTTTTCATCTTTGCCCAAATATCCTCGCCGAAGGCATCCGACCTCTCATGTGTCGCCACTGACCTCAGCGAAAGCCCGCCGCCACCGCCCCCGCAGCATGGGCCAGCAGCGGGATATCGAGGGCCACGACGGTAAAAGTCGATCCCAGCGCGATGCAGCGCCGCGCGATCACCGGGTCCAACGTCAATATCGCTGCCGGTTTTCCCGCTGCGATGATGCGCGCAATGGCCGCTTCGATGGCGGCGATGACCACCGGGTGGCCGGGTTGGCCCCCATATCCCATCGAAGCCGCCAGATCCGACGGCCCGATAAAAATCATGTCGACCCCGTCCACGGCCGCAATCGCCTCGATCTGGTCCAGCGCCTCGCCGGTTTCGATCTGTACGATCAGGCACAGCTCATCCTGTGCGGTCTGGACGTAGTCCGCGATCGCCCCGTAGCCTGCGGCCCGTGTGGTGCCACCCACCCCGCGAATGCCGCGCGGGGCATAGCGCATCGCGCGCACGGCCGCCTCAGCCTCTTGGGCATTCTGGACGTAGGGGATGATCAGTGTTTGCGCGCCGATATCCAAAAGCCGCTTGATCAGCACAGCGTCATTCGATGCCGGACGCACCGCAGAGGCGACAGGATAGGCAGCCAACGCCTGCAACATGCCGAAAACCTCGGGAATGTCGGTGAGCGAATGCTCGGTATCGATGACCACGCAATCAAAGCCGGCCGCGGCCAGAATCTCGGTCACGACCGGCCCGGGAATGGTGTTCCAGACACCGATCTGCGACCGGCCTGCGCGCAAGGCCGCCTTGAAGGCATTGACCGGCAGCTTCATTTCGCGCCCACCAGACGCGCCATGCGGCGCAGCGCCAGCTGGTAGCCCTCGGTGCCGCATCCCGCGATCACCCCATCGGCGCGCTGGCTGACATAGGAATGGTGCCGGAACGGTTCGCGCTTGTGGATGTTGGAGATATGAACCTCGATCACGACACCGTCATAGGCATGAAGCGCGTCAAGGATTGCGACTGAGGTATGACTGTAGGCACCGGGATTGATGATGATCCCCGCCGATTTGCCGCGCGCCTCCTGGATCCAGTCGACAAGCTGGCCTTCATGGTTGGACTGCAAGAACCGCACCGTCAGGTCCAGATCATCGGCAAGTTCCGAAGTGGCCGCGGCCACATCCTCCAGCGTTTCACGGCCATAGATTTCGGGCTGGCGCAGGCCCAAAAGGTTGAGGTTCGGGCCGTTCAATACGGTGATCAGCTTGGGCATGGCATGGCTCCGCTACCGGGTCGAGGCGACCATAGCCGATACGGGCGGGCGAACAAGGTTATGACAAGCCATGCCCGAAAAAAGTGGCGGCCCCTGCACAAGGCTGCAAGGACCCGCCCAGGGAGACATCGTCAAGCCGCCGGGTCAGGCGACCTTTTCCAGTTGCACATCGGGACAGATGCCCAAGGCGCGCACGACTTCGCGCGTCAGGTCGGGCCGGTTGAGCGTGTAGAAATGCAAGTCCTCGACGCCGCCTTGCAAAAGCCGGTCACAAAGCGAAGTGCAGTGCGTCAGCGCCAGCAGATCCTCGCGCCCGTCGCGCGCGGCGGTCGCAAAAGCCTCGTCCAGCTTTTGCGGCACGCGCGCGCCACACCGGGCGGCAAAGGTCTTTGCGCCCTGCCAGTTGGTGATTGGCAGGATGCCGGGAATGATGGGCGCGGTGATGCCCGCGGCTTGGCAGGCATCGCGGAACCGAAAGAACGTGTCGACATCGAAAAAGAACTGGGTGATGGCCGAGGTAGCCCCGGCGTCGATCTTGGCTCTCAGCCAGGTCACATCGGCGTCGGCTTGGGCGGCATCGGGATGCGGTTCGGGATAGGCGCCGACGCGGATCTTGAACTTGCCGGTCCTGGCAAGTGCCGCGACCAGATCGACCGAAGAGGCAAAG
This sequence comes from Rhodobacterales bacterium, assembly GCA_031378845.1. GTDB lineage: Bacteria > Pseudomonadota > Alphaproteobacteria > Rhodobacterales > Rhodobacteraceae > JAJNPS01. The sequence goes on from JANNES010000012.1 coordinate 191,950, forward strand.
CCGTCGGCGTGGGGGGCAAAGCGCGCGGCACCCTTGGGCGCATCGCCGCGCAGGGCGACGATCTCGGTCACGCCTGCGGCAGCATAAGCCTCCGCGTTCTCCAGCGTCTCGCCGCGCGTGGCGTCGACGCAGGTCAGGTGTGCAGCCACGTTCAGCCCGTAATTGCGACGGATCGCGCTCACCGCCTCATGCGTCAGTTTGCGCGTGGTACCGCCCGCGCCGTAGGTCACCGACACGAACTCTGGCCGCAATGGCGCCAGCGTCTGCACGGTATCCCAGAGGCGAAAGGACTGATCCAGCGTCTGCGGCGGGAAGAATTCGAAACTGATGCGGAGCGTAGCGGTCATGGATCACCTATGTTCTGACCCCTTGTCGCAAAATCCATGATGTGAGACAAATTCATAGTTCTCACCATGATCATGAGGTTGACCACATGTATATCGAGCTGCGCCACCTGCGCACGATCCGCGCCGTGCATCAGGCCGGGGGCCTTGGTCGCGCCGCCGAGATGCTGAACATGACGCAATCGGCGCTCAGCCATCAGGTGGCTGGCTTGGAGGATCAGGCGGGGATGGAGCTGTTCGTGCGCCGCTCCAAACCGATGACGCTGTCAGCTGCCGGCCTCAGGATGCTGCGGGCCGCCGAACGCATCCTGCCCGAGATCGACGCGATGGAGGATGAATTTCGGTCGCTTCGGTCGGGCAAGACGGGCCGCCTGCATATCGCCATCGAGTGCCACGCCTGTTTTGACTGGCTGTTTCCGGTGCTGGAGCTGTTTCGCCATGCATGGCCCGATGTGGATGTGGATATCCGCGCAGGCCTGGCCTTCGACGCCCTGCCCGCGCTGAACCGCGAAGAGGTGGATCTGGTGATCTCGTCCAACCCCGTGGAATTGCCGGGGGTCACCTATAACCCGCTCTTTGACTATCACCCGACGTTTCTGGCGGCAGCCTCCAACCCCTTGGCGCAAAAGTCGTTTATAGAGGCCGAAGATTTCCGCGATCAGGTGCTGATCACGTATCCCGTCACACGCGACAAGCTGGATGTGTTCTCGGAGCTGCTTACTCCGGGCAAGGTTGAACCCCGCGCGCAAAGGACGGTGGAGCTGACGGCGGTGATCCTGATGCTGGTCGGATCGAACCGGGGGGTGGCGGTGCTGCCCGACTGGGTGCTGCGCGAGGTGAAGTCGAACGCGGACTACGTGACGCGGCCGCTGGGGCCGCAGGTGGTGACGAAACGGCTTTACGCCGCGACAAGGACGGAAGATGCGGGCAAGCCCTTCATGGCACATTTCCTGCGGTTGGGGCGGAGCGAACCGGTCAAGTTGCAGCGGGGCGGGTAAGCTGTTGGGAACGCTGTGTTAAAAGGGTGGGGTTGGGGGAAATGGGGGTGTGACATTCGTATGCCAAACGTATGCCAGGTGTATGACATCCGTAGTAACAGGTGTCGGACGTTTGGGGCGTTAACCATTCGGGGAGAATCGGGGGGGATCGCGCAACTGTCATCCCCGCGCAGGCGGGGGCCTATCTTTCAGCGTGGTGGGAGACATCAACTCTGGGTCCCCGCCTGCGCCGGGATGACACTTGGGGGCGGGGAAGACAGGTGGGTGAGGCCCCCCACCCAACGGTCATCCCCGTGAGGGGGAGGGGATGGGTTGCGCCAAAGCGGGATCGGGGTGGCCAGCTACGGCCATTCTTGTCTGCAGCCCGGAATCAAGTGCGCAGCATGCCGGGCAATGCCCGCCTCCCGGCCCGGCCACGGGCCGGGCGTTCTTCGCGGAAATCTTCCACTGGAAGATTTCTGTTCGCTCATCACCCCCCTCGGGCGGGCATTGCCCTTCGGGGGCGCGGGTTGAATGGGAAAAGGGACGGGAATGCCGGTTCGACATAGTCTCATCTTGCGCTGGGTGGCCTGGCGTTGGGTTCGTGATCGTCGCGGGGTACGGTGGGGTGAACCCCGCCCTACGGGTGCTTGGTGGGGAGGGTGTAGCGTGGGTGGAACCCAACGTTTGCTGGGTGGGTGGGGGATGGTGGGTTGGCACCCACCCTATGGTTGCCAAAGTGCATTCAGGTCCACGAAGTCGAGAACCCGCCGCACAAACTCAGGCCGGGCTTGCCACGGACCCCCATGACCAACACCTTGGATTTCGGACAGCGAAGCGTCCGGCAGACAGGCCAGGACCTCTGCCGCCACCAGCTTGTAGTGCGGTAGGGTTTCCGAGCCGACGATGAGGAGAACAGGGCACGACACCTCGCCAATCTGCGCGCATGTCAGCGGTTCTGGTGTAGGGGCGTCAAAGTCCGGGATCATCGTGTGGGCATTCTCGATAAGCATCGCTTGGATACGCGGGTCCAGTGTCGCGAACCCACCCTTCTCCATGCCGAGCACGAACTCGACTGCCATCGGCATCGCGCTGGCTCCATCGCCCGCCTTTGCCGCAGTATATGCTCCTGCAAAGCCCTGGCTGAAAGCCTCAAGTAGCGCCTTATTCGTTTGCGTGTTGGGAAGGATCGAACTCAGCGACGGCTCATAGACCGTCACGGTGCGAACGAGGTCGGGCAGTTTTATGGCCGCACGCAGCACCATGCCTCCACTGTAAGACCAGCCGACCAGATGGACGGGTTCATTCAGCGTCCGGAGGATCGCTACCAGATCGTCCGTGTGCACATTCCGGGAGAACGGCTTGTCTCGGGGCCATTGAGTGGCTCCAAAGTGCCGGTGCGTGTAAGCCATGAAGCGATGCTCGGCCGCCACGTCCTGCCAAAGGTCGCACCAGCCTCGAAAGTCGGCCCAAGAACCGTTGACGAACAGTACAGGTTCGCCTGTTCCCGCAGATACGAATGGAAACGCAACGTCGCCAACCTCGAGCATCTTGGGAGCCGGCATGGTCCGACTGACTCGCATCTTGACCCTCACTGCCTTTGTTGCATCGGAAGCATGGAATATGGCACAGTCAGCCAGCATGAACCTGAACTTGTTTTAGGTGCTGAAACCCCCCTCACCCCGAGTTCTCCATCGCGATCCCGACATTGCTCACCAGCAGCGTCTTGCCCGACATCTCGTCCCCCGCCAGCTGCAGGGCGAACCGCTCGGCATCCCTTCGCCTGACCTCGGCAATCGTGTCCGCCAACAGATTGTCCCCCGACCCCAGCCGCCGCAGCACGTCGGCGCCCATTAGGATCGCGCTTTCATAGGTCTCGCGGATCGGGTCCACGGCCCCGGCCTTGATCAGGGCGATGGCGTGGCGGCGGTCGTAGGCGCGCGCGAACACCGGGACCAGCGGGCACACCTCGTGCAAAAGGTGCGCGATGCGGGTGGCAGCACCCTGGTTGTCGACGGCGATGACGACGGCGCGGGCATGTGACGCCCCGGCGGCGCGCAGGGTATCCAGCCTCGTGCCGTCGCCGAAATAGACCTTGAAGCCGAAGGTTTGCGCGGTGCGGATCATCTCGGGGTCACTGTCGATGATCGACAAGCGGTGGCCGGTGGAGAGCAGCGGCTGGCTGACCACCTGACCAAAGCGGCCAAAGCCGATCAGCAGAACCGCGTCGCCGTCATCCTCGGGCGTGGGCAGGCCGTCGGCAGAGGCGACCACTTTGGGCATCAGGCGGTCATGGATGGCTAGGTAAAGCGGCGTCAGGACCATCGACAGGATGATGATCGCGGTCAGGATGGCGTTGGCTTCGGTATCGATCAGCCCCACCGCCAGCGCCGCGCTGTACAGGACAAAGGCAAATTCACCTCCTTGCGCCATCAAGACCAGACGCTCCACGGCCTCTCTGTGGCTGGCCTTGAAGGCGCGCGCCACGCCGTAGATCGCCGCCATCTTGAGTGCGGTAAACGCCACCACCGAAATCGCGATGAGCCGCCAGTTTTCGGCGACCACTGCCAGATCAAGCGCCATGCCGACGGCGAGGAAGAAGAGGCCGAGCAACAGCCCGCGAAACGGCTCCACATCGGTTTCCAACTGGTGACGGTACGACGATTCCGACAAGAGCACCCCGGCCAGAAACGCCCCCATCGCCGCCGAAAGCCCGCCAAGCTGCATCGACAATGCGGCCCCAAGCACAATCAGGAGGGCGGCAGCGGTCATCACCTCGCGCGCCTTGGCGGCCGCCAGCAACGAAAAGATCGGGTTGATGAGGTAACGTCCGGCCAGCACGAGGGCGGCGATCGCAGCAAGGCCGATGGCGATCCCCAGCGCGCGGTCGGCAAGGGTCAGCGTCTCGCCCCCCGGTGCGAGGAACACCACCAACGCCAGCAAGGGAACGATGGCCAAATCCTCCAAGAGCAGGATCGACACGATACGCTGGCCCTTTGGCGCAGTGAGATCACCGCGTTCCTCCAGGGTCTGCATGACGATGGCGGTCGAGGTCAGAACGAACCCCGTACCCGCAATCAACGAGGGCGCAAAGTCAAAGCCCAGCGCCAGCCCGACAAGGCTGAGCAGCGCCATGCACAAAAGGACCTGCGTGAGGCCCAACCCAAAGATGTCGCGCCGCATCGACCAGAGCTTGGACGGCTGCATCTCAAGCCCGATGATGAACAAGAACATCACGACGCCAAGCTCTGCCACATGCAGGATCGACATCGGGTCCGAGAATAGCCCGATGCCGTAAGGCCCGATGGCCAGCCCCGCCGCCAGATAGCCGAGGATCGAGCCAAGGCCTGCGCGTTTGAACAGCGGCACGGTCACCACGGCAGCACCCAACAGTATGACAATCGCGCCAAGATCGACGCCGGTGGATTCAGTTGCCATGGGGGATCCCTTGTGTGCTGCAGGTACCAAACTGGCGCGGGGACATCGTGATGGCAAGCACCAGCGTCCCGCCGGTGCGACGTTCTGCGCCAGCTGGCAGATGCCGGTCTCGCGATGACCCAAATTCCCCGCAAAAGGCGCAGATTCCCGTTGACAGAACGCCTGCAGCCGCGATCCTTGGACGACATGCCGGGGCACGCTGCCGGGGGATTTTATGCGCGCTGTTTTTGTGGTTTTGCTGGGATTGGTGTCTGCATTTGCCCTGCCCCGGATCGCCCATGCCGAAAGTGTGGTCGCAAGGGTCATCCTGTCGGCCCAGGTGATGCGGGTCTATCACGAAAACCGGTTCTTGTATGAATGGCCGGTCTCCACCGCCAAAGCCGGAAAAATCACGCCGACGGGTATCTATGCGCCTGAGTTTCTGTCCAAGAACCACCGCTCCAGCCGCTACAACAACGCACCGATGCCCTATGCGATCTTTTACAGCGGCAATTACGCGATCCATGGGACGGATCAGATCAACCGGCTGGGCAGCCCGGCCTCGCGCGGCTGCGTGCGGCTGCATCCCGACAATGCGCGCATCCTGTTTCGGATGGTGCGCGCGGCGGGCATGGAAAACACCCAAGTCGTAATCGTGCAGTAGCGCCCTTGTCGACCCATCATCACGTTGCGGCCATTCAGCCGCCACAATGCGGTCATCCTATTGCGAAACAAGAATAATTATCGCGAACGGGGCATGTCGCATGGGTGGTTACACCAAATTCCTGGCAATCCTTGGCGGCATAGGCCTTTGTGTGATGGCGGTGCCCGTCATCGTCATTTACCTCGGCTTTTCCGGCATCGGCATCCCCTTGATCCCGCTGGTGATGGCCTTGCCTGCTATCGCAACGTCCTGATCCTTGCGCGCGTCATTCAACAGGGACTGTTGAACAGACTGTTTGCGCGCGGCCATGGGGTGTTGAATTTCTGTGGCAGCATCGCCCTTGCGCTTGGCCTGCTCGCCGCCATTCCCATTGTGGCCAATTAGCGCCAGGCCGGGCGGATCGACGCCATGGTTGCGGACGACCTGAACCAGTTGCAACTGCCGGTGCCGCAAGGCGTCATCGCGATCAGAACCGGACGCAAGGCTGATTTCTGCACCGATCTGTGCCAGCGTCTTTTGCTGAACGGTGCGGCATCACAAGTTCTTTTGGAGAGGATCGAGGCCGCAGACGTCACGCCGGATTTGCAAACAGAGGTCACTGCGTTCCGGATGGAGAAACGCGACATCTGCCCCAGGGCCAAGATAGAAAATGTCGAAACAGATCTGGATCTTGCGTCCGATGTACAGGCTGACAAAATTGCCGCTTTGGCACCGACCGCCGCGACCCCGATGTTGCTGCAGATTGCATCGGGCAATTGCCTGGTGCAGGAAAAAGTGCTGCTGGGAACCGCCGATACCGTCATCACCTCGGTCAGGCTATCTTACAAGAACGCGACAAACCGGCAGGGATTTGCGATCTTTTTTGGCAACCTGATCCTGGCGGACCGGATGTAGGTGTATCAGCGTGTCGGCGACACCTTAAAAGAAACGTACCGCTGGACCGGCCTCAAGGCGGATGTGATGAAGCATCGTCTGGCCTTACCGCAGTTGACCATCGGGAACGATCTGAACGTCGGCTCGGGATTTGGCCGCGAAGAGATACGGCGCAACATTCCTGAAGGCCCATACAAAGGTCCCGATTTCACCGGGCTTCTGATCACCAAGCTGGGGCTGAATCTGACGCCAGATACCGCAAGTCTGTCCGCAACCACGCAGGGGGCGATTGCAGGGGTTTTGGCGGGAACCTCCCCCCTGACCCGGGTGCAAGAGCGGCTGATCAAGGAATATCTGGCCCGGTTTATCGGGCGAAGCGCGACGAACCCTTTCGATCACGCGCTGTTCTTGCAGCTGGTGAAAGACTCACGCGTCGTGCTGAACAGCCGGACGGCGGACGCGCTGTTCCCCGCCGGATCCGGCGACCCCGCAGTTCTGCAAGCGTTTGCCCGCGCGGTGACGGAACGTCTGCAGCGCACGCCGACAGATGACGAGCAGTTCGAGTTTGCGGGAAAGATTCTTGCAAGATTGCCCACCGAGGTTCTGGCCCCGCACCTGCCGGACATGCTCGCGTGGTCGAACGATCCCACGGTCCGCTGGAACCTGGAGCCCTTGCTGACCCGGTTTTCCGATTTCGGCGCAGTCGGTGCCGAGCGTCTGGTGTTTTTGGTGCGCGACTCAGGGTATGGCGGCCTGCATTCCAAAGGCTTTGCCAAGCGCGAACCCTATCTGGCCGGCCTGACCGGGCTTTGCCGGATGGGGAGTGCGGCGGCGGCGCAGTCCGGCGACCTCCTTGCACTGGCCCGGGACGGGCGCATCTTTTTCTCGGATGGCAGGTACGGAGAACTGGCCGTGCACACCCTGATCCGGCTTGGCGTGGCTGAGACCGAGGTTCGCGCCCTGTCGCTGGTGGCAGACGCGCCGATGAACGCAACCAAACTGGAGCGTGAAATCAGCAGGGCCAAGACCGAACCTGAGTGTATTTTCTGACCGCAACCTGTCCCTTCCCTTCACGCCGCTGCCCGCATATACCGCCGCGACCGATGGGCAGGAGCCACCCGATGCAGACCAGTGCCAACCTCAACCTGATGATCAAGACCGCGCGCAAGGCGGCCCGGTCGCTGGTCAAGGATTTCCGCGAGGTGGAAAACCTGCAGGTCTCGACCAAGGGGCCGGGTGATTTCGTCTCCAAGGCCGACCGCGAGGCGGAACGGATCATCAAGACCGACCTGATGGAGGCGCGGCCCACCTATGGTTGGCTGGGCGAGGAAACTGGCGCTACGCCGGGCGAGGATCCGACCCGGCGCTGGATCGTGGACCCGCTGGATGGCACCACGAATTTTCTGCACGGCATGCCGCATTGGTCGATTTCGATCGCACTGGAGCATAAGGGCGAGATCGTGTCCGCGGTGGTCTTTGATCCCGCCAAGGATGAGATGTTCTGGGCCGAAAAGGGTGCCGGCTGCTGGCTGAACGATGCCAAGCGGATGCGGGTGTCGGGACGCAAGGTGATGTCGGAGGCAGTTTTTGCCACCGGTGTCCCGTTTGGCGCCAAGGCCACGCTGCCGTTGATGGTCCAAGACCTGACGCGCCTGATGCCGATCTGTGCGGGTGTACGGCGCTGGGGCTCGGCGGCGCTCGATCTCGCTTATGTCGCGGCGGGCCGGTTCGACGGCTACTGGGAGCGTGAATTGAACATCTGGGACATTGCGGGCGGCGTCTTGCTGGTCCGCGAGGCGGGCGGCATCGTGCGCGGGATAGGGGCCGCAGATCCCTTTGCCTCGGGCGCGGTGATTGCCTCAAATGACCTCTTGTCCGAGCCCTTCCGCAAGGCAATTTCGGGCGCGTGATCGTGCTGACCCGGCGCTACTGCCGGGGCACGCGCGGAACCGAAGATCTCGACAGTTTGTATTCAGCATTCGGATGGGGCGGATGGCCGCCGGTCTTTTGCCAATAGGCGCCAGCGCCGCGACGCAGCCATGCCGGGACGGTGAACAGCAAACCCGCCACAAACCCGCCGACATGCGCCCAATAGGCGACGCCGCCCGCATCCGAAGGCGTCGAGACGCCCGAGAAAACCTGAACGCCGAGCCAGACGCCGAGCACGATCCAGGCCGGGATCGGAAAAATCCTGAAAATGATGATAAAGATGAACAGCACGTCGACCCTTGCCTTGGGAAAAAGCAACAGATACCCCCCCATCACGCCCGCGATCGCCCCGGACGCGCCGACCATCGGAATGGCGGAATTGAGGTCAGCCACGCTTTGCATTGCCGCCGCACCAATCCCGGCCGCGAGGTAAAAGATCAAGAATCCGACATGGCCCATCTCGTCTTCGAGATTGTCGCCGAAAATCCACAGAAACAGCATGTTGCCCGCGAGGTGCATCCAGCCGCCATGCAGGAACATCGAGGTGACGATGGTCTCATAACCCTCGCCCGACACCACCCGGGCGGGCACCAGACCCCATTCATAGATGAATCGATTTATGCCGCTTTCCGACATCGTGGTAAAATAGCCAAGGAATACCAATATGTTGATCGCGATCAGCGCGAAGGTCACGAGGGGCGTGCCGCCCGAGGGGTTATGATCGCGAATGGGCAGCATCGCGCGCTACACTTTTCTATCGCGGCAGGCCGGTCAAGCCTGCGCCACCTCGGCCAGCAGTTGCGCGTTGCCGCCTGATGCGGTGGTGTCGATGCAGACATGGCGTTCGATCAGCGCGTGAGCAGCGTCAGGCATTTCGCAGATCAGCGGCAGGATCGGACCCTTGCGCGCCGCAAGGGCGCGGGCGCGCTCGGCCGCTTGGGCCGCGTCGCCCCACCACAACGCGCCAGAGAAACCCTCCAGCCGGGTCAGGGCAAGCGGGGCCAGGCCTGCAGCCTCGACCGCATGACCGCCCAGCGCGTGGATGGCTCCGGCTTGCGCCGCAGCCGCCGCAGCACCGGGGCCGAGGCACAACAGTGGCGCGCGCGGGCTGGCCGTCAGGCGATTGGATTCGCCCGTGGGTCCCGGCAGCACATCTGCCGCCTGCGTGCTATGCGGCATGGCTCTGCGCAAGGCTTTGGAGACGTCGGCCTCGGTCGATGTCGTGTTATCGGCTTTGACTGCGGGGGCGGCGCGGGTAACGAGGCGGCGCAGATAGTCCGGACCTCCCGCCTTGGGGCCGGTGCCAGAAAGCCCCTCTCCACCAAAGGGTTGACTGCCGACGACAGCACCGATCTGGTTGCGGTTGACATAGATGTTGCCGACATGCAGCGCATCGACCACCGCCTGAACGCGGTCATCAATGCGGGTGTGCAGGCCGAATGTCAGCCCATAGCCGGTGGCATTCACCGCGGCAACGACGGCGTCGATCTGACCGGCCTTGAAGGTCGCCACATGCAACACCGGGCCAAAGATCTCGCGCGGCATGTCGGCGATGCCCTGCACGCGGATCACGGTCGGCGCGACAAAGGTGCCGGTCCTGGGGGCAGCCATGTCCTTCATCACGCGGCCATCGGCACGGGCGGCGGCGATGTAGTCCTGAATTGCGGATTGCGCCTTGGCGTCGATCACCGGGCCGACATCTGTGGCCAAATCCCATGGGTCGCCCACCGCCAGCTCATCCATCGCGCCGAACAGCATCTCGGTGACTGTCTCGGCCACGTCCTCTTGCACATAAAGGCACCGCAGCGCCGAACAGCGTTGGCCTGCCGATTGAAAACTCGACGCAAGGATGTCGCGCACGGCCTGTTCGGGCAGCGCTGTACTGTCCACCAGCATCGCGTTCAATCCGCCGGTTTCGGCGATCAGCGTGGCGCTTGGGTCAAGATGTTCGGCCATCGAGCGGCGGATCGCCAAGGCGGTGTCAGTCGAGCCGGTAAAGACCACGCCCTTGACGCGCGCATCTGCCGTCAGCATTGCGCCGACCGTGCCGTCGCCGGGCAGGAGTTGCAGGGCGGTGGCGGGAACGCCTGCCCTGAGCAGAAGGTCCGTCGCAAGGGTCGCGATCAGGGGCGTCTGTTCGGCCGGTTTGGCGATGACCGCATTGCCTGCGGACAGTGCCGCCGCGATCTGGCCGGTGAAAATCGCCAGCGGGAAGTTCCACGGACTGATGCACGCGACCAGCCCGCGCGCCGGGTCGGTCAGGGCAGCGGCACCATCAGCATAGTAGCGCAGGAAATCCACCGCTTCGCGCAGCTCGCTGATCGCATCGGCAAGGGACTTGCCGGCCTCGCGGGCGAGCAGCGCAAAGAACGCACCAAAGTTGTCTTCGTAAAGGTCGGCCGCGCGGCGCAGGGTTTCCGCGCGCATGGTGGCGGAAACTGACCACGCGGTGGCGGCACCAAAGGCCGTCTGCGCATCCCCTGCCCCTGCCGTGACGACATGCCCGACCAAAGACCCGGTTGCAGGACTGGCGATGCCGAGCCGCTTGTCGCCTGTCACGGCACCCGCAAGGCGCGGGCCGGCTTCGAAAATATGGTCAGCAAAGGGCGCGCGGGCGGCTTCGATGGCCGCAAGGTCGCGCGTGTCGGTCAAATCCCGGCCCTGAGCGTTCTTGCGCGCGCCGAACAAGGCAGGCCCCGCCGGGATCGCCGGGTTTGCAATCGCGGTCATCTGTTCGATTGCGGTCAGCGGACAGGCGGCAACCACGGCTGGCGGCACGTCGGCGTCTACGATCTGGTTGACGAAAGACGAGTTCGCGCCGTTCTCCAGCAAGCGGCGCACGAGGTAGGCCAAAAGATCGCGATGCGCGCCGACAGGGGCATAGATGCGGCAGCGCGTGCCGTGATCCTCGTGGACGATGTCGTGCAGCCGCTCGCCCATGCCATGCAGGCGCTGGAATTCGTATGCCCCCTTGTCTGCGCCCAGGTCGAGGATTGCGGCGACCGTGTGGGCGTTGTGGGTGGCAAATTGCGGATAGATGCGGTCGGTCATCGCGAGCAGCGTTTTCGCATTGGCAATGTAGCTGACATCGGTTGCTTGCTTGCGGGTGAACACCGGAAAAGAGGTTAGACCCAAGACTTGCGCGCGTTTGACCTCGGCGTCCCAATAGGCGCCTTTGACCAGACGGACCATGATCTTGCGGTCGAGGCGCTGGCTGAGCGCATAGAGCCAGTCGATCACCGCCCCGGCGCGGCGACCGTACGCCTGCACGACGACGCCAAAGCCATCCCAGCCTCTTAGCGCAGGGTCACTCAGGACGGCCTCGATCACCTCCAGCGACAAGGCCAGCCGATCTGCCTCCTCGGCGTCGATGTTGAACCCAAGGCCGGCGGCCTTGGCCAGACCCGCCAGCGCGCGGACGCGGGGCACCAGTTCCTCCATCACGCGGGTCCGCTTGGCGACCTCATAGCGGGGATGCAAGGCGGAAAGTTTGACCGAAATGCCGGGATTGGTGCGGATGTCGCCGGTGGTCGCGGCCTTGGCAATGGCGGTGATCGCGGCGGAATAGCTCAGGTGATAGCGGCGCGCGTCGGCTTCGGTGCGCGCAGCCTCACCCAGCATGTCATAGCTGTAAGTATAGCCCTGCCCTTCCAGATCGCGGGCGCGTTTCATGGCAAGATCAATGGTTTCGCCCAGGACGAAGTTGCGCCCCATCTCTTTCATCGCACGGGTGACGGCGGTGCGGATCACTGGCTCCCCGAGACGCTTTACGGCGGCTTTGAGGTGACCGACAACGCCGGGCTCGCGGTCATCGAGCACACGGCCCGTCAGCATCAACGCCCAGGTCGAGGCATTGACGAGGCTTGAGGCGGACTTGCCAAGATGGCGGCCCCAGTCACTGGGGGCAATCTTGTCCTCAATCAGCGCGTCCATGGTGTCCGCATCGGGCACGCGCAAAAGTGCCTCGGCCAGACACATAAGGGCGATGCCTTCGTCGGTGGACAGGCCGTATTCGGCAAGGAAAACCTCCATCAGGCCGGGTTTGGCGCTGGCGCGGATGCGCGCGACAAGATCGGCCCCAGCGGCGGTGATGCGGGCGCGGGTGGCGGCGTCCTGACCTGCCTCCGCGATCAGGCTTTGGACCAGTGCCACCTCGTCGGTCAGGGCGTGGCTGGCGATCACGTCCCAAGCCGAAGTCATATCACGCATCATCTGGCACCCCTTTTCGATCCGGCCTAGGATACAGTGGAACTGGCGGGCCGTTCTCCCGCTTTTTAGCCATGGCGCAGTTTTTTCGACTGTATTTCGGGGGTTAAACATGCCGAACGACCGGATAGACCTCGACAGCTTTGATCTTGCGATCTTGCGGGCCCTGTCGGTCGAGGGGCGGGTCTCGGCGACCGAGCTTTCGCGGCGTATCGGGCTGTCAAAGTCGCCCACGCAAGCCAGATTAAAGCGGCTGGAAGAAACGGGTGTCATCAAGGGCTACCGCGCTGTGCTGGACCGGGTGCGGATGGGGCTGGCGCATGTGGCCTTTGTCGAGGTGAAACTGTCCGACACGCGCGAGGCGGCGTTGCAGGCGTTCAATCGCGCGGTGGCCCTGATCCCCGAGGTCGAGGAATGCCACATGATCGCGTCCCGTTTCGACTATCTCTTGAAAGTGCGCACCGCCGATATCCAGACCTATCGCCGCGTTCTGGCCGAAGGGCTGTCCGCCCTGCCCCATGTGGCATCTACATCGACCTATGTGGCGATGGAGGCGGTGAAGGAGGGAGCGTGATGCAACTTTTGCGCCCCATCGGCGTAACTCGGGAGACTGAGGAGGATGCGATGGATCTGATCGGGCGCATTTTGCTGGCACTGCTGTTCGTCGCGGGCGCCGCGCAGAAAACCGCGAACCCTGCCGCGGTCATGGGGTTGCTGGCGGGACTTGGCTGGCCGACCTGGCTTGTCTGGCCCGCGCTTTTGTATAATGCATTGGTGGCAATCACGCTCTTGCTGCCGCGCACAGTCCATGTCGCGGCACTGGCGGCTGCGGCCTATTGCATGGTGACCAGCATTTTCCACTTTGTGCCGGGCGACGGCTGGCAAATGTCGATCCTAGTCAAGAACTGGGCGCTTGCGGGCGGGTTTCTGGTCCTTGCCTCGAACAGGCGGCCGGTCCCCCCTGGTGCCCGCGGCCGGAGTTGAACCGGCACGACCATACGGTCAAGGGATTTTAAGTCCCCAGTGTCTACCATTTCACCACGCGGGCAGGCGGGGCAGGTTCGCCGCGCCAACATAGCGAGGCTGTCGCCGGGGTAAAGCGTGGTCGGACCGATCCGCCCGGCCAAACCAGCCCCGCCAGAATGGCAGGCGCAACCTCGGACAAGAACCACGCGAACCGATCCGCCTCGGGCGGTCGCTCGGCCCCGGACCGCCACAGCGCATGACAGGTGATCGCAACACCGCCCGACTGGCCGCAAAACAGCACGATCGGCGCGCGGGTTGCGGGCTCGACCCTTGACGCAGGCAAGATGGCGGACCCGACGCCGATCCTGGCCCAGTCTTGCAACACCCGGTAAATCATCGCTTGCCCCGGATATTCGCGCAGCGCCGGACCGCTGGCCTGAAGCAGCGCGCACGTGGTTCTTGTCAGCCCACACGCATCAGGGACAAGGACAAAGGTCTCTGCCACCAGATCGGCCAACACGACCTCGGCCAGAGGTACCGCAGTCTGGCCTTTGCCAACATGGACCAGAGGCTCATGGTGCAGCCGCACCATCTGCCATTCCGGCGACGGTGCCAGATCCTGGGCCACCCGCCCGAACACGAAAACGAGCTGCCCGCTTTGCAGCATCTGGGTCATCTCTGCCAGGTTCATCGCACGAACCACGATCTCGGTCTTTGGATTGTCGCGCAAGAATGGCTCGGTCAGCAGATCCAACGTCGCAAGCCCGATCAATGACGAGACGCCAATGCGGATCAACTGACGGTCCGCTTCAACCAATTGCCGGGCGCGGGCGACCCGCGCGGCTTGGGCGTTCAGCACTTTCAGGATGTTGGGCAAAAGGTCCTGGCCAAAATCGCTGGGCCGCACCGACCCGGAGATCCGGATTTATTCGGCCCCCTGATCATGTCCCCCCAAGCTTCGGCCCAAGAGGCGACAAGGGGCCGCCGTCCGATCCTGCTGCGGCGCGGCAATTGACTTTGCGCGCATCCCTCCAGCATATAACCGTTGACCAGTTTCGGGGGGCTTTCGATGTCGAAAATCTATCCAGGTGCGGCCTCGGCGCTATCGGGGCTATTGCGCGATGGCATGACCATCGCAGCGGGCGGGTTTGGGCTGTGTGGTATCCCTGAGTTACTGATTGCGGCCATCCGGGACGCGGGCACCAAGGATCTGACGATCGCGTCAAACAACGCCGGTGTGGACGGCTTTGGCCTTGGCCAGCTACTGGCGACGCGGCAGGTCAAAAAGATGATCTCGTCCTATGTCGGTGAAAACGCTGAATTCATGCGCCAGTATCTGTCGGGTGAGCTGGAGCTGGAGTTCAACCCGCAAGGCACCCTTGCCGAACGGTTGCGTGCAGGCGGTGCAGGCATTCCCGGCTTTTACACCCGCACCGGCGTGGGCACGGTGATTGCCGAGGGCAAAGAGCACAAGGATTTCGACGGCAAGACCTATATCCTGGAACGCGGGATCGTGGCGGACTTGGCCATCGTCAAGGCGTGGAAGGCCGATCCGTCAGGTAACCTCTTGTTTCGCAAGACCGCGCGCAATTTCAACCCGCCTGCGGCCACCTCCGGCCGGGTCTGCGTCGCGGAAGTCGAAGAGATCGTGCCCTTGGGGGCGCTGGACCCCGACAAGATCCACCTGCCCGGCATCTATGTGCACCGCCTGATCGAGGGCGCCCATGAAAAGCGGATCGAGAACCGCACGACGCGCAAGAAGGAGGTCGTGTGATGTGGGACCGCAACCAGATGGCCGCCCGCGCGGCGCAAGAGCTGCAAGACGGCTGGTACGTGAACCTTGGCATCGGGATCCCCACACTGGTGTCGAACTATATCCCCGAGGGCATGAGCGTCACCTTGCAGTCCGAAAACGGGATGCTCGGGATGGGCCCCTTTCCGTTCGAGGGCGAAGAGGATGCGGACCTGATCAATGCGGGCAAGCAGACGATCACCGAACTGCCGCAAACCGCCTATTTCGATAGCGCGCAAAGCTTTGCGATGATCCGGGGCGGCAAGATCGCGATGGCGATTCTGGGGGCGATGGAGGTGGCCGAGAATGGCGATCTGGCCAACTGGATGATCCCGGGCAAGCTGGTCAAGGGCATGGGTGGTGCGATGGATCTGGTCGCGGGCGTTGGCCGCGTGGTGGTCGTGATGGACCACACCAGCAAGCACGGAGAGAGCAAGGTTCTTGCGCGATGCACGCTGCCTTTGACGGGACAAGGCGTCGTCAACCGGATCATCACCAATCTTGGGGTGCTTGATGTCGTGCCCGGCGGGCTGAAACTGGTGGAATTGGCGGACGGCGTCACCGAGGCCGAGTTTCGTGCCGCCACCGAGGCCACGCTGGTCTGACCATGTCATGGCGGGCGCGGTTCGCGCCGATGACTTCAAGGGCCGCCATGTGATCACAAATGGTGGCCTCGCAGCGTAACTGGCCTAGTGCGTCGTCACGCCCAGTTTGGTCGTCGCCGACCACGCCGAGGTGCCGGACGCGTTTCGCGACACAGGCGCAGGTCGTGCGATGGTCGAGCGCATTGTGGCCGATGCACGCCAAGGGGGGGCAAGATCATGCCGCTTGCCCTTTTGTGAATGCGACCCGCCAAGAGCACCCGGAATGGGCCGACGCATTGTCGGTTTGACTTGCAACAGTCGCCGCAGCGCGATCTGTTCTGTCCCACCACGCCGGGCGACCGTTTCCGGCGCCGGTGGAGGCCGTCATGCACGTCGTATCGCGCCAGACCAAACCCATCATGCTGATCTCGGGCCTGCTGACGCTGACGATGATCTACGCGGCCGTCGCCCCGCAAGCCGCCTTGCAAGGCATGTTCGGCGAAACGCTGTCAGGCCCGCTTGCCGAAATCATCACACGCAACTGGGGTGCGCTGATCGCGATCGGTGGGGCGATGCTGATCTGGGGGGCGTTCCATCCGGCGGTTCAAGGGATGGTCTTGATGGCAGTCGGTGGCAGCAAGCTGGTTTTCATCGCCCTGGTGCTGATTTACGGGCGCGCCTTTATGACCCATCAGGCGGGGATCGCCATCGCCCTAGATGCCCTATGGGTCGTTCTGTTCGCCGCCTGCCTGATCGGCCAGCGGCGGAACTGACGCGCGCCGATCAACCGCCTGCCGAGTTCACCCGAAAGACGCAAGGGTCGGTGAGCAATTCCGGCGGGCTGACACACAGACCTTGTGCCACCTGCCATGCGGCCAGCACTTTGGGGACATAGTCGCGCGTCTCGGCATAGGGGGGAACGCCTGCATTGGCTTTGACAGCACCTTCACCGGCATTGTAGGCCGCCAGCACCATCAGGGGGTCGTGGTCGAACTCTTTCATCAGCCAGTCAAGGTAGGCCACGCCGCCCTTGATGTTCTGGACCGTGTTGGTGCTGTCGATCACGCCAAACCGCTCTGCCGTCGCGGGGATCAACTGCATCAGACCCACCGCCCCAGCAGAGCTGACGGCATCGGATCTACCGCCGCTTTCAATGCCGATGACCGCAAGCACAAGTGCGGGCGAGACATCGGTGCCGATGGTGGCCTTCAAGATATCGGTGCCATGCGTTTCGGCAAGCTCTTGCATCGCTTGCAGACGCGGTGCACCGACCGTGGCGCCATCAGGGCCTTGCGACAGCGCGGCAAGTGCCAATGGGAACCGTTCAGAGGCCGCCGCGACCCCCGTGGGCACGGCGTCCCAGAACCACGCATAGCGCGCGGGCACCGCCTCGGCCGGGGCATCCGGGCCAACCGGGGCCTTGGGATCGGCGGCGGCAGGCTCGGATGGCGGCAAAGGAACCCAAGGGGTTTGTGCGGCCAGGGCCAGACGCCGGGCCTGTTCGACCGGGTCGATCTGAACCGTGATGCGTTTTGCGCCCGCCTCGGGCGGCTTGAGACGCTTGAAGGTAAAGTCTTCCGCCCCGGCCATTGCTGCGGGAATCACAAGAATCACCGTGAGAATCACGCTGGTTAGGGTCCTCATGGGACGGGCCTGCCTGCTCTTTGTTTTTTGTTAACGCTAAGGTTGCAGAGAAAGGTCGCATTGCCCAGAAAAATGGGGGTGAATCATGGCATTTTCGCCAGAATTGACCCAAAAATCACGCTTTCTGCAGTCGCCAGGACACTTTCTAAAGAAAAATTACCGATGTAATTCATAGTCTTAATGGTACTTTTGCGGGTGATTCAAACTTGTCCGAAAAAACCTTGTGTCTTCCCAACTGCCGCCATGATTGGGGGGCCATATGCTCTCACACCAAACGGAGATCGGAGCGGAACAGAGGCCGTAACGAAGTGATCCGCGGAGTGTGTAACAAGTATGAGCAACTCCTGAGAAAGGGAATACAATGAACCTCTTCAAGTCCTTCAAGAATGACGAATCTGGCGCCGTGACCGTTGACTGGGTCGTTCTGACCGCTGCTGTGGTTGGCCTGACGCTGGCTCTGATGGCTGCTATCGGCCCGGCAATCACCGGCACCGCCACGAACATCGCTGGCTCGATCACCGCCGCTCAGAACTAAGGTCGTTCCGGTCTGACCGGATCAACAGCGGGCCGCGCATCCCTGGGGGAGGCGCGGCTCTTGCTATTTTTGAAACCAGGTTTCTTAGCATCTTGGCGAGGTGCGGTTGTCGAGTTGGCGGCGACAACGCAACGACAACGCCGGACCGGATTTAACGACAGTCTTGGGGTAAGGCGATATCTCGCGCAGACCAGGTCGTGTGTCGCCCGCCCGCAGAGCTGACAGAATGCCATGATGCGGCGGCGAGCTTAGTTGCGCAGCGCGGTTTGTCGACAATCCAAAAACGCCGCCAAAGCGCCCAAGAATCCGCCCAACCTTCCCCAATAATTGACACAATTCGGCGTCATTCAAAGGGCAGGCGGGGTAGTTTGGCGGCAGCCATGTTAGTTTGGAGACTAGGACCAATGTTGAGAGAGTGTGAGAACTTTGCCCGCGATGAAGACGGAGCGGTGACTGTAGATTGGGTCGTTCTGACGGCCGCAGTCGTGGGGATCGCGATCGTCTTCATGATCCCGATCAGCTTGGCTGTGACGGGCACCACCAATGTAATCGCGTCCGACATCCTGTCCGCGCAGAACTAACGAGACTTTGGCGTCCCCCACCGGGGCGTTGTTGGCGTTGCTGGGGCATGGGGCCCATCAGTAACGTGGGTAAAAAGGGGTACGACCGTGCGATTGATGTTTGGAGTGGTGCTGATCGTTGGCTTGGCTCTTGCCGGCTTTGCGGTTTATATGGTGCAGGGCTATTTTGGCAAGCAAGAGGCCGCCCTTGCGCAGGAGCGCGAGCTGCGGATGAAGACCGGGCCACTGGTCGAGGTCTACGTTCTCAACAAGCCGATGAATTACGGCGATGCGATCACGCCCGAAGATGTCCAATTGATCTACTGGCAGGAAAATGCCTTGCCCGAGACGATCTTTCGCGACGCAGCGGCCCTGTTTCCCGAGGGTGCCGCAGGCCCGCGCTACCTGATGCGCGGCATGGACAAGTTCGAGCCTCTGCTCGCATCCCGGGTGACGGAGCCGGGTGAGGCCGCAGGCTTGACTGGCAAGCTTGGGCCGGGACTGGGCGCCTTTACGATCAAGGTTGATGCATCGTCAGGTCTTTCGGGGCTTCAACCAGAGGACCGTGTCGATGTCTATTGGACCGGCGTTGCCCCCGGGGGCGGCCAAGACGAGGTCACCCGCCTGATCGAAGCGGCCGTGCAAATCATCGCCGTCGACCAAGACCCCAAAGTCGAAGGTCAGGAGAGCATGCAGACGGTGCGGACGGTGACGGTGGCGGGGACGCGCGACAAGGTCGCGCGACTGGCACAGGCGCAGGCGACGGGTCGTCTTGCGCTATCGGTTGTCGGCCATGGTGCCTTGGCAGCAGAAGGACAGGTCGAAGTCACGGGCAGCTCTTTGCTGGGCATCACCGCGCAAGAAGTCGTGCAGGTCGAAGCTGACCGGGTTTGCACGATCCGTACCCGCAAGGGCGGCGAAGCTGTCGAAATCCAGATCCCCTGCACAAACTAGACTTTGCTAAAATGTAATGCCGCGGCCACCTTATCTGGGGCCGCGGTTTTCATTTTTGTCGACTGGTTGCGATCTGTTGCAAGTTATCCACATCAGAAAGCTTCTCCAACCTTTTGATTCTTGCAAATAAACTCTGACTCCTGCATCTTGGTCGAGGTAATGGGCGACAAAGACCCAATCAGAGGCGTGGTCGAAAGGGCAGATCACAATGAGCATGAATCGACTATTGGCGGCCGGGATTCTCGGCGCCGCACTGGCAACGACAGCACTAACGCCGACATTCGGTGAAACCCTGCGCGTTATGCAAGGCGCACCGTCGAGCGCACTGAACGTGCCGATGAACCGCGCGGTGGTCGTCGAAAGCGACGTCCCCTTTGCAGAGCTTTCCATCGCCAACCCTGGGATCGCCGATATCTCGACACTGTCGGATCGCTCGATCTATGTGTTGGGCAAGGCACCGGGGCGCACAACTCTCACGCTGTTGTCGCCGGATGGCACATTGATTTCCAACGTCGATGTGCAGGTGACCCCCGATATTGCAGAGTTCAAGGAACGCCTGCAACAAATCCTTCCGGGCGAAAAGATCGAGATCCGGACAGCGAATGACGGCATCGTGCTTTCGGGCGTGGTGTCATCCTCGGCCAAGCTGGATCGCGCACTGGACCTTGCAAACCGCTATGCACCAGAACGCGTATCGAACCTGATGAGCGTCGGCGGGGTCCAGCAGGTCATGCTGAAGGTCCGCTTTGCCGAAATTCAGCGCAATGTGTCCAAAACCCTCGGCGCTTCGGTAGGTATCAGGGATAGCGGAAAAATCGCCGGCGAAACCGGAACTTGGTTGAATCCGGGCAACGATCCCTTCACCGGCGGCGTGACGCTCAATGACGGATCAAACGGTGGCATAAAGGTTGGTGGCTCGATCGGCAGCCTTGAGTTTTCGGTGCTTCTGGAAGCGCTGGAATCCAAAGGCATGGCACGGACCTTGGCCGAACCAAACCTGACGGCCCTGTCCGGGCAAGAGGCGCGGTTCCTTGCGGGTGGTGAGTATCCCGTTCCGGTTGCCGACGATGGCGGCGGGACCAAGATCGAATACAAGCCGTTTGGCGTCGACATGGCCTTTACGCCAACCGTCGTTGATGGCGACATCATCAACATCAAGATCGCGGCAATCGTTTCGTCGATCGACACCACCGTTGCAATCGAATCGGACGATGGCTTTACGATCAACGGCTTCAAGACCCGTCTGACATCGACCACCGTGGAAATGCGCGATGGCGAAAGCTTTGCCATTGCCGGGCTCTTGCAAGATGACTTTCGCGACCTGAACGGCCAGGTGCCATGGCTTGGGGACATTCCCGTCCTTGGCGCGCTTTTCCGGTCGACAGAATACCAGCGGGCACAGTCGGAACTGGTGATCATCATCACGCCGCATCTGGTCACCCCTACCCGGGGCGAAGCGCTGGCGCTGCCGACCGACCGCATCCGCCTGCCGACCGAACGGGAACTCTTTTTGTTCGGCAAAGTTGCCGGCAAGGCGAATACCCCTGAAGGCGAAGTCGCCCGGCAGGACTTCAATGGCGCCTATGGCTATGTGATGGAGTAAGATCATGCGATTTTCGATCCCCGTCCTCTTGGCCTCGGCGTCACTGATCGCCTTGACCGCTTGCGATCCCCGGCCCTTCAGCAGGGAAGCTGGTTCCATCATCGACGAAGGCAGCTTCGGCAATGCGACGATGAACAACTCGCTCATCCAAACCGGGCAGATCAAGTATACCGTCGCCTTGGCCGAGCGTTTTGCGGCCGAGGTACCCGATACGGTCACCTTTGCGTTCAACAGCGCGGAGTTGACCGACGATGCGCGCGCCCGGCTCAAAAGGCAGGCGGACTGGATCCGTCAGTTCCCCGAGATACGGTTCCGCGTCTTTGGTCACACCGATCTGGTTGGCTCCAACGGGTATAACAACCGTCTCGGAATGCGCCGCGCACAAGCCGTCGTGTCGTATCTGAGCACGCTTGGCATCAGCAGATCCCGTCTTGAAGCCGTCGTCTCTTATGGCAAGACGCGGCCCATCATCCAGACGACCGCGCCCGAAGAGCGCAATCGTCGCACGGTGACCGAGGTCTCTGGGTTCGTCGATGGTCATCCGCTGCTTCTGAACGGAAAGTATGCCGCGATTGTCTTTCGCAAGTATGTCGAAGGTGCTGATCCCAAGCGCAGCCTCGACAGCGACTTCAAGCTTCCGGGGGAAGGCGACAGCGGTGGCGGGGGCGGCCCCTGATTTCCGCGCAATCGCGACGTTTTGGGGCCGGTGCAGCACGCACCGGCCCTTCTCTTTTGGACTAGCCACAAAAAATCAAGAATTCACGGTTTTTCGGCCCAATTGTCGCCACCATTAACCCTCAGCTTGGCGTCGAGTGGAACAGTCGCGCAACCAGAACGCGCTGCGCACAGGACTGGGGCTGAATGCGTTCCGCAGGTGTGGAAGGTGCGCTGAAGGCTTCGGTCCTGGCTTTGGAAGGACGTGAGGCAATGACGAGTGTAGCAAGCCTGCAACCAGAAGCGGCGCCAATCCTGGCCTGCACGATTTCGCGCGATGTGCAGAATTTCGAACTGCTTATCGACGATATGGAGCGGGAGCTGGGTGAAAGCTGGGGGGATCTCAGCTTTGATGACGGCATTTTGTTCCTGAGCCAGCCCGATGCTGCAACACTGGAATTCGTGGCCATCGCGGTGAATGGCAGCGACGAGGCCGACCTCGCCCGCGTTGCCGATATCGTCCGCGCCGCAAAAGATCGCGGCATCAAGGTGATTCTCATCGCGGATGAAGTAAGTCCCATGTCGCTGCATCAGTTGCTGCGTTTGGGGGCAGATGACTTTGTGCCCTATCCCTTGCCGGACGGGGCACTGCATGACGCGATCGAGCGCATGCGCCGCCCTGCCTCGCCCGCAATCGTGCAGACCGTGACCGAAGAGGATTACCACGCCCCGACATTCAAGGCCAAGGGCGACCGGGACGGCATCATTCTGCCCGTGCATGGCCTGTCGGGCGGGACCGGCGCATCAACTTTTGCGGTCAATCTGGCATGGGAGCTGGCCAACGTCACCAAGACCGACGGGCCGCGCGTCTGCCTGATTGATCTTGATTTCCAGTATGGCTCTGCGGCGACATATCTCGACCTGCCGCGCAAAGAGGCGGTGTTCGAAATCCTGTCCGACACGGGCAACGTGGACAGCGACGCATTCTTGCAGTCGATGCTTTCGTTCAACGAAAAGTTGAGCGTGTTCACCGCGCCTGGCGATATGCTGCCGTTGGATTTCGTCTCTGGCGAAGACATCGGGCGGGTGCTCGATATGGCGCAGCAGAACTTTGATTTCATCATTATCGACATGCCGTCGACGGTGGTGGCCTGGACAGAGTCGGTGCTGACCCGCGCGCATGTGTATTTTGCGATGGTCGAACTTGACCTGCGCTCGGCGCAAAACGTGCTGCGCTTTGTCCGCGCCCTCAAGGCAGAGGCGCTGCCGCACGAAAAGCTGCGCTATGTGTTGAACCGCGCGCCGCGCTTTACCGATCTGTCGGCCCGGAGCAGGGTCAAGCGCATGGCGGAAAGCCTTGATATCGCTATTGAACTTCAACTGCCGGATGGCGGCATTCAGGTCACGCAAGCCAATGATCACGGCATGCCACTGGCCGAAAGCGCCCCGAAAAATCCGCTGCGTAAAGAAATGCAAAAGCTGGCCAAGTCGCTGCATGACCTGAGCAAGGTCGCAGAGGCAAAGCGGGCGTGACGTCGTATAAGGGGAACTGACCGTGTTCAGCCGTTTCAAGAAAGACGAATCCGCAGCCAAACGAGCAGCCCCTTCGGCAGCCGTAACGTCCGCATCACCCGCGCTGCCAGCGGCTGGTGCAGCGCGCCCGGCGCCGCCGGGCGCGCGCCCCCACAAAGGTGCCCCGCCAAAAAAAGCAGCCGAGATGGTGGGCGCGGATAGCGACC
>JANNES010000014.1:0-30024 GCA_031378845.1 Rhodobacterales bacterium
CCGTTGTTACATCCCGGCGATGGCGGGTACCCTGTGGTGGCGGGTATGTGTGGGTCCCCGCCTGCGCGGGGATGACAGGTATGTCGAGCGCGCACCCGTAGGGCGGGCTTCACCCCGCCGAACCATCGGGACCAACGCAAAACGGCGGGCTGAAGCCCGCCCTACGCCCCCGTCAAACCCATTCCTCCCCTCCCCCCGCGTGGGGAGGGTTAGGGAGGGGGGCGACACAACACCTGCAACCTTCCCCCCACCCCCACCCCTCCCCACAGGGGGGAGGGGAGGTGCCGGTCTTGCGCCCGTAGGGTGTGCATTCATTGCGCACCATCCACCTGCGCCGAAAGGGGTGCGCTTGCAGGTACACCCTGCCCACGCGCTCCCTCCAAAACAACAAAGGGCGGAGCCTTAGCTCCGCCCATCACTCACACCTGCACAAACGCCGGTGATCCGTCACCGGCCAACTCATCAAGATCGCAAAACGCGTGTTTGACTCAGCCTCAGAACAACCCGTCGCCGCCGTTCTGGTCCTCGGCAACCTGATCCGCAATCACGGCCCCGCCTCCCCCGATGATCAACGGCGCGCAGGCTGACAAAAGCCCCGTCATCAGCAACAGTGCTGCAAGTCCCAAGGTCCGTGTGGTCATCGTGTCATCCTTCCTGATCCCGCGCCCATATCGGTGCGGCGTTGATGTTAATGGCAGGGGGCAGTGCTGGCTAGTCCGCGACCCCGCACCGGCGTCACATCTCGGCCTGGGTTTCCTGGCTTTGATCGGTGATCGCCTCGCCCGCCCCTTTGATGTCGCGCCCCGCCCCTTCGATGGTCTCGCAGGCGGTCAGGGTCATCAGGGCGATCAGCGGCAGAAAAAGAAAGCGCAAGGTCATGGGAATTGGTCCTTCGTTGGGGTTATGGCTGTCAGTCAACGCAAGCGGGCAGCGCCGGGTTCCCGGGACGCTCGGTCGGGCAGGGGAGCGGCAATTGCGGGGCGGCAGGTGTCGTGACGGAAGCCCGACGCATGCCCGACAGATGCCCGACAGATGCCCGCCGCCCGATTGCGTTAACCCGCCCTTAACCATGACGCCCCAGACTGCGCCGATGAAACGCCTCATCCCCCTTGTTTTCCTTGCCGCCTGCGGGGCCTCGCCAGCCGTCGAGTTCATGGGTGCCACCCGCTCCGATGTCACCCGTGAAGGACGGAATTATACGGTTTTCCAAAAGGATAACCGCGTGGAGGTGATCCGCCTCGGTTATGCCACACGCGGCGAACACCAGGCCATCCGCGCCGCGATGATCGACCTCATCCCCGAAGTGACGGGTTGCAAACTGGTAGTGACGTCGTTGCAAGGCGATAGTGGTGAGATGCGCGGCAGCCTGCGCTGCTAGTTCTATCGTCCCGCAAGGCGGTATTACGATTGAGGCCTTGGAACGGCAGGCCATTTAGGACAGGTTCCAGACGGCAGCGCCAGCACCACAGAGGCGGTCCGTCCGTCGCCCGACATGGACGGCGGCACGCCCACAAGGCAGACGTTCAAAGCCTGTCCCATTGGTTCCTTTCACATCCGTTGCCCGGCAGTGGTTTGGCTGCAATCACAAGCGGCGACATCGCCGAAATCTGGTTGGGTGCAGGCAAGCCATACATGTTTGAAGCCATTGATCGCACATCGAAATTTTCCATGGTGCGGCTCTGTGAACGGGTGGACTGACCCACGGACGTGATCTTTCCTGAAACCGTCCAGGAGGCTGTTCCCTACAAGATCAACATCATCCTGACCGATCGGGCCATTGGAACGCCATTGGTCCGGGAGACAATGGCAGCGGGCGTCCGGTTCGCCGACCAGCCGCGAGATGGGAAGGGCTGGACGGCCAGGCTCTGCGTGCACCGCTTCGACATGATCTGCAACGCAAACGAGGTCGGGCACCTTCCGACCAAACCCAAGCCCCTTGGACGAATGGTCAGACCGAACGCCCTCTTCTCGGCGTTTGCAGGCAAACGACGGCCGGGCAACGGAACCGCACCACCACGCAAGCTACCGTCAAACGGCACTTCCAGGACGACCACAATCAGCCGCGCTGACACCTTGATCTGTGCGTTGATACCGACACCCACGCCCGAAGGCGCAAGACCCTCAAAGGCCTCACACCCGCACAGATCATCCGCAAGGGATGGCAGCAAAGCCGGAACTCTTCCATGAAAAGCGGCGCCACTCGACCTCAGGATGATACAGCGAGGCGCAGGGTCCGGGTTAGGCGAACCAGCCCATGACGTCTGGAAAGGCATTCTTTATCAGATGGTTATGTCCCACCATCTTGATCCGGACCCTTGATAATCAGCATCCAGAACGCATAGGCCCCCGCTGCGGCGAACAAGATACCCCAGCCCGGCCCGCCCCAGACGAACTCTGCCGCGCCCATCACCGATGGCAAGATCACGGTTCCCCAGCGGATGGCGGGGCGGCGGAAAAACGGGTCATTGGGGTCCAGAAGTTTCATCGGCCCACCTATCCATTGCCGATGGCTGCGGTCAACGGATGATCTTTGCGCCGATCTGTGGCAGAGTGCGCCAAACGGAGGTGACGCCCATGCAGATTGCCCAAGGTTTCGTCGGCCAGACCGTCATCACGACATTCGAGATGACGCCCGCCACCGCCCAGGATCTGATGGAGGCGCTCCAGGCGGCCTATGCCGAGTGCATCCGCCACCAGCCGGGCTTTGTCGCCGCCGGTCTGCATATGAACGACGCGATGACGCGGGTCTGCAACTATTCCCAATGGCGCCGCCGCGAGGACTACCAGGCGATGCTGCGCACACCCGAGATGCGGGAAAGAAATCGCGCAATTTCAGGACTTTGCCGGGGGTTCGAGCCGGTGATGTATGAGGTGACGGGGGTTCTGTGAGGCGAGGGCTTGCGCGGGATGCGCAGGTGGATTTAGACTGACAGAATGATTTTACCGGCAATATTGCTATTTCTTTGCAGTGCCTTGGCGGGTTACGCCTATATGCTGTCCGGCCGTGTCCTGTCAGATTTGATGCTGTTTGCGTTGATCTTGGGGCTGGCGAGCCTGATCTTGCTGATCAAGGCCGCCATTGCCCCGCGCGAAGCTCCGCGCGCGGACAAAGCTGCGCCAAAACCGTGGATTGTCGTTGATGGTTCCAACGTCATGCATTGGCGGGATAATACGCCGCAAATCGAGACCGTCCGTGCCGTGGTGCACGAACTGACGATGCGCGGCTATCGTCCTGGTGCGGTTTTTGATGCCAATGCGGGGTATAAAATCGGCGACACCTATCTGGGCGAATGGGAACTGGGCCGAATGGTCGGCCTGCCGCGTGACAGGGTGTTCGTGGTGCCCAAGGGGACGCAGGCAGACCCCTATCTGCTGGCGTCGGCACGGGATCTGGGCGCCAGAGTGGTGACGAACGACCGGTTCCGCGACTGGCGCGATGCGCATCCCGAAGTGCTGGAGCCGGGGTTTTTGATCCGGGGCGGGTATCGGGACGGGATGTTGTGGCTGGAGGAGGGGGTGGTGGTGAAGGGTAAGAAAGAGGCTGTGCAAGGGTTTTGAACGGGTAATGTATGCGTTGACGGGGACATGTAAAAGGGGATGGAACCTAGGGTGGTGTCTGACCGCCGGGTGGGTGCTGCGACGCTGGTTTTAGGCACTTTATGGCTCAACGACTTCCACCGCAGTTCTGCGCGGTGAGGGTGGTAGAGCGCCCGCCCGTGGGGGCGGTCAGGCGCTGCCCGGCGGGCTTCGCCCTTGATTCCGGGTCGGGGTCGGGTCGAGAGTTTTAGCAATCCCCGACTTAGAGGACGCCAGGGTTCAACGCTGGCGGGAGAGTGTCAGGAGGTGCCTTATGTGCAAAATTTTGAAACCTTTTTGGCGGCAGCCTCTAGAGCTGCGTCTAGTGTCTTGAAACCTAGAGCAAACGATTCAATTTCTGATGCGATATAGTTGAAGTCTGGCTCGACATTATTCCAGTGGTGCAGCCGCGCGTGTGATGGGCAGAGAGAAAAGCTTTCTTCTGACGTCCCAAGTTCGCCCAGAGGGTCGTCACCCCATGCGGGAGTGACATAGCCGTGAGCCAATTCATTTCGACGCGCGGACCACTCGCCATATACCAAAACAAGTTTTTCAATTTCTTCGACAAGAAGTTCGAGTGGCTTAGAGGAGGGTTTCGGTTTCTTATCCAAGTAGTCGCGGCAGGCTTTCCTGATCTTCTTTGCTCGTTCCGGCACCTTCATTGCTCGTGAGTAGTTCCAACATTCGGCTTCAGCGCTCACTCCGTCGGTCGAAGCGACCAATGCTAGAAAGAGATTGGCCGAAGCAACTTGAACGCCTTCCCAAGCCGAAACGGACTTTCCTAAAGCCAAGTAAATTGGATCGGCTGAACGATCTCCAAAACGATTTGGAGCAAAGCTCATGCTTGGCCGATCCCAAGGATTTGACAAGTCGTACAACGCATCTGAATGGACCATCACCCTCACCTCCCCCTATTCGTCCGCTTCCCGCCCCTCATCCCCGGCCGTCCCGCCGTGCTCCGCCCCGCCATCTTGACCGCGCTTTCCACCGCGTCCTCCACCACCGACTGCCGCGCAAGCGGATCGTCGGAAATCGCCAGTTCCACCGCCTGCAGCCGCTTGACCTCATCGCGCAACCGTGCCGCCTCCTCGAACTCCAGGTTCTCGGCCGCCTTGCGCATTTGCAGACGCAGCGCATCAAGGTGCGCGGCAAGGTTCGACCCCATCATCGGTTTGTCGATCTTGGTGGTGACGCGGGCCTGATCGGTGTCGCCCTGGTAGATGCCCAGCAAGATATCCTCGACGTTCTTCTTGATCGTCGTCGGCGTGATGCCGTGCAGGATATTGTAGGCGATCTGCTTGTCGCGGCGGCGGGTGGTTTCGCCGATGGCGCGCTCCATGCTGCCCGTGATGCGGTCGGCATACATGATGACGCGGCCGTCAGAGTTGCGCGCGGCGCGCCCGATGGTCTGGATCAGCGAGGTCTCGGATCGCAAGAAGCCTTCCTTGTCGGCATCAAGGATCGCCACCAGCCCGCATTCGGGGATGTCGAGACCCTCGCGCAACAGGTTGATGCCGACCAGCACGTCGAAGGCACCAAGCCGCAGGTCGCGCAGAATCTCGATCCGCTCGATGGTGTCGATGTCGGAGTGCATGTAGCGGATGCGGATGCCCTGTTCATGGAAATATTCGGTCAGGTCCTCGGCCATCCGCTTGGTCAGGGTGGTGACGAGGACGCGCAGGCCGAGGGCGGCCACGCGGCGGATCTCGTCCAGAAGGTCATCGACCTGCATGTCGACGGGGCGGATCTCGATCTGGGGGTCAACAAGACCGGTGGGGCGGATCACCTGTTCGGTGAAGGCGCCGCCGGTCTGCTCCAACTCCCACGCCGCGGGGGTCGCGCTGACGAAAACCGATTGGGGCCGCATGGCATCCCATTCCTCGAACTTCAGCGGGCGGTTGTCCATGCAAGACGGCAGGCGAAAGCCATGCTCGGCCAGCGTCATCTTGCGGCGAAAGTCGCCTTTGTACATGCCGCCGATCTGGGGCACCGAGACATGGGATTCATCTGCAAAAACAATGGCATTGTCAGGGATGAATTCAAACAAGGTGGGCGGCGGCTCACCCGGTGCGCGGCCTGTCAGATAGCGCGAATAGTTCTCGATCCCGGCGCAGGAGCCGGTCGCCTCCAGCATCTCCAGATCGAAATTGGTGCGCTGCTCCAGGCGTTGGGCCTCCAGGAGTTTGCCCTCGCCGGTCAGCTGTTTCAGACGATGGAAAAGCTCTTCCTTGATGCCGCGGGTGGCCTGTTGCAGCGTCGGGCGCGGCGTGACGTAGTGGCTGTTGGCATAGATGCGGATCTGCCTGAACGTGTCGGTCTTGGCGCCCGTCAGGGGGTCGAACTCGACGATTGATTCCAGCTCATCGCCGAAAAAGGAAAACCGCCACGCGCGGTCCTCAAGGTGGGCGGGCCAAACCTCGAGGCTGTCGCCACGCACGCGGAACGAGCCCCGCTGGAACGATGATTCAAGGCGTTTGTATTGCTGTGCAACCAGTTCGGCCATGATCTTGCGCTGGTCGTAGTTTTGACCGACCAAAAGGTCTTGCGTCATGGCGGAATAGGTCTCGACCGAGCCAATGCCGTAGATGCAAGACACCGAGGCCACGATGATCACATCGTCGCGCTCCAGGAGGGACCGGGTGGCGGAGTGGCGCATCCGGTCGATCTGCTCGTTGATCTGCGATTCCTTTTCGATATAGGTGTCGGTGCGCGCGACATAGGCCTCGGGCTGGTAGTAGTCGTAGTAGCTGACAAAGTATTCAACGGCGTTCTGGGGAAAGAACAGCTTGAATTCGCCATACAATTGCGCAGCAAGGGTCTTGTTGGGGGCCAGGATGATGGCCGGGCGCTGGGTGCCTTCGATGATCTTGGCCATGGTAAAGGTTTTGCCGGTGCCGGTCGCACCCAAGAGGACCTGATCATGCTCACCGGCCTCAATGCCTGCCGTCAGTTCGGCGATGGCGGTCGGCTGGTCGCCGGCCGGCTGGAAGGGTGTTTCCAGCACGAAACGGCGCCCGCCTTCCAGCTTTGGCCGTGTCAGAACCTCGGGTCGTGCATCCAGAGCGTTGGCATTGTTGTGCGGCATGGCTGATTCCCCCAAGTGGTCAGTCTATTCTGTTTTTGTTCCTGTGAAAGGGTGGTGCCTTTTCATCCGCAGCATTCTTCTATTAGATAGGGCGCAGGGTCAAAAAGGGGAGACACGGACATGAAGCTATTGCGGTTTGGGCCAGCAGGCGCGGAACGTCCGGGGATGATGCACACAGACGGGACCATCCGGGATCTGGCCGGGGTTGTGCCGGATATAGCGGGCGCTGTGCTGTCGGATGCGGGGCTAACCGCGATCCGCCGCGTGGACGGGTCAGCATTGCCGGTGGTGCCCGCAGGAACGCGGCTTGGCCCTTGCGTCGGGGCCACGGGCAAGTTCATCTGCATCGGTTTGAATTATGCAGACCACGCGGCGGAAAGCGGGATGACTGTTCCGCCGGAGCCAGTGATTTTCATGAAGGCGACATCGGCCATCTGCGGGCCGAACGACCCCATCATCATCCCGCGCGGTTCGGTCAAGACCGACTGGGAGGTGGAGCTGGCGGTCATCATCGGGACCAAGGCGAAATATGTGACCGAGGCGGATGCGCTGGCCCATGTCGCGGGCTATGCGGTGGCCAATGACGTCAGCGAACGGGCGTTTCAAAAGGAACGGTCCGGTCAGTGGACCAAGGGCAAAAGCTGCGACAATTTTGGGCAACTTGGCCCCTGGCTGGTGACGCGGGACGAAGTCGCGGACCCGCAGGCTCTGGATATGTGGCTGACGGTCAACGGGCAGAAGATGCAGAACGGATCGACCCGCACCATGGTTTACGGCGTGGCGCATCTGGTCAGCTATCTCAGCCAGTTCTTCACGCTGCATCCGGGCGATGTGATCTCTACCGGAACGCCCCCAGGCGTGGGGGACGGGATGAAGCCGCAGCGGTTCCTCCGGCCAGGCGAAGTGGTGGAACTGGGGATTGCGGGTCTCGGCCGGCAGCGGCAGGACGTGGTGGCGGACGCCTGAAGGCGCGTTCACCTTTGCAACAAATATCCCGGGGGGCGCCCGAAGGGCGGGGGGGGGGCAGCGCCCCCGCTGCCTACGTCCGGACACCAGAAAACCGGGCCTGCCAATCGGTGCGTTCCTCATCCGTGATCTTGCGAAAGAGGTTTTCGGGCACCGTGAAGCCGTGGCCCGCAGGCAGTGTGCGCATGGCGTGAGAGATGTCTTCGGGCCAGCTCCAGTCCTGCGACCCCATGGCGGCCATCATGGTGGCGGCAGCATCCGGGATAAAGGGGCGCGAAAGAACCGCATAGACCCGGATCAGGTTCAACGCGAGCCGTACCATGGCTTGCGCCTGATCAGGGTCGGTCTTGACCACGCTCCACGGCGCGGCGGCTTGCAGGTATTCATTGCCGATCACCCAGATGGCGCGCAACTCGTTGGCGGCCTTGCGCACCTCCATCGCCTCCATCAGGGCCGAATAGTCTGCGATCCGCGCCCCCAGATCAGCGACAAGCGCGGTTTCCATCGGGCCGAAGGTGCCGCCCGAGGGCACTTCGGCGCCAAACTTCGCGGTCGCGAATTTCGTCACGCGGCTGACGAGGTTGCCCAGTACATCTGCGAGATCCTTGTTGACGGCGGTCTGGAAGTTTTCCCAGGTAAATTCGCTGTCGGAGGATTCCGGCGCATGGCTGAGAAGCCACCAACGCCAGTAATCCGCAGGCAGGATCGACAAGGCCTGGTCCATGAAGACGCCGCGCCCCTGACTGGTCGAAAACTGTCCGCCGTCATAGTTAAGATAGTTGAAGGACTTGAGGTAATCGACCAGCTTCCACGGCTCTCCGGACCCCAGGATCGTGGCGGGGAAGCTGAGGGTGTGAAAGGGGACGTTGTCCTTGCCCATGAACTGGTAATAGGTGACATCGGCAGCACCCTTGTCGGTGCGCCACCAGCGCTCCCAGGCGGCGTCGGGCTGTCCATGCGCGTCGGCCCATTCGGCGGTGGCGGCGATGTATTCGATGGGGGCGTCGAACCAGACATAGAAAACCTTGCCCTCCATTCCCGGCCAGGGTTGGTCGCCCTTTTGGACCGGGATACCCCAAAAGAGATCCCGCGTGATGCCGCGATCTTGCAGCCCGTCGCCATCGTTCAGCCATTTCTTGGCGATCGAGGTGGTCAACAGCGGCCAGTCCTTTTTGCTGTCGATCCACGCCTCCAGCTTGTCGCGAAGCGAACGTTGGCGCAGGTAGAGGTGCTTGGTTTCGCGCACCTCAAGATTGGTCGACCCCGAGATCGACGAGCGCGGGTTGATCAGATCGGTGGGATCAAGCTGCTTGGTGCAGTTCTCGCACTGGTCGCCGCGCGCCGCGGTGTAGCCGCAATTGGGGCAGGTGCCGGTGATATAGCGGTCGGGCAGAAAGCGCTTGTCGCCGATGGAATAGACCTGTTTTTCCGAGACCTCGGCGATCAGGCCTGCCTTGTCCAAAGCGCCGGCGAAATGCTGCGTGAGGCGGTGGTTGCGCTGGGACGAAGAGCGTCCGAAATGGTCGAACGACAGCCGGAACCCGCGCGCGATCTCTGCCTGAACCTCGTGCATTTCGGCGCAGTATTCGGCCACCGGTTTGCCGGCCTTGGCAGCGGCAAGCTCGGCAGGCGTGCCGTGTTCGTCCGTTGCGCAGATGAACATCACTTCATGGTCCCGGGCGCGCATATAGCGTGCAAAGAGATCGGCGGGCAGCTGGCTGCCCACGAGATTGCCCAAATGCTTGATCCCGTTGATATATGGGATTGCCGATGTGATCAGAATTCGTGCCATGCGGCCCCCCGGATCTTTGGTCGCCGCCCCGTTTAGCGCATGGATAGTCCGAGGACCAGACGGCAGTTCCGCCGTCAGCGGTCGCGGCTGCGTCCCAACAGACGTCCGATCAGGAACGACGTGCGCGGCTCGTAGGTATAAGCGGTGCGGGGGCCCGGAGCCGGGCGCGCGCGCATGCGGACGAGGCCAAAGATCACCAGGGCGACATGCGCGGTCCCGATCATCACGAACATCGAGGCGGGGCCAAACGCCTCTGTCAGCACCGAAGCGAGCAGCGGGCTCGCTATTGCGCCTACCGCATAAAGAAACATGAGGGCCGCAGACAGCTCCACCCGCTCCATCGGTGTCGCAAAGTCGTGGGCGTGGGCCGTCGAGACGGAATAGATCGGCATCGTGGCAAAGCCGAAAAAGGCGGACGCCATGAAGATGGCGTTGACGCCACCTGCCGGTGAGATGGCTGTGGCGAGGCACGACAGCGCCCCCAGAATCGACATCGCCACCAGTACCGTGCGCCGGTCGGTCCGGTCGGCGAGCCATCCAACGGGGATTTGCGCCACCGCGCCCCCCAGAACGTAGGCGGCAAGGAACAGAGCCACCTGATCAGCACGCAGTCCCACCTCCAGCCCGTAGATCGGGCCGACCATGCGAAAAGCCGCGCCTGTAACGCCCGCGACGACCACGCCTGCAGCGGCCAATGGAGAGCGTTGCCATGCCAGCGCTGGACGCAAGCGCGGGGCTTCGGGCGTCTCGGGTGCTTCGGCGCGCGTCAGGGTGATGGGCAAGAGGGCGGCACAGCACAGGATCGCCAAAAGGTTGTAGGCCATGTAGGAGGCAGGCTCCAGCACGCCGACCAGCAACTGCGCGGCAAGGCTGCCCGCGATGTCGACGACGCGGTAAGAGCCCATCGCCCGGCCACGGTTTTCATTGGTGACCTTGGATTGCAGCCAGGCCTCGATGATCGTGTAGCAGCCCGCCACACACATGCCTGCGGTCATCCGCATGACGCCCCAGGCATAAGGGTCAAGCACCATCATGTGCCCGAGGATCCCGATGGTGCCCGCCGCCATGAAGGCCGCAAAAGCCCGCGAATGGCCGATCGTGCCCATGAGGCGCGGGGCCCACCAGCAGCCGATGAAAAAGCCGAGGAAATGGGCCGACCCCAGCATCCCGATTTCGGTCTTGGAAAAGCCAAGTTGGGTGCCGGACAGCACGTCCAAAGGGGCGAGCGTGCCCACCCCGAATTGCAGCAGGATGACCGACATGAAAAGGGCCGCAAAGGAGATCATCAGGCGCATGCTGGCGGTCAGACTGAACCGGACCGACGCCAAGGTAAAGGGCGCAGGCGGCACCTTTGGGGGTGGGCTTGCTGGCGGCGCGGCTCAGGCCTTGCCGCGCAGCATCCGGGTGAGGGTGCCATCGCCGTCCATCTCTCGTTTCAGGGCGGCTACGGCATGCAGGGTAACCAACACAAAAAGCACCTTGGTCAAGACGCCGTGGGCGGCAAAGGCGCGCGCCTCCCAGATCTCGGATACCGGTGCGATGGGTGGCAAGACCCATCGCCCGGCGATCAGCGTGTCAATACCGGTGGCGGATGACGCGATCCAGCCCGACAACGGGATGGCCACCATCAGCGCATAGAGCGCCCGGTGCCCGGCCTTGGCGGCACGGGTTTCCCACGCGTGAGACGCTCCTATCGGGGCAGGCGGGGGGCTGATGCGGTGCCAGATCAGGCGCAGCAACACCAAGGCCAGCGCCAGCATCCCAAGTGTCTTGTGCAATCCGTAAAGCCACAGATTGGACAACTCAGGCTCCAGCACCGCGATGCGGGTGCCCAACGCCAGCATGCCGACGATCAAAAGCGCCGTCGACCAGTGCAGCACACGGCTGACGAGGCCAAAGCTGTCGGGTCCGTTGCCCCAGGCCAAACGCGCTACCCCTGCCGCGTGATGCGGGCGGTGATGATGATGCGCACCTCGTCACCCACCATGTCAGCCCAGCCTGTCGCGCTAAAATCGCTGCGGTTGACGCGGCACGACAGACTCAGCGTAAGGCGCGACAGATCTCCCGTCTCGGTTCCCTTTTGCCGCCAGACAATGGCATCGAGCGTCACCGGCCGGGTCACGCCGCGGATCGTGATATTGCCCTGCACCGCCGCCCCCTCTTTGGTCCTGCTGATCTTGATGCTCTCGAAATGGATGTGGGGGTGGTTGCTGGTATCAAGCACCTTTGGTCCCTTCATCGCCTGGGCGGCAAAGGGAAAGCTGGCGCTGGCCTCGTCAGCCCCAAGCTGTACGTCAACCCGGCTGTTGACGACCTTGTCGAAGTCGAGCATCAGATCGGCGGAATCCACCGGCATCACGCCGATGATCTTGTCTGGCCCAAAATCCGTCTCGAACGCGACACTGGACGCGCCCGCATCCAGAACATAGGCGACAGGACGCGCCAAGGTCGGGGTTGCAAGGACAGTCAGAGTGGCAAAAGTCGCTGTAATTATTTGAAAAATATTCATCTTTTAGCCTTTAGACTTAATTTTACCACGGCTTGTCTTCGCCCGCCAATGACCACTGCCTGAGGGTGGCCTTCGGACCAGATCCAACGGTACGTACGGACGCAACGGCGCGCGTTCGCGTTTGCTGCGCGGGTGTGGCATCTGGCGATGCCGTCGGCACATCCATGGGTCCGGAGAGGGTGAGGGTTGCCCGATCTTGCCGATTTTTGCCAAGTGACCTTGCCGCGGCAATCAGGGCCGCTACGCTCTGGCCCGCGCTGACAGAACCGGAGACTTGCATGAAACGCATCCAACTTGGACGGACCGGCCTGACCGTGTCGGAGCTGTGCCTTGGCACGATGACATGGGGCACCCAGAACACCGAAGCCGAAGGCCACGCCCAGATGGACATGGCGATGGATCACGGGGTGGATTTCTGGGACACCGCAGAGATGTATCCGGTCAACCCGATTTCCGCGCCGACGGTCGGACGTACCGAAGAGATCATCGGGACCTGGTTTGCCGCGCGTGGACAGCGTGACCGCGTGGTGCTGGCCACCAAGGCCACCGGACCGGGCATGCAAGCGGTGCGTGCGGGTGCCCCCCTGACCGGCCAAGTCTTGCGCCAGGCGGTCGAGGGATCGCTGCGTCGTCTGCAGTCCGAGCACATCGCGCTTTATCAGCTGCACTGGCCAAGCCGTGCCCACTATCACTTTCGCCACAACTGGGACTTTGACCCCCGTGGGCAAGCAGGCGCCAACATCGATGCGCATATGATCGATATCCTTGAGGTTTCGGCAAAATTGATCGCCGAGGGCAAGATCGGCCATTTGGCAATTTCCAATGAAACGGTCTGGGGGGCGTCGCGGTGGATCGCACTTGCCGAGGTGCATGGGCTGCCGCGCATGATGACGGTACAGAACGAATACTCGCTGCTTTGCCGGCAGTTCGACAGCGACTGGGCAGAGTTTTCGGTGATGGAGGACATGCCGCTGCTGGCCTTTTCGCCGCTCGCGACGGGCCTCTTGACGGGCAAGTATTCCGGCAATGTCATTCCCAAAGGGTCGCGGCGGGTCAATAACCCGGACCTGAGCGGACGTGCCACGCCACGCGCTTTTGCGGCGGTGGATGCGTATCTGGGTGTTGCCGCGCGCCACGGGCTTGACCCTGCGCAGATGGCAATTGCGTGGTGCCGCGCGCGTCCTTTTGTCACCATCCCGATCATCGGCGCGACGAGCCTGGATCAATTGGCCGTGAACATCGGTGCCGCGGATGTGGTTTTGTCGCCTGCAGTACTGGCCGATATCGCGGCCGTCCATCGGGCGTATCCGCAGCCCTATTGAATGGTGACTTGCATCCGGACCGGGCATGGGGTCCTGTGACCACGTTGCGAACAGGGGGCGGGCCGATGCGACGAACGCTCATCATCATGGCGACCTTTGCGGTGGTTTTGCAGGCTTGCGTGCCGGGCTTGCCCACTGGAAACGCGCCCGCAGGCGGTGCCTCGGCGATTGCCGGGGAGGCGGTCGCTGTCACGACGCTGGATGATCCGACCCAACCCGCGATGGTTGATGCCGCAGAGCCCGCAACAGCCGTCGCCGCCGCAGCGGCGGCACCCGCCACACGCCCCAAGCCCAGACCCGAAACGGGTGCCCTCCAGGCCGAGGACGCCCCCGCACAAGCGACCGTTGTGGCACCCGAGGCGCCGAAAAGCCGCGAACAACAGCGCTGTGAAAAGGGAGGTGGCCGTTGGGCCAAGATCAGCGGCATCGACGCGCGGGGTTGTGTGACCCCGACCCGTGATGGCGGAAAGTCCTGTCGCAGTGAAAGCCAGTGCGAAGGTCAGTGCCTCGCCAGATCAAAGACTTGCGCACCATATGATCCGCTTTGGGGATGCAATGAGGTGCTGCAAAAGGATGGAAGCAGGGTCACACTTTGTCTGGATTGAGGTCGACTGCGAGTCGCTTGCGGACGGTCCGGTCGTGCTTGGTGCCCGGATGCGCATCGTGACCTCGCGCGGTCTATGGCGTTATGGTCGCGTCATCGGCGTGTCGCTTTTTGCGGGATTGGCGGCCTGTGCCCCGACCCAAGACGGGTCTGCGTTGCGCGTGCCAAGCGATCCGATCTATTCCAATGCAAGCTTTGATCAGATGCGACTGGCAGGATCCTGGAAACAGGTCGCGACCTTTGCTGCCAAGCCGGGCTGCAGCGCCGGGCGAGCGACGTTTGCGAAGGGCCCGGCGGGGACCTTGACCGGCCAAGCGCAGCTTTGCGTTGCGGGGCGCGATCAGATCTGGTCGGGCGCGGTGACCCCGGCAGGGCCGGGGCGATTCACGATTGGTGACGGCGAGGCGTGGTGGGTGCTTTGGGATGATGCAGATAACCGGACGCTGGTGATCGGGACGCCATCAGGCGCGTTTGGCTTCATCCTGGATCGCAATGCCCCGATCCCAGGGGATCGGCTGATGGCGGCACGCGAGATCCTCGATTTCAACGGCTATGATCTGGCGACGCTCAAGACCTTTTGAGGTCAGTCATCGGGCTCGATCCCGGCGCGCAGGCGTTCCAGATGGTCGGTGACGGTGCGCGCACCATGCGCTGCCTCTCGCACCAGCCAGTCAAAGTGGTGTGACAGCGTCTGGACCGTCGTGAAGTCTTGAAAAGACAGATAGTGCTGCCCCAGATAGACAACCGCGCGGTGCGGGCCAAAGATCGTCACGGGCGCGGAATAAACCCGATGCGCATCGAAAAGGTAAAGCCGCAGCGCAGGGTAAAGCGTGTTGCACAGGCCGATCAGATGATCCAGCTGCGCCAGCCGGACTTTGGCGGGGACACCGGACCAATAGCCCGACGCCTCGGCAAAACAGGCGATTTCGTGCAAGGGCAATGCGATTTCATAGTCGCTGCGCGCGCCCCTCAGCCAGATCAGCTGATCTTGAAACGCGCTGATCGCGAGATCCGCAGAGGCGCCCAAGGTGGCCCGATATTCCCATTCGACCGTTGCGCGGGTTTTCAGCATGTCGGGCAAGGTAGCAGGGACGTGGCGGATCTTGTATCCCGCCGCCTCGCGGTGCCAGGCATAGATCGCGTCGTCAAAGAGGGCCCGGGGCGCCTCGGTGATGGTCAGCGCCTGGGCCAGCAGCCCTGCAAGCGGTTCCGGGCGCTCTGACAGGCCCAAAAGCCAATCAGTGGTGACACCCAGAGCGGTGGCGCAATCTGCGGCGAGTTGCGCATTGGGCAATCGTGTGCCCGCCGACAAGAGCGCCGAGATGGTAGAACGATCGACGCCCGCCGCGCGCGCAAGGCCGCTTTGCGACAACCCGCACGCGGTCATGGCCTGCGCCAGACGGTCTCGGAACAGCGATGATCGGTCACGTTTGTCCTGCATTATCAACACTAGCTGTACAAAGACCACAAACGCGGCCTTTTGTTTTGAATGTTCTGTATTCCCACAATGCCCGGCAAGCGTTAGTTTTCAAAGAAAAAAAGGACTGCCGCAGGCACGATGGACCAAAAAACGACTGAATTTGAATGGCCGACCCTTGTCGTGATGGTTTTGACCTACGCCGTTTGGGGTTTCGCGACGACATTCTGGGACGAAATGCCCGCCCTGTCATTCATTCTGACGGCCTTGGCGATCACGCAGTTTTCCTCTTTGCAACATGAAGTGCTGCATGGGCACCCGTTCGCGAACAAGCGGCTGAACGAAGCGCTTGTGTTTCCGGCGCTGATGCTGGTGATGCCCTATCAGCGGTTTCGCGACCTGCATCTGCAGCACCACTATGATCCGAACCTGACCGATCCGTTCGACGACCCGGAATCCAACTTTCAGGCCCCCGAAGTCTGGTCCGGGATGTCTCGGCATATGCAAGCCGTCTACTGGTTCAACAGCACTTTGTTCGGGCGCATGGTGGTCGGCCCGGCGATCAGTCTGTGGGCGCTTGTCAAGGGCGATTGGGTGTTGTGGCGACAGGGCGATCAGGGCGTTGCGCGGGCCTGGCTGTTGAATGCGCTGGGCGCGTTGCCGGTTTTCGGATGGTTGTTGACCATCGGGACGATGCCGGTCTGGACCTATATGCTGGCGATCTATCTCGGCTACAGCCTGCTGAAAATCCGGACCTATCTGGAGCATCGCGCGCATGAGACATCGCGTGCGCGTACGGTCGTGATCGAGGATCGCGGTCCGCTGTCAGTGCTGTTTTTGAACAATAACTTCCATGTCGTGCACCATATGCACCCGACCACCGCATGGTACCGGTTGCCGGCTCTTTATGCGTCGCGCCGCGAACACTATCTGCGCCGCAACGAATCTTACGTGTACCGCAGCTATGCCGAGGTTTTCCGGCAGTATTTCTTTC
Organism: Rhodobacterales bacterium; assembly: GCA_031378845.1. GTDB lineage: Bacteria > Pseudomonadota > Alphaproteobacteria > Rhodobacterales > Rhodobacteraceae > JAJNPS01. Next base: position 16,266 of record JANNES010000014.1, read on the forward strand.
ATGCCAAGGACCCGGTACCGCATCCGATCTATCCGGTGCAAAAGGCCGACAGAGCAGATGCGGCCTGATCAGGTCAGTCGGCGAAACTGAGACGCCGGGCCGGAGTTGTCGAAAAAAGGCACGCCCGGCTGGTCGTGGCCGCGCAAGATCGCCGCCACTTCGGCCAGCACGATCTCGGTGATGAAGGGCAGGTCCAGCTTTCTAGCGGCGTCCATCTCGATCCAGTGCAGATGGGTCAACTCACCCGAGGCCCTTGAAAATGCGTGCATGTCACCGCTCACGTCGGCGCTGGCAATCAAGAAGAACCGCGCGTCAAAGCGACGGCTGCGCCCAGGTGGGGTGATCGCGCGAAAGACGAACTGCATGGACAGCGTGGGGGTCGCCACTAGGCCCGCCTCTTCGTCAAGCTCGCGCAGCGCGGCGGCGGCGATTGCGTCAGCGTTTGGCGCGTCATCGGGCACATGCTGGGACAATCGGCCCCTGCAAATCGCCGTGAGACCCGCAGCACCGGTCAGCCGATGCGCATCCTCGGGATCGACGGCCCCGCCGGGAAAGACATATTTCGACGGCATGAAGGACGCTTGCGCCCCCCGCTGGCCCATCAGCACCTGCGCCCCACGCGGCCCATCACGCCAAAGCACGACGGTTGCCGCAGCGCGGATTGCGTCAGCCTCAGTCGTCACGTCCGTTCCCGAACCCATGCATGTGCTTTGCCCATTGCAACCCGATCAACGCGCCCTTGAGGCGGGGCAACAAAAAAAGCGACAAGCCGACGGTGCCGACCGAAAAGACCGACGCCAGTAGCCAGGGGTCCGGCCGCCAGCGGACAAATGAAAACAGCAAAAGCGGCGCCATCAGGTGGCCAACGATCAGGATCGTCAGATATGCCGGACCATCATCGGCCCGGTGATGCGACAGCACCTGACCGCAGACCGGACAGGTGTCGCGCACCTTGAGATAGCCGCGAAACAGCGGCCCCGCACCGCATGACGGGCAGCGGCCCTTCCAGCCCCGCAACAGGGCAGGGCGAACCGGTCGGTCGATACTGTGTTCGCTGACAAGGGTGGGGTCGTGTTTCATTGTGGAGTCGACTCAATAGGATTTGCGGTAGGCGACCCAACCAAGGCCGCAACCCGGCACAAGTTGCGCCCTCACTGTGACATAGTACGGCGCTGCGCGAAAGTTGAGACGTGGCAACGTCGCAGGGCAAGGGCCGCGCCTCGATTTGCGCAAGGTGCGCCAAAAGCATCTGTCGCGCGACGGAATGCGCGATCCCGGGCGTTTGTAGGTTCATGGCTGCCAGAACAGGACTGTGCAGTGGAATGATAGGAGAGCCGAGAATGAAGACGTCAAGACTGCTTGCCGCCGCCGTCCTTTTGGGAACCGCTGGTGCCGTCATGATCAGCCCGGCGATGGCTGAACGCGGGACCCGCGGCGGCGGGATGCCGATGTTCATGTTCGACCAGCTGGACGCGGACAAGGATGGCAAGGTGACCGAAGCCGAGATCGACGCACAGCGCACCGCACGGGTAAAGGCCGCCGATGCCAACGGCGATGGTCTGATGAATGCGGATGAGTTGGCCGCGATGCAACTGGCCGAGATGACCGCGCGCGCCAAAGTCATGGCCACGGAGATGGTCGCGCGGATGGACAGCGATGGGGACGGTCTTTTGTCTGCCGCCGAAATGGCGGTCAAGTCGGGCCCGGCGAAGTTTTTCAAACGTGTCGACACCGATGGCGATGGTGCGATCACCCGCGCAGAGGCTGATGCCGCCGCCAACGACATGGCAGACCGCCATGGCGGGCGCAAAGAAATGCACGGTGATGACGCGCCGGCAAACTGATAAAATCGCCGGCCGCGCGCGTCCTGAACGGGACGTGTGCGACCCGGCTTTGCCTGCGGACCAGGCTGCGATAGACTTTGGGCTGGATGGAGATGGCGCTGGATGCTCTTGGGACAGCCTCGGACGAGGTTCTGCTGGTGCTCTATGCAAAGGGGGACCGGCAGGCGGCGCATGTGCTGACCCACCGGTTTGCCCCGCGCATCCATGGTTATGCGACGCGCCTGTTGTCAGGAGATCGCGCCGAGGCCGAGGACGTGGCACAAGAGGCGATGTTGCGGCTGTGGCGGGTTGCCGGTGCCTGGCGGCAGGGCGAGGCGCGGGTGGCAACCTGGCTCTACCGCGTGACGACCAATCTGTGCACCGATCGTCTGCGAGGCCGCCAGCGACGCCGGATTTCCGCCGATGTCGATGATCTGCCGAATCTTGTCGACGGACGCCCGAGTGCGGTCGCACAGATGATGCAGGTCAACCGGACGATGGCGCTGGAGTTTGCGCTGGCGCGGCTGCCCGACCGCCAGCGACAGGCAGTTGTGCTGCGGCATATCGAAGGCCTTGGCAATCCGCAGATTGCCGAGGTGATGGACATGAGCGTTGAGGCGGTTGAGAGTTTGACCGCACGGGGCAAACGGGCGCTGGCGACAGCCCTTGCCGGTCAACGCGACGCGCTGGGATATGGGGATGACGATCGTGACGAAGGATAAAGCGCCATACGATGCAGAGCTGAACCAGCTTTTGGCCGAGCTTGGCGGCGCGCCGCCGTCCGTGCCAGCGGGGCTGACAGCCCGCATCCTGGCGGATGCCGCGACGGTTCAGGCCATGGGCCGAACCAACGCTCAGGCGGCGCCGGCCTCGCCGTCGCCAGCCGCGACGGCTGACATGAATTCGCTGTGGCGGCGCATTGCCGAAGCTGTCGGGGGCGGCAGGGTGATCGCCGGTCTGGGCACGGCTGCCTTGGCGGGTATCGCGCTGGGGTTTCTGCAGCCGGCGCCGATAGAGGGTTTGACCGGGACAGTTTGGGGACAGGACGTGGATATTGCCGTCGATCTCTTGCCCGGGACCGATGAATTCTGGACCGAAGGATAAGGTGATGACCGACGCAAAACCGCCTGCAGCGCCTGTTCCAGCGACAACGCGAGGCTGGGTCAAGGCTGCTCTTGTCATCTCGGTTGCGGTCAATTTGCTGGTCATCGGGGCGATTGGCGGCAGCTTTTTGCGCGGTGGACCGATGGGACATGGCACGATGGTGCGCGAGTTGAACTTTGGTCCCCTGACCGAGGCCCTGTCGATAGAAGACCGCGCCGCACTTCGCCGTGCCGTCGCGCAAGCGGCACCCGATCTCAAGGGGCAGCGCGCGGCGATGGAAGGCGACATGACGGCTATTTTGGCAGTCCTGCGCGCGCCCGGTTTTGCGCGCGCCGAGGTCGACGCGATCTTTGCCCGGCAGGCCGAACGGAGCGAAGTTCGGCGTCGCATCGGGCAGCAGTTGGTGTTGGACTTGGTGGCGGCGATGACCCCGGACGCGCGCGCCGCCTTTGCTGACCGGCTTGACGTCGTGATGAAACGCAGCAAGAAGCCTGCGGCGCCCTAAACGGGGACTTTGGCCGTCATGCATGGGGGTCCGGCGACGGCCAGAATTCGGGCTGCTGCCAAAAGGCCCGTCTCAGGCTGCGCTTCGGCCCATCGTCACCTGATTGCGACCAGCGTTCTTGGCCGCCAAGAGCGCGTGGTCCGCGTCTTCGATCAGGCCACTGATCTGATCAGAGCGGGTTGCCGCACTCATCGCAAGCCCGATCGACACCGTCACGCAAACGCTGTCGCCATCAGGCAGTTGGAACTTTCGCTGGGAAATGACGTTGCACAACCTGTCAGCGATACGCCGCGCTTCGTGCAAAGAGATGTCCGGCAGCACAGCCAGAAACTCCTCACCGCCGATGCGGGCCAAAAGGTCCCCGACCCGCAGGTTGGCAGACAGTCTTTTGGCAACATGCACAAGGACCGCATCCCCCGCCGCGTGGCCGTGACGGTCATTCACGGCCTTGAAGCGGTCGATATCGATGACAAAGGCCGCAAAACTGGTGTCGTCGGCCAGCGCGCGTTCGCCGATTTGTGCCAGCTGCGGCAGCGCGTAGCGCCGGTTGTAAAGCCCGGTCAAGGGGTCGATCAGCGCCTCACGCAGGCGATCCTCGACCGAAGCGCGACGCTGATCGGCCATGCGCTTGCGCGCCACCAGCTTTTGCAGTCGCCCCGCGATTTCGGCGGATGACATCGCCGCGAGGAAAACGTCGTCAGCCCCCATGTCAAAGGCAAATGCCGCCTTGTCGGGATTGTCGTCGTGCCGGATCAGACAGATCGCTGAATGCCGCGCACCATTGCTGCTGCGCAGTTCCGACATGATGCGAAGGCCCGCCTCGGGATCATCGATTTCGGTGTCGATTGCGAACACGTCCGGCATTGCCGCCTTGTTGGGATCGGAAATCGCCGCAGCCAGCGCTTGCGTGCTGGTATAAATGATCAGCGGCCCGGCAAGTTCGGGCTGCAACGCCGCGCGCCAGTTCTCTGCAGCCGCATCGCCGGATGTCACAAGAGCGACACGGCCCGGATAGTCAAACTGCGTGACAGGCTCTGCCAGATGCAGCGCCGCGCCGCTTTGCGGTACCGGGTCAAGGTTGGCGCGCGCGCGGATCAGGCTGCGCATGCGCGCCAAAAGCACCTGGTCGTCGACGGGCTTTGACAACACTTCTTGTGCGCCCGCGTTCAGCGCGGCAAGGCGGGCTTTGGGATCACGAAGGGCGGTGATCACGATCACGGGAATGGACCTTGTGACCGGGTCGATTGCGAGGCGGCGAAGGACTTCGGCGCTGGGCATGTCGGGAAGGTTTTGTTCCAGTAAGATCAGATCCGGAAGTTCGGTGCGCGCCACGGCAAGGCACGACGTCCCGTCCGATGCCAGGATCGGCTGGTAAAAGGCCGCGCTCAGCTTGACCTTCTGGACGATGCGGTTGGTGGCCACGTCGTCGACAATGAGGATTTTGCCGACCATCGTTTTGCCGAGTTCCCGACTGTTGCTGCTAGCATCGACAATGCCGATGAAGTGGTTAAGAATTGGTTTCCGAAGGCACCAGGATTTTTCCTTTTTGGTGACAATCTTGGGGTTGGAATGCGGATAAATCCACAAAACCGGCAGGAATCCGCTGAAATCCTTGCTCTGAGGGCGTTGGGGTGGCTGGTTGAGCAGGAGGATCTTGTTAACGCCTTCCTCGGCGCGAGCGGGCTTTCACCGGCAGATCTCGCGCAAATTGCGGCGCGCCCCGAGCTGATGGCGGCGGTCCTCGACTTTCTTTTGGAGGATGAGACGCGGCTTTTGGCGTTTTGTGCCGATGCGGGAATTGCGCCGACCGAGCCTATGTCTGCGCGCTTGGCACTGCCGGGTGGCGATGTTCCTCATTGGACCTGATTGCAACATCGTGAAACCTGATCCGCATCGGATCCTTTTTGGGTGAAAGAACGGAGCTGGTGGTGATCGACGGGGTGATCTTTGACAAGGACGGAACACTTTTCGACTTTCACGCAAGTTGGGGTGGATGGGCCGCGCAGCTGCTGATCGCCCTCGCGCGCGATCCTGCCCATGCTGATGCCTTGGGTCGTGCGATCGGTTATGACGGGACAATCGGGGCTTTTGCGCCCGCAAGCCCGGTGATCGCGGGCACCGCGAATGACATTGGTCGCGCGCTGTTGCCGCAGATGCCGGGCACGTCGCTTGAAGAGCTGGTGCACCGGATCAACACACTTGCCGAAGGCGCGCCGATGGCCGAGGCGGTGCCGTTGGTCCCGTTCCTGACCAGTTTGCGTTCTCGCGGGCTGCGGCTGGGGCTTGCGACCAACGATACCGAAGCGCCAGCGCGGGCGCATCTGGACGCGCATGGCATTACCGGTTTTTTTGACTTTATCGCGGGCTACGATTCCGGCTATGGCCCAAAGCCGGGGCCAGGCATGTGCCTTGCCTTTGCACATGCGCTCGACCTTGATCCTGCGCGCGTCGTGATGGTGGGCGACAGCCTGCATGATCTGGCGGCAGGGCGCGCGGCTGGCATGCGAACCGTCGCGGTCCTTACCGGTGTGGCGGGGCACGCTGATCTGGTCGCGCATGCGGATGTGGTACTGGCTGATATTGGCGGCCTGGCGCGTTGGCTGGACGCGATCGCCCAAGGCTGAGCGCACATCGGCGAAAAACGACACGATTGCGTCGCTAGAAGTGTTCCCACTTGTCATGCGCTTCGGCCATGCTGCAACCCAACACGGGTTTGGCCCGAAGATCCGCCAGCACTGGGGGCAAAGATGAATGACGATACAGGACGCAGGGTCCGTGCAGGCGGCCGAGCCGGCAACAAGGCACGCGCAGGAACAGCCGCCATCGACCAGATGCCGTGGCGGATTCCCGTCAACACGGATCGTCCGACCGAGCCTCTGGACCCCGAAGCCGTCCAGCGGGTCCACAAGGCCGCAATGCGTATCATCAAGGAGATCGGGATCGAATTCCTGAATCCCGACGCGGTGACGATCCTGAAACAGGCCGGATGCAAAGTGACCGGCACGAATGTGCGGATGGACGAAGATTTCATCATGGAGATGCTGGGTCACGCGCCCGCGCAATTCACCATCACCCCGCGCAACCCGGACCGCGAGATCATCCTGGGCGGCAGGCACATGGTGTTTGTCAACGTCTCCAGCCCCCCGAACGCCTGGGATCTGGAACGCGGCAAAAGATCGGGTGATTTTGAGACGTTCAAGGAATTCATGAAGCTGACGCAGTACTTCAACTGCATCCATGTGGCCGGCGGCTACCCGGTTGAGCCGATCGATATCCACCCTTCGGTCCGACACCTTGATTGCCTTTATGAAAAGCTGACGATCACCGACAAGGTCGTGCATGCCTATTCGCTGGGTGCTGAGCGGGTCGAGGATGTGATGGAGATGGCGCGCATCGCAGGCGGGCTGTCAGAGGCGGAGTTTCGGGCCAAACCGCGCATGTACACCAACATCAACTCGGTCAGTCCGCTGAAACATGACTTTCCGATGCTGGACGGCGCGATGCGGATGGCCCGGCGGGGACAGCCGGTGGTGGTCACGCCCTTTACGCTGGCAGGGGCGATGGCGCCGGTCACGATGTCCGGCGCTGTTGCGCTGTCGCTGGCCGAAGCTTTGCCTGCGGTGGCGCTGTTGCAATACATCAACCCGGGTTGTCCGGTTGCCATCGGCACTTTTACGTCGAATGTTGACATGAAGTCGGGTGCGCCCGCCTTTGGCACGCCGGAATACATGCGCGCGACCCAGATGACCGGGCAATTGGTGCGGTTTTACGGGGTACCGATGCGGGCCTCGGGGGTTTGTGCAGCCAACGTGCCGGACGGCCAGGCGATGTGGGAGACGTCGAATTCCTTGTGGTCAGCGGTGCAAAGCCAGACCAACCTCGTCTATCATGCGGCGGGCTGGCTTGAGGGCGGGCTTATTGCCTCGCCCGAAAAGTTCATTATGGATTGCGAAGTGCTGCAGATGATCCAGCGCTATTTCGAAGACGCGATCACGGCGACGACCGAGGAGGATCTGGCCTTTGACGCCATCAAGGAGGTCGGTCCGAACGGCCACTATTTTGGCGTCCAGCACACGCAAGACCGCTATCAGACCGCGTTCTACGCCCCCATCGTAAGCGACTGGCGCAACTATGAGGCGTGGGAGGTCCATGGTTCGGTCTGGACGCCGGAACGGGCCCACGGGATCTACAAGCAAATCCTGGCCGAGTTCGAACCGCCTGCAATGAACGGCGACCACCAAGAAGAGCTGCGCCGCTTTGTTGCCCGCCGCAAACAAGAAGGTGGCGCGCCGACCGACTTTTAAGCGAATGACTGGGGCCCTCCTTGCCCCCGTCGTGAACCGGCAAGAGACGCCGCAGCGTCCGGCACATTTTGTGTTCAGGGCCCAGCGCATTTGCAGATTGTTAAGCGGTTGGTCCTTAGGATCGCCGGATCCTTGCAATAGTCAAGGCAAGAAGCTTTGGCAGGGGTGTGCAATGTCTTTGGTTACTCACGGTCTGATCAATCGAGCGATCCAAAGCTTTTTGCGCGATACTTACGGTGCAGCGGTTTGGCGACAAGTGGTGCAGGAGGCCGGGCTTGGATTTGACAGTTTTGAGCCGATGTTGGTCTATAGCCGTGCCCAGACCGCGTCTGTGATCGATGCTGCGGGGCGGATTCTGGACCGGCCGACCGACACCTTGCTCGAAGATCTGGGGACCGCACTTGTGTCCGGGCCCAGCGCGGGTTCCGTGCGACGTCTGATGCGCTTTGGCGGGGTCACATTCGTCGATTTTCTTTGTTCTCTGGAAGAGTTGCGCGGACGCGGGCGCATGGCGGTTCCGGAGCTGGACTTGCCGGAGCTGGAACTCGATGAGGCTGGACCGCAGGTCTATCGGCTGACGTGCCGCTCCGCGATGCCCGGTGCCGCACATGTTCTGATGGGATTGCTGCGGGCGATGGCGGATGATTATGGTGCGCTCGTGGTCTTGGAGTATGCGGGCCTGCGCGAGGATGGCGAGACGATTCTCATTCATTTGCTCGATGCAAACTACGCAATTGCGCGACAGTTTGATCTTGCAGCGCCGGGTGCTTGATGATGGATGGCGCTGCGATGGATCTGCCCTTGATGGTCAACCCCCCAGAGATGGAACGCCTGATGCCGATGCATCTTGCGATCAACTCCGAGGGCGTGATCATCAGCCATGGCCCCACCTTGGGAAAGGTTCTCGGGCGTAACTCGCTCATCGGGATGGATGTGTTTGCAGTTGTATGCTTTCGCCGCCCCGGTGGCATCATGACAATGGCAGACCTCACGCAACGGCGCGGTCAACGTCTGCAGTTGCACAAGGTCGGCAGTCCCGATGACGTCTTGCGCGGGCTGGCGGTGCAGATGGCCGATGGTGGTCTGCTGTTGAATCTGTCTTTCGGCATCGACGTGATCGAAGGCACGCGCCGTCACGGTTTGACCGATGCCGACTTTGCGGCCACGGACCTTACGGTTGAGCTGATGTATGTGGTGGAGGCAAAGTCAGCGGTGACGACCGAGCTGCGGCAATTGAATGTGCGACTGCAGGGCGCAAAGGTCGTGGCCGAAGAACAGGCGATGACCGACATGCTGACCGGCTTGCGCAACCGGCGTGCAGCCGACATGACTTTGGCCGCCCTTTGCGAAGCCGGCGCAAAATTCAGTTTGATGCATATGGACCTCGACTACTTCAAGGCGGTGAATGATACGCTGGGGCATGCGGCGGGCGATCATGTCCTCAAGGTCGTCGCGCAAATCCTTGAGGCAGAGATCAGGACATCGGACACTGCCGCACGGGTTGGCGGGGACGAGTTTGTGGTGATCATGCCGGGACTTGTCGACACGCGCGGGCTTTACCGGATCGCGAAACGCATTATCGAGCGGATTACGGAACCGACGGAGTTTGAAGGCGCCACCTGCAAGGTTTCGGCCAGCATCGGCATCACCCGCTCCACCATTTATGACGCGCCGCTGGCAGAGCAGATGCTGGCCGATGCGGATACCGCACTTTATGCGTCCAAACATGCCGGACGCGCCCAAGCCAGGCTTTTCGCCAATGCGCCAGACGCTTGGGATCAGGCGCAGGTGTGATCTTGCTGACGGCGGGCGTGCACGCGGCTTTGCGAAGGTAACCCTTGCCGGTCGCCTTTGCGTTTTTGGTTTCCAAAGTTCAACTCATATTCTTTCGTCAGGCATGTGTCCTGCGCATTGCGGGCCTTCGCTTGCGCCGGGCTATATGCCCACATCGGCCACGCCGGAAGGCCAGCCAAGGCTTGCAGACAGGGCGCAGCACGCCGCTTGGCTTGCAGGTGCAGGACGGCCCGATTTCCCCGCTGTTGCCGTGCTGCGGGTCGCCGCAGGGGCCACCATGCGCCAAGCCTGCACCGCTGCGGGTATCGACCCCGACGCGCCCCTTGTGGGCATCCCCGCAGCCGCTTTCTAACGATCTTCGTCAGGGCCACTGAGGAAGCTACCTGACCCCCGTTGCCGCAAGGTTTCGGGGGTCTTTTTTCATCGAAGTTGTCGTGTAAGATCGAACGCTAACCAAATGTGGTGTTCGAACATGCTTATGGCCGAAGTTGAAGGAACGCGGATAGACGCATTTACCGCCGAAAAGGGGCCTGACTACATTTGCCCACAATGCCGCCGGGCGGTCATTCTAAGAAAAGGCCGAAAGGTTGTTCACCACTTCGCGCACAAGCCGCCAACGACCTGTTCATGGGCGACGGGCGAAACCCGCGACCATATGGAAGCAAAAACCTTGGTCGCGAACGCTGCGAAGTCGCGCGGGCTAAGGGTCGAAGTTGAGTTCGTTGTGGACACCATGCCCGGCGACCGTCGCGCCGACGTTATGGTTTGGTCGCCAAAGGGGCAGAAAATCGCGTTCGAACTGCAACATACTTCAATCGGACCCGACGAAATCGAACGGCGGTCGTTTTCGTATGCCCGCGCCGTTATCGCCCAAATTTGGATACCGTTCCTTCGGCCTTCTGTCTGGAAAGACGGTCGCAGTCGCTACAAGGGCGATTGGTTCGTTGAAGAATATTCCGCACGACCCTTCGAAAAATGGGTTCACGGCTTCAACGGAAGCAACGGAATGTGGATGTATGACCCCGCAAGCAACGAATTTTGGCTTGGAAAACTTGCCGGGCATCAAACCTACGTTCCCGAAACGTCTTACTACACGCAAGACGGCGACGAACAATATGGCGGCGGCTTCTATCGTTGGTCGAAGAAGTTCAAGGAACTGGCGCTTGAAGGCCCCTACAAGATCGAAGAACTTCGTATAGATCCGTCGAAGAAGCGTCGCGCTTTCAGTCAAGCCACTTACAACTGGCCCGAAGCGCGCATCGCAACGCTTGTCAAAGTCTAGGCGACGGTTGCGCGGTTCGCGAAAGCGTGATTGGTTCCGGCGCTTCGGCAGGTCTAAAGGGGCTGATTTTTCGCTGTAGTAGTTCTTTAGTGGGATTTTGGCGCTTATAAATTTCGCATCAAAATCAATAGCTTACAGCGATGTGTGGCAGCCCGTAGGGGAGTCGAACCCCTCTTACCAGGTTGAAAACCTGGTGTCCTAACCGATAGACGAACGGGCCACTGCGACGTTTCCTAGGCGAGGCAATGGCATCGCGCAAGAGGAATTTCGCGCGACCAGAGCTTATGTTTTTCCAATGGCGGTCGGCGAAAGTAGGCTTGATCCGGCGCAGCTTCGACCGGTACGGGTCTGTCGGGACCGACGCAGGTCACGGTGACAGCCTTGGCGCCGTCGCGCGCGACGTTGATGGCGGCTGTGTTCAGCCCGAGGCTCACGTCGGTGTCAGGCGGGTCCAGCTTGCAGTAATCCGCAGCGGCCGTCGCCAGGTCTTGCATCATTGTGCCCGTCAGCGCGCCGGGGATCAGTGCGCGAACCTTTCGCGGGCGACGCCGGCATTGCCACCGCGACCGCGAAAGGTCCATGCGACCGGGTCTGTGACGTCGAGGCGACGTGAAGGGTTGTCGAACGTTGACAAGGTATCGCCAAGGTCCATCCTGTCGAAACCAATGTTCCGGTTGCCACGTGCATCACCTGCGGCGATGGCGTTGATGCGCATCCCAAACTCGCCGCCGGTGGTGGCCTGGCATCGTCCGACGCGCTGTGGGTCGGCCTTAAGGTAATCAAGCAAGAAATCGGTGCGCATGCGTTGCGCCAGTTGTCTGAGCCGCTGGCCGGGGATCGTGTCCGCAAGCTGGTCTCTTGGCGCATCGGTCGGGGCGATGAGATCAGCCATGGCTTTGGCATGCACCAAGGTTGCGCGACCAAGTCGGGCGGCGCCCTGGATTGCCCTTGCGGCTTGTTGACACCCCGCGCCGCAGCATCGAAAAGACCAGATCAGGGGCCCGGTTTTCCACCCAAGCCTGATTGCGAAAGATGTCAGACCGCGAAGTCCCACTTCTGACAACTGCCAACGGCTTCGTCACGGCAGGGCTGAAAAAGCGTGGGGCCCGTATGGATTGTGGGCCGCCAGAGCCGGTCCTTTGCGATCCTTTGACAGCAACGAACGCACCGCGTTTGGCGTGGCGGTTCAAAGCGTTTTGCCTTTGATCTGGTGCGCCAGATCAAAGGCTGAACGCAACATACCCGATATCCGCCTGACTTGGCTTGCATTCAATCTGACCCAGATTGACTGCAAACTGCTTTAATCCCTTCTGGGGATCGACCGACACGAATTCAGCCTCTGGCCGCTGCAGGTGGTCGCTGAATGCGGTAACAACAGCGCAAACCCCTGCGCTGATCAATCAGGTTGTAGACCTCGCCCGTGCCAACGATGGACCGACACTGCGCGCAGAAATGGCCATCGCGGATCGCATGGATGACGTTTAGTGCGGGGTCCGACTGACCGCGCCGGCATGTGGCGGGTTGGGCGACAGGCGGTGGTTTGAGCCCGGGCCGGTTGAAACCAAAGGGCTGCCCAAAGCGGCACTGCGGCTGGCGACCGCCACCTCGCCCAGCACATCACGCCCTGTGAGCGGGCGGTCTATCCAAACCGGTTCGTCACGATCTGACCAAACCGGTTTGACCCGCCCGTGGGATGACATGCGACCGATTCTGGCTGCAGTCGCTCCAGTTGGTTAAACGAATTGGTCCGATCAGCCGTCGATCCGCGCGCCCATGACGGCGATTGCTTGCTGGTAGACTTTCGCCGCATTCCACTCTTTGATCACGGCAAAGTTGGGCTCGCCTTCCTGATAGCCCTTGCCGGGCTTCCAGCCCTTTTGCCGCAGATAGTTGGCCGTGGAGGCAAGGGCATCGGCGGCGGTATTCAGATCGACCCGGCCATCGCCATTGCCATCGACGCCGTAGCGCAGTGCATTGCCGGGCAGGAATTGCGTGTGGCCCAGTTCGCCATGCTTGGCGCCAATCGAATTCGCGCTGATCGTGCCTTGATCTACGAGTTTAAGCGCCGCGATCAGATGCGGCGTAAAGAACGCGCTCCGCCGACAATCGTAGGCCAAGGTTGCAATGGCCGAGACAACATTGCTGTCCCCCATAAAGCCGCCAAATGCGGTCTCCATGCCGTGAATGGCGATGATGACACCCGCCGGGACGCCATAAGCAGCCTCAAGACCGGCATAGTAATCGGGATTCTTGGACTTGCGCGCGCGACCTTGCTTGATGATCGTGCTCGCGCCGCGCACCTCCATGAATTTGTCAAACGAGTATTTGAAGCTTTTCTGATTTCGATCCGCGGAAATCGTCGACTTGGAATAACTGGTGCCCATCAATGCCGAAAGGCCGCGCTCGCCGACACCAGCGCCAGCCGCTTCGGATTTCATTTGTGGCTTCCAGTTTTCATAGCCACCACCGGTATCCGAACAAGGTGCCGCAACGGCACTTTGGGCCAGACCAACCAAAAACACGACGGCAACCGCCGAAACAACCGACTTCACCTGCACAGCATACCCCCAAATTCGCGTTTGCCATACCTTATGGGCTGATCTGTTTTGTGCAAGTCTTTCGGGATGGGCACGCGAAACCATGGGATCACAGAGCCGTGAAGAGCCCTGTCGCTCCGGTTGCATGGCGGCGGTCGCAGCCCTGCGCCAAGCGGTTTCGAGGTCAAACTCCTGACCAACAGGGAAAAAAGCGGGGGACCATCGGGGCCAGTGGCATAGTGCGGTGAATTCAGAAGGTTATGATTGATTTTGCAATGCGCGTTTTGCGCAACTCCCACCTGAGGGGGGCCTTCCCCTTTTTCCCGTTGGGTTCAGGCCACGCGAACGATCTCGGCGGTGCCGAGGGCCGAGAAGCGGTTCTTGAGGGCGACACGGATCCGGATTTCGGC